>NZ_JAKRNP010000027.1:0-1083 GCF_022346845.1 Paenibacillus sp. ACRSA | reverse complement strand
TGACGAATTGTCAAGCCAAGTGCGACAGTTCCTTTGAAAAAGATTCGTGAGCGGTTTTCCATCCCAAACATTTACGGGGTCTGTTATTGATTAAATCGAGTGAACGGGCAAGCTCGTCATCTTCCACTTCGGCAAGATCCAATCCTTTCGGGAAAAACTCTCGAAGTAGCCCGTTTGCATTTTCATTGGAACCCCTTTGCCAAGATGAGTACGGATCAGCAAAATAAACGTCCAGGTTATGGGTGGCTTCCACATTCGCATAGCAGGCAAACTCTTTACCACGGTCTGCCGTAGCGGTGAGAAACGTACCCTTCGGATATTGTGAGATGGCTACGCCAAGGGCAATTTCCATCGATAAGGCTGTTCGATCTGGCATGAGTATGGCCGTATACAGACGTGTCTTACGTTCAATGAATGTGGCGATGCATCCTTTGCTTTTTCCACGACTCGAAACCATCGTGTCTAGTTCCCAGTGTCCGAATGTTTCACGAGAGCGAACCTCTTTGGGACGCTCAGCAATGGGCTTTCCAACGCGGAATCTACCGCGAGTTTCAGAGGGTTTCTGTCGCTTTCCTTTATGACGGAGAACCCGTAGCATGCCTTGAACCAGTCTGCCTTTGTATATCCAGCGATAGATCGTTCTGAAGGAAACAACAGGCAAACCATCCATGCGAAAACGTGCCATGATTTGCTCTGGAGACCATGTCTCATGGAGTTTTTCCTCCAGCGAATTCGCTAAGGACATAGACCACTTGCCTGGCGATACAGAAGCTTTTCGCCGTTCATGGTACGCTTGCTGGGCTTGTTCCGCATGGTATACCTCGGAAAATGTAGTGCGTTCCAACTCACGACAAATCGTCGAAGGATGCCTTCCCAATTCCTTTGCGATGGCTCTTGAACTATGACCTTGCCGATGGAGGATTTCTAGCTTGCTGCGCTCAATTATGCTAAGATGTGTGTAGCTCATGGTGGATTCTCCTTGTGTGAATGTGGTGTAGGAACCTTCATTCTACACGAATCCGGCCATGGGCCCTTTTTTATTTATTTTCAGTAGGTGTCGCACTTCATATTACAATCCGTCAT
>NZ_JAKRNP010000026.1:0-1375 GCF_022346845.1 Paenibacillus sp. ACRSA | reverse complement strand
TCCGCCTGGGGAGTACGGTCGCAAGACTGAAACTCAAAGGAATTGACGGGGACCCGCACAAGCAGTGGAGTATGTGGTTTAATTCGAAGCAACGCGAAGAACCTTACCAGGTCTTGACATCTGAATGACCGGTGCAGAGATGTACCTTTTCTTCGGAACATTCAAGACAGGTGGTGCATGGTTGTCGTCAGCTCGTGTCGTGAGATGTTGGGTTAAGTCCCGCAACGAGCGCAACCCTTATATTTAGTTGCCAGCATTTCGGATGGGCACTCTAGATAGACTGCCGGTGACAAACCGGAGGAAGGTGGGGATGACGTCAAATCATCATGCCCCTTATGACCTGGGCTACACACGTACTACAATGGCCGGTACAACGGGCTGCGAAACCGCGAGGTGGAGCCAATCCCAACAAAGCCGGTCTCAGTTCGGATTGCAGGCTGCAACTCGCCTGCATGAAGTCGGAATTGCTAGTAATCGCGGATCAGCATGCCGCGGTGAATACGTTCCCGGGTCTTGTACACACCGCCCGTCACACCACGAGAGTTTATAACACCCGAAGTCGGTGGGGTAACCGCAAGGAGCCAGCCGCCGAAGGTGGGATAGATGATTGGGGTGAAGTCGTAACAAGGTAGCCGTATCGGAAGGTGCGGCTGGATCACCTCCTTTCTATGGAGAATCGTTTCCCGCGTGGAAACATTCAAATATGCAGCTTAGCTGCAAAATTACTCACTCGTTGCTCAGTTTTGAGAGCTCAAACTCTCAAACAGCTTGCTTTTGCATGGAGCTTGTTCTTTGAAAACTAGATATCGAAACGAAAGTAAATGCGAATTAGAACATTCCTTTTTAGCTGAACTTGTGTAAACAAGTTTCAATAAAAACGGTAGTTAAATTGCTGGAGCGAGTGATCGAAATGGAGTGACTTTTGGCTTTGCGCAAGCAAAACAAGGGAAGCGACAGCTCGAACACGAGCGAATGGTTAAGCTACTAAGAGCACACGGAGGATGCCTAGGCGCTAGGAGCCGATGAAGGACGTGGCGAACAACGAAACTGCCTCGGGGAGCTGTAAGCAAGCTTTGATCCGGGGGTGTCCGAATGGGGAAACCCAGCTGGGGTAATTTCCAGTTACTCTTGTCTGAATACATAGGGCAAGTAGAGGCATACCAGGGGAACTGAAACATCTAAGTACCTTGAGGAAGAGAAAACAATAGTGATTCCGTCAGTAGCGGCGAGCGAACGCGGAGAAGCCCAAACCAGAGAGCTTGCTCTTTGGGGTTGTGGGACGTCTCACATGGAGTTACAAAGGAACCGGTTAAGCGAAGAGGTCTGGAAAGGCCCGCCAAAGAAGGTAAAAGCCCTGTAATTGAAAGTCTGTTCC
>NZ_JAKRNP010000025.1:0-34333 GCF_022346845.1 Paenibacillus sp. ACRSA | reverse complement strand
AAGCAAGCTTCTCTTCAAGTCCGCTCGACTTGCATGTATTAGGCATGCCGCCAGCGTTCGTCCTGAGCCAGGATCAAACTCTCCAATAAAGTATTGAAAAGAGCGATTAGCTCATTTTGAAACTGACGAGATTAAAAATCTCATTTTGTTCATCCTGCAAGCAGGATGATTACTCACTCGTTGTTCAGTTTTCAAAGATCAAACTTGTTTCAGCGCCGACATTCGTTCTCGTCAGCAACTTTTATATCTTATCACATCCGAACCAACTTTGCAAGCTCTTTTTTTAAGTTTCTTTCGAAGCTTATTTTGTTTGCTTGCCGCACCGTGTTTCTCGTGTTTTCTTGGCCGGAATTAGAATATACCATGTACAGATTTAGAACGCAAGCTTTTTTTTCAAAAGTTTTAAAATCCGTATCATCCTTATAACAACAATGACTCATCTACCTTTTCTAACAGCCACTCACATCGTCAGCATCCATTTTCCATCCGTTACCCCAGTTCATACGCACAACCAGAACAAAAGCCAGCACGCTCTCCCTCTTCTTAATGAAAGGGTAACCACACTGGCTATCTTCAGATCACTTTCTTCTATAGTAAGAACATCAATACATACAGATCATTCATATACACTAGTGACCTAGGATGCCAACTCCATTTACAACATATCCACTATAGAATTCGTTTGCCAAGCAGAGAAGCGATCAGCTCTACCCCAAGTCTTGCGGTATGTCTGTTCTGATCAAACAAAGGATTGACCTCTACCAGTTCCATAGATGTGATTCGATTCGTCGACGCAAGCAGCTCCAATGCAAAATGCGCTTCACGATAGTTTAACCCACCTGGAACTGGCGTCCCTACCCCCGGCGCTTCACGAGGATCAAGGCAATCCATATCAAAGCTGATGTGGATACCGTCTGTACCTTCGCCTACTATAGAAAGTGCCTGTTTAATAACCTGCTCTATGCCCAAACGATCGATGTCATGCATCGTATAACTTTTGATGCCAAGCGTTCTAATCTGGAGCTTCTCATAGTCATCCAAGTCACGCAAACCAATGTAAACCACCTTCGAAGGATCAATGAATGAGCCCGCACCAGGAATTTGAGAAAAGTTAAACGATGAATGCCCCATCGCTACTGCTAAACCCATGCCATGCACATTACCGGATAAGCTGTGCTCTTCAGTGTTAAGATCAGCATGTGCGTCGAACCAGATTACTCCCAGCTTAGAGTAGTTCGCACTTAAGCCAGCCAAAGTACCAATTGCAATGCTATGATCACCACCAAGTACCAGAGGGAAAGTCCCCCCAGTAACCACATTAGAAACTTCACGGCACACTCTTTCGCTCACCTGACGTACTTCCGATAGATATTTCCCTCGGGATTTTTCAGTAGAGGAAGCAGGCATATTCGTGCAATCAACCCTTACCTCTCGTTGAACAGTTAGACCTAGTCGTGCAATTTCTCTTCTCAGTCCTGCAGTAATCAGTTCATCCGGGCCTAGCTCTGCCCCACCTCGTGCTCCAGCTAATCCAAAAGGAACTTTAATAATGGCAACCTGGCGGCCTTCCTCAGATTTAAGAGGTAACTCACTAAAAGCATACGGATTACCTACAGATACGTGCTCGTCTTTTCCCATGCAAGTCATCTCCCTCAGTAATCTTTATATGAAGTAAGTCATCCAATACGGTATAGAACTATTCACTTAGCACCCTATGAATCTTCTCTAACGCCCAATCCATTTCGTCCTTCGTAATTGTTAACGGTGGCGCAAAGCGTATTGTGGTCTCATGCGTCTCTTTACACAACAGACCTTCCGCCATTAATCGCTCACAGAAAGAACGTGCTGGCACATTTAGTTCAACACCAATAAACAATCCCCGACCTCGAATCTCTTTAATAACTGAACTACGAATGCTCTGAAGCTCCTTCATAAAATAATGACCTGAACGTTCTGATTGCTCAGCAAGCTTCTCACTCTCTAATACATCCAAGGCTGCAATCGCAACCGCACAAGCTAAAGGATTACCTCCAAACGTAGAACCATGTGATCCCGGCTCGAATAAATCTAATATGCTTGCATCAGCTGCAACAGCAGATATAGGCATCACTCCGCCACCTAAGGCTTTGCCCATAATCCATAGATCTGGTTCTGCTCCCTCCCAATCAGAGGCAAACCGACGCCCTGTTCGACCGAATCCAGTCTGGATCTCATCGGCTATCGTTAGCACACGTTGCTGCTTGCACCAAGAGAATGCGTCTGCAAGATAACCTTTTGGCGGGATAACGATTCCCGCTTCCCCTTGAATAGGCTCTACTAGAAATGCTGCCGTATTGGGAGTAATAGCCTGTTTCAATGCCTCAAGGTCTCCATACGGAATAATGCGAAATCCCGGTGTAAAGGGACCAAAATCTTTTTTATATTCTGCGGAAGATGAGAATGAAGTCACGGTTAATGTTCTGCCATGGAAGTTACCAGCACACACAATGATCTCTGCCTGGTTTTCCGGCACTCCTTTGCTGCGATAAGCCCACCTGCGAGCCGCCTTAACGGCAGTCTCTACAGCTTCGGCACCGGTATTCATCGCCAAAATCTTAGACTTACCTGTGAACTGTGCGAGTTTTTGATAAAAAAGAGAGGCCGCCTTGCTATGAAACGCACGCGATGTTAATGTGACTTGATCCGCTTGATCTTTCAGTGCCTGTATAATGGTAGGATGCCTGTGGCCATGATTCATAGCTGAGTATGCACTCAACATATCCATGTATCGCCGACCTTCCGGATCCTCAACCCAGACCCCCTCCGCACGTTCAATCACAATTGGAAGAGGGTGATAATTTGGAGCCGCATAACGTTCTGACCATTCCATTAGCTGTTTAGAATCCGGCATAGATCTCAGCACTCCTTTAACATTATATTGTATACAAAATACAACATTAGCTTATGCTTCGCCCTAACTACGCAAGACTTGTTATCACTTATTCCACCATAGTCTATACTCGACAGATCCTACTCTAATATATGATTTTCCTGAAGAAAATTTACAACGTAATTTTGTATACAATATACAACATACAATATATGGTCTTTCTTGTAAGTAATAGTATCAAACAAGACGCATAAATTCAAGACATGAAACGGATTTATACATCCCTTCTCTTTATTTTAATATGTTGACAACTCAGTATCATCATTATGCAAGTTAGCGCTTACGTTTGCTTGCCCAACTCCCACCTCGGTGTTAAGATGATAAAAACTTGAAACACTTGAGCGGTGCACGATTCCGGGGTCATCCCCCATACACACATCTAATCATCACTATATAGAAGGGAGGATTCGGTATGGAAGTACCTAAATACCGGTCCTTGAAAGATCACGTTTACGATTATATAGCACAGAAAATTCAAGACGGAACACTGCTCCCTAATCAAAAAATCAATGAGGCAGAGATCTGCAAAAAACTCGACATCAGTCGTACGCCTACGCGAGAGGCTCTGTTCCAACTCGCTTCAGACAACCTGCTGCAATATATCCCTCGCAGAGGTTTTATCGTCACTCCTTTTGATGCAGGCAAAAAGTTAGAGTTCTCTCAAGCCATCGGAGCTCTCGAAGCACTTGCTGCAACGCTGGCTGTAGATCTCCTCAAAACTTCAGAGTTGCTGGAGATGGAAACTCTTATTGCTCGAATGGACGAGGCCATTAACCAATTGGATTTAGCAGCCTATAACAAGGATCAATATCAGTTCCACAATTTATACATTCAGCGATGTGGTAATGCTACGGTAATCGAGATGTTAAACACACTGAAGAATAGCTTTATTCGTCAATCGTATGTGAGCGATAATAAATCGAAGCTGTCTAGTGTCCTTTACGAAGTTAACGAGGAGCACCGGCAAATACTCAGCGCTTTCCGAGCCAAGGATAAGCTTCATTTGGAGTCTCTGCTTAAGCATCACTGGCGAATTATCGATAACGACATGTTATAACCTGCAATCTCAGAGATGCAGCAATAAAGTAATACCGTTATTACAACTAAAGGGTAGCCCGTAAGTTACGGACTACCCTCTTAATACAGCAGACACACCTCACAAGCTAGCTCAAGTAAATACTTTACCATGACTATAATTTTACTCATTCCTTAATGGTACCTTCGCCTCAATCACAGCATATCCTAATCGCTTGCCGTACTTAGCAAGTAAACGATCATTCATTCCACTCATACGCTGCACTTGCTCATTCTCAAGCAAAGTCATATCCATCTCCCGATAAGGATCATGATCCACACCCCATCTTCCCATCGAGCGTGAATGTTCATGCACTGTAATTGCTGTAAATCCACTTTGTCTCAGACGTCTTTTCCACCTATTTATGCTTGCCAGTGTCCTGATCCCATAGAACTGTTTCAATTTGTGACTCATGATCTCCGTCTTCCGACCGGATAATATCATCTCTCGATCAATCAACAGACCACCCGGCTTCAAAACACGCTTATATTCAGACAGTGCAGCACGCCAGCGGGTAAATATCGTAACAGATTCCACAAACACCACATCGAACCGATCATCTGGAAAAGGTAATGCCGTTGCATCCGCCTGAATGAAGCGAATATCCAACCGCTCACGCCTAGCGCGTCGTACAGCTTTCTCCAACATTCCACGGTGAAGATCTACTGCAGTCACACGATAATCATGACGCGCTAAGTGGCATGCCGTCCTTCCCGTACCGCAACCTACTTCAAGTATCTGACTACGAGATGGCAGAGATAAGGAATCCAGCAATTGCACTGTTGCTTCAAAACCGCCCGGATGCGCACTCCCTTCTCCCAATCCCGCCAGTAAATCATGATAGTCCATGACTCCAGCCCCTTCCTACACTCTTTAGTGTATGGAGCAATTCCAAAAACGGCACCTCCCTATGCTTTTTCCGGGTACTCGTCCATACCAAATCTCCTACCTTTTACTATGATATAGAAACCGTTGATTTCAGGCGGCAACCGCAACTACGAGGGGGATATACATGTATAGAATTCATCCGGTATGTGAGGATACGGTTTCTCCGCACGTTGGACGCCCGGTTTGTCTTATTATGAAAGACGGGAAACACATGTATGGCACACTTGGAAGATGTCGTGATGGCAAAGTATTTTTGGATGGCTGTTACGAGGGGCCACGACTCTCTTCTGTTCAAACCAAGCAACAGCAGCATAAAAAAGGTAAAAAGAATGCAGCCAAAACAGTTCAATCCTCAGCTTATGGGCCGTATGGTTATGGTCGCGGATATGGACGTGGATACGGCCGCGGGTTCGGTACAGGATTTGACATCGCACTCGTCTCTACACTCCTGTTATTGCCTTTTCTCTTCATCTAATCTTTAGATCGAGAACAAGTAGCTCATTCTTATTAAGTATCTGTGAATACAGCAATAAGCTTCTCGCAGTATGCGAGAAGCTTATTTTTTGGTTTGTAATACGCTATTTATAGCAACAACAAAAAAGGCATTCGCCAAAACGAATGCCAGGAACTTCATATTTAGTACCCATGCCTTTAACAACGGGTGTATTTTACTTTAAAAAAAAACACCTCGTAAGAGGCGGGTAAGCTATATTAAATCCGATTTCCTTTAGACATCGTTTTCAGGTTACTATTCGAATTTTCAAGCAATGGCAGCATCCTAGTCGTGCTAACCATCTCAGAAGCACATATCGGACAAGTAGGCACGCTATCAAACGCAAAATTGTCCCGCATCCATCCTTTGCACGTATCGCTCGTACATTCCCAGATTGCCGCATCCGCTTGTGGAATCTCTTCCAACGGTTTTTTGCGATTATACATGACTTCTACCCCCTTTGTTATGGAAAAACATCTAACCGACGTTATTTCACAGAAGCCTATCTTAGCGGAAGTTTGCACTCCACCAGACTCCTGCCTCGACAACTAATGGGCCGACTTTCTTTTATATACTCAAAAAAAAGAAGCTGCCTTTACCATTATAACATGTTAAAGGCAGCTAAGCTTTAATTACAGTTTTACAACTTCTTCTGCTTGAGGACCACGGTTTCCTTGTACAATTTTAAATTGCACGCGTTGACCTTCGTCCAGCGTTTTGAAGCCTTCGCCTGTAATAGCGCTGAAGTGTACGAATACATCTTCTCCGCCTTCAACTTCGATGAAACCGAAGCCTTTATCAGCGTTGAACCATTTTACTGTTCCGTTTTGCATGTGAATTACACCTCCAAATAAAGATTAACATGTTCCTTTGTTCTTTGCAGCAAGCAAATAAAAATTCACACATTGAAAAAGGTACCAGTCATAACCTATAAGTGATCGCCCTTTACAATATATGAATTAGGTTTTCCACTCCTCTACAACATGATCTTATTATAACTCTGATTCTGCCAAAAAGCAAATCTTTGTATTTTCTTTTCAAACAGCTTTGGAAATACATGTTATTCCGCGCAGTACAACAGGGTTTTTTAGCCCCCCTGCTCCTGCACGGTCTTACCAAAGGATATGCAAAAGGCATCCAAATTATACCCTTTTATAAAAAAAAACGAGTGATTGCAGTTTCAATATCCCTTTATAGATCTGTAATGCACGATAAATGTTATGTCCATGCCCACGTAAAGCTATCTCGATCCCAAGCAATCCGTCCACCGTGTAGCTTACGGAACGCTTTTTTCACTTCTTTTTCTAAGGATGCATTCCCGCTCTCATTCACAAACACAAATTCTTCTCCAAAATTGGACTTCACATATTCTATAGCAACTTCTTGACGAAGCGTGCCCGTGAATTTAATCTCTTGTACCATCCATTCTGCTACATCCTGTGCAGTTTTCTCCATAATACACCTACAATCGCACATTGTACGGCTTAACTTACGTTTCAACACGCAGCCCGTTTACCGTCTGGTTAAGTATAACACGTTCTATAGGATTGACGGCAAACAGAGCTATCATGTCAGAAACTTCTTTATCGATTCATCGGTTGTGAGGTATTACTTGAATCTATGCTATGTCGTTGTGTTCGCACACTATATGTTAACCAAATGCAGTAGCCCACAAGAACAACTATTACAAAGATATCATAAGGAAGTGTACCCGTATCTTGTAGATCATCTCCCAGAAACTGAATTAAATTATGTACAAAGTGAAACAGAACTAAGGGTATGATATTTCCATTCTTCAACATTAACAGTGCTAGCACAACCCCAATTAGAAGAGCATAAACAAGTTGCAAAGTAATATCAGCCATATTCTGACCGGATAAAGCATTCATAATATGCGTGATCGAAAAAAGGATACTGGAGGTTAGGACAGCAGCAACTGCACTCTTTCTTAGAAGGATGTTAAATATCAGTCCACGATAGATCGTTTCTTCAACAAAAGCGACGAGCAGGGTGAAAAGGATAAAAAAGGCTACCTTGGACAGCGTGAGTTCTCCAAATCCCTTCAAAGCGATTGTACCCAATACAAGTATTAGCGGAATATAATACTTCGTCTGCTCCACTGGAATGGTTCGCAAAGACCGGAATCCGATCTCACCCCACCTACGCCGCAAAGTTAAATAGATGATGAGTACAATCGCAATCGGTGTAAACGATAGGAGTACAGGAGACGTGTAGTCAAGTTGCTTAATCATTGCCACCGCACCCGCTGCAAACACAGCGAACAAGAGTAACAGTTCAATGATGACTACAGCTAAAATTGGCCTCCTCTTCGAGAACGATTCTTTTCTAATTTGCGCGTTTGCCATAAGGTAGTACCAGCCTCTTTTCATTTTCTTTTGTCGACATCACCAAAATTAGGATGACACTACAGTTGTACTACAATATGCAATATATTACAGTATCCTTTTTTGGATAAAACTATAAAAGTAACAAAAAAGAGACTTTCTTCACGGGGTTTTCCCCTAAAATCAGGTATGGCTTATATCTGGTTCTGTACATTATAGTACTATGGAAAATTTCATTCCTTCATTTCTGCAGGGTAACAATCATGGAACATCGTCTTATATAGAGAGAATCCAAAGAACCGTGCAGTATGCACATCAAAGATCAGGGGGAACTTATGAAAGCACTATTTCTACGCTGGGGACATCTACTAGCTATACTGTGTATACCTTTGCAAGGCTCCATTTATGTTTTTCTAGGTAGTAACACGGGTAGTGACGTCTTCTACAACTATGCTTGGATCGATACCCAGATTCCTTTTATTAAAGAATTTATTTACCCATATATCAGTTGGATGCCCATTCTGTATCTTGGATTTATCTATCTGGGGCTGACCAATAAATCATTATTTTGGCGTACGATACTCACGTATAATGTAGGGGTGATCGCCGCCAACATCTGTTTTGCGGTATTTCCGACGCATGTACCACGACCCATTGTAGGTGGAACTGATTTGAGTAGCTGGCTGGTTCAATTCATTTATACAAATGATGCACCATTCAACTGCTTTCCAAGTATTCATTGTCTCACAAGCTATATGTTGTTTATCATCGTCAACCGTCACTTGAACTTCAAGCCAGTGCTGCGAATCTCATTATCTGTTTGGTTATGGTTGATCATTGCTTCCACTGTATTTGTAAAACAACATTCCCTGCTTGATGTTGCCGGTGGAATCCTGTTTGCTGAAGCAGCTTACTGGGCAGTTCATGCGGTACTTCTTCGTCGTAGCTCGGCTCACCAAAAAGAAAAGCAAACGCTGGGTGCAACCAACACCAGCAGCAATGTCTAGATTAGGAATGAATAAAACATAGGTTGTAGCAATCCACTACCTAGTAACTTAAAAAGAGAGCCACCGGCTCTCTTTTTTTTATTCGCTCATCCACTCCGTGGATCTTATGAGTCTATCTCCACACCTACGTCTACACCTATCTCTAATCCCACCTTTAGCCTTCCCGTCTTTTCAATAGAAGAAAGTAAGCATAGTTAGCCCTTCAGACTAACGATTCCATAACTCAGGGCTGCGGTTTTCATATTACAGGTGGACGCTCATGCAGGAAATCAGACGGCGGGCTTCCAATAATACGTTTGAAGATGCGATAAAAATAAGACAAGTCGCGATATCCGAGGAATTCGGCAACTTCTTGGATTGAGAGCTGTGACTCGGTAAGCAGATATACGGCTCTTTTCATCCGTTGATCATGGACATATTGGCTGATGGTCTGGTTGGTCATACTTTTGAACAACGCAGCTGCATAGTTCGGGGTCTTACCAATCTCATCACCCAGCTCTTCTTTCGTTACCTTCTCCCTATAATGACGCTCAATATATCGTTTCATACGCTCCGCCTGCATATGACGCTCCGGTGGAATAACTCCTCGATCCAGCTCACGGTTCACATAAATCAGCACTTCCATCAATAAGGCTTGGCTCATCATGACATAATAAGAAGGGCGCTCCTGCCACTGCTGATGAATGGCCTTCATGCGTTCATGGATCAGTTCGTAACATCCGGGCTTATGCCGCAAGACCTCTGCTCGTTCTAATGCCGACAGTGACTCCGGTGTTTCTCCTGTTAATTGAACAACAATTTGGGTATGTGTAACGGTAGGGATGCTTTTACCATAATAAGCAACACCACCGGGAATAATCAGTAGCTCGCCTTTCTCCATGATCTGTTTTTCGCCGTTCACCCAATATACACATTTTCCATAAGTAACCAAGTTAAGACGCCAAGTTTCCTGTGTTTGCACAGCTTCTTCGAACCATCCGACACCATTAATGTGTCGTACTTCTAACGGAGTGACCATAATACACCTCATTATTGGACTATACTCCAATCATTGTACTATAGTTCATACCCTGATTCGACAGAAAACGCTACAATACACATATAAGCAAAATATGAGGAGGAAATAGCATGTTGAAAACAAAAATTATTTGTACTATGGGACCTGCCTGTGACTCAATCGACTTATTAAAGGTAATGATCCAGGAAGGTATGACGGTTGCACGTTTAAATATGGCTCACGGCGAGCTGGAGGATCACGTTGGACGGATCAACAACATTCGTCAAGCAGCTTCTGAGTTGAACACATACGTACCAGTTATGATGGATATCAAAGGACCAGAAGTACGGATTGGCAAACTGAAAGAAGCATCTTGCCACCTTCAAGCAGGCAAAGAGCTCATCCTTACGACAGAAGAAATTCTTGGTGACGCAGAGCGTATCTCCGTAAACTACCCAGAATTGAATCTGGTTGTGAAGCCTGGCGATCGTATCCTGATTGATGATGGTCTGGTTGACCTGACTGTATTGTCTGTAGAAGGTTCAGATATTCATTGTAAAATCATCAGCGGTGGCATCCTGAAGCCACGTAAAGGTGTTAACTTGCCAGGAATCAAAACGACACTGCCAGGTGTTACTGAGCGTGACGTTATGCACATTGGTTTCGGTATCGAGAACAACATCGAGATCATTGCAGCTTCATTTGTACGTAAAGGCGATGACATCCGTGAGATTCGCAGCATCTTGAAAGAGCGTGGTGCAGATCACGTACAGATCATCTCCAAAATCGAGAACCAAGAAGGTATGACTAACTTGGACGATATCATTGAAGCTTCTGACGGTATCATGGTTGCTCGTGGTGACCTTGGCGTAGAAGTACCGATTGAAGACGTACCAATGATGCAAAAAGAAATGATCGATAAATGTAACCGTGCAGGTAAACCGGTTATCGTTGCAACACACATGCTGGAGTCTATGCAAGTGAACCCACGTCCAACTCGTTCAGAAGTAAGTGACGTAGCTAATGCTGTACTTCAAGGTGCTGACGTTGTCATGTTGTCTGGTGAATCCGCTGCAGGTAAATATCCAGTGCAATCCGTTCGTACGATGGCAGCAGTTGCACGTCGTGCAGAAACGATGATTGATTACAAAGAACAATTTGCTCAAAAATCCGCACAGCAAATTGCTGATATTACTGAGGTTATTAGTCAAGGAGCTGTAAGTTCTTCTCTCGTACTCAATGCCAAAGCGATTATCACTTCAACTGAAAGTGGCTTCACGGCGCGTATGATCTCCAAATATCGTCCAAAAGCTCCGATCATTGCGGTTACACAACATGAAGAAGTGCTTGCAAAAATTTGCTTGCTCTCCGGGGTTGTACCAGTTATGGGAGATAAGGTTACTACAACGGACGAAATGTTCGAATCCGCTACACGCAATGCGATCAAAACAGGTTACATCGAAAAAGGGGACATCATTGTATTGTCCGCTGGTGTTCCGATCGGTCAATCCGGTAACACTAACCTGATCAAAGTTCAACAAGTATAAAAGTTTAATAATCCCTTTTTATAAAGACACACATCAATATTGATGCTTAAACAGCCGTTTCTCTGTAATAGAGAAACGGCTGTTTTTGTATAGACTTCCTCCACTCTGAGCGGAGGAGAGCACAACCTGTTCGTTCGTCTTACAAGTTGCGTGAGAAATTCACTAAGTCCTGGGACATCGTGTTGATCTCATCCATGGACGCATTCACTTGTTGTGTAAGCGCAGCCTGGTTCTGTGTCAGTGTAGACATGTTACCGATATGCTCCAGAATCTGATCAATGAGTGTCTTCATTGCATGCATGCTATCTTCAATATTAACGGTTGCATCAGAGCTATGGTCTGCCAGCTTACGTACTTCCCCTGCAACGACGCCGAATCCGAGTCCTAGCTCGCCTGCACGCGCAGCTTCGATGGCTGCGTTCAACCCAAGTAGATTCGTCTGACTGGCAATCTCTCGAATAAACGTCGTAATATTCTTCGTCTCGTCCGCACTAACCTTCACCTGCGTAGCAGCCTCAGCAGATAACTCCTGTGCTGTCACCAGCTCCTGTGCCTGATCTGTAATCGAGTTAATGCCACGAACCATCTCACTGATGGATTCGGACAACTGCTCTGTTTTTCGATTCATCGCTTCGACTACCTGTGCTTTATTCTTCTCGTGAGTCACATCACGTATTGTACCTGCTACGCGCAGTGGCACCCCATCATTGTCTCGTATCGTCTCACCGCCCGCATGATACCAACGATACTCACCATTCTTACGTTGTATACGATAATCCAGATCATACGGTGTACGTCCACTATAATCATTCATATGTTCAGCAAATGCGTTAATGGTGCGATCATGATCTTCCGGATGAAGACGGGAGCTCCAACTGCTGAATACATTGGGAAAATCATTCTCATCTTTGAATCCGAGTTCTCTGCGGAACTGCGGTGACCACCAAAATTCATTGTTCGGATTAACCACATCTCCAGCAACAACGGTCATATCCCAAGGTGCTTCGACTAGAGCTCGATTGACAAGGTCATAACGTGTCACGAGTGCTTCAAGTTCATCTGACTCCGTCTTCTGATCATGGATATCAAACATGATTCCTAAGAGCTTGATAGGAACTCCCTCACTATTTCGAACAACCTGGCCAAGACAACGGAACCAACGAATCTCTCCGCCTTTTAGTATCATTCGACTCATCACATTATACGGAGCCGTTTCCTTAGGGCTTTTCACATTTTCAGTGATCGCTTGCACCAGTTGTGGTCTGTCCTCTGGATTAACAGATTTCGCCCAGCTTGCAAATTCATTAGGATAATCCTCTGCATTCACATAACCAAGCATGCGCCGGAATTCATCGGAGAATGACACTTTATTATTGCGATCAAGCGGATCCCCAGCAACGATGTTAGACTCCCAGACCCCAATGTTCATTACTTGATTTAACATGCTCAACCGTAACGTCAGTGCTTCATTTTTTTGGTTCCTTATATGTATAGCTTTATTCACATTGCTTACAATCTCAGCATATTCTTGTAAATCTGTCTCCACAGTGGAGAGCTCATTAACCTCATTTCTCTCTGCATCTACCACAAGTTTACGACTATATTCCAGCAACTGTTGCAGCGAAGCATTTGGCTTGTTCGATTGTGTACGGTTAAACAGCATGTTCATTTCTCCTCTACAGTTATACACCTATAATTCGACATGATCTGACATGAGTTCAGATTACACCTCCTCCTTCGTAAATACAATAAAAATAAGCGCCAAATCGGCGCTTAATGGGTTTTATTTTTTTGACTATACGTATGACTGCCTTCCATCCCCAATGGGTTACCAATTACCAACCAAACTGAAGAGTCTTTCCTGTCTCTACCCAGCTCTTGATGCTGCTCAAGATCATCCACCAGCTCTGCTGTGCATTTGCAAATGACGGATGATTCTCTGTGAACTGATCATTAATTAATGTCAGCTTCGTGCATTCCCCTACGGTCTCTAGTTGAAAAGACACTCTGGATTGCAGCTCCTCATGATTCGCATGATAGGACGGCCCGGGATGTTCGAGATAACTCAAAGTAGACAAAGGTTCGAACTCCAATATCTGTCCATACACATGAACAGTCTCTTGCCCATCGTTCCCCGGCCCAACATAGGCAAAGGGCTGACCAGGCTGAAAGTTTGAACGGAGTTCACTGCCAAAGAAGCTGCTACGCGTCCCATCTGGAGAGATTAGGGCACTCCACACCTCTTCTAGTCCAGCATTGATATAAAACTCATACTTCAGCTCCACACAATCCACTCCCCTTATGTAATTGATGTACAAGCGAGTTACTTACATGACTATCCTATCGTTATACCCTAAAGGTGTATTGTAAAAACACGACAAGACTATATGTTAGTTTACCTTTAAGAAGTGGTTCACAAAGTCAATTTAATCATACGTTTATCTTTTGCTAAAAAAGTATCGTTATCCATATTCTTCTATGGTATATTGGGATGCAGATGAATATAAAGGACGTGAACCCGTTGGTATAACTCATGCTAACTCAATCAGGTTTGCTTTTTGAAAATTTCATATAACCTATTGGAGGATCTCATGAGCGAAATTCAGCGAAAAATAGATCAAGTACACAATGCATTGTCCGCATTTTGGAAAGACGAGCCTGTTCCAGGATTGGCGGTAGGCATCGTCTATCGTAACCAAACCATCTATACTCGTGGCTTTGGCATCATGAATATGGAAAGTGGATTGCCAGTTACAGAGCACACGCTCTTTCACACTGCCTCTGTATCCAAAACGTTGGTAGCCACAGCAATCATGCAGCTTGCGGAACAAGAATTGTTGCAGCTAAATGGGTACGTAACGGACTATTTACCCTACTTTAATCTGAAAGACGAACTCTACCAGCTAATCACCGTGAGACATCTGCTGAATCATACATCAGGCTTACCTGATGAAGATGATTTTGGATGGGATCGCCCTGAGTATGACGAAGGGAGCCTTGAACGCTATGTGAGGAGCATTGGCAATTGTACTCTGCGTAGTAGGCCAGGGGAAGCATTCTTTTATAGCAATATTGGTTATGAGATTTTGGGTGATCTTATTGCCAAGGTTAGCGGTATGGACTTTGAATCTTACATGAAGAGCCATATCCTGTTACCCTGCTCTATGATGCATAGCTCATTTCTCAAACAAGAGGTGCCCGCAGACCTTCTCGCTGATCCCCATATTCTAGGATTATTCGAAGGTTATGGACCCGAGGTTAGCCTCACCTTCCCTTACCATCGAGCCCATGCACCAAGCTCCACCTTATATGCGAGTGCCACAGATCTATGTGCCTATGCGGTTAAGCAGCTACAAGGGCTACATGTCGATCATACCTCGCGTCTACTTCATGAGGAGAACTACCATGCCATGTGGGGTTCTGAGACAGTCACCGGCTATGGCAACTGGTTGAACACCATGGGACTTGGCTGGTTTACAGGTGAGTATAAAGGGTATCGTACGGCTGCTCATATGGGAAGGGACACGGGTTTTCGTAGTCTCTTGGTGCTTCTTCCCCACGAGGGTATTGCAGTGACGATCTTGATGAATGCCGATTATATCGGATTAAACATCGTATGTGAGACTTTGCTCGACATCATGCTCGGTGTGAGTGAGAAAGCAACGATTCCACGATCCCTGGCACATGTTTTGGCAGGCATCGCCTTGCGGGATGGGGTCGAAGAAGCCTATCAATATTATGCTGACGTCGCACTTCCTTCTATAGATAACTATGTGGTCTATGAAGGTGAATTCAACGCTTTTGCGTATATGTTGCTGCGAAGTGGGAGACCGGGCGAAGGACTGCGTATTCTGGAGATCGCCATTCGACTGCTTCCAGAATCATCGAATCTCCATGATAGCTTGGGGGAAATGTACGCCGTAGCTGGGAAACGTGATCAGGCTATAGTGCATTACCAGAAGTCTATTGAGCTAGATCCAACTCATGTAGAAGCAATTGAGATCATTCATAGGTTGCTGAGACAGGTTTGAATAGACAGATCCATTCCCTGTTCTAGGTATATGACATATCATTAAAACTCCAATATCAACGACTACAGATATAATCTGTAGTCGTTTTTTGGATACAATAGCAAGCTTTCGTGCTTGGTAAAAAGATCAGCTATACTACACTTATTGAATGACAGAATTTATATGGGGGAATACGAGATGCAATCTGCTAATGATATGAAGAGAGCTAACATGGGTATACTGAAATTTGATGAGATTGACAACACATATCAGTTGAACCGTTATGCTCCTTCTGAAGCATTAAGTTCCTGGGTAAAGCACTTCTGGATTGCATCCTGGGATCTTACTGCCAAGCAGCCTTATCCGCAGCACATCGTTCCTAATCCTTGTGTGAATCTCATTGTAGAGCACGGGAATACTTTTTTCTATGGCCCTTCTAAACGAAAATTCACTTACACGATTAAGGATAAAGGAAGTGTTTTTGGCGTAAAGTTCAAACCTGGCGGTTGTTATCCTTATCTCCGTACACCTATATCTTCACTACATGGCAATCCCTTGCACGTTGGACAAATCCTCAATGTTACTTCAGACGAACTTGAAGATTCCCTGCTTGGAATGAAAACCGATGTGGAAAAGGTCAGCTATATGGATCAGCTTCTCTGCGAACATATACCTGCCGAGGATGCTAAAGCCCAATTCGTTGGTGAGATTGTTTCGCAGATTGAACTAAATCGCGATATGCTGAGGGTGGATGACTTAGCTGCCTGCTTTAATATCCATACCAGACAACTCCAGCGGCTGTTTAATCAGTATGTAGGGATAAGTCCCAAGACAGTAATTAAATTGTATCGTCTGCAAAATGCGGCTGAATCTATCGAACAAGGTTCTCACTACGATCTAATTCAACTTTCTCAGGATCTGGGCTATCATGACCAATCGCATTTTATTAAAGACTTCAAGTCGATCATAGGTAGTACGCCCGAAGATTACGTGAATAACCATTCAAAAAATTGATTCGACCCTCGACTAACGAACCCGTGTATCTCACTAATTATGAAAAATAGTATGTATACACACAATTTAATTGCACAAAATTAAATTTATACTTCCCGTTTATATAAGAAAGCTTTATACTGGTATACAAGTAATCAAATACATATGTAGAAAGCAAGGTGTTTTTTCGTGATCAGTACCATTTTTGTAGCTCTTGTTGCTATTGAACATTTGTATATTCTCGTAATGGAGATGTTTATGTGGACAAGCCCACGTACAATGAAAACGTTTGGTACCACTCCTGAATTTGCTAAGTCCACCAAGTCTCTTGCGGCTAATCAAGGTCTGTATAACGGATTCCTCGCTGCGGGTCTGATCTGGGGACTGTTGTATCCAGACTCAACTGTTGGACAGCATATCCAAATCTTCTTCTTAGCCTGCGTGGTCATTGCGGCTATTTATGGAGGAGCAACTTCCTCCCGCTCTATCATCATTAAACAAGGCTTACCTGCCATTATTGCATTGCTTCTCGTCCTGTTCCTCTAATCACATGCCGATACCATGACATCGCGGATTATTACATTCCCGTATGTTATGGTATGGTAATGACATAGTACTTATGTCAATTACTGTGATTGGTTGAAAGGAGAACGTCTCATGGGATTGTTTGATAAACTTCGACGTCGTAAAAAGGAAACTGTGCAGGTAGATGAGGTCTTGGCGTCCACTCCGCATCATGAAACCATCGTTGGATTCGTTCTGTTAGAACGTGAGGAATGTGATTTGAATGTCTTCATCCATAAGATGAAACAGGAATGGGACATAGACATTGAGGAACAACCGGAAGAAGGCAATTTATTTTTTGAAGTGAACGGTATGCAAGTGGTATGTGCTCATATAGCTGCTCCTGTGCCTGATCATGAAGTCGAGGAGAATGCCAAACTTAATATACTGTGGCGAGAAGCGGAACAAGTAACTTCCCGACATCAATCGCAAATTATAGTGTCTGTTCTGAATGCTACCGATGCGATTCAAGGACATATTCTATTCACCAAAACAGCAAGCGCCCTATTACAATTGGATCATGCACTCGCCATATATCTAGCACCACTTGTAGTAGAAGCAAGTCAATACATAGAGATCAGTCGGTGGCTGAAGGAAGACGAGCTCCCTGTATCGCTGTGGGTGTACATTGGTTTATTCCAAGATGCACAAGGTGCTTCAGCTTATACATATGGTTTACGTAGGTTTGGGAAAGACGAGATGGAGATCACCCAATCTGCTGAAGCATTAAGTGACGTGTATGAGATGATGTTTATGACGACAACTTATGTCATCGAGAATGATATCACGTTGCACGACGGGGAGACACTTGGGTTCACAGCAGAACAGAAGCTACCCATCACTCGTTCAGAAGGAATAGCTACAGAAGGTCATAGTCTCAAAATAGGTTACTAGTCTTTACTGGCTTATAGATTACGCAAAGTCAGATGTTACGTCACCATAAGCTGCCTATGTCGTTTATAGATATGGCGGCTTTTTTGGTACCTAATTTCGCTTGTTCGCTTATAGCTACACGTCCTCAGACTAACCCATACATACGACTAAATAGTCCATAAGTATTACACAAAACCAATTATAGTTTTCATTCATGCTAGATATAGGTATAATTAATAGGTAAATAGACTCACGTTTACATACATTTTATGACTGAGGAGTTGCCTAAATGTCCGTTAGACTTTTAGATTCAGACACCCCCATTTTGGAGATTATTTGGGACGGAATTGTAACGCCAGAACAAGTGGAACAGGCGAATATACAAATTCAACAACTGAGTAATTCACTAGGGGATTCATTCGATGTGTTGGTCGATATGCGTAATATGAAGGCTTTCCCCCAAGATACCAAAGAAAAAATTGTAGAGCACCAGAAAATGCTTACGCAATTGGGAATGAAACGCGCCAGTGTGGCCGTTGGTGGAGCTATTGCCAAAATGCAGTTGAATCGAATCTCCAAAGATTCCAACCATCAAACCGAGTTTCAATGGGAAACGTATGATGAAGCATTGGCCTTTTTGCTAAAATAATCAATCGATGCTTTTGACTTATGTTTCATAAGTATTCCAATCTGAGTTGCACATAAAAAGGCACTTCCTGAAGGAAGTGCCTTTTCTGCTCTGCCCTGAATTCCACTGTTCTCTTTTCGACCGTAGGTACAACCTGAACTTCCAGTGAAGATTCAATATTTATTTAATTTGTAATTCTAGATTTGGATCTACTTTCTCTTACTGTATAGTGCACATCATCGTGACCGATGTGCCACACATGCCTACTTCAACAAATCCGAATCGACGATACAGTCGAATTGCTTCGTTATCTGGATCAACACTAAGTGACACGGCAGCAATCCCCCTTTGCTTCGCTTCCTCTAATGCAGTTTGAATTAACCGTGTACCCACACCTTGTCCGCGTGATTCTTCAATGATTGCCATTCCCATTTCTGGTGTCTCCGCATTGACGTAGCCGAATCCTGCATTTTGTTCATCGAAGAACCTTAGTGTGATAGAGCCTAGTCTTCTGTCCTGCCCCTCGTGGGTAGCCACAGCCACAAATCCAAAGTCGCCTTCTCTTCCCCATCCCTCTACATATTTTGATAGTTCAGGCCGATTTATGATATCCCGTTCAAAAGGCTCTTCACCCTCTTTAGTGTGCAAAGATGCATATAACATTTCCCATAAAAATGGAACATCTCGCTCATCAATGGGTCGAACGACAATATCAGTCATGCAGCATCCTCCTTTAACTTGTTAAAAATACGTTCAAGTTCATTAAAGTTGAATTCATTTGTGATTTTGTAAGCCTTATGGGCATCTCTCGTTGCAGCACTATTGTAAATGGCCATTGTATTATCGCTGTAGAGTGAAACCCCGATTTGCTCAGAAAAACGATCCTCTTTGATGATCAAAATCCGTACTTGGTAATAGTAAGGTAAATCCCGATCAGCACCTACTTGTTTTACGTTTTGTAGCTCAATATCTTTGAATAACTTTAGAATATTCTGGATCTGCTTCGGATCTTCAAGTTTAACATCTTCTGAATCATAGAGCTGGTGTTCAACCTTACTTATTTCTATTAGCCTAATCTTGTCAAGCATGCTCATATGGTCAGTTACCTCTGCACGAAACGTAGTATGTTGACTCTTCACATATAACGGGATCGCAATAGCAGCAACTACTATGGCCGTAACTATAGCTATGATATACTTCGTTCTATTTTTCATATGACAACGATGCACTCCTCTCATAACCATTCAACTTGGTTCTATAAGGTTACTGCACTATGACGTGGGTACTTAGAGCCTTACCCAACCCGATCCACTGAAATATCTACGAAATCCCTTTTCAGATCCGTCCACAGACTCCATTGGAAACCAGTATTGTTGCTTAAGCTCTTCAGCTGATGACATGCCCAATCCATGATTATACTGACCTTCAACGCTCAACTGATCGGCGTAAGCGTTCAAATTAACCTGTACACGGAATTGATCATGCCTAGTCACCTTCACATAGTTCTGTACAATTTTTGTTAAATCGCCATTCTCTGGGGTCAAATAACTTGTATGTTCATAAACCTGCCGAAACTCCCTATGTACTTCAGATCCATCCCGAACTTCTTCGATCTCTGCGAGAAACCCTGTTTGAACATCGACACCAGCTCCTAGATCGACAAGTGCGGTATATTCTGCATGATAGATATTGGAAGAGTAAGATGCAGATTGCCCCTTAAGCTGAGAAAAATCCTCCCCTGTAAGCTCCAGATATCTAGAATGGAATTGTTCAGGAGACAAATTGGTCATCTCCCAATGGAAATCTAGATCATTAGGATCCATTACAATCTCAACCTCAGGAGTAGGAGGTGTGTGGTCTTCTAATTCTTGTTCTCGCGAGGGATTAAGCAGAATCAAGAGCGCAACAAAACAAGCAGATAAGATGTATCCCCACTTTTTAATGATACTCACTCCCCTTTTTCACCTAGTCTCTTAGAATATGGATCTTATTTTTTGCCTATCTATGTAAATAACGTTAGTTCTACATGAAAGTTATTGATTATTTTGAATTGAAATCGTATTCAGGAGTTTTATAGCTAATATTTAAAATATATATGACGATATACTTCATAAGCTTTCAACCATGCTAACACATTTATGACATCTAGGGGGAGAAGTAACGTATGAAATTAAAACTTAAATTGATGTTGGCTTTCTTGATCACTGTCCTTATTACTGCAGGCGCGCTCGCACCACTGGGTCTGTATCAGTCAGGCAAACAAGCCACTCAAAGTGTGAACAACAAACTAGACGGATTAGTATCCGCCGCAACATTTCAGTTGGACGGTTGGTTACATGGCAATGAGAAATTAGTTGAAACGGTGGGTCTCGTGTTCCAAGAAGCTGTGCCTGCTTCTGATGTGAATGAGGACTATTTATCCATCATGTACCAGGGCACCAACCAGAACAATTTAGAGGATTTATATTACGGTAACGAGGATGGTCAGTTTATAAACGGTTCTGACTTCGTCCAAGCAGCAGATTATGACCCCCGAGAACGTTCCTGGTACCAAGAAGCTGTGGCAGCCGATAAGCTAATCTTTACCGATCCATACATCGATAACAAATCTAAACAATTCACGGTATCTATCGCCATGCCTATAAAAACAGAGAATGGTGCGCTACAGGGCGTTGTCGCTTCTGATATTTTGCTCTCCAAACTAACCGATACGGTCAATCAGATTGATCTGGGTGGTTTAGGGTACACCTTCATGCTTGATAAAAATGGCGTTATCTTAGCTCATCCCAAAGCTGAGCTTGCAAGCACCTCTGCTGCCGACAACGCTGAATTGGGACCATTATTGGCAGAGATGTTAGCTAATCCATCAGGACAGGAGTCTTTCCAATATAACGGGGATAACCTGCTTTTATACTTCAAACAGATTCCAAGTACCGGCTGGATTGTCGGTTCAGTCATTTCTGAGAAACTCGCTTATGCTGAATATTATCAATTACGAAACCAATACATTCTGATTATCACAGTTACGCTCGTCGTTGTTTTGGCAGCAGCATATGGTGTTGCCGCTCGTTTAATCAAACCTTTGAAACGGCTCCAGCTTATGTCTGCTCAAATGTCTGAGGGTGATTTCACAGGTCGTGTTCCCTCCAAAGGAAAAGATGAATTTGCCGAGCTTGGAGTGGCCTTCAATTCAATGTCTGATCAGCTCAGCCAGTTGTTACAACAGGTACAGCAGTCTGCAGATCGGGTTCAGGTCATTTCACATGATATGGAGAATCATACCGGGAATACCCAGCGCATAGCTGAACAGATTTCCATCGCTACGGACGAGCTCGCTCAGGGGGCGAGCAGCCAGGCAGAGTCTGTCTATGAAGGCTCTAACCGACTAACCGAAATGAGCCACACCGTCAATGGCATTAATGGCAGTATCGAGCAATCGGTAGCTATGGTGCAGGAGGCAACAGACGCCATGCACGCAGGATTACAAGCCGTTGACCATCAAGTGCATCTCGCAGAAGATAACCGTAAATCTATTCAACAGGTCGGAGAATCCATTCACTTATTGGCGGATAAATCTCGCAAAATTGAAGATATCGCCAGCATGATCCGTGATATTTCGGCTCAGACGAACTTGCTCGCTCTGAATGCCTCCATTGAAGCTGCTCGAGCGGGAGAGCAAGGACGAGGATTTGCTGTAGTTGCGGGTGAAGTACGCAAACTAGCTGAGCAATCTTCCCAGTCTGTGGATTCAATTATTGTGCTGCTAAGCGAAATTCAGGCTGCGAGCAGTCAAAGCGTCGATGAAGTAACGTCTGCCGAGCAAGTCACCCAGCAACAAGTTGCTTCCGTTCATGACATGCGGGATGTATTTGCACGAATTAAACAATCGGTCGATGGCATTGACCATCAGGTGAGACAGGTTTCCACAGCGACCTCTGAGCTCGACAGTAATGCAGGGAAAATTGCCGAGGTGATCTCCAGTGTTGCCGCAATGTCCGAACAGAGTGCTGCTTCGACAGAAGAAGTCGCTTCTTCCACTCAAGAGCAGTTCAATTACATTACAACCATTTCAGAAAGCTCTAGAGAATTAACGAATCACACCAATACGTTATTTAACGAAGTGAAAAAATTTAAAATTTAATATTCCTCCATACTAAATATCTGCTTCATTTTGACGATATATTATCTAAGTTGTAAGTCTTAAAGTTTCATTCAAACAGAAGAAATAGAACTGGATGCTTGGGGGGAATGGGAATGAAGCTCAAACCAAAATTAATGATGATGTTTCTCGCCGCCGTATTAATCACAGCAGTTCCGCTTGCAGCTCTGGGCTTGATTCAAACCGAGAAACAAGCCACGCTACATGTGGATACCAAATTAAAGGGACTAATGACCTCATCAGCCAACGAGTTAAATGGTTGGATTAGCAGTAACGCTAAAGTGGTTGAAACACTGTCGTTCATCATTCAGGAGGGTGTACCCGAGGGGCAGCTCAATGCAGATTATTTCAATATTATGAAGCTTGGTAGCAATAAAGAAAGCCTCTCGGATCTCTATTTTGGTGCAGAACAAACTGGCGAGTTTCTTAATGGCTCCGGCTGGGTGCCTGACCCTGATTACGATCCCCGAAAACGACCATGGTACATGGAAGCCAAGCAAGCTAACCAATTAACATTCTCCGATCCTTACCTAGATATGGTGACTAATCAATATGCCGTGTCCATCGCCATGCCTGTACAGAATAAGGAAGGGCAGTTACAAGGGATTGCGGCAGCCGATTTGCTTCTCTCCACCCTTACCGATACGGTGAGTAAGATCAACCTAGATGGGCTAGGATACACCTTCTTAATCGATAAAAAAGGACAGCTCCTAGCTCACCCTGATGAGAAGCTCGTGAATACATCTGCTGCGGAAGATCCAAAACTCCAGCCATTATTGGCTGATATGCAAGCTAACCCGTCAGGACAGAAGCTTTTCCGTTACAACGATGAGAACTATTCATTATTCTATCAACAGATTCCGAGTACAGGCTGGGTGATTGGTGCAGTAATTTCCGAAAAACTCGCTTATGCCGAGTATTACTCTTTACGTAATAATTATATTCTGATTATCGGAATTACACTGCTCGTTGTGATGGCTGCATCGTATTGGATTGCCTCACTCTTCATTAAGCCTCTGAGAAGCCTGCATGGCACATCCCAGCAAATGTCGAGTGGTGATTTTACCAGCCGAGTGAACATAAAGGGCAGAGATGAATTTGCCGAGCTTGGTACAGCATTTAATCAGATGTCCGATCAGTTGAGTACGCTGCTTCAACAGGTGACCTCTTCCACGGATCAGGTACAGCGTATTTCTGGTGAGATGGAAGACCATACGAACAATACGAAGCGCATAGCAGAGCAAATCTCCATTGCCACAGATGAACTAGCTCAAGGGTCTAGCAAGCAAGCCGAATCTGTCTACGATGGCTCCACTCGTCTGTCGGAGATGAGTGATAACGTTAGCGGTATTCACCGCAGTGTAGAGCAGTCCGTCAACATGATGCGTGAAGCGAGTGAAGCTATGCAAGTAGGGATTCAGGCCGTTGACCATCAGGTCGAGCTTGCAGGCGATAATCGCAAGTCTATTGACCGTGTTGGAGAGTCCATCACACTGCTGGCAGACAAGTCTCAGAAGATCGAAGGCATTGTCGATATGATTCGCGGCATTGCCTCACAGACCAATCTGCTTGCCTTGAACGCTTCAATTGAAGCAGCTAGAGCAGGTGAACATGGACGTGGGTTCGCCGTCGTAGCCGAAGAAGTCCGGAAGCTCGCTGAACAATCTTCAAGCTCTGCCCAGGATATCATTGTATTGCTAGATGAGATTCAAGCAGCTAGTCGCCAAAGTGTAGATGATGTGGTCTCTGCTGAAGGTGGCATTGATCAGCAAGTCGCTGCCGTGCATGAGATGCGGGAGTCATTCACACGGATTAAGCAATCCATTGACGGTATCGACAGCCAGTTAGGGCTCGTATCCTCTGCCACGACAGAACTGGATCGTAATGCAGGCAAGATTGCTGAGATCATCTCCAGCGTAGCAGCCATGTCGGAGGAAAGTGCGGCTTCCACTGAGGAAGTTGCCTCCTCAACACAAGAACAAGTGAATTACACGACCAATATATCGAAGCGTGCTAGTGAACTCTCGCAGCATGCCAACACATTATTCCAGGAAGTGAAAAAGTTCAAAATTTAAACGGAAACGTTCAAATTAGGACAAGATGTACCTCCTTCGAAGCATTTAAGTAATGGATAAACGAAATTGTTCGTCCTTGAATAAGCAACTTCTGAATCTGCGTCGCTTACTGCTCACTGAACGATATACACGAATGAAACGCTTAGAATGATAAATAAGCCGCGTCTCCCAATAGGGAATCACACGGCTTATTTATTTTGTGCTCCAGTATTGTTCTGATTGAGATCAGGAGCGGCGGCATAAC
Organism: Paenibacillus sp. ACRSA; assembly: GCF_022346845.1. Taxonomy (NCBI): domain Bacteria; kingdom Bacillati; phylum Bacillota; class Bacilli; order Caryophanales; family Paenibacillaceae; genus Paenibacillus; species Paenibacillus sp. ACRSA. The sequence goes on along the minus strand of NZ_JAKRNP010000025.1, from coordinate 9,506 downwards.
GATATGCGAGCTGCTTCTGTTAGCGTTCAACCCTAGGTCCTGTCGACTCCCGTACCACCAATTCAGGCTTCAACACCTTCTGCTGTGGCTGCTTGTTGTGATCCTTCAACTCTTCAATAAGAATATCCACCGCATGACGACCAAGCTCTTCAATAGGCTGAGCAATCGTTGTGAGCGGCGGGCTCGTCACTGAAGCCAGAATCGTATTATCAAAACCAATGATCGACACATCTTCAGGCACACGTAGGCCTAGTTCCTTCGCTGCCTGTAGCGCACCTATCGCCTGTATGTCATTACAGCAGAATAGACCTGTTGGACGCTCGATATCGTTAAGGAGTTGAAGCACTTCCTGTTTGGCCGCGTGCAAGTCAGCAGAAGAAGCTCTGATTCGTTCCGATGCAAGCGTGTGACCTGCGTGCTGCAGCTGCTCGCGGAAACCTCGGATGCGTTCTTGACTACTGCTCACCTTGAACGGTTCAGATAATACAGCAAGATGGGTGTGACCCAGTTCAAGTAGGTGCTGCGCAGCCAGTGCACCGCCTAAACGGTCATCAATAGCGACTGTGTGCACAGACAGCGTTGGTATCTGCCTTGCGATCAGTGCAACAGGAATCGATTGTTGCAGCAGTGGTGCCAATATATCTGCATTATCGATCCCTGTTCCGATCATCATGCCATCGACTCTTTTTTGCTGTAACAGATTCAGATAGCGCTCTACCCGCTCGTCCTTGTTATCTGTACTGCAGATCACGACGCTATATCCGAGCTTGCGACTCCGATCCTCCACTGCCCGAGCCAGCTCGGCAAAATACGGATTCGAAATATCGGGAACGAGCAGACCCAAGGTATACGTCTGTTTGCCAGTAAGTGCGGCAGCAATGGCACTTGGTTGATAGTGTAGACGTTCCATAATCTCCATGATCTCGGCGCGGCGCTTTTCACTAATTTTCCCTTTGCCGTTAATGACCTGTGACACCGTTGCTATCGATACACCCGCTTCACGTGCTATATCATAAATGGTTGCTTTCAATGTTATTTCCCCATTTGTACTACATATAAAGTTCATTATACATAGGTAATCGTTTCTTCTTATTATGCAGGGGGATGTCCGCATAAGCAACCAACTGTAGGTTCTTCCCGTGCATAAGACAAGTCCAGCATGTTAAGGACTCTGAAGGAGTCTATCTTTTGTTCATCAGCCAATCATGGTCAGGATCGTTATGGAATTTCCATGTCCGCGTTGGTCCAGCCATCACGTTCAGATAATACACCTCGTACCCTGGAGGAGCACCTACCGGATGGTATCCGCATGGTACAAGCACCACTTCGCCATTGTTGACGGCGAGCGTCTCATCCACAGAACGATCATCAGTATAGATCCGTTGAATAGCGAAGCCTTGCTGGGGCTCTACACGGAAATAATAGGTCTCCTCCAGCAATGACTCATCTGGTAGTGCATCCCGATCATGTTTGTGCGGAGGATAACTCGACCAGTGTCCATCCGGTGTAAACACTTCTACTACAAGCAAACTGTCGGCTTCCTTCTGCTCTGGCAAAATGTTATGGATCTGCCGCTCCAGATTACCGTACCCTCGTGTCTCAACGCCAACATCCTCAGGTGCAATCAGACGTGCTGGGTAACTTCCTTTACCAGGTGCTGCACAAATAGCAATTTCAAGCTTGGTAAGCGCAGTAATCTGTACTTGATCTGAACTCGGAATATACACAGAGTATGGAGGGATTTTCTCAAAAACGCTCATTCTGCGCCCAATATTCTCCCACGTGTTCTTCTGTGTACTCACATTCGCAAGTCCGCTAAGAAGAACGATACACAGCTCCTGATCCTCGCTCTCACGTACCCATGTCTGATTCTCCTCCAGTTGTACCACCTGAAATCCTACGTATTCCCAGCCGGCCGACTCTGGCGTAACGGTTAAGAGTGTTCCATCCTCTGCTGGTTTGAATTCGGGCTTCACTATGCGCTCTGACATGTGGTTACCGACTCCTCTCGAATTGCAATTTTAGAACAACATACGATAGCAGTTAACTTTGCTTGCTTAAGATTGAACAGCCGTCTGCGAATTCACTGATACACTGGTTACCTCACGAAGCTTGACTGGTCTTCCCTGTTGGAGTGACATCCGAGCCGCATATGCAATCCGCTCTGCCTGAACCGCATCATGACCATCCACGATCACAGGTGTATCCTTCAGAATAGCCTCTATAAACAGTGCTGTTTCTTGTACATACGCTTCGTTATAACGTTCAAGGAAAAAGTGGAGTGGTTTGTCCCGCAGTAATCCCGTAGCTGTGCTAAGCTCTACCGTATTCGGATGGTCATTGGCAGCCGCAGTGCTACCCATCGATCCAAACACTTCCACACGTTGGTCATATCCATATACCGCTCGGCGGCTATTATCAATAACACCAATGGCTCCATTAGCAAAATTCATCGTCACAATCGCGGTATCCACATCTTCATATTCAGCAAATACGGGGTCCACCAGCACATTGCCTTGAGCGTACACTTCCTCTACTTCACTGCCTGAGAGATAACGAGCCATATCAAAATCATGAATCATCATATCCATGAAAATTCCACCTGATACCCGGATATATTCCGCAGGCGGCGGGCTAGGGTCACGAGAGGTAATCTTGATAATATGAGGCTCTCCAATCGAGCCATCCTGTACATGTGCGCGCACCTGTCTGAAATTATGATCAAAGCGGCGATTGAATCCGATCTGTAGCTTCACTCCTGCCTGCTGTACAGCCGCTACTGCTGCCTCTGTCTGATGAAGATCCATACTCACTGGTTTCTCACAAAAAATATGCTTACCTGCTTGCGCCGCTAATTCAATAAGTGGCACATGAGTGTCTGTTGAGGAACAGATCAATACAGCATCCACGTCAGGGTGTTCAATAAGCTCTGTACTGTTCGTTGTCACCACAGAGATACCACGCATAGCTGCCCAAGCTTCAAGCTCTGGCCCTGCAAATAGATCACTTATGCCCACGATCTCCACATGAGGATTGCGCAACAAATTGTCGGCATGAATTTTACCAATTCGTCCTGCACCAATGATACCCACTCTCACCTTGTCCTTGCCCATCCCGCTACCTCCCTGTATGCGTATCCTGTCTCCCATGACTTACTTAGGCTTCATTGTGATCAGCCGATCACACGTTGCTTACCAACGAGCCGTAACCATCTTTTTGCGCGTGTAAAACTCGACACCGTCTGACCCGTTAGCATGAAGATCCCCATAGAATGATTTCTTCCAGCCGGAAAATGGGAAGAACGCCATCGGCGCTGGCACGCCTAGGTTAATGCCCAGCATACCCGCATCAATGGTTTCACGGAATTGCCGCATGTGAGCTCCGCTACGTGTGAACAAGCACGCGCCGTTAGCAAAATCAGAACGGTTTGCCAGCTCCACCGCTTCCTCCAACGTCTCCACTCTCGCTACGGCAAGAACCGGAGCGAAAATTTCATCTTTCCAAATTTTCATCGTGCTATCTACTTTATCGAATACGGTTGGCCCTACAAAATAGCCTGCTTCCCCGCTTGCCTTATCCTTACGGCCGTCCCGAATCAATGCCGCTCCTTCTTGCTCTCCAGCCTCGATATAACCCAGCGTTCGTTCCTTATGTCCAGCGCGAATGACTGGGCCTAACAACACTCCCTCATCCAGACCATTACCAATGGTAATCCGATCGGCTGCTCCCACCAGCTTCTCGACAAGTGCGTCTGCAACATCGCCTACAGCCACAACCACTGAACACGCCATACAGCGCTCTCCCGCCGAGCCAAACGCTGCACTAGTAATCTCTTTCACCGTGAGTTCAAGGTCAGCATCTGGCATAACGATAGAGTGGTTTTTAGCACCAGCTAGCGCCTGCACCCGTTTGCCATGAGCGGAAGCAGTTTTATAGATATATTCAGCCACAGGCTGTGATCCGACAAAAGAGATCGCTTGAATCTGCTTATGTTCAAGCAATCCGTTCACGACATCATGTGCACCGTGAACGATATTAAGCACACCATCCGGTAGCCCCGCTTCCTTGAATAGCTCTGCCAAGCGTCCTGCTAGCAGAGGTGTACGCTCCGAGGGCTTCAGGACAAATGTGTTGCCGCAGGCGATGGCCAGCGGGAACATCCAACACGGTACCATCATCGGGAAGTTGAATGGAGTAATACCTCCAATTACACCTACTGGGTACCGATACATGCCTGACTCCAGCCCTGTGGCGATGTCAGGTAATTGTTTACCCATCATCAGATTCGGGGCACCTGCTGCGAATTCCACGCATTCGATACCACGCAGGACTTCGCCGTAGGCCTCTGCGTAACTCTTACCATTTTCAAGCGTAACCAGCTTTGCAAGCTCTTCCCAATGTTCTACGAGCAATTGCTGATAGCGGAACAATATCCGGGCACGGCGTGGCACCGGGGTTACACTCCAGGATCGGAATGCCTCATGTGCTGTTTCAACAGCCTTGTCTACATCTGCCCGCTCAGAAAGCGGTACATAAGCGATAATCTCTTCCGTAGCTGGATTCACAACAGGCTCCGTACGGGTAGACGTTGGAGTCACCCAAGTACCCCCGATCCAGTTTTGTACCATTGTCACATTTGTCGATGTCTCCGATGTTCCTTTTGCCATAACCTAGTCCCCCTTCGTATATACGTGCCCTATGAACTTACCTATGCCTGAAATCGCAGTAGTGAAGTTAATCCGTTAATTTATATAGGTTCAACTAAAGAAGGTTCAGTTTCACTTATATAGTTAACTAAATAAATTAGTATATGATCCTCAGTAAACGGATCTGCATTTCTGAGTATTTATGCGATCCAACGATCACACTGTTATTTCGCCTCGATTACAACGTTCGATATATTCATTCACCTGCTCCACCGTAGGCATTGCATCCGAACAACTGTGACTAGAGATGACAATGCTGGCTGCTGCAGCACCATACCCCATACTGCGTTCAATCGTCCATCCTTGCATCAGACCATATAGGAATCCGGCTGCGTAGGAATCACCGGCTCCAAATGTTTTGACAACCCGCGCTGGATAACTATCCGCACGGTGAGACAGCCCTTCTCTGGTGTACGCAATAGAACCTTCCTTGCCGTGTTTGATCACTACGATTTTGGCATCAAAGTCGAACCATTTCTGAGCGGTTATCTGATCGTTATGTTCTGGGTTATGATCAAATGTTTCCATCATATCGAACTCTTCTCGAGTCCCTAGAATGATGTCACACTTCTCTGCTGCCAGATTGTAATATACCGCCGTTTCTTCTGCTGAAGACCACGTATATGGACGGTAATCTAGATCAAACACAATGACAGTTCCATGTCTCTTGGCATAAGTTAGTGCCTGCAATACCGCTTCACGCGAAGGACTCTGAGCGAGAGCAGTACCAGAAATCAGGAGCACGCTAGAATCTGCAATGAGTTGCTCTTGCACCTCGCGCGGCTGTAACTTCAGATCAGCTACGTTATCCCGGTACATCAGAATACTGCAATCGGTCGGGCTTTTGATCTCTGTAAACGCAAGTCCTGTAACTGCCCCCGTATCATCCGATACGACATTGGAGGTGTCGATGGTGTTCTGCTCCAGATAACTTTGGATGAAGCGTCCCATCTGATCGTCTGCGATCTTGCCGATAAACGCTGTCTTCATGCCAAGCCTTGACATGCCAATCGTAATGTTGGCGGGAGAGCCACCTACATATTTCGTAAACGTCATCGTTTCTTCCATAGGGCGGTTAATCTCGTTGGCATTAAGGTCGATGCATAATCGGCCAATCGCAGTAAAGTCTAGCTTTCGGGATACCGGAAAGGATACGTAGGTCATTACCGTTGAACCCCTTTCTAAGGGAAATATTTATAAAAATAATTGGGTCATTAAATCTATTTCTACTAGGGCTGCATTGCCCTTCATTGTTGAATCCTCTGAAGAGATTTTTTTTATGACTCTGTGAGTCACTTGGAATCTATTAGATGCCTCTGTAAAGCTAGCGCTATTGACTCTGATGGAAGTCTAACTACCTCTGCTGACTCGATCGCTCGGTAGTATCTTCATCTATTTTTCGAACCAGTTCGTAGACTACCCAATTAGAGATTCCATGTATTGCAGAGAGCGTTTCGCATACTCATAAGGATTATGAATTGCTGGATCTTGTTCCCCTTCGAGCATTGCCCAGCCGTCATATCCTCGCGCGATCAATTCCTGAAGAATTGGTGCAAAATCAATACATCCATCACCTGGTACAGTAAACACTCCTCTACGAATACAACCGACAAAATCAGATTGTTCCTTCCTAGCCTCATCAAGCACATGTGGGCGAATATCCTTCAAGTGGATATAAGCTATGCGGTCATAATGTTTACGCAGCACCGTAAGTGGATCTGCACCACCGTAATAGGCATGACCCGTATCGTACAGGAGGTACACCAGTGAAGGATCGGTGAGCTCCATAAGCCGGTCAATTTCATCTGGCTGCTCTACCACAGTGCCGCCATGGTGGTGATAGGTGAGCTTGAGCCCATACTCTTGAGCGATAGCTCCAGCTGCATTCAAGCCATCAGCAAATGTATGCCATTCCGATTCGCTCAGTCTTAATACTTCTTTTTCATGCGGTGTGCGCCGTGGGTCAAAATGCAGCGAACCCCCCACCTCAGCTGTACTAATCACCTTACTACCCATCGACTGTAAAAATTCCGCATGTCTTCGGTAACTGTCCAGCTCGGATAGACGATAGGCTGGGTCTGATAGCAGCACCGATTTCCATTGGGAGACAAGACGGATGTTCCGCTTATTTAATTCCTCGCGTAGCGTTGCAGAATCGGTTGGATATTTGCGTCCCATCTCCGTACCTGTTAACCCGAGACGCTGAATGTCATCTAAAATCTGCTCACAGGTTGTGGCATCACCATGTTCCTTCACGTCCTCGCCAACCCAATTAATCGGATGAATCCCGAGCTGAAAGGGCAACTTGTTCATTGCTTTACATCTCCTTTGTCGTTCAGCCTAGCTCCGTATTGTGAACAGTGCTGAATTAAATGGGTCTTGCTTTGGATCGATTCGTTAACATTGCCTGATGAGCATGAATTACCTTTTCTTCTGTAGAAACCTCCGGTACACCCACATTCCACCATGACTCGTACCCACCTGCGTTCGTTCCCGGCACGACGGAGATCTCGATGAGTGTAGTCACGTTCTCGTTTCTAGCATCCTTGAGTGCCTGCTCCAACTGCTCCGCAGTTTCAGCCTTGTAGGCTTTGGCTCCCATACTCTTGGCATGGGCAACAAAATCCATTTGCATATAATCGCCAGAGAGTCTTCCGCTCTCCGAATCCCGGTACCGGAACTCGTTACCGAACCCGTCGCTTCCATGCTCACGCTGTAGGTTATGGATACACTGGAATCCATTGTTGTTAAATAATAAAATAGTGAACTTCTTCTGTTCCTGTAAGCTGGTCACCAGTTCAGAATGAAGCATCAGATAACTTCCATCGCCAACCATGGCGTATACCTCACGATCAGGCTCAGCAAGCGCAGCTCCGAATGCACCACTTACCTCATATCCCATACAAGAGAATCCATACTCCATGTGATATGTCTTCGGCTCTGCTGCTCGCCACAGACGGTGCAAGTCTCCTGGTAGACTACCTGCTGCACACACGATAACGGAAGATGGATCAATCGTTTGATTAATAACGCCAACCGCAGTAGTCTGTGCGAGGCCATCTGTATGTTCTAGACTGTACAGCCGATCTACTTCTGTAATCCATTCATCACGTAAGTCAGCAACTTCAGTTGCGCCATATCCAGTTTGGTATTGCTGCTCCTGCAAAACCTTTTGCAATGCCTGTAGACCTTCCCGTGCATCTGCCAGAATGGCCTCCCCACCTAATTTGGCGGCATCCATGTTATTAAGATTAATATTGACGAAAGTAGCTTCCGGATGCTGAAAAGCAGAGTGAGACGCCGTCGTAAAATCGGAGAACCGAGTTCCCACGCCGATTACAACGTCCGCTTCCCTTGCAAGCCTATTGGCTGCTAAGGAGCCAGTAACCCCAATGGCACCCACATTGAGCGGGTGGTTCCACGGTATAGCACTTTTACCCGCCTGTGTCTCGGCAACAGGAATACCAAACCTCTCGGCGAATTCCGCTAATTGTTCGGATGCCTCAGAGTACAACACACCGCCACCTGCAACGAGCAGTGGCTTCTTGCTGCGGGCAATCTGTTCCGTTGCCCGTTCCAGTGCAGCTTGAACCGGTGGACGGCGATCCAAGTAGTGTACTTTACGAGCAAAGAACGATTCTGGATAATCGTATGCCTCTGCCTGAACATCCTGCGGCAGTGCCAATGTTACCGCGCCTGTCTCTGCTGGGTCAGTTAATACTCGCATGGCTTGTGTTGCTGCAATCATTAATTGTTCTGGGCGAACGATTCGATCCCAATACTTGCTGACAGCTTTGAAGGGATCCGTCGCTGAGATCGTATAGTCACTGCTTACCTCCAACTGCTGTAGAACCGGATCAGGCTCTCGCGTTGCAAAATTATCACCGGGAAGCAGTAGGACAGGAATCCGATTGACTGTTGCTGTTGCCGCCGCTGTGATCATATTCAGCGCACCTGGCCCAATGGATGTTGTACAGGCATAGATTTGTTTACGATTCTTCTGCTTGGCATAAGCAGTGGCTGTATGCACCATGCCTTGCTCATTTTTTCCTTGCATATATCGCAGCGTACCCGGGCTACGCTCCAGTGCTTCTCCAATACCAGTCACATTCCCATGTCCAAAAATACCGATGACACCTTTTACAAACTTAGTTTCTACACCATCTACCGAAATGTACTGCTGATCTAAATATCGAAGTAATGCCTGTGCCATCGTCAGTCGAATTGTTCCCATTCGTTAATTGTCTCCCTTCCCTTTACAGGTTAAGCGCTTAATCTACGTTAAGTTTAAGCGCCTTACCTCTAAAGGTTAAGCGCTTAATTCACATGGTAATACAGCTTACTGATTTAGGCAAGACATTTTTGTAAGCGTTTTATATTTTTTGTATTAAAATTTCGCTACTTGATGTACGTTGAATATTGCTTCTATTGGACTGGATAATGTTATTATGTTCGTCGAAGCGTAAAAAAAGCAAAAGAGATATGGCATGCACCATATCTCTTTTGCTTTTCTATTGAAGCGGGTGATGGGAATCGAACCCACGCTATTAGCTTGGAAGGCTAAAGTTCTACCATTGAACTACACCCGCATACGATAAGATCGGGATGACACGATTTGAACATGCGACCCCCTGGTCCCAAACCAGGTGCTCTACCAAGCTGAGCTACATCCCGTTATATATACCGGCGAGAGGACTCGAACCTCCACGGTTTCCCACTCGATTTTGAGTCGAGCGCGTCTGCCATTCCGCCACGCCGGCATATGAAGTTATAATGGCGCGCCCTGAGAGATTCGAACTC
>NZ_JAKRNP010000024.1:0-34845 GCF_022346845.1 Paenibacillus sp. ACRSA | reverse complement strand
TGCGTTTGGTGGCGATAGCGGAGGGGTTCCACACGTACCCATCCCGAACACGACCGTTAAGCCCTCTAGCGCCGATGGTACTTGGACCGCAGGGTCCTGGGAGAGTAGGACGCCGCCAAGCAACGAAAAGGCACATTCGATTAACTTCGAGTGTGCCTTTTTTCTTATTCATCTATTATTCTTATTTTCACGTAGTTGTTTAAATTCAAATTTATTCGTTTTTAAATTTGCAAACGTGTGAAGACATTAAAGCCTCTGTACTCACCGAGAGCTGGGGTTAGCAATATAAGAACCCGCATTTGTACTCCCCTCACTCAGAGCAATATAGGCGCCAGGCATTATATTGCATTGAGCAGGGGAAGGATGAGTTATAGACTTCTTTTTAGTAGTGGGGATTGAGTTCAAGGCTATTAAGGGGTTATTACACGAATCATGTTATATACGTAACGGCTACTATTTACTGGATTACGTTTCGGATTATTGATTTGCATTTGGGTGGATCCCGATCCATCTAGCATGATGGAATTCACTGCATTCATACCTGAATATGAGCCAACAGGCGGTGAATAAATGGAAGAGAAAAATGTTGAATCTGTTATCTCAGAAAGTAAGTTCATAGAACTGCTAGCAGCTACAAGAAATAAAGATCCCCAAGCTACGGTTGAACTGCTCCAGCTGTTTAACTCAGACATTCGAAGATTAAGCCAGTTTATTTATTTGCCACCTGAAGATGCAGCATCAGAGATTATTATTGAATTTCTTGAGTTTCTTCACAGCGAGGAGTAGACCTTAGGATTAAGGGATGAATATAACCCCAGTTCAGTAGAAAATCTAGGTGGACTAACATGATTGATAATAGAGGAATAAGATCAGAGTAGACAAATTCAGAATCTAAAAAATTTATAATTTAAAAATCTCAAAACATATAAAAACAAAAAAAATTAGTGACTGGTGGGGATGAAGGATTGATAACACGCTCGTAAAACTTACGTTGTGGAATCGTAACTACCCAAAGAAGATCGTAAACGAATGTCGCGTTTATGATCTTTCTTTTTTGTTATGTGTGGAGAATTGATAATACCTTCAACGTACATGAACATAGGCGAAGTTAACTTAACCTAGTTATAGATTGATATGAATCCCCCAATCCATTATCAAGCGGGGCACCGCGTGCTGGGAGCCGCACACGGTGTCTTTTACTAATATGTGCATTATACTTCAATGCCAGGAACCGCGACTCCACAAGATTGGCGAACAACAAGCTCTGGCTCCACTTTGATGCATTGGTTGTCCATCTGCTTATTCATTAGGTCAAACAGGATCATGGCGGCCAGGCGACCGATCTTGTCGGTATCTTGCTTAACTGTAGTCAGCGGTGGATCTGTATAACGACAAGCCTCGATATCGTCACACCCTGCAATGGCAATGTCTTCAGGAATACGAAGCCCTGCTTCTTTGAAGGCGCGCATCGCGCCGAAAGCCAGAAGATCTGTAGCTGCAAATACGGCACGAGGCAGCTCACCACGAGTCAGCATTTCTTTCGCAGCCTGATAGCCGTCCTCAGCAGCATAATCCTTGCTGTACACCATCCATTCAGGCTTGGTATCAAGACTAAACTGTTTTAGTGAGCGCTTAAAGGCATCCTCACGCTGCTGCATGACGAGTGAAGCACGCTGTAGACCGATGAAGCCAATGTCCCGGTACCCGTTCATATAGAAATGCTCAACGATCTTTGGTGAGATTTTCTCGTTGTCTGACATAATGTAACAAGAGCCTTGCCCCGTTAATTCAATGTCAATACCAATGCAGGGGATCGGACTCGCATCCAGGTCGTACACACTACTTTCCACCTCATCACCTGCAATGATGATGCAGCCGTCGACTTGAAAATATTTGGATCTAGCTAAATAATCTTCGCCCTGATCAAGGAACTTTTCGTTAGAAAAAAAGAGCAGATCATAGCCGAGCAAGCCTATTTGCTTCTTAAATGTGTTAATGACTTGCACGAAGAATGGATGACTAAAATCAACATTGAGCTTGCCGGCGAACACTACACCGACAAGGTTGGATTTCTTCGTAGCCAGCGTTTTGGCAGAGGAGGAAGGCCGATACCCGTTCTCATCCATAATTTTAAGTACACGCTGACGGGTCTCTTCGCTAATATCGGAATAGTTATTGATTATTTTGGAGACTGTCGCTACAGAGACGCCGGCTATATTGGCAATCGTTTTGATATTCATTAAACATCCTCCGGCTCCTAAACTAGTTTCGGTAGATTGAGTTGTGTAAGTTTTCACTTTCCTGCCTGTATTTTATGCTACAATGCCAGCTGAGTCAACCGTTACACCTTATAAATAAGGGACAACACTCTACATATGCTTCAGGTTTATGAAATTTAGTGTCTATGTTATTCAGTGGAAACGGCAGGGCTCTAATAGAATTAGAGACTTTTTTACGAAACAGTAACGTTTTCTTTAGTATTACTACAGGGTTTGTCTTCAAAAAGTACCTCGTTAGATGGCTAAATCATATGTGATTTCGTATGTGTTTAGACGAATTTTCGAATGTTCTATTTCGGTACAACTTGAAGTATTTAATAAAAAAACCTTGATTAACAAGGGTTTCATCTACTATTTAGAAAAAAATAAAAATCCACTATTTACAAAATTTAAAGTCGCATTCATAATGAGTGAGTAATCAACGAAACTGATTTCGTTAACATTATCTCAAAATCATTGGGGGACACAGACATGTTCAGAAAACTTTTAATGATGTCATTTGTAACCGTTTTAATTTTGGTTCTTGCAGCTTGTAGCAATGCAGAGGAGACGGCAGGGGGCTCGTCAACGGATGGCGGTAAGGAGAAGGTTACACTTAAGATCATTCACTGGCAGCAAGAGAATATTAACAACTACATCAAGGAGTTCAATAAGAAATTCGAAGAAAAGTATCCTGAGGTAAAGGTTGAATACACGACGGTTCCAGCCGATGCAACATATGATCAACTGATGCAGACGCGGATGAATGCTGGTGATTCAGGGGATGCAGATATTATCCCGTTGAAATCTAGCTTTGTTGGAGCACCACAGGACTGGTCTCCAGGAGCAGCTGATCCGATGTGGAAGCAATGGATCGACGCCGGGCTGATTGCTGATCTCTCTGACCAAGCATTTGTGAAAAATTACAATGAAGTTGATGTGCAGAATGCCATGACGTACAACGATAAGGTATATGGCGTGAATATGGGTAAGGTTGCACTCACAGGTTTGTTCTACAACAAGGACTTGTTCGCTAAATATAACCTTCAAGTTCCAACAACGTGGACTGAGCTGCAAAATGTAATTAAGGTGCTTAAGGATAATGGCGTAGAGCCACTTGGCTTCGCAGGAAAAGATGTATGGCCAATTAACCTTGCGGTACAAGGACTGCAAGCTTCCATTCATGATGATCAATTGAGTTATATCAAAGGACTGTGGACAGGAGAGACCAAGCTGACCGATCCAGTACAGATCGAAGTGCTTCAGAAGTCCCAAGATCTGATGAACAGCGCCATGAACGGTTTTATGGGAATTGACTATGGCACACTGCCAACACTGTTTGCGACAGAGCGCGTTGCAATGATTGCTGATGGTACATGGGATGCAACGACGATCCAAACAGCGAATCCTAATCTGAAGTTCGGATATTTCCCTATTCCAGGTAGTGATGATGCAGCGAAAAACAAAGATTTGGCCGGTAAATATGATATGACTTGGATGGTTGTTGAGAAATCACCGAAGAAGGAATATGCACTGAAGTGGCTTGAGATGTTGTCTGAGAAACAAAACTACACGGACTTTGTCAACGCAGCAGGCTTCTTACCGACGCAACCTGACGTTGCTCTGACTAGCGAATTCATCAAAGAAATCCAGCCTTATCTCGACAACTTTAAGCTCTCATGGGATCAGCTCTTCATCAACCGTCAAAATGTAGGACAGTACATTGCTGAATCCAGTGTGCACGCGGAGCTGTTGAAGCCAGCAGGGCCGCTTAACACACCTGAGGAGCTTGCAGCAAAATCTCAGGCAGACTGGGATGCGGCAGCGCCTAAATAAAGTATATGAAGTATATAAGTTTAACTAAACTTTTTACACGATAACGGAGAGGACAGAAATAACATGAAGAAGCGGAGCTAAAAGCTTTCTGTAAGAAAGCTACTTCGAAAGCATACGCTTCGCCTCAAAGCTTTCTGAAAGAAAGCTACATCGGAAGCATACGCCATCACCGGATTTTCCCTTTGAACAAGGTAATCAAAAAAACTGGGGATAACACCGATCGGAAAGTTATTCTGTCATCGGAGTGGTGAGTGTAAACATTCTTTAATTGAACTTATATTAAACGTTGAATTAGCACATCAGGTACGGTAATTGTGTCGAATGCGCCGGAATAGCGCTCAGGGTCAATACCTTCGGGTGAGCCGGGCTGTTATCCCGGCGTTATTTGAATAGATCGTATCACCAGATGAAAGGTGTGAGTCATATGTATCCCTTTGGAAAAGGAAAAGCTCGCCTTATTCCGTACTTATTTTTGAGTATCCCCTTATTACTATATATTGTGTTTGGCTTTGGGCCATCAGTTGTCACTGTGCTATTCTCGTTCACCGATGCTACGGGGGTGCGGGGACAGTCCTGGAACTTTATCGGATTAGACAATTATGCAACGTTCTTCGGGGCTTCGAACTCCGGTGATCGGCTGGCAGCGATTGGACGGTCATTGTACTTTGCCTTTGCCGTTGTCATTATCCAAAATGCTGTCGCATTGTTCATGGCCGTGTTAATCAACAAGAAGCTACGGGGTGACAATCTGTATCGTGCAGTGTTCTTCCTGCCAGTTGTGCTAGGGGTGACGGTATCAGGTCTGATCTGGCAGCTTGTTGCCAATCCACTTGGTGGACCTGCACAGTCTGTACTGAACTTCTTCGGCACGAGTTCGAACTTTTTCGGAGATTATAACATTGCCTTTGAATTAATTATCTTTGTGCAGATATGGATGTACATGGGCTACTCGATGACGATATTCCTCGCGGGTCTGCAATCGATTCCAAGTGACCTGTACGAAGCAGGATATATGGATGGAGCTTCTGGCTGGAAGGCGTTCAAGAACATTACCTTCCCCATGATTGCACCGGCCTTTACGGTCAATATGCTGCTCTCGATCATCGGTGCACTGCAAACCTTTGACATCATCTACGTGCTCACAGGCGGTAAATTCAATACGACTACACTGGCCTTTGACGTATATGCTACAGCGTTTGGCAGTGGAACGTCGGATTACGGTTTAGCTTCCGCAGTGGCTATGATCCAATTCTTGTTTGTATTTATTATCTCGATGGTGGCCTTGTTCTATCTTCGCAGAAGAGAGGTGGAGATGTAATGAAGCAGAGCAAATGGTCTCGAATTGTCAGCTATGTCATCGTACTGCTAATGCTGGCGTTATATATTTTCCCTCTATTCTATCTATTTAACGTATCGATGAAAACGCAGACGGAATACTTGATTGATCCGGTTGCGCTTGCTCAGGGTTTCCGATTAGAGAATTTTACAGAGGCTTGGACACGGGGGAACTTCTCTCAGTACATGTGGAATAGCGTGCTCTATACGGGGCTATCAACGATGTTGACCTTGATTCTATCTATATTCGCGGCATTTCCGCTGGCAAGAAGATATGTGAAGTTCAGTACGTTCTTGTACGTTTTCTTCCTAGTCTCGATGTATCTTCCGAATCCGCTTATCCCGCAATTTTCGTTGATTAATAGTTTAGGTCTCTATAACACACAGACCGGCTACATTTTGTTGAAAACGACGGGAACGGGCATTGCTTTCCTCATGTTTGTTGGTTATATCAAATCGGTTTCGCGTGAATTGGATGAGGCGGCGGCTATGGATGGGTGTGGATATACAAGATATCTGTTCACCATTTTGGTTCCACTGATGAAACCGATTTTGGCTACAGGTGTTATTTTGACAGCCATTGGCGTGTGGAATGACATCATAGGGCCGACGATTTATTTGTCCGACCCGAGCTATCAACCCGTTACCAAGGGACTGTTCACGTTCTATGGTCAATATATGAATAACTGGCCGTTACTCGCTTGTGGTATTTTGATCGTAACGTTGCCACTTGTAGTTCTATATGTCGTGTTACAGCGCTTTATTGTAGGTGGTGCGATGGCAGGAGCCGTAAAATCGTAATCCTGGTCTTCTAGTTGATCCGAATGACTGAAGTGGTGCGAACTGATTTTAGAAAGTGATGTAATTGAAGATGATATACAGCGAAAGGGTGACCTGAATGATGAACAAGCAAGTACTACCGTTCCCAGCGGATTTTATGTGGGGAACTTCCACGTCCTCTTATCAGATTGAAGGAGCAGCTAACGAAGGTGGGCGTGTACCGTCTGTGTGGGATACATTCAGCCGTGTACCTGGTAAAGTCGTGGATGGAGATCATGGTGATATTGCGTGTGATCACTACCATCGATACCCGGAGGATATTGCGCTCATTCAAAAGCTTGGGTTCAAGCACTATCGCTTCTCCATTGCTTGGCCACGTATTATAACTGCACCTGGCGTAATCAATGAGGAAGGACTGGCGTTCTATGAGCGCCTACTGGATGAGGTCGAACAGGCAGGTCTTATTCCAATGGTTACTCTGTATCACTGGGATTTGCCACAATGGATTGAAGATAAGGGAGGCTGGACGAACCGGGCGGTGTTGGAGCATTTTCGCGAATATGCGTCGGTCGTTATGGAGCGTTTCGGACCACGAGTAGGTTGGTGGAACACCATTAATGAGCCTTATTGTGCCTCTATTCTGGGCTACGGTACGGGTGATCATGCACCTGGACACCAGAACTGGTACGAGGCATTTACGGCAGCGCATCACCTCTTACTCAGTCATGGTATTGCGATGGAGCTTCACCGGGAGAAGGGATTATCTAGTCAGATCGGTATAACACTGAACATGGAGTACGTAGATCCCGCTTCGGATGCTCCGCAAGATGTTGCCGCCGCTGCACGGCGGGATGGCTTCCTGAACCGTTGGTTCGCTGAGCCGATCTTCCATGGAAGGTATCCGCAGGATATGGTGGAATGGTACGGTGATCAGGCGCAAGGAATGGATTTTGTCCACGAGGGGGATCTCGAACGAATTCATCAGCCGGGTGATTTCCTTGGCATCAACTATTATGCACGAAGTGTAATAAAAGCAGCTTCCGACCATAGCTTGTTGCAGGCAGAGCAGGTGCTGTTCACAGAGCCAGTTACAGATATGGGCTGGGAAATCCATCCCGATTCGTTATACCGCTTATTAACGCGGGTTCAGCGTGATTTTACTCAAGGTCTACCCATCCTGATTACCGAGAACGGTGCTGCGATGAAGGATGAGCTGGAACATGGCGTCGTTAAGGATGAGAGCCGTCAACAGTATATTCAAGATCACCTGGTCGCTTGCCATCGGTTTATTCAAGAGGGCGGACAGTTGCATGGATATTATGTGTGGTCCTTTTTGGACAATTTCGAATGGGCATTTGGTTATAGCAAACGGTTTGGGATTGTCTACGTAGATTACACAACACAAGAGCGTACCCCGAAGGAGAGCGCGAAATGGATCAGTAAAGTGATTCAAGCAAATAGTCTGGAAATAAGCGAAACCGAGGCTCTTTCGAATGTAGAGACCAGGTAAAATTTGAATGTGTAGGATGGGGTCATTCAGCAACCTTTCAGTTGACTTTAAGGTGCCTTAAAGCCGCAAGAGGTATAGTGAAGTCACTATAAGGAGGCGAATGGCCTTGAACATCTCATCCACGACAAGCTCTAGCACATCGTACACATCAACATCTTCAAGCTCTACTAGCACCAGCCAGCTGGAGAAACAAAAGGCGAAACTTGAATCTGAACTGGAGAAGGTTCAATCCAGCAAGGATGATGAGAAGACGAAAGAAACGAAAACCAAGCAGCTAGAGCAGCAGATTAAGCAGATTGAGGCACAGATTAGCCAAAGCACTCAAAGTAGTGGTTCAACCGGGCAAAAGCAAGCACCACCACCGGAGGCATCTGCCAATCGAATGACAGCCTCTTCGCCGCAACAAATTGCGAATGCCACAACAGACAGCAATGGTAGGTTTGATATACGAATCTAAAGGCGTGCCTTAAGGCGATCTTCTAATGGATAGCACATCGTAATACATAGAAACAGGGTACGTCAGTCATGTCTGGCGTACCCTGTTTCATAATTCAATTAAACTGAGCCTATATCAATACATTAATTGTGGATGCTTAACTGGCTTAATCTTTCATCCAATGAACGTTTTCTATAATAGATCGTTATTGAAACGAGCACGAGCAGCTCAGATAGCGGTACAGCCAGCCAGATCCCCGTAATGCCGAAGAACGGGGGAAGCAGTGCAATCAATGCAACCATAATGATCATCTCGCGGGCAGCTGTAATCCAGATCGCCATTTTGGCATTTCCGATCGATTGAAAGTAAGTGCTCATTACAAAGTTAATCCCCATGAAGAGGTAGGCAAACGTAAATATTCTTAAGCCGTATATGGCATTATCCGTTACAGTTGAGCTGAAATTACCGAAGATTTGCACAAAGTAAGGCGCGCCGACCTGCACGATGAGTAGCAACAAAACTCCACATATCCCCGCTGTCCAGCCAGCCAAACGTACAGCCAGTTTTTCTCGATCTCTCTGCTTCGCACCATGATAATAACTGATGAGAGGCTGAGCTGCCGAGGCGAGCCCCAGAAATGCAAGCAATACAACCCCATGAATATAATTCAATACGGTAAAAGATGCGACGCCATCTGTTCCTGCAATTCGCTCTAGCGATACATTGTGGGAAACGGAGAAGACGGACATACCGAGTTCAGCTAGAAAGCTAGGGAACCCGATGAGTGCAATGGCAGACAGCAGCTTCCAGTTCCACTTGAAACGAGTGAAGGTGAGATGATTTGTTTTTTTGAAAAAGTGAGTTAGCAACACAAGTAAAGCCAGGAAAGCCGATATGATCGTCCCGAGAGCGACCCCTTGAACACCCCACTCCAGTACATATAACATCACATAATTGATGACGATATTCGCCACAGCAAAGGTAATCTGTGCATACATTGATGTATTCGGATTGCCATCATTGCGGACAAAAATACTCAGTGCATTTTCTATTGTAAATACAAAGCCAAAAAGCAGCATAATATTCATGTAATCAGCAGCATGAGGGAAGGTCTCTGCATTCGCGCCAAGGGCGTAGACCAATGCATCTTTGAAGCTAAACGCCGTAAGTCCAATCACAAGAGTCGCCAGCAAAATAATAGTGATGGATTTGGAGAAGATCTGTTTGGCCTTCAGGTGATCCTTCTCCCCCATATGTGTGGAATAAAGGGTTGCACCGCCCATACCGATCCAGAGCGACATCGCAACAAATAACGTATAGACTGGGGAAGCAATTCCGATTCCAGCTAGAGCCGTTGATCCGAGCTTATGACCTACCATAATGCCATCAATAATAAAATTGAAGCCAACGACTAACATGCCGAGAATTGAGGGCACAAGATAGCGTATAAAAGCCTGTCGTACAGTTTGTTGCTCAAGCGGGTGAGACCAGTTCGTATTCATGTTGACCTCCGTTAATATACTGAATGTTCGTTCTGTATTTAATTATACTGAACGTTCGTTCTGTATGATATCACAGGATGCGATTGTTTAGCAATTTCCTCTTTATATGCTCTACCTGTGGTAGAGTGGGGAGAGTGTGTGCTGCATATAAGGAGGCACGATGAGATGAAACAAAATAAATACGATGAACCTGAATTTTTCGCTAATTATAGTCAAATGGCTCGTTCTCAGCAGGGGTTAGAGGCGGCTGGTGAATGGCATGAGCTTCGAACGATGCTACCGGATCTGAAGGACAAAGACGTATTGGATCTTGGATGTGGATTCGGGTGGCATTGTCGGTACGCTCGTCAGCAACAAGCAAAATCTGTACTAGGCATTGATCTGTCTGAAAATATGCTGCAGCGTGCCATACAGATGACGGACGATCCCAAGATTGAGTATCGCCTTCAGGCAATTGAAGACATTGATTATGCACCTGAACAATTTGATGTGGTGATCAGTTCGTTAGCCTTGCATTATCTCCAGCGACTCGATGAAGTTTATGCCAAAATCAATACTTGTCTAAAATCCGGTGGGGCATTGGTTCTGTCCGTGGAACACCCGATCTTCACTGCTCGCGCGGAGCAGGACTGGCACTATGGGGTACAGGGTGAGATTCAGCACTGGCCAGTTGACCATTATCAGCAAGAGGGCAGACGTGTAGCGCATTTTCTAGACCAGGATGTGGTGAAATATCACCGAACCCTAGCAACTCATCTGAATGAACTGATTAATGCCGGATTCGTAATTCAGCAGGTCGCTGAATCTAAACCTTCAAGCGATATGGTAGAACAAGTTCCGGGTATGCGGGATGAGCTTCGTCGCCCGATGTTTCTCATGATTGCAGCAAGCAAGGTATAGCTGGCTTCTAGCTGATTGGCATGGCAGCATGTTCAG
This sequence comes from Paenibacillus sp. ACRSA, assembly GCF_022346845.1. Lineage (NCBI taxonomy): Bacteria > Bacillati > Bacillota > Bacilli > Caryophanales > Paenibacillaceae > Paenibacillus > Paenibacillus sp. ACRSA. The sequence goes on along the minus strand of NZ_JAKRNP010000024.1, from coordinate 24,252 downwards.
AATATCTGGGCATGCTATTTGGTTTATTTTGATATCGAAGGCAGCTTGAATGAATGGTTCGAGGAATAATTTAGGGAGCTGGGGAACCAACCTCCATTAGGCTCAGTCTTATTATGTGAGGTGAACAACAGTTGGACTATCAATTTCTGGCACATGCCCAGACGATCGACAATTACACGTTAAGTCACATGATGGATGACTATGGTAATGATGTGTGGAATTATGTGTACTTTCTGACCAAAAGCACGGAGCTAGCAGACGAGGTGTCGCAGGAAGTATTTATCCGAGCTTACTCCGGGATTGCCCATTTTCGGGGGGAATGCTCATTAAAGACATGGCTACTGACAATCACAAGAAATACGACATTTACATACCGCAAATCGAGATTTTTTCGCAGCAGTTTATGGGGAGAGACCTTATCGATTCAGACAGAACAAGAGTATTCAACAGGCCGGGAAATGATCCCTGAGACGTATGCACATCCATCTGCTGAAGCCGAAGTGCTGAGCAAGGAGCATGTACATGAGATCTGGGATATCGTGATGGCTCTGCCGGATAAATTCAGGGAGATTCTGCTGCTGCATCTCAAGTATGAGCTTCATACCAATGAAATTGCAGAAATGCTGCGGATTAGCACAGGTACGGTGAAGTCTAGGTTGTCACGTGGGAAAGCCAAAGTACGAAAGCAATGGGAGGAGCGAAGCGAATCATGAAACATCCAAATGACAATTGGGAAAAAGAGATCCAAAAGGAGCCATTTGCGGAGTCTCCTTTTACAGAGAAACATAAACAGCATGTATTCCAACAGGTGTCCTGGAGCCAGACAACTCCGAAGCAGGCGGGTAAGTTACACCCTCCTGGTCGTATACCAAATGATCCTATCAAGCCACGCAAACGTCGTCTTCGTTCAGGTTCGGTTATCGGTGGAGTCGTGGTTGCTGCGTTAGCTGGTGCATTTATTCTCTGGAATGGGCAGATCGTTGAACCTGTTGTAGAGCGGTTCTATCCTACAGCGTCGTTACAATTGTCAGATGATCCTAGCATGAGCTTGCTAACGGACAAGATGAAAAGAACGGTTGCGATAACGATGAGAGACTACCTTGGCAAGCAAATCCAAGTGACCCTCGCGAAGAAGGGACCTATTACCGGCTGGGTCTACGTCGAGGCAGGACAGGAGCTAGAAACCGATTATGCTCAGATGTGGCTGGATGGAGAGACGGGAGCCTTGGTTGAGCTGAATATGAGAGGCGAGATTCCGGGGGATCGGCTGGAGCATCGATTCGTACGCCAAATACCAGGGTTATTGGCAGACATCGGCAGTGACAGCAGCATGAAGCCTGTACGGGTGCTGCGGAGCGCCGTAATGAAGAAAGGTGAAGAAACACCCACAATGAATACATCATTGACACTGCAAAATGATCAGTCCTATGGTGAGATTAGATGGAGGCGGGATCAGGCTATTCACGTCTCGGGAGATTTGAAGTTAGATACAGAACGGGTAACAGCGGAAATGTTGCAGACTGCCCAAGAGGCCATCGAGGCCTTATCTGGTGAGTCAGCGATCCCCCTCCGTGAGGTTTCCTATTCCCGAGACGATGATCAGTCTGAAGAATCGATTAATTTAACTTTTGGCGATCATTATTTAGTACGAAGTACACAAGGCAAGTTAGGTACTCAGTATGCGGTGGTAGATTATAAGCGGTATATGCCCGAGCTGAAGACCATGGAGGATCATGAGAACTACTCGGAGAAATTGTTGAGTGTACAAGAAGAGACAATCAGGCAGCATGCAGCACCAATGGTCAAACAAATATTTAATATCGACCTAGGTGATTACACATTCTATCGAGATACGAGCAACCTGGGTATGGCCTCATTCAGGTTGGAAGATAATCAAGGCTCAGAAGGTATAACAGATTCAGGAGGTACAACAGATTCAAAATCCACAACAGATTTAGAAGAACCATCGGAAACGAAGGATGAAATTCAGATTCGATACACTCACGATGCACGCATTACGATGATCGAGAGAATCCAGCATGAAGAGAACGGCTCCAAATCATAGGATATGGTAAAATCGTCTTCATAGTTCATGGAACGAGGAGAAGGAGTTAAGAAGATGAGGTATTTGGTGAGTTCATGTCTTGCAGGAGTAGCTTGTCGATACAACGGTACAGCAAGTTTGGATGAGAGAATTCGGGAGCTTATGGAGCAGGATCAAGCCAAAATGGTCTGTCCAGAACTACTGGGTGGTTTCGTTACACCACGAGAGGCCGCGGAGATTATCGGTGGAACAGGTAAGGATGTGCTGAATGGCACAGCTAAGGTTATCGAGAAAGGTGGCAGAGATGTAACGGATCTATACATTAAGGGAGCCTATGAGACGCTCGAATGGGCGAGGAAACTGGCGGTAAGCTGTGTTGTGCTCAAGGAGTACAGTCCGTCATGTGGTACACAGATGATCTATGATGGTAGCTTTGATAATCACAAGGTATCTGGAGAAGGAGTTACGTCGGCATTACTTCGACAAGAGGGATTTACGGTAATTTCGGAAAATGAGTTCAGGGCATCGCTGTCTTAATGAAGCGACTCAATCCAAGCAGCGAATCGCATAACTACAACTATACTTACTTTTTATAACTAAGCAACAAGATTGTGCGTACTTTCTATTTGGGAACATTAACACTAGAATAGTACCTAGAGTTCCAAGTCCCACGATTATAGCTATATAAATTGAACTAAACATTTACATGAAAACGTAGAGGACAGAAATAACATGGAGAAGCGAAGCTAAAAGCTTTCTGTAAGAAAGCTACTTCGAAAGCATACGCTTCGCCTGAAAGCTTTCTACAGAAAGCTACATCGGAAGCATAAGCTATCCCCGGATTTTCCCTTTGGAAAAGGGAATCAGAAAAATCTGGGGGAACAGTGATCGGAAGGATGTTCTGTCATCGGAGTGGCAAGTGTAAATATTCTTTAGTTCAATATATATGGATTAGGGGCTAATGAACAAAGTAGAGAAAAGGATGTGGATTGTTGTGGAACATTTAAATAAAGAAATCATGAAGGAAAACGTATTAAAGGCTTATCATTTTCGTCATGCAACAAAACAATTTGATGCTACACGTGCCATTCCAGCAGAGGATTTCGAATATATTCTAGAGACGGGTCGTTTATCTCCAAGCTCTATTGGATTTGAACCGTGGAAGTTCTTGATCGTGCAGAATCCAGCTCTGCGTCAGCGGTTATCCGAGGTGTCTTCCGGAGCTCAGAAGCAATTAGCCACAGCAAGCCACTTCATGGTTATTCTGGCTCGCACGGATGCAGGTTACAATTCCCCGTATGCAGAATACATGCTGAAGGAGATCAAAGGCATGCCTGATGATGTATTCGAGCTAACCAGCGCAGCCTTTGGGAAATTCCAGAATAACCAACGGTTGTTCGAAACACCGCGCACATTGTTTGATTGGGCGTCCAAACAAACGTATATTGCACTTGGGAACATGATGACTGCTGCGGCACTGATTGGAATCGACTCATGTCCGATTGAAGGTTATGACTATGAGAAGGTGCACCAAATTCTGGCGGATGCAGGATTGTTGGAAAATGGAGCATGGAACATTTCGGTGATGGCTGCATTTGGCTATCGCGAGGAAGACCCAGCACGGGAGAAGACAAGAAAGTCATTGGATACCATTACACATTGGATTGAATAATGCTATAAAACGATCTTGATTTAGATAGATTGGAACAAACTCATGTACGTATCTATGAATGATAATGCACACCTATATATGCATCATGTATGCGTTGCACATCGAGCTTCTGTAGGAACCAGCTAGGGGATACAGGGGCTCGTTGGTGTGCAGTGAAGGAATGTAAGGCAACTTCCCAAATTAGTACCATATCAATCATCCGTTTGCAAATACATAGACATCTATGTATAATGAGCTCATGCCAAAATATAATGCAATTGCCTTGATCGCACGAATCAGGGATCACGTTAATAAACGAATCGTACATGAGTTAGAACAGCATGAGGTGACAGGTATTGTCCCTTCTCATGGTGACGTCTTGATGTTTCTCTACCGCGAAGATGCACTATCCATTAAGATGCTGGCCGAGCGAGTTCAGCGCACACAACCCACGGTGACGGTGCTGGTGAACAAGCTGGAGAAGCTGGGATATGTCGAGCGGCATAAGAGTGCAGAAGACAGTCGTGTAACGATGATACGCCTGACAGAGCAGGGGCGGAAGCTGGAGCCGGTGTTCAACCAGGTCTCCAAACAGATCAATGAATTGATATATGGTGGTCTGTCCGATGAACAAGCAGAGCAACTTGAGCTCCTGTTGTCTAGCATCGTCCGCAAGATGTAACCATCGGCGGATGGATGCAAAGGTATTTTTTTATACACAAGCATAGATGTCTATGTATATGTGTTCATCCATGCACAGAAGCTGTAGATGCGAAGTGGTTGAAGCGAAATTTTGTAAACAGGTTATAGGTAACTATACTCAACTCAAATTGGAGGAATTATCAATGAAACATCTTATCGTATATGCACATCCACACGAAGGTAGTTTGAATAACGCGATCTTAAACACGACTGTAGAGGCACTTGAAGCACAAGGGCATGAGGTTGTGGTTCGTGACTTATACAAACTGGGCTTCCAGCCTGTACTGACTGAAGCAGACACAGCTTCAATGCGTGCAGGGCAGACACCGGAAGATATTGCTACAGAGCAGAAATATGTTGCTGATGCCGAAGCCATTACATTTATTTACCCGATCTGGTGGACAGGTCTTCCAGCCATCCTGAAAGGTTACGTTGACCGTGTGTTCGCTTATGGATTCGCTTATGCCGCAGGTGAAGCAGGGATCGAGAAATTACTGACTGGCAAAAAAGGACTGATCATCAATACACATGGTACGCCAAGCGAGGTGTACGATCAGATCGGCATGACGGCTGGATTGAAAGTTACTTCTGATGTAGGAATTTTCGATTTTGTTGGAATTGAAGCTGTGGATCACCTGCTGTTCGGAAGCATTGGTTATCTGGAAACTGCAGCTTACGAGGCGATGTTGGATCAAGTGAAACAGACTGTTAGCACTAAATTTTAATTGTTCGCCAAGCTCCTTATATATCAGGCTGATTCGTGATTAGACGAGTCGGTCTGTTTGTTCAATCATTTGCAAAACAGCAGAAAGGGGGTATAATCGTACCCATGGAACCTATACTCATATTTAAAGCTTTGTCCAACGAAACACGTAGACAAATTTTGTTGTGGCTCAAAAACCCGGAGCAACACTTTTCGCCGCTGGAATTATCCCAGCATCCGGATGGAGGGAAAAATGGCATCTGTGTCGGTACGATTCAGATGAAGGCTGGACTTGCTCAATCTGTCATATCCAGCTATTTACTGACCATGCTAAAAGCCGGATTGCTGCTCTCAGAGCGCAGGGGACAGTGGACATATTATCGCCGCAATGAAGAAATCATTCGTCAATTTGCCGATTATGTGCAGCATGAGTTATAAGCCGTGCGCGAGGACGGAAGCAAGAATGCAACTGCAACGGGTATTCCGTCCGAAGTATACGGCTAATCATGAGTGGACTAATCCATTTTTATCGCTTTATTAATCTATATATCTGGATATACAAAAATATAATTCAAAAAGGAGTACATTCTCATCATGAATACTGAACACCAAGCATCATCTCATAAAGAACGGATTACAGACGTTAAGCTATCTATATTAGATTTGGCTCCAGTCGTGGTAGGGTCAACCCCTGCCGATGCTCTTCGTAACAGTTTGGATCTGGCGCAGCATGCTGAACGCTGGGGTTACCACCGGTACTGGGTAGCAGAGCATCATAATATGCCAGGCATCGCGTCTTCTGCGACCTCGGTCGTTATTGGATATCTGGCGAGTGGAACATCGACGATTCGCTTAGGTTCTGGTGGCATTATGCTCCCTAACCATGCTCCACTCGTGATCGCGGAGCAGTTTGGCACACTGGAATCTCTTTATCCGGGGCGGATTGACCTAGGGTTAGGACGTGCACCAGGAAGTGATCGCCGCACATCGCTTGCTCTTCGCAAAGATTTGAACAGTGGGGAGGACTTCCCTGAATTGTTAGCAGAGCTCAGAGCTTACTTCGATGCTTCAGCGACTTCATATCATGCTCCCGTTCGTGCAGTGCCAGGGGAAGGGCTGAATATTCCGATTTACTTGCTCGGTTCCAGTGATTTCAGTGCGCGACTAGCAGGACAACTGGGATTGCCATTTGCTTTTGCCAGCCATTTCTCACCTGATTACACACGGATTGCCCTAGAAACGTACCGAAACAACTTCCAGCCATCCGATCTACTGAAAGAGCCTCATGTCATTGTGGGTGTGAATGCTGTGGTTGCGGATACGGACGAAGAAGCCGCATGGTTAGGAACAACGATGCAGCAGCAATTCCTGAACATTATCCGTGGCACGACTGGACTGGTACAGCCGCCAGCTGATATGGAAGGCAAATGGACAGATCGTGAGCGAGCTGGTGTAGAACAGACTCTAAAAGCAGCCGTAAATGGTTCTCCTGAAACGGTGCGTGGACAACTGGAGTCATTTATCGCGCAGACCCAAGCAGATGAACTTATCATCACATCCATGATCTATGATCATCAAGCGCGTCTACATTCATATGAGTTGATCGCACAACTGGCTGGAAAAGCGTAAAGCCATCCAACTATGGATATTAGATAAAACAAAGAACATCCTTAACCTTTAAGTTGAGACGGTTCTGTAACATATATTTTAGGTTTTCGATCAAGGCTCGTCTCATCTGAGGCGAGTCTCTTTTTGGGATTAATTGCAAATGCACGCTTTGGGGCAGAAGGTTCTATTTCGGGTAAAATGAGTATACCGATCATTTATGAAACGACAGATTGAGTCGATACGTATAAATCGGGAGTATCATACATAAGTTGGCTTGTACAGAGTTTAGCGTACATCAGCAATAGAAGAGAGGAAGACAAGTCTATGGAACAACCGGAACAACCCCGAATTTGGCCGGATCGATTCAAACGATTTTTCTTGAATAATAAGTTTGTCCTATTCCTATTGATTCTGTTACTGGTCGGATTGAACGTTATGGTGATGACGAAGATATCCTTTGTCTTTCATCCCATTGCAGTGTTGATCAAAACCATTGTATTACCCATCATTTTGTCTGGAGTATTGTACTATCTGCTGAATCCGTTGGTCGATGTGATGGAGAGGTGGAAAATTAAGCGCGGCTGGTCGATATTGATTCTGTATCTCGCTATAGGTGGCATTCTGACCGTTGTGGTGCTTGCCGTTATTCCTGTATTGCGCAATCAGATTATGGGTCTAATTGCGAACTTCCCAGCGTATAGCACAGCGGTGCAAGAGAAGTTTGTGCAGCTTACAGGAAGTGAGATGTTCAACCAGGTTCAAGAAACGATTAATTTTAATTTTGAAGATCTATGGGCTACAATCTCTGCGCGTGCTACGGAGATTCTGAATCACACGTGGACGGGAATTGGAGATTTCTTAGGGGTGTTCACAGAGACCGTGCTTTCCATTGTGACAGTTCCGTTCATTCTGTTCTACCTGCTCAAGGACGGCAAGAAGCTTCCGGCGAAAATTCTGTCCTTCTTACCGATCAAGAGTCGTACTGGTGCGATGCATGTGCTTGAAGATATCAATCATCAGATTAGCTCGTTCATTCGTGGACAGATCATCGTCAGCTTCTGCATTGGTGTTCTGCTCTACATTGGTTACATGATTATTGGACTGGACTATGCATTGATTCTTGCTATTATTGCTTCATTCACCAGTGTGGTGCCGTATCTCGGTCCGGCTATTGCCATTACGCCAGCATTGATTGTAGCACTGGTTACATCACCAGTAATGCTGCTCAAAATGATTGCTGTCTGGACGATTGTGCAACTGATCGAAGGCAAGTTCATCTCGCCACAGATCATGGGTAAAACATTGAAAATTCACCCAATCACCATAATCTTTGTTATCCTGACCTCAGGTAACCTGTTTGGCGTAGTCGGCATCTTGTTGGCTGTACCGGGTTACGCGGTATTGAAGGTATGTATTTCCCACATCTTCAATTGGTTCAAGAGCAGTACGGGTCTATATGACCCGAACAAAAACAATCTATTGTAGTGGAAGTTCAAAAAGGGCGCTTTTGATTACGAAGGATGCCTGACGGCATCTCAGCATCGAATCTGGGATTCAGCCGAAATGTCCGTTGCTCACGTAGGTTTGCCTACGCTCCGCTACTCCATTTCTAACTTCATCCTATCTTCTTGGTACTGAAAACCGTCCTTTTTGAACCACTATTGTAGTGGAAGTTCAAAAAGGGCGCTTATGATTACGAAGGATGCCTGACGGCATCTCAGCATCGAATCTGGGATTCAGCCAAAATAAGTGGAGGCTTACGAAGGTTGTTTCCTTCGGAAACAATGTAGCTGCTCACGTAGGTTTGCCTACGCTCCGCTACTCCATTTCTAACTTTATCCTATCTTCTTGGTACTGAAAACCGTCCTTATGAACAAGAACCCCCGCCTATCGGCTTCCTGCCGATGGATGGGGGTTCTTGTTTGTTCAGCAGGCTAGTTATACCTAGCCATGCTTAATATGCTGGAGCGTTTGCAGGAAGATCTGTTCAATATGTGTATCATCCAAGGAATAATACACAGTCTTGCCCTCTTTGCGCCGCTTCACAATACGCATATTACGTAGTGACCGCAGCTGATGTGAGATGGCCGACTGTCCCATATCAAGCAACACCGTAAGATCATGCACACATAATTCCTTTTGCAACAGAGCATCAATAATACGTAGACGCGTCGGATCACTGAATGCCTTGAACCAATCTGCCATTTCGGAAGAAGTCTCCCGATCTATTAGAGATGTACGAATGGTCTGCACATCCGCCTCGGTACCTGAGCAGGCGACGTCGCATTCGGATACAGCTTTAACCGGTTGTTCCATTACCTATCACCGCCTATATTCAATCACATTGGATAACTTGTTATACGATATACGCCTATTATATCCAAAAATCGTCTAAAGCGAAATGATTACTATTAGCATAATTTGTATGTAAAATCAATAACGAATGTTGACACTTGTATTTAGGCATGCATATAATGAGGATAAATGAACATATGAATGATTGCTCATGTATTATAATAAAAGAATTATTTGAGCTATATAAGTTTAAACAAACTTTTTACACGAGAACGGAGAGGACAGAAATAACATGAAGAAGCGGAGCATTCGGCTGAAAGCTTTCTGAAAGAAAGCTACGTCGGAAGCATACGCCATCACCGGATTTTCCCTTTAAAAGAAGGGAATCAAAAAAAATCTGGGGATAACAGCGATCGGAAGGTTATTCTGTCATCGGAGTGGTAAGTGTAAGCATGCTTTAATTGAACTGATATAGTTTCGCAACTGCAAAGGGGAGAATTCACATGGGAACTGGATCAGAACAGGTGAAGAGGGAACTGCTGCTAGATGGATTAGATTGTGCGAACTGTGCGTTGAAGATTGAGAATGGTGTCAAAAAAATTAGCGGCATTACCGAATGCTCTGTTAATTTTGTAACCAAAACATTATCGCTGCACACAACATCAGATATGGATGAACAGGTTGTGGAGGAAGCGAAGCGTAAAGTCCTGCGGTTAGAGCCACATATTCGTATCTCGGAAAAAGGCAATCCGTCTACCGCTGGACGCTCTGCAGTAGGCGCACTTCAACATCACGGTCATGCTCATGGGCACGATCATGAACATAACCATGGAAGTCATGATCAGCATACTCATGACCATGGGCATTCAACTGCAGGCAGTGGTCACGTTCATGAGCATAGCCCCCATAGCCATAATCATGACCACGATATCCACGCAGAGCATCAGCACGGTCACGAAGGTCATGCTCATGCAGGCCATTCCCATGAGCATGGAGCTGGGCAGACCAGAGTGCTACTCGCTAGGCTTGCAGCAGGTTCGGTTCTCATGGCGGCTGCAATCTGGTCTCCTATAGAAGGATGGGCGCAGCTTGCGTTATTCATTGTTGCGTATTTGATTGCAGGGGGAGATATCGTTCTCCAAGCAGGTAAGAATATACTACGTGGTCAGGTATTCGATGAATACTTTCTTATGTCCGTTGCGACAATTGGAGCTTTTGCCATTGGTGAATATCCAGAAGGGGTCGCAGTAATGCTCTTCTATCAGCTTGGTGAGCTGTTCCAGGGCATGGCGGTTAACCGTTCACGGAAGTCGATTCAGTCGCTGATGGACATTCGCCCGGATTATGCTCACATCTTGATCGGTACAGGGGATGAGACGAAGCGAGTATCTCCTGAAGAGGTTCGAATTGGAGATCGTATCCTTGTAAAAGCAGGAGAGAGAGTTCCGCTGGATGGCGTCGTGGAAGCGGGACATTCAATGGTGGATACGTCAGCTCTAACGGGTGAATCCGTACCGCGGGAATTGGAACCTGGAAATGATGTACTCAGTGGTTTTGTGAACAAAAATGGGTTGCTGACAATCGAAGTGACCAAAACATTCGGGGAATCGACGGTTTCCAAAATCCTTGATCTCGTGCAGAATGCTAGCAGCCGCAAAGCCAAAACAGAACATTTTATAAGTAAATTCGCTCGGTATTATACACCGGTTGTCGTGATCTTGGCTGCGCTGATTGCATTGGTTCCACCTCTGCTCCTTAGTGGTGCTACCTTTGCAGATTGGATCTACCGGGCATTGGTTTTCCTGGTGATCTCCTGTCCTTGTGCGCTTGTGGTGTCGATCCCACTTGGATTCTTCGGCGGTATTGGAGCGGCTTCTCGGAATGGTATCCTGGTGAAAGGCAGCAACTATCTTGAAGCATTGAACGATGTAAAAGTTGTTGTTTTTGATAAAACGGGCACGCTAACCAAAGGTGTTTTTAAAGTCACAGCCATCCGTCCAGAGGATGGGCATACGGAAGAGGAGCTTATGCGGCTAGCTGCTATTGCAGAAGCCCAATCCAATCATCCCATTGCAGAATCTATTCGCGCTGCATGGGGACGAGAGATTCCAACCGAAGGTGTGGACGGTTACGATGAAGTTGCCGGACATGGTATCAAGGTTAAGGTAGATGGAAGAGAGGTACTGGTGGGCAATGCCAAACTAATGCAGCAGGCGAACATCTCCTACACTGCTCCGCAAACGGTGGGTACTGTCGTTCATATTGCCGAGGCAGGAACGTACGTAGGACACCTGATCATCGCTGATGAAGTGAAAGATGATGCTGCGGATGCAATCCGAGCACTGCGTAAGTTGGGTATTCGCAAAACGGTCATGCTCACTGGGGACGCAAAGGCAGTAGGTGAAGCAGTCGGGCATGATCTTGGTGTGGATGAGGTCTACGCGGAATTGTTACCTCAGCACAAAGTCGAGCAATTGGAGAAGTTGGAAGCAGCCAAGTCACCGAAGGAGAAAATGATCTTTGTCGGTGATGGGATCAATGATACACCGGTACTTGCCCGGGCTGATGTAGGTGTTGCTATGGGAGGACTCGGTTCAGATGCGGCCATCGAAGCCGCAGACGTTGTAATTATGACAGATGAACCGTCCAAGATTGCTAGTGCAATCCGTATTGCGAAGCGAACTCGCACGATTGTATGGCAAAATATCGGATTCGCCCTTGGCGTTAAAGCCATCTTCCTTCTGCTCGGCGTATTCGGAATTGCAACGATGTGGGAAGCGGTATTCTCGGATGTGGGCGTCACGGTTCTTGCTGTTCTTAACGCGATGCGAGTATTGCGGGTGCAGGAAAGCTAAGTTTTCGAAACGATTCCGGGCGGCTCTGCGTATAAACGTAGAGCCGTTTTTTGCTTTTATTAGATCGTGGTCATTTATGGATGAGTTAGCTCAACAGAAGAAAGGGGAAAGGCAGTTTTGGCTGGAGCAATTTTAGGGATCATTTGTGGGGTGTGTTATTTTATACTGGGTTTCATGATGTTCAAGAAACCGCCGAAAGCAATCAATGGAATTTATGGTTATCGTACACCGAGAGCGATGAGTGATCCGGAACTGTGGAAAGAAGCGCAGCATTATGCCTCGAATCTGATGATGCAGTTTGGCTTCATTATTCTGGTATTCGGGATTCTTGGATTTTGGTTTACTGAGGTACAAGCATTGGTTCTGAGTCTTGGGTCGTTAGCGTTCTATACAATTCGATTATTTATGAAAGTTGAGGGACGTTTGAAGGAGTTACAAAGTAAACCTAAAAAGAAGCAGCAGGATGCATAATATAGATAGGCATAGCACCAACCGAGGGACTCGCACAAGCGGGTCCTTTTTTGTAACCATTTAAAGTAGGTGTTTACGAATAAACATGGGATATATGCTGATTATAAAATATAAAGATGTTTATGGATGATTTAACCAGAAATGAAACATTTATTTAGTATAATAGGAGTACAACCAATTCTGAGAATGGGGGGAGATCACATGACGAATCAAGAGAGCCCACAGCCAGAAAGAGAACGCCTAGCTCGTGAAGAGTTAAAGAATAATCCAACGGGAACGATGAAGGATGCATATGATCGGGCTACGATTGGCAACCTAGGAGAACTAGTAAGCACCTTAGGATGGAAGGGTATCGGGATAATCATATTGATTATTTTGATGGGGATCGCAGTAAAATCGATTTTCTTTTGATGTTTTGAAGTGGAAAGCTTCATATCGGATTCCCTCTGAATAAAATCTAACGTTGACGTTAACGTTACAATTATATATAATTATGTACATAACATTACGGACATATATGTGAGGTGAAGGGAATGAGTTTGTATAAAATTGATGATGTGGCTAAGGAAAGTGGACTAACCAAGCGTACAATCCGGTATTACGAAGAGATTGGTGTCATGCCTTCACCTCAACGGACGGATGGTGGCACGCGGTTATACACCTGGGAGGATATTACGTATCTGAAAAAGGTCGTTCGCGCCAAGGAGGTACTGGGTTTCTCACTACAGGAGCTACATGCTTATGTGGCAACATCAGATGCGCTGAATGAACAGCGTTTTGACTATCAGCAGACGATTGAGGTTCAGGAGCGCATTGAGAAACTGAGCAAGATGGAGACCACGCTGAACGAACAACTGGAGTTGATTGAACAGAAACTTTATAGCATACATGCCGTGCAGAGTGAACTGGAGGAGTTACGAGAACGAGTTCAGACAGGCATTCAGCGGTTGCAGGAACAGAAGCATGAACAAGGCTCTTCAGATCGAGCCCAAGATGGATAAATGGCAGTGCAACAATAATTCGTTTTGAAAAATTAGTGCGGTATTCCGCCTGAAAATAAAATGTATAGCTGAGAACATAAGCACCGCCCATGTCGGTGTTCTTTTGTTCCGTTTTAATTGCGTTTTTTATGAAAGTGAAATGAAATTTTCATCTATTTACAAAGCTTTAATCGTTAAATGATGAACCAAGCAACACGATTACACAGACTATCATCAGGAGGAATTAGTTATGAAAAGAGAACCATCGCTACCTGACGAATTACCGTCATCACGCGGAGGGCTGTTATCACAGCCGAGAGCCGTATGGGCTGTCGCCTTTGCATGTATTATATCGTTTATGGGGCTCGGACTTGTCGATCCGATCTTACCTGCCATAGCGGATCAATTGCATGCTTCCAAAAGTCAGGTTTCCCTGTTATTTACGAGTTACAATGCGGTCACAGGTATTGCCATGCTGATCACCGGTGTTGTATCCAGCCGGATTGGTGTGAAATGGACGCTACTGAGCGGTATATTACTCATTATCATTTTCTCTGCTCTTGGAGGAACCTCAGATACGGTAGGTGCTCTGGTAGGATATCGTGGCGGCTGGGGTCTTGGTAATGCACTATTCATCGCAACAGCATTATCTGCCATTGTTGGTCTGTCCACATCAGGGACGGCCAAAGCCATTATTTTGTACGAGGCAGCGCTGGGACTTGGGATCGCAGTAGGCCCGTTACTCGGTGGTGAGCTTGGCTCGATCTCATGGCGCGGTCCATTCTACGGTGTAGCTGTGTTAATGGCCATTGCGTTTATTAGCATTACGTTTATGCTGCCTAAGATAGCCAAACCGAAAACAAGAAGTTCCTTGTCCGATCCGTTCAAGGCACTTCGTTATCCATCTCTAAAAACATTAGCGATTACCGCTTTCTTATATAATTTTGGTTTCTTTACATTAATGGCTTATTCACCATATGTCATGAATCTGGACGAGCATGGGCTAGGATACGTGTTCTTCGGTTGGGGACTGGCGCTGGCGATTACATCTGTATTCGTAGCTCCTAGACTGCAACGCCGATTCGGGTCAGTTCCATCTATGAGTGTCATGTTAACCTTGTTCGCTATTGATCTGGTTGTGATGGCAATAGGTACTGTCATGGGCTCCTCTACAACCGTCATTGTGGCCGTTATTGTAGCGGGTGTTTTCCTAGGTATTAACAATACGCTAATCACAACCGCTGTAATGGAAGCCGCACCTGTGGAACGTTCCGTAGCATCTGCGGCGTACAGCTTTGTTCGTTTCTTGGGCGGGGCGCTTGCACCTTGGCTTGCAGGTAAATTATCCGAGTGGTATATGCCGGAGACACCGTTTTATTTTGGTGCGATCATGGTGCTGATTGGTGTGGTTGTTCTATTGGTTCGCCGCAGTCATCTGCGTGAGATCGATTCGGCTATTTCACATCATTAATATGGAGGAGGAAGCGACATGATTGAACGAATACTTGTAGCTGTGGATGGATCAGATCATGCTCATAAGGCGCTGGAGACAGCGGTCGAACTAGCAGAGGGTATGCAAAAAAATCCACAATTGCTCATTGTACATGTGAATCCATCGATATCCATCAATGAGCCTGCGCTGGGCGTTGATCTGGACGCTAGAATTGCCGAAGAAGGTAAACATATCGTTGAGCCGATTCATGCGTTCCTGTCGAGACGTTCCGTCCCTGCTGACACACTTCTATTTGCCGGAGATCCTGTGAATGAGATTTGCCGGGTAGCGCGTGATCAAGGGTGTGGGCTGATCGTCATGGGTGCGGGAGCCAAAAGTATGCTGGCTGAGATCGTACTTGGCAGTGTGAGTCACGGAGTCCTGAAACATGCTCATTGTCCTGTACTAACAGTTAAATAGCGCTGTAGCTGCATGATAAAGAGCTTGTATATGAGCTTTACGGTTCGAGGCATCTGAG
Source organism: Paenibacillus sp. ACRSA (assembly GCF_022346845.1). NCBI lineage: Bacteria > Bacillati > Bacillota > Bacilli > Caryophanales > Paenibacillaceae > Paenibacillus > Paenibacillus sp. ACRSA. Next base: position 8,973 of record NZ_JAKRNP010000024.1, on the reverse strand, counting down.
ATTGTTGCTTAGATGAAATAAGCAATATTAAGCTTATCTACTGGGTTGAGAATAATAAAATAGTGTATAAATAAATAGGGTGATCCCGTGTTAATTTATATGTTCATCTTGTAGTAATGAAGGGATGGAGGATTCAGCAATGAAAAAACAACATCTGTTTATCGGGGGGAAACCTACCGAGTCTATACAATATAAAGAGCTTCAGGCACCTTATTCCGGCGAGACACTTGCAGAGGTTGCTACGGCTTCGGCAGCGGAGACGGAAGCAGCTATTGCTGCGGCAACCCAGGCTGGAGATACAATGCGCCGAATGCCCGCACATCAGCGTGCGGATATCCTATATAAGCTTTCAGCGCTGCTCCAGGAACGCAAGGATGAGGCCGCGCGAGTTATTGCTCTGGAAGCGGCGAAGCCAATTACAGCCGCATTAGCCGAGGTAGAACGGACCATTGAGACATATCGTTTTGCAGCAGAAGAGGCGAAACGACTAACTGGCGAGACCGTACCTATGGATGCAGCCAAGGGCGGAGAAGGACGTGTTGGATTTACGATGCGCCAGCCGCTCGGTGTCATTGGAGCAATTACGCCTTTTAACTTCCCCATGAACCTGGTTGCGCATAAGGTTGGGCCGGCGATCGCAGCGGGTAATACCATTGTGCTGAAGCCAGCAGAACAGACCCCATTGTCCTCATACTATATCGCTGATCTACTTCAGGAAGCAGGCTTACCAGATGGTGCTCTGAACGTGGTTAGTGGAGATGGCAAGACAATTGGTGATGTGCTCGTGGCTGATCCACGTATTGCCCATATTACTTTTACAGGGAGTCCTGCTGTAGGGAAGAGCATTCGTAGCCAGGCTGGGTTGAAACGAGTGACCCTTGAGCTTGGATCGAATGCTGCTGTTATTGTGGATCGGGATACGAATCTTGATAAAGTGATCCCTAGAAGTGTGACAGGTGCATTTACTTATCAGGGACAGGTGTGTATCTCTCTCCAACGGATTTATGTACACCGTGAGATCGCAGATGAATTTATTCGTCGTTTTGCTGAGGCAGCTAAGCAAGTCGTCATAGGTGATCCCTTGAATCCGGATACAGTTGTATCTGCTCTAATATCAGCGAAGGATGTACAACGTACACAAGAATGGATAGCCGAAGCGAAGCAGGCAGGAGCTGAAGTGGTGGCTGGGGGCGAAGTACAAGGTGGGGTTCTGCGTCCTACTGTGTTAGTCAACGTACCCCGCGACGCCAAAGTATCCTGTCAGGAGGTATTTGCTCCGATTGTGGTCATTAATACGATTGATTCGATCGAAGAAGGAATTGAGCATGTGAATGATTCCATCTATGGACTGCAAGCAGGCATATTCACGAATGATATTCAGACCGCTTTACATGCGGCGGAACACATTGAAGCTGGCGGTGTCATGATTAATGATATTCCTACCTTCCGGGTTGATCAGATGCCATACGGTGGTGTGAAGCAGAGCGGTATGGGACGTGAAGGTGTGAAATACGCAGTGGAAGAGATGACGGAATTAAAGTTTGTAATGTTTAACAAAAATTAAGTACATTCAATAACATTTCTGAACTCAGTAGTTTCAGACCAGGACAGGAGGTGTTTGGAATGGCATATACTATAGCTGACGTATCCGGTATGTCCGGAGTAAGTTTGGATGAGTTAAGTCAATATGTGGATGCTGGGCTGTTGACCCCGGCGTTTGTCGGAAGTGACCCGAACGACGTGTATTATGAGAAGCCGGAACTGTTGAAGCTCCAGCAGATACTGTTCTGCAAGGAACTAGGTGTGGAGCAGGAAGAGATCGGCTCCATGCTACAGGAAGATCCGTATGACATGATTCAAATGATGCAACAGCAACGTATTCAAATGCTAGAAAAGGCACTTCGCTTGCATGGTCTGATACAAACACTCGACAAAACGATATCCCATCTGCAAGGTGAGCAAGAAATTGAAGAGAGCGCACTATACGAGGGATTTGTTGAGCCGAGACAGCGCAATATGTTACTGCAACAACCTTCATCGCGTGCTGATTCGATGCATCGTCCGAAGCTGGATGAGATGAACTCAGACAAGCCTAGGCATAATCAGTCGCCTGATAACACGCTCCAAAGTGTGCAGCTTAAGACGAAAAGAGACTATCTGGACTCCCAGGAGAAGATCGATGGAATCAATCGTGATCTGCATCAGGCCATCGAGGATGGATTATCTGCGGATAGTCCGAAGGTGCAGCAGATTATTAGTAGACACCTGGAATGGGTCAAAGGGTACTACACCCCTACAGCCGAGATTTACCGGGAGTTAGGTAATCTGTATGTTGAACATCAGAATTTCCGTCAAATGTATGACGGATATCATCCTAAGCTTGCTGAATTCTTAAGGGATGCGATGATCATTAAGGCGGAACAAGAATTGTCTTAGATGCATAACATGTTGATGGGCGAGCAGAACATGGGTGTATGAAGATGGCAAATGAAAAAGCACAGTCCAGTTGCGGACTGTGCTTTTCATTTTGCCGAATGTTCCGTTTGTATCAGGCAAGTGAGCTCTCACAAGCTTAATGCGTAGAGAGGCGCACAAGACCTACTTACAGTTGGTCTACGAGCAGTTGCACTGCTTGCTCTAGGAAGATCCGGTCTTCGTCGTCAAAACGGTTCTTAATCGGACTGTCGATATCGAGTACTCCGTATAGTTCCCCATTTTTAATAATCGGCACAACGATTTCGCTGTTGGATGCAGCATCACAGGCAATATGGCCTGGAAAAGCATGTACATCGTCAACGACGAGGGTACGTTTTTCTGCAGCAGATGTGCCGCATACACCGCGTCCAAGTGGGATACGGATGCAGGCAGGCAGTCCTTGGAATGGACCAAGTACAAGTTCTTTGCCATCATACAGATAGAAGCCGACCCAGTTGGTATCGGTCAAAAATACATTGAGCAGCGCCGCTGCGTTTGCCAGATTGGCAATGGCGCTAGGTTCATCGCGAATCAGAGCGCTTAACTGTCCCAGGACGGCGTTGTGCTGCTCGCTTCGTGTTCCTTCATAAGAAACAGCTTGAAACATGGTTAATCACCCTCCCGAGCAAAAATGGTACTTATTTTCAAGATAGTGTAGTGTATGTCGTTAGTCAAGCGGAGGATTTTGAAAACGAAGGAACTAACCTGTAAATTCCTCCTGTTTCTCTACTTCTTCACTGGGGTAATTACTTAGCAATCACAGAGGGCGAACCCTGGAAGGAGATTGACTTATGCACGCAGAGGTACAGAATCTATTTGTACGGATTCATCTTCTATATTTGGCTCAGCATCAGGATTTGACGGTTGGTGACGCATTGCCTTGGCTGGAAGAACGGGGATATCGTGTGGGAGAGCGGGAGATTAAGCAGGAGCTTGAACACCTGACCCAAGAGAATTTCCTGACAGCACATGGAGACCAGTGGAGCCTTACAGGCACAGGCATTGAGGAGTATAAGGAAATTACGGCTGTACTCGGCCGAGTCAGTAACGAATTGCTGGCGACAGGTACCGAAGCGTAGGTAAACCTGATCGTGAAGACATGATTGGACAAGCACTATGCTTAAATGTGTACGATGAATTGAGCAATATATAGAGTAAGACCGGGAGCACGATGTGGCCCGGTTTTTTTGATGTTATAATAGAGGCTGTTCAAACGGCACACTTCTATCATCATCGTACTTTTTTGAATGCACGAATGAGGATTAAACCGTTGCCATCATGCGCAGGTTATGGTTAGATAATTAGTGAATTTTTATGGTCTTTAGAGATGGATCGGATCGGAGAGTATGTTGATGTATAAATGTAAAGGTAGAATCCCTGAGCTTGAGACGGGGCGGCTTCGATTGCGCAAAATGCGTCGCCGTGATGCTGCTCAGATGTTCGCGTGCTGGTCAGATCGAGAGGTGACCCGTTATATGAATCTGGCCCCCATGGTTGGGGCAACCGAAGCAGCGGATATGATTGGTCTGCTTAACCATATGGCTGGAGAAGAGGATGCGATCCGTTGGGGAATAGAGCTCAAAGAGACAGGACGCCTTATTGGAAGCTGTGGATTCAATACATGGCAACTTGAAGGCGCGTTTCGTGGTGAGATCGGTTATGAGTTAGGACGTGACTACTGGCGGCATGGATATATGTCCGAGGCTTTCTCGGTACTGCTATCCTTTGGATATGAGACGATGGGACTGAATCGCATTGAGGCACTTGTGGATCCACGTAATGCGCCGTCAGGTGGATTTCTGGAGAATATGGGATTTACGAAAGAAGGGTTACTTCGTCAAATTCAGCATACGTCTACGGGATACAAAGACATGTTAATGTATTCTCTGCTCTATGATGAATGGCTGCGGGCGCGTAATAACAAATAAAAACATTCAACTAAACATTTTCTAGTTGATATAGAAATGAAGAGAGAAGGGTTCCATTGAATACGACGGGAAATTCCAAACGCAGTCTCATTTTGGCAGGTTTGCTGCTGGCGACCTTTTTGTCCGCCATTGAAGGCACAGTTATTGGGCCGGCAGGGCCAACAATCGTCAGTGAATTGGGTAGTGTGCAATTGCTTAGCTGGATCTTTACAGCTTATCTGCTCACAATGGCGGTTAGTACCCCGATTTTTGGTAAAATCAGTGATTTGTATGGGCGGAAGCCTGTATTCCTAATCGGATGTGCTCTGTTTATACTTGGTTCGTTACTATGCAGCTTCTCGCAGAATATGGAGATGCTCATTGTCTTTCGTGCGATCCAGGGGATTGGCGCAGGTGCGGTTGTGCCTGTGACGTTTACGATTATTGGAGATATCTATCCGATTGAGGAACGGGGCAAAATTCAAGGCTGGATTAGCTCTGTATGGGGAATTTCATCTCTGGCCGGGCCGCTATTAGGTGGTTATTTTGTAGATAATCTAGGTTGGCAATGGATCTTTGGGTTCAATGTGCCGTTTGGTTTGTTAGCTATGTGGTTTGTATTTCGTTATTTGCACGAAAATGTGTCACCACGTACTGCCAAAATCGATGTTATGGGTGCGTTGACCTTTACTGTTGGGATTACAGCACTGCTCTTCGTGTTGTCAGCGGGTGGACAGTATTACGCATGGAGCTCTCCGTTGATCCTGGGACTCAGCGCGGTCGCCGTAGCTTTTATCGTATTATTCTTCGTAGTAGAAAAAAGAGCTGAAGCTCCGATGGTTCCACTTCACCTCTTCCGCATTCAGGACATTCGTGTGGCGAATATCGCTGGGCTGTTAACCAGCTCACTGATGATCGGTCTTACGAGTTATCTGCCGCTGTGGGTGCAGGGGGTACGTGGAGGTAATGCGACTGAATCCGGATTGTTGCTTGCACCAATGTCTGTTGGCTGGCTGATCGGCAGTGTGTGGGCAGGTCGCCTCTTGATGAAGATTGGGTCGCGTATGACATCTCTCATTGGACTAACTGGCATCGTGGTCGGTTCAGGCGGATTATTCCTTGTCGGCGGTTCATCGCCGCAGTATGTTCTGTTTTTATTGACCTTTATCTATGGGCTTGGTTTTGGTTTTGCGTTTACGATCTTCACGATTATTGCCCAATCATCTGTAGGATATCGGGAACGAGGTTCATCCACAGCACTACATACGTTCATGCGTACACTTGGACAGACAATTGGTGCGGCAGCTTTTGGTACATGGTTGAATTATCGAATTTCAACATTGTCCAGTGCACAAAATCTTGCGGCTGCTGGTATCTCCGATGGGGATCTGAATGAATTGCTGGCACCTCATACGGAAACGGTTTTGTCCGACGATCAGTGGCGGTTGCTGCGAAGTGTGCTTGAGGGCAGTTTGCATTCCTTGTTCATCATTATGTTTGTAATTGCGATTGTGTCTTGGGTTGCTACGCTGGCTCTGCGCAAACGCTTGCTGGTTCCGGAAGACGCAGATGCCCCACAGCAAGTACAAGGCTCCGTGCAAGTGGCTGGTGTGAAAAAAGAGAAAAAATAGTGGGGATGGCTATCCATCGCTAAACGTAAACATATAAACAAAGGCAGCCTAATGAGGCTGCCTTTGCTACTTGTTAGTTTGCTATAACTATTTAAGTTAATTCAGCTATTGGCTGATAACCGATCTGCGCCAATCGCCAGTCGCTCCAGTAAGTCAGCGAGCATCGTCTTATCTTCTTCGCTCAAGCCACTGACAGCACGATCAATTTTGTGAGCATACCCTGGATAGATATCGTCCATGGTGCGCTGCCCTTCCTCTGTCAATTCCACAAATATAATCCGTCTGTCCTGAGGACAGTGTTTACGGTGTAAAAGTCCTTTTTGCTCTAACTTATCAATAACATACGTAACATTACCACTCTGTAAGAGAAGCTGTGCCCCAACCTGTTGAATAGGCTGTGCCCCCTTCATATACAGAACTTCAAGTAAACCATATGCTGTAGGATTGAATCCATGCACTTTGCTTCCAGATACAGCGTGTTCATTCACGCTCTTAAATGTCTTGGCCAAGGTGCGGTACAGATGAAGAGAACGTTCTGTTTCAATTTCTTGTAATTCTAGCATGCTGATCCCGCCTTTACAGTTAGTTATATGGGGTAAAACGTTGACGTTTGACGATTTCGAATTGTCGCCATGATTGTATTGTAAACCTCTAATTCTACGAAAAACATGCGATATGTCACAAGATCTGCATTTTTAGCATTTAAAATTTAATCATTAATCAAATTCAATAAAATACATATGTAGGTGATCCAATCTCCGATTCCTAACGTAACAGAAAGAGAAGAAGGAGCTAGGAGTGCAATATGAATAATGGCATTCCTAATAATGAAATGAAGGCGGGAAAATACTTTAAATTTAAAGTTTTTGCCACAATACCGTTTGAGTAAACGCCTTCACGTTTAATGAGGAACAGGCAGAAATCCCTGTAATCTAATTATTCTTATGGGAAAACTCATATGCCTTGTCCCACCAACGCAGCAAGCGAAAGGGGGTGAAGCAACTTGAAGATAAAGCTACCCAAATCGATTGTACGTCTTGCCAGCATACCCCTGGTTGTCATTGCAGGAACATTGGTCATAAGTTTAGGTTCATCCCATGTCTATGCGGACGATGCTCGAGCCGCTTCGGAAAAACCCTCCAACGGATTGTCCCTGAATTTGTTCTCACGTGATTCGGATGGTGGGCTGAACTTGACTCCATCGGTATCGGTATCGACACCATTACTGGATGTTGAGGTTCCGTCGATCAAAGCGGATGCTTCGGCAGGCAAGCTGAGCGTATCTGACCTTAAGGTAGATACACCGCTTGGATCGGCTGGAACATCAGAGATTGGTATTGATGCCAATAAGGGAACCGTAGAACTGCCGTCTGTGCAGGCGGATACACCGATAATTCGGGCAGATGTATCAAGCAGTCAGGTCAACCTGAACGAAGGAACAGCTTCCCTGCCTAGCGTTACCGCTGAGGTACCAGAGGTCATTCAGGCAGAGACGTCTGCTGTGAAAACGGACCTTCGGCAGGGCAAGGTTGAATTACCTTCTGTAAAGGTAGATGTATCTGAAGTGACTTCGGTGGATGTCTCTTCCTCTGGTGTAGATCTGCATAAAGGTACAATACAGCTCCCATCGGTGGAGGCGACAGTTCCAGCCGTAGGCATATCCTCAGAAGTTGATCCTGGTAAAGGATCGGTGGACATTCCCGCGGTGAAGCCGGAACGCCCTGCGAGTACATCAGAACAGCCGATCGTTGTGGAAACACCGCAAGCTTCAATTCCGAATACTATTGAATCTTCTGATCTGGCATCATCCCCGGACAACACGGAAGGACAAGACGTAGTACAGGTTACAGGCAAGGTGACTGAAGTTACCCCTGAACCGGCTCTCCGTCCAGAAGGTATTGTCCCGCAGGTATTGCCTGTGGAAAGAGCCGATCTGATTCAACATTCTGATGTGAATGTAGGATTGCCAGATAACGAGCAGTTTCTTACCGATCAACCATCTGTGAAACCGATTGTTACTGAGCAAGTACAGAGCAAGACAGAGGCAAGTGTGAATAAAGTAGACACACGTGTAGTGTCTCCCTTGCAGCTACGTGCAGAGCAACCAACAAGCTGGAATGTTGCAGTAACTTCTCCAGCAGGTAGTGCTTATACGGGTACAAGCACCGGCTCGTCTGGTGCAACTGGAGGTGGAGCAACGGCTCCGGCCGCTGCACTTCCAGGAGCAATAACGCATCTGGTTCTGTCAGATGATGATGTTGGCTTTCGAATAGAACAGCTCGATGGGTTCAGTCAATGCTCACAAGCGCCGCCAGGGCGGCCGCCGCAATATACCTCTTTCTCTCAATAACACTGGCGTTAATTCAACCAAAAATGAGAAGGAGTGTATATTATCATGAAAAAAGTGAATCGTTGGGTAAAATTGTCGGTATTGTCGGGTACGTTGGTTGCTGGATTGCTGGGAGCTACGCAGGCAACTTATGCAGACAGTTATAGCAATAAAAGCAATAGTAATCTGGATCTAAATGCAGGTTTGCGTCTAGAGCTAGGATCTCTACTGTCAGGACAACGTGACACAGGTTACGGCAATCAAGGCAGCTATGGAGGTTCATCAAGTGCAACCGGAGCATTGAACTTGGATCTGGGGCTGAATGCTGGCTTATCCGCTGAGAGTACAAGCCGTTACAATAGTCATTCTTCTGATTATACAAGTGAGCGCACTAGCTCAGGCAAGTTGGGTCTTGGCCTGAATGCCAATGTCTCGGGAGAAGGTACAACGATGAGCGATTATTCACGAAACGGCGATGAGCGTAATGTGAACAGCAGCTACGCGAGTGAAAGCCGTGGTGCATTGGATCTCGGTCTGAACGCTAAAGCAGAAGGCGAGAGTGCAACATGGGCTCAATCTGAACGCAACAACAGCGTGAAAGACCATGAGCGCACGACGAACAGCAGCTACG
>NZ_JAKRNP010000023.1:0-58450 GCF_022346845.1 Paenibacillus sp. ACRSA | reverse complement strand
CGACTTGCATGTATTAGGCATGCCGCCAGCGTTCGTCCTGAGCCAGGATCAAACTCTCCAATAAAGTATTGAAAAGAGCGATTAGCTCATTTTGAATCTGACGAGATTAAAAATCTCATTTTGTTCATCCTGTAAGCAGGATGATTACTCACTCGTTGTTCAGTTTTCAAAGATCAAACTTGATAATTTCTTTGTTTTTCGTCACCATTTTGTCTCAGCGGCGACTTTTATAATATACCATGCTTCGTATGTTTCAGTCAAGCATTTTTTTGAAATTCTTTTTTCGAGCTCTTTCGAACTCATTAATCTCTTCAAAATGTCTCAACCAAGCAAGCAAAGCAACGAGATATAATGTACCATAGAAACGTTCGAAGAGTCAACTACCCAAACAAAGAAATTTTCAAACCTAATAATAACCCTACTCCAGGCAGCCCGAGAATACTCACCGTACCTATCGTGGCAGGATTCAGAGGGATATACGCCCCTGTAATCCATCCTGAATAATTTACGATATAAATTCCCACAGCCGCTAGCACAAGATGAATTCCGAATGAGGTAAGCCAAGCGAGTCCAATTCTCTTCTTAAACAAGATGACTAACAGCGCAAGCAACGATATAACCAGTACACTTCCTAGTATTAAACTCTTCATTATACCCGCCTCCATTTCATTCAACTTATTCAGCTATCCACTAAGACCTCGATCCATCATTACCGCCCCATCCATCTCCGCCCGCTTAGCTCGCTTCAAATGAATTTGATACTTTCGCTCAGCCGCTTCCAACACATAGATCGCATAATCAATCTCATCCTCCCCTTGTGCCTCTTCGAACTGCCTCACAGCTCTCTCCCATTCCAACTTAGCCTTTTGAATATCGGTGTAAATCTGTTCCGCTTCTCGTTCCTTCAATACTCGGGTATGTTTATCATTAGATGAGCGCCTGCTACTTTTCCAAAACAACATAAGCTCTCCCCCTCCAGATCTGAAACAGCATATCTCATACATATCAAGGAGAGGACAAACTTAGAACTTATTCCACGAATATTCCTGTACACAGACTTTCAACTCACAATATCACTATATCCACCCCTCAAGACCACCGACCTACACATCCAATAAAACAAAAAAAGAGAACCCCGAAGGGCTCTCTGATTAAACTCGTTTACCTTGCTACACACATCGGCGTAGCGAAATAACAAATCGAATACCGCCCTTCAGATCATAGCTAGGCATTTAACGCACCTCTCTACGACCTTCCAGCGCTTTGGATAATGTTACTTCATCTGCGTACTCCAAGTCTCCACCAACAGGCAATCCATGAGCAATACGAGTTACCTTGATTTCGAATGGACGAACCAAACGGGAAATGTACATTGCTGTAGCTTCTCCCTCAATGTTCGGGTTCGTTGCCAGGATTAACTCCTGTACTCGTTCATCACTCAACCGAGTCAGCAGTTCCTTAAGACGAATGTCATCCGGCCCAATACCCTCCATAGGAGAGATCGCACCTTGCAAGACATGATAATATCCATCGAATTCTTTCGTACGTTCCATAGCTACCAGGTCTTTAGAATCCTGAACAACACAGATTACCGAAGTATCCCTCGATTTATCCTGACAGATCCGGCATGGATCTGTATCTGTGATATTACAGCACACAGAACAGTAATGAAGGTTACGCTTCACACTGACAAGTGCTTTGGCAAAATCAATAACATCATCTTCCTTCATGTTAAGCACATGAAAAGCTAATCTCGCCGCCGTCTTAGGCCCAATACCCGGCAAACGAGTAAAGGCATCAATTAGCTTGGCTATCGGTTCGGGATAATACAATCGATTGCGTCTCCTTTTAGAGGATCAATTTAAATTAAAATAGTCCCGGAATTTTCATGCCGCCTGTGAATTTACCCATATCTTGATTGGCAATCTCATCGGCTTTGGTCATAGCATCATTTACAGCAGTCATTACAAGATCCTGCAGCATTTCTACATCTTCTGGATCTACCGCTTCAGGTTTGATCGTAATAGCTAGCAATTTCTTATGTCCGTTAACCTCTGCTGTCACAACGCCACCACCTGAAGTACCTTGAACCGTTTTGTCCGCAAGTTCCTCTTGTGCTTTCAACATTTGCTCCTGCATTTTCTTCACTTGTTTCATCATTTGGTTCATGTTATTCATAACTTTTCATCTCCTTAGGTATAGTTATCGCACCAGGCGTGTAGTAAATCTATTCCTTAATCACAACAAGATCCTCACCAAATAGCTGAATGGCTTCATCTATCCAAGGTTGCTTGCTGCTTGAACCTCCATCTTCATGCTCTGGTTCAAGCTTAAAGTCCTCCTTTGGCGCTTCAGAAGCTCCTTCCATTGCACCAGTCCAATCCTTGAGCATCATCGTCACCAGACGCGCTGAACGTCCAAGCTGTTCAGACAGCACACGTTCAATCACTTCACGGTTAGCCTGCTTCTCGGTCGTTTCGCGATGGATGTTATTTTTGAAAGCTACTAATACGTTGTCTTCCAAAAGAGATACTGGTTCACCGTCCATAAACCAAGCATGAACTGTGACTTTCTCCTCTTTCACGCGTTGCAAAATCTGACTCCACTTTTTGCTGATCTCCATAAAATCAGGCGATCCTTTACGCGCAACATACTGATCCAAATGCGCAGGCAACTTCGCTGGTGAGTTCCCTCTAGACACAGGAGCCCGTGTCGCCGGACGAGAAGGGCTGCTTGAGGCAGATTCCCCACCAGATAACCCACTTTTAAGTGCGCGATCTAGTTTCTTCTCGAGCTCAGCAAGTTGTTGCTTCAACCGCCCAATCTCTCCACTATCGGTCGATGGCGCGGTAGATCCAGTACTTGACGAAGCTACTGCTTGATCAGCCATTGCGCCTTGCGCGGGTATACTGCACAGTTTGAGCAGCGCAACTTCAAATAGTGTCTGTGGTTGGACTGCATACTTCATTTCACTCTGGTACCGATTAAGTGTATCAATCATTTGGAACAACTGTTCCTTAGTGAAGGATTCAGCCATATCTCGGAATGACTCCGGGTTGAGTACACGATCCGTTAGCTTATCTGCATCCGGCACCATCTTAATCATAAGCAAATCACGGAAATAATAAAGCAAATTCTCCATGCATTTGTCTGCGCTCTTGCCTTCATGCATAAATCCTTCAATCATCAGCAGGATATGACCGACGTCACCCTTCAATAGAGAGGCAGCAAGCTTCGCAAATTGTTCAGATGGAATCCCACCGGTCATATCCATGACCTGCTGATAGGTTACCTTCCCATCCGTAAATGACGAGATCTGATCTAATACGCTAAGCGCGTCCCGCATTCCCCCGTCAGATAGACGGGCAATATATTGAAGTGCATCAAGGTCAGCTTCCATACCTTCTTGCTCACAGATTAGAGCTAAGCGTGCTGTCTGTTCCTCCAACGACACTCGGCGAAAATCAAATCGCTGACAGCGAGATATAATCGTAGCCGGTAGACGATGGGGTTCGGTTGTTGCTAAAATAAACATAACATGCGGAGGAGGTTCTTCCAACGTTTTAAGCAGCGCATTGAAGGCCTCTGTCGTAAGCATGTGTACTTCATCAATAATATAAACTTTCTGCCGAACCTCGGTTGGCGCATATTTAACCTTTTCCCGAAGATCACGGATCTCTTCAACACCTCGGTTGGATGCCGCATCAATCTCTTGCACATCCATTACCGCACCAGTTGTAATCCTCCGGCATGCTTCGCACTCGTTACAAGGCTCAGGCGCAGGTCCACGTTCGCAGTTCACAGCTTTGGCCAAAATCTTGGCAGCACTTGTCTTTCCCGTTCCTCTAGGGCCACTAAACAAATAGGCATGGGAAGTCCGCTGTTCACGAATCGCGTTCTGCAAGGTTTGAATAATATGCTGTTGTCCCACCATATCTTGGAACGACTGGGGACGCCAAGCCCGGTATAACGCGATATGCTCCATGATGCGTTACCTTCCTTCCACTTCGCATTCGAGTCCTTTGTCGTTCCCCCATTATACTATATTCCGGGGTGAATCCAAACTTTATCTGACCCATTTCTGCGTGGTTTTTTTGTAGACATATCAAAAAGACCTCTGCATACATACAACTGCAAAGGTCTCTAATTCTAATAGTAAGCCGTGCACCTGCTATCGATAATTGCGATCCAAGTGGCACCCCTGAACAATAGCTCAGGCTAGGCAACCCTCCGGCACAAGAGTGATCTCACTTATGGCTGCTTCCTTCCGGACCTGACCAGGTTCATGAGTACTCATTGCGGAGGACCCAACCGTCAACACCACGTTCAGGGACCAAACCTCACATCGACAAAACCTCTAGCAGGAATTCAACCTCGCTGTAGCGGATTGCGAGTTACAGGGCACCGCTACCTCCCCATCTAGCACGGTAAGAAATAGTATAACGTAAGGTAGTATAAATTGCAACCAGAGGGAGATGGGGAGAGCTGAATAATTGTTACCAATCGATCTAGAATGCGGCTCGGCCTACTTGCGATGCAGAAAACTTGTCTTAAAAAGGTCCAGAAACTAGGAATCTTATCGTAGAGCACTCTCCACCTTCCATACACAAACAAACATATAAAAACCCCTGTCAAGATGACAGGGGTGGGTTTGGATGCAATTAGCAGACAATTCCCGAAGAATTGCTGAATTAGATTCCGTATTTTTTCTTGAAACGATCCACACGACCGCCAGCATCGATAAACTTCTGTTTACCAGTGAAGAACGGGTGGCACGCGGAGCAAATCTCTACACGAAGTCCGTCTTTAACCGAACCAGTCTCAAAAGTATTACCGCATGCGCAGGATACTTGACCAATCGTGTACTTAGGATGAATTGCTTCTTTCATTACCTTTCACCTCTTTCCGCCCTGAGCCTCAAGCGGACCCAGAGTAAATGGCACAACTCCGAAGATTATAACATGGCATATTGCCAGTTGCAATCCATAATTATCAAGAGGTGATCAGGCGCTTAGGACGTGCCATTCCAGCTGGTGGGACATGTGTAAACGAGCCAATCACGACGTCAGGCAACTCTTCTTGGAAGATTTCGATCATCTGCTTCATTCCCAGTATGTCACCTTGAGCCGGAGGAATTAGCTCCAAATAACTTTCAGGGTCAATATTGAGATTACGCATCTGAATGAGACGTAGTTTGGTTCTGCGCGCAAACTCAACCATCGCTTCAATCTCTTCCTCACGATCTGTTACACCCGGGAAGATCAAATAGTTAATGGAGGTGTATACACCTTGTTCTGCGGCATACTTCATGGATTTCTCGACATTAGCCAAGGTATAACCACGAGGTTTGTAATAGGCATTATAATGATCATCCAAAGCACTAATTGTACTTACGCGCATAAGATCCAGCCCTGCATCTACAATACCTCTAATATGATCATTCAATCCAGCATTCGTATTAATGTTGATGTATCCCATATCTGTGATGGAACGCACTTCACGAATAGCCTCAATAATCAGTTTAGCCTGCGTAGAGGGTTCACCCTCACAGCCTTGTCCAAAACTGATAATGGATTCCGGCGTTTTCAAATGCTCCAACATAACTTCAACAATTTCATCCACACGTGGGCGGAAGTTCATACGCGTCTGCGGAGATACAAAACCACTGTCATCGGGTTGTTCAGAAATACATCCGAAGCAACCGGCATTACAGGAGTATGATACAGGCACGCCGCCTTCCCAACGATTCAAGAACGTGTTGGATGAAGTTAAGCATTCATATCCCAACGCACAATTCGATAGATGAGTATAAAGACGATTTTCCGGATATTTTTTCGTCAAATGATTCACACCTGACTTCACATCATCCCGGTCACAGTTAAGCGGATTCCACTTATCTGGACTATCCGACTTCGCAGCTGTGACATAGAAACCGCCATCTTTCCAGACAACTGCCGAATAACCGAACAAAGGCAACTTGTACTCTTTATCCGTCTTCACATAACCTGGCAGGCACAGCCGGGTGAAACCTTGCGGCAATAACGCACCTACAGCTTGTGTATCACTGGGCATTGGCAACATCTCGCCCGTATCGGGATCCATACCAATTGGACGAGTGCTCGGCAATCCCACCAATGTCGCACCATCTGGCAGAGGAATAAGCTCATCCTCCATAATTTCAACAATCATATCACCACTTCGTGCAAGTCCATACAAGGACGGGTGATCAAATACATTACCTTTTTCATCTGCGTATACTAAATACATGATGTTCTCCTCACATCTATATGGGTTAAGCCTAAACGACGAGTGTCCAATCAGCCCATAGTCAACTAGGTTGTCGTTGCTGATGTGGCTGTTTGTCTTGGTGAACGACGGGTTGTTGTTGTGCCGGAATTACTCGTTGGATTATTGGCCGCTGCATCAAATGCAGCAAGGAACTCTGCATTGGTTTTGCTGTTACGCAGCTTCTTCAAGAAGCTCTCCACAAAATCATGTGAGTCATTCATATTTTTCCGAATAGTCCAGATTGTATCCAGCTCTTCTTTGCTAAGAAGCACTTCTTCACGACGAGTACCCGAACGACGAATATCAATCGCAGGGAAGATACGGCGCTCTGCCAAACGACGATCCAAATGAAGCTCCATGTTACCCGTACCTTTGAACTCTTCATAGATAATATCATCCATACGGGAACCTGTATCAATCAGAGCGGTCGCCAGAATAGTCAAGCTTCCTCCCTCTTCCACATTCCTTGCAGAACCGAAGAAGCGTTTAGGACGATGGAATGCTGCAGGATCAATACCTCCGCTTAGCGTCCGACCAGATGGCGGAATAACCAAGTTGTATGCACGAGCCAGACGTGTGATGCTATCCAGTAGGATAACGACATCTTTTTTGGCTTCTACAAGGCGAAGTGCACGCTCCAATACCAATTCAGCAACTTTAATATGGTTCTCAGGCAGCTCATCAAACGTAGAAGCTACAACTTCACCTTTAACCGAACGAGACATATCCGTTACTTCCTCCGGACGCTCATCAATCAACAGGACAAATAGTTCAATTTCAGGATTGTTCGTTGAGATGCTGTTGGCGATTTCTTTAAGGAGAAGTGTTTTACCTGCTTTGGGAGGTGCTACGATCAATCCGCGCTGTCCCAGACCTACTGGAGCAAGCACATCCATAATGCGAGTGGACAAATGGTTGGGGGATGTTTCGAGAACCAGTTTTTTCTGCGGATATAATGGAGTTAGTGCAGGGAAATGAAGTCTTTCCGCAGCGGCTGAAGGATTCTCTCCGTTTACAGCATTGACTTGCAGCAAGCCGAAGTACCGCTCATTTTCTTTTGGCGTCCTACACTTACCCGATACGAGGTCACCCGTTCTAAGGTCAAACTTGCGAATCTGCGAAGCCGAAATGTAGATATCCTCTGTACTTGGCAAGTAGTTAATCGGCCGTAGGAATCCGTATCCCTCAGGGAGAATTTCAAGCACACCTTGCATAAACATCAAACCACTTTGTTCAGCTTGTGCACGTAATATAGCAAAGATTAATTCTTTCTTTTTCAATTGACCGTAATATGGAATTTGATATTTTTTGGCCAGTTTGTAAAGGTCCGTTAATTTCATTTCTTCCAAATCGGAAATTTGTAGATCCATATAATAACCACCTATTCAATTAATAAGTCCGTGAAATGGATAGTTTCGCTAGATGTTCCGGCTATGGAGAGCAGCATAACACCGCGTTCTCTTCTGTCCATTGTACGGAATGTAACCGCTATAATGCAAATACTTGTCTTTGGATGTAAGTTCCGGGCGGGATGGCTATATACACAGCACTGTCCGCTAGTGAGTGAACACAAAAGTCATGAGGCGTTCGATCCGGGTAACCGGCCAAGGAGCGCAGTTCAAACAAACCGGGGGCTTGAGGAAAGGGAATAATCTCAGTTCTTACAGCCATATGATGTCTAATCCAAAAAAAGACCCTCCGGCCAAGGAAATCGTACATTTCACCTGGTTCCGGAGAGGCTGAGAACTCTATTAGTATAGGTTTACCCATTTGTTGAAAGGTTATGCAGTTCTGTAAAAATAATAACTGTATTGCTGTAAACTTGCAATATATCGTTCGTTTACTCCGTCTCACGCCACACATCTGCACCTAACAAGCGCAGATTAGTAACGAGATGATCGTAACCACGATCAATATATTCAACACCCGTTACTTCAGTCACACCTTCACTAACGGTGAGACCTGCGATCACCAGCGCTGCTCCAGCGCGCAGATCGGATGCTTTTACCTTAGCCGCATTCAAAGGACTACCTTCAATAATTGCAGACCGTCCTTCTACACGGATCTTAGCACCCATTCGCACTAACTCAGGAACATGCTTGAATCGATTGCTATATACAAAATCACTGAGGACACTAACACCCGTGGCTTGTGTTAATACACTCGTCATCGGGGACTGTAGATCTGTAGGGAAGCCAGGGTACACCAGCGCCTTCACATCCACATGATTGTACGAGGCTTGTCCGATAACTCGGATGCTCTCGTCTAGTTCCTCAATGCCAACGCCCATCTCAATTAGCTTTGCAGTCAAAGCTTCAAGGTGTTTGGGGATGACATTATCAATCAGGACGTCTCCACGTGTTGCTGCCGCAGCGATCATGTACGTACCCGCCTGTATACGATCCGGGATAATCGAATGACGACAGCCTTTTAGTTCAGATACACCTTCAATACGAATGGTTTCTGTACCTGCACCCTTAATGCTTGCACCCATAGAGTTCAAAAGTGTTGCTACATCTATAATCTCAGGCTCTTTAGCCGCGTTTTCGATAATTGTAGAGCCTTTGGCACGAGTTGCCGCCAGCATAATGTTAATGGTTGCACCTACGCTACTTACATCTAGATAAATCTTAGCTCCGCGAAGCTCTTTGGCATGCAGATGAATGGAACCATGTTCGTTTGTAACCGTTGCGCCAAGCGCTTCAAAACCTTTGATATGTTGATCAATCGGACGAGGTTCAAAATTACAACCTCCAGGTAAACCAATGGTCGCTTCTTTGAAACGCCCAAGCAGCGCACCCATCATATAGTATGAAGCACGAAGTTTCTTCACAGGCCCATTCGGCATAGGAATGGATTTAATATCGGAAGGATCGATTCTCATCTGACTGCCTTCCCATGTCACACGCGCTCCGAGTTCCTCCAAAATTTCCGCATATACGGCCACATCACTCAAAAGTGGCAGGTTGTCAAGCACGACCTCTGACTCGGCAAGCAATGCTGCAGGAATAAGCGCAATGGCGCTGTTCTTGGCGCCGCTTATGGTTACAGTTCCCTGTAACGGACGTCCGCCACTAATCATCAATTTTTCCATAAAGCTTAATGTCCCCCTACGTGTTTTGCAGCCGATGAACGGCAATACGTGCTGATGGCTAACGATGTAGAAATAAGGTGTGAAAATGGAAAGACACCGGCTAGGCGGTGTTCTTCCATTTCACAGTATGGAACTGTTTGAGATAAATTACGCTTTGTTGTTAGAACCAAACTCGCGGATTTTACCTTTAACTGTTTCTTTGATTGCATCACGGCCTGGTACGATGAATGTACGTGGATCGTAAGCATTTGGTTTAGCTGCAAGTACTTCACGAACTGCTTTAGTGAAAGAGATTTGGTTCTCTGTGTTCACGTTGATTTTGGAAGTACCCAGGGAGATTGCTTTATCGATATCGTGCTTAGGAATACCTGTACCACCGTGCAATACGAGTGGAACTTGTACCGCGTCACGAACTTCTTCCATTTCTTTGAAGCCGAGGTTTGGCTCGCCTTGGTAAGGACCGTGTACGGAACCCAGAGCTGGTGCCAAAGTATCGATACCTGTTTCTTTAACGATACGGATACACTCGTTCAGGTCAGCGTATTGAATACCACCGATAACGTCGTCTTCTTGTCCGCCTACAGTACCTACTTCAGCTTCTACAGAAACGCCTTTAGCGTGTGCATATTCAACCACTTTTTTAGTCATTTCGATGTTCTCATCGATGGAGTGATGGGAACCGTCGATCATAACGGATGTAAATCCAGCGTCAATCGCTTCTTTACATTTGTCGAAGCTTGAACCGTGATCCAGGTGAATAGCAACTGGTACGGAGATTTTCATGTCAATCAAGAGTCCTTCTACCATTTTAACTACAGTAGTAAAGCCACCCATGTGACGTGCTGCGCCTTCGGAAACACCCAGGATTACTGGGGACTTTTCTTCTTCAGCAGCAGTAAGAATTGCTTGAGTCCACTCAAGGTTATTGATGTTGTATTGACCAACTGCATATTTTCCTTCGAGTGCTTTGTTCAACATGTCTGTCATAGATACTAATGGCATGGTTTCAATCCTCCTAGGGGTTTGGGTTATGTCTATGGTTTTTAGCCGAAATCACATACGGGCTTATTATACCACATCCCATGTCAAATACTAAACATGCATTTGCAAAAATGCTGTGCTTTGCAGCACAGTTTTCATAGATATCACATGACGGCATCATCAATTTCAATATTCCCTGAAAATTTCACTGGAATACCTTGGATTAATACAATCCTTATATTTGGTTATTTATACACAAAAAAATCCTGTTTCCACAGGATTCAGCTGCATTTATTGGCGGTATCATTTCGTAATTGCATATTGACGGCAACACGCATCTCATCGATATCAAACGGTTTCGTAAAATGCATGAGTGCTCCAAGATCGGTAGCTTCCTTAATCATATCTAGCTCCCCATAAGCCGTCATCATGATGACTTTGATGTTGGGGTCTATTTCTTTAATATGCTTCAAAATTTCCAGCCCATCCATGCCGGGAATTTTCATATCGAGCAACACCAGATCAGGCTTGTCGTTATTTACAATTTCAAGAGCTACCTTACCATTAGGCGCTTGAAATGTATTATATCCCTCACTGCTGAACACTTCCATTAAGAGGATACGAATCCCATTTTGGTCATCAACAATCAACAATTTTTTATTTTCCACTGTGTAACCTCCTGGATTTAGGAAAGCATAAACGTCCGAATTGGATAACTATCCCATAGTCGTCATGATAAGTATTCTACCTCTTCCAGTAAAATCCTTCTCCAGGTTCAAATTGACCGAAAACATTTTATCCCATCTATGATTTCTCAGAGCATGACGAAAAGAGGATGCCCCGTCCACCCGTAAATCACGAGCGAACAGAGGCATCCCCATATAATAAATAAATAACTTACTTCTCAGCGTTCTCCAAGGAAGCTTTCACAAACTCACGGAACAATGGTTGTGGACGGTTCGGACGGGAAGTGAATTCCGGATGGAATTGCACTGCCAGGAACCATGGGTGTCCCGGAAGTTCAACGATCTCTACCAAACGGCCATCTGGAGATGTACCGGAGATAACCAATCCTGCTTTCTCGATCGCTTCACGGTATTCATTGTTGAACTCATACCGGTGGCGATGTCTCTCATACACGAGTTCGTCATCATAACAAGACATTGCCAAAGATCCCTCTTGAAGCTTACAAGGGTACAGACCAAGACGCATCGTACCACCCAGATTTTCGATATCCTTTTGCTCTGGCAACAGATCGATTACCGGGAATTCAGTAGCTGGATTAATCTCGGAGCTGTTAGCACCGTTCAAACCAACGATGGAACGTGCATATTCAATAACGGAAACCTGCATACCCAAGCAAATACCGAAGAACGGAATATTTTTGTCACGGGCATAACGGATTGCCGATACTTTACCTTCGATCCCACGATCTCCGAATCCACCAGGAACAAGAATACCACCCACGCCGTGCAACAGGTCGCCTACGTTCTCATCGGTAAGATCTTCGGAATGAACCCAGCGGATCTTCACATCTGCGTTGGATGCAAATCCAGCGTGAGACAATGATTCAACAACACTCAGATATGCATCATGAAGCGCTACATATTTACCAACAATCGCAATCTCAACAGTGCGTTGCAATTTGCTGATCCGGTCAACCAGCCCTTCCCACTCGCTCATATCCGGTGCAGGAGTAGTCAGCTTCAGGTGGTTTACCACGATCTCATCCAGGCCTTCTTCACGCAGGTTAAGTGGCACTTCATACAATGTGCTCGCATCGCGGCATTCTACCACGGCGTTCTCATCAATGTCACAGAAGAGCGCGATTTTGGCTTTCATGTCTTTGGACAGCTCGTACTCTGTACGGCAAACGATAACGTTTGGCTGAATACCGATGCTGCGCAATTCCTTCACACTGTGCTGTGTAGGTTTTGTTTTCACTTCACCCGCAGCCTTGATGTATGGAATCAGCGTTACATGGATGTACATTACATTGTCGCGACCTACATCACTCTTGATCTGACGAATAGCCTCCAGGAAAGGCAAGCTCTCGATGTCACCTACTGTTCCACCGATTTCCGTAATCACGACATCCGAACCAGCTTCACGACCAGCGCGGAATACACGCTCTTTGATCTCGTTCGTAATGTGCGGGATAACTTGTACCGTACCACCTAAATATTCACCGCGACGCTCTTTGCTAATCACGGAAGAGTATACTTTACCTGTTGTAACGTTGCTGTTTTTGGAAAGATTGATGTCAATAAACCGTTCATAGTGACCCAGATCCAAATCCGTTTCCGCGCCATCGTCTGTTACAAATACTTCACCGTGCTGATACGGGCTCATTGTTCCCGGGTCAATGTTGATATATGGGTCAAATTTTTGGATTGTTACCTTGAGTCCTCTGTTTTTCAGCAATCTGCCCAGCGAGGCAGCCGTGATTCCTTTGCCCAGGGAGGACACAACTCCGCCCGTCACGAAAATATACTTTGTCACTGTTATTACCCTCCTAATATAAGTACAGAAATTCAGGCGATATATGGTGTTATCGTAACCCGTTTCCCAGGTAATCATCGTTAAAAAGAGCAATGGTAGAAATTCCCTGCATCTACGAACTGCTCTTTCTCACGAAGACCGTTTGAACAACGCTGCTTTACAACAAAATGGTGCAAATTTTCCGAGAGCCTTATCCGGGTTCGTCCCCTTACTTGACATCAATCAGAAAACATCGATTGGCGTTTTTTATATACAAAAACGAACCCCGGACGTTGACCGGGAGCGTGCGGAAATCATTTCATTTTGCAAAATTCTGCCTCTAAAAATACAAAAAAAAGTACTCCCGCAGGACGGGGCACTTTTATAAAAAACATAAATATATTGTCGCTCATTCATAAGCCCATGCAATAGTTTACCCGCTACCCCATCTGCTTGTCAAGGATGTCTATCGGGGTGAAACGGGTAAATTATTGACATTAAAAATGACGTTTACTTATTGGAATCGTCGTCAAAACCATCCTCGTCTTCGGACTCTTCTTCATCGTCTTCGTCGAGGTCTTCTTCTTCCAAATCATCATCTTCAACTAGAACTTCTTCATCGCTATCATCTTCATCGAAGATGTCATCATCGTCATCATCATCATCGTCTTCATCTTCGTCCTGATCATCATCAGTGTTGTCGAAGTCTTCGTCACTGCTGTAGCTATCTTCCTCTTCACCGAAGTCCTCATCTTCCAAATCATCATCTTCATCGTTGATGATACGCGGACGTTTCGCACCCGTCATGGAATCTTCCGCTCCAGCAACCGGATACCAGCGCTTCAATCCCCACAGACTCGTACCGACACAAGCAAAACGTCCATCGATATTAATCTCGGTATATAGCTGGGCAATAAAATCGTTGATTTCTTCGTCAGTCATTCCGCGCTGTTTAGCTACCTCATTCATCAAATCTCGGTAGTAATACGGCGTATTTGCCGCTTTCAGCACCATAAAGGCGAGGTCAACCAAAGGAATCTCTCTTACCTTTTCTTTATCAATTTTTAAGTTGAGTGAGGTACTCACTGACAGACACTTCCTCTCACACATTAATTCACTTTATATCCCTACGAACTGGATCGTTACGTATAACATATCCATTAACAAAACTAAGTAAAACCTATTTAGCGTTAAAAAGCAAGTTTTTATGTACGTGGATTAGATAAATAACATGGAAAACAACTTCAACGACGCCATTCTACAGAAGCTGAGCAAAAATGGAAAAAGACGGAGTCCCCTCCGTCTTCTGACTGTATACCCTCGTAGGATCGCTCCTTACCAAGGTTCCCCGCAAGAGCCCTCTAGCCCTCCATCCATCATATGTCCCTGCGCCCTTTTTGACACGAAGTGAAGGACTTTTTATAAAAAAAGGGCAAGTTCCCCATGCGGCAGGCTGAGCGCATTCATAGAATACCTCAGCATGTTCATCCCGAAGGGGGCTGCCCATAATGGACTACACCGGCTTATTGCATCATTTAGTTGAAGGAATGAAAGGTCCTGAACCGGAACAGGCGGGGCGGTACCTCATCCGGTTCAACCAACCAAGACATTATGAAGCCTGTCTCTTGGAACTTTCGAGAATGCGCAGCAAATTCTCCGATCTAAGAGCAGTGCGTTCATCCCGTCTTGCACGCTCCATTATCGCAAATGTAGGCTGCCCAGAAGAATTGAATCGTTATGGCGCTGATATTACAGTGGAAGAGGATCACTCCATCTCGCTCCATGCCACTGCGCTGCATAATAAACCAACCAGCGTTCAAGGTGTGCCCTGGGGAGTGAAGCAGATCCGCGCACCCAAAGTATGGTCTGTCTCCACAGGACATCGCATCAAAATCGGTGTGATTGATACTGGTGCTGATTATCAGCACCCGGATCTTCGTTATTCACTAGCGCGTGGGATTAATCTGTTAAATCGCAGCTTACTGCCCCATGATGATAACGGTCACGGAACTCATATTGCCGGAACGATTGCAGCAGCCAACAGCACGGCTGGCATGATCGGTGTAGCTCCTCGGTCTTTGATATATCCAGTAAAGGCATTTGATCATAACGGATCAGCTTATGTATCCGATATTGTACTCGGCATTGACTGGTGTGTGCGTAACCGGGTAGATATCATCAATATGAGCTTCGGCATGAAGACTCGAAGCAAGGCTCTTCTCGATGTCGTGAATCGGGCATATCATGCCGGCATTGTCATTGTGGCCTCGTCAGGAAACGACGGCAAACGCCGTAGCATTGATTATCCAGCAAGGTATCCGCAAACGATATCCGTGGGTGCAACGGACAAAAACCGGCGCATTGCATCCTTCAGCAACCGTGGTGCATATGTTGATGTCTATGCACCTGGCGACAAAATTGTATCCTCATGGGTACAAGGCAAGCACCACGAGATGAGTGGCACCTCCATGGCTACTTCCCACGTAAGCGGCGCCATCGCGCTATTACTTGCCAAGCATCCAGGACTTTCGCCCAGCGAAATTAAAGCGCTGGTCAAGCGCGCCACCGTACCACTGCGCGCTCGCAAAACAACCGCCGCGAAGACGAAGGTGCGCGGCGGCGAGATCGACGCCCTCCGGCTCATGCAGGAGGGCGAGGCATAACGCACCGACCACCACCGCCATTGGCTGAGCAAGCCTTGAAGGCACCGTATACCGCATGCTCGCGGTATACAGAGGTTTCAAGGCTTGTACATGCGGGAGCGGCGGTGGTGGTCGGTGCAGGCTCAGGTGCAAGCACGACACGCTATGCGTCCGTCTGCTTGCACTGCAAAAAGTCCCCATGCCCACGCTGCATTACAAGCGTGGTGCATGGGGACTTTTTGCTGTGCCTAGGCGGCAAAGCGCCGCCGCGGCATGGGTTACATTTTGTCTGGTGCGGATACGCCAACCAGACGAAGCGCTGTTGCGATAACGGTACGCACAGCACCGATCAACGCCAGACGCGCCCCCGTTTGCTCCGCGTCTTCTGTAATGACGCGCTCTGCACGGTAGTAGCTATGGAACAGGGATGCCAGTTCATATACGTAACGGATCAAGCGGTGTGGCGCATATCCCGTAGCAGCAGTGGCAATCTCTTCTGGCAGCTCACCCATTTTGCGAAGAAGATCAAATTCATGTTCTGTTGTCAGCTTAGACAGGTTAATCTGTGAAATTGGCAACAGCTCAATGCCTTGCTCTTCTGCTTGGCGGTATACGCTGCAGACACGAGCATGTGCGTATTGCACATAGAATACTGGGTTCTCATTAGACGTCGAAATAGCAAGATCCATGTCAAAGTCCAGATGGGAGTCCATGCTGCGCATCGTGAAGAAGTATCGAATGGCGTCAATGCCTACTTCATCCATCAGATCTTCCATTGTTACGGCTTTACCCGTACGCTTAGACATTTTCACTTTCTCACCATTCTGGAACAAGCTAACCATCTGTGCAATCAGCACGACCAGTTTATCCGGATCGTTACCAAGTGCTTGCATAGCAGCTTTCATCCGTGGAATATATCCATGGTGATCGGCTCCCCAGATGTTAATCATCGTGTCGTATCCACGAGAATATTTATCGCGGTGGTAAGCGATGTCTGGTGTCAGGTAAGTGTACGTACCATCATTCTTGATCAATACACGTTCCTTGTCGTCCCCATATTGCATCGTTTTCAGCCAGGTTGCGCCATCTTTCTCATAGATCTCGTCACGGTCACGCAATTCATCCAGCACGCGAAGTACTTCACCATTATCGTAAAGGGAAGTCTCGCTGAACCAGATGTCAAAGTTAACGCGGAAGCGATTCAAGTCCCGTTTGATCTTATCCAGTTCCTTCTCCAGACCATAGTCACGGAAGTAAGCAGCACGATCTCCTGGATGCATGGACAGCAAGCTGTCTCCCTTCTCGGCAACCAATTCCTTCGCAAACCCTTTAATATCTTCACCATGGTAGCCGTCTTCTGGCATCTCGGCATCTTGGCCTAGCTCTTGCAAATAACGTGCTTCAATGGAGCGAGCCAAATTAAATACTTGGTTACCCGCATCATTAATGTAGTATTCACGAGTTACATCGTAACCAGCATAATCGAGGATATTGCACAGTGCATCACCTACAGCTGCTCCACGGGCATGTCCCAGATGCAGGCTGCCTGTTGGATTGGCACTGACAAACTCCATTTCGACCTTGCGTCCTTCACCGACATTAATTCTTCCGTAATTCTCTCCCTGCTCTTGTACAAGCTCCAGCACTGGATAGAGGTAGCTCTTATCCAATTTGAAGTTGATGAAGCCTGGTCCAGCAATCTCAGCCGTCTCAATGCCAGCATCCGCCAAGTTCAGGTTAGCGATGATCTCTTCCGCAATCTGACGAGGATTGCGCTTAGCAATCTTGGTGAGCTGCATCGCAGCATTGGTTGCTAGATCACCATGGGATTTGTCCCGAGGTACTTCAAGCGTGATAGCAGGCAACTCATCTTGCGTAACGATTCCAGCAGCAACGATAGCATTACCAATCGCCGTGCTTACCCGTTCATTAATTGTATCTAGTGGATTACGTGTCATTAAATTGGTTCCTCCTGTATATGCAAACTAATCGCGAAATGTCCGGATTCTTCGTCAAAGCGGTAAAAGTCGTAGCTCCACGCTGCGCGTGCGTTCAATCCCTGAATGGAAAGTTCCAGCTCCTGTGTATATGTGGACAAGGAAAAAGCCATGTAAGGGGAACGATAAAAGCCCGGAAGCTTCCGGTTTAATTCAAACGTCTGCTCCGATTCAACCTCGCCGTGACGTATAATCTTGATGGATTGTCCGCTCATTTTCAATGTTGTTCGGGTAATACCACCTTCAGGGCCAATCTGTGGTTCCTGATAACGAACATAGAGAACAGACCCTCTCAGCACAGCTTCACCCTGCATTTCCTGCAGCACATCTTCACCTTCATAGCGGCTGTGCAGCCGGATCTGAACCGGTCGCATGTTCGACATGAATGTTAACCTCCATTATATTCGAGGCGGCGCCAAAAACGAGAGGCTGATCTACACAAGCGCTTCCCGTATCGTTGTACCGCTATACGCACTCATATTACCGGATAGCCTTCTATCCTACACTCTACTGTATAACTATATCCAGTTCACTCGCTCAATTCAAATCCAAATTCAGAGTTTTTGTTCTTGGGCAGCAAAAAAAGGAGAGCAGCACCCTATGATATGCCCCTTACAGTAACAGGTTTGATTGTTCACCTGCCTTCTTGACGGGGACAGTTCATTCAGTGCTGCTCTCATTCATCTCATTAATATAGTAATTAAGAATAGGAGTCCTATCAGACCCATCGTGAATCATACGGGA
Source organism: Paenibacillus sp. ACRSA (assembly GCF_022346845.1). Lineage (NCBI taxonomy): Bacteria > Bacillati > Bacillota > Bacilli > Caryophanales > Paenibacillaceae > Paenibacillus > Paenibacillus sp. ACRSA. The sequence continues at coordinate 40,223 of NZ_JAKRNP010000023.1, read as the reverse complement.
ATGGACAGGTCGAATCTAGCAGTTTGGCACGCACCTGTACCAAACAACCACAATACCGACAAGTGCTACCGTACTGTAATGCCGGACAGCTGTAACAGGAGGATAATCTCTGCTCATATTCGGCATCTGCAACAACAGGGCGTGAACGTGAGGCTAGCTCCACAAGACGCGCTAGCTTGGCTTCACTAATCTGTACATCATATTGATCATCGCAACCTTTGCAAAGTGAACGCTCAGACTTCTGACCTGCCTCCATAGATAAACGGTTGTTCATAGCACTATGCCTTTATTGCAATGACTCCAACAGATGCAGGTGGCAATACGAACCGCAATTGACCATTTTCCAGTGCAACATCCTTCCAGTCCGATGGAGTAACGTTCTCTGGTTGCTCAAACGTATTAAACGCACCGATCTCCCCGTGGTGTAGAATACGTCCTGAGGCAACGGAAGAATCGGTTGCTTGCAATTGGCACACCACTTCCAGCTCATCTGTATGACTGAGATTACATGCGGTCACATGAATTACACCTTCCTGATCACGTGATGCAGACAAGCTAAGCTGTGGGATTGTATCTTCACCAAAAGTGTATCCAGGGCTCTCAAAATCCAGCTCCAGTCGCTCCGCATCCATATGAACCTGATACATATCAAAGACGTGATAAGTTGGCGTAAGGATCATCTTCTCGCCTTCAGTCAGAACAAGTGCTTGCAACACATTCACGATCTGTGCAAGGTTTGCCATTTGCACCCGCTTGTTATACTTATTGAATAAATTCAGATTAATGCCTGCTACCAGAGCATCTCTCATCGTATTCTGCTGATAGAGGAATCCTGGATTGGTTCCCGGCTCCACGTTGTACCATGTGCCCCACTCGTCGATAATCAGACCAACTTTACATTCAGGGTCGTACTTATCCATAATCTCGGAATGTTTCACAATCAACTCTTCCATATGAAGTGTGCGCTTCAATGTCTGGAACCAATCACTTTCATTAAAACCAGTCGCTTCACCTTTATCTTGCCATACGCCCGTTGGGAGAGTGTAATAATGTAGGCTGAGTCCACTCATATGCTGATGGGCTTCACGCATTAATACTTCTGTCCAATGATAGTTATCCTCGTTTGGCCCACATGCAATTTTGTAAATCTGGTTATCGGAATAGTTGCGCACATACGTGGCATATCGGCGGTATTCGTCAGCATAATATTCTGCTCGCATATTGCCGCCGCATCCCCAGTTCTCGTTACCTACCCCAAAGTACGTCAATTTCCAAGGCTTCTCTCGACCATTGCTCTTCCGCCAATTTGCCATTGGTGATTCGCCATCAAACGTCATGTATTCCACCCATTGTTGCATCTCTTGAACTGAACCACTTCCTACATTTCCGCTAATATAAGGTTCCGCTCCAAGCAATTCACACAGTCTCAGAAATTCATGAGTTCCAAAATGATTGTTCTCTTCCACGCCGCCCCAGTTCGTATTGATCATTCGCGCACGCTCACTCAGCGGCCCCACGCCATCCTTCCAGTGATATTCATCAGCAAAACAGCCACCAGGCCAGCGGAGCACCGGAATATTTAGCTTTTGCAGTGCTGTTAGTACATCATTGCGAATACCCTCAGTATTCGGAATAGGTGAGTCTTCTCCAACCCATATTCCTTCATAAATACAACGACCTAGATGTTCAGAAAAGTGACCATAGATATTGCGATTTATTAATCCTTGATTAGAATCTGCCTTTAAAGTAACGTTAACCATTAATTCAACCTCCCAAAAAGTATGTTGTTATCGCTTACAATATCGTTTTTTTGAATCCGTTTCAACTATTAATGTTACACTGCAAATAGACCCTTTCTAGCTTATAGTAGCCGGAGAGAGTCTACTTATTCTTATATTTAGTTCGAGAGCAACGTTAGAGCGTATTTATCCTTCTTATTTTTGAAATAACATCTATACAATTCCATTAGAATTGTTTATTTATTGCCATATAGACGGCATATTTTTTTTGTGAGCGCATCTAGTTTTCTTACCTTACAACCTTTATTGTTTCGTGGCTCGTTATGGACACATCACCGACTGCTTCAACACCTAACCATTCGTTATAGAAGTATGAGAAATTAACATACGAAAGATAGGCTATTCAGATCGATATTGTTCCATGTGGAACTTTTTTTATAAGGAGTACACTACGGGAAGCATAATTACATTCATCTTAAACCTAGCTAGAAAAACCACAATTATTTGCTAGGTTACGAAGTGCAATCATATCAGCCCACGGTAGAGGCATGCGAACAGACGTGCTATAATATTCCTTATGGACTTTTAATAAACGGTGGATGTTTTCAGATCACGGCGCAGCTTCCCGAAAGGGGGTGACGTCGATGGTCACATTTGTGGCGTTGCTTGATGTAATTCGATGGATTGCTGCGATCCTCAGTATTGTGCTGAGTGGGCGAAAGCTATACCGTTGGTTACGCAAAAAGTTTCGTAGCAAGCGAAAACCCACCTCATAAGGTTGACGGCCTAACGGTGGGTTTCGCTTGAATAGCAGTATTTAATTCATATGCGCCGTGACAATCCACAGCCTCTCGGGTCCTAAGAGTCTTTACCGTTGGTAGCGGTGAAGGCTCTTCTTAGTGTATGGTCGAACCCAAGTGACATATACTCCGTGATTGTAATATACCAACTAATAAACTAATCCATATATTACTGAATACTTATGTAGTCAGTATACCACAGCTCCAGATAGAAGTTAAATTAAGTTAACTTAATCGTTATCCGCTGAGAGACGGAATATTGTTCGGCTTAATCATTCTTTTTCGTCACTCCCTCAGGAGTAGTTGTAAATTCTCAAATAAGGACCATGAGAACAAAAAAAACGCCCCCCTTCTACGCAGGATTCCACCTGGCGTAGACAGAGAGGCGATCATTTTAACTATTACTTCACGAAACCAAGCAGCATTTCACGAATCATTTTCGCGGCCACAATCTGAGTCTGTTGTGTTGGATCATAGATTGGCGCAACTTCGACCAAGTCACATCCAACTACGTTCACATCAGAGCCTGCAATCATGTGGATTGCTTCCAGCAGTTCTTTAGATGTAATGCCACCCGCTTCTGCCGTTCCTGTTCCTGGTGCCGCAGAAGGATCAAGCACATCGATATCAATGGTCACATACACTGGACGGTTGCCCATTTTCGGAAGAGCTTCCTTCATTGGAGCTGCAACTTCAAACGGATAGAAGTTAATGTTCTCGCGTCCATACTGGAACTCCTCGCGGGAACCGGAACGAATACCGAATTGATAAATATTTTTGCCGCCCATCAACTCAGCCGCTTTACGTACTGGTGTAGAGTGGGACAATGGCTCTCCTTCATAGTTTTCACGAAGGTCTGCGTGTGCATCAATATGAATCAAGATTAGATCCGGGTATTTCTTATACATTTGTTGAATGACCGGCCAAGTAACCAGATGCTCTCCGCCGAGACCAATCGGGAATTTGTCGTCAGCCAGCAGGCTACCGATGTATTCATGAATTACTTCAAGACTGCGTCCAGCATTACCGAAAGGCAAGAGCAGGTCTCCAGCATCAAAGTATGTCATGTCTACAATACTTTTATCGAGGTACGGGCTGTACTCTTCGAGTCCAACCGATGCCTGGCGGATATGAGATGGGCCAAAACGGGAGCCCGGACGGAAGCTGACGGTGTAATCCATCGGCATACCGTAGATAACCGCTTTGGAATTTTCATAATCCTCAGAGCTGCAAATAAATACATTTCCTGAATAAGCTTGATCCAGTTTCATTAATTGATTTCCCCTTTATTTCGTTAAATCTTCCACGAATTTAGGAAGTACAAATGCCGCTTTGTGCAGACGCGGAGAGTAATATTTCGTATCCATCTCCGGAATTTGAGTCTCATCCACCGTAAGCGGGTCATGCTTCTTGCTGCCCATGGTGAATGTCCACAGACCGCTTGGGTATGTTGGAATATTACAGCCGTACACATGTACGATCGGGAAGATTTCTTTGACGTCTTTGTTCACCTTCTGGATTAGATCTGCCTTGAACCAAGGGTTGTCCGTCTGGGCAACGAAGATTCCGTCTTCTTTGAGTGATTCATAAATGCCTTGGTAGAAACCACGCTCAAACAATGGAGCAGCTGGCCCTACAGGCTCGGTGGAGTCTACGATGATCACATCGTATTCATTTTTATGTTCAATAATATGCATGTAGCCGTCGTTCACAAGGACTTCCACATTGGGCTCGTCCAGCTTACCGGCGATCTCATGCAAATATTTTTTGGAATATTCAATAACTTTACCGTCGATTTCAACGAGAACAGCTTTTTCTACTGTACTGTGCTTAATGACTTCACGGATTACGCCACCGTCGCCACCGCCAACAACCAATACCTTTTTCGGATTCGGGTGGGTATGGAGTGCAGGGTGAGCTGCCATTTCATGATACACGAACTCGTCTTTTACCGTCGTCATAACCATACCGTCAAGGATCAACATATTACCGAATTCTTCGGTCTCTATCATAGCCAAATCTTGAAAGTCTGTTTGCTCTGTAACATAAGTCTGCTTAATCTTCGCGGTGATCCCGAATACAGGGGTCTGTTTCTCCGTAAACCATAGTTCCATAATCTCTACCTTCTTTCCGTAAAGTATTGATCAGCCATACCCGATTAAGCGCTACACGCTTAAACGTTCGCCCAAGCACGTCCAGCGTTCGGCGCCACACAGCATGATGGTTGCTGGTTGCGGGAGAGATCCGCGTTTCACTTCATTTATAGATTAAAAATGGACCAGAACGCGCAAAGCAACTGACAGATCAACGAATCAGTGACATTTGGTGTGGTTCGTCCTTCCGTGTCTTCTGTATATTGTGCCGAACTCGTTCTTTTCATTACCCTTTTGCATTATACGCGATAGACGTTTATACTGCAAAACGGTTTTCCCACAATATGATACTTATTAAACCGTTATGTAGCGCGGTGAATATACCTGCCACTCTAATCCCATACTGGAAAGAAAAGAAAGGAGCCCGTTCCATGAATCAGACACGCCAAAAGACCCGCAAACGCGGGTTCCGTATATGGAAATTCGTCAAAGGGATCTCTGTGCTGGTTGTACTTGGTCTGATTGCCACAGCAGCCGGACTCGTCTATCTATATGCCACTAGCCTGCCCCTAGCTGACTCCGATCGCAATTCCAGATTATTGGACAGCCAGGGCGACATCATCGCAACCTTCTCTGCTGGCGGCAAAGACTCAGTACCTGTACAACTGCAAGATATCTCGCCAGATCTCGTTCATGCCACACTGGCTGTAGAGGATCGCAAGTTCTATGAGCATTACGGCTTCGACATTCGGGGTATGGGACGAGCTGTGCTCGTTAACCTGGAGCACATGCAGATGTCTCAAGGAGCCAGTACCCTCACACAACAACTCGCACGTAATCTGTACCTGTCCCACGAGAAAACATGGACCCGTAAAGCCAAAGAAGCTATGTACACCGCTCAGCTTGAAATGAAATATAGCAAGGACGAGATTCTACAGATGTACCTGAATGAAATCTATTATGGTCATGGAGCCTACGGCATTGAGGCTGCTTCACGCATGTATTTTGGCAAAAGCGCTAAACAACTGGATCTCGCTGAGAGTGCTATGCTAGCGGGCATCCCGAAAGGCCCAACCTATTATTCTCCATACAATCATATGAAGAATGCCAAGGATCGGCAGAAGATTGTATTAAATGCTATGGCAGATATCGGAGAAATTACACAGACCGAGGCGGATAAGGCCTACGAGGAAATGCTCCAATTCAGACCCGAAAGTGAACGGAAAACGGTGGAAAAAGCTCCATATTTCCGAGATTATATCCGGAATCTAGCCATTAAGGAACTGGGCATCAGTGAAGCGATGCTGGATCATGGTGGATTAAACATCTACACCACACTAGATCTACGTGTGCAAAAGGCGGCAGAAGATGCCGTATCCAAGGGTATGGATGCTACAGGTGAGCTAGAGACCGCACTGGTCTCCATTGACCCTCGCACAGGCTATATCAAAGCAATGGTCGGCGGTAAAAATTATCGCACCAATCAGATTAACCACGTGCTGGCAACGACACGCCAACCAGGTTCAGCATTCAAACCCATTATGTACTTGGCCGCACTGGAGTCTAAACAGCTCACTAGTGCATCTATGTTTAATAGCGAGCCTACCTTGTTCCACTACGACAATGATCGTAAGACGTACAAACCAGGGAACTTTGGTGACAAATACCTCGGTGAGATCGATCTGAGAAAAGCGATAGCCGCATCAGACAATATCTATGCGGTTAATACGATCATGCAGATTGGGCCAGAGCAGGTTGTGAATATGGCCAGAAATTTAGGGATCACAAGCAATATGAGTGCTGTCCCTTCCCTTGCACTCGGAACCTCACCCGTTAGCCCATTGGAGATGGCATCTGCCTTTTCAGTCATTGCCGCTGGCGGTCAACGTACTCCTCCTGTGGCTATTTTACAGGTGACTGACGCTGCAGGTCGTGTTCTGTATGAAGCACCTCAGACCCAAGCAGAAACGGTCGTTGAGCCCGCCGCTGCCTACGTGTTGACTCGGTTAATGGAGAGTGTATTTGAAAATGGCGGAACAGGGAACCGTGTCTCAGCTGCCATCAAGCGACCCGTTGCAGGCAAAACAGGAACAACCAATACAGACGCCTGGCTGGTCGGTTTCACCCCTGAGCTCTCAACCGCCGTCTGGGTTGGATATGATCAAGGGAAAGCAATCTCCACCGCTGATGGTCGCCGTGCGGCCCCCATGTTCGCCCAGTTCACGGAACAAGCACTCGCCAGTGTTCCACCCAAAATATTTTCGGTACCAGACAACGTTGTTAGTGTCTACATTGATCCTGAATCCGGTAAGCTGGCTGGTAATGGATGCCCAGAGAAACGACTTGAAGTATTTATTGATGGAACCGAGCCAACGGAAGTATGTCGCAGTGCTTCAGAAGACTCGGAATCTGGAAGCGATGGTATGACTCATGAGGTACAGCAGCAACAGGGGCTACAGGAAGAAAAACATTCATGGTGGAGAGATTTCAAACGTTGGTGGGTAGAATGACGCAAATACGTAATAACGTAGTTGCGTCATCATCACTTTTCAACAGATGGACTCCCTATCTTTGCAATCAATAGCCAGCTGAGTGAAAGTCTGTCCGGCTCGTTCTCACAATGGACGTGATTATAAGACACTTCAAAAGGAAAACTGATCTTGGTCTCGGACAACATTTAAGAAGCCCCGCACCTGATGTGAGGACTGATTCCTGTTATAAACAGGTGACATTCCTTCACTAGAGGTCACGGGGCTTTTTTAGCCTAATGATTTAGTTTAATCAAACGCACTGAAACAAATTAGGGCGCCTAGGACAAAGCATCCTTCAATACATCCGGTGAAGCATTCCACCATTCTTCATTATGTGAGATCAGAAGTGTCTTCAGTGCTGCACGTTCTTCTGGACCCAGATCATCCAACATAAAGCGGCGTTTCAACGCATAATCCATGCGGTTCACATGATCCGCAAGCAATTTCCATCCACGCTTAGCCTCCGTATCAATCCACATCTCACAAGCCGTCGCACCACCATATAACTGTCCCTGCTCTGTACGATCTACAGCGACCCAAACAAGCCATACTTGGCGTCCATTAGGTACGTCCTCACGATTGGTCGAAAACTTGATGCCACGCTCCACTTTGCTCTTCGCGTGCATCGCACCAATATCAATCTTGGCTTCGCCTTGATCAATAATGACCGGGGATAAGTTATTCAGATCAATAGAACCCGAACCGAAACCTTTGTGTTTGCTTTTTGCACTAACGATATTCAAGGCAATTTGTTTTTTGCCGTTTTGCTCGTTTTGTTCCATGTTTATAGCCTCCAAGGGTTGATACAAATATTTTAACTAATATTCGTCCCATTGCAAACATATACATGCTGTAGATGCTTGTCAACGGGAGGTATTTAACGATGATTCCACGACGCGCCAAGAGTTGGCTCACCGCGTTCCTCGCCCTGTGTGTGCTTGTTGCAGGAGCATGGATAACGCTGGGAAACACTCGCTCCACAACATCCGAATTGCCTGTGCTCGCCCCAGAAGTGGGCAAGCCTCCAGGAAAGCCCCAAACCTCCGCACCTCCAGAAAGCGTGCAGACCCCGACTGCTGAAGTGTTCAGCGACCGCGTGGTGGAATATCACATCGATGTGAAATTGGTGGACGGAAATGTGTTACAAGGAACACAGACACTAACTTGGACTCATCCAGGCAAAAAAACAGTCAACGAGCTTTATTTCCACCTGTATCCCAATGCATTCTCCTCTTCAGACACTACTTTTATGAAGGAGTCTGGCGGAAAGCTTCGTGGGGATGTTATGCCCACAGATGGTTATGGGTCCATGAAGATTACAGAGATGAAAACAGAAGACGGTCTGTCACTTTTACACCGCATGCAATACGTACAGCCAGACGACGGAAATATGAAAGACAAAACACTTATCAAAATCCGATTGCCCAAACCGGTGAAGGGCGGCGAGAGCATAACGCTGCACACTCGATTTGAAGTACAACTGCCCAAAATTTTTGCCCGTATGGGGACTGCAGACGATTTTGTGATGGCAGGGCAATGGTTCCCCAAAATTAGCGTATACGAGCCTACAGGTAGACGTGGACGCACAGCCGAGGGTTGGAATTTGCACCAATATCACGGCAATTCCGAATTTTATGCCGACTTCGGTATCTATAGCGTACGCATTCGAGTACCGGAATCATACAAGGTAGCCGCAACAGGTTTTCCAACGCAACAGGCAGTTGTGAAAAATAACGAAAAGATCTATCAATTCTATGCCGATGATGTCCATGATTTTGCATGGGCGGCCTCACCTCATTTTGTTTATGCCGAAGAACCCTTCTCCGCCCCCAATGTTCCTGGAGTAAGGATCAAACTCTATCTTGACCCTGCGCACCAGGATCTAAAAGAACGTTACTTCTACGCCGCTAAGGCAGCTCTAGCGAACTACAGCAAATGGTTTGGCACTTATCCCTACTCTACCCTCTCCATTGTCGTTCCTCCAAAAACCGGAAATGGTGCAGGAGGCATGGAGTATCCAACGTTGGTGACTGCCTTCGGGGCGGACGATACAACACCCGGGTATGATCTGGAACGAACCGTCGTCCATGAAATTGGTCATCAGTATTTCTATGGTATGCTCGCCAGCAATGAATTTGAGGAGGCTTGGTTAGACGAAGGATTCACCTCTTATGCAGAGGATAAATTAATGGAGCAGGAATATGGTCTAATCCCTAACCTACCCGTTCAAGCGGGTTTGATCACGTCTCCAGCCCCGTTGACACAGGAAGCATGGAAGTTTGATTCACAGAACCATTATGCAGCGAATGTGTATACACGAGGTAAGCTTGTCTTGCTCGGTATCGAACAACAAGTCGGCTCCAAAACAATGGAACGCATCCTCTCTACTTATGTGAAGAAGTATCGTTTCAAACATCCTACTTCAACAGATTTTCAAAAGGTCGTGGAGCAAGTTACTCGCACTTCATGGTCTACGTATTTTGATCAATATGTATATGGTGATGGGATGGCGGACTTTGCTGTGGAGAAGATCAGCGTAACTCCGATTCAGAAGGGCGATCAAGAGGTGTACGAATCCTCTGTGACCATTCAGAAAAAAGGAAGCAATTATATGAAGGTTCCTGTGCGAATTGTGTTCGAGGATGGGCATATCGTGAATAAACAATGGAATGGAAACGAGGAGCGGATCACATATAAGCTTACCTATACTTCTCCGGTTTCTTGGGCCATGACCGACCCTCTGTACACTGTGGTATTAGAGACTCGTCATATGGACAATTTCCTGAAAGCTAATCTGGACGAATCATCCAAATTCCGCTGGAGTTTGAGCGCAACCAAACTTATTGAAGCTATTTTCGGAAGTCTGTCATGGTGAGGTGGAGACAGTGAAAGCAAAAATACGTGAAGGCTGGTTTCTCGTCCGTCAGCATATATTCATAGCCGCACTACTATTTATCTATCAATTAGTATGGGGGTACTTTATCTATCGATTAGTGCAGTCGGCGGTTGTCCCGCTGTTGCTTCGATATCCTGGCACGGATGCTGGAGAGCTCAGTACCCTTTTGTTCAAAATGGAAAGTCAACTCAGCCTCTCTACTCATCCCGAGGTTCATCGGTATCTATGGATTCTTGGAGCTATGCTGCTGCTGCGCATGTTAATCACTCCCCTCATCCAAGCAGGGCTGTTGTACTCATTACAACACTTTAATCAATCGGAGGAACGAACTCCTTTTGTCCGTGGTATCAAAGTGTTGTGGAAACCCATGTTGCTGCTGCACTTCATCCGAACGTTGTTGATGTTGTTGCCGGCCTACTGGCTTGTGCCCACACTATTCGCCACTCTAATGGATGGGTTCCATTCATTACAACTGTTACTGCCGGGTATTCCGTATGTTGTCGGTTGGATCGTGTACGGCTGGATTATTCATCACGTGATGTTATACATGCAGTTCGGTGCATCAGCTCCAGATGGAGAAGGCCGAGCACGCGGTGCATTATACGCTCTATGGATTGCGCTTCGTCATATCGTTCCTGTGATTGGCATCGCCTTGCTTCTGGGGGGGCTTCATCTGCTCATCTTCGGTGCCTTCACTTCGGCATCCTGGTTCTTAACAGGGCTAGCTGGCCTTATATTACAGCAAACGTATCCTCTAGCTCGCTGTCTTATGTCTCTATGGAAGATATGTGCCCATTTCCGCTTATGGCAATCCAAGTCGACTAAAAGTTGATTCAAACAGGTTAAAATTTGTTACCATCTCTATGTCACATAAACGCAATGATAACGCTTCACAAAAGGAAACCTCAACCTTTCCCCGTCAAAGGTCGAGGTTTTTTTTGCTAATTTTACTGCTAAACGTTGCCAAATCAATGTACCTCTGGTACAATAATCGCAGTGAGTTTTTAGTAACAACTTTGTAATATTTACCTTCATATTTGTAACTACTTAAAATTTAATCGTCATTTCTTGATTTTACAGGTGCACAACTAGCATAGCCAAATTCCTAGCACCTGGGAAGCGGGGGAACCAGTTATGGGTGAATTGATCTTGCTACAGAGGGATCATAGGGGACCTTCAACCGAATCCTTAAGCTAACCTCGCAGGCATTGGAAGGGGTATATCTCTTGTTCAAGAAGAAACTAACCGCAGCTGTACTTAGCCTCACATTCGCATTATCGCTTGGAGCTGGCAGCGCGTTCGCAGATTCAAAAATGGATGAAGTAATTGACTCAGCAATGGGAACTACATACAAAAGCGGGGGAACAACGCTTAACGGCTTTGACTGCTCTGGATTTACACGGTATGTATTCGACAAGCTTGGGATTGATTTGGCACGCCAATCAAGCTCCCAATTCGACATGGGTGATTCCGTTTCCCGTTCAGAAATGAGACCTGGCGATCTAGTATTCTTTAATACTTCCGGCAGTGGAGTATCACACGTAGGAATTTTCGTTGGAGAAGGTAAGTTTGCACACTCCTCTTCTTCCAAAGGCGTTACCATTAGCGCACTGAGCGAAAACTACTGGGCTAACCGCTATGTTGGCGCTAAACGTATTATGAGCACGGACGCGTATGAAACACTCGCACGTGACTAGGGACAAGCTGAGCAACATCATACTGTAACCAAGCATAACAGAACCGCCCGATCCATTCTCCGCAGGAATGTATCCGGCGGTTTTTTTGTGCTTCTTCGTCCGTGCCCTTATGATGTTTTTACCCATCCTATTGTAATATAAACGTAATGAACTGATCTTTTGTTTCAATTTTTTTCTATTTTACGAAGACTTGCCAAAACTACACCACGTTCTGTAGAGTAATGTTAGGAATATCTATACATTGACACATGATCTGTAGGATCCATCCCCATTCAAGAGCTTGTTCGGTTTTGAAGAGGTACCTATCCTACAAATGAGAGGAGCGTGCAGTAAGTATGGACGAAGCTTCTGTGACGTTTCACGTTAAACCTATGGAAGAAGAACACGCTCAGCAGATATGCAGTTGGCAATACAACCCACCTTATAATATTTATAGCTGGCTTCCTTGGGAACAGATGAAGGCACTTGAAGTCGAATTTGGAGATTTGCAGCTAAGGAAAGACCAATATGCTGTCATTTGGGGCGAGAATGATGAAATCTGCGGTTTTGCACAGTTCTTCCCGCTGGTCGGAGTCACCCGAATTGGACTAGGTATGCATCCCGAACGATGTGGTCACGGCCAAGGTGTTGAATTTGTGTCTGCGATTGTACAAGAAGCCATTCGCAGGAATCCCTCAAATGAAATTGATTTAGAAGTGCTCACCTGGAACACAAGAGCCATCCGGGTCTATGAAAAGGTTGGTTTTATCACCCAAGATACATACGAACGTCAGACACCTACTGGCTTGCAACCTTTTTATTGTATGGTGTATACAGGAGCTCGTTAACTTATAAGATTGTTATGAGCTAATACGATTCCCGCTTTTAGTTGATAAGTTTCAAAAAATTACCACAAAATGCTATGATGTCATGGACAGTTCCGTTATAATGATATGGACAGATTCAGTTAGGTGATCTTTCATTCTGGAGGGGACATAAGGGATGCACAAATGGATCATGAGCGGGGTATTTTTTGCAGCGTGCGCGTTTGCTATTATTTTAATGTTTACGCTTCCAGGAAAAGAAGAGGTTGCCCAGGAAGCTAAACCAACTATGCCGGAAGTCACGATGGATGCCGGACAGGCTGAAGCACTGGTGAAAGCCAATTGTATTTCCTGTCACGGTGATCAGCTTCAAGGGGGCGTAGGTCCAGCTCTTGCGAACATCGGAAGTCAGGATGACGTTGAGAAGATCTACTCCACGATCGTCAAAGGTAAAGGCGGTATGCCTGCGTTCAAGGATCGACTGCAAGATGAAGAGATTGCCAACATTGCGATGTGGCTCGCCGAGAAAAAGTAACGGATGACCGAAGAGGCTATTACCTCCCTACCCGGGGTGTAACAGCCTCTTCTCTGTGCTTGGACACATCAATGATAGAATCAGTTGCTTGATGTCTGCTGTGCAAGAAATGCCTCTACTTCATCTGCAGACGGCATTCCTGACTGGGCACCCAGCTTCGTCACAGATAGCGCAGCCGCGCCCATAGCGAAGCTTACGGCCGCGTCAAGCGTCTCGCCGCGCGCAAGGGCTACTGCCAGTGCGCCGTTGAAGCAGTCGCCAGCGCCGGTCGTATCGACGGCGCTTACGGCGTAGCCGGGCGCACGGCACGCGCCGGCACGCCCTGCTTGTACGCGGCCGCCTGGCGCTGCCGCGTACACAGCCCCCTCGGGGCCGAGCGTCGTGACGACGGCGGCCCCGAGGGATGCGGCGAGCTCTGCGACCGCCGCATCCAGGTCTTCCGGCCGGAGTTGATCCCGGCCGGTAAGCACGGCGAGCTCACTGCGGTTCGGCGTGACGACGTCAACGCACCGCAGGAGCTCCTGGGGCAGACCCGGCACTGCCGGAGCCGGGTTGAGCACCACCAGTGCGCTGCCTTCTGCCGCTAGAGTAGCGGCGCGGGTGACCGCTGGCAGCGGAATCTCAAGCTGCAGCAGCACCGCTGCGGCTGCAGTCAGGCTTTTCACCGTATCCGCCTCTTCCAGCATCTCCGGTACTACCTTTCCATTCGCCCCTGGGATAACAACAATTCGGTTATCTCCATTGGAGAGCCAGATCGAGGCTGTACCCGTCGCTGACTCATCCATGACACGAACCTGCGATGCATCTACCCCACTCTCATGCAGGCTACGAAGCAGGCGTTCGCCAAACACATCTGTCCCTACAGCTCCAATCATCGTTGTCTGCCCACCGAGACGAGCAGAGGCCACTGCCTGGTTAGCCCCTTTGCCACCAGCAAGATAGTGCAACTCTTCCCCGCTGACCGTTTCTCCCTCTTCTGGAATCGTATCCGTTTTGACGACAAGATCCATATTGAGGCTACCAACGACAGCGATAAGCGGATGTTTCTGATTGTTGTCTGACATGCCGTTCACCCATTTCTAGCAGACGAGCCTAACCGAGTGGTTATTCCGCCCTCATTTTCTCAAATGTTTCGTTGAATTGCTCCGCTTCTTTAATATCTACAGATGTAATGCCTCCGTCATCCCATGACGTGAGACGTAGCGTGACTGTTGTATAATCAATCGTAATGAAAGGATGATGATTAAATGCTTCCGAGATCGCAGCGACCTCATCTACAAATGCAATCCCTTTCATGTAGTTAGAAAACACAAATTTGCGGACAATCCATCGTCCCTCCTCTAGTTCCCAGCCTTCAAGCCTTCCCAGATGAGCTTCGACTTCCTCTTGCGAAAAAACCATACGTTATCTTCCTCCCCATACGATGGAAACATCACCATACTTCCGTATCCATCTATGCTACCAACGAAACCTTTGGCACTACCCACTAGCCCCAAACGGTTGGTTCACCGCAGTGCGATTCGCCGTTTCATGACTATCATCTTACCATGGACAAGCCTCAAAATCCAATCTAACAGATGACGGTAGAGCCAATAACCATAAGGCTTTCAGGGGTTTATCTCCCATGATATCTGACCCTGAATTAACGCTTCTTTGCAAGCTAAATAAGCGGTACAAAGGTGAGCTCTTCTTCTCCAATCAAAATATGAATCCGGTGCTGATCCTTATCATGGATGACAACCCCGCTGCCAACTGGAATAACCGATTCCTCACCTAGCGCATAGAACAGATCCTCTGCCAGTGCCTCATCGACTTCAAGCTGCTCCGCTTCGCCTAATCTGCTCCACTCTTCCGAATCCATTTCAAAGAAAACATACCGATCCGGTATACGACTGAGAGCCTGTGTTAAATCTGTCAATATTCCTTCATAATCCCGTCCATGCTTTACGCCCATTGGCTTTTCACTCCTATTCGGCTCCTAAGGAGCGGATTTCATCTTATTATAACTGAAAATAACCCTTAAAAAAAAAGGCCTATTGGTCGATAAATACTATACATGATCGTTTTAACTGTTTTGGCAATCCAAAAGAGTGCTGAGCATGAAACGAATTGCGGCTCTACGTTCGTCCGGAAGCCCGAATATAGCCGCTTGAAAGGATTCAATTTTATCTCATGGATGAGGTGTATGATGAACATTTCAACAATTATTGGACTTGTTTTGGGACTCGCTTCACTTGTAATCGGTATGATGTTGAAGCATGCTCCCGTAATTAATCTGGTCAACAACCCAGCAGCCTATATGATTATATTTGTTGGTACCGCAGCAAGTATTTTTATGGCATTCCCTATGTCAGAAGTCAAGAGAATTCCGAAGCTCTTCGGAATTTTGTTCAAACAGCAAAAATTGATCGATCGCGTATCCCTAATCGGCACATTTATGGACTGGGCTTCCACTACCCGTCGTGAAGGTTTGCTTGCACTAGAATCAAAAGTTGAAGAAATCGACGATCATTTCCTCCGCAGCGGCATGCGAATGATTATCGACGGGAACGATCAAGATTTCGTCAGCGATGTTTTAATGGAAAACATTCACACTACAGAGGAACGTCACCGCAGTGGTGCACTGATCTTCTCCCAAGCAGGTATGTATGCTCCAACACTCGGCGTTCTTGGAGCCGTAGTTGGTTTGATCGCAGCCCTTGCCGACCTTAGCGATATGGATAAGCTCTCACAAGCGATTGCAGCAGCATTCATCGCTACCCTCTTGGGTATCTTTACAGGTTATGTACTGTGGCATCCAATGTCCAACAAGTTGAAGCGGATGTCCAAGCAAGAGATGGAAATCAAGCTCATGATGGTTGAGGGCCTGCTCTCGATTCAATCCGGTGTTTCCACCATTGCTATCAATCAGAAATTATCTGTATTCCTGACACCTTCCGAACGTAAACAACTGGAAGAGAAGGAGGGTTCATCAGGTGAAAAAGGCTAAGAAGCATGAACCACATGAAGAGCATATAGACGAGAGTTGGTTGCTCCCTTATTCTGACTTGATGACCTTGTTGCTCGCTCTGTTTATTGTGTTGTTCGGCATGAGTTCCATTGATGCGGGTAAGTTTGAGCAAATGGCTTCCGCACTAAGCAGCGCATTGAATGGTGGATCAGGTGTCCTTGATTATAGCTCCATGAATCCTGAAACTCCGGGTGCTGATCTTGGTAAGAAGAAAGAACAGCCTGAGGAGATTACGAAAAAATCACCAAATCAGATCACCGATGCTCAGATGGCTCAGAAAGAGCAAGAGGATCTGGAGAAGCTCAAAGAACGTCTGGATCAGTATATTTCAAAAAATGGACTTTCCGATCAGCTTAACACCAAGTTAAATCAGTCGGAACTGAAGATCACGATCAGTGATAATGCCTTGTTCTCCTCTGGACGAGCCGATGTGAAACCAGAATCGCGCTCCTTGGCCAAAGCGATCTCAAGTATGCTTCAGGAGTTCCCAGAATATGAAGTGGTTGTATCCGGTCATACCGATAATATTCCCATTTCCAACAACCAATATAAGGATAACTGGGATTTGAGTGCAGATCGTGCCCTCAACTTCCTCAAAATTCTGTTGCTTAATACATCGCTCGATCCTTCCAAGTTCACACCTAGCGGCTACGGAGAGTACCATCCAATCGCTAGTAACGATACGAATGTTGGACGAGCACAGAATCGACGTGTAGAGGTTTCCATCATTCGGAAATATCAAAGTAACAACTCGTCTGTAAAAGCTGTTGATTCGGCTAACTAGAAGCCCTATAAATAGCATAAGCTATTCCGAACAAACGATACGTGCCGCTTTCCTTTTACCAAGGGGAGTGGCACTTTTGTTTTACCTCCTACTCTGCTGTGGAATCCCGGTATTATTACTTTGTTGCTATTAATGGTTCTTGCTCTGCTCCTATGGGCAGATGAAGAAAGCCAGCATCCTGTAATCCCTTAGGGACTCCCGAACGCTGGCTTTATTTACACTCTGGCTATGCTCTCTTATTATTCTAATGAATAGTCGAGCAGACTACCGAGTTCTGCTTTCTCTGCCGCAGTTAACTCTCTCCACTTGCCCGTAGCTTGTTCCCCCAGATGAATGTTCATGATACGAATC
This sequence comes from Paenibacillus sp. ACRSA, assembly GCF_022346845.1. NCBI lineage: Bacteria > Bacillati > Bacillota > Bacilli > Caryophanales > Paenibacillaceae > Paenibacillus > Paenibacillus sp. ACRSA. The sequence continues at coordinate 22,984 of NZ_JAKRNP010000023.1, read as the reverse complement.
CTTTTCAGCTTCCGAACCTCATAACCAAATGCACTGCACATCCGGCGAATCTGGCGGTTCTTTCCTTCGGTCAGTATAATACGGAACATTCGATCCGAGATACGAGTCACTTTGCAAGGAAGCGTCATTTCGCCAAGAATTTTGACCCCTGTACTCATACCCTGTAGGAAGCTTGCAGTTACTGGTCGATCCACGGTAACGATATATTCCTTCTCATGGCGACCCTCTGCTCTTAAAACCCGGTTCACAATGTCCCCATCATTGGTCATAAGAATCAAACCTTCTGAATCTTTATCTAATCGACCAATCGGGAAGATCCGCTCTGTGTGGCCTACAAAATCTACAATGTTCCCCTTGATATGTTGCTCCGTCGTACTGGTGATACCCACCGGCTTGTTCAGCGCGATGTACACATGTTTTCTTTTCTCCTGGATCGGCTGTCCATTAATGCGTACATCATCGCCTTCTTCAGCCTGACTACCTAGCTCTGCCTGGACACCATTAATCGTTACTTTCCCACTCTCGACTAACTTGTCCGCTTCACGCCGGGAACAGTAACCTGTCTCACTAATAAATTTATTGATACGCAAAAGGTCATCTCACCTCATCTAGTTCTCTTCGTCTGTAGGGGGCTGCTCCGTGCTGTTATCGTCTCCTGCCTGCTCTGGCAACTTATCCGAAGCCGGAAGATCAATAATAACCGTTGTCCCCTTGTTCATGACACTTCTAATATCCATCATGCCCTTATGTGATTGAATGATGCGCTGACTGACCATCAGACCAAGCCCCGTTCCCGACTCTTTGTTGGTAAAGAACGGTTCGCCTAGCTTCGGCATCATCTCTTCAGGAATACCAATTCCTTCGTCCTTGATCTCAATCCTTACTCGATTCAGCTCTTCCTCATGGTGAAGACGAATTTGAATACTTCCTCCATTAGGCATCGCCTCCATACCATTTTTGAGCAGGTTAATAAACACCTGCTTCAATTGGTTCTCTTCACAGTGTACCATAGCAGAATCGGAAGAGGCACTTAGCACAAATTCTACACCATGCAGATGCGCTTGGCTATCGAGCAGTGAGATCACATCTCCCAGGATAAAACGGATATCCCGATCTTGGAAATGTACCGCCTGTGGCTTCGCCAAGATCAGGAACTCACCAACGATGAGATTGATCCGATCTAGCTCTGACAGCATTAAGTCTAGATGGCGATGATTGAGCTTGTTCGTCTGCTGTTGAAGTTGAAGGAACCCACGCAACGTGGTTAGTGGATTCCGAATTTCGTGCGCAACGCCAGCAGCCAATTGTCCTACAGTCGTTAACTTCTCAGAACGTCTCAGCAGCTCTTCCATTCGGTTGCGACTTGTGATGTCTCGCGATACACTGATAAGTGCTGTGATTTCGCCCTCTTCGTCTCGAACAGGAGCAGTACTTACACTGACTTCTACACGAGTTCCATCCTTCTTCATCCAAGTCGTTTCATTAGAGGTGATTGACATACCCTCAATTAACTGAGCATGCTGCTCACGCCGTTCCTCTTCTGCCTCTGGAGGGATGATCTTCAAGGTGCGCCCTTCTACTTCACGGCTACGCCAGCCGTATAGCTGCTCAAAAGCACGGTTTACCCGAAGCACATTTCCATCGAGATCCGTAATATGAATCGCATCCGCAGTCTGATTAATAATCGATTCTAGATGCTCTTTGACTGCGCGGTTCTCTTCATACATCTGCTTGAGGCGATTCGTATAATGACCAAGATTGCGAATCATGGCATTAATTCGGTTGGCGAGCTGTCCGAGCTCATCCTTCCTTCTCACTTTCAGACGGAAATCGAAATGCCCATCAACGACATCATTTACTTTGCCTAATATCAATTGAATTGGACGTGTAATATATCCTGCGAGCAGATAACTGCCGAAGATTACAATCTCAAGCAATACAAGGGAGATCGAGGCATGGCTGACCAACTGCTCTGACACCATGGAAGATATCTGCTTATAGTCCATGACAATTCCGATTACATAAGACGATTGATTAGGAGTAAAAATAGGAATAAAACTCTTTAACACTTTTTGATCATGTGTTTCGCTGACAAAAGAAACGTTCTGTCCCGTACGAATAGCTTTCACCACCGCACGGTGATCCTCTTCTGTTGTGCCATATTGATATGTTCCGAACCTGATTGGTTTGCTGTTTAACTTGCTAAAGTTACTATCTCTTCCGTCATCGTTCATACTTGGACTACCAAAGGTTAAAGGATTAATACCTGTAATCTCAAGAATAGAAGGATTAACTTCGCGAATTTTGTTCAAAATCTCATCTGGACCAGAGATCTTCACATAGTCATCAACTTCGGCATTATTATAGAAGGGATTGATTATGTAGTTCCTCTTCCCATCATGGTAGTAGCCCCAAATATCAATATCTGACGGACTGGATGTCGAATACTCGAATCCATCTGACCAGAAATGATCCAGCGCTTGCCCTTGGGGAATGGTGACCTGATGCTTTTCGAACAATTGCTTGAAGGCCTGATACCAATACGTCATGGATTTTGTGGAAAGTCCAATCTCCCGCGGATCGGAAGAACGGGTTACCACGATATCATCCTCGGTCTGTTCCATGAGCGATATGTGGGACACGCCGACCTTTTTGCTCACACGTACAAGGTCTTCATTTGTGATATTATTAATATCCGGATCTAGTTCTTCTGCAGCCATAACCGAAGCAAGCCACAGATTACTGCCAATCTGGCGTTTTACATATTCTGAACTATACTGATTCTGTTCGACAGAAATCGCGATCTGTTTAGCAGTCAGCACCATTTTATTTTCGCTGTCCTGTCTAAGGTTTTCCTCTGTAGTATAATAACTCAGTGCAATATTCAGCACCAAAATAACGAGCACTGAACAAGACATAATCATGGATAATTTCGTTTTTATAGACAACTTTTTGTTCACCTCTCGGCTTGTACCCTTTGGCGATATATGGCAAAACCTATATCCATCATAACGGTTGTATGTGGTTTTGAAAAGGATATTTGACCATAGTCCAAAAGTTACCGTTTAGCTAAAAAGCTCGAAATTTATTGTTTTTTCGCTTTTTCCATGTCTACAATTAAATAAGTCACAAAAACTATACACAAATCCACAGGGTTGTGGATAGTATGTTTATAACTATGTGAGCAACTCGGTAGTTATCCACAGACTTATACACAACATGTTAACAAACCGAATATTTGTTCGCTGAATAAACCGTTTTTGAAAGGGGCTTTTAACTGTAATGAATGATATTTCCTCCCATATTGATCTTTCCCACCTTCCGGAAGATGCTAGGCACGAGTACTGGATGCGGGAAGCCATTGCTGAGGCACAAAAAGCGGAGGCACTTGGGGAAGTTCCTATTGGGGCTGTCATCGTGCAGAATAACCGGATCGTCGGACGTGGATATAACCTGCGAGAAACAACGCTGGATTCGACAGCTCATGCAGAAATGGTCGCAATTCGTCAGGCCAGTGAAACGATTGGAGCTTGGCGACTGCTGGATTGCAGTCTGTATGTTACGCTTGAGCCTTGCCCCATGTGTGCGGGTGCGATCGTACAATCACGCGTTCCACGTGTAATCTACGGCACGGCTGATCCAAAGGCCGGATGTGCAGGAACATTGATGAACCTGTTGCAGGAGCCGAGGTTTAATCATCGAACAGATGTCATCCCGGATGTACTCCAGCCTGAATGCTCCACCATGCTCACTCAATTTTTCCGACGTTTACGTAAAAAATAAAGGCTTTATCCACTTTGAAAGGATGTGCAACGTAATTATGGCACTGACCCTATACGACACACCTCACGGTATCAGTCTTCGTTTATTAACATCAGAAGATACACAGGCCTATCTAGATCTGATTCAGATTACACGCATCCCCTATCAATCTGTAGAGCCTATACGAGAGGATGAGTTCTATACGCTGGAAGCCCAGACTAGACGCATACAGGATCGAATGAAGGCTTCTGAAGAAGGAACCGGGTATCAGTTCGGGATTTATACAATCCAGGACAGCACTCTCATTGGACAAGTTAGCCTAAACAATGTTGTCCACGGTGTCGCCAACTATGCAGATATGGGTTACTTCATCCACCCCGACTATCAAGGGGGCGGACGAATGACTGCTGCTGTGAAATTGGCTGTAGCCTACGCATTTCGTGCTCTGAAGCTGAATCGTGTACAAGCCGCCATTCTGCCTTCCAATCAAGGATCACAACGTGTGCTTGAGAAGAACGGCTTTCAAGCAGAAGGTATTGCACGTAAATACCTTAAGATTAATGGGCAATATCAAGACCATCAGATATACGCTGTTCTCGTTGATGATCTGCATGAACAATTATCCGACTAGTCGCTCACAGTATAGTCCGTTTCCATCCAAACACTACATCACCCCGAGAAATAGGCGTGTAACAAAAAACCGCATCACCCCCAAAAAAGGGAGTTGTGCGGTTTTTCTTTACATCACAGATCGTTTGTACTTTTATTTTGTAGACATGACCATTCTTCACAGCTTTTAGCCCTTTCCATACTTCGCTTTTCTCCCACTCATCCGCTACAGCAGGTAGAGATGAATCCTCCATATTGAAGTTCCTAAAATGAGATAGTCTGTATAGACTGTTACACTCATTTCATGCAAAAACCGCCTATATTCAAAGCGGAAAACGTTCTTCCGTTTGATTATAAGCGGTCTTGTGAGATTACGTAGGTATTAGTAACCGTAAGAAGAATTCATCAGTTCTTCGAGCTCTTGCATTGTAATCACGTTATCACCAGTTGGAATGTTGATTTTAAACGCTGGTTTTTCGTTGATTTTAGTGTACGTATTCGAACCTGTGAAAGCCAATTTAACTTCATCCTTGGTGTCCGGTTGTTTGATCAACAGATCAGCATCCATTTTTTGATAAACGGGGAAGTCTTGTTTATCCAAGGCAAAGTCAATGTTGAATTTATTGATTGTGAGCGTTTCTTTCAATTTATCCAGATCTTTGGACATTTCAGCTTGATCAGCCTCAGTGATATTCAGATCTTCCTTCGCTCTATCAATATCTTCTTGGCTCAATTGCAGCATTTCGCGGTATTCCTCTTTGGACACGATGTCCATTACTTTAGGCAATGCTTTCGTTACCAGTACAGTAACAGCTTCTTTTACATTGTCATTCGTAACTGAGAATTGCACGACTTGTTTAGCATCTACTTCTTCAGGAAGTGCTGCATCTTTCACAGCAATGTTTTTGAAGAATTTCTCTTGATCATATTCGCCCAATACCGCATCCATCACTTCGTTGCTGAGCTTCTGTGTTTTTGCAGCATCCATAGCTTGCGGATTGAACTCAGTTCCTTCTTGTTCAGCCAGTTCCTTCAGGTCGATCTCCACAAATTTGTTAACGATCGTTTCTGGAATAGGGAAGAATGGAACATTTGGTACCTTAACATAGAGCTTCTCTGCTGTCATAACCATTGGGATATTGAACGTCATGCCCATATCACCTTTGAGCTCAATGCCAAGCGTCATTTCCGTTTGCATAGGCTCACTTTGGTAAACGCCTGTCACGTTCAACTGAGCGTCTTTCAGCATACTCATAAACTGGGTCATGGTTGGATCACCTTGTGACTCTGCTCCAGGTTTATAGCTCAGATCATTAATTGTAAAGTTGGAACTCATTTCATACGAAGTTAGTTTAGAAGCATTGGACGCAGCCGTCTTCAAAGCCTCTTTTGGTTCTTGCTTCGTACCACATGCTGTTAATGCCATAGACACGGTCAACAACATTGTAAGTAGAAGTGCCCCCATGCGTTTCTTCATTTGTTTCTCTCCTCTCGTGATAACCCCAAAAAAATAATTCAACATCAATGATATACCATTTATTCTGAAACGGAAACACGATTTGGGAAATTTGTGATCTTTCTTCTGCAAATTGGCTACAAAGACCTATGTCAGATTTCAATGGTAACGGTTCACAACGTCTATATATGTACGAATACGCAAAAAAATCCGGCTTTACCCACCGGACTTTTTGGTATTCTGTTCATTTATCAAGTAGTACAGACTCTATTTTACTTACAGCATGTTTAACCCTCAGGGTTCAAGTGATCAACATGATTTTGGTTTTTCACCTTTTTGGAACCCGATAATGGCTCTTGCATGGAAGATCCCTTAGAAGGTTGTCTATGCTGTTTAGACGGTTGTGCTTCAGGTACAGGGACAGCTTTAGGTTTGCTCATGGTGTTCTGTTCCCCCTTTTATAATTAGGAATGAGATGGATTCATGTCTTCCGTTTTATCATGATTCAGTGAATCTTGATGTCGACGGTCATTCACGTCCTGCTGAATTTGCTGCGCATGGTGGCTGTTGACAGCCGTTTGCTCAAGGTCTGCAGCTACGTTTTGTAGATTTTTGTCCACTCCCGCTTTGGCTTTGCTCACTCGAATCACTCCTTCCCCATTTAGGGTTATGGTCTGGTTCTAGATTGTAACGATTGAGCGCATTCATGAATGTGCCGAGTGTAGTCGTGAGCAAGCTCCTGAATCGGCTCTGTTCGCTCATCCGTTGACTGTCCATCCCGTTCGACATCGACTAATTGCACGTCGACCTCCCGGGAATCTACATAAGCACATTTGAAGTCAAAAGAGTACATTTGGTGCCCAGCAGTCGCAATGTGAATACGAATGGCCTGCTCATCGGCTTCGTCTGCCATAACTTGTGCTTGATCGCCAACATTCAGGACTTCGGGTAAACGCTCTTGCCAAGCGCCAACAAGCTCTGATTGATTGATGTTTAACTCGCGGTTCATCTTACCACCTCCACTTCTATAAAGTGCGGCGATGAAGATGTTTTTATGCATCTCGCTCCTGCTTGATTTCACATTTCCACATGAATCCATAGCAAACCTATTCAACCAGCAATAACAGCCTATAACCACTGCATATTTGGCCAACCCACAAGTTCATATTCAAGATGAAACTCAGAGTGACACGACCTATTCTGCACCAGCTACGACATGCTTAACGTTAACGGATCTGTACAGCCAGTTCCCTTTAATAAAATCAAAAAAGGACTTGAGCATCAGCTCAAATCCTTGTTATTAATGTAGTATGGCGGAGAGGGTGGGATTCGAACCCACGTGGAGTTGCCCCCTAACGGTTTTCAAGACCGCCCCTAGTTGTGATAAGCCACCAAGCCTTAGCATGATTGAGTTTATGGCACTTTATTGTTGAATCGCTACAGCGGTCTGAGTTAAAAAGCTTCTTTGAATATGTGACCGTCAGATAGCTTGATTTTATTGGTTTATATAGTATAAATCAATATCTCCTCGTCTTTTTACGAATTATGCATTATTTTTCAAGTATAGAGACATACTACATACTGATTTCTAAGCATTATCAATGAAACCAATACTTGCACCATCTGTGCCGCTTGAGTTGAAATGTTTAACAACGTATTGCTGAATCATAAGCTCACCTTTTGCATCTGCTGGTAAGTCATTATCTACAATAATAATCTGGTGACTTTTCTGTTTCTTAAGCATACTTTCAGATATCTTGGCTATATGCTTATACAAGTTAATATATTTTGTAGGGTCATCCAAACCTTCTAATGCATCATCTGCGTTACTGACTTCTAAATCATTATCTCGCTTAGTTTTGCCTAAATATTTACCAATAGTATCTATCATTATAAATGATGGATAATTTGTAGCATTGCTTAGACTATGTTGTAGAAGGCTAAAATAATATCCTACAGAAACAAGCGTCCTTAAACCACCAGAAGTTAATTCAGCATAATTACGCTCTCTAACCACTGGCAAAAATGATTTACTGTTTATAGATATACCATGTGGATTTTTTATAGGTATATTTATTAAGAAATCACGTAAGTAATCTGCTAGGTTTGTTAGAACATCGTCAATAGAAGGCGCGGATGCTTTTAGTGCATCCAACTTCTCTAATAATATAGCAATTTGATTCTGCAATATTTCAGAATTAGATATTAGTTCATTTAACTGCTTTCTCATTTTTATTAGTTGCTCTATTTTATTAATCCGTTCCAAAACCCTAGCTTTCTCAGCTACAAATTCATCCCTTTGAGTAATAAATGGAGCAACAAAATTCTCAGTATTAATATCCAGCATTTCTCTCGCTTTTTCAAGATTCTCTAAAAGGCGTTGTTCCTCGCTTTCAAGGTGAATAATATTGTTTCGCTCTTCTTCAATCAGTGTATCAATTTCTTTCAATCTATTTTTTAGGCTATTAACTTCTGCTTTAACAGTTTCAACTGGATTAGATTCAAAATTTAAAGCTAATTTAGCATATCCAATTCTACTATTACAGACTGGACAATCAACCTCTTCATGCTTATCAGGTAATTTTTTTATTACCGCTAGCGATGAACTTAACTTCTCTATATCTTGCTTGTAGTCCTTTTTTAAGCGGATATGTTGTTCCATTTGCCCTAGCTTAAGTGATTTATTTGTCTTATACTTTGTATTTTCACTTTCTAAATGAACAATGAGTTTTCTTAAATCATCAAAATATGAACTATCGGAACGCATACGCTGAGTAATTGAGGCAAGTTCCATCTCGATTAATTCCAATTCGTCTCTAACCATAGTTAGTTCTTCATTCAGTAAATCAAGTGAATCAATTTGAGTGTCTCTAAAAAAAGAGGCTATTACGTCATGTTTTTCTATTAATTTATTTTTCTCCGACGTTTTTTCACTTATTTGCCCTTGTAAGTCAGTAATTTGACTGTCTAATAGATTGTAAATAAATTTGAACACTTCTTTATTTTTAGTGAAAACCACTGGGCTGTTACTGTCGAGTATATTTCGACTGCCGACATCATCTTGGTCAAGGTAACAATACTTAAATATATCTCTGAAACTTAAACGAGTTAAATCTGAATCTGCCTTAGTGGGCGATTGCTTGATTTTTACCAAAGGAATGTTCAATGCATTAAGAAGAAAATCTGAGAAGTATCCCGCTGGCCCCTCTTTCTTATAATTGGGACTGTATAGAGCCGGAAATAAATCGCTAATGTTTTCAATGCCTGTTGAGAACACTTCAATTAAATCCTCTGGTTTAAATATGTCTCTCTTTATAGTGTAAGTCTTGCCGTTTAGTTCTACTTCAAGCAATGCATATCTTCCATGTTTTTCTATTTCCTCATACATATAAATCTTCTTTGCCCCAAGCAAGTAATCAATCAAATTTAATATACTAGATTTACCAGAATCAGAATCACCATAAATAATATTGATACCTAACGAAAAAGTAACTACATAATCTTTTTCATGACCTTTCAAAATTAATTTATTTATAACGAGTTTAGGAGAATCAGTGTATGTATTCATATATCTACACTCCTAGAATAGGATTAATTAATCTTTTTAAATTCGAAGAAGGAATGGATGTAAGTTTGCTTATAACATCGCATAATTCTCTCACTCTATACAAGTAATCTGATTCAACTGCACTAATGAACTCTGTACCTTTTTCTGTAATTACATAAAAAAATTCATTCTTGTCTCTTTCAATCTTCACAAATTGATGAACTAATAATATTTGAAGTAACTCTTTAATAGATGAATAGTCTATTAAACTCTTTTTGTTTATATACTTGGTTCTAACTGAACCCTTTTCATTCTCTTGTAGATGGAAACGAGGTAACTTTGAATCTTTCTCAACTAACTCATGAAGGACAAACGGCTGTGTGACTAAAAATTCGTAAATAGCTATTTTATCCAAATTAAGAATAAACTTTTTTCTCTTCGTATAAGATAAACGGTCAAGAATCATTACAACGACTGCAACACGTAAGTTCAAATCTCTCTCTGGTATAATAAATGGGAGTTTATTCATCTGCCTTTGCCTCCCTGAAAGCTTTAATATCTTTGATAGAATTGTTTTGCGCCCACCATAAATCTTTGTCAAGGTCATTTGTCAACTGGTGTAACATGCCAGTTTTATGATAAGCGTTAATTAGCGGTAATGTAGTCTTTAAGAACTCTCTGTCTTTCTCAAGGATACTTTGATGAATATTGGTAACAAGCTCATTACTGTCCTTTAAATCTCCGCTAAGCAATTTCCCAAACTCAATTGAATATAAATATTCAATTTGCGAGTACAATGCACTAAGTTCCTCTAGACCAATTGATTGATGTACTAAAAGTTTCCGCATGTATTCAGCGTTAAAAAATGTAGATTTAGCATTGTATATTAATGTTTTATGTACATCCGCTACCATTAATTTCAAAACAAATAATTCATTGTCAAGCTGTCCCTCATCCTTAAAAGGCTTAACTAACATATTTGATTCCTTCTCCGCATTCGAAATAAAATCCAATAATTGTCTTTTTACTGCAACAAATATCAGACTGTCTGTCGAATCTGGTTTCGAAATCGAAAAATGGTCGTCGTTACAGGCAACTTTGTTAGATTCAGTAATTTCATATGCAATTGCACTTTCTTGCTTCACAACTTCATCAAATTGTCCGTAGAAATAAATAGTCTTAGGTAACTCAGACTGACTTTTAATCCATTGTTGATTAATACTATTTAGCGTACTACTTAAGGGCTGCAAATCAATCAGCTGTTTATGCTCTTTAAACAATAATTGACTGAAAGTGGCCCAGTCTACTCCATTATGAGGAACTGCTAATGAAAGAAACATTTTTACTTTACGTGATTCATGTGTATTACTAAGCAAAAATGATTTTGATACAAGCCCTCCCATACTATGTGCAACAATAATAATATTTTGATAGGGGGAGCAGTAAAACTCTACTACAGATTTCAAATGGTCGCCCAATTGAGTTATGCTTATATTCTTAGCAGTAGCGCTCTTACCCTTACTAAACATTCTAAATAATGACTTTGCAGAACTTCTTGCGGCATAAAAGTCGACCAACTCTGAATGATAATTAAAGTACATCAAATCAAAATTTTCTTGTATAACCTTGTCGGCCAACAACATTTCTGGAAACGATGAAGAGTTAGTTTTCCAGGTGTCACTATCTCCAGTAAAACCATGCACAAACACAACCACGTTTTTATTATTATTCTGGTGTACGTATTTAATCGGTAACATAGACCCCTCCGAAGGTAACTGTTGACTGTTGTTAGCTTTATATGAACCAAGCTACCACTAATACATTTATACCATATTATAACACACATAACCTGTCGTAATATTTACAATCTTCAGAAAGAAACATGCCGATTACTACTGATAATATACCTTATCTGAAGTGGGGGAGGGGGATATTCGCCGGAACGGAATCAGAACGAGGAAGTTAGGGCTACGCAGGGTCACACACAAAAACTCCGGTTTACCAAGCGCACTTTAGTTAGATGAAGTATAGGTCATGATTATGTATCCATCGGTTCCAACGACAAAATTCTGCTAAGCAACATTTTGGTTGGCAATATTCTGACAAGCCCATAACATCCCTTTATCTGAATCTTAGCGCCGCCACTATAGGAATGATTACGTAAGCGCTTAGATTTGGACGACGACTTGCATAAGTTATATATTTTATCCATTGGCAAGTAGAGTATAATTTTGATTTTAATACGTCATATTGTTCACTCCTCTGCCAATGCATATTTGATTTTAAACATGCGGAATATATTTCATTCCAGTTCAGGCGGCAAGTACCTAACCATTTAACTAAGATGACTGGGTACTTCAATCATATATATGTTATATCATTATCTCAGCTATATATTCTTTGCTAATGCCTATAATTTGAATCGTCAACAGGGACATCTTGAATAAGATTGATTGACGATTGCTTGCTTTGCTTCGCGGTAAACGGATTATTTTGGGTAATAAACAACCTATCACCTTTGCCTATAGTTATAGCCTTAATAATTATATATATCTTCTAAGATAAGAGAGATACTACTTTTGGGAAATCCCTGAAACCCTTATGGCTCTAAGGCTGAGACCACTTTAAAGTTTGCAAAAATACCCCTCGGTTGTTCAATATCCCTGCAAAAATACCCCTCGATTGAGATTGCATTTTCCTCTTATAAAATTTGTGAATATCACTTTCCGGTACATGTTACAGGAACAGCGCATTAATTACGGCTCTGTTCCGTCAAAGTAAAGTCTGCTTTCACTAGTTCTGATGCAATACCTCGATAGAATAATGATGGATTGACTTTGTAAACACTGTTCTTCCCAGCCTTAAACGAGCCAAAAACATGCTCGCCAGACAGCTTAATTCTAAGATGTTCCTTGACATTCTTTTCATCCATACCAGTGATTTCTACTACATCCCTTAGAGATAATGCTTCTGCACTGGATAAATCCTTTTCGTAGGGATGCCTTACAAGGTGATTACTTTCAAAGTGCATATATGGGAGTATGCGATATAAGAAACCAATATCAGCGGGCTTTATATCCTGCTGACAGTACAGTTCATGCATAGCTTCAATGAAAATCTTGACTAGCTTGTTCTCTTTGCTTGTTCCCCTTAGGCAATAGGCTTTACTGATGTAAAGCGCTTCATATTCTTTCTTAAATAAAGAAATCCTTTGACTTTGTATTAAGCCTAGTTCCATGAACTTTCTGAGCAAGTTGGAATATGTTCTCTTATCTCTTATCCTTAGTACTTCCGCTAGTCCCTTCTCCGTCATAGGTATTCTTGCATCTAACGACATTTTTAACATGTTGTCATATCCTATATATGATTGAAGCACCAAGAAATACCCCAACTCCTTTGTACTCAACCTTCCCATTGTCGCTACTTGTCTTGCCCCTTCCATATTCACCATTGTAAATGGATTTTCCGTCCTGTTCCTGTAAGTCTCCAGCTTCCCCCTCCTTCTAGCCGCTTCCAGCATTTCAGGGGTTATTACTATGCAATCGGTTCGTTCTTCCCCATTCCCATCTATTACTCTATTAACTCTACTTCTCTTTAATCTTTTGTCTGCTTCTTCAAGAAGCCTATGCGCCATACTCATTCTTTTCCCACTCCTGTCGCCATAACTTTGTTAGATTCAATCCATTTAGCCACTTCAGCAAGCTGATACCTGACCATGTTGTATGATAATTTGACAGAAGGTAATCCCTCATGTTTCCATCTGCATAGCGTACGCTTTGAAATGCTATACTTGTCACACACTACATTTGAACTCACTAAACTTTCCATTACCACTTCTCCTTTTATTAAACTACTATAATAGTGCCTTGATTCTGACCTAATATGCCTTATTCGGACACATCTATATATTTAAGAAAACATTCTCAAAATCCCCACATAGTCGAGAGAGAAGCGGGGACAAAGAAAAGACGACCTCCGCATTGAAAAGTCGTCTCTACAATCAAATATTAGATTTTAAGGAGAAGTATAATTTTCTATTTCATACTGAAGTTTAATCGGCCAGAAAGATAAATATTAGCCCTGCTTGTCCTGACAATTCTTAATAAATTCAACGAGCCCTTCTTTTGTACCAGTTCCTAGTGCTACACTATCTAATTTGCTAACTAATTCGTAATCAGCATTAAATCGCCCTTCACATGTGTAAGGCTCTAAGATTATATCTTTGAGTATGATAGTCAAATCGTCTAATTTTGTACGAGCCTTTTCAGCATACTGAAAATACTCACCAACCATCTCCAGTAACCTCAAGGCTTTTTCATCTTTGATAATGTGCTCTAACGGCTTTATAGAACTCATAACCCTCACTCCTATTAATCATGTTTGTTGTTCCGAAACTTTCTCAATCTTCTCGTCTTTTCTTCTCATTTGACGACTTCATTTGTTCTGCCGTCAGTTTCTTAATAGGTTTTGGTTTAGAATATTTCCTTAAAGTCTTTATCCTTCTGTATTCCTCAATTCCAATGATTTTGCTCACTTGCTTCAATCGTAATCCTCCTCAAAGTTATTTCTTAAACTTTTGCTCAATCAGATACAGGATGGCACCAAATAGCATTCCGATTACAAACCAATAAGTTTTTAGAAATTCTTTAATTCCATTCCCTAAATCAGCATCAATATGGTTAAGAATACTGATTGAAAACATATCGAAACACCCCCCTTATTTTTCGTAAGGGGGGTAGTGAAGTTATATTATAAGTTGTATTACAAGTGGTATTCCCTCCCATATTTTATCACAAAAATAACGCTAATGTTAGCCTACATAGTGCTCATCATCTTATCTACAGCATCGCTTACATACTTTTCTGAAAATGCCCAGAAGTTCAGGCGGTAATCACACCATCTTCCCAGCCATACCTTAGTCCGTAAGCACCGCTCAGTCCCCTCTGTTCATAAACTTCTCGTATTGCTCACGAACATCAGCAACATCCTGATTAACATAACGGTTGACCATTTCCATTGATGAATGTCCGAGCAATCGTCGTAATGAAAAAGGGTCACCTGTTGCCTTTATATAACGAGTAGCAAATGTATGGCGGAATGTGTGAGGGCTTATACGAACCCCCGTAATCTTTGCCTTCTTCCCGATGTAGCTAATACATCTTGTTGCCCAATTCTTATCTAATGGCTGACCATATTCATTTAGAAATAAGTTTGGAGCTTGTCCGTTCATCTCATGCCAAGCAAGGTAAATAACCAATAGCTCTTGGGTTCTTACTCCAAAGTATACTGTCCGTGCTTTTCTAGTTTTAGCTGATTCTGCACGTACGGAAGCAGAACGATTCTGTAAATCAACTTCCTCTACAAATATTCTCATGCACTCCCCAATACGCACCCCAGTATCAAGAAGAAAAGACATCAATAATGCATCACGCAGTCCCAAGAAGGTAGTCAATTCACAGCAATTGAAGAGCTTTCTTTCCTGTGCCTTTGAAATCACTTGGAAATCTTCTTCAGGTACCTTCAATAACTCAACATTTTCAAATGGAGATTCTTTTATGATTCTTTCACTTATAGCCCAATTGAACATTGCCTTAACTGTACGTAATCTAATATTTATTGTTGAAGGCTTTAGCTTTTGTACCGTCAACATAGATGAAATCCATACACGGATGACATCACGATTAGGTACAAAGTTATCAAGACCGCTGTACTCATTGGCCAAGAAACGCCGAAACCAGTTTATATGCTTCCTGTAGTCTTCTAAGGTACGTTCTGCCGCCCCTGCCGCTTGCCGTGCGGAGTAGTAACGGTTAAATAGCTTGTCCAGTGTCAATGTCTCAGGGCGAGGTTTCTCGTCTTCTTGAAGTGTAGAGCGGGACGTTTCCAAGACCGAAGGAGTAAGGCGGTCTAATAACCGCTGAGGAATGTCTAAATTATTCTTCCTTTGTCCGCGCTTATGCGGTGTTTTTCCATTGCTTGAACTCATATTTAATACCTCCCGTTAGAATTGTCTCTAACGGTCACGAACACAAAAAAACGCACCAGACCGCTGTTCAACAGTCTAGTGCGTTTCAATCATAATCACCGCAAATCCTTATACGGTGTGTCATTTTAAGTTATGGCGGAGAGGGTGGGATTCGAACCCACGTGGAGTTGCCCCCTAACGGTTTTCAAGACCGCCCCGTTATGACCGCTTCGGTACCTCTCCAGGGAAAATATTTTATAAACTTGCCACGAGAGATATCATACCATAATGTTAGGCATTATAGCAAGCTTTTTAAACAATATTTTTAAAATTTATTTTAAATTCAATTTATATCCTTGATCTGCTTCAAATTAGAGCCAGGCTCTCGTTCGTTTAAAAATAGAACCCGCCATCCTCTCGATGACGGGTTCATTATTATTCGTGATTTCGATCTGATCCCACGCTTTAGAATATATAACATTCCAGGTTCTATGCACGACGTGTAATGACACTGGTTCCACCCATATAAGGACGAAGAATCTCTGGAATCACGACTGTGCCATCTTCCTGTTGGTAGTTTTCCAAGATCGCAGCAACTGTACGTCCAACAGCAAGACCTGAACCGTTCAGTGTGTGCACAAATTCCGGCTTCGCTTTTGGTTCTCTACGAAAACGAATATTAGCCCGACGTGCTTGGAAATCCTCACAGTTAGAACATGAAGAAATCTCACGATATGTGTCACTTTCCGGCAACCATACTTCAATATCATAAGTTTTAGCTGATGTGAATCCCATATCGGCTGTACATAGCGTAAGAACACGGTATGGAAGTTCCAACAATTGCAGCACACGCTCTGCATTTTGTGTCATTTTCTCCAATTCCTCATAAGAAGTTTCTGGAGAAGAGAGTTTTAGCAATTCTACTTTATTGAACTGATGCTGGCGAATCAGACCACGCGTATCGCGCCCAGCTGAACCTGCTTCTGAACGGAAACATGAGCTGTATGCCACAAAATGTTTCGGCAGATCCTCCATATTCAGAATCTCTTCGCGATGATAGTTCGTTACCGGAACTTCGGCAGTTGGAATCAGGTAATACTCTGTATCTTTCAGCTTGAACAAGTCTTCTTCAAACTTAGGCAGTTGTCCTGTACCAAACAGACTATCCCGGTTCACGATATAAGGAGGCAGAATCTCTTCATAACCATGTTGATCACTGTGCAGATCCATCATGAAGTTAATCAGAGCTCGTTCCAGACGAGCACCAAGTCCTTTGTAAAACGTAAAACGGGAACCTGTTACCTTAGCGGCTGCTTCAAAATCAAGGATATCGAGATCCTGAGCAATTTCCCAGTGCGCTTTTGGTGTGAAAGAAAATGATTTCGGCTCTGCGTAGCGGCGAACCTCAACATTGTCCTCTTCGGAAGCTCCAACAGGTACACTCTCATTCGGAATGTTTGGGATCGCCATTGTCAGCTCATTAATCTTCGCTTCCAACTCACGAACTTCTTCATCCATTGCTTTGATTCGATCGGAAACCTCACGCATCTCGACGATGAGATCGTCTGCGTTCTCCCGATTTTTCTTCAGGCGTGCTACTTCTCCTGATACTGTATTCCGACGACCTTTTAACGTTTCATTCTCTTGCAGCAACTCTCTGCGTTTAGTATCCATTTCAGTAAATCCAGCAATGAGATCCAGTGACTTGCCGCGATTCGTTAATGCTTCTTCTACACGTGCGTACTCATTCCGCAATATCTTCACATCAAGCATCGATTACCCCTCCTAATAGCCCCACAAATGTAGATTCTGATATGTAGATCAGTCATGCCTTTGTGAGCCTGTATCTTTCATCATTCGTTAACACTAAAAACAACCCATGAACCTCGGAAGACACCCTATGCTGCGATTCCCGCTTTGGAAGCAGATACGGGCAACATCAGGCATCCGATTAGATGCAACCCCTACAGCCACTCTCTGGAGTGATTGTAGGAGCGATCTGTTTCCGGGCAATCATAGGTTGTTCATCGTTGCTATAGATTCTGCACAGACGCTTTATATGACCGAGCCATGTCTACAAAGTAAGCATGCAAGCGGTAGTCGTCCGTCAATTCAGGATGGTAAGAACAAGCCAGCAAATGACCCTGACGTGCTGTTACAATTTCATCCTTGTATGTGGAAAGAACCTCAACCTGTTCTCCTACACTTTCAATTAAAGGAGCCCGAATGAATACAGCCCTCACCGTTTCTTCAATTCCCTTGACTGGCAAATCTGTCTCAAAGCTTTCTCTCTGCCGTCCAAAAGCATTACGGGATACAGTCATATCCATCAGTTCCAAATGAGCCTCTTCCTGACCTGCAATATACTTAGCCATTACAATCAACCCTGCGCAAGTACCAAAAACCGGTTTACCTGCTGCAGCAAAATCACGAATAGCTTCCATAAAGCCATATTTACGCATCAGTTTACCAATTGTAGTGCTCTCACCACCAGGAAGAATCAACCCATCCAACTCATCCAGTTGCTCGATGTTTTTGATGGCAACTCCCTCTGCCCCAGCTTGCTCAACACTACGGATATGCTCCGTTACTGCGCCCTGAAGTGCTAAAACGCCGATCTTCATCTGCAATTCCCCTTCTCTTACCAGCCGCGATCCTGCATACGCTCAGAAGGCGAAAGCTTGGAAATCTCGATACCTTTCATTGGTGCTCCGAGGTTTTTGGAAACTTCAGCAATCAGTTTGTAATCCGTATAGTGCGTTGTTGCTTCTACGATGGCACGAGCGAATTTCTCAGGGCTGTCCGATTTAAAAATCCCTGAACCTACGAATACGCCATCAGCTCCCAGGTGCATCATAAGCGCTGCATCCGCAGGAGTAGCTACACCACCCGCTGCAAAGTTAACTACAGGCAGCTTACCATTCTCATGTACGTCAAGCAGCAGCTCATAGGCAACACCCAGGTTTTTCGCTTCAGCATACAACTCATCCTTGGACATATTCGTAACTTTGCGAATCTGGCTGTTAATGAAACGCATATGACGAACAGCTTCAACGATATTTCCTGTTCCCGGTTCACCTTTCGTACGAATCATGGAAGCTCCTTCACCAATACGGCGCAATGCTTCCCCAAGGTCTTTAGCTCCACATACAAACGGTACAGTGAACTCATGCTTATCAATATGGAATACTTCATCCGCAGGAGTTAGCACTTCACTCTCATCCAGATAGTCTACCCCGAGTGATTCTAGAACTTTGGCTTCAACATAGTGTCCAATCCGAGCTTTTGCCATGACTGGAATAGTTACAACTTTCATCACTTCTTCGACAATTGTTGGATCCGCCATACGAGCCACTCCACCAGCCGCACGAATATCAGAAGGAACACGTTCTAAAGCCATAACCGCCGTAGCACCTGCTGCTTCAGCGATTTTAGCTTGCTCTGCATTCATAACGTCCATGATGACGCCACCTTTTTGCATTTCAGCCATACCTCTTTTAACGCGCGATGTTCCTGTTTCCATATTCCAAGCCCCCCGTAATGTATGTGCTGCTCTTACCCCTATGGTGAATGTGAATTCACCATACTAGGGCAGAAGAACATTTAGACTTTTTACTGATTCATACGTAGAATTCTAACTTGATATTTTACCGGAAAAATTGTAAATATACAATGCATCCAGTCGGAATTAATTGCAATTTGTCATGGTTAAGAAGATAACCTTCAGTTCAGGCATAAACTAGAACAAGTTTTTGATTCCATCGAATAGATCAACGAAGAAATCCTTCACAGCACGGAAGAATAGACGGAACCAGCCGCCCTTCTCCGCTTCTTCTGCGGTAATGAGATTCACCGTTTTCTCCTGAGGTTCAATGCCGTCCGCTTTGTAGCTATACGTTACCGTTCCGACTTTAGTCCCTGCTTTAATTGGAGCAACTAGCTTGTCTGCTTCGGTGATGTTCGCTTTAAACGTCACATCCAGGTTTTGTGTTCCTTTAGGAACAACAAAACTTACAGCATTGTCTGTAACAACAGGAACCGTTGTTTCTGCACCTTTTTTTAGAGGCACAGATTCCCAACCGGTCACTTTTGTTTTAGCAGCAACAGCCTGTTTAACTTCGAAGTTGTTAAATCCGAAATCCAGTACCTTCTTCGTTTCCTTGAAACGTGCAGATTCTGAAGTTGTACCCATAACTACACTGATCAGACGCATACCATCACGCTCAGCTGTACCCGTGAAGTTGTTTCCTGCGTTTGTGGTGTGGCCTGTTTTCATTCCATCCAGACCTTCATAAGCATAGCTTTTGAAATTGGTTATATTTTTATTCTCTTCCAACATCCAGTTATAGTTGATAATTGGTGCTTTATCATTTGGACGGAATTTATAGGATTGTATTGTAGTGAATTCTTTGTAGTCCGGATGATCCATAATTATATATCTACATAGAATCGCCGCATCAATTGCTGACATCATGGTTTCTTTATCTTCATCCGGGCGGAATTTTGCAGGCATATCGGCACGGTCAAGGCCTGACGAGTTAATGAAAAAGGTATCTTTCATGCCCATCCGTTTTGCTTCTTCATTCATCATTTTGACAAATGCTTCTTCGGAGCCGGCAACGTGTTCAGCCAAAGCAACGGTAGCATCGTTGGCCGATCCAACTGCCATCGCGATATAGAGCTCTTTGACAGTATGCTGATCCCCTTCTGCCAGAAAGATGCGCGAGCCAATGCTTTTCGCTGCGTTCTCTTTAACAGTAACAACATCATCCCAACTAAGTCTGCCTTGCTTCACTTCTTCAGCCACAATATACTCTGTCATCATCTTAGTCATACTTGCAGGAGGTTTTGCTTCATCTGCATTTACAGAGAGAAGAACCTGACCCGTTGATGCTTCCATTAGTACAGCATTCTTAACTTCGAGCCCTAGGTCATCGACGCCCGGGATCTTAACTGTTTTTTCGGTTTTTGTCGTCGTTGCTGCTGCCGTAAGGACTTGTCCTGAATCGTTTGCCGCAGCCATGACAGGCATTACCGCAGACAGGCATAGCATATTAATCAGCATCACCGAGGCAACGCTTTTTTTAAGCATTTGGCGTTTCTTTTTGTTCATTGTTTTGACTTTCAAGATGAATACTCCCTTCAAATCCGAAGCTTTCCGTTTTATGCTTCAGTGCAGCTTAAGCTGCGATATTTTCTTAGTCCCCGTCATGTGTTAAATCCATGTGTAACGTTGTTTTAATGCGCTATATCGAATGAGCATGTAATTGCCCTGAATTTCAATATTGACTGTCATTTCATCAGCATGAACTCTCATGTTTATGTAGATGGTCGTCCGCGCTTCTATTTAGCGGGTCAACCTATGTATGCTCACCAACCGGATCAGGTGTCATTTCCATAGATTCACGTCAAAAAATCGCCGCAACGCCCTAATCCATTAAAGAATCGTCACCGCTTGTTCTATTCTATCACAGGGGTATCCGCAAAAAAAGACAGACCCGGCGAAAATCGCCAAGCCTGTCTTGGAAATAGTTAACTCTCTTCCGATTACAACGAGTAGTTAGGTGCTTCTTTTGTAATCTGTACATCATGTGGGTGACTCTCCCGCAACCCTGCACCGGTAATGCGGATGAAATGTGTATCATTACGAAGATGATCCAAGCTGCTTGTTCCACAGTAACCCATACCAGAACGCAGACCACCAATCAGTTGATGAATTGTATCAGACAAAGGACCTTTGTATGCTACACGACCCTCGAT
This sequence comes from Paenibacillus sp. ACRSA, assembly GCF_022346845.1. Taxonomy (NCBI): domain Bacteria; kingdom Bacillati; phylum Bacillota; class Bacilli; order Caryophanales; family Paenibacillaceae; genus Paenibacillus; species Paenibacillus sp. ACRSA. The sequence goes on along the minus strand of NZ_JAKRNP010000023.1, from coordinate 1,885 downwards.
TCCTTCCGGAACAAGTTTCTTATCATCATCTTGGAAGTAACGATCCTTACTTCCTTGTTTCATCGCACTCATTGAACCCATACCACGGTATACCTTGAAGCGACGTCCCTGATAGATCTCAGATTCGCCTGGGCTTTCTTCTGTACCTGCAAACAAGCTTCCCAGCATAACGGCATGAGCGCCTGCTGCAAGAGCCTTCGTGATTTCACCGGAGTACTTAATACCACCATCGGCAATAATCGGAATTCCATACTCACGTGCTACAGTCGCACAATCGTATACAGCTGTTACCTGAGGAACGCCGATCCCTGCGATAACACGAGTTGTACAAATAGAACCAGGTCCGATACCTACTTTTACTACAGAAGCACCTGCTTCAATGAGATCACGTGTTGCTTCACCAGTTGCTACGTTACCTGCAACAATCGTAAGGTTCGGGAAACGCTCGCGCAGTTGACGGACTGCATCAATGATGTTGATGTGATGACCGTGAGCAGAGTCTACAGTGATTAGATCAACGCCTGCTTGTACGAGTGCATCAGCACGTTCAAATGTGTCTTTTGAAATACCAATTGCCGCACCTACCAAGAGACGACCTTGTGCATCTTTGGCTGCATTCGGGAATTGAATTGCTTTTTCAATATCTTTAATTGTAATGAGACCCTTCAATGTGTTGGACTCATCTACCAATGGAAGCTTCTCGATTTTATGCTTCTGCAGAATACCTTCCGCTTCTTGCAGCGTCGTGCCTACAGGAGCAGTTACCAGGTTCTCACGAGTCATTACTTCGCTGATTTTAATGCCGTAGTCGTGAATGAAGCGTAAGTCACGGTTAGTCAGAATGCCGACTAGCTTCTGTTCACCCTCAACGATAGGTACACCGGAGATACGGTACTTCGCCATAACAGCTTCTGCATCAGATACCAAGTGTTCTGCTGTCAATGAGAATGGGTTCGTAATAACGCCGCTTTCCGAGCGTTTAACACGATCCACTTCCTCCGCTTGTTGCTCGACAGACATATTTTTATGAATAATCCCGATGCCGCCTTCACGAGCAATAGCGATTGCCAATGTTGCTTCTGTCACGGTATCCATACCCGCACTGATCAATGGAATATTCAGTTTTACACTATCGCTCAAACGTACAGATACATCTACTTCTTTAGGTAGTGTCTCGGATTTCCGTGGCACCAGCAATACATCGTCGAAGGTCAAGCCTTCCTTACCAAATTTATCTTCCCACACGCGGGTGTTCCTCCTTATGTTTGCTCAGCTTTACGGTCCAAAACCCGAAGATCCTAGGCTGTATTTTACGCCGAAAATGCGTTTTCTGAAAAATTTATTATTGCCATCTTAGCAAAGCGATATTTAGCCTGTCAAGGGAAAGTGACTGGTTATATCAGGTGTACTGCCTGATGCATACAAGTGTATTTCTTGTGTGGACAAAGTGTAGATATGACAAAAAGACCATTCAATCTTAAATGGCGATATCATAGAAAATATAGGCGTGATCTGAGTACATCATTATGCTTATTAATGGGTTGTAAACAAATAAAAACCACCACCGAATAACATCGGCAGTGGTTCTTTGCTTGGCGGCGTCCTACTCTCCCAGAACCCTGCGGTCCAAGTACCATCGGCGCTAGAGGGCTTAACGGTCGTGTTCGGGATGGGTACGTGTGGAACCCCTCCGCTATCGCCACCAAACGCATAGCTTAGCTTACATTTCAGAGTGTTTGTTCTCTGAAAACTAGATTCGAAACGAAAGTCTGCGATGTAGAACTTGCAATTGGATAAGCCCTCGACCGATTAGTACTGGTCAGCTCCATGCATTACTGCACTTCCACCCCCAGCCTATCTACCTCGTCGTCTTCAAGGGGTCTTA
>NZ_JAKRNP010000022.1:0-63261 GCF_022346845.1 Paenibacillus sp. ACRSA | reverse complement strand
TTTTGCTCATGACTATCAACTCCTCTGTTTAAATAGTTTTTACATCATGTTGTCTCAAATCTAATAATTTTTGTGTTTGAACCTGGTCTTTAACATGTTCTTAACAGAGGTTTCTGCTAACGTTCCCGTATTCATGAACCCCGAAGGGGTTGTCTGCTGAAATTCCTCTTCGAAATCCTCTCAGCAGACCAAGACTCCGACAGGAGCCGCTGCTTGAATATTATGTTATCGGATGTTCATATCTCCTTGAGCTGCTTACATAATCTTTAAATCTAACTTGGAATATTTTTTCTTAAGCTCTTCATCCTCAGGAATCCAATTTGAACTCACCCATAAATGAATATGAATCAATTGGGCAAGCTCATCCACAGCTTCTTCAGGATTTTCAACCTGTAGTAATTTATCTATACTTTCTTGATCAATCTCAAGAACTTCCTTTAAATATTTAACATCCATTACTTCCTCATTAAGATCATATTCTTCACTCGCCCATTCTCCACAAAAATACTTTTTAAATTTAATCTTTCCGTTTTGAAATAAAGTGAATTCAAAAATATCTTCATCAAAAAAGCCTATAGTCATAATAGGTTCAGATATACACTTTGAAAGCAATTCTCCAACCTGTTCAATCGTCCCCCATTCAAAATAGTCATTCAGGATAGTAGTCCACTGTCTTTCGTGATCAATATAATAAGTGACCTCCAAATGTTTTTCTCTATTTGGTTCTTCTTTCTCGATTCTCTGTAGGTACTGATCAATGATATTTCTTTTATCGTTTGTATATCCAGTCAACTTATTCCCTAATTGATTATTTAACTGATTTAGCCCTTCAATAATTATGGTTTGATCTTCAGTTTTGATATGAAGATTTGCAAACTTTGTTCCCATTTGTTGTCCCTCCACTTTTTATATGAATTTCCGATAACGTTTGTGCATTCCTGACGTTCAAGCAGCTTAAGGACCGTAGGTCCGGGTCGTCAGACTTAGCCGGTTGAATGTGTCGCATGAAATTACTACTTCGAAATCCCCCTTGGCGACCAAGGAGCGTCAGCGACAATGCAGGAATGCTATGTTAGGTGATGTTTCTGACTTCATTCATAAACATAACTGGTCTATATTTCAAATCTTATTTTGATAAATATGACCTAAAAAATCATTCTGAATCTGTCTCTGTAATTTTTCAGTTAGTTCAATTAAAGGTTCAGCTATCTCATTAGGTTTTATGATTTCTTCAAAAAGTTCTTGATCTGTTCTCCCTGGAATCCAAAAGTTCTTAAATTTCCAAATTTCTTGTGTAGATCTATCCCATTCCTTATACAGTTTTTCACAATCTCCCTTGTACTTTTTAAGAATTATTTCTCTCTTCAGAATGTACAGCCATAAATCCTCTATGCTCTTATCTTCAATAATCCCCCATAAATCTTCATTAAATTCTTCTTGCGACTTAGCTCCAAATATCATCCACCTTAATTGTCCCTCAAGACTTCGCGTCCTTTGCAGCAGTTGTTTAGCACTAAATATCTTTTCAATGAACTCATCACATGTTTTTAGATTTAATTCTCTTTTAAATTTTTCAGTGTCATTCTTTAGATTAGCAACTCGTTGTCTATTTACATTCCAAAAAGTAATTACTATAGCTAATAATGAAAAAAATAACGCGAAAAGCGAAATTACTGATTTTAATGTTTCACCATCGAGCTGTATTAATTTATCCCACAAATTAGTTCCTCCATTTTCAGAAATTTCACCTAACATCTAATTTATGTACTTCGTAAACACCACATATCCTGGCTGATATCTGACTACGTATATGATACCCCAAGCATTGGTATTTGCGAAGAAGAATTTGGCGAAAAAGGTAGATTTATAGCAACACTCATTCTCCCAGATCCAGACGATCCAGCGGGCTCTGAATTCGTTGAATATTCTTTGTCCTCACATGCGTATATCGCTGGGTTGTTCGTGCACTTGTGTGACCAAGCAGCTCCTGGATATAGCACAGGTCTGTTCCATTTTCCAGTAAATGCGTGATGAAAGAGTGTCTCAGCGCATGAATACTTACCTTTTCCACAATTCCTGCGCGTTGTCTAGCTTCTTCAGAAACCTTCTGTACGCTCCGCTCAGTAAGAGGTCGATCAAAAGATTGGCCCGGAAACAGCCAACGATTGGGTCTATATTCAGATATGTATTTCTGCACCATATCTTAGGCGAGATTCGAAAGAAGCGTCCTCCAATCTTTGACCCTTCCCCTGTCTCACAATAAGTTTCTGCCTTTCAATATCGAGATCGCTGCAACTCAGACGCACAACTCCGAGGTAATATGAACTTCATCTGGATCAAACTGGCTCGTAAACTCCTGGATGGCCGCAATAGTGTAGGATATGATCCATATTTGCTGTTTGGGTTCCCACTCCTGCCCGTAATCTGACGAATGCGCTGAAGATATGCAGGGTTATAGGGAAAAACAAATATGTAATGCATGATTGGAGCCTTTAGTTATGGTGATCGTGTCTTTGGTTATAGTATCATCGTTCATAGGAAACTCTCCTTTGTTTGAGTCTATGTCTTTCACCGCAATTTTAAGAAATAAAAAGGAAGGCTATCCTCATCCCAAAAAGGGAATCAGATGACCTTCCGATGCTTTTGGAACATATATGATCTTAAAAAAAGAAAGCTAGGCACAGCCAGTGCAATAAAAAACTGCCACTCCATGTAGCTTCAACAAAACAAACCTACTGTCAATTTGTCCTCATGGATAACAGTAGACGATTGAACCAGCTACTATTTCATCTGGTGATATCCCTTTCCCCAAACATATCCCAACATTCTTTTTACCCGCAATAGAATGATTAATTTGAGTAGAAACAACTTCGAATATTTGCTCTTCCCCATCCGTTTTTTTGATGATAATCTGTTTACCGATCATTTCTTTAATTGTTGAAGGAAGTAGTTCATCCAACTCTTCATTAGCCCCCATAACGATGGTTCCGAATTCTGGAGCATCGAAGACTAATCCCACGCCAAACAGCATTTTAGTTTCCATTGTATGTCCTCCTTATCTCTGATCAATGAATAGCTCGCCTTTGACATCTCGCACTCTGAGATCGGCATTACGAAGTCTAACCATCGCATCTCTCAATAAAGCATACCGTTCAGTAGAATTGAGTTCAGGAGCAAACCTTGCTGCCCGGATACTTGCCTGAGCCTCATCAAGAGCATAGTTTCTTTTGAAGACTTCAGAAGGAAGTTCATAAAGTGGGAACGCTCTGCCTGCGATAGAAGCCTCATAGTGCCCAACAATCTCGTGAGCTAGTGTAGCATTCATTGAAATGCGTGTATTCGCACTCAAAGTCCCTACTCCCGGGGCTGCTGCTGGTAAGACATCCGTATTGATGACCAAGCGATTATACATCATGCCTGTATTCCAGGTATCATAATAACCAGGTTGTGCGATTAAGATATTTTCTTCGGGGAAATCAAGCTTGTTCAAGTAACTCTTTATCTCAATCTTTTGGTTATCCGTCAGCGGAAGCTCATTGCGTTGTCCGTCACTTAAAATCTGTCTAAAATCCACTGCACCCTCATATTTGACAGGGGGATTGATATGCAGCTTTGGTTTTAAAACAGAGCTTACCCCTAATACCATACCACCTGTACCAAGCATACTTGCCCAATGTTCACTTGACCAAGCATTTGTAGGCAAAACGGCTTCCCTAATCGTTCCATGGACTCCAAATGTCAACCAGTTCAGTGTGTCTTGAGGCGACTCTAAAGCTCTGTCAGCTCGATCAACATACCCGTTTACGAGTCCACTTGGAATACCAAATGTCCAGTAATCCAGAAATCCGCCTACACTATCATATCTCTTCTGATATCGGTCATCTGCCGATTTTATAAATGCTTGTCCTAGCTCTTTTAAACTATCTACAGACTTCTCAACTGCATTCCGATCGTCTACACCTTCCTGTGGGCCACAAGCATTCGGTGGGGGTGGTGGTAAACAGTTCATGTCTACTCGCCCTTCCGACCCGTGATCAGCTTGGAGAAATCGTTCTCCATGGTTATGTAACACAGTTGATATTGAACTCATAAGTGTGACAACTTCAGTCATAACAAGCTGTGACTTCTTGAAATCATAGTAGAACCTTTCTCTAGTACTCCCATCCCAGTTCGCTTCTATATCAGTCATGCTTCGTAGAAGACTTTCATTCATGTGTTGAAGAGTGGTATAAGCTGAAGAGAACTGTTTACTAATCGCGAAAAGTTGCTCTGGCGTAACCGTAATTCTCGTCATAGAATACCTCACACCTACTAAAGAAATATTTAGTTTCTGAATTCAGGGAATATCTGGATTTTACCGTTCATTTATTAACTGTGTCAAATACCTGTAGCAATAAACTAGTGAAGGATCTGAACTATAGCCCTTTTCTCAAATACGGATGGGAAGTCCCCCTTTAAGCCAAAAAAGCCTGCGCAATCTGATCTACGATCCCGTTAATACCTGTCGGTCCATAACAGCCTATCCAGGTTGCAGCATCGACCGAGTGTATGTGTTGTCGTTCACCCTCATCCAGCATACCCCACACACGTTGCTCTGTCGCAGATATGCCATCCTGAATGAGTTCATTACTCAGTAAGAAGTAGTGACTGGCGTGTACAACTGGTAGTCTATCTACCGAAATATGATAAGCCGTATCGGAGGTATCTGCGACAAATAATGGAGCAGGCAGACCTAGATCACGGTATAACACAGCACCTGTACGATGAGATGGAGAATGTACGCGAATCAGAGACTCCAGCGGACGAATCAATGCCACACTTTTGCCTGCCAGTATTGGAGCAAGCTCCTCTGACAAGAGTGCCGTTCGTCGATGATAATCTGCAATAATACGTTTGGCTTCTGCTCGCTTACCCGTTAGTTCACCGAACAAGCTCAGAATGGTCTGCCAGCTCTCATTGCGCTTGAACATGAGAACTGGAGCAATCCGGCTTAAGCGCTCATAGTATTGATCATGCACCTCGGTACAGATAATCAGATCTGGTGCCAACCGTTCCACCGCAGGCAGATCAAGGTACTCGTAGGTTCCGAGCAACTCGGTATTCTGGAGTCCTGCTCTAATATATTGTGGGAAATTGATTACTGCACTTCCCGTTCCTACACTGCCTGCTGGAGACAACTCTAACGCAAGCAAATGATCCGCATATTGAACATCGAGTACAGCGATACGCTGAGGCGTACTCGTGACACAATATTCACCACGCATATGGCAAATCACCGGGCCTTGTGAAGACTCATAGGATGAAGCCATGTGGTCTCGCAACAATGGATTAGCTATGAGTGTATCTCTCGAAGCGACAGCAAGCCTATAACGCTGCGGAGGCACTCCAAAATATTTTTTAAATGCTCTGCTGAAATAGTACATGTCGCGATAACCCATTTTGTCAGCAATTTCACCGATGGAAACATCCGTATGACGCAGCATCCGCGCCGCACTCTCCATCCGTAACTGAATGACGTACTCCATCGGTCCGAGCTCTTTCTCTTGTTTGAAGCGTCGCTGTAGCTGTCTTACACTACATCCAGCAAGTGCCGCTAACTCCTTCAGCTCCAGATTCTGCCGATAGTGACCCGATATAAATGTAGCGACAGCATCCACCATGTCTGACTTTGCTCCGCCCTGACTGCTCTCATACTCCATAATGAGTTCGTAGATTATGCCCTGCATCAATGCATTGGCGTGAAACCGTTCCAGCCCTTCACCACGACTCCATTTTGCTACAATTTTCTCCGCGACCTGAATCCATTCCGCTTGGGTTACCGAATGCTGAACAAACGAAATGTTCAATGGATGTTTGCGATACGAGGGCATAACAAGGGAGGCTCCTTCCATAGAAGAAGCCTGGTACATGATCACAATATATTGAATACTGTCCGCTCTAGCAGTCAGCGTAAAGGATGCTCCCTTCGCCACATGAGCAGCAAAAGAAGCCCCAACATGGCAAACCTCACCATTAATTAGGAGCTCCCCTTCTCCACCGCCTGCTAGTAGCAACACATTGGATGTTAATTCGATTTCGCTAAGCCCACTGCCTGTCTGCAAAATTCCGCTATGCACGTCAAGCACCTTGATCGCCGTATTACTCCATAGACTTGTCTGTTCTTGCAGCAGCATTTCTCTCATCTCCTGACAATAGCATCCTTAGCTAGATAGGATCGCCCGAATAGGTGTACACCTTTAACTCCAAGCGAGTCCCTTAGCAAAGGTAAAATTGTTGTTATTGTCATTTTAATTGAGATTCATTCTCACTGTCAATCTTCGGACATTTCCTGCAATATTCCCCTGACATCTGGTAATAGAAACAACAGGTGATCCGTTCGCTTTTTGCAACTGGAGCATTGTCTTTCATGTACGTGAAGCGGGTTAGCGGATTCTTTCTCACACCAAACATTTGCCCAGATGCCACCTGCGTCAGATATGAAAAATCAGCCTGGATATGCTCATTTCCCTGCTCTACCTCGTCTGCATCAGGCGTATACAGCGGCCCAATACGTACCATGATATTCTCCCAGAGAATGCTCATGGATAGAGGTGCTATCACAGCAAGTGTCTGCAACAACGGTGTAAGCTGCTGTGCAAACATCTCCTGTACCACCTTTTCCCGCCACACATTTCTTTCACCCGTTAGTTCTTCTGCTTGAAGCCCATTCACCGCTAGAAAAGGAAAACGTGTACCGCCATCATTAGCTGAGAGCGTCGGATGATAAAGGAAGCTGTTCTCCAGCTGAAACGACACATGCTGATGATGAAATGTCATTGCGGTCACAAGTGGAGCTGTCCACAGATAACCAATTCGCTTGGCTAACATGGAAGCGGCAACCTTCATGTCAGGCGCATCAATATATTCCTGAAACCAGCTGATATACTCTCGGCATACCGCTTCATCATGTAACTCACTCAAAGCAATGGTACGAACACTATTCTCAGGCGGCTTACCAAGCAGAATCGAATGATCCTCCACGGTTTCTTTCCATAAGTCACTCGAGAGATACTGATTCATACTAATTCGATCCCAGCAGCGCTTCTGATGCTTGATCTACAATCAGATTAATCGCGATAGGGCCATAGTATGCGATCCACAATGTTGAGTTTACGTCATAGGTAAGGTTGTTTTTCACTGCATCTAGAGATTGCCATACTGGATTGCTAACCATTGCCTCTGCCTCTGCTGCGAACAGCTCATCTGACAGTACGAAATAACGATCTGCGCCGATCTCAGGAACCTTCTCCATCGAGATTTCAACAGAAGTATCACCTTTGATCTCCTCAACGAGTGCAGGCATTTTCAAGCCTAAGTCTTTATACAGAATTTCGCCTGTGCGATGCTCGATACCATGAACGCGAATGCCTTCTTTTCTCGGACGAATAAGAGCTATCGTTTCATCTCCCATTTTCTCTGTCAACTGCGCCTTAACTCCAGCCGCTTTCTCTTCATACGCTGTGCGCACTTTCTCTGCCTCATCCTGCTTGTCTGTAATCTGAGCAATCGTAGCTAACGTATCACGCCAGTCTTCGTAGAAGTCGAGTACGAGGGTTGGTGCAATTTTGCTCACACTCTCATACTGCTTCTCTTGGAAGTCGGTCATAATGATCAGATCCGGATCCAAAGCTACAATGGCTTCCAGATTAGGCTCGTCCCGTGTACCCAGAACCTGTACGTCCTTCGGCTCATCACCTAAATATTCTGGAAAATCGGTGTTACCTCCAGCGATAACACTACCTGCCGGCTTCTCGCCAACAGCTAACATCTGATCCAGAAACTTAACATCAAGCACAGCAATTCTCTGTGGTTTCTCGTCTAGTGTTAGCTCGCCCTTCATATGTTTGAGCGTTACAGGAAAAGCTCCAGCAGCTTGAGTTTCTGTATTCGAAGGTGTCTCCGCAGGCGTTGCAGCGGACTCATTGCCCCCATTTGTACCTGCTCCGGCACCACAAGCCGTTAATACAAGCACAAGTGCCAGCATCAGACCCATTACAAATCGTGTTTTTTGGGCAGCGTATATCTTGCTTATCGCCGTTTTCCCCTCTGTTCCTTTAATCAAGATGAATCCCCCTTGTATGTGATAATGATTTTCATTATCGTATGATAAGGCGAGTATAAACGATCTTCACTTCGCCTTACCATGTACTTTTGCGACATTTCAACCGGACTAAAGCGACATCATTTCTGAATACCCAATCTCATAAACACGAGGTATACTTGAAAATAAATGTAATTTACACAACATAAGGATGTGTTTTTTTGAAAAAGAAGGTGTTAATTCTAAGTCTCGTTACACTATCTATTCTACTTATATTAGGTAATTTCAGGTGGGTTGACCTTGAGTCGAGTGTAGACTTTAGGTATAAGTATGACAGATGGGCAGGGCAGAAATGGGTAGACTTCTATCCACCGCTAGCTTCTACCAATAGCATGGAGTTCCCACTTATCTATATTGATGAGATCAACCAGGACACGCTAGAAACGTATTTGCACAAACAAGCTCTCTCAGGAGAGTTAGCGAATACGTGGGTTGAACGTACGAGGATAACAGACGGGTATGTCGGTCTATTATTACTAAATATTTTAGCGGTCATTTGGAGTGGATTTAAACTAGTTATTCTAAGAAACCAAAAGAAAGAGCGTCTTAGTTAAGACACTCTTGTCCTTAATCATTCATTTCCCATCTCAACTTCATCGTTTCACGATTGGAAACCAATTCAGCTACCCTGAGCAACATAACGGTTAACCGGAACTTTCAGCCCCAGATTCGCCCGTAACGTATCATGCTCATACTCTGTACGGAACAGACCACGCTGTTGCAGCACAGGTACGACCAGCTCCACGAAATCTTCCAGACCATTCGGTACCGTCGGGAGAATAATAAAGCCGTCCACCGCCTGCTGCTCGAACCATAGCTGCATCCTGTCAGCAATCGTTTCAGGTGTGCCAAAAAATAGAGGGCGGGGCTGTGCCACATGTAGAGCAACCTCGCGCAAGGTTAATCCTTGCTCCTTGGCATCCCTTTTGATCTGATCCGTCAGACTTCGGAAGCCGTTGGAGCCGAAATCGCCCAGATCCGGAAAAGGCTCATCCAGAGCATACTGCGTAAAATCATGATAATCGAAGTAACGACTCAAGTATTGAACCGCATCTTCGACGGAACCAAGACGGACAACCTCATCATATTTACGCTGAGCCTCCTCTTCGGTATGCCCTACAATCGGTGCAATACCCGGCATAATCAAAATCTCCTCCGGCTTGCGTCCGTGGGAGACTGCCCGCTGCTTCAGGTCATCATATACCGCCTTGGCTTCCTCCAATGAATTCCCATGAACAAAGACAGCGTCTGCTGTACTCGCAGCAAAATTCCGTCCTGATTCCGACGCCCCTGCTTGGAAAATGACAGGATGCCCCTGTTTCGAACGTGCGATGTTCAGCGGACCAGCCACCTGATAAAACTCACCTTTATGGTTAAGCTTGTGCAGCTTCTCCGGGTCAAAGAAAACACCGCTTTCCTTATCCCGAATTAATGCATCATCTTCCCAGGAGTCCCACAATCCCCGCGTAACCTCCACGTACTCTTCTGCCATGCGATAACGGGTTTCATGATCGGGATGACCTCCCTTGTTGAAGTTATCAGCCACACCCTCCGATGGCGAGGTCACCACATTCCAAGCTGCACGTCCACCGCTGAGATGATCCAGAGACGCAAACTGACGAGCCACGGTAAACGGTTCGCTATAGGAAGTGGACAGCGTTCCCGCAAGGCCGATGTTTCTGGTCGATGCTGCCAGGGCAGACAAAACCGTAAGTGGCTCAAAACGATTCAAAAAATGAGGAATTGACTGCTCGGTAATATGTAAACCATCTGCAATAAACACAAAATCAAGCTTACCTGCCTCAGCACGCTTAGCCTGCTGAATATAAAAGTCTATATTAATACTTGCATCTGCCGGTAGATCCGGATGTCTCCAACCCGAAACACTGGAACCAACGCCGTGCAATGATGTGCCCAGCTTTAATTGACCTTCTCTTGACATAACCGTTCTCCTCTCAATTCTTTTAGAGGTTGTTCAAAAAGTTCACTTTTGATTACCAAAAATGCCTGTCGGCATCTCAGCGTCGAATATGGGACTCAGCCGAAATAAGTGGGATGCTTACGAAGTTTGTTTCCTTAGGAAACAATGTAGTTGCTCACGTAGTTTTGCCTACGCTCCGCTACTCCATTTCTATCTTCATCCCATCTTCTCGGTACTGAAAACCGCTCTTTTTGAACACACATTTTAAAATGCGGTATTCGCTTCCTTCCGCTGGGCATAACGATTCTCCGGTATTGGCAACCCGAGATGGCCTCGCAGAGTGTCAAACTCATAATCGTTACGAAACACACCCCGCTCTTGCAAAATCGGCACAACGTTATCGACAAAAGCATCTAGGTCTTCCGGTGTAATCGGATGCACAATGAAGCCGTCGGCTGCTCCCGTCTCGAACCAATGCTGCAGCGTATCTGCTACCGTCTCAGGTGATCCGATAAAAGGAGTCCGCGGCGCCACCGCTTCCAGTGCGACCTGTCGCAACGTCTGTCCTAGTTCACGAGCTCTCGCTTTGATGCGATCTGTGCTGCTGCGGAATGAGTTTTGCCCTATATTGCCAAGCTCCGGAAATGGCTCATCCAGCGGGTACTGGTGAAAATCATGATGGTCAAAAAACCGGGCCAGCACATCCAGCGCTTCCGTAATCGGTATGCGGTTTATAGACTCTTGGTATCTCTGCTCTGCCGCTTCGTCCGTTTGCTCAACGATGGGAACAATGCCTACCATAATGGCAAGGTCATCAACTCCGCGCCCTTCCGTAAGCGTACGCTGCTTCACATCTTGATAGAAGGCTCTGGCATCTTCGATGGAGTTCTGTCCCGTAAATACGGCATCGGCTCCCTTTGCAGCGAGTTGTTTTCCAGGCTCCGATGAGCCCGCCTGAAACACGACAGGCTGTCCCTGTTGGCTACGTGCAATGTTGAGTGGTCCTGCTACCTTGAAATGTTTGCCTTTATGATTAAGCGCGTGTAGCTTATTAGCATCAAAAAAGACACCCGTCTCCTTGTTCCGTACAAAAGCGTCATCCTCCCAAGAATCCCAGAGACCACGTACAATGTCCAAGAACTCCTCTGCAATCTCGTAACGATCCCCATGAGATGGGTGCTGCTCTTTACTGTAATTGGCTGCGGAACCTTCCAGCGGTGATGTCACCAGATTCCAGCCTGCACGTCCCTTGCTGATCTGATCAAGAGAAGCGAACTGACGAGCTGCGTTAAAAGGTTCACTGTACGTGCTGGATAACGTACCCACCAGCCCGATTCGGGTGGTGACTGCCGCAAGCGCGGACAAAATCGTCAGTGGCTCGAAGCGATTCAGAAAGTGAGGAATCGACTTTTCATTGATCGACAATCCGTCAGCAATAAACACAAGATCGAATTTACCTCGCTCGGCCGTCTGTGCCTGCTGTGTGTAAAAGTCCAGATTAACGCTGGCATCCACGGGTACACTGGGATGACGCCAACTGGACATCGTTCCACCAACGCCCAGAATAATACTGCCTAATTTAAGCTGTTTGGGTTTACTCATGATTCATACCTCCCGCAGTGTTGCATTTATTGAAGCAGTGGAGTGTTGGCTAGCTGCAAGCAATAGCTTTTGACTAGCGCCTGCCCTATCGTAAATTCTTTATCGTGGGCTCGTTCAAAGCCCAGTCGCTCATAGAGACGAATAGCCTCCCCCATCATATCCGACGTATGAAGGTGCAACGTATGCGCTCCACGCTCTCTAGCGAATTGGGCGCTAGCTCGAATTAACGCCGTAGCCACGCCTCTGCCACGTGCCTTGCTTGTCACGCCGAGCAGACGAATAACAGGGGAGTGAATGCCAAGCTCTGGCCTACCGTAAGCCGTTTCGGATGAAGCATATACAAACACACTGCCTACAACTTCTCCGTCAAGCACAGCTACCAGCTTCGCGACCGTTGACGATTGCTCAATCGCTTCTACAATGCTTGCTTTATACGCAATCCATACATCATGAGGCAGTTCCTGTTCATATTGGCTATATGCATCCAGCAGAACTGCCTCCAATAAATGAAGGTCTTCGGGAGTGGCCTCTCTAATGAAAGGTCCGCGATCATTTGCATCCTCCGTCGTATGCTGCCTTGCATTGGATTGCGCCTCTATATTTCCCATCACAGCACCTGCTTTCCGGCTGCTTCCTGCTTAATTCTCCGAATCTGGTTCACATGGTTCTGTACATGAGCAACAAATGCCGGAATGATCGCTGAAATGGAGACCGACTCGCCTTTAAAGTTAATACCGTTTTTGTTCCATTCCTGTTCGTCAAGCCGCTCCAAAAGTCCAGAATTGTATTGCACCAAACCGTGAGCAATTGCAATAAGTTTGGATACGTGTTCCTCATTCGCTTTTTGTCCAGCAACCCATGCATCCTGATCAAACGCAGGCAGCTTTACTTGCGATCCTGCTAATATTTCACGTATTCGAAAGGAAACAACAATACTATGATCCACCAGGTGTGCCAGCACCTCCGTAACACTCCACGAAGTTGGGGATGACTTCCATCTCAACTGCTGCTCGTTTAGTCCCGCAATTTCCTGTTCAATTTCGTTATACGCCTGTGTATATGCAGAAATGATTGACTCCGTTGTGTTTACTGTGTTCCCCATAATTACCGCTCTCCGATCTGTATAATTAATTTAAAATGTAATTTGGTCACACTAATTCTTCTGTAAATGCCTCTTTAAGCAACTGGAAGGAACGAACCCTTTTATTAAAATCAGGGACTATGGTTGTAAATACAAAGCTGTCTACACCGTATTCCTCCGACAGTTCAAGTAGCCGCTCCCTCACGGTTTCCTTCGTGCCACGGGTGATGTCCGCATCGCGTTCAACCGCGGTATACGTTTCCCCCGCCTGTCTAGCGAATTCCTCCGCCTGCTTCAGCGTCTGCACATTAACGGTTTTGCCACTGGCCAATGTCACACGTACGCTTTTGTGCTGTCCTGCCAGTTCTGCTGCCTCTTCTTCCGTATCTGCTGCAATAACAGACAAGGCCAGAACGGCTTGTGGCTCCCCATACTTCTCGCGATTGAACTGATCGCGGTAGGTGTCCAGCGCAGCTCGTGCTGTCTCAGGATCACTGTTAATAAACAGTGCAAATACATAAGGCAGCCCCTGCTTTGCTGCTAATTCAGCACTGGAAACACTCGTACCAAGCATATAAATACCTGCTGGATGTACCGGTAACGGATGGGCAGTGAGCCCTGGCTGCGCATGATGTTCACCCGCAGAGGAATGGAGGAAATCCTGTAGTTCCACCAATTTGTCTTCCAACGTTTCCGGTTCCGCAATCCCTTTTTGTAACGCCTTAGTAGAACGAGGTAAACCTCCCGGTGCACGCCCGATGCCCAGTTCTACTCGACCAGGTGCCAGCGTGGCAAGCACATTAAAGTTCTCCGCTACTTTATAAGGACTGTAATGCTGGAGCATTACGCCTCCAGAGCCAATTCGGATCGTGCGGGTCTGTGCAAGCAAATAGGATACCAACACTTCAGGCGAGGAGCCGGCAACACCTTCCGAATCATGATGCTCCGCTACCCAAAACCGATCATAGCCAAGCGACTCTGCGAGCTTCACAAGTTCTACTGTATTATTCAGCGCTTCCGCAGCCGTGTAACCAGGAAACACAATGCTTTGATCCAAAATCCCCAATGTAAATGACATATGCATTCCTCCTCAAATGTGACCTAGATGGAGTACGCGCTATCAGGCGTAATCCTTTTAAGAAACTGTTTTGTACGTTCCTCTTTGGGATATCGGAATAATTGCGTTGGTTCCCCTTCCTCAACAATGACTCCACCGTCCATAAATACAACGTGATTCGCTACTTCCTGAGCAAAACCCATCTCGTGAGTAACGATAATCATCGTAATGCCTTCCTGCGCAATCTGGCGGATAACAGCCAGCACCTCACCCACAAGCTCCGGATCCAGAGCAGAGGTTGGCTCATCGAACAAAATAACTTCCGGATTCATCGCCAAGGCTCGTGCAATGCCAACGCGCTGCTGTTGTCCACCTGACAACTCACTAGGGTACGAATCGAGCTTATTTCCGAGACCCACCTTCTCCAGCAAGGCAGCGCTACGCGCCCGTGCTTCATCCTTTGGTACTTTGCGGACAGCAACGAGACCTTCCATCACATTTTGCAGCGCCGTTTTGTGGCGGAACAAATTGTATTGCTGAAATACCATCGCTGATTTTTGGCGTAGCGCATGGATATCCTTTTTGCCATGCTTCTTGTAATCCAAGGTGAAATCTCCGAGTGTGATATGCCCGGAATCCGGTTTTTCCAGATAGTTAATGCAGCGCAGAAGTGTGGTTTTGCCCGAACCGCTTGGCCCCAAAATAGCAACGACCTCACCGCGCGCTACGTTTAGGTCAATGCCGGTAAGCACCTTGTTGTTCCCGAAGCTTTTGTATATTTGCTTAAGTTCAATCATGACACGCCTCCCCGACTGTACGCTCTGAACCGCTTCTCTGCCAGCGCGCTCAGTCTTTCAATACCAATGGTCAGACCCCAGAAAATAAGAGCAGCTGCCACATATGCCTCAAAAAACTTCCAATTCGTTGATGCAACAATCTGTGCCTTGGCATTAATCTCCACCACCGATACGGCAAACGCCAACGTTGAACCATGCAACATACCAATCAGCATGTTCGTAATGTTAGGTAAGCTTGCTGCAAAAGCCTGCGGCAACACAATTCTGCGCAAGGCCTTCGTCGCAGTCATACCGAGAGAATAAGCGGCCTCAATCTGCCCGCGATCAACCGAGAGCAAACCAGATCTGACAATCTCGGACGCATACGCTCCAGCCGTAATCGAAAACGCTAGATAAGCAAAACCGATCAACGGAATAGATGCCGAATTAAACCCAAGCCCGAGCGATTCCGACACACTATCCAGCAACATGGGCACACCAAAGTAAATCAGTAACAGGTGCGTAATCATCGGTGTGCCGCGAACAAATGTAACGTAGGCAGCCGCCAGTTGACTCAGCACAGGAATTCGAAATTGACGAACAAGTGCAACGGCTGTGCCAATTAGGAAACCGAAAACAACCGATACAACCGTAATTGCTAGCGTAATTGGGATTACACCGAGAAGTTCCACAAAGGCGGTCCACACAAAAGAGAGATCAAAGCTCATATTGGAGCAAACCCCCTTTTCTGCACTCTCCGCTCAAGTACACGGAACAGTCGTTCTAGCACAAAACTTAAGACGAAATAAATGAGAGCCAGTGAAATGTACGCTTCTATAAAATGCCGGGACATCGTCGCCAATGTAGAAGATTTGCCTGTCATCTCCATAACACCCACGCTAAAAGCAAGCGAAGTATCCTTCAAGCTGCCAATGACCATATTGGAGAAAATCGGCAACGCCGTGACAATCGCCTGCGGCAATACAATGCGGAAAAACGCTTGTGGCCCCGACATGCCAATTGCATAAGCTGCCTCTACCTGACCACGATCCACAGAAGCAACAGAGGCACGAATCATCTCCACCATAAATGCCCCGCTATTCAGCGCGTAAGTCAGAATAACAAAATACAAGGCTGGTACACGATCTGTATTTACACCAAACAACTTCAAAATCTCTGGAAATCCATAATAGAATAGAAACAATTGAATCAAGATCGGCGTGCCACGAAAAAAGGATACATACAGCTTCGATAACCGGTTCAGCACTGGGATGTTATACATTTGAGGCAGTGCTGCGATAGAACTAATGACAAGTCCCAGCACCATAGCACTAACTACAATCAGAAGCGTAGTGCTGATGGTCGGTAGAAGCTTTATAAAATAGTCAATGATATAGCTGAACTCAAATGTTGCGCCCATCGTTGCGGCCTGCCTTTCCTCTAAGAGGTTGTTCAAGGTACGCTTATTGAAAAGCAGACTTTTTGAACAACATCTCTAAGTGTTATTTGGTCTCCGATTCCGTAGCGTCAAACCCAAGCCACTGTTCACTAAGTTGCTTCAATGTGCCGTCCGCCTTAATTTCCTTCAGCACTTCGTCAACACGGTCAGCGAGCTTCTGCTCTTCAGGGTCATTTTTGCGGAACATAAACAGCGTGTCGGATTCACTAAGCGGCGCACCAACTAGCTTCAAATCGTTGTTAGGATCAATCAGTGGAAGTGTGAAGTCGGCAGCAATCGACGCTGCAACCCGTTTCGACTTGAGTTGTGAGATGAAATCGTTGGCTACACCGCTTGAATAAACAATTTCAAGTGCGTTGTCATGCTCTTTATTGTAGTTTTCCAGCAGGATCGCTTGTGCACTGGTTGCTGTCGTAAATACTTTTTTGCCCTTCAAATCATCAATCGATTGAATGGAGTTGTCGTCTTTGAGAACAGCAATTTTGTTTTTCCAATGTGAATATGCTTCTTTGTTAAACAGATATTTCTCCTCACGCTCCGGATTTTTCTCCATTTGATGTGCAACCATATCAATCTTGTTCGTTTCCAGGCTCAGCAGTAAGTTGGTGAACTCCAAGGTCTGAAACTCGAATTCGTAATCTTCCAAACGTTTATCAATTTCTCTGACAAGCTCTACGTCATAACCCGTCAGCTTGTTATTATCGTCAATAAAGGCTACATTCGGAAACTGCGTGCCTGTCCCCACAATAATTTTGGTCGGCGCCGTTGTTCCATTTGCTCCCGCTGCTGTCTGCGTTTCCTCCCCGGTGCTGCATCCTGTCAACGCCAGTACCAGTGCAGTAGTAACCGTTAAAAGTGACCATTTTTTCATGAATATTTCCCCCGTCATATTGGTTATTATTTTTATACCACCAATTCTTACTTGTTAAGTAGGAATTTATCTAAAAATAGCATTCCAACAGAATCATCGTCAACGGATTGCTTATAGATAAGTTCTATATGACGATTCAATTATTGAATGTGTGCGAATACATTGAAGCAACATCACGAGTGATCGTTGTGATGGGATGCCAAAAAGCGCCACGTTTATATCGTCGTGGCGCTTTTTTCAGCTGATGTATGATGCTAATCGGTCATGCAATACAAATCTAAAGCTAATGTACCGACATGGCAGCAATTTATTAATCTAGCAACAGCGTGTAAAACTACTGCATTTACTGAATATGCCGCACAACATCACAGTTCAGCTTCATTTACCCGTCAGGGTCACTACCGATTGCTCTGGAATCGTAACGAGAAAGGATTGGTCATCGCCTGCCTTAACACACCCCATATTAACCAAATCCAGCCCGGCATTCGTCACGTAACATTCCAGTACGGAAACGACTCCGTTCACCCCCAGATTGTGAAGGCTCAGCTGAATGCATTTGTCTCGTGCTCTATGGTTCACCAAGACCACGGTCACCGTCTGCTCTTCATCATGCACATAGGCAGAGCCCAGCAATCCGCTGTCTGCTTCTTCACCGAGACCGTTCAGGTCGATTCGCTGTGCGCCAGGGCGAATAAACTTGCTGTAGTTGCCCAGCACCCACAACATTTTGGAGGTTACAATGCTCTGTTCATCGCCCTCCTCCTGAAAATCGGTGTAGATCAGTCCGTCCTTATAGTCCACTTTGGATACCGCCGTCCACCACTGCCACGCAGCCGCGTTTGCTTCCACCAGGTCGAAATGAATGGTTCGCGCCACATGCAGTGCAGGCTCCATGCCCAGATCCCGACCAGGGCCGTACTCGCCCAGAATGCAATATTCCGTCACCCAATATTTGGAGCTCGCATCATAATGGTTCATATTGTCACGCAATAACCGTCTGAGTCGAACTAGCCGATCGTCACCCGGATGGCTATAATCCGACCAGTAGGAGTGTGAAGCGATTTTATTGCCCACCGCTCCCTTCATCTCGGGGTCACCAATCAGCGCCTTAATGTATTCCCGGTATTGGCCTGTACCCAGCTTGTTGGCACCACTTGAATACGTACCACTGCCTGCAAACTGGCGATAATACGCATCGTCCAGCAGTGATGTAATTTCCACCCCGTCAGGCGCACTGATACGTGCTCCCAAGTTGGTTAACTGCAATTGCCGATGCAGCTCCAGAATAACACGTCTTATATCCTCGTTGTTATAGCGATTGCCCTCCTGCCAAGCCTGGTTCCAGTCCCAGGTAGGCTCATTAATCGGGCTGATATAATCAAAGGACAGTCCGATCTCCTGAAAATGCATTAGTATATGCACGAGAAAAGCTGCAAACGCCCCCTCGTACCCCTGCTTCAGATTGGTCGAACCCACTTCGGAATCTGGCTGGGCATGACCGTTTTTGGTCATCCATACCGGCGGACTATTTACAAATGCAATGAGCGTCTCCACTCCCCGATCACGTGCAGCCTGAAGGAACCATTGTTGTCCGGACTGTTTGCTCCATTCATATTCTCCATCCTCCGACATTTTGAAAGCTTCTGCGCGTCTCCATGGATCGGGAATTCGGCCTTGATCAGTTACTGTGGAGCCCGCACCAATATTGAAACGCCAAGCAGATAATCCGATGCCCTTCTCTCTCGAAAATAATAGATCAGCCAACCGGTTTTTATTCTCCTCCGTCCAATGCTTGCCTAACGGTTCCATGGACCATGCATCCGATGCGCCAAAGTTATCAATCCTCTGGTAGCGAAAGTCTCCGCTAACCGTTACCACCGCATCTCGTGACCCTTCTAACCTCGATAGCGTTTTCCCCATCTATATAATCCTCCTCTTTTCCAGCCGAAGCAGCTATACTTACTTGCAAGAATGGAGCCACCTGTACAGTGACTCCATGCGATTGCAAGCTTACTGTCCTAGCATTCCAGCCAGCATTTTCTCTTTCAGCCATTCTCTATGTTCATGTCTAGCCTACAAGCCCGGAACGCTCCACACTCTCTACGAAATGACGTTGAACGAACAGATAGATAATAAGAAGTGGCAGAATAGCCATCAGCACACTTGTATTCATCATCATGGACATAAAAAATGGATCCTGCGTATACGATTCAGCGGCTTGACCTCCGCCGGTCAGGTACGTTGCAATCGTGTATCCGGAGGAAGACATCATCGACGACATGACCTTGGGCTCGTTCAGGTACATATTGGTGAAGAACGAGTCATTCCATTGCCATACAAATGAAAACAGCATTACAGTGACCATGGAAGGTATTGCATTTGGTAAAATAATGCGTCCGAACGTCTTGAAATAGCCTGCACCATCAACGTATGCTGCTTCTTCAATCTCACGTGGTATGCCCCTGAAAAATTGGCGGAAAATATATACGTACAGACCTGTTTTCACGCCCATGCCCAATAATGCAGAGATCAGGAACGGCCAATACGTATTAATCAGATTCGCAGGACTGCCTCGAAACAATTCAATCAAGCCAAGCACATCAAAATTTTTATAATTCAGATAGAGCGGAATCATGATCGTCTGAGAAGGAACCAAGATGGTAAAGATCACCGTGGCAAACAACAAACCACTTCCTCTGAACCTGATCCTTGCGAACCCATAGCCTGCCAGTACACACGTTATCGTCTGAAGCAGCATAACAGCAGACGACAACCATAAGGTATTCATTAGCACACTCGGATAGTTCATTGCTGTGAATACCAGTTTGAAGTTATCCAGCGTGAATTCGCGGGGAATCCAGATTACTGTCGGGTCATACAGATCGGACATACTTTTAAATGAAATTGATATCTTCAATAAAATGGGATACAGAATAACGAATGAAATGCCAAATATCAGGACGAAACGTACCAAAATCCACAGCCACTTTTTAATGAATTCAAACCAGTAGGCAGTAGAAGTTAGGCGCTCTAGCCCTTCTTTTTTGGCAGTTCGCTGCCCTGATGCGGTTCCTGTCTTCATGTCATGCCTCCTTCGGAATTGCTAATTCTGATAAAAGACCTTACGAGACACAAGGGCAGTTGTCACCCACAAGATCAGTGCAATAACGGCGAAATATATCCAGGACATCGCCGCACTGAGCCCAAAATTAAAGCTCTTGAAGGCCGTATCCACCACAAGCCGACTGGTCTGGTCACTGATGAAGCTGTCCACGATCGTGTAGACCAGATTGGTCAGGATCAATGGACTCAGCATGGGGAATGTAATCTTCCAAAAGGCTTCATATCCCGTCGAGCCCTCAATCTTGGCGGCTTCATACAGGGACGGTGAAATCGACTGCAAGCCTGCGAGGAAAATCAGAATTTGTACTCCGGACTGACTAACAATCTCATAAATTCGACTTACCGCACCTGTCAAATATTCAACTAGAATCGGACTCATGCCGGATTCAAGCAGCATAATCGTCAGATCCAAATTTTTTAAGACGGACAGTCCCCCACCGGTCATATCATTGGCATTACGTACAACGGATTGCATCAAGTCCCCGTTCTCAATACTGGCAATGATGCCCGAGGCCAGAATAACCGGCAGGAAAAAGATCGCTCTTGCTAACACCCGTCCGCGAAACTTCTGATTAAGAATGACGGCAAAAAACAGACTAAAAATAATAATCAATGGTGTATTGACCACAATATTCAGAACTGATTCCGTCAACATTCGTACATAGGATTCATGGGATAACAGAGCCTCACGGAAATTGGCTAAACCAATAAACTCTAGGGTGAACCCTTCATTAGAAACCTGAAGATTACTCAGACTGTATCGGAACGATGAAATTAACGGCACCATGAACAGAAATAGGAACCCGATGAACCAGGGCAGAATGAAATACAAACCGTAATATCTGTTTTTTTGTTCAAGAGATAACTTTTTGAGTTTCATTCCGGCATGTCACCTCCTCCTACCTGGTAGCTCTTCGCTGCCACACTGACGCCGTCAATGTTCACAGCAACATCGTTGTAATTGACCATGACCGTTTTTCCTTTTTCAAAAGTCGTCTGATAGACACCATCGTTCAGCTTCTCATGGTTCACAATGGTTTGATTTTGCACATCATACAGGACATCACTAATCTGCCGGTAACGCTCGGCTGATTCCTGAATCCAACGCCGATAATCTGCTGAATATAACTCGTCGAATCCAGTCATCTTGATTGCAGATGGATCGGCATAGAACCATGTGTAGTAAGGTGCTGATCCGGTTTCAATCGCTCGCAGCATCTGTACAAGAGAATCCTGATCGTCAGCCATATTCCATGCCGTTCCCGCATATTGGATGTAGCCGTGATATACCAGTTGGAAAAAAGGAACTGCTTCATCGGTTATATTAAAGCCGCTATTACTCATAGGTGAATCCACAATATGCCGGGCGTAGGCACTTGCATACACATTGCCACCTTCCACAAGAAGTGACGTATCGGAACGATGCAGTTGCTCAAGTTGTTCGACTACAACCTTCTTCGCCTGCTCGCGATTGACCACGTTTGCACGATTGAAATCGGAGTTCAACTGATCACCTAAATCTCGAAGGGACACGCCCGAGAGTCCCAGCCGAGTATGGTCTTGCAAAAATCCATCCACAATGCCAGGTACGGCTTGCGGGCTGACCACATAGCCTGGTGAAGCCTCTTCATCCCGCGTAAATGTAGAGATCCGGTATGGGAACAACTGAGCAAGCTTGCCTGTAACTTGACGTGAAGCATAGGATTTCTTGAACGCTTTAGCTTCTGGAAACACCTCCAGAAAAGACACATCCGGGTAAAATCCGAAGCCATTCTGCTCCGTGTAGGCCTGCAGACTTTGCAAACCCTGAGCACCTCCAAGCTTCTTATCAACAACAATCGACTCAGGCATGTCGTGTTGGATTCCTCCGTTAAACCACCCCGAGTAACGAAGCTGAATGTCGCTCACACCGTAGCTCTGCATCTCCTTCAAGATTTCCTGTGATTCCTCAAAGGTTGTCAACGGCTCGTAGGCATTGTAGGGTATGCCCAGAAAGAACTTTTTCTTCGGAATACCGCCAATGAGTTCTAAGTAAAACGGCAGTGCTGTGTCATCAGCCAAACGCGTCAGCTGCTTGTGCTCAACCAGATAATCCCGATACGTCGAAGCCATACCTGAATAGCTCGCATTGTCCGCACCCAGAAATTCAAAGACAACTGCCATCTCATTATGGAAAGGCTGTGCCTGAAACCGTTTGACCGTGCTGGAACGCCATCCATTAGTGAGTGTAACTTCCTCCATACTGCTTAGCGTGAAGCTGGAATGCACCGTATTGTATTGATTCAATCTGCCACTGATATCCGCCTCGACGGATGCAACCGCATCGCCTTTGTCAATGATAGCCAAATATCCTTTGTCTCCGTAACTCATGCCATACACAGGAATTCTAGCCTTCTGTTCCTTCTGAATCTGGGTGAGTTGATTAACCGCATGATCGCCACCATACAGGGTGGTGCTATACGGTGATGCATACGTCTTTTGGTTATTAAAATAAATCAGTGATCCTGATCCATCCGGTACCAGACTGTATCCTTCATCCGAAGGTCCGCTGGCACCGAAAAAAGGTAGCAGTGACAAGGATTGAATCTTCATGGAATCCGGATACTGGATACCGCCCTCAGGGATCGATACTCTCAGGCGTCCATCTTCGAGTCGATAATGCACGGGCACGACGACATTCTCAAGCCCGCTTCCTTCCTCTCCATTGGCTTCCTTGTCAATCGCGATCTGTGCCTCATCATAGTCAATGGATTCCAGAATTCGGGTTACTTTGGACAAACCAACACCTTTCAGAGATGAATCCCGTCTTTCGTAACGCTTGTTCTGCTCATCATAACGAAAGCGCTTCTCTAACTCTTTCTGATCCTTTTCCTCCAGTTTCTCGAGGATTAAAGTCCTGAAGCGTTCCTCGCTAATATATTTGGGAATAGCTTCAATATCGCTCTTGACTTCACCCAGCGTATACACGATATTCAGGCCGTCTTCGACCTTTTCGATTTCAAACTGACCACTCTGAACACTATGTGTATAATTGTCGTATTTGAGCGCGTTGCCGGCGTTATCGTAATACGTCAATTCGAGCTGTACATTCAGCTGGGACTTGTTATATCCGGTTGCGATGGCATCCTGTTCCCGATCCTGCGGATTGGAAAACCACATCTCACCATGCTGCTTATCGAGCGTCGCAATTTCTGTCGTTTCCGGCTGAAGATACAGAATCAGTTCTTCGTTCTCAGCTACGACTTCCATACCCTCAGGAACAGTGATTACTTTATGACTTACAGCTTCATTTGCCAGGTCTTGGTTTACGAATGGATCTGCGTCAGCCTGAATAGACTCTGTCGTCTTTTGCTCTGATGATGCTTCTGTTTCTTCTGTTTCGGCCACAGTGCCACGATGAGGTTGTTCAGACTCAACTGTTGTAGTCACCGCTCGTTCATAGACCGACTCTGCGTAGTTAACATTTTGCGTCATCAACAAACTGCCGATGATGATCGTAATGGCAAACATAGTACGACTTTTGTTCACCTCCGACACCTCCTTCCTTCTTCTATTTGCGCAGCGTGATCTCTTGATAGAGGGTGTACACAAAGCTGATAATCTGTTGAATCAAGCTAAAGAAAAGCAGACCCAGAAAGATAACAATCCCCATAACAACCAGGGTAAGCAGCATCGTGCTGATCGTTTTGATCACCGAATACTGATGCACCGTTTTGGTTCCTACAAACAGTAGCCAGACAAACCAAATGACCCCTATGGAGTCAAACAAATAATAGAAAGAAGATTCACGCAGTGTAATCACATTACTCAGAAATATATTTGGAATGTTAATTAGGATAAGCGGAAGCATGGCATAGCCCGTCGCGATCAGAATATCCCTGAACTTGCCTTCTCCATCCATCAGCGTGGTCAGTGACCAATTGGAGATACACCAGAGAAGGAAGGGGAGAATGATATATTTGAACTCATTGATACTGTTCAACGAGAGTGGATAGTTGTCATTCACGACATATCCAGCGTATTGACGTTTCAGAATCATCGTTACGGTAACACCGAGCAGCACCAGTAATGCCACACGCAGCCTGCCTTTATTTTCATACTTGAGATCCCAGTATCCGTCGAATGGACGTACAGCGACATGTAGAGAGTATTTGATTTCCTTAATTAGCGACATCTCCGGCTCCCCTCTCATTCCTCGATCTAGCGATGCGACGCCAGATGATTAGGCTGACAAGCATTCCGATCGCCACCGTCATGTAAATCCCGAAATATTCCCGCATGTATTCTCTCCGATATTTCGCCAGAGCTCTGGAGTAATATTCCCGATCATTGCCAAGCTTCAGGTGGGTCATCGCTTCCTTGTACTTTCCTTCTCTCAGCATGGATTTGCCGATGCCTACATAGGCCATTTCATAGTTGGCATCGAGTCGCAGCACCTCTTGCCACAACGTTGCAGCTTCCGAATGCTTGCCTGAGCTGTACAAACGATTGGCCTCGTTCACCAGGCCTCCAAATGTCGTCGGCTTGAATTCGGTAATCTGGCCGAGATCACGATCCAGCACATAAATGGCGTCGCCATAGCTTTCAATAGCTACCGGATTTTTGAATGTGCCTTTCTGATTGCCGAGCTGACCAATCACATACAGTAAGTTGCCATCCTCGTTGTACGTGAATACACGCCCTCTCGTAGAATCGAGCGCACGGTAGACCCCATTGCTGGACACCTGAATATCAATGAAGGAGGAGCGATTGATACTCAAGTCCCCCACCGGGGCGAATTCCCCGTTGACCCGAAGTACATCAATGCCGGACGGATTCAGTTTTTTTACCGCCGAAGATGTGTTTTTATCCGCCGTCGTTGTGTAGATGAACCCGCCTTCATCAATATCTGCGTTATTGAACTCCAGTGGAATAAAACGAATCATCTTTTCCCGCTGTTCCTTGGTGGATACGCTTTTCCAGAATAGATCAACCGGATCAAACTGCACACGATTCGTGCCCATAAACCCCGTAAAGCGCCCGTCACTATCAAATTCGATCAACCCTTCATAGACACCCCGACCGACAACATAGATCCGTCCAGCCTTGTCTACGATCACTTTTCTAGGAAAATACTCAAATGTATCACTAATGACATCCGACTCTGGTGCCCCAATGGCACGAACAAACGTCCCGTCCGGATTCAGCTCCACGACTCGTCTGTTCTCGGTATCGGCAACGTAAATCTGACCTGATTCCGTAACGAACAGCCCTTCAGGATTCAGAAAGCTGTCCTGTTTGCCTTCATGCTCAAAATGTTGGATGACTCGCATCGTTTCCCATTCATCGTTCAATACGATAATGCGTCCATTGCCAGAATCCAGAACGTAGAGCAAGCCATTATGTGCAGCATACAAATCCAGTGGAGACTGCCATGCTCCCGTTCCGGCGTCGTTACCCGTGATCACTCTGGAGGGGAGAAAAGCAATCGGAGACTTGACCGAATTACCCCAGTAATTATAGGTATATCCCTCATACGGTGCCCCATGAGCCACGTTATGTCCGAATCCGGAGATCAGCAGGGAAGCTGCCAGAACGATTAGCCATGATCTTACTTTCATCTCTAACACCCCCCTCACTTAGTCCTTCATGCCGGATGATGCCATTGTTTGGATGACTTGGCTCTGAGACAATACAAACGTCACGATCGGCACCGTCATCATGATGACAGCAACGGCAGCGCCCACACCCGCACGAGCTATTCCCCCCTGAACAATCTGTCCCATGGCATAATGCATCGTTTTTAGCTGCTCACTGTAGATGAAGCTACCACCATCCGTTCCCCACAACATCTGCATCATTAAAATCAGCAGCGTTAACCACGCAGGTTTGACAAGTGGCATGACCACCTGAAAGAAAATCCGATATTCGCTGGCTCCATCCATTTTTGCCGCCTCCAGGAGTGCATCCGGTATTTGCTCCATAAACTGCTTCATTAAGTACAATCCCAGCGGATAAGCAAAGGCAGGAATAATCATGGCCTGATAGGAATCGAGCCAGCCTAGCGTGGACATGATCATGTAATTGGGAATAGCGGTTACATGCGGCGAGAACATCAGAGACAACACGATGATGGTGAACAGGATTTTGTGTCCGCGGAACTTGTATTTGGCTAGTGGATAAGCCGCTGCAGAGGCTAGCATAATATGTCCGAACGTGCCTGCCGCAGTAATAAACACCGTGTTGAAAATGTATCTTGAGAATGGAACCCATGAATTTTTCATCACCTGAAATAGGTCTGAGAAATTCTCAAACGTAGGGTTCCGGACAAATAGCGTAGGTGGGAAAATAAAAAGTTCATCCAGCGGCTTAAACGCATTATTGATCACATAGATAAGTGGGATGACCATAAAAGCGCCAAATCCGCCCAGCAAAAGGAAAAGCAAGATATCGACCTGCCAGGATCTGTTGATCTTCCTTTTCATACGCAAGGCCATCTTCATCTGCTATTCCCCCACTCTCTTTAACAGCTTTTGAACAAGCAGGTTGGAACCTAACATCAGACTGAATAACACCGTTGCAATGGCAGAAGCGTAACCCATCTCGAAGCGGATCGTTCCGTAATCCATCAAGTGAGTAACAATCGTATGCGCTCCGTACTGTACACTTGGGAAGCCTGCCAGCGCAGTAGCTACTTCAGCAACGGCCAATGACGCGGTAATCTGGATAACAGCTCCGAACATGAGCTGAGGACGCATCGAAGGCAACGTAATATACCACAGCTCCTGCCAGCGATTTTGAACCCCGTCGATAGCTCCTGCTTCATACAAGGTGCGATCCACGGTTTGCAAACCGGCGATGAACGCAAGAAAACTAGTTCCAAGGCTGAGCCATAGCTGTACAAGCATAATGATCGCAAGCATGTATTTGGGGTCTTGCAGCCACAGGATTGGCTCATAGGTGATGCCTATTTTCATCAGGAACCCGTTCATAATGCCATAGGAATCTCCAGAGAAGATAATTTGCCAAATAAAAAACACATTGCCTGAAATGGACGGTGCAAAAAAGATCAGTGTCATGAAGGCTCTCACCTTCGGATTCAGCTCATTAATAAGCCAGGCAAATACAAAGCAGGCAATGTAGCTAATTGGACCGGTGATTACCGAGAAAATAATTGTATTTTTAAGACCTATCAAAAACACATCATCATTCCAGAGCAGCTTAGAGTAGTTCTCCCAACCAACCCACTCTGGAAACTCCAGCATGTTGAAATTGGTGAAGCTGAAGAAGATGGAGATCATGACTGGAAATACGGTAAACAAGAAGAATAACAACATGTAGGGTGAAAGAAGTATATAAAGATGCTTATCCCGCTTCATATCTCTCACAAAGAGTTCCCACTTCCCGGGTATACCGGCAGGCGTACGCTTGGGCTGAGAACTGGTTTCGATCACCATATTTTCTTTCTGCAAAGGAGTCCCTCCCTAGTGCATTCCGTCCAATTTAAACTCTTTTCGTTTCTCCTGAATTTCGTAGTTAATTTCCTGCACATAATCGTATAAGGCATCGGTGGAATTCGTCCCATTATTGACGACCTCACGCAGTGCATTGTCTAGATGCCGCCCCGTAAAGTAACCTCCGGGAACTTCTGGAACCCCCTGAACCCATTCCCATTGTTCTTCCAGACTTTGATAATCGCGGACAGGCCAAGGTAACTCCTGCAACGCTTCAATATTGGCTGTTGGATACCGCGCTGCCGCTCCCATCAGACCTTCCATTTCGCGTCCGAATCGAACCTGTGCGTCCTTGCTGACCCACCATTTCATAAATTCCCAGGCCGCATCCTTATGCTTCGATTGCTTGAGCATAACGGTCGCCGTGCCTCCACTCGCGACATCTCGTTTGATACTTCCGTCTGGCTGCTTGAGGCCGGGAACCGGAATGAACTCCCATAATCCCTTGATCTCGGGCGCAGATACGGACAGATAGTTATAAAAGGTATAATCCATAATGCCTATCGGCATTTCACCAGTTCGAAAGCGCATTGGAAAATCGAAGGTGAGTGGCAGCTTGTAGCTGATATAGAAATTCGTCCACTCCTTGAACGCCTCCAGCCCCGTTTCCGTATCCATACCGCTTTTGGAGCCATTGTCCAAATAAAACGAACCGCCCATCTGGTACAGCAGCATGGCATATGCCCGGTTCACTTCCAATACGGGTACACCTGTCGTTTGAGCAAGCGGCAAAGCCATCTCCATATTATGCTTCTGCAGCACCGGGATCATGGCGTACACGTCCTCCCATGTCTGCGGCGGCTCCAGATCAAGCTGTTCCAAAATATCTTTCCGGTAAAATAACATATTGAATATTTGTTGCTCCGGCAGTGCAAAGACTTGATCCTCATAGTTATAGGGAACCATTGCACTATCCCTGAACTGCCTAATTAACTCGTCATAGCCGGGATACTTGGACAGATCTTCTGCCGCGTTCCGCATTCCGAAGTTGACAGGTACATCATTTCCGACCTGCATGGCTACATCCGGTCCCTCTCCTGCCAGGGAAGCACGCAGCAAAACATCCGCATTCACCAGCTTGAGGTTCACGCTAATACCTGTCATCGGTGTAAATGTATCGTCTATCATGGCCTTCAACACCTGTGCCTGATCCCGGCCTGTACCAATCCATACCGTAACAGACTTGTCTTCATCAGATGTGCTGCCAATGGTGTCATAATCCTCGAAAAATGAATGGAAAAAAGACGAGATTTCGTGTCCAACTTTTCGGAAGGACGAATCATTCGCTTTTGGCAGCTTCTCATCAGGGGAAGCAAGCAACAGATAGTCCATTTCCAGCGGCTGTTCGCGTACCTCCAGAAGCCAAGAGCCGACGCTGCCCACATTGATTTTGAATTGACCAAGGCGCTTCTGCACGGTTTCCGGCTTGTCGGCCAGATCGGCCAGCTGATAGGCTGTTTTCGTCAATATCGCGGTCTTATCACTTTTTTCCCCCGTTAAACGAATTAACTCTTCAGATACGGCATTTAGGATGTCACTTTGTTCGCGAAATACCTTCACCATATCCGGAATCTGTTTCTCTAATTGATAATCCCGATAGGGGTCAGGTACGTTACCTGTGATCATCAGAATTTTGCGATACATCGCATTGATTTCGAGCACACTAGCTTCCACCTGACGGATCAGAGGGGCAATCGCTCCCAGACTGACCTCAAGCTGCAATTCATGTTTTCCTTGGGTCAAATAAAATAAATAGGGTTCTTCCTCGCTGCCAAGCACATTCATCTGCCAATTCGAGTCATAGAAGAACGGAATTTGCATCATTTCACGGAAGGGAACCTTATTGTCAATCTGCAGCGAACGGGTGGAATAAATCCCCCTCAGCAGTTCCTGTCTACCTTTGATCGCAATTTTGTATAATCCATCCTCCGGCACATCCATTTCCCATGCAATCCATTGTCCTGGCACACGCCAGTTGTTTCCACCGATGGTGTTCATTCTGATTTTGGATACATCGTACGGTTCCGTGGATGTGCTTGATCGATCAGTGATTGGATACAACGTTGGTGACGACTTGTACTTGGCATGCTCACCTTGAACTTTGATCAAGTGTCCACTGGTTTCCGTATATCCCTTGCTCTCATACTCCTGCTTCACTTCTGCATAGGATATCGGTTGTTCATACTGGTGTAGCCTGATCGAATCAATAACCATAGGCTCCCGGGTGGACACAAGCGTCAATGAGTGTTTGCCTGCAGAAAAATAAAAATGGTACGGCTCCTCATAATAGCCCTCCTTGTCTCTCAGAAGCGATTCTTGCCACATCGGTGCCTCCGTCTGACGTGGGCGTAGGTCGTTACCTCTGTTATCTTGTTCAATCTCGGATTTCTCGTTGACCCATACACGATGAAAACTCAGATTACGTGCACTATTGAAAGGCAATTTGCCATCAATCCATAGTTCACGTTCTATGGCGGAACTTTTACCCTGAATCGGGTAATAACGCAATGTCATGTGATACATGCCCGATTCAGGAACATCCACTTCCCATTGCACGGAACCGCTCTCCTCTGTTCTGATGAACTTGCCCGTCTCACCACCAAGCTCCGTAATCATCTTCGGTTCCATTCCTTCCGCAGCTGTGTAGTCAGCTCCGCGAATAACAATTTCCCTAGAAGGCTGCTTCTCGTCCTGGAATTGCTGCAAATAATAATCGTAACTACCCTCAGAAGCAGATTCAGAGATTGGCATCACACGGCTCGGATCTGATGTTCGATTCCCGGACTTTGCATTGCCGCTTGCACCGGAACTGGATATCGTATACACCATGACGAGGATTAGCATAACGACAATAAGCGTCACTCGGGATAATGTAAACTTCACCCGATGCCCCCCTTTAGCAGACTGTAGTGAATTAGATAGACGGCCCGCATATCGATTTTTGAATGTAATCAACAATGAGGCCGCCCTGTTTCTTAACGTTAATTGATCGAACTATTCTTTCTTAGACTGTTCCCCGCTTAACACTTTTTTCACCGCAGCCTGTGCAGGTCCGATAACCTGGGCAACACCTGTTGAAGGTGTAATCTCGCCTTTGATGAACTTCTCGGTTACTTTGTCCAGTTGATCCTTAATGCCCAGACCACCGAAGCGGCCACCAAACAGACGCTGCACCTGACCATTATCATTCATTGCATTGGCAATGGATGCTTCATCCGGCAAAATATTTTCGAGCGAGAGTCTGCGGTTATCTTGCCAGTTATCAAAGTCTTGCAGCTCTTCCCAAATCTTCACGATCACGTCTGCATCCTTTACTCCCTTTGGAATAACGTAAGCCGTAGCCTGACCGAATGGTTCGTAATACGACTCCGCTTGAGGCCCCTTCGGCATGTATACATAACCCCACTCATCCTTCATCTTATCTAGAATCCGGCCTTCGATCTCCCAGAGTCCACCCGGATACATGGCAATGGTGCCTTCCCCGAAGAACTTGGCTGGATCTTCCCAGTCGTTACCTCCGTTAGCCTTCACCACTTTATGCTCATTGTACAGACCATGCAGAAAATTAAGCGCTTCCATAGATTCGGGTGAATTAAACGTCACAGTACCTGTTTGCTCATCATATAATTTGCCTCCGTTGCTCGCGACCAGCATCTCAGAAAGTACATAATGCGCTCCAGCCAGTCCGTATTGATCCATTTTACCGTCACCGTTACGATCAACCGTTAGCTTTTTGGCCGCATCCAGCATCGTATCCCAGTTCCAGTTATCTTCGTCCATCAATTGCTGCGGGTCTTTCAGACCAGCCTCCTTGAATATACGTTTGTTGTAGAACGTGCCACTATCATTAGGTGTATACCAGCCTTCGAGTCCGTACACCTTGTCGCCTCCAAAGCGCATAGCATTAACCACATCCTGCTGCACACGAGTATCTTGAAGGTAGTCATCCAGCGGTGTCAGAAAACCACTCTGCATAAGCCCCCATATAAATCCATCAGGAACCCGGACTATTTCAGCAAATGGCTCGTTCGCGAGCACTGAGGAGGACAGCTTTTCAGAGGTAGACCAATATTCTGTATTCAGATATTTGATCTTTACGTTATACTTTTCTTCCACCATTTGAATACGCTCGCGGGCAAGTTCATCCGATTCTGAATCCCCTTTTGGTGTAGCATCCCACCAGTGAGAAATTCGAATAACACGACCGTCTAAATCTGGCGCCGGCACAGCTTCTTCCTTGTCCTCTTCCTCTTCCTGCACTGGTGTTGTGTTCGTCTCTACTTCAGCTGGTTGAGCAACTGGATCGGCTGGTTTGTCATTTGTACCACTACATGCAGACAAAAGCATGATTAACATGGCAAATAAAACGAACATCATAATTGGGTTAGACATCATTTTTTTCATCATGGGCGGCCTCCCTCAAGTAAATGATCTTAATATGTTCCAATGCAAACGTGGAAAAATAGAGCCCCTCAATGCTTGGTTCAGGGTGTTCGCTCCTTTCTTGAAGTGTTGGATTATGCAGTATGTTAAGCGCTTACATATATTGAACCAAGTACAATTCTCGGTGTTGGATTATGTACCTTCACCACCCCAGTCATTCATATCGTTTCCTCGTAAAGTGATCATTTCTTTGGGTTCAACTTTCATCCTACACACGCTCCCCCTCATAGTTGATAACATTGAATCAAGCTTACAAAATGCTTTTTGATGACGACCCTGAACAATCTGAATCATTACAAGGCCGCCTTAATGGGATTTGAAAACCTAGATTCACACTTCGCTTGAAGAGCATTAGCCAAGTTGTTGAGTATACTTGAAAAGGATTTCATGAAACCCATTTCATTTATAGTATTATTAAAATCCTTAAGTCAGTACACATTCTGATATTTTTTAAAATATTTTCGTCTCCGTTGTTTCATTCCATAGAAGTTCCTTGCATTGCGACTGAACTTTGGCAAGTCATATATGGATAAGGTGCAGTGTCCAAAAGAGGTAGCACCTCTCAGGGTTGCACCGCGTGTTATTCACGCGGTGCTCATCATCGTAGTAGTATCACGAGTGCATCATCGTGATGCATAGCAAAAAGCGCCACGCTCGTATCGTCGTGGCGCTTCTTCCTGCTGTATGATGCCAATTGGTCATGCAGCACAATCTAAAGCTGCTACTGTACCTTCATCGCAGCAGCAGCTTTTTATTCTAGAGGCAGTATGTACTATTGCACCTGCTACGACTAATGTCGCTGGTGGTATTCATGTTACATACAAGTTACTTATGTTCTTCTAAGCAACTTTTATACCCTACGATAATCCTTTAATTTTATACCGGAGTTTTCACAGTACTCTTTGAGTGCCTTGAATACACTATCTTTATCCTGACTTTTTAACGAGAACGATAGCTTTTTATTTTTATCGAAAAGTTGAACTTGAAGAAGATTAGTAGCTATTCGCATTTCACTAATTTGGTTAATCGAATAGTTCGTTTTATTGATTTCTATTCCCCCGGGCGATAGCACTACCGCATATTCCTTTTGCGAGTCTATCCAATTTTTAGTAACTAGAGCGATCATGATTACCCCAGTTGTTATTAGTAGTATTACTCGAAGGCCATCACCAATATAATTACTTAATAGAGTAATTACAGAAAGAAAGCCCATTGGTAAAAATATAAATAGATAATATAATGGGTAACCCTTCAACATAAATTTATAATTCATTCTGAATTCCTCTCATACAAAGTCCATCGCCTAAGCGTACTTTATCCTTTTAATTTATAGTAATTTTCTGCCGTATATATGGACCAGTCCCAAAACTTATCACCCTGACTGATAATAAATCGATCAAACCACAACTCGAAGTTCATATTAAAGGGTCTCGACTCATCAAAATTGTCTATGTGCCCCTTAACCATTAAGTAATTATTAGAGCCTTCGCTGTATTTCTTCAGATCAATTACGATATTATCTTGGTAGATATAGGCGATCTTCAGGTACCCCTCGTTTGAACTCTCATACGTTACTTCTTGAATATCCTGCCACTTATATAAATACGACTCTCCTCCGTATTGCGGATGGTCAAATAACGAGCAACCATTACTTATCTTCAAAAAGTTAATATAATCATTCGGAAGTTCAAACCCTAATTCCCTTTGGAATTCGATTAAATCACTTTCATCTGCCGGATCATTAAACGTACAGGTAGCTTGAGTTAAATACCCTTCCTGGAGCTGTAATTCTAGCAGATTGTTATTTTCCAATCTTTTCTTTAGCGAGTCTATTGTTTTATAAATTAATTCTCCTTGAATCAACTTCTATCCACCCTCTCAATACTCCTAGATTTATTGATAATTCAATTTCCTAGGATCAATGCTGCGAAAGAAACCACCCACAGTAATGGAAATGCACTGATAATAATAAGACTTATTGTCTTCACCTTTTTCTTTAATAACCAAGATAAAACCGAACAAATTACAACAGCCAGAGGGTACAACGTAACGATCGTTACTAATGATATTCCCCACATTGAAACTCCACTGTCAAATGCCATAAAAGATAATCCCCAAATGATGAACCACGGAATTAGAGTTAATACATAAAAGCCTTGAATAATAAATAAGTACAATTTCATTGATGAATTCCTTTATCATTTAGTATTAGTCCGTTATATTCTCTTATTTCTTTTATATTTTTGCTCCATTAAAATGTTCCTTTGGTCTCTTCTCTTATTCTTGCTAACGCTCTTTTCGCTGCGAGTTTCCCATTATGCATTCCGTTTGTTGAAACCTCTATTAACTTATCTCTAGCTGGAATGTATCTATGAAAACCAAGAATCTCACACGCCCTCTCTTGAACATACATATCTTCATCATCTAAATATTTTATTAATGAATCAAGATTTCTTTTCGGTGTTAACGCCATGATTGAAAAAATATACTGACAACGGATATCGTCATCTATTTGTTGGTTAGAACTTACCAACTTGTTTAACTCATCAATACAACGTAAGTCTTCATCCATCTCAGCATCACTAATTTCGATATCTGTGGGATAATCCTTCTTCAATTCATCCCAATAAAAACTAGGATGTTGTTCGAGTTCAGCTATAAATGAACGTACACTTCTAAAACCGGGAGATACATCTGTTTCCTCATGATCGATATAATTAATTCTGTATTTGCAAGCACCTTGAACCTGTAAACCTATGTAGTTCGAATGATCATCTGTCCATAAAGGAATAATGTCTTGATACACCTTCATTTCAGACATGAAATCGGCTATTTCAATAACTTCGTCAGGTTCCATTAATCTTAACAAGTAATCTTGATCCTTTTGTTTCTTATGGTGAGTTTCTAACTCCTCAATGAGTACAATAGGTAATGTAATACTGAGTCTATTGAAAAGGTCTATAAACATATTACCTCTCCTTTGTAAGATTGATTTTCCTGCATTTCACTTGTTTTCATGTATATCCTCCCTCTTAAAATTATTCTACTCGAATTTCATCTAACATTCTTCTTCACATCAACATTTATACCTCCAGATTTCTTTCAAGCAGTACGCCCACTCGCTGCGCCATAAAGGAAGGAGTAGGAGGCTTCCCTTGTTTAAACCACCACTCCACGACGCCAACGATCGCTGACCCCAGAAACTGAATATCCACATTCATATCCTCCGTTAATTCAGAGTTACACCCTTCGGACATGCCGTTTCCTTTCTCTAGTTCTTCGATGAAAAACGTAAGGAACTGATCGCGGAAAAAAGGGCTCCCTTTACTCGCTAGTAATGCAGAAAAGAACATCGAATGATTCTCGAAATACTGGAACCACACCAACCCCATATCCTTATAATCCGCATCATCGTCTGTAGAATTGCAGATCCTTCTTAAGTCATCAATATGTTCTTTGATGAGCTGATCCAGAAGATCGAATTTGTCCATGTAGTGAAGATAGATGGTTCTTCGACTAACATCCGCTCTGTCCGAAATATCTTGAATCGTAATTTGATCAAATTCTTTTTCCATCATCAAATGAATAATAGCCATTTTTATCGCCTCTTGGGATTTGCGTATTCTGCGATCTACCTTTACCACTTCAGAACCACCAGCTTCCTAAATAAATACTACACACGTTTAGAGGAACTGTGAACTAATGCACAAAATCACTCATTTTAAGACTTGTAGCGTTTTTATTTCTGTCTATCATTATACGTAATAGACTATTAATACACTATTGTGCATTTATGCATGAATGGGAATGGAGTTCATTATTATGAAAATTGCAGTTATTGGAGCTACAGGAGGAACTGGAAGGAAAGTGATGGAGCGTGCACTTGAACTTGGCCATGAAGTTGTAGCTATAGCTCGTCGGCCAGAAATGATATCCCCCTTGAAGGGACTCACCGTCAGACAGGGAGATGTATTTGACGAGTCCAGTTTGGTCAGAGCCGTTGCTGGTGCAGAAGTAGTCATCAGCTGCATCGGCCCGCCCAGTAACGTTTCGCCGGACGCCAAGAAATTTCTGAATCTAAGAGCTGGCATAAATGTTATGGCGGCTAACTTCTCAGCAGGTACTGTCATGTCCGAAGGTATGCCCAATATGATAGCAGCTAGTCAACGTGCGGGTGTGAAGCGCCTAATCATGCAGAGCGGCATTAATTTGAGCAACGGAAGAGAGCTGTCTCCCGTCCATCGATTGGCAGTTCGCATGATGCGCCGTATATTTTGGAAAGCCATTGAGGATAAATCAATTGCTGAGCATGCGTTAATACAAAGTGAGCTAGAATGGGTCATTGTACGGGCATCCGTGCTTCAATACGCGGAGGGTACTTTAAAATATACAGCAGGTCCATTAGCTCGTATAAATCCTCTCGGAGCGCTTCCTTTTGCTGACTGTGCCGACTGTTTAGTGCGGGCAGCAGCCAGTGAGCCTGAGTGGATCAGGCAAGTTGTTAATGTTGGACGATGACATCGGCATCGGCTCTCTACACCTTTCAACCTAATACGGAGTCATCAATTACCTGAAGTTACTCTCATAGGACCTTAGGGTCTTCAACAAATTCATCCTGCTTTTAAGAGTTTATTAAATCTTCATATCATATCACTATGTATTGTAGATGTCTTTGATCGTTAACCATGTTTCATACCATAATGTTTTTTGATTCAAAGGCTCTATCACTACAGTTTGACCATTTTTTCTATTTAAATAAATGACGCCATCCCGCTGAACAAACTCATCGTTGAACTTAAACACAATATCTCTACATTCTTGCTCATACTCCTTTTCTCTTGTTTCTGACCACTCTGCTTTTTCAATAGAATATCTCTTCCTCATTAGTAGAATCCTCCTGGAGTTATTATTGAAGTAACCTCCCTGTATGCCTTCTGAGCGTATTTATTAAAATAATCTTCATATCTCGGTTGTTTCTGTTTACACTTTTAGTTGTTCTTCCAACCATTCTTCAAGTGTCTCTTTAATAACAAATCGATCTTTAGAAGAAATGCTTTTGATCTCATTCCAGTCCCCATCAACAAGTTCCAGACGGTAATGGCCGTTAATATCTGAATCCGGATACCATCCTAGATCAAAGAGGATCGTATCTTCTCTTTCAGGAATAAACCACTTCCCCTTGTTGATCTTCATTTTAACGATCTGTAATAAATCTTCTGTGAAGAATCCCCAATTCTCAATAAAGTAATCAATATCTGCACTAAGAACAGGGTCTACATCGTAGAATTTGTTATACGTTACTGCATAACCTGCTGGAATCTTGAGTTGCATTAGATTCAATTTTCTCACCTTCTACTCTTTCTGCCGATTTCTATAACTTTATGTGTCTTCTCAAACGAGGTGAAAGCTTCGTTTCTAAATGATTTACCTTATTCATTTCTCCTCCTATGTTTTCACAGGGATCTCCCTGATAATTTTCACTTTAATTCCTTATCTGTATCAATCACATAAATTTTGGACTCCCTGTTCCACGTATGATATCCATTGCATAAATGTACCCAGCCGTACTTCTCATAATAATCGATATGATCTGTACATAAATACAATTTACTGAAACCGAGTTTGTAAGCTTCTTGTCTCGCGTGCGTCATCAAGACTGACCCAAGACCCTTTCCTCGTTGCTCTTGTTCAATATATAAATTTGATAAGTATGGCCACAGATCTTGTCGACTTACAAAATCATTATTCATTAATGAGTAACTACCAATGATTTCATCTTGATTTATCATAAAATACCATCGGGGCAATGGACCTTTCGTTGTCATGCTGGAAGTTATACAATCCTCAAATATTCTTCTATTTAATCCCCATCTTTCGGCAACATACTCAATAGATTCCTTTAAAAGGTTTGGATAATCTCTCAAGTCAATGATTTGATAATTCATAAAGCCCCCCCCTAATCCGTTTTAGTTAATCTTGCTAATACTTCATCAACGTTATCCCATTCGTAGATTAATTCATTAAGGATTTTCCCTCCAATTTTTATTTGGACTGATTTAGATAAGTGAGCTCCATAATACTCATAAAAGTAGCGTGTCTTGTTATCCTCTAGAACATCAACGAATATTTTCTGGTAACCCAATGAATTGAATCGAAAAAATAACTGTTTAAGTAGTTCCTTTCCTACTCCTTGCCCTTGGTATTCCTCAAGTATATAAATTGAAGTTAGATCTCCTGAGTCAGGGATCGTATTGCTCTCTCTCTTCCAACAATCTGCAAATCCAATGATTTCCCCTTCAGTGTTCTCTGCTAGTATTACAAAACTGTCTGTTCTCTTGATATTGTTAATCCATAATTCAGTCCTTTGTGCATACGATAGATTGTTTAAAAACTCCTCTGGAATAATCCCCTTGTATGTCGTTCTCCAACTATCCACATGAACTTTTGCAATTCCTTCAGCGTCATGAATCGTAGCTTCTCTGATCTGCAAATTATCATCTCCTACATTTTTTATTCATTAATTAGCTCTAACTAATTGTTCAGTTTGTATTTTATATTTCCTAATGGCTAAATCAAAGTTCATTATTTCTTGTTTACTAAGACCTTTTGTGTCTATCTTGAAGTACCCGGATATATCCTTTGATTCATTACTTTCGATTACTTTATTTACTTCCAGTTTCAAAGAATTGTCAATTAGTCGATCAGATAAATCTTTAGAAATTACTGGCTCAATTCCTAATATTGATATTGGTTTTCCTAACTTGTTCTGTAAATTGATACTATAGGTTACTTCAGTTATATCTGAATTTTCACCACCTAATGAGAGGAGTATTTGCCCAATCGCTATACCATCATCAATGATTTCAGATTTATTTCTATTTAAACAACCAATTATAGAAAAAGTAATGCATATCAATAAAATTACTAATAAGACTCTCTTCATTATTATGAAACTCCTTTAAGAATCTGTCCTGTAAATCCGCTGCTATGAGATGCCCCTTCCGGATCAAGGATTGACTTGCCCATCCGCAGCGTCCAATGCGATGTTATTATCAAATGTCAGCCACTTTTTTAATATACAAAATGAGATTCTTCGGCTCTCGACAGTTTCCTCAATCAGAAGTTATAAAATATCTGATAAGGGTTGGAAATCACGATTATTCAATTCAGTCTTATTCATTGTACCGTTACATTTTTTCAATACATATGCCTTGCTTTCTATATTACTCTTTATTATCTTGTACATATCTCCATCAATTACAATAGCTACATTGTTCTCCAGAGCGATGCCTGGAACCTCTTTATCTAACATATTGTCATCAAATGTCTCATGTCCACTCTCATTATAATGCGGACAGTGATTAGCGGGAATGAGCCCAATTCCGGTTACTTGCTCTCTATCCCACCATCCATCAAGATTGGTTTCTGTACTACTGTTGCTATGGCCTTCTAGAAACCAACAAATTGAGCCTGCACTCAAACCCGATAATACTATATTATGTGCAAAGGCTTCTTTAAGGTATTGATCTACTTTATTAGTTCTCCATATTTCCATCATTTTAACAGTGTCTCCGCCACCTACATAAATGATATTTGAGGATAAGATTTTGTTCTTAATAGCTTCATCCGAGATATCTTGATCGACAAGACATAACGTATCAACTTCACAACTCAATTGCTCACCAAATACAGCCTTAACAGTATCAATGTAGCCTTGAGCATCATGACTTGCTGTTGGAATGAATAGTAGCTTTGGATTTTCAACATTTGAAAATTCAACGATATACCTGTCTATAGGCAGAGTCTCATGACACCGCATTTCGCCACCACCGATTGCAACTATTTTCCCCATAGATATACCCCCAAGTAATTAATTGATAAATTTCAGATCTGAGTAGTCAATATCGCGACACCAATAGCTGCTTACCCACCCTTTAGCTTTTCAGCAATATACGCTTGTAGTTGATATATGTCAGAGAGAAGCTTCTCTTCCTCCTGTGTATTTCCATACTCTCCAAGCCAGCGCGGGGTGCGGATGTGCCTCTCATCTGTCAAGTATCGCTTCTCATTTCGATACTCTAGAATGTGCTCCAAGAAATATTCCAGGGACCCAAAAGATTGTTTATCAGTATCGTTAATGATGGAATGTGTATCTTCAATAATTGCCTGTAACATTTGCTGAATATGATCTTCTGGATGCATAGCATTATTTTCCATTAGGTGATCTCCTTCTGTTCTGATAGAATACAACGAATCGATGCCCCAAGGTGATTTGAGACATCGATTTATATGATCTAACTATGTGAGGTAAACGATAACAACGTACCAAAACTGAAGTTGCTTCTGCAGCTTACTTCAACATCTTCTACTTAACTTTTTAAAGACTGCGTATTCCTGACCGGATTTAATATAACTTAATATTTTCTCCGCACATGCTGCGGAACTGAGTTCTTCCGTATTCACTTCCAGATCATATTCATCGTAGGAGTATATATAATTGAACTGGGAATGGGCGAGTCCAATCTCGCGATCTCCCCTACTCTGTTCTCTTCTGGTGAGTTCTTCTTTGGAGCAATGTACACCTACAAACATGATCGGATAATCCGAAAGCAAATCATAAAAATCATTAAACCACTTGTCATTGCTGATGACTGTATCCACAATCACATTCAAACCCAGCTCTGAAAATAATTTAATGGTTGCATAGTATAGTGAGCCAATCGGGTCAAACAGAATATCTGACATCACACCTGCTTCTAATTCTCTTGTTGGTTTTATATCTGGATATGTAGTATCAATGAATTGATCATAATTTTGGAAAAACTGATCTACAGACACATGATGAAGCGGAAGGTCTGCCTGATTTTTCATTTCCATCGCAATGCTGGTCTTCCCCGAACTTGACGTTCCATTCAAAAATATAATGAGTCCTCGTTCCACATTGATCACCCTTAGCTTATAAATTGGCTTACCGTTTTCCAATGAATAACACGTTCTGAGTCCAATGAAGATTGTATCCATAACGGTATAGCTCAAAGTATGGATGTAGGCAGGCTTCCATATCCTGCAAACCTTGATAACGAGGCCATTGCAAGTAGTAAGCTACCCAATAATCACAAGCGATAGAGTAGAAGGCTTCGTTCAATATTTCAATCGCCTCATTGTAGTCGCTGCGTGAGCTGAGAAGTTCTCCAAGTGCTTCGTATACTGCTTCGCTGTGTTCTTCATCCATGCCTTGAATCGCTTCTTGCTCTAACTTTCCAATTTCACCCTGCTTTAAAATTATGACTTCATTCACACAAGCCAAATCGTGTAATGCTTCCTTAGCAATGTCCGCTGCTTCGTCATCTTCTGGCACGATGGAGAACAGACTCTCCAACCCTTTTATTAGCTCTTGGCCGAGTCCTCGTAACGCTTCCTCGGATGCACCTTCATGTCCACCATTGAAATAACCTGGTACATATTCGCCGGTGAAATCTTCTGGATTCAACATCTGATAAATTAGACGTATTCTGTCCAGAAAACGCTGCCCGCCAGAAATCGGTTCAAATACACGTTCAACCCCCGCGCCCGATGGCATAAACCACTGAAAAAAACCGTACAGATGGTCTGCTTCGACCTGCTCATCTTCTTGTATCTCGAATTCTTCTCCGCCCATTGCTAACAAATAACGACCATATTCCTGCTGATCCATGAATACCTTCCCCTCTCTCGGTTGACTGGATTGATACAATCTTCACCTTCCTTTATATGTTTGGTCATTTCAGCAATCATTCCTAAAATGATTATCTGATACTTTATATGCAGTTAATAAGGGTTCATTGGGTTCATACCAATCCTTATTTCCAGCTTCTACTACCTGCCTTTTGCACGTTCCAAATACGCAACCACAATATGAAGTTTTTGAAGGTGTTGCATTACTTGATAATTTTAATGCTTCTTCTAGTTCTGAAAATTGAAAAGGAAGCTTAATAGTCCCTTCATCAACCCAGTGGAAGCAAAATTTCTCTGGACATGCACGAAATCGCTCTTTGTCTTCTTGGTAAATTAACGGCAATATTTCTTTATGTGAAGAGTTCTGCAGACTAGTTGTAATTTCATCTGAAACCTGAAGTAATAAGATCCGGCACTTCTCAAAATATCGGTGGTGACCCATTCTGTCAGTTAAAGAATTCAACTCTTTATCAGCCCTGTTAATGAATACTGGAATGAATTCAAATGTTCCACTGAGATACAACCCAATAATGTGATTTATGTATGAAACCAGATTGTAGTGAGTTGAATTTCTTCTGAGCCACACACCTGGCAAGTTATCTTTATTATTTATTTCTTTGAAAATA
The DNA here is from genome assembly GCF_022346845.1 of Paenibacillus sp. ACRSA. NCBI lineage: Bacteria > Bacillati > Bacillota > Bacilli > Caryophanales > Paenibacillaceae > Paenibacillus > Paenibacillus sp. ACRSA. The sequence continues at coordinate 20,955 of NZ_JAKRNP010000022.1, read as the reverse complement.
GTTAACACATCATCAGTCATTGCATTACTCCTTTGTTAGCTCATTCTCTAACTCATTTATCAACTCGAATCTGCTTCTTTAACAACATGATCTGTCCGACATGATAAGCATTATGAATGTTCAAATTAGAGACAACTCCCCACCAAGGAGCATCGAAATATTCTGGAAGTTGTTTGGTGAGCTTTGATTCTTCTGTTTCTTCTAAGATAGCTCTCCAATTAACGAACACATTCTCAAGTCTATTCAACGTTTCTTTCCAGCCAAACTCATTCAATTGTTCATGTGCCACAGCAAATGTCTCATCATTATCAATATTATGATCTAATCTAAATTCTCCAGCCTTAAATCGCTCAAGCCATTTTTCATTCCAAAAAATAAGATGATTCACTATCGACCATATGCTTTGTTCATTGTCATTCTTAATGACTGCTTCTTCTGCTGTTAGATCACCCAGGATCTCCGCAAGAGGAACAAACCAACTTTTATCGTTATAACATGCCGTTAATTGATCTATCAAAATGGATTTATAGCTCATCAAATAATCCTCTTCTCTTCATTAATTTAGGTAAGTATTTCTCCCATCCAATTTACTAAGATTAGATCTTTCTCTTTTGAATAACACCAATCAATGATCTCGCCTACTCGTTTTGGGGTTATCAATTTATCTTGCCACACAGGTGTCAGAACCCTTCTATATCCCGTATAATCACCACTTAACCCTTCAAAGTCCTTCCCCATTACGACTAACATCGGTCTCCAATTCGGTTTATCTGCTTGCTCTAATTCGTAGGCAACAATAAATTTCTTATCTTCAGATAAGATGTGAAGCTTATGAACCCCAGCATCATCGTAGTCTGGAGCCACATACCAATAAAACACTCTATTAAGACGAACTATTTTTCGTCGTAGTTTTCTACTCACCGCCATGTCATGCACCTATCTTCGCTTTATTTGTTTTTTTATATTTCTTGGCATTTTAATTATTAAATGCATCGTGTGAGTCGACCTTCATCAAACCGTTTATCTAGATACTGCGACTCTTTGAGCCCTAAAATCATTAAAGGCATCCGTATGCTGCTGATTAAATAACTCAGGCACTTCATCTGGATCGAAGAATTGAACTTCTATACTTTCTTCATTGCTACTAATCAGTTCTCCATCGGAAATGCGTCCCTGATAAAAAAACGAAATCGTTTGTGCCTGATCCCCATTTGCATACTTGTCGAAATACTTGGTGTATACGCCTATTAATTTCTCAACGAAGATTGTTACTCCTGTTTCTTCTTTCACTTCACGAATAGCTGTCTCTTCAGCAGATTCGCCTAACTCCATAGCTCCTCCTGGGAATCCCCAAGCATTTTTATCTCTTCTGCGTTGAAGCAATATTTGTCCTTCTTCGTTTAAAACGATGGCTCCTGCAAAGTTAAGAATGATCATTTCAGTACCTACCTTACTTCTTATCCACTTGATATAATCCATTAATCTTCTCCTTTTCATAAACTTCTGTAGAGCTAAGCTTAAATATATCTATTCCTTCATCACTAAGTAACTTCGTTACTATTTCAATATCCGCCTTACCCTTTGCAGTAAGGCCTCTAGTTCTTTCATTTCCTTCATCATATGGTGATTCCGCATGCCTAACCATGTAAACTGTCATTTTCATATAGACCTCCTTGAGACGCTCTGATATATAGATTTACTGTGATTTCACATCAGTACTTTATTTACAAATTCAGTCTTCCCGTCCGTGTAAGCCTGCCGATTTTCACTATAACTATTAGCTAGCTCTTTCTTTAGATTGGCATATTCGACTACAAATTCAGGATTACTAATTAATGCATCTCTGAAGGATATATGTCTTAATAACTCTTTGCTCTCTTTATTACAAACATATAAGTGATGTTCAGGTTTCTGTACTTTCAATATACTATAGGGAACACTTGCATCTTTTCTTGCAAAAGCTACTCTGTTCTCAACACCCAAATCCCCTTCATGATGGTAACCTAAACTTTCTAATCCCTGAATGACGTCTGGAAGTAAGTCCATTGAATCAATCACTACATCAATATCTATAATAGGTTTTGCCGCTAATCCTGGTACTGCGGTACTACCAACGTGCTCGATTCGAAGTACGAGATCCCCGAGTCTATGTTCTATGATGGATTTCAGATTAGAAAACATCTCAGGCCATGCATTGTTGTAATCTTCAATAATTATTGTTTTTTTACTCATGCTTGAGATACCTCCAAAAAATAAGTATTTATGAAGATAATCTTAAACTCTTCGCGCCATCCTGAAGTTCAAACAGCCTAAGTTACCCAACAAAATCTTTCTAAACTTATAGCTACACCGTTCTCATCATTATTAGCGGTTATTTCATCAGCAATTTCCTTCAATTCCCTTATTGCATTCCCCATAGCAATAGCGTATCCAGCCTTCTTAAAGAGGCCTACGTCATTATGGTCATCGCCAAATACAATTACGGAATCCAATTCTACATGATACAATTCACAGAGTTTAGTAATCGCCAGCTCCTTAGAGGCCAGAAGAGGCATGATTTGTATTAATTGATTATTATCCGTAATTAGTACATTCACTTTATCCTCGAATTTTTCTAATAATCCAGAACTGTCATTATTTCCGGAAAGGAGTATCTTCGTAGCATCATATTGCTTTAATTCTTTTATGGGTTTTACTATGGGGTTTGATCGTGTGTTCATTGAGGTAACATAATCAAGCTCTCTTAAACTAAACCACTCATCTTTCACTTCCATCGTCAGCTCAATCTCGGGGTTACACTTTAAACAGAAATCAAGAATTTCTGTGGTTACATTAGCAGGGATTGATTCATTAATTTCTATCTTGGTTTCCTTACAGATCACTTGAGCTCCGTTGTAATATACAAAAGCCCCGATATCCAATAATTCTTGAGGAAGAAACCAATTAACAGCTCTGGGCGGTCGAGCTGTTGCGAATATTATTCTCATTCCTTTCTGATAACAAGATAAGACAGCATCTAAATTTCTCTTGGATATTTCTTTATTTGAATTCAATAATGTTCCGTCCAAGTCAAGAACTACAGTTGAATACTTCAAATGGATTCAACCCCCAACAACGTTTTTCTTCGTGATCTCTACATAACGTGCCTGTATTCACGACGCGAGCCGACCTTAGATAGCTCTTATCTTAGGTCGGCTCGCGTGTCGTCCGAGTTATCTCCTATAATTATACATCTGGACGACCATAGGAGTAAGCCCGAAGCATGAATATAATGTTAGGCTATGCCGCATTGTACTGCACTACCTACAAAAATCCATTTCAATATAAGGAATTTCATAGAATAACGGAATAGCAATGACTCACACGTATTTTCTAAATAGAACGCTTCCATCTTTGTGAGATTGTATCCCTATTTCTTCATATCCAACGATGTCATTCATTCTTATTGGCACTACTAATCTTTCATACTTGTACTTCTCATTAATTAACATATAGAAAGCCATTAAAACTGCATTTGTTACGTTCTGATCATTAGGTTCTCGAACCAAAAGTTCAGTTACAATCACCTCTTTGTCGTATTTGGAACGGTTGACTGCAATGTGGTAATCCCAGAATGGAATTGTACTCTTGCTGCCTGACTTACAAATGATAGGATAGTCTGAGTTAATAAATGTATGAAATGTATCATTTAGTTTTTCCAATTTGAATCTTTCAGTTGTACTATTTGTATCGGCTACACCGTTATGTATTACACGATGGTATTCAGTGTTGGTGAGGTGCTCTTTAAACTGATGAATTAAATCACCTCTTAAGAATATCGGACCAATCACATTTTCGCCTCCTCTCCTCTAAATCCCCGTGCTTTTGTCTATGTTCGGGACAATTGATTTCTATGAAATACTCTTAAAAATCTTATCTATCTCTTTTCGATCGTAATCAAGAATCCAATCGTTAAATTCCTTGTACAAGTAAAGCAAGGCTTCCTTAGTCGGTGAGACGATGTCTAAACCACGATCATCATAAATGTGAAAAACCAATTGGGATTGAGGATCTATGAAGTAAATTCTTGAATTAAGGTAACTATTCTTCTGAGTAAATCCTCCAATAAGTCCTAACAAATCAATATAGTCTATCTCGGACAGTTTGCATTCAAGAGAGTAAAATTTATAATGTCCAGTCAACTCTAGTGTTTCATCGCCATAATCTTCTTTGTTAAGAAAATTATTCATTGTGTGGTCTGCAAAATATTGAAGAAGGTCAATTTCCTCTTCAATATAAGCATCTAAATCTCCAATAGGTTCATATGATACCCCCACAATATAAAACGGATGCTTTTCTTTAAATATTGCTAGAAATAAGGCAAGGATTCTCTCCCTAACTACACTATAGTATGTTTCCTTATCAATATTGCTGTTTGGTGGTCCCAGTTCAAACCGGATACTAAAATCATTATTGTAATAGAATGGTGGTTCAAAGATTATGTTAGAGAGATGTTCATTTATAAATTGTTGAATAGACATCTAGTTAATCCCACCTTTTTCAATCATTTTCTTGAGAGCTACATTTTCATAATTAGCTTATTACTTTTATAATTTTTTCAACAGTCTCTTCGATCCCTAGTTCGCTTGTATCAATTTTGTTTGTCTGCATCTTTTGATATAACTGTAATCTATCAATACTATTATTTATTTGTTCTAAGCTTCTATGATCAAAAAGCATTCGATCTCTCAATGATTCCTCAGAACAGGTTAAAGTTATCTTGTATAGCTTGTACTCCGAAGTATGTAACCTTTCAAGTAAATCATTTAAAATGTCTTCCCTATGAAGCACCCAACTGAATATAATGTAATCGAATGCGGGATTCGTCAAATAATTATTAAGTAAATAGGCTATATTTTTCTCAACCATTTCTATTGTATCTTTGTTAATAGTCCAAGGATTCATCATCCAACACCAATCTCCGTCTAACCATACAGATCGATCTAAAGATTTGTAAAGATTTTTACAAGTACTCGTCTTTCCTACTCCCATACTTCCGTTTACTACAATTAGTTTTTTCATTCTATTACACCTCCATGACTTGGTTAGAGGGATTTCGACTACTTCGTTACATGAATATCTATTTTCGGTTTATTTATCTTTCAGTTTATCCATTCGAATCTCACGTAATAATAAAAATAACGGCAATCCAAATGATACACTAACAGTTAATGTTCCAATGATCGGTATCCACTTGTACTTTAAGCCAGCCCGCTTTCCCTCAGATAAAATAAATCCAATCAAAACAACTGCTGAAATGATTACATCCAACCAAGCAAATGCACTAATTCGATTTTGTGTTGCTTCATTCCATAGTCTTGTCAGGTTAAATCCGTTCTCACCGATCCAAGGAATAAACTCCATGTAAGGGATTACTAATCCTAATATGATTAACACCCCATAATAATACTTCATGTCTCTCACCTCAAATATGGTTAGTTATATAAGATTACAATAGTCTTATCTAATTTTTTCAATTATTTCGCATTGCCTCGGCTTATCATAACGTTCCTGTATGTACAACGCGAGCCGACCTTAGATAAGCTCTTATCTTAAGTCAGCTCGCGTATTATCCAATTTATCTCCTATAATTATACATCTGGGCAGCCATAGGAGTAAGCCCGAAGTGTGAATATAAGTTGGGCTATGCCGCATTGCACTATCTACCAAAATCCATTTCAATATAAGGAATATCATGCTCGATATTATTCAGATAAAATTTCAATGCTTCTTTGTCCCAATCACTCCAGTTGTTATAATTATCGAAATTATAACTTCTATAAATTGCTGACACTACTCCAAACTGTCTAAGATTAATAAACTCAGGTATTAGTTTTAACCATGCATTATCCATTGTATTTTCTTTTAAATACCCATCCATGAAGTTGTAATAATACCTCTTAGCTATCTCTATCCTTCGTTGTCCATCTACGACCCAAGGGATCGGAATTTCATAGAATAACGGAATAGCAATATCACTAACAAACCAACTATATTCAGCTTCATCAAAATCAATAAGAACTACATCATCGTCTACGTTCAGATAATTCCCATGATTTAAATCTCCATGGATAATGCCATACGAATCCGTATTCTTTGGCCGATTGCTGAGCTCTTTTTTGAGAATATCGTATTTATCAATGACATAAGAAAGCTCCGTAGGCAGATACTCTTTCATATTGATAAGTAACTCTTTTTTATACCATTGTCTCCTGTTTAATTCATTTGTTAGATTCAGCTTCTTGGAAAGGTTATGTGTTCTGCCTGTATAACTGCCAACTCTTTGATAGAACAAATTGCTTTCTTCGGCAATTCTAGCATTTCTACCACTAGAAAACTCAAAAGAAGTTGCATAAAATTCTCCATCACTTATTTTCTCTACAAATTTCCCATGAATAGAAGGTAAGGCTTTGGAAACAGATACATTGTTATTCAATAGATAATTCATAAATTCAATTTCAGATAAAATCTCTTCTTCGGTTCGATGTGATTGATGAGATACCCGGAGAACGACACTTCTTTCATTGGAATTCCCAAAATAAACAAAGTTCTGAAATCCTTCTAAATCTTTAAGACTTGATGTATTAATATTGAACTTTTGAGCTGCCTCATTAAGGATTTTCTGGGTAAACAGCTCTTTAACGTGCTTTTCCATAACGTTTGTTCCTTTCTCTCATGATTTCAGATAACGTTCTGTATTCATGAGCCGCAAAGGGGTTATCTGCTTAAATGCTTCTCTGAAATCCTTCTGCAGACTAAGACGAGCGCCGCTGTATGAATGGCCCGTTATAAGATGTCGCTTAATGATTAGATATATTTTGCTTTATTTCGTTTGTCATATACTCAACAAATGCTAATAAACTTTGTAAATCAAAATCGCAATTGTCTTTTTCTCTGTCGGATGATTCGTCCGTGTATATAGCTAGATAATACTTAATCAAGGGCTGAAAGTGTTGAGGTAGATATATTTTCCCCCACTCTCCACCCTCTCGCTTTGAAGATATCTTACCTTCTTTTACATAATAGAGAACTCGACAAAAATTTAAGATTAGGTACATAGAAGTAAGGTTCGTAGGAGGATTGTCAATGATCTCATCAGCACATCCTTCCACATCGTTTAATATGGAGTCGAGGTAATATTGACTATTAATCGGTTCATAAAGTTCACTTAATGGTTTTCCATACAGGGTACTTCCTCGCTCATAGGCAACAACAAGTTGAGAGGCTAAATCCTGATCTTCCAATCCCCCGCAAAGATAATTCTCATCTGTACGATATTTTCCCCTATGATAATCGGAGTAATGGAATTCAAAAGGTGTAGGGTAGACAAACGGTTTTAAATACATTTCTAAGATAATGGTAAATTCTATTCCACGCTCATTAAACATCACAGACATTTCATCATGCAAAGATAAAGCTATTTTTGCTATCCTGGAGTTATTTACTGGTGTAAGCTTTTCTTTTACAACAACTAAAAAATCGATGTCACTTTTTGTGGGATTAAAGCACCCCATGGCTAGTGACCCATGCAAATAAATACCAATCAAGTTCCCTTTAAGTTCTTTTCTAAAAAGAGTAACGATTTTATCTAATAAAGCTTGGGTATTCATATCAAGACACCTTTCATTTATCATCTGGTATTCTAAGTATTTTTTAACTACCACTTCAATTAAGGAATGCTTGTTGTTTCTCCATTTTAGCGATGTAAACCATGAAAAAATATATATAAAATAATTCAAATCATTTATTACACTAAAAAAATCACATCATAAGATCGCTGATGTGATTTCTATATTTTATATTTTTGTATAAATAATCTTCTTAATACTATCGTTAGAAAGACCGAACCGATCAGTGAGCTCATCTATCGATGAACCATCCATATATTGTTGACGTATTGTTTCGTTTCTTTGGCTCAAATACTTGCGACTTCCCGAGTTTTCCCCCCACTTTTTTCGTTGTCCTTCAGGTGTTGGGATGTATACCATGCTACCGTGTGTATATTTTTGTATTTCCTTTAATAGTTCCTTCGGAAAAATCATATCGGCGTTTACATATTTCATAATAGCTCTGCTCCTTAAATTTAATTTAAATTAAGGTCGCAAAGTCTATTCTATAAACAACAAACGCAAAACGAATATGAAGGCGGTGAAATAAATGCTAGCTCCATACAAACAACCGCCGTTGTTTATAGATCAAGACTTTGCACGGAGCAGATCGGACGCTTACTCATAATCTATTACCTCACTTTCGAAATAATCTGTGTATATACTTCGATAATATTTAACTGTTTCCTTCATCAAGTGTATCTGTTTGAACTAAGCTGCCAGTTAGCTTAGTCATTGACTAGGGCTGATTAGAGCATTTTATGCTTTGTCGCTATTTGTCATACCGTTACGTTATTAATGATTTAGCGTATGATGGATGTCCGAAGAAACTCCGAACCTAGGGGCTATACCTGCAACTGAGTATAATATTATATGAAGCTAGCACTCTCTACAAAATTCAAAGTTTAATAGAGTTTTATCAAACTATCATATAAACCTTTTTTAGTTTCTAATATTTGTAATCCGACTTCCCCATCCTCCTCAATTCCTCTGATATAAAACAAGCTTTCAACTTTCTTATCAAATACAACGCATGAAAAATCCCAATCTTGTCTCCTATACTCTACTTTAAGTTTTTGATCTGTCTTAACATATGGAAAAAAGCTTTGTAAATTATCATTGCATTGAATCTTTAGTACTGCATCCATTCGAACAGCTTTGTTCATAAAAGATTCTATATCTTGCCGATCATAAATATCTAAAAATATTAAAAAATAATCATTTACTAGAAATGATTTTAAAATATTCAATACATCATAATTAAACAGTTTATATTGATGTTGATTTTGCAGTGTTATTATCTGTTTCATTGAGACTCCTAATATTATTGTCTAACGTCTTGTATAAACAAAGCTATCAATTTCTTTACAATCGACTTTCTAGGTCATTTAGTGTATTCAACCAGCTCGAATATTCTCCTGATTCTTCCCATAACTCTTGTAGTTCTGAGTCTTTCTTAATTTTTTTAATTGCTCGTTTAGCTTTGAAAATGAGATTTTTCCCTTTACCTTTATGTGCATCGATCCATTCATATAGATCTTCAGTATTACTTTGACTATTTAATATCTCTTGGCCAGGTTTGCCTTGTAAAGCTGCAAGGATTTCGATTGCGCCTAGAGCATTGGAAGCTAAATCTGACTCAATATATTCTTCTTCTAAAACCTCTTCAATCGTTTCTTCAATTAATTCAATGTCATCAGAATCAAGTAAATCTGCCTTCCAATCTAATACATCATCGTTTTCAAAAATTCCAGTTCCCCATGCTCCCATCATTAACCCCCTAAAGTGATATTATGTTTACTCGAAACATGGATATAATGTTACAAGATGTCCAGTTTCCTTGAATGTTATATCCAATAACAGATCCACCAGTATGCCGGTGCCTTGTTAAAACTCGATTACTACTGAACTTGAAGAAGTATATCCAAGTACCCGTTGCAAGATAGAATAATATGTTTTATTCTAGGATTTTCTGGAAGCTGCCATTGCCTTTAAGACGTTCTCGAAATAACTATATACTTCATCTGCAATTTCCAGGAACTCTTCAACTAGTACACTATTACAATCCAAGTAACAAGCATACAGATAATCAACTAAAGCGGGGTCAATGTCACAATACTCTAATATGGCATTCTTCATCTTAAGCATGTCATCTTGCCATACACCTGTATCGACTATAACCAAAGAGTATAATGCACGAATTAATCTCTTAGAGTAACCTTTAATATATCTAGTTTTTAATGCGTTATCACTAGTATTAGAAAGTGAACGATGTATACGATCTATTTCTTCCTTAGTATCTGTATTTAAGTCTAAAATGAATTCTGGAGAAATATTGATCGGGGGTACTTTTTCACCAATGTCATCCCCATGTATGCAAACACAAATGATCTTAACCCAGAACCCCCACTCATTCGGTTTATTTAATACATCGTCTATAGAGCAAATTATCGTATCAATCTTAGTTACGAATGGATATTCTTCCAAAAGCCTCTCTTTAATATTCGACAATCTTTCGTAATCGATATCTTTGGGATTTTCACATACAATCGTAAAGTCTGCATCTGACTTAAAAGGTGTAGCCGTTCCTTTGGGAATCGAGCCGCACATATAAATACTATGAATTTTACCTTTGAATTCGGTACGTACATGATCTATATACTTATCTACCAAATCCTTATATTCACTTTGTATTTCTATTCTATTTATAACTTTTTCTAATATCATGTAGACCCCTCCTAAAATGCTTGATTCATTACGATTGAGATAAATTCTTCATCTTTAAGCCTTGTCACCTTACAGTTCTCATTGGATTCAAATGCTACTATCCTCTCTTCAATTGTTTTATTCGTACTATCTTTAAATTTATCCTCTCGATCATAGTGAGGAAAAATAAGTTTGTCGGTTACACCTAATGCCTTAAAATCCGTTAAATCCATTGTGTTCATCTGTGGAGTAAAGAAGTCGACAATGTTAATATTCGGCCCCAGTAATAACGTTCCAGCACTCACTCCAACTATAATTACATTTTGTGCGGCCAAGGTTTTAATAATTTCATCAGCACCACTTTTCTTAGCGTAATACAATAATGTAAATGGATTTCCACCATTGATATATATAACATCGCTATGTATGAGAAGTTGCGGATCATCAAATTCTATATCTACAAAATCAATATGCTGAAACCCCATGTCTCTGAAGTCCTGCACTGCCCTTTGTGCATATCTATTATTTTCTTTCATAGGGGATGCTGTTGTAATAATAGAGACCTTTAATTGAGAAATATCTCTTTCAATAAAACTCAGAAATTGATTCTTAATATCTTCAGTATTAAAACCACAAGAGGTTAGTAACAAGCTACCCATTGAAATTCCCGCCCTTAGATAATAGTTTATCTAATATTTATCATTTAATTAAGCCTTCCCCTGTTTTCTGCTAACGTTCCTGTATTCACGAAACGCCCCAGCCTTAGATAGCTCTTATCTTGGGCTGGAGCGTTTGTTGTCTGATTATCTTCCATTATTATACACCTCACAACCAAGGGACGAAAGTCCACAACATGAACAAGGTGTTAGGTGATGTATAAGCTAAGCCATTATGTTATCAGATGGACTAGAACCTCTTTGAGAATGCTTACAAAAGTTCTTCCCCCTCCAGTATTTGCTTCGAAAGTAAATCTACCGCTAGCCATGTGGAAATATCTTCTTCTATCTTTCGATTCCAAGCTGTTAAAAAATGTACTTGGCATGTCTCTTGAGATTCAATTCGTGTCATAGGTACTTCAATGCCTTTATCTGAACTTATAATAAAACCATATTTCTCAAAATCAGAATTCAAATTTAGCGATCTAGGAATCCTATCGCCTTGATCTCGTCTTGCCATTAAAAGGTCTCCATCCTGAGTTCCTACATGTAATCGGTATTTCTCGTTCTCATACTCAATAGCTTCAAGATGTTCCCCGGTATTAGAGCCGTAATCTTTCCAGCTGTATCCCTCCTGCCAATAAGAAGAAAAACTACATGTATCAATCTGACGGTTTTTATTCGGTTGAATTCTAAATACGGCTCCCCAACATTCCTCGATTGTCAGATGCAAAGCAATATCCAGCTTAGGTTTGCAGACAACCAATTCGCAGTCAAATAAGTCATAGCTATACTGGTATAATGAACCACCTTGTTTGAGTCGAAAACATTGAGTTGGAAGATAACATTTGTTGGAGACAGAAAGCGAAAACTCAATGGTTCCAAGAGGCGTATATATTGAGGGTTGTACAAGATCAGCTTCTTGAATTAAGAGCTCTACTCCAGAAAAAAGCTTCATCTTCTCCCTCCTTTATAGTTTTTCTGATAACGTTCTGTATTCACGAGTCCGAAAGACTTAAGGTAGCTTCAGCTGCCAACAGCGACGCGGTTAGGTTCGCAGTGTTGTTCCGCCTGAACCCCACTTTCTCTGAACCCCCCGGGCTAATCAAGGATCGAATGACCCAATGAGTAAATATGTTGTTATACACTGGCCCGACTTCTTCGATCCACATCTAAATTCTCATTTCATTGCAGCAATCTACGATACTCCCATTTATCATCAAGACAAATTGCTTTTTTAGCTACATTTAGGAAGATGTTCTATTAGCCAGTCAGAAGGAATTGTTTTAATCTTTTTCCTTGCTATTTCAATTGGGTGGATATTTTGTGGCTGGCAAGCCCATTCAATAAGGATAGTGAGTATTTTTATTCCAAGCACCTTAGGGATACGTTCAATATCTTCAGTTAAGCGTATTTTAGAACCCATTCTTTTATCTGGGAGGCGACCTCAGTTACATCCGTATTCGAGGTGTCAATTGTAGGCATAGGTGGGATATACGCCTCGTCGGCAATCTCAAGCAATCGTTTTGCAAAGTTCTTGTGGTTTTCAATTTCTTCATCGGACCAATTTCTTTCCCTTAGACGTTTCTCGCGACTTTCTTCATCACAATGTAAGTTTATATAATATATATGGTTAAAAAAAGAAAAGTCTGCACATTTTTCAATATCCCAGGGCATCATTGTCCCACATATTATTGTCATTCGCCCACTTTGAGCAATATTACGTGCAACTCGAAGCCAAATATTCCTTATTTTTTCCCAATCGTGTCCAATAAACTCTACAAGATTATCTGGGTCAAAAACATCAAAATCTGGCAACATTCTCCGTACTTCTTTAATGACGTATGTTTTTCCTGACCCACTTGCACCTGTTACGATAAATAAAGGCAATTTTTTCTCCATAGGTTGTATTCCCCTTCTCCTCTAAATATTTCACAATAAGCTTGCTTATGCTCTTATATTTGTTTTTCGTTTATTGAGCTGATTTCTTCTAACGTACTTGTATTCACGTCGCTCCTCTAAAGGAGCCTAGCGACTGCCGAGACGCGGTTGGGTGGTGCGGGTGTGTCCGGCTAAATTTACTTCCTTTCTACTGCTATTTGCATCTTCGAATCTACTTCTAACTCCGATCCGGATCGAGGCGGCTTGTCTTCCCAAGCGTGAATATGTTGTTAGGTAAAGTTCGGGGCATCTTTGTATTACTAAAAATCACTGAATCTTAAGCTGTTGTATACCAAATGAAAAGAAAATAGTTAGTTTCATTACTACCAAGTACTTGAAACAGATTCCAATCATCATAAATTAGTGTATTTGTTGAATTAGTAAACTCACTTTCATGGTTGATATCTCCACCATAATATTCAATTTTTTTGATTATTTCATTACTATTAATTCCCTCTACTTTTCCATTCTTATTTATGTAGTAAAGGATTCTTTTAATTACTTCTTGTCTATTTTCTTTAACTAATGTTTCTTCCCATTCCAATCCTTCTTCAAGATACTCTAATTTTTCAAGCAGCAATAAGAAAGCTTCCTGTTCTGAACTAACTAGATTTTTATTTATTGATAATAAATAACTTGCTTCTTCAGTTTCTGGGCGTGTAAATTCTTGAATAGTAAAAAGATCAAAAAAAGGAAGTTGATCGAACAGTTGTTGATATAACTCAAGAAAGTTTTTATCCTTCATTCTTACCCCTCTATGATAATGAATTAGTACTCTCGAATTTCACCTAACGTTCCTGTATTCATGACCCGAAGCATGACGGGTGTCCGGCAGCCTCTGCTTACCTGAAATGCTTCTGCCGGATCGAGGGCGTATGCCCGATGCGTGAATATATTGTTATCTGATTTCAGGATAATCTATGAATAACTTTCAACAATGTTTCAACTATGATCTTCAATCAGTATCAACTTCTTATCTTTTATTTGAAATATTGATTTCCCTTGAAGTTTTAATGTTTCTCCTGCCTTCATTCCATTAGGGAGATCACTGGACAATATTCCCTCATAATCAATGTCAACCTCTGCTTTATCTCCTATGAAAGTAATGTTCTTTATTACTTGACGCCTTTGAGAAAATACCTGAATTGACTGCTCTGCTAATGTGCGAAATTCCTGAATCCCCTTTGTTTCCGAATTCACTTCACCTTTAGAAATGTTTCGAAAATGAATATTCTCATTCAAAACTCCTATCATTCCATCAATGTTAAACGTGTTATATGCGCTCAGGTATTTTTCAATAAGATCTTTTAAATTTGAATTCTCCAAGTCGAATCACACTCCTAGATTTTGATATTACATATTTGTCCTGATTTCACTTAACGTTTCTGTATTCACCACTCGACGCATGTCGAGTGTCCGGCGTATGCCGGGCCCAGGACGAATGTCCGCACCGTGAATATGATGTTATAGGATGTCCATGTCTTCTCTGAATCACGCTAATAGGTTTTCGATTTGTTTCTTATGATGTTCATCATGGTGTACGAATATTTTTAGATATCTTTCATAGGTATAAGGTCGTTTATCATTGCCTATAAAAAAGTGAATTTCTGAATGATCTACCTCACGGAATTGGTTGACTAAATTAGTTCGAGTTTCAATAAAGGTTTTAATCATACTTTCTCTGTCTGTAAATTCTTTAGCCTTCTCTATTGCTTTTAAGTTATGGGTATCATGATCGACGAATCCTGGGAGTTTCACTTGGTCTTTTATGTGTGGGAGCATTGTATTTAAAGTATATGTATCCCAATTCCATAGATGGGTCACGACTTCCTTCACCGTCCACTTTCCGGGAGCAATCGACTTTTGCCAAGTCACATCATCAATTGATTCTACAAATTTATTGAAATGTTCAAACTGGTCTAATAGTTTCTTGTTCATCTTCTTTAGTCCCTCCTGAATTGACTTCGCATGGATTTCCTATAACGTTCCTGTATTCACGAACCGACGTATGTCGGTTGTCTGGCGTATGCAGACCCAGGACGAATGGCCGCAGCGTGAATATTATGTTATAAGATGTCCCTGCCATTTATTTTTATAATATGGTTTTATTCAGTAATCTCTAAAATGACCCTCTTGTTTTTAAATGCCTTTCCCATATTACATTTCCTCCTTGAGATACTCTAATTGTAGAAATGGCTAGGGAATCCGAATGTTCGCTCCCTTTCGTCCTTCACAAAAATTCTGATGAAATCGGGGCTTGACTTCAACTATGTTTTAAGTCCGAAGATGAGGAAGTCGACATAAAAAGCTCAATTTTGGAGGCCTCCATTATGCATCCAGCAGATCGATCTATCGGGGAAGCGTCGGCGCATTTCGGACTGCTGAAATCCACTCTGCGATATGACGAAAAAGAGACTGCTGCCTCGTCTCACGCGGGACGAGGCAGCAGCCTATTCATCTCCCGAAAGCCTCGTCCAGCCTCAACGTGACGTCCGGGCTGGACGAACATAAGTATCCAGAAACGCATTGCTGAATTTTCCGTTAGGGTCATACTTGTCGATCAACTTCCGAAACGGCGGCAGCTTGTCGAATTGTCCCTGCAGGACATCGGCCGGTACCGTAAACAGTTTGCCCCAATGCGGACGTGCGTGAAACGGCGCCAGCGCTGCTTCCAGCAGCGGAAGCACGCGCTCGACCGCCTGCCAGTCGTCCCGCCACGTGAAGTGAAACGCCACCGAAGATTGATCGCAAAAAGGGCTCAGCCATAAATCGTCAGCTGCGATCGTGCGCAATTCGCTAACGAACAAAATCGGCACAAGATGCTCCCGCAGCCGGTGAACGGCAAGCGCCGCTTCATATACATGCTCCCGCGGCATCAAGTATTCGCTCTGCAGCTCTTTGCCGGCACTCGGTGTAAATTCCATACGGAAATGCGCGAGTCGCTCATGCCACATCCCCGGCTTACCGAGCTGCTCCGTGCAGTTTTCCGCATGCATGTTCGGCAGCGGATGCACAGGGGCCGTCGCAGGCAGCGCTCCATAATAGTCCGCATGTCCGGCATAGCTTGCGCCATCTTCTTCCCGGCATTTTGTCCATACCTGATGAAATCTCGGCTGCTGCCAATCCGTGAACAAACTTACGCTGTAAGCGCCCGTAAAGATGCCCTCCGCGTTTTCTTCAAGCTGCGAAAGCGGCAGATTCTCATAAACGAACTGTCTGATGGAATAAGCCGGCACGACCTTCAGCGTCAGCTTCGTCACGATGCCGAGCGCGCCGAGGTTCACGACGATGCCGGCGAATTCCGCATCGCCGCGGCTGAATGTATGCAGCTCTCCGTTCGCGTCGACCAGTTCGATACCTTCCACCGCTGCCGCCAAGCTTCCGTTACGGCTGCCTGAACCATGGGTGGCCGTAGCGGCGGCGCCGGCAACCGTGATATGAGGAAGCGATGCCAGATTATGAAGCGCATAATCGGTAAGAGCGAGCTCCGCGCATAGTTCCCCGTACGTGATCCCTCCTTCGACCGTTACCGTACCGCGTTCTTCGTTTAAGGCCAACATGCGGTTCCAATGCCGCAGCGAAACGAAGATCCCGTTCGTATCCGTGATCGCATTGAACGTATGGCCGCTGCCCGAAACCTTGATTTTCCGATGCTCTTTGACCAACTGCTGCAGATGCTCCACGCTTTCGGGACAGATAATTTCGGTCGCGCCGTAAGTAAAGTTGCCGGCCCAATTTTGATAACTCATTCGAGGTCCTCCCAAGTTTCAAATAATAAAGTGCTACTTTAAAAATCCGAGCGTCATTTCTAACCTTACCCTTTTTAATGGCCTAGTCTTTACCTATTTAAGATAAACCGTTTCCACGCTTCAATTCGCTGCCGCAGAAATGGCGTCCTGCTTTAAAGCCAACACAGTCTTTAACATTTTTACCTTTACATGTTTCTTATCTGTTCTTTGATTCCCTATTTTACTTTTTCAATTCGTCTTCTTCGAGCCGATCGAAGGGCTCGTTATTTAAGAATGGCTCGTCATTCAAACGATTTTAATCAGCTCTTAGTAATTACGTATAACGTTCCTGTATTCGCGACTCGACGTATGTCGAGTATCCGGCAACTGCCGGGCCAAGGATGAATGTCCGCAGCGTGAATATTATGTTATATGATATATCTGCCTTCGTGAATTACTGGCATGAGCTTTATAAGGTCTTATAATGAATATTTTTCAAATAGGTTTGATCTCCATAACGAATCTCTTTTGGGTACTCTTCGTTCTTAATCTCTAACTTTAGTAAATCTTCATTACTTTCTTCTATTTTACTTTTAATCTCTGCCGTTGAATGTAAATTATTAAGTATATTCTTTATCCGTTTATCGTTATCTTGTTTAATCTCATACCGAACTCCTAATTTCACCATGTTATGCTGGTCAGTAAAGTCGCTAAACAAATCGATCAATATAAAATCATCACTATTATCCTTCATAAAGAATACAAAAATATCTCCCTTTCCTGCTCTGCTAGCTCCTTCACCATATGATAAATAATGATCATATAGTTCCGTAAAATTAATCTTTATATTTAATTGCTTCGTTAATTCTTCTAAATTAGACCCTTCAAATTCATCATCTATCAAATCGAAAAACGGTAGATAAAAAGAGAATTCGATATACCTTTTCATTCATACTTCCTCTCTTTACTTTATAAAATTAGTTTTTGCAGATATTTCATATAACGTTCCTATATTCACGAACCCCGGAGGGGTTGTCTGCTGAAATCCCTCTTCGAATTCCATCCCGCGGACCAAGGTTCCGCAAGGAGACGCAGCGTGAATATTATGTTAGATGAAGTTCTTGTCTTCTCAGAGAATACCTACAGAATAATCGTTGAAAATAAATCTATACTAATTGATTTTTTTATATTATAATCTGATTATTAGATAAAAGGAGATGATTATTGTGATTACCGTACAGGAAGCAGCAAAGAATTTGCTTGATGAAATTAAACAACCATTATCTTCAAAAGAACTAGCTACGCTAATTCTCGATCGAAAATTAGTATCAAGTTCGGCTAAAGACCCTGTATCATCATTTGCTCAAACACTTGAAAGAAATATAAGAATGGATTCTGGGAACAGCCCACGTCTAGCCTTCATTCAGACTAATGAAGGCCGGAAAATAACCTTGCCAGAAATTGATTCTATTGATTTTGAAAGTAATCAAACTCAAGATGCTTCAACAAAAATAACAATCAAGGTTTCACAAAAACTGCTAGAAAAAATCAATTTAATCAACAGGATAGAAAACTCAAACAACTTAGAAGATACCATCATCCGGCTCATTAAGAAAGGAATTTCTTCAAGCACTTCCGATATTATTAATCAATTAAAAAACGATTTTGAAGATATCTGATGGTTGCAAGAATTTCATCTAACGTTCCTATATTTACGACTCGACGTATGTCGAGTGTCCGGCGAATGCCGGACCAAGAGCGTATGCCCGCAGCGTGAATATTATGTTAGATGGTGTTCTCCCGTTCGGATAATTCCATCCGGTCTTCTTACACACTGGGATCATCTTCGTTCTGTATAGCCCTTGATCTGTACCGTTCTTGGTCTGTATCGTTCTTGATCTGTATAGCTCTTGATCTGTATCGCCCTTGACCTGTATCGCCTTTGATCTGTACCGTTCTTGGTCTGTATCGTTCTTGATCTGTATAGCTCTTGATCTGTATCGCCCTTGACCTGTATCGCCTTTGATCTGTATCGATCTTGATCCGTATAGCCTTTCAATCCTTCATTCGTTTTGTTCTTCACGGGAGAATTACATCTAACGTTCCTATATTCATGAATCCCGAAGGGTTGTCTGCTGAAATGCATCTCCGAAATCCCTCCGCAGACCAAGGCTCCATCAGAGCCGCAGCGTGAATATTATGTTATAGGATGTCAACGACTTCTTTGTAACTGCTACATACTCTAAGATTTCATTTCATTTATTATGCTTTGAAGACCTGAAAGATTTCCTCTACCTAGTGTTGAATAATTTATATGTCTTTGTGACGTATCTATAATTGATTGATTCACCCACAGATTCATTCAAGTGGTAATATAACTATAAAAATCATCTTCTCTCACATCAATTTTATTAGTTCTTGATGGCACATGCTTTTCCAACACTTTCAATATTTCTTGAAATGTAGTTTCTACATCACTACTTGAATTTACTATTCGATATTCATTCGGGAGTTTGTTCCTTCCCCTAATGAGGGAGTTCATTTTTATAGAAGTTTCCCAATCAGTGTAACTATTCCCGTTATCTCTATTTAGAATTCTATATTTAATCACTTCATCTTGATCACTACAAAGTGTCAAAATAGTATAGTTATACCCTTCAAATTCTTTAGGAATATCCAACATTCTAATATCATTAAGATCTGTAATAATAATATGCTTAAACCCATGACGATTATAGTTTTTTACGACCAACATCAAATTCTCAAATGCTAATTGTTCTTCTTCTTTTTGAGTGATCTGAACTGAAGGTGCTAGAGCGCGAAATTCTGGAATCCAACCAAATTCAAAATATGGAGTCCTAAAGTGTTCATGTAATCTCTGGGACAATGTTGTCTTTCCATTCCCAGGCGAACCGTGGAGAATAATAAAATCGATGTTCAAAGTCTTCACCTGCTTACTAAAGAATTTTCGTCTTTATGCTCTAACGCTGATTTCCTATAACGTTCCTGTATTCATGAACCCCGAAGGGGTTGTCTGCCGAAATGCCTCAACGAAATCCATCTCGCAGACCAAGGCTCCATCGGAGCCGCTGCTTGAATATCATGTTATCTGATGGATACGTCTTCTCCGATTCTTCCTACTCCTTATGTCTCTATGTCTAAGTATTTCTTCCAATCGTTTCTTTTTGAATTGATGTTGCTTTCAAATTCTATCTTCGCTATGCCTCTTAGTTGTTTATAAATCTCTTTTTCAAATCGATCATTCTGTATAAAAATCAGGGCTAGGGATTCACCACAGCTCGCTTTTACCATGTTGTCAGTTTTATCATGTTTTGCTGTTATCATTAAGGCCTTCATTACATTTTTATGGTTATATTCACTTAGATCCATGGCCGCATCGTCTCTCTCAGCATCTGAAGCACTCTCATCTAACAATATTTCAATAAGTTTTTCCCACTTCTCCATAGGACTCCTTCAAAATAATTCTGTTTATTGTGTTCTATAATTATTCTCTAGCTTTAAGTATCTTTCAGATAACGTTCCTGTATTCACGAACCCAGAAGGGGTTGTCTGCTGAAATCCCTCTTTGAAATCCTTCCCCCAGACCAAAGCTCCGAAGGAGTCGCAGCTTGAATATAATGTTATCTGATGTCGGACACTTCAGTGGATAACTTGCACACTAATTATCCCGCATAGTGTCCTCCCGATTCAATATACTTTTGTTCCTTTATGTAGCTCCTATAAATTTTTGAAACTACTCTAAGTGCAAGACCAGAATTTGACCATTCCCCATTACAAGGAGTAATTAAGATTGCTTTAATTTTTGCTCGATTCTCATCTTCTGTTAAAGAGTTACTTGTTTCACTTAAATCTATTTCTATTTCCCCTTCAAAATTATTGAAGTTCAAGCCATAGTTATAAATCGCTTTGCCATCTATGATTTTTTGTAATTTGAAACTTACAGCTAAACCCATAAAGTAATTTCACTCTTTTCATTTTCTATAGTCTCTTTGTCCGATTTCCGATAACGTGCTGTATTCATGAACCCCGAAGGGGTTGTCTGCTGAAATTCCCCCTCGAATTCCCTCCCGCAGACCCAGGCTCCGAAGGAGTCGAAGCTTGAATATTATGTTAGCAGGTGCCTCTGTCTTCTTCGGTATACAGACATACTGCTCTTATCCCTCTCAAATCAATGCCTTTAAATAGAAAATTAAGCTGGCTAGATTCTACCTGATCCTCCCTAATCCTCTATCAGCCTCTAATTGAAGTCGCATGGTT
>NZ_JAKRNP010000021.1:0-64412 GCF_022346845.1 Paenibacillus sp. ACRSA | reverse complement strand
GTTTGGTGGCGATAGCGGAGGGGTTCCACACGTACCCATCCCGAACACGACCGTTAAGCCCTCTAGCGCCGATGGTACTTGGACCGCAGGGTCCTGGGAGAGTAGGACGCCGCCAAGCGAAGAACCACTGCCGATGTTATTCGGTGGTGGTTTTTATTTTTCTCGGAAGAACATCTTATTTTCTGAGTATATATGTATTCAAGGGGTGCTAAGGCACCTCTTATTTGACTTTGCAGGATTCCTCTGACACACTCATAGAGAAGATATACAACACAAATCAGACCACACTGGGATGTTTTCATCATTTTCTAGAGAACGGGGTGCAGAATGAGATGGAATTTCGTAAATTAACAGCAGACGCTTTCGAAGAATGCATGGCGCTTTCTGAATATGCATTTCAATTTGTAATGAAAGAGGAGCAAAGGGAGAAACGCCAAAAACAGTTTGAAAAACACGATGTATGGGGAGTTTATGATGATGGCAGCCTAGGTGCCAAGCTCCACCTTATTCCTTTTCAAACGTATATTCATGGTCGATCATTCGACATGGGTGGAATTGCAGGTGTAGCCACTTGGCCAGAGTACAGACGAAAGGGCTGGGTAGCTGGTCTTCTCAAACACACATTGGAAGAAATGAATCGCAACAAACAGAGCATTTCGTTTCTGCATCCGTTCGCGTTTGCCTTTTATCGGAAGTATGGATGGGAAACATACATTGAGTACAAAAAATATAAAGTGCCTACTTCGCATTTACCTGCCAAAAAACAAACACCCGGAACGCTGCGCAGAGGCAATCCAGATCTGGATGTTTTAAAAAGTGTATATAATGCTTATGCGGAGCGCTATAACGGAATGTTGATCCGTGACGATGCGTGGTGGAAAGACTCGGTGCTTACGGAGGGAACCAGTCAGAAGGCCGTATATTATGATGAAGCTGGGCAAGCCCAGGGATATATATTATACGAGGTCAAGGAGCGTAAGTTCGCGATCGATGAGATCATTCATCTGAATGAAGAAGCGAGACAAGCCCTGTGGACTTTCATAGCCAATCATGATTCCATGATTGAAGAAGTTACATTACAAGCGCCAGCAAGTGACACTCTTGCTTTTCAATTGGATAATCCACGGATTCAGCAAGAGATTATTCCTTATTTTATGGCTCGTATCGTGAGTGTGGAGCAATTTATTTCTCAATATCCGTTTGCCAGTCAGGATTCCCCAGTACAGATTGCTCTTCAGGTTAAGGATGATCATGCACCTTGGAACGAAGGTGTGTGGCAATTAAATGTTGCCATGAATGGAACGGCTTCAATCTGGAAGGCTTCCGAACCTGTTTCTGAGGAGCAGACAGTACAAATGGATATTCAATCCCTTACTGCTGTGCTGATGGGGTACCGAAGACCTGCTGAAATGGAACAGATAGGCAGGATTTATGGGCCTGCTGAGGCAATTAGTGCTTTGGAGAATGCAATTCCTGTACGGGAAACGTATTTACTTGATTTCTTCTAAAGGATTAGAGTGATCAAAAAATTATAAGGATTAGTTTAATTGCAGCGCTGATGGTTCCTAAAATCACCTCATATAGCATAAAGGCGTAAAGGTAAGACAAATGGACTTCTCCAGCACTTTTGGAGAGGTTTTTTTGTGTCCAAAGAATATTTCGTGTAAAATCGTAAAAAATGAATAGTGACCCCACTTGGCAAACTCACAAAATATGCTATAATGTATATAAAGTCAAAGAAAGTCAAAGTCAACTGAGATCATCATTTCGTTTGACTTTCTTATGCCATCCGCTGAGTAGAGTGCGACTACACTTTTCTTTGCGGAACAAGCAGTATTAAAGGACCTTCGAGCGGCCTATACTCTCCCGGTAACACTTGTGCTATCCAGATTCGGTGTTTCACGGAATGGTTAAATGGGATGAGAAGGTGCACTCTGTAGGGGCGTGTGGGTCCTTATTGACTTAACGTTTCAGACAGTGGAGGATGAGTGGATGCGTAATATCTCTGATATTATCGAACAATATCTGAAGAGTATTTTGCATGAAAGTCCCGAAGGAATGGTTGAAATTCAGCGTAATGATCTGGCAGACCAATTCTCATGCGTGCCTTCTCAGATTAATTACGTCATCAGCACCCGATTTACCCTTGAGAAGGGTTATCTGGTAGAAAGCAAACGTGGTGGCGGTGGTTATGTACGTATTCAACGGATCGAACTACCTGCTCACTCGGCACTGCATAACCATTTGCATCATAGTATTGGAGATGAGATCGGGCAGACTGCTGCCGAAGGTCTGATCTACCAACTTGAGGAAGCGCGTTTCTTGAGCAAACGAGAGGCGGGGTTGATGCGGGCGGCTGTATCGAGAGAAATTATTTTGGTCAAACTTCCTTACCGGGATCAAATTCGTGCCAGAATGTTGAAGGCGATGTTAATATCTTTGCTCGGTAAATGAAAACTATCGGGATCAAAGGAGGTACATCAATGCTTTGCCAAGAATGTAATAATCGTCCGGCTACACTTCATTTCACGAAGATCGTGAACGGAGAGAAGACGGAATTTCATATCTGCGAGTCGTGTGCTCGTGAAAAAGGGGAAATGATTCCCGGAACAGCAGGTGGATTCTCCATTCATAACTTGTTGTCCGGTCTGCTCGATTTCGACCCATCTGGCAAAGGTGGATCCGCAGGAACACCACCTGCTCAATCCCTTCGATGTGAAGAATGTGGCATGACGTATTCCCAATTTAGCAAAATCGGCCGATTCGGCTGTAGCTCATGTTATAAATATTTTGATAGCCGTTTAGACCCGTTGTTCAAAAGGGTACATGGCAGCACCTCCCACGTAGGTAAAGTACCTGCAAGGGCGGGTGGGCGTATCAAGGTCAAACGACAAATTGCAGATTTGAAACGTACTCTTCAAGAAAGTATCACGCAAGAAGAATTCGAAGAAGCTGCGCAGATTCGTGACCAGATCAGAGAACTTGAAAAAGAAATAGCTCAGGAGTAAAGTTTGACATGAGTTTGACATGAGTAGGAGGGATGCGTAATGCCTAATCTGCCTTTTACAGAGAAGGCGCTCAGCGATTGGATGCGCAGTGATGCGGCTGATTCAGAGATCGTCATTAGCAGCCGTGTCCGGATCGCACGCAACCTACAGCATTATCCATTTCCGATGCTTGCATCCAATGAGCAATCGGAGGAAGTGCTGAATAAGCTGAGCGAAGTACTTCAATACGACGATGTTCATGCTTTTGGAAATTTCCACACTTTGGATCTAATCGATATTGATGAACTCGACAAACGTGTATTGGTGGAGAAACATCTGATTAGTCCCAGTCTTGCGAATGAATCCAAGAACGGCGCTGTCATTCTTAGTGAGGATGAATCCGTCAGTATCATGATTAATGAAGAGGATCATCTTCGGATCCAATGCCTCTATCCGGGGTTCCAGGTGAAAGAAGCCTGGGAGAAAGCTTCTGCGATAGATGATGCTTTTGAAGCGCATGTGGATTATGCATTTGATGATCGTAGAGGATACCTGACCAGTTGTCCTACCAATGTCGGTACAGGTGTAAGGGCATCCGTAATGATGCATTTGCCGGCTCTGGTCATGACACAACAGATTGGACGTATTCTAACGGCGGTTTCCCAGGTAGGGCTTACTGTCCGAGGGATTTACGGCGAAGGTAGCGAAGCAATGGGTAACCTGTTCCAGATCTCTAACCAGATCACGCTAGGACAGACCGAGCAAGAAGTTATCGAAAATCTGCATAGTGTTGTTTTACAGATGATTGGGCATGAACGTACGGCTAGAGAGCGACTGATTACAGACTCAAGACTGCGTATTACGGACAGGGTTATGCGTTCTTATGGTATTCTGTCTCACGCTGCCATTGTGGACTCGAAGGAAGCTGCACAGCGTCTCTCCGATGTTCGTCTTGGTGTAGATCTAGGTCTGCTGGAAGGACTCACTATACCGGTGATGAACGAGCTGAACGTCATGACTCAGCCTGGTTTTTTGCAGAAAACGTTCGGGGAAGATATGCGTACAGATGAACGAGATATCTACCGTGCTCAGCTAATTCGGGATACGATCAACCCCGCAAAGTAAGGTAGCTTTTCCAGAATTATAAATGAGGTTTCACGCTGCAATTGCAGCTTTTATATAATAAGGCAGATTTACATCAGGTCATAGCAACGTTTCTACAATAATTGATGTGAAATGCTTAATGATTTTATTCGCAGCATGGCTGCAGACAACGTGTTATAAAGAATACGGTGGAGAGCTTGGTTCAGTTGCTCTAGCCCGTTTTATCCAAAACCATGGAGGTGCAGGAGATATGATGTTTGGAAGATTTACGGAACGTGCCCAAAAGGTACTGGCATTAGCGCAGGAAGAAGCTGTCCGTCTCGGTCATAATAACATCGGTACTGAGCACATTTTGCTCGGCCTCATTCGTGAAGGCGAAGGTATTGCAGCCAAAGCGCTGATCGGCCTGGGACTCGGATTGGAAAAAATTCAGGATGAAGTAGAAACGCTGATTGGCCGTGGTCAGGAGCAACCTACTAACATTGCATATACGCCTCGTGCGAAGAAAGTAATTGAGCTATCTATGGATGAAGCCCGCAAATTGGGACACACATATGTAGGAACAGAACACATCTTGCTTGGATTGATCCGTGAAGGTGAAGGTGTAGCAGCACGTGTACTTAATAACTTAGGTATTAGCTTGAACAAAGCTCGTCAGCAAGTGCTTCAATTGCTGGGTAGCAGCGAAGCGGTATCAAGTCATAACGGAACACCTGCTAATGTTAGCACGCCAACTCTCGACAGCCTGGCTCGTGACCTCACGGCCTATGCGAGGGAAAACAATCTTGACCCTGTGATTGGACGTAGCAAAGAGATTGAGCGCGTAATTCAAGTGCTGAGTCGTCGTACGAAGAACAATCCGGTATTGATTGGTGAACCAGGGGTAGGTAAGACAGCGATTGCTGAAGGGCTTGCCCAAAAAATTATTGCAAACGAGATTCCAGAAACATTGCGTGATAAACGTGTTATGACACTGGATATGGGTTCAGTTGTAGCGGGTACGAAATACCGTGGTGAATTCGAAGATCGTTTGAAAAAAATCATGGATGAGATTCGCCAAGCAGGTAACATCGTCCTGTTTATCGATGAGTTGCATACTTTAATCGGTGCAGGTGGAGCAGAAGGTGCAATCGATGCTTCTAACATTCTGAAGCCAGCTCTGGCTCGTGGAGAATTGCAGTGCATTGGTGCAACAACGCTGGATGAATATCGTAAATATATTGAAAAAGATGCAGCGCTTGAGCGTCGTTTCCAACCTATTACGGTGGATCAACCATCCCCAGAAGAAGCTATTCAAATTTTGCACGGCTTGCGTGACCGTTATGAAGCCCATCACCGTGTGAAAATTACAGATGAAGCAATTGTACAGGCGGTTAAATTGTCTGATCGATATATTACTGACCGTTTCTTGCCGGACAAAGCGATCGACTTGATCGATGAAGCGGGTTCCAAAGTAAGATTAAATTCATATACAGTACCACCAAACTTGAAACAATTGGAGAGCCGTCTGGAAGATATCCGCAAGGAAAAAGATGCAGCGGTGCAAAGCCAAGAGTTCGAGAAGGCGGCAGCTCTGCGTGATACGGAACAAAAAATCCGTGAAGAGCTAGATGTAACGAAGAACCAATGGAAAGAAAAACAAGGTCGCACAGATTCTGAGGTAACACCTGAGGATATCGCACAAGTGGTAGCCAACTGGACTGGAATTCCGGTGAACAAGCTGAAAGAAGAAGAAACGCAGCGCTTGATGAACCTGGAGCAAATTCTCCATGAACGTGTTATCGGTCAAGATGAAGCTGTGAAATCTGTCAGCCGTGCTGTACGTCGTGCTCGTGCTGGTCTGAAAGATCCGAAACGTCCAATGGGTTCATTTATCTTCCTGGGTCCTACTGGGGTTGGTAAAACCGAGCTGGCTCGTGCGCTGGCTGAAGCGATGTTTGGTGATGAGAATGCAGTAATCCGTATCGATATGTCTGAGTATGGTGAGAAACACTCCACTTCAAGATTGGTCGGAGCGCCTCCAGGATATGTCGGTTATGAAGAAGGCGGTCAGTTGACAGAGAAAGTTCGTCGCAAACCGTACTCCGTAGTCCTCTTGGATGAAGTCGAAAAAGCACATCCAGAAGTGTTCAACATTCTGTTGCAAGTGCTTGAAGATGGTCGTCTGACAGATTCCAAAGGCCGCGTAGTTGACTTCCGCAACACATTGATCATTCTGACATCCAATGTGGGTGCAGAAGCGATTAAACGTAACTCTACGCTCGGATTCACTGCTGTGGTAGATGCAGGAGCAGATTATGACAACATGAAGGGTAAAGTAATGGATGAGCTGAAGAAAAGCTTCCGTCCAGAATTCCTTAACCGGATTGATGAAATTATCGTCTTCCATTCTCTCGAAGAAAAACACATTGCTGAGATTGTTACACTCATGAGTGAAGAACTTCGGAAACGACTGCGTGAATATGAAGTCGACTTCGAGCTTACGGACAATGCGAAGGCATTCCTTGCCAAAGCGGGCTTTGATCCAGCTTATGGTGCACGTCCACTACGTCGGGCAATCCAGAAGCATATCGAAGACAAATTGTCAGAAGAGTTGCTCACAGGCAATGTGGTCAAAGGTGACTCCTTACTCATTGATGAGGATAATGGCGCCTTGTCTGTAACTAAAAAAGATATTGTTCCTTCCACGGAAGAGATCGAAACGAAGTAACCCAATCGGGATCATTCGTTAAGAAATTCGTGGGAACGACTAAAGACCTTTCTGGCCTATGCCAGAGAGGTCTTTTTTGCAATCTGACCCATCTGGCTTCTTACCACTGATGAAGTGGCAATAACAGGAGTAGAAGATTCAGGAACATGTGTAAAGTTTACGATAATCCTTTACGAAAAATCTCAAACAATGGTAAACTTTTATTAACCCTGCGCGTTAGGAAGTCGGGGCAAAATTCGTCGAATAATGCAAAATGCTGTTATAAAATAAATGGTAGGAGTGCTGAAGTGGCCAAAGTAAAAACCAAGTTTCAATGTACGGAATGCGGCTATGAAGCCCCCAAATGGTATGGTAAGTGTCCAGGTTGTCAGTCATGGAATTCAATGATAGAAGAAACTGAAACGGTGGTCAAAACACAAGGGAGGAATTCTCCCCTATTTGACAGTAAAGATAAACCGCTTCCTATCATAGATATAGATAGCGGTCAGGAGCCGCGAGTGCAGACTGGAATTGGAGAACTGAACCGTGTATTGGGTGGCGGGATCGTTCCAGGTTCTCTCGTTCTGGTGGGCGGAGATCCGGGTATCGGAAAATCAACATTGATGTTGCAGACGTCTCATGCGTTGACACATTCAGGTTTACGTGTGTTATATGTATCGGGCGAGGAATCGGTAAAACAAACCAAATTAAGAGCAGATCGTCTTGGCGCACTCTCTCCTGAGCTATATGTGCTGTGTGAAACCAATATGGAGCGTGTTGAAGAAGCGGTGGAGCAGATCCAGCCGCATTTTCTTGTCATCGACTCGATTCAGACAGTATATTTGCCCGAAGTTACCAGTGCGCCGGGAAGTGTAGCTCAGGTAAGGGAATGTACATCAAGGTTCATGCGAATTGCCAAAGGTCGAGGCATTGCAACGGTTCTCGTAGGGCATGTTACCAAGGAAGGTGCCATTGCTGGGCCACGTATGCTAGAACATATGGTGGATTGTGTGCTCTATTTTGAAGGGGAGCGTCATCATACGTATCGTCTATTGCGGGCAGTGAAGAATCGTTTTGGTTCCACGAATGAGATCGGTATTTTTGAAATGGGTGAAGATGGACTCCGTGAAGTCGGTAATCCATCAGAGCTCTTTCTGTCGGAACGTCCACTCGGCGTAGCTGGATCTACGGTGGTAGCGAGTATGGAAGGAACACGACCCTTGCTCGTGGAGCTACAGGCATTAATCTCTGCCACTCATTTCCCTTCTCCGCGTCGTATGGCGACAGGCATAGATCACCACCGGTTAAACTTGATCATCGCTGTATTGGAGAAACGGATGGGAATGTTTCTGCAAACCCAGGATGCCTATCTTAATGTAGCGGGGGGCGTACGCCTAGATGAACCTGCTGTGGATTTGGCAGTTGCAATCAGCATCGCTTCTAGTCTAAGAGATGTACCAACCAAACCAGACGATGTCATATTTGGCGAAATTGGTTTGACGGGTGAAGTTCGAGCTGTATCACGAGCCGAACAACGTGTAAAGGAAGCCGAGAAGCTTGGCTTCAAACGAGTCATTTTACCAGAAAAAAGCTTAAAGGGCTGGAAACATCCTCGCGGGATACAACTGATCGGTGTAAATACCGTGGCAGATGCACTAGCGGTCGCTTTAGATTAGGGGGCATAACAAGATGAAAGATTCGAGCCAACTGGATAATATGAATGAGTTGTTAAGGTTGATCGCACCAGGTACACCTTTCCGCGAAGGTCTGGAGAACGTGCTGCGCGCCAAAACGGGGGCACTGCTTGTTGTAGGATACAGCCCTGAAGTGATGGAAGTGGTTGACGGGGGATTTTCAATTAATTGTGATTTCTCTCCGAACTACCTGTATGAACTTGCAAAAATGGATGGTGCCATCATTCTCAGTGAGGATCTGAAACGAATTTTATATGCGAATACTCAACTGATTCCAGATTCGTCTATATCTTCTTCAGAAACAGGGATTCGTCACCGTACAGCGGAGCGCGTAGCGAAGCAAACAGGCAAATTGGTGGTGTCCATCTCCCAACGTCGGAATATTATTACCCTGTATCAGGGAACACTCAGATATTCACTGAAAGAGATCGGTGTAATCTTGACCAAGGCCAATCAGGCTATTCAAACGTTGGAGAAATATAAAGCCGTTTTGACACAGTCTCTAACCAACCTCAGTGCTTCAGAATTTGAAGAACAGGTAACCATTCCCGAAGTCGTGAATGTTATTCAGCGGACAGAAATGGTGATGCGGATCAAAACGGAAATTAAACGGTATATTCATGAATTAGGCAACGAAGGAAGACTGATCTCCATGCAAATGGAAGAGCTAGTAGGTACAACGGAAGAAGAGGCATGGTTGCTCTACAAAGACTATGCACGCGACGATAGTGATGACAAGATTCGCGAAATTATTGTGGGTTTGAAGAGATTGTCGGATGATGAACTGCTTGATGCACATCATATTGTACGTTTGCTCGGATACCCTTCATCAGCAGCGACGTCTGAGGACTCGGTTGCGCCACGTGGATTCCGGGTATTAAATAAGATACCCCGTCTACCCAATGTCATCATTCATAACCTGGTGGATCAATTTGAACAGTTGCCTCAAGTTATTATGGCAACCATTGAAGAGTTGGATGAAGTGGATGGAATCGGTGAAGTGCGTGCTCGCACGATCAAGGAAGGTCTGAAGCGACTACAGGAGCAAATGTTTATCGACAGACAAATGTAAGAGTTGTGCCTATAATGGCTTGAAGATGATGAGGTGAAACAACGATGTTAACCAGATTCATTCCGAATCTCTTTACCTTAGGTAATCTGTTTCTTGGAATGATGGCAATATTACTTGCAATTGAGGGGAACTACAGTTTAGCAGCGATTATGGTTATTGTTGCGATGCTACTGGATGGTCTGGACGGACGGGTGGCACGAGCATTGAATGCCCAGAGTGAATTTGGCAAGGAGCTGGACTCTCTGTCGGATATGGTATCGTTTGGTGCCGCTCCAGCGCTGATTGTGTTTATGGTTTCATTTCAAGATGCTTCACCAGTATTAGCTTGGATTGCAACGGCGAGTTTTCCAATCTGTGGTGCGATTCGCTTGGCTAGATTTAATGTACGTCCGGGGATTCCGGGATACTTCACGGGTCTGCCGATTCCAGCAGCAGGTGGGGTGCTGGCGACACTATCTTTGTTTAACAAAGATATCGGCCCAATCAGTATGATCATCGCCACATTGTTGTTGTCTTATCTGATGGTGAGTTCACTCAAATACCCCAACTTTAAAAAGGTCGGCTTACCTCGTAAAGCGATCTGGATCGCTCCATGGGTGGTTGCCTTTGCAGTAGCTATAGCGGTTATGTTCCCAGAGAATTTGTCGAAGTTAATCTTTATTCCACTTGTGCTGTATGCTTTATATGGAATGAAGCACAATTTACGGACAGCAGCCTCTCGTAGCCGAGCTAAGAAACGTAGAGAAGAGAAGTCTTCCCGTTCGGATCGGTAAAAGGGTATAAAAGCAATCACGTATATTTATATGCTATAGAGCAGTTTCAATAATGCAAAAAGCACGTGTGCTCCGACTTCGGAGCCACGTGCTTTTCTCGTTATTCCAATCTATACGTTAACAACCAACCTCGTGCAGTGATGATGCATCGTTTATGACAAATTGAACATCCCTAACGTCGAACATTTCTGTGACTCGTGATTCACGACCTCTTCCATGTTGATGTCCAAGAGATTGCAGAGAGCAGACATATAAAACAGGTTGCGTCCTAGTTCGGAACTGATCACCTCTTTACAATTCTCACACAACTCACCTTCGACATGCGTCTCCAGTAAACCCTTGGTCTGAGCAATACCACTCTCAGGGGCATACTGTTGCTTCGTAGCGTGCAGCTCAATGCAGCCGCATTCGGTAATGGCCTTGGACACGGCACGGTTGACCGAAGCCCCGGCTTGTCCCGTTTTGGACAGCACATCAATCAAACTGCGGTGACGCAATAACAGCTCAGAAACTTGATCCTGAAAAGCCTGTAAACTTAGCGTACTCATTTTGCTACTCACCTCGGGATATGAATTGAATTCATTATATGCCAATTTTTTATCTTCTTTCAACTAAGGATTGCATCTTTTCCAAAAAGTTCTTGTTTATGGGATTAGCATTTTAGGAATTGGATCATACTGGATATGAAGATGGAAATATCATGAAGGAGGTGCAGGGACGTATGTGGAAAAAAGGCATTTTAACTTTTACAGGATTGTGCGGAGCATGGTTCGGCTATACAGCATATCATCTGGCAGGGAAATCCATCCCTTGGATGGCAGAATGGATTCAATCCGCAGGGCTCTTGGGAGCTGGGGTATCCACTGCGCTGGGAGCCGTATTATTTATGGCTGCATGCAATCTAGGTGGCACACTGATCGCCGATCGACTGCATAATGGAATTAATGCTTTGGCAAAAGTACCTATGAATGAATTAGCAGCAGGTGCAGTAGGTACGGTTACAGGTTTATTGGTGGCGTTGTTGCTCTATCCTTGTTTAACATGGTTAGGGACAGCCGGAGAGGTGCTCCAAGTAGCGCTGACGGTTGTTAGTGCATATTCGGGCTATATGCTTGCACTAGCCAAAAAAGACGATCTAGCAGCCTTCTGGATGTCAGGACGATGGGGGCATCCTGAGGCAGATGAAGGACGACGCTTAGAGGAACATAAGATTTTGGATACAAGCGTAATTATTGATGGGCGGATTGCAGATATTTGCAAAACCGGATTTATCGAAGGCACGATTGTCATCCCTGAATTTGTGTTGGAAGAATTACAACATATAGCTGATTCATCCGACCTGTTGAAACGAAACAGAGGGCGGCGAGGACTAGATATTCTGAACAAAATTCAGAAAGAGCTCGACGTTAAAGTGCTGATTTATGAAGGTGACTTTGAAGAGATATCTGAGGTGGACAGTAAGCTGGTCAAGCTTGCTAAAGTACTTCAGGGCAAGGTCGTTACGAATGATTTTAATCTGAACAAGGTGTGTGAACTTCAGGGTGTATCTGTGTTGAACATCAACGATTTGGCGAATGCGGTCAAGCCAGTTGTGTTGCCAGGTGAAGAGATTATGGTGCAGATCATTAAGGACGGCAAGGAACATGGACAGGGCGTGGCATACCTGGATGACGGTACGATGATCGTTGTAGAAGGTGGACGCGAGTATATCGGCATGATGATGGAAGTGCTGGTGACCAGTGTACTGCAGACATCTGCGGGAAGAATGATTTTTGCGAAGCCGAAACTGTTGGAAAAAGCCCAATAAAAACGGTATGATGGGTAGTGTATCGTAGCACATATTGGATATCCCTTGTGGTGTTTGATATAGCGAACGATAAACTGACAGACAAGGCAGGGATTGCGGCATGGATAAAGGGTGGGGCGTTGTCGTTGTGGCGGCAGGTCGGGGAACCCGGATGGGTACAACCGAGAGTAAACAGTTTCTGCTGTTGCAGGACAAGCCCGTTTTCATACATACGCTTGAAGTGTTTGCGGCTCTGGACGAGATGCGCGAGATCGTGCTGGTGACCGGAGCTGGAGATGTTGAACGCTGCCTGAATTGGGTAAAAGAATACCATCTGGAATCACGAGTTCGTGTCATCCCCGGCGGGAAAGAGAGACAGCATTCGGTCCATGAAGGCCTCAAGGCCCTAGGAACGGATTGGGTCCTCGTTCACGACGGGGTACGTCCTTTTATTAACCGTGAGCAGATCAACGCTTGCATGACAACTGTGCTGTCTGGCGGGGGTGCTGTTCTGGCGGTTCCTGTTAAGGATACGATCAAACAAGTGAATGCGGAAGGTGTCGTTACGGCGACGCCAGACCGCAGCAGTCTGTGGAGCATTCAAACCCCGCAGGCTTTTCGTCTTTCTGCATTGATGCTTGCATATGAGTCGGCAGAGAAGGATGGCTTTCTAGGAACAGATGATGCGATGCTGGCAGAACGCCAGGGCATAACAGTCAAGGTTGTGGAAGGCAGTTATACGAACATTAAGTTAACGACGCCGGAAGATTTACAGTATGCCGCGTTTTTGCTGAGGGGAGAGAAATAGCAATGATTCGTGTAGGACAAGGGTTCGATGTGCATCAGTTAGTAGAGGGAAGACCTTGCATTATTGGCGGAGTGACTATTCCTCATGAAAAAGGGTTGTTAGGCCATTCGGACGCTGACGTGCTGCTACATGCCATTAGTGATGCTATTCTGGGTGCGCTGGCACTTGGTGATATCGGCAAACATTTCCCGGATACCGATCCGGAATTTAAGGATGCAGACAGTGTGAAACTCTTGGAACATGTGTGGCAGCTTGTGAAGGATCGGGGATACCGCCTTGGTAACATTGATTCAACCATCATTGCACAGAAGCCGAAGATGGCACCTTACATTCCACAGATGGCCGAGGTTATCGCTAAGGTACTGGAAGCGGAAGTGGATCAAGTGAATGTCAAAGCAACAACGACAGAGCAACTCGGATTCCCTGGTCGTGGAGAGGGTATTGCAGCTCAATCGGTTGTTTGCCTTGTTCGCGTGTGATATCATCAACCAACGAAGAGACGGAGGGGATAGTTATGAGCACGGAAGTACGCGTGCGCTACGCGCCGAGTCCAACGGGACACCTACATATCGGGAATGCCCGTACGGCGCTGTTTAATTACTTGTATGCTAAACATAATAACGGCAAATTCATTATTCGTATTGAGGATACGGATGTGAAGCGTAACATTGCTGGTGGAGAAGAAAGTCAACTGAAGTATCTGAAATGGCTCGGCATCGAATGGGATGAGAGCATTGATGTGGGTGGAGAATACGGGCCATACCGTCAGACGGAACGGCTGGATATCTACGGCAAATATACTCAAGAGCTGCTGGATAAAGGTCTTGCTTACCATTGCTATTGCACAGAAGCGGAATTGGAGCAAGAGCGTGAAGAGCAGACAGCGCGTGGTGAGACTCCGCGTTATTCGGGCAAACACCGGGATCTGACACCAGAGCAACGCAGTGCATTTGAAGCAGAAGGCCGCGTGGCGAGCATTCGTTTCCGTGTACCAGAGGAACGGATCTACACGTTTGATGATATGGTTAAAGGAACCATTTCGTTTAACAGCAAGGAGTCTGGAGACTTCGTTATCGTCAAAAAAGATGGCATTCCTACGTACAACTATGCGGTAGCAGTGGATGATCACATGATGAAAATTTCCCACGTATTGCGCGGGGAAGATCATATCTCCAATACGCCGCGTCAGTTGATGATCTATGAAGCGCTAGGCTGGGAGCCGCCGCAATTTGGTCACATGACGTTGATTGTAAATGAAAATCATAAAAAGCTGAGTAAACGGGATGAATCCGTTATTCAGTTTATTGAACAATATGATCAGCTCGGCTATTTGCCAGAAGCGATGTTCAACTTCATTTCCTTACTTGGCTGGTCGCCAGAAGGAGAAGAGGAGATCTTCTCACAAGAGCAGCTTATCCAAATTTTTGATACGAAGCGCTTGTCTAAGAGCCCAGCAGTATTTGATACCAATAAACTGGCACACTTGAACAATCACTATATCAAAAATGCAGATCCAGATCGGATTGCTGAAATGGCAATTCCTCATCTGCAAAAGGCAGGACGGATTGCTTCTGAGCTGTCGGCTGAGCAGAAAGAATGGGCTTATACACTCGTTCATCTCTATCAAGAGCAGATGACAGCTGCTTCGGATATCGTTGAATTGTCTGAAGTATTCTTCCGTTCAGATCTCGAACTGGAATCTGAAGCTGCAGCGGTACTCGCTGAAGAGCAGGTGCCGACTGTACTGAAAGCTTTTGCTGACAAAGTTCAAGCAAGTGATGAGTTTACGCCAAGCAAAATGGCAGCACTCATCAAAGAAGTACAGAAAGAAACTGGATTTAAAGGCAAACAGCTCTTTATGCCAATTCGTGTAGCGTTAACAGGGCAAACACATGGTCGCGATTTGAATCAAACCATTGTACTGCTTGGTCGGGACACAGTGATTGAACGTTTGCATGCCCAAGTAAAAGGGGCATAATCCAGCGAGAATACAATTCTTCTATAGTTGCATATAAGCGACGGACTTTTGAACAACCTCTTTAAGTGTTTATTTTCTGTCGATTACAAGGAAAGCCTGTTGTCAGTCTCAACCCTTTTCGCTATAATAGCAACACAACGAATAAATGATATGATTTATCTATATAGAACAGCAAAGACCGGGAGGAGTACGTTGAGCCGGACAGATTCAGAGAGGATGGCCCTGCCTAAAGAATGAAGTTCTTTGGTGCGGTGGCTGTGAGCCATCCGCTGTCCGTCAACCGAAATGCGCCTGTGAGCTGCATAGCCGAATCCAGCCCCGCCCTTGTCGATTAGGTAAAGGGAAAACGTTAGGATAGGTTGTGACGGTTGGTTCCCGTTATTAGACCGTTTGAGGGTTCATTGTTATACAAGTGAACTGAGCAGAGTGGGACCGCGATCAACGCCTCTGTAGCTTACATAGCTACAGGGGCGTTTTTTGTATGTCTGGACATGTAACTCTTTCAAAGATAATCAAATCACAGCGGTGTTGAATTACAGTGACAGCGGTACGGAGTCCTAACATGTGCATAGGTGTGAAGCTAGGAGTACACTATCAAGGAATGCGCCGTCCGGTAAACCGGAGGACGAGAACCTGAACAAGAGGGGAACGAGCATGTTTAAGAAGATCAGATCAGATATCCAGGCGGTGTTTGAAAACGATCCAGCGGCCCGGGGATGGTTTGAGGTGGTATTTACTTACTCGGGGCTGCATGCGATATGGGCGCATCGGATCGCGCATTTTTTATACAAGCGAAGGTTCTTCTCGTTCGCCCGGTTCATTTCACAGATTAGCCGTTTTATGACTGGAATCGAAATCCATCCTGGTGCTACAATCGGCAATCGGTTGTTTATTGACCATGGAATGGGTGTAGTTATTGGTGAAACGTGTGAGATCGGTGACGACGTTGTTATCTATCAAGGGGTTACTCTTGGGGGGACGGGAAAAGAAAAAGGTAAGAGACATCCGACAATTGGTAATAATGTGGTTATCTCGTCAGGTGCCAAAGTGCTTGGTTCGTTCAGTGTGGGGGATCAATGCAACATTGGAGCCAACTCGGTTGTACTAAAAGAGGTACCAGCGAATAGTACGGTTGTGGGTATCCCGGGGAGAATCGTCAAACAGGATGGGCGCCGTGTCGATCGTCTGAATCAGCAGTTACCAGATCCGGTCATTGATTCTTTGCGAAGTATGCAACAAGAGATTGAACGCTTGCGGGAAGAGGTGCGTACGATGCAGGATACCCGTGAGATGGAGTCTTCACGTGATACAATAAATAAAGGAAGCATGAGATGAAAGTGAGTACCAGATAAGTCGAACGATTTACACATGAACGAAGAGGACAGAAATAACCTGGAAAAGCGTAGCGTTCGGCTGAAAGCTTTCTGAAAGAAAGCTACATCGGAAGCATAGGCTATCCCCGAATTTTCTCAATAAAAAGATTTTCAAAAAAATTAGGGGATAACAGCGATTGAAAGGTTGTTCTGTCATCGAAGTGGCAGGAGTAAATCAGCTTATCGTATGTAATTCATTTCATGCGGAAAAGAACGAAAGGAAAGTGACCATGACGCTTCAAATTTACAATACAATGAGTCGTGCAAAAGAAAAATTTGTCCCCCAAGAGCCGGGGAAAGTGAAGATGTATGTGTGCGGACCGACGGTATATGATTACATCCACATTGGTAATGCACGTCCAGTGATCTTCTTCGACACGGTTCGCGGTTATTTGGAACAGACCGGACATGACGTGAATTATGTCGTTAACTTTACAGATGTTGACGATAAGCTTATCCGCAAAGCAGAGCAGCTCGGTACAGACGTACCACATGTAGCAGAGAAGTTCATTGCAGCCTATTACGAAGACCTTGAAGGACTAGGTATTCCTAAGGCTAGCAGTAATCCGAGAGTAACCGAAAATATGCCGCTCATTATTGATTTCATCCGTGAGCTGGTGGATAAGGATATCGCATACGAAAACGGTGGGGATGTATACTATCGTACTAGCAAGTTTGCGGAGTATGGTAAATTATCTAAGCAGAATTTGCAGGAGCTTCAGTTCGGTATTCGGATCGGTGTGGATGAGCGTAAAGAGAATCCGGAAGACTTCGTTCTGTGGAAGGCTGCTAAGCCAGGAGAAATCTACTGGTCTAGTCCATGGGGAGATGGACGTCCAGGCTGGCACATTGAGTGCTCGGCTATGGCGCGGGAATACCTCGGGGATACGTTGGATATCCATGGAGGCGGGCAGGATCTACAGTTCCCACATCACGAGTGCGAATGCGCTCAATCCGAGGTGCTCACAGGCAAGCCGCTGGCGAATTACTGGATGCATAACGGATTTATCCGTATTGATAATGAAAAGATGTCCAAATCACTAGGAAATGGTGTGTTGGTTAAAGACCTCCGCACGCAATATAAACGTGAAGCCATTCGTTACTTCATGTTATCTACACACTATCGTAACCCACTTAACTTTACGGAGGATACGATGGAGCAAGCGCAGAACAGTGTAGATCGGATCACCAATGCGGTGGTCAATCTCAAGCATCGTTTGCAGGCAGTGACTGTAGATCAGGATAGCTCAGCTGAGTTCACGGCAAGATTGGAACAGATTCGTGAGCAGTATCATGAGAAAATGCAAGATGACTTCAATACGCCTGACGCAATCACAGCTTTATTTGAATGGGCAGGTGAAGCGAACCAATTGTTACAACAGGATGTAGTAAATGCTGCGGATATTCGTGCTCTGCTGGAACTGTTCAGCGAACTGAACGCAGTATTGCGCATCTATACTGATGCTGAGCCTGAACTGTTGGATGATGAAATTGAGCGTTTGATTGAAGAACGTGTAGAAGCGCGTAAATCTAAAAATTGGGCTCGGGCTGACGAGATCCGTGATGAACTATCTGCACAGGGAATTTTGCTTGAGGATACAGCTCAAGGGATGAGATGGCGTCGCAAATGAGTGAGGAGCAGCCAAAAAAAATGTCTGAAATTGCTGAACTTACTGAACTTACGGAAGCTGCCTTGACAGTAGAAGGTGAGACACAGCGAATGGAGTCTGAAGAAACAACAACAACACATATCGCAGAGGGGGGCTGGTTTCCCTACCCTCCCTCACGGCCTGCTCGTCTGATTCCTCCAATTGCTCTGGCTTATATTGGAGACGCTGTGTACGAGGTGGCGGTACGTCAGTATTTGTTATCCAAACCCAACATGCGTCCGAATCATCTGCACCGTAGTGCAACAGGGCTTGTATCAGCCAAGGCTCAGAGCCGAATTCTTACAGGAATTGAACCAGAGCTGACCGAAGAAGAACGTGATATGGTTCGTCAAGGGCGAAACGCGAAGTCTGGTTCCGTCCCTAAGAATGCGGATGTTCTAGAGTATAGACATGCTACGGCGCTCGAATGTCTGATCGGCTATTTGTATAGCAGTGGTCAACATGATCGCATGATTGCATTGATTGGTCGTGGGATTGAGCATGCAGAACAACAAGCGCAATCTTCGACAAAATAATTGAATTTCAACGAAAACCGCTACGTGAGTTTTGTCTAAACGAACTAAGGCTCGCGCAGCGTTATAGAGAGGATCGAACAACAATGGAAGAAGAATGGATCGCTGGTAAACACTCCGTAACGGAGGCACTGCGCTCAGGTCGAACCATTAATAAAATATGGATTGCGGATACGGCCCAAAAGCATCTGACCCAGCCAATAATTGCAGAAGCGAAAAAATTAGGGATTGTGATCCAACATGTGGACAAGCGTAAATTGGATCAAACTGTTCCAGGTATACAGCATCAGGGGGTTGTAGCTCAAGCTGCGCCTTATGCTTACGTTGAGGTAGAAGATATTCTTGCCGCAGCTAAAGCGAAGGGGGAAGACCCGTTTCTGATTTTGCTCGACGAAATCGAAGATCCACACAACCTTGGTTCCATTTTGCGGACGGCAGACTGCACAGGCGCTCATGGTGTCATTGTACCTAAACGCCGTTCAGCAGCAGTTACTGCTACGGTATCCAAAACATCAGCAGGAGCTGTTGAGTATGTACCTGTAGCGCGAGTAAGTAACTTGGGTCAAACGATTGATCGTCTCAAGGAAGAAGGCGTGTGGGTGGTCGGCACGGATGTTACTGCCAAAGAAAATGTATTTGGCAATGGGGTCTTCACAGGACCTGTAGCGCTCGTGATTGGGAATGAGAACAAAGGTATGGGGCGTCTCATCCGTGAAAAATGTGATGTGTTGATTAAGTTGCCGATGCAAGGTCAGATTAACTCTCTTAATGCTTCCGTTGCTGCGGGTGTAGTTATGTATGAAGTGCTCCGGTCACGCCAAGTGCAGGAATAGAAACTATGGCTGACTCCCGTGATGTGCTACTTGTAGACGGGTACAACATGATCGGTGATTGGCCAGAGCTGTCTAAGTTAGCGCAAAGTGGATTGGAAGAAGCGCGCAACCGCCTTCTATCGCGTCTTGCTGACTATCAGGCCTTCTCTGGCCGGAAGGTCATTGTTGTTTTTGACGCCTACCTCGTGCCCGGACTCGGCAAATCCTTTACACAGAGCAAAATACAGATCTATTTCACAAAGGAAAAAGAGACGGCGGATGAATGCATTGAGAGACTCGTTCGGGAACTCAGTATGCGAAGACGACAAATCTATGTGGCTACAAGTGATATGGTAGAGCAACACGTCATTTTTGGACAGGGAGCTTTGCGTGTGTCTGCCAGGGAACTGCTGATTGAAGTAGAGCAGAACGAAAAAGAGCTGCAAAAACGTTTGGAAGATAGGCAGTCTCAAACGACACGCAATACACTTGGGGGGAAACTCAGTCCAGATGTTTTGAAACAATTTGAGCGCTGGCGCAGGGAATAATCTTGGTTTTTACAGATATTACAATATTGAAAGTCTTGACAATTATGTTATTCATGTTCTTTTTTAGGCAGAGCGTGGTTGACGGTGTGAGGTAGCATCATATATACTTGTCCTATATTTCATAGAGTAGAGTAACGGGGTACCTTGCGTTGCAGCCGGAGGGATTGTCTGTGAGTGTCGACCTCAAAGATATCATGTTATCAAAGTATGATTACCAAAGTGACGAAGACATTGTCGAAGCGGTCCGTGAAGGTGAAAGCGAAGCGCTGGAGTTTTTGATTAACAAATATCGCAACTTTGTACGCGCCAAGGCAAGATCTTATTTTCTGATTGGGGCAGACCGTGAAGATATTATTCAAGAAGGAATGATTGGACTCTATAAATCTATTCGAGATTTTAAGGGTGACAAATTGGCTTCGTTCAAAGCTTTCGCTGAGCTGTGTATTACACGGCAGATCATTACGGCGATTAAGACAGCGACACGTCAAAAGCACATTCCACTTAATTCATATGTGTCTCTGGACAAGCCTATTTATGATGAAGAATCCGATCGTACCTTACTCGATGTGATTTGTGGAACCCAGGTCAGCGATCCTGAGGAACTTATCATTAATCAGGAAGAGTTTGTAGGCCTGGAAGATAAGATGTCAGAGATTTTAAGTGATCTGGAACGTAAAGTGTTGATGTTGTATCTTGACGGTAGATCTTATCAAGAAATCGCAGTTGATCTGGACAGGCATGTGAAGTCCATTGATAATGCGCTACAGCGTGTGAAGCGAAAACTTGAAAAGTATTTGGAAGTACGAGATAATTGAACAATTGTTGTCGTTGACGGAAAAGGCTCGGGGTTTGAGTCTTTTTTTGCTGCTTTAAGTTTATAAAATAAAAGATTGATAATACTAGTAATCGTTCGATCCAAGTAGGAGAAGAGAGAAAATCAGAGATAAGCAGCCGAATACAGACACGCGGAACTTTTACCCAGTAATGAAAGGCTATTCTTTCGTTGACATGGTTATACCCTTATGATAAAGTGTTTTAGGTAGGCCTAAATTCGCGGCTTTTTTTTTAGGATCAATTTAGAGACTCTGCTTAAGCGGAAGTCTTCGGGAGGTGTACATCATGCGGGTAATTATCACTTTGGCTTGTACTAACTGCAAACAAAGAAATTACACAACGACAAAAAACAAGCGTAATCACCCCGACCGCATGGAGATGAAGAAATTTTGCAAGTTTTGTAACGAGCAGACTTCTCATCGCGAAACCAGATAGTTTTTGGGAGGTGTAGTCGGCGTGAAACGAAGTTTCAAATCTCTGATTTCCTTTTTCTCAGAAAGC
Source organism: Paenibacillus sp. ACRSA (assembly GCF_022346845.1). Taxonomy (NCBI): domain Bacteria; kingdom Bacillati; phylum Bacillota; class Bacilli; order Caryophanales; family Paenibacillaceae; genus Paenibacillus; species Paenibacillus sp. ACRSA. The sequence goes on along the minus strand of NZ_JAKRNP010000021.1, from coordinate 43,271 downwards.
TGGGCTGAACTTAAAAAAGTTCGCTGGCCTAATCGCAAAGAGCTTACCAACTACACGTTGATTGTTCTTGGTACTGTTGTGGTTATGACGCTGTTTTTTTGGGTCGTTGACATCGGCATCTCCTTTGTGATCGAAGCGATTATTTAAGAAGGGTCCCAGGTGGCTTGATATGGAAAAAAGATGGTACGTCGTTCATACCTATTCAGGGTATGAGAACAAGGTCAAAGCCAATTTGGAAAAACGCGTAGAGTCCATGGGCATGGAAGACAAGATTTTCCGCGTTCTTGTTCCGATGGAAGAAGAAGTGGTGAACAAAGACGGTAAGAAAAAGACCGTTATGCGTAAAGTTTACCCCGGTTATGTCTTGGTTGAAATGATCCAAACGGATGACTCTTGGTATGTTGTTCGCAACACACCAGGTGTTACGGGATTTGTCGGTTCGACAGGTTCCGGGTCCAAACCAACTGCACTGTTGCCTGAAGAAGTGGAACAAATTCTGAAGCATATGGGCATGGTTGAACCGAAGCCGAAAATTGAATTCGATATTAAGGAATCCGTACGTATTAAAGTTGGACCTTTTGCGAATTTTGTGGGCTCCGTGGAAGAAATTTTGGTAGACAAAAGCAAGTTGAAAGTGCATGTGAACATGTTTGGACGGGAAACACCGCTTGAGTTGGAATATACGCAAGTGGAGAAGATATAGTTTCTTCAAGTTTCTTGTGGGAGAACCGAGAGGTTCGCTAACCACTATTTTGCAAGGAGGTGTCAATCATGGCAAAAAAGGTAATCAAAATGGTAAAACTTCAGATTCCAGCAGGTAAAGCGAATCCAGCGCCTCCGGTAGGTCCAGCATTGGGTCAAGCAGGTGTCAACATCATGGCATTCTGTAAAGAATTCAACGCTCGTACAGCCGATCAAGCGGGATTGATTATTCCAGTTGAGATTTCTGTATTCGAAGACCGTTCCTTTACATTCATCACTAAAACTCCACCAGCAGCAGTTCTGTTGAAAGTGGCAGCTAAAGTTGAAAAAGGATCCGGCGAGCCGAATAAGAAAAAAGTCGCTACCGTTAAACGTGATGCGGTACGTCAAATCGCGGAACAAAAAATGCCTGACCTGAATGCAGCAGACGTTGAGTCCGCAATGCGTATGGTCGAAGGTACTGCCCGCAGCATGGGTATCACCATCGAAGACTAATTTTCATCTGAAACATAGCTTCGTAAAACCGGTCGATTCGCGACCGGTTGATGTGGGAGGTATATCCGCTAACACCACAAAGGAGGAATATAACATGGCTAAACACGGTAAAAAATACCTGGAAGCTGCTAAGCTGATCGACAGCGAAGCAACTTACGAGCCTTCAGAAGCTGTAGAGCTTGTGAAAAAGGCAGCCACTGCAAAGTTCGATGAAACTATCGAAGCAGCAGTACGTTTGGGTGTAGACCCTCGTAAGCAAGACCAGGCTGTACGTGGTGTTGTTGTCTTGCCACACGGCACAGGTAAAACACAACGCGTATTGGTATTTGCAAAAGGTGACAAAGCGAAAGAAGCGGAAGCGGCTGGCGCGGACTATGTTGGTGATGCAGACATGATCAACAAAATCCAACAAGGCTGGTTCGAATTCGACGTCTGCGTAGCGACACCAGATATGATGAGTGAAGTAGGTAAATTGGGCCGACTGCTCGGCGGTAAAGGTCTAATGCCTAACCCTAAAGCCGGAACGGTAACTTTCGACGTAACTAAGGCTGTTCAAGAAATTAAAGCCGGTAAAATCGAATATCGTCTGGATCGTGCAGGTCAAATTCACGCACCGATCGGTAAAGCATCTTTCTCTAACGAGCAACTCAATGAGAACTTCAAAGCTCTCATGGATGCTTTGAACCGTGCTAAACCGGCGGCAGCTAAAGGTGTTTATCTGAAGAATATCAGCATTTCTTCTACGATGGGCCCTGGCGCACGCGTGAACGCAGCAGCTTTTAGATAAAATGTTCTTGACAGGTTCGTCCTGTTCTGATATTCTATAAAAGTTGTGAGTCCGAGTGACTGACCGTTGACATTTGAATATGCTTGCCGTAGACAGTAGGTGCCATCAGGCTTAATTTCCTACCGAGGTGTGATTATAGAACTTAGAACGATGTAAATCGATGATGAGTATATATCAAGCCTTCGTGATTCTACGGAGGCTTTTCTTAATGGGATAAATTTGATCAGGAGGTGTACAGATTGGCAAACGCAAAAGTGATTCAAGCAAAACAAGAGTCCGTTGATGTGGTTACAGCAAAATTGCGCGAGAGCGCTACTACAGTTGTTGTTGACTATCGCGGATTGAACGTTGCCCAAGTAACTGAGCTGCGTAAGCAGCTTCGTGAAGCCGGAATCGAATTCTCAGTGCTGAAAAACACGTTGCTTCGCCGCGCAACTGCTGCAGCAGAGCTGACAGAACTCGATAGTGTTCTTACAGGTCCTACAGCAATTGCATTCAGCGGAGAAGACGCTGTTGCTCCAGCCAAAATTCTGAACGACTTCGCGAAAAAGAACGATGCACTGAAATTGAAAGGTGCAGTTGTAGAAGGTCGCGTAATCGGAGAAGAAGAAGTTAAGGCATTGGCAGAACTTCCATCCCGCGAAGGTCTCCTTTCCATGCTCCTCAGCGTGCTTCAAGCGCCAGTGCGCAACTTCGCGCTTGCGGTTAAAGCTGTTGCAGACAAAGAAGAACAAGGCGCGTAAGCTACTTGATCTGAATACTGCTTAGCAGTAACGAAATACAAAAAAATAAAATTATATATGGAGGTTCAATCATGAGTAAAGAGCAAATCTTGGAAGCAATTAAAGGCATGACTGTACTGGAACTGAACGATCTTGTTAAAGCAATCGAAGAAGAATTCGGCGTAACTGCTGCAGCTCCAGTAGCTGTTGCAGGTGGCGGAGCTGCTGCAGCTGAAGCTGAGCAATCCGAGTTCGACGTAATCTTGGCAAGCGCTGGCGCTTCCAAAATCAACGTTATCAAAGCAGTTCGCGAAATCACTGGTCTTGGCTTGAAAGAAGCTAAAGAAGTAGTTGACAACGCTCCAAAAGCATTGAAAGAAAAAGTAAGCAAAGAAGAAGCTGAAACTATCAAAGCTAAATTGGAAGAAGCAGGCGCTTCAATCGAAGTTAAATAATTTAGCTTTTACAAGCTAAATGAACAAAACAACAAACCCCTTGACTTATATCAAGGGGTTTGTTGCTGTAATTGCAAATGGAAAGTGAGTGAGGGCATGTCCAATCATTATTATTCGGACAAACCGCAAGTAGCACATGATCGGAAGGCAACTGAAACGATGCTTCGTGGATTTAGTCTGCGGTTCGTGACTGATGCTGGTGTATTTTCCAAGAACGGAATTGATTATGGTAGCAGAGTATTAATTGATGTGATGGAGATTCCGTCAGGAGCTCACGTTCTTGATGTGGGTTGCGGATACGGACCGATGGGTCTTACAGCAGCGAAGCTTGTACCGGATGGACATGTCACCATGATTGATATCAACGAGAGAGCTGTTGAACTTTCCAAGGAAAATGCAAAAGCGAATGGAATTAACAATGTTACCGTCATGCAAAGTAATCTACTGGCTGAAGTGAAAAAGGAAGACTTTGACGTTATTCTAACCAATCCGCCTATACGGGCTGGGAAAGAAACGGTTCATATTATATTTGAACAGGCTCATCGTCATTTGAAGGTTGGTGGTTCGTTGTGGATCGTTATTCAGAAGAAGCAGGGAGCTCCTTCGGCAAAATCGAAGTTGGAGTCTTTGTTCGGAAGAGTAGAGGAAGTCACAAAGGATAAAGGCTACCGAATTTTCAAAGCGGTGAAAACGGAAGAAGTCGCTGAAGGCTGATTTCCGATTTGTAAAGTAAGCAGGGGAGCATTTTTTTTGCAATAGGACTATTGACTTGAAATTCAGGTCGTGGTATTATTGTAAAATGTCAGTATTAAGATGCCCTACTTGGCTTTAGCTAACTAAAAATGTCAACCTTTTTTTACGCCGAACGGGCTTATTATGCCAACGTTTGGCGTATAATATGTACATTTTGGGCAAACTGGGGATAAGAATGTTTTGGAAGACATCCGCCGATCAAAGTTGCTCTTTTTTCGAACGACATTTCGAGTAAGGGCTTTTCTTTATTTGTGGATGCATTGCTTTGCTCTGTATGTGTACCATTATAAGGTTACAAACAGAGGTTCGCAACGAAATTTTTAAAGTGAGTAGACATTGAGGGGTGAGTTTAAGTTGGCAGGACATCTTGTTCAATATGGTCGACGCACTCGGCGCAGTTATGCACGAATTAACGAGATACTCGAAGTTCCGAACCTGATTGAAATCCAACAAAAATCTTATGATTGGTTTTTGGAGGAAGGGTTGCGCGAAATGTTCCAGGATATCTCGCCGATCCAGGATTTTACAGGCAATTTGATTTTGGAATTTATCGATTACAGTCTCGGAGAACCGAAGTATACAGTAGACGACGCTAAAGAGCGTGACGTTACTTATGCAGCACCGCTTCGGGTCAAAGTCCGGCTCATTAATAAGGAAACCGGCGAAGTCAAGGAGCAGGAAGTATTCATGGGAGATTTCCCGCTGATGACCGATACTGGCACATTTATTATTAATGGTGCGGAACGGGTTATTGTCAGCCAGTTGGTTCGCTCTCCTAGCGTTTACTTCAGCACTAAAGTAGATAAGAATGCCAAAAAGACGTATACCGCGACAGTTATTCCTAACCGCGGCGCTTGGCTCGAACTGGAGATGGATGCGAAGGACGTTGTTTATGTCCGGATCGACCGCACACGTAAAATACCGGTGACGGTTCTCCTGCGTGCACTTGGTTTTGGCACAGACGCTGAGATTTTGGATCTGCTCGGTAATGACGAATATATCCGCAACACACTGGATAAAGATAACACGGATTCCACGGAGAAAGCGCTGATTGAAATTTATGAGCGTCTTCGTCCGGGTGAGCCACCTACGCTTGATAATGCGAAGAGCTTGCTCGTAGCGCGTTTCTTTGATCCAAAACGTTATGACCTGGCTAATGTAGGTCGTTACAAAATCAACAAAAAACTTCACATCAAAAACCGCTTGTTCAACCAACGCTTGGCTGAGTCTTTGGTTGATACCGAAACTGGTGAAATCATTGCTGAAGCAGGTCAAATGGTTGACCGTCGTTTGCTCGACGAGATCATGCCACACCTAGAGAAAAGCGTTGGTTTCCGCACATATCATGTGGCGAACGGTGTTTTGGATGCCAATGATATCCCGATGCAAACCATTGATGTGTTCTCACCGATTGAAGACGGTAAAGTTGTTAAATTGATTGCCAATGCTAACATTGACAAATCAGTTAAGAACATCACACCGGCAGATATCATTTCATCAATCAGTTACTTCATTAATCTACTGCACGGCATCGGTAGCACAGATGATATCGATCACCTGGGTAACCGTCGTTTACGTTCAGTAGGTGAACTCTTGCAGAATCAGTTCCGTATTGGTTTGTCCCGTATGGAGCGTGTAGTTCGTGAGAGAATGTCCATTCAGGATGCTAACGTAATCACGCCTCAGGCTTTGATTAACATACGTCCTGTTATCGCATCGATTAAAGAGTTCTTCGGTAGCTCTCAATTGTCACAGTTTATGGATCAAACGAACCCACTGGGTGAGTTGACGCATAAACGTCGTCTGTCCGCACTCGGACCAGGTGGTTTGACGCGTGAGCGTGCCGGCATGGAAGTCCGTGACGTGCATCCATCCCACTATGGCCGGATGTGTCCGATCGAGACACCAGAGGGGCCGAACATTGGTCTGATCAACTCCTTGTCTACGTTTGCTCGTGTAAACGAATATGGTTTCATTGAAGCTCCATATCGTTGGGTAGATCCGAAGACGGGTGTTGTAACTGAGCAGATCGATTACCTGACAGCAGACGAAGAGGACAACTATGTTGTCGCTCAAGCGAACGCGCAGCTGAATGAAGATGGAACATTTGCTGAAGAAGCGATCATTGTACGTTATAACAAGCAATCGGATAACATCCTTACGATGCCGAGTGAGCGAGTTGACTACATGGACGTATCTCCTAAGCAAGTTGTATCTGTCGCTACAGCGCTCATTCCGTTCCTTGAGAACGATGACTCCAACCGTGCGCTTATGGGATCGAACATGCAGCGGCAAGCCGTTCCACTCTTGATTCCTAAAGCTCCGCTTGTCGGAACAGGTATGGAACATAAAGCCGCAAAAGATTCTGGTGTATGTATTGTCTCCAAATATGACGGGATTATCGAACGTTCTTCTGCGAATGAGATCTGGCTCCGTCGTTTGGAAGAAGTAGATGGCCAAGAAGTCAAAGGCGATATTGTTAAATATAAATTACACAAATTTATGCGTTCGAACCAAGGAACATGCATTAACCAACGTCCGATCGTCAAAAGAGGTGCTGTTGTCAAAGCTGGCGACATCCTCGCAGATGGTCCTTCAACGGAAATGGGTGAATTGGCTCTAGGACGTAACGTTGTCGTTGCCTTCATGACTTGGGAAGGTTACAACTACGAGGATGCGATTTTGCTCAGTGAAAAACTTGTTAAGGAAGATGTTTATACATCCATCCATATCGAGGAATATGAGTCAGAAGCGCGTGATACGAAGCTCGGACCTGAAGAGATTACACGTGATATCCCGAACGTTGGGGAAGAAGCGCTACGTAACCTTGATGAGCGTGGTATCATCCGAATCGGTGCTGAGATCAGTGCTGGCGACATTCTAGTTGGTAAAGTAACGCCAAAAGGTGTAACTGAGCTGACAGCTGAAGAACGTCTCTTGCACGCAATCTTCGGTGAGAAAGCACGTGAAGTGCGTGATACTTCCTTGCGTGTGCCTCACGGTACGGACGGAATCGTAGTAGACGTTAAAGTGTTCACACGTGAGAACGGTGATGAGTTGCCTCCAGGTGTTAATCAACTCGTTCGTGTGTATATCGCTCAAAAACGGAAAATCTCCGAGGGTGATAAAATGGCCGGACGTCACGGTAACAAAGGGGTCGTGGCTCGTATCCTACCGGAAGAAGATATGCCTTTCTTGCCGGATGGTACACCTGTTCAGATCGTTCTTAACCCACTGGGCGTACCTTCCCGGATGAACATCGGTCAAGTACTTGAAGTTCACTTGGGTATGGCAGCAATGCAGTTGGGGATTCACGTAGCAACTCCTGTATTCGACGGAGCGAAGGAGTATGACGTCTTCGATACGATGGAAGAAGCAGGAATGCAACGTAATGGTAAAACTGTCCTGTATGATGGTCGTACAGGTGAAGAGTTTGAACGTGAAGTTACCGTTGGTGTCATGCACATGATCAAGCTGGCACACATGGTTGATGATAAAATCCATGCCCGTTCCACAGGTCCTTACTCTCTCGTTACGCAACAGCCATTGGGTGGTAAAGCCCAATTCGGTGGACAACGTTTCGGGGAGATGGAAGTATGGGCACTTGAGGCTTATGGTGCAGCTTATACCTTGCAAGAAATCTTGACCGTTAAGTCCGATGATGTTGTTGGTCGGGTGAAAACGTATGAATCCATCGTCAAAGGTGAGAATGTTCCGGAACCAGGTGTTCCTGAGTCATTCAAAGTATTGATCAAAGAGCTGCAAAGCTTAGGTATGGACGTTAAGATTTTGAGTGAAGATGAGCAAGAGATTGAAATGAAAGAAATGGACGATGAAGATGACGCTGCGAGCGATAAGCTCAGCCTCAACCTTGAGGGTACAGAGGTCGGAGCGGAGTAACCGCTTCGGGCGCATGATGACCGGCGTTTTTCATCAGGCTCGCGTCTTGCTCCGGCTTCGGCCGGAGGGGGCGTAACCTAGAATACAGGACTTGGTTAAGGAGGGTTGCTCCTTGTTGGACGTCAACAATTTCGAATACATGAAGATCGGGCTTGCTTCCCCAGAAAAAATTCGTTCTTGGTCCCGCGGAGAAGTGAAAAAACCGGAAACGATCAACTATCGTACGTTGAAACCGGAAAAAGAAGGGCTGTTCTGCGAAAAGATTTTTGGCCCTACAAAGGACTGGGAATGTCATTGCGGTAAATACAAACGCGTCCGTTATAAAGGCGTTGTCTGTGATCGTTGTGGCGTTGAAGTAACACGTGCGAAAGTTCGTCGTGAACGGATGGGTCATATCGAGCTCGCTGCTCCAGTATCACACATTTGGTACTTCAAAGGTATTCCGAGCCGTATGGGTCTCGCTTTGGATATGTCTCCAAGATCTCTCGAGGAGATTATTTATTTTGCATCATATGTAGTAACTGATCCAGGAGAAACTCCACTGGAGAAAAAACAGCTGTTGTCCGAGAAAGAGTACCGCAGCTACCGTGAAAAATACGGATATGGTTTCCAAGCTGGTATGGGTGCAGAAGCAGTTAAAAAACTGCTTCAAGATCTTGATGTAGATAAAGAGCTTGATTTCTTGAAAGAAGAGCTCCGTACTGCACAAGGACAACGCCGTAACCGTGCAATTAAACGTTTGGAAGTTATCGAAGCTTTCCGTAACTCTGGCAATAAGCCGGAGTGGATGATCATGGATGTACTTCCTGTGATTCCGCCGGAACTTCGTCCTATGGTACAGCTGGATGGTGGACGTTTCGCTACGTCTGACCTGAATGACTTGTACCGCCGTGTAATTAACCGGAACAACCGTCTGAAACGTCTGCTTGATCTGGGCGCGCCAGATATTATCGTGCAAAATGAAAAACGGATGCTGCAGGAAGCTGTTGACGCATTGATCGATAACGGTCGTCGTGGACGCCCTGTAACAGGTCCTGGTAACCGTCCTTTGAAATCTCTCAGCCACATGCTGAAAGGTAAACAAGGCCGTTTCCGTCAAAACTTGCTCGGTAAACGTGTTGACTATTCTGGTCGTTCCGTTATCGTCGTTGGACCTTACCTGAAAATGTATCAGTGTGGTCTGCCAAAAGATATGGCACTTGAATTGTTCAAGCCTTTTGTTATGAAAGAGCTTGTAAATAAAGGGCTTGCCCACAACATCAAGAGCGCTAAACGTAAAGTTGAGCGTGTAAGTCCTGAAGTTTGGGATGTTCTTGAAGAAGTAATTAAGGAGCATCCGGTTCTACTTAACCGTGCCCCTACGCTTCACCGTCTCGGTATTCAAGCATTTGAACCGATTCTCGTTGAAGGTAAAGCGATCCGTCTTCACCCGCTAGTATGTACGGCGTACAACGCCGACTTTGACGGTGACCAAATGGCCGTGCACGTTCCATTGTCCGCTGAAGCTCAAGCGGAAGCGCGTATCTTGATGCTTGCATCAGGTAACATTTTGAACCCGAAAGACGGTAAACCGGTTGTTACTCCTTCCCAGGATATGGTGCTTGGTTCTTACTACCTCACTATGGACAACAAGGAAGAAAAGGGCACAGGTATGATCCTGCGTACTGTTAATGAGGCTGTATCAGCTTACCAACGTGGTACTGCTGGACTGCATGCGCGTGTAGCTATTCCAGTTAAGGCGCTTGGTAAAACAAGCTTCACGGAAGAGCAACAAGAGGGCATGTTGCTGACAACGATCGGTAAAATTATCTTTAACGAAATTTTCCCGGCAACCTTCCCTTATATCAATGATGCGACTCGTGCAAACCTTTATCAAGGTACTGCCGATCACTCATTCGTATATGAGAAAGGCGCAGACCTCAAAGAAGCTATCATGAATGCTCCTCTGGCTGGTGGCGTCGGTAAAGAATATCTCGGATCCATCATTGCACGTTGCTTTGAGATTTATCACACAACGGAAACAGCCGTTATCTTGGATAAAATCAAACAACTTGGATTCACATACTCTACTCGTGCTGGTATTACCGTTGCGGTGTCGGACGTTATCGTTCCGCCTGAGAAGTTCGAAATTCTTAGATTGTCTGAGGAAAAAGCACAAATCGTTACGAATCAATACCGTCGTGGTTTGATTACAAACGAAGAGCGCTATGACCGTATCATTGATATTTGGTCAAAATCTAAAGATGACATCACTGAAATCTTGATGAAGTCCATGGATCGTTACAATTCCATCATGATGATGGTTGACTCCAAAGCGCGGGGTAACAAATCGCAAATCACTCAATTGGGCGGTATGCGTGGTCTGATGGCCAACCCATCTGGTCGAATTATCGAACTCCCAATCAAATCGAACTTCCGTGAAGGTCTGACGGTACTCGAGTACTTCATCTCAACTCACGGTGCGCGTAAAGGTTTGGCCGATACGGCTCTACGTACAGCGGACTCAGGTTACCTGACTCGTCGTCTCGTAGACGTTGCACAAGATGTAATTGTTCGTGAAGATGATTGTGGAACAGATAAAGGCTTTACTGTAAGTCGTATCCAGGATGGCAAAGAGGTTATTGAAGATCTCTACGACCGTATTGAAGGCAGGTACTGCTTCGAAACATTGCGTCATCCGGAAACGAAAGAAGTTATTGTAGGCCGCAATGAATTGATCGACTCCGACAAGGCAGAGGCTATCATTGAAGCGGGCATAACTAAATTGCAAATCCGCTCTGTACTCAGCTGCCGTGCTCGTCATGGTGTATGCAAGAAGTGTTACGGTCGTAACTTGGCGACTGGTAAACACGTGGAGATCGGTGAAGCAGTTGGAATTATCGCAGCACAATCCATTGGTGAACCAGGAACACAGCTTACAATGCGTACATTCCATACCGGTGGTGTAGCCGGAGACGATATCACGCAAGGTTTGCCGCGTATCCAAGAGTTGTTTGAGGCTCGTAATCCTAAGGGTCAAGCAACGATCAGTGAGATTGATGGTGTGGTTAAAGAGATTCGCGAAGCGAAAGATCGTCGTGAAATCGAAATTCAAGGTGAAGCAGAATCCAAAGTATATGCCGTTACCTACGGTTCCCGTGTCCGCGTAAGCGAAGGTATGGAAATTGAAGCGGGTGACGAGTTGACAGATGGTTCTATCGATCCGAAAGAAATGCTGCGCATTAAAGGCATACGTGGTGTGCAAAACTACATTTTGCAGGAAGTACAGCGCGTATATCGTAACCAAGGCGTAGAAATCAATGATAAGCACGTCGAAGTTATGATCCGTCAAATGCTGCGTAAGATCCGTATTGTAGATGCAGGAGATACAACGCTGTTGCCAGGATCGTTCGTTGATATGCATGAGTACGAAAGAGCTAACAAAATTGCGATTCTTAGTGATAAAGAGCCAGCGGTTGCAAAACCAATCTTGCTTGGTATCACGAAAGCATCCTTGGAAACAGACTCTTTCCTCTCAGCGGCTTCGTTCCAAGAAACTACACGTGTCTTGACGGATGCAGCGATCAAAGGTAAAGTCGATCAGTTGCTCGGTCTTAAAGAGAATGTAATCATTGGTAAACTGATTCCTGCAGGTACCGGTATGAACCGTTATCGCAGCATCAAATTTGCTGAGCCAGAAGATGGCCAATCTTCAGTAGAAGAACTTGAGCCAGTTTCGGTTGATTAATAGATTGCTCTTCATTTGAAGAGAATCGAAGGTTTTGTACGTCAGTGAGCGGACGTTTGTTTCATACAGATGGACGTTCCTGATGTACGTAAACTTTTGATAAAATGTTTTGGTAATAGCATTGACAATGTTTGTTCTAGATGCTAATATATCAAAGGTGCGTGAGTAGATGATTGTATTTAGTCCTATTCGGAGGAATGAACAATGTCTAATGAAAAAGGCTTGCAAGATGCTCATGTCAAGATAGGTACCAAACAGACCACGCGGATGGTTCAGACAGGTATGGCTTCCGAAGTCTATGTGGCTGAAGATAGTGATCCGCAGCTTACTTCCAAAATCATTGCTTTGTGTGAACAACACAATGTGAAGTGCACGAAAGTGGACACAATGAAAAATCTCGGCAAGGCTTGCGGGATTGGAGTAGGGGCAGCAATGGCTGCAGTCGTAAAATCATAAGGTAAGGAACGTTTTTGTCCGAGAACTTTTAGTGATTCTCCAAGGCAAAAACTTTTCATTTGTCTTTTTATGAACCGCCTGGGTCTGTGGACTTAGCGAAAAGAGGTTTATAAAGAAACATGAATAATTGAGGAAGGGGGTGGCAATCAAATGCCAACTATTAACCAACTGGTTCGTAAAGGACGTCAAGCTAAAGTTGATAAGTCAAAATCACCAGCTTTGCAAAAAGGATTCAACGCTTTGAAACGTGAATCCACTAACATCAGTGCCCCACAAAAACGTGGTGTCTGCACTCGTGTAGGTACAATGACTCCACGTAAACCGAACTCTGCACTTCGTAAATATGCCCGTGTTCGTTTGACGAACCGTCTCGAGGTAACTGCTTATATCCCGGGAATCGGACATAACCTTCAAGAGCACAGTGTGGTATTGATCCGCGGAGGTAAAGTAAAAGACCTTGCAGGGGTTCGTTATCACATCGTTCGTGGAGCTCTCGATACTGCAGGCGTTAACAACCGTATGCAAGCTCGTTCTAAATACGGTGCTAAGCGTCCAAAAGCTAAAAAAGCTTAAACTATTATAAGTAGATTATCCTGAAGCCTTCTGGCTTAGGTCTGGAAGGTACAGGGTCTGCTGAACAAGAAAGAAAGGGGGATATCCATGCCACGCAAAGGTCCAGTTACAAAAAGAGACGTGTTGCCAGATCCGGTATACAACTCCAAGTTGGTTACTCGTTTGATCAACCGCATCATGCTCGACGGAAAACGCGGTGTTGCTCAAAGCATTCTGTATAATGCGTTCAAGTTGATCCAAGAACGCACGGGTAATGACCCAATGGAAGTATTTGAGACAGCTATCAAGAATATCATGCCAGTCCTGGAAGTTAAAGCTCGCCGTGTCGGCGGTGCCAACTACCAAGTACCAATCGAGGTTAAACCAGAGAGACGTACTGCTCTGGGATTACGTTGGCTCGTAAACTACTCCCGCAACCGCGGTGAGAAAACGATGGAAGAACGTTTGGCGGCTGAGATCATCGATGCTTCCAACAACACAGGCGCTTCCGTTAAAAAACGTGAAGATACGCACAAAATGGCTGAAGCGAACAAAGCGTTTGCTCACTACCGTTGGTAGGATTCAGTTCATAAAAAATAACTTCAATTTTGAAGGGAGACCCATTTCATGGCTAGAGAGTTCTCCTTGAAAAATACACGTAATATCGGGATTATGGCTCATATTGATGCGGGTAAAACCACGACAACTGAGCGGATCTTGTTCTACACAGGCCGTACGCACAAAATCGGTGAAGTTCACGAAGGCGCTGCGACAATGGACTGGATGGAGCAAGAACAGGAGCGCGGAATTACGATTACTTCCGCTGCGACTACCGCTGCTTGGAAAGGTCACCGCGTTAATATCATTGATACCCCGGGACACGTTGACTTCACTGTTGAAGTTGAACGTTCCCTTCGTGTATTGGACGGAGCAGTTGGTGTATTCAGTGCGAAAGAAGGCGTTGAGCCTCAGTCCGAAACCGTATGGAGACAGGCTGACAAGTACGGCGTACCTCGTATCGCATATGTAAACAAAATGGATATCATCGGTGCTGACTTCCTGAACGTTGTATCTGACATGCGTGATCGCCTTCAAGCGAACGCTGTTGCGATTCAACTTCCAATCGGCGCTGAAAATGATTTCAAAGGTATCATTGATATCGTTGCTCAAAAGGCTCATATGTACAAAGATGACCTGGGACAAGATATCGAAGAAACCGAAATTCCTGCAGAATTTGCAGATCAAGTTGAAGAACTTCGCAACGAGTTGATTGAGCGCGTTGCTGAACTTGACGAAGATTTGACTATGAAATACCTGGAAGGCGAAGAGATCACAATTGATGAGATCAAAGCCGCTCTCCGTAAAGGTGTAGTAGAAGTTAAAATCTTCCCAGTTATCTGTGGTTCCTCATACCGTAACAAAGGTGTTCAACTGATGTTGGATGCTGTTATCGACTACTTGCCAGCTCCAACAGATGTACCATCAATCACTGGTCATCTTGAAGATGGAACTGAAGCAGTTCGTAAGTCCTCTGATGAAGAGCCATTCTCTGCATTGGCATTCAAAATCATGACTGACCCTTACGTTGGTAAATTGACATTCTTCCGCGTATACTCCGGTGTTCTTCAATCCGGTTCTTATGTATTGAATGCAACTAAAAACAAACGTGAGCGTATCGGTCGTATCCTTCAAATGCACGCGAACAGCCGTCAAGAGATCACTGAAGTTTACTCCGGTGACATTGCAGCTGCAGTAGGTTTGAAAGATACGGGTACAGGTGATACACTATGTGATGAGAAAAACCCGGTAATCTTGGAGTCAATGAACTTCCCTGATCCGGTTATCGAAATCGCCGTTGAACCTAAAACCAAAGCTGACCAAGATAAAATGGGTGTTGCTCTCGGTAAGTTGACAGAAGAGGATCCAACTCTTCGTGCTCATACTGATGAAGAAACAGGCCAAACAATCTTGGCAGGTATGGGTGAGCTTCACCTTGATATCATCATCGACCGTATGCGTCGTGAGTTCAAGGTGGAAACTACTGTGGGTAAACCACAAGTAGCTTACCGTGAAACATTCCGTGCTCCAGCGCGCGTTGAAGGTAAATTCGTACGTCAATCCGGTGGTCGTGGTCAATACGGTCACGTATGGGTTGAATTCGAACCTCTCGAGCCGGGTACAGGCAGCCAGTTCGAAAGTAAGGTTGTCGGTGGTTCCGTACCAAGAGAATACATTCAACCTGCACTGTCAGGGATTGAAGAGCAAATGAAAAACGGCGTTATTGCAGGCTTCCCGCTTGTAGACGTTAAGGCTACAATCGTAGACGGATCTTACCATGATGTCGATTCCAATGAGATGGCATTTAAAATTGCCGGATCTATGGCGCTTAAAGCGGCTAAAGACAAGTGTAAACCAGTTCTGCTTGAGCCTATCATGAAAGTAGAAGTAACAGTTCCAGAAGAGTACATGGGTGACGTAATGGGTATGTTGAACTCCCGTCGTGGCCGCATTGAAGGTATGGATTCCCGTAGTGGAGCTCAAATCATCCGTGCTAAGGTACCTTTGTCTGAAATGTTTGGTTACTCTACAACTCTTCGTTCTGGTACTCAAGGACGCGGCGTGTTCTCCATGGAACTCTCTCACTATGAAGAAGTTCCTAAGAGCATCGCTGAAGAAATCGTTGCCAAAACAAAAGGCACCGAGTAGTTTTCTCACACTGGATGCAAGTGCATAAGAATTCATTTCGGAGCACTTCATTCAGTGAAAACATAAATTATAATTTTAAGGAGGCCACGTTCAAATGGCAAAGGCTAAATACGAACGTAATAAACCCCACGTTAACATCGGTACTATCGGTCACGTCGATCACGGTAAAACAACACTGACTGCTGCAATCACAACTGTATTGTCCAAAACTTACGGTGGTGCTGCTGTAGCATTCGACCAAATCGACAAAGCTCCAGAAGAGCGCGAGCGCGGTATCACTATCTCCACAGCACACGTTGAGTACGAAACTGACACTCGTCACTACGCTCACGTAGACTGCCCAGGTCACGCCGACTATGTTAAAAACATGATCACTGGCGCGGCACAAATGGACGGAGCTATCTTGGTAGTATCCGCAGCTGACGGCCCAATGCCACAAACTCGTGAGCACATCTTGCTCTCCCGTCAAGTAGGCGTACCTTACATTGTTGTTTTCTTGAACAAATGTGACATGGTTGAAGACGAAGAGTTGTTGGAATTGGTTGAGATGGAAGTTCGCGACCTTCTTAACGAATATGAGTTCCCAGGTGATGATACTCCAATCACTCGTGGATCCGCTCGTGAAGCTCTGCAAAACCCTGATGGTGAGTGGGCTCAAAAAATCGTTGAGATGTTCAAAGAAATCGACACTTACATCCCACTGCCTGAGCGTCAAACTGACAAGCCTTTCTTGATGCCTGTCGAGGACGTATTCTCCATCACTGGTCGTGGTACCGTTGCTACAGGTCGTGTAGAGCGTGGTACTGTTAAAGTCGGCGAAGAGATCGAGATCGTTGGTATCACTGAAGAAACTAAAAAATCCGTAGTTACGGGCGTTGAGATGTTCCGTAAATTGTTGGATTCCGCTCAAGCGGGTGACAACATCGGTGCATTGTTGCGTGGTGTTGACCGTACTCAAATCGAGCGTGGTCAAGTACTGGCAAAACCAGGTTCTGTTAAACCACACACAGAATTCACTGCACAAATCTACGTTTTGACTAAAGAAGAGGGTGGCCGTCATAAGCCTTTCTTCACTGGATACCGTCCACAGTTCTACTTCCGTACAACTGACGTAACTGGTATCATCAACTTGCCAGAAGGTACTGAAATGGTAATGCCTGGTGACAACATCACGGTTACTGTTCAACTGATCTCTCCAATCGCGATCGAAGAAGGAACTAAGTTCTCTATTCGTGAAGGTGGACGTACAGTTGGTGCGGGTTCCGTAGCTACAATCCAAAAATAATAATTTAGCCTAGTGCTAAATGAGTATATGCAACAGTGTACTGGAACGAGTAACATTGTACTGTAACGAAGCTTCGGAAGAGTTCTTTATCCGACATCGGATAAAGAACTCTTTTATTATGTAATCGTTCGGAACCTGTGTCTCTTAAAATTGAACACCATTTATAGTATAGAATAATCGGTTAGGCAGCTTGGATATAGAAGAAAAACACCTACAATAAACGAACTCATTTCATCAGAAAAGATTAGTTTAAATGTTTTTTTTAAATATGCTTGCAATACGCCCATTTTTTCTATATAATAATGAATGTTGTTCTGAGACGTTGCGATGATGTGAGAGGTTACTGGCACACCCGGCCCCTTTGCCATGAGGCGGTGGCTAGAAAATTTTCACGGAGTATGTCCGATAAAAAATTGGGCGATAGAAGGAGGGACTAAAATGGCAAAGCAAAAAATTCGTATTCGTTTGAAAGCTTACGACCACAGAATTCTTGATCAATCCGCGGAGAAAATTGTTGAAACAGCAAAACGTTCGGGTGCAGGTGTATCCGGTCCGATTCCGCTTCCTACTGAAAAACAAATCATTACTATTCTTCGTGCGGTGCACAAGTACAAGGATTCTCGGGAACAATTCGAGCAACGTACACATAAACGTTTGATCGACATCGTTAACCCGACTCCACAAACAGTGGATGCCTTGATGCGCTTGGATCTGCCGTCCGGTGTAGATATCGAAATTAAATTGTAATATATAGTAACAAAGACCACGTATAAAGGAAAAGAGGTGTCAACATGAAAGGTATCTTAGGAAAAAAACTTGGAATGACTCAAGTGTTTACCCCTGAAGGTAACGTAGTTCCAGTAACGGTTATCGAAGCAGGACCTTGTGTTGTTTTACAAAAGAAAGATATTGAGAACGATGGCTACGAAGCAGTTCAAATCGGTTACTCCGATAAGAAAGAGAAAAATGCTAACAAGCCAGAAGCAGGACACGCTAAAAAAGCGAATACTGCACCTAAGCGCTACGTTCGTGAGCTTCGCGGCATCAACATCGCGGAATATGAAGTTGGCCAAGAATTGAAAGCTGACATTTTCGCTGAAGGCGAGTTCGTTGACGTAACGGGTATTTCAAAAGGTAAAGGTTTTGCCGGCGTAATCAAACGTTGGGGACAAAGCACTGGACCTATGTCACACGGTTCGCGTTACCACCGTGGCCCGGGTTCAATGGGTTCGATCCAAGCTAACCGCGTACCTAAAGGCAAACACTTGCCAGGACACATGGGACATGAGACTGTTACAATCCAACGTCTTGAAGTTGTTAAAGTAGACGCTGAACGTAACGTGATTCTCGTAAAAGGATCCATCCCTGGACCAAAGAATAGCCTTGTAAGAGTTAAAGAAACGGTGAAAAAATAACCACTGAAGAAAGGAGGAACACAAAATGCCAAAAGTATCAGTTTACAATGTAGATGGTAGCCAAGTAGGTGAAGTTGAATTGAATGATGCTGTATTCGGAATTGAACCGAATCAACACGTTCTGTACGATGCAGTTCTTATGCAACGCGCTTCCCTTCGTCAAGGTACCCACAAAGTAAAAGGACGTTCTGAAGTACGTGGCGGCGGACGTAAGCCTTGGAAACAAAAAGGTACAGGTCGCGCTCGTCAAGGTTCAATCCGTTCTCCACAATGGAAAGGCGGCGGTATCGTATTTGGTCCGACACCACGGAGCTATGCATACAAACTGCCTAAGAAAGTTCGCCGTTTGGCGATCAAATCAGCTCTTTCATCCAAAGTGCTTGACAATGACATTATCGTTTTAGATGCTCTCGCATTGAGCACGCCTAAAACTAAAGAATTTGCAGCTATTTTGAATAATCTCAAAGTAGGACGCAAAGCTTTGATCGTAGCACCTAGCTATGATGATAATGTAGCTCTTTCCGCACGGAATATTCCAGGCGTGAAATTCGTAGCTGCTGACGGCATTAATGTTCTTGACGTGCTTGCGCACGACAAACTGATCATTACGAAAGAAGCAGTTCAGAAGGTAGAGGAGGTGCTCGCGTAATGAAGGATCCTCGTGATATTGTAAAACGTCCGATTATTACGGAACGTACTGCTGACATGATGAACGACTTGAAATATGTATTTGAAGTCGATATCCGTGCAAACAAAACCGAGATCAAAAAAGCGGTAGAAGCTATTTTCAACGTAAAAGTGAAAAACGTGAACACACTTCGTGTTCCAGCTAAACCGAAACGGTACGGACGTTATTCCGGATATACTAGCGAATGGAAAAAAGCGTTTGTAACGCTGACACAAGACAGCAAAACGCTTGAGTTCTTTGAAACTGTATAATTGAAATTGTTGAAGTAAGGAGGGAAACCCAGTGCCAATCAAAAAGTATAAACCAACATCCCCGGCAAGACGGAACATGTCCGTTTCTACATTTGAGGAAATCACCACAGATAAGCCGGAGAAATCGTTGCTTGCCCCGCTTAGCAAACAAGCAGGCCGCAACAACCAAGGTAAAATTACAGTTCGTCACCATGGTGGTGGACACAAACGTAAATACCGTATCATTGACTTCAAACGTACTAAAGATGGAATACCGGGCCGCGTTGCTACAATCGAGTATGACCCGAACCGTACATCTAACATCGCTTTGATTCACTATGCTGATGGTGAGAAACGTTACATCATCGCTCCTAAAGGTTTGAAAGTTGGAGATCAAGTATTCTCCGGACCTGAATCAGACATCAAAATTGGTAATGCGTTGCCACTCGAAAACATTCCAGTAGGTACCGTTATCCACAACATCGAGTTGAAACCAGGTAAAGGCGGACAATTGGTTCGTGCTGCTGGTACAGAAGCTCAGTTGCTTGGTAAAGAAGAAAAATACGTTTCCGTTCGTCTCTCTTCCGGAGAAGTTCGTCGTATTCTTAAAGTTTGCCGTGCGACAATCGGATCTGTTGGTAACCAAGACCACGAGCTCATCAAAATCGGTAAAGCCGGTCGTAGCCGTTGGTTGGGACAACGTCCTGAAGTTCGTGGTGTTGTAATGAACCCTAACGATCACCCTCACGGTGGTGGTGAAGGTCGTGCTCCAATCGGACGTAAATCGCCAATGTCACCATGGGGTAAACCTACTCTTGGTTTCAAAACGCGTAAGAAAAATAAAGCTTCTGATAAATACATCATTCGCCGCCGCACGAAGTAATACACACTGTGCATGACTTCGTGAGGCATCTGCGGATGCATAATAGCTACGTTTGAAGGGAGGATCTCCACATGAGTCGCAGTTTGAAAAAAGGGCCATTCATTGATGGCTACATGCTCAAGAAGGTAGAAGAGATGGAAGCGTCAGGTAAGAAGAACGTTATCAAAACCTGGTCCCGTCGCTCTACAATTTTCCCACAATTCATCGGACACACATTTGGCGTTTACGACGGTCGTAAGCACGTGCCAGTGTATGTAACTGAGGACATGGTTGGACACAAACTGGGTGAGTTCGCTCCAACCCGTACGTACAAAGGCCATACTGATGATGATAAGAAAACAAGAAGATAAATGAATATCTTTAATGTTTGAGAGGAGGTTACACAATGGAAGCAAAAGCACATGCTAAGTTTATCCGGATTGCTCCTCGTAAAGTTCAACTCGTTGTTGACTTGATTCGCGGCAAGCAAGTAGGTGAGGCGGTTGCCATTCTCCGTCACACTCCGAAATCTGCTTCTCCAATCGTTGAGAAGTTGCTCAACTCCGCTATTGCGAACGCGGAACATAATTATTCTTTGGATGTTAATAACTTGGTTATCTCGCAAGCTTACGTGAACCAAGGACCGACAATGAAACGTTTCCGCCCTCGTGCAATGGGACGTGCAAGTCGTATTAACAAACGTACTAGCCACATCACTTTGGTGGTATCTGAAAAGTAAAAGGAGGGGAAACGTGTGGGCCAAAAGGTAAATCCAGTCGGACTCCGTGTCGGAGTTATCCGTGACTGGGAATCTAAGTGGTATGCAGGCAAAGACTTCGGTGATCTTTTGATGGAAGACGTGAAAATTCGTGAATTCCTGAAAAATAAATTGAAAGACTCCGCTATGTCTCGTGTTGAGATCGAGAGAGCGGCTAACCGCGTAAACGTAACGATTCACACAGCGAAACCAGGTATGGTAATCGGTAAGGGTGGATCTGAAGTAGAAAATCTTCGTAACCAAATTACGAAAATTGCTGGCGGTAAAAAAGTACACATTAACATCTCTGAAATTAAGAACCAAGACCTGGATGCAGTCCTGGTAGCAGAAAGCATTGCACAACAATTGGAACGTCGTGTTTCTTTCCGTCGTGCTCTGAAACAAGCTATTCAAAGAACTATGCGTTCTGGCGCAAAAGGTATTAAAACTCAAGTAGGCGGACGTCTTGGCGGAGCTGAGATTGCACGTTCTGAAGGCTACAGCGAAGGAACTGTTCCACTGCACACACTGCGTGCTGACATTGACTATGGTACAGCAGAGGCTCATACTACTTACGGACGTATCGGCGTAAAAGTATGGATCTATCGTGGAGAGGTTCTTCCTACGGCTAAGAAACAAGCTGCTAAGGAAGGAGGCAACTAATCATGTTGGTACCAAAACGTGTAAAACACCGTAAGCAACAACGCGGACATATGAAAGGCCAAGCTAAAGGCGGAACTACGCTGAACTTTGGCGAATACGGTCTGCAAGCTACGGAACCGGCTTGGATTACGAACCGTCAAATCGAAGCGGCTCGTATTGCGATGACTCGTTACATCAAACGTGGTGGTAAAGTCTGGATTAAAATTTTCCCTGACAAACCAATCACTCAAAAGCCTCTCGAGGTTCGGATGGGTAGCGGTAAAGGTAATGTAGAAAAATGGGTTGCAGTAGTGAAACCAGGTAAGATCATGTTTGAACTTGCTGGTGTACCGGAGGAGATTGCACGCGAAGCAATGCGTCTTGCCGCTCACAAACTGCCAATCAAAACGAAGTTCGTGAAACGTGAAGAATTGGGTGGTGAAGCAAATGAAAGCTAGTGAATTTCGCAACCTAACCTCTGCTGAAATCGAGCAAAAGATTGCCGGATTTAAAGAAGAACTCTTTAACCTCCGCTTTCAACTCGCTACCGGTCAGCTGGATAACCCGACTCGAATCCGTGATGTGCGGAAAGAAATAGCTCGTGCTAAAACCATTATCCGTGAAAGAGAATTGGGAATCGGTTAATTAGGGTCGGATATATAATCCGTCCGTAATCAGGAAGGAGGCCAACAATGAGCGAAGAACGTAACGCACGTAAAGTGCAAACTGGTAAAGTAGTCAGTGATAAAATGGATAAAACGATTGTTGTTGCTGTAGAAACCTACAAAAACCACAAATTGTACCATAAGCGCATTAAGGTTACTAAAAAGTTCAAAGCGCATGACGAAGAAAACACTGCGAAAATCGGTGACACGGTGAAAATCATGGAGACTCGTCCGCTTTCGAAAGATAAACGCTGGAGACTTACTGAAGTCGTAGAAAAAGCGGTTATCATCTAATGCATATACAGCATAGCTGAAAGGAGGAATTCTAAATGATCCAACCATTTACACGATTGACTGTAGCTGACAACTCCGGCGCGAAGGAATTGATGTGTATCCGCGTACTCGGCGGTACTGGACGTCGTACAGCTCAAATCGGTGACTTGATCGTTTGTTCTGTAAAACAAGCAACACCAGGCGGCGTTGTCAAAAAAGGTGATGTAGTTAGAGCGGTTGTCGTTCGTACTAAACGTTCTATACGTCGTAAAGACGGTTCCTACATCGGTTTTGATGAAAATGCAGCGGTTGTTGTCAAAGACGACAGAAGCCCTCGTGGAACACGTATTTTCGGACCTGTTGCTCGTGAACTTCGCGACAAAGATTTCATGAAAATCGTTTCCTTGGCTCCAGAAGTTATCTAAAGCTTAATCTCGTGATGTTAGAAACAGGAGGTGTACGAAATGCCAAGAGTGAAAAAAGTTCTGGAATCCCATAACAACAAACTTCACGTTAAAAAGGAAGATACGGTTATGGTGATCAGCGGTAAAGACAAAGGTAAAAAAGGCCGTGTCATCGCTGCTTATCCTCGTGAGAACCGCGTCCTTGTGGAAGGTGTTAACATGGTGAAAAAACACCAGAAGCCTAACCAGCAAAATCCGCAAGGCGGCATTATCGAGAAGGAAGCTCCGATTCACGTTTCAAACGTAATGCACATCGATCCGAAGAGCGGAAAAGTAACCCGTGTTGGTTACAAAGTGTTGGATAGCGGAAAGAAAGTGCGCGTTGCTAAACGTTCCGGAGAAATTATCGACTAATTGAACCGAATGAGAAAGGAGGGCTATGATTCATGGCATCAAGAATGAAAGAACGTTACCTGCAAGAAATCGCTCCTGCTTTGATGCAGAAGTTTAACTATACAACGGTAATGCAAGTGCCGAAAATCGAGAAAATCGTTATCAACATGGGTGTGGGCGAAGCTGTCCAAAACTCCAAAGTGTTGGATTCCGCAGTAAACGATTTGCAACTGATCGCAGGTCAAAAACCTGTAATCACTCGTGCTAAAAAATCTATCGCAGGTTTCAAACTGCGTGAGAACATGCCTATCGGTGTGAAAGTGACATTGCGCGGCGAGCGTATGTATTACTTCCTCGATAAATTGCTTAACGTAACACTTCCACGTGTCCGCGACTTCCGCGGTGTTTCAAGCAAAGCTTTTGATGGTCGTGGTAACTATACACTGGGTCTTAAAGAGCAATTGATCTTCCCAGAGATCGAGTATGATAAAGTAGACAAAGTCCGCGGTATGGATATTGTCATTGTAACAACGGCGAAAACAGACGAAGAGTCCCGTGAGTTGCTCACGCAACTGGGAATGCCTTTCGTTAAATAATGTTGGTATAACGTTTCCGGGTGTCTGGAAAGACTCCCTTTTCTCCGAAATTATTTAGGAGGTGTCAGGCTAAGTGGCAAAAACTTCGATGAAAGTTAAACAACAACGTACACCAAAGTTTAAAGTACGTGCTTATACACGCTGTGAGCGTTGCGGACGTCCACATTCGGTACTGCAGAAGTTCAAAATTTGCAGAATTTGCTTCCGTGAATTAGCTTATAAAGGCCAGATCCCTGGCGTGAAAAAAGCAAGCTGGTAAAAAGTCCTGAACGGGAAGGAGGTTAACTCACAATGACTATGTCTGATCCAATTGCAGATATGCTTACTCGTATTCGTAACGCGAACACTGTTCGCCACGAAACAGTAGAAATGCCTGCTTCGACAATGAAAAAACAAATCGCCGATATTCTGAAGCGTGAAGGTTTCATCCGTGATGCTGAAGTTATCGATGATAACAAACAAGGGATTATCCGTGTTTTCCTGAAATACGGTCAAAATAACGAGCGCGTTATCACTGGTCTGAAAAGAATCAGTAAACCTGGTCTTCGTGTTTACACGAAAAGCAACGAAGTACCTCGTGTACTTGGTGGCCTGGGAATCGCGATCATCTCAACATCCAAAGGTATCATGACGGACAAAGAAGCTCGTCAATCAAAATCCGGCGGCGAAGTAGTCTGCTACGTTTGGTAATATAACGTCACAAGATAGGAGGTGCAACATATGTCTCGTATTGGTCGCAAACCAATTACAGTACCAAGTGGTGTGGACATCACACTGGACAACACCGTTATTACGGTAAAAGGACCAAAAGGAACTCTGACTCGTGAGCTTCATAAAGATATGAAGGTTACAGTTGAGAACAACGAAATTACAGTTGTGCGTCCTTCCGATAACAAAACTCACCGTTCTTTGCACGGCACAACGCGTAGCGTTGTAAACAATATGGTGAGCGGCGTTACTGAAGGATTCGCAAAATCTCTGGAGCTGGTTGGGGTCGGATATCGTGCAAGCAAATCCGGAGATAAAATCGTTCTGAACGTTGGATACTCTCACCCGGTTGAAATTACACCGGAAGCGGGAATCGAATTCGAAGTTCCTTCGAATACGAAAATCATCGTTCGCGGAATCGATAAAGAGCGCGTAGGAGCTTACGCTGCTAAAATTCGTTCCGTTCGTGAACCTGAGCCGTATAAAGGTAAAGGTATTAAATATGAAGGCGAGCGTATCATCCGTAAGGAAGGTAAAGCCGGTAAGAAGAAATAAGATTTCTCTTACCGCCTTTGCGCGGCTTTCGGCTTGCTTGCTTCGTGTGTTTCTAATATACCCCGTGGCTTCTGCTTTGAAGCCAGCGAGGTAACCTGAAAGGAGTGAATCCCTGAGATGATTACGAAACCAGATAAAAATAAGGCTCGTCTGAAAAGACACCTTCGTGTTCGTAAGAAAATCCAAGGAACGGCAGCACGTCCACGTTTGAACGTATTCCGTTCTGGTAAACATATGTATGCTCAAATCATCGATGATGTAGCTGGTGTAACAATCGCTTCCGCGTCTACCGTAGACAAAGAATTGAGCAGCGGCATTCAAAATGGTGCATCTGTTGAATCAGCTCGTAAAGTTGGCGAACTCGTTGCTAAACGTGCGAAAGACAAAGGTGTTTCCAACATCGTATTTGACCGTAGTGGTTATCTGTACCATGGTCGTATCGCAGCATTGGCTGAAGCGGCTCGTGAAGCAGGACTTGAGTTTTAAGATATTTTTCAAAAGGAGGTTAACGACTTGCGTGTAGATCCGAATACTTTGGAACTGACTGAAAGAGTTGTAAATATTAATCGCGTAGCTAAAGTAGTAAAAGGCGGACGCCGTTTCAGCTTTAGCGCACTAGTTGTAGTCGGCGACGGCAACGGCTGGGTTGGAGCTGGTATCGGTAAAGCGGGCGAAGTACCTGATGCAATTCGCAAAGGTATCGAAGACGCTAAGAAAAACCTTGTACACGTTCCACTCGTAGGAACATCGATTCCTCACTTGGTAACAGGTAAGTTCGGCGCAGGACGCGTGCTGTTGAAACCAGCATCTGAAGGTACTGGTGTTATCGCTGGTGGTCCTGTACGTGCGGTTCTTGAACTTGCTGGTGTGGGTGACATTTTGACAAAATCTCTGGGTTCTTCGAATTCCATGAACATGGTCAATGCGACTTTGGAAGGTTTGTCCCGTTTGAAGCGTGCTGAAGACGTGGCTAAACTGCGCGGAAAATCCGTCGAAGAGCTTCTGGGTTAGGAGGGAATTCTCATGGCTAAATTAGAAATTACCCTCGTCCGTAGCTTGATCGGACGTCCGGAGACGCAAAGAACAACTGTGAAAACATTGGGATTGCGCAAAATCAACAGCAAAGTGGTTCAAAACGATAATCCTGCCATCCGTGGTATGATTAACAAAGTAAGCCACTTGGTAGCTGTAAAAGAAGTAGAAGCTTAATAACGGGTTAATCCCACAAATCTTTAAGGAGGTGCAACGAACGATGAAGTTACATGAGCTTTCTCCATCTCCTGGATCTCGTAAAGAGCGTAAGCGTGTTGGTCGCGGTCCAAGTAGTGGTACAGGTAAAACATCAGGTCGCGGTCACAAAGGACAAAACTCTCGCTCTGGCGGTGGTGTTCGTCCAGGCTTCGAAGGTGGACAAAATCCATTGTATCGTCGATTGCCAAAACGTGGTTTCGTAAACCCAACTCGCAAAGAATTTGCAGTTGTGAATATTGAAGACCTGAACAGTTTTGCTGCGGGTACTGAAGTAACTCCAGAATTCTTGATGACGAACGGCGTAGTTAAAAACGCTAAATCCGGAATCAAAATCCTGGGTAACGGTGAAGTCACTGTGAAGCTGACTGTTAAAGCTAATAAGTTTTCTCAATCTGCGGTGGAGAAAATTGAAGCTGCCGGCGGTACAACCGAGGTGATTTAATGTTCAAGACCCTAAAGAATATCTGGCGGGTTGAGGATCTGCGCAAAAGGGTATTATTTACCCTTTTTGTACTGATCATTTACCGCATCGGCTCCTTTGTTCCCGTTCCCGGTGTCAACAAAGATGTGTTCGAAGCGACAAATTCTGCGGGTAAAGAAGTTTTTGGACTTCTCAATACGTTTTCGGGTGGAGCACTGTTCCAGTTCTCGATATTTGCACTCGGAATCGTACCTTACATCACTGCGTCTATCATAGTACAGTTGCTTTCCATGGACGTTATACCAAAATTAGCGGAGTGGGCAAAGCAAGGTGAACAAGGTAAGAAGAAATCTGCACAGTTGACCCGTTATTTAACGATAGGGTTGGCATTGGTTCAAGCGTTTGGTACGTCGATCGGATTCAATCGCTTGTACAATACTGACATGATTCCTAATGCAACTTTTGCAGATTATATCTTGATTGCGATTGTACTTACGGCCGGTACTTCATTCCTGATGTGGCTTGGTGAGCAGATCACCGAGAAGGGCATAGGAAACGGGATTTCGATTTTGATCTTTGCGGGTATCCTATCAACGGTGCCTAACATTATCAAACAAACGATCGAATCCGACTTTATCCAACCTGATCAGTTGTTTATGAACATTCTCAAGGGTGTAATCATCGCAATTGTTATTGTGCTGATCATCATTGGTGTCATTTACATTCAGCAGGCGATTCGGAAAATTCCTGTACAGTACGCTAAACGTGTCGTAGGTAACAAAATGTACGGTGGACAGAATACACACATCCCGCTGAAAATTAATGCAGCAGGTGTTATCCCTGTCATCTTTGCATCATCGCTGTTGATGTTCCCAACGATTATCGCCAACTTCTGGGCAGATCGCGTATGGGCACAGTGGATCGGTCAGAATCTGACTACACACAAACCTCTTGGTATGTTGTTGTATGTCGTGATGATCTTCGGTTTCACATTCTTCTATACTTTCGTACAGATGAATCCTCAGCAGATGGCTGACAATATGAAAAAGAACGGCGGTTACGTACCAGGCATTCGTCCGGGTAAAGCAACCGAGAAATATCTGACCCGTGTCATGACTCGTTTGACAATGGCCGGAGCCATCTTCTTGGCAGTCATTTCCGTTCTGCCTGTATTCTTAGGGGCACTTTCTGGTTTGCCTCAAGCAGCGCAAATTGGAGGAACATCCCTCCTGATCGTTATCGGTGTTGCGCTGGATACGATGAAGCAAATCGAAAGCCAATTGATCAAACGCCACTACAAAGGTTTTATCAATAAATAGGCAATAGGTACCGGTCGAGTGAAGATTTACTTGCCGGCACCTATTGTGCTGTTTGTTGATGTAGGGTAGTCTTGGAGGGAGTGACATAACGTGAACATCCTATTCATGGGCCCTCCGGGGGCAGGAAAAGGAACGCAAGCAGAAGTCATCGTGAAAGAGTTCGGTATTCCCCATATTTCAACAGGCGATGCATTTCGCCTTGCGATCAAACAGGGAACTCCCATTGGTTTGAAAGCCAAGGAATATATGGATCAAGGATTGCTTGTACCAGATGATGTTACAATCGGCATCGTTGAAGAACGATTGCAGCAGCCTGACTGCAGAGAAGGGTTTCTCTTGGATGGTTTTCCAAGAACCTTGTCTCAAGCAGAAGCGCTCGATGGCATTCTGGATCGACTGAATTCAGGTCTTGATCATGTGATTAACCTGAAAGTGGATCGCAACAAACTGTTGGCTCGTTTAACGGGTCGTCGGCTTTGTAAAAACTGTGGCGCCACGTATCATGTCGTATTCAATCCGCCTAAGCAGGAAGGTATTTGTGATAAATGCGGCGGAGAGTTGTACCAACGCTCTGATGATAATGAAGAGAGCGTAGGCACGCGTCTGGACGAGTATATCAACAAAACAGCACCACTCCTCACGTTTTATGAGAACAAAGCTCTTCTTCGTCAAATGGATGGAGAGCAGGATATCGATCAAGTTTCTCAACAAATCGTGTCCTTACTGAGAGGTTAATTGAATGATCATTGGTAAGTCAGAAACGGAACTGGGTTTGATGCGAGAAGCAGGGAGAATCGTGGCGGAAACGCATCGTCTCTTAGCAGAACATATCTCACCCGGTATTACGACTGGAGAACTTGACCATATGGCCGAACAATTTATCCGCAGTCAAGGAGCTGTGCCGTCTTTCAAAGGTTATAACGGTTTCCCTGCCAGTGTGTGCGCTTCAGTGAATGAAGAGTTGGTGCATGGATTTCCCGGCAAACGCAAGTTGAACGAGGGCGATATTGTTACGTTTGACATCGGCGCGCAGTACCAAGGGTATCACGGAGATTCAGCCTGGACTTATCCAGTTGGCCGTATTTCTGAAGAAGCCCGTCGTCTCCTAGACGTTACGGAGGCTTCATTGTACGCAGGTCTGGCGCAAGTGAAACCTGACGTTCGCTTGTTTACAATATCTCATGCGATT
The DNA here is from genome assembly GCF_022346845.1 of Paenibacillus sp. ACRSA. Classification (NCBI taxonomy): domain Bacteria; kingdom Bacillati; phylum Bacillota; class Bacilli; order Caryophanales; family Paenibacillaceae; genus Paenibacillus; species Paenibacillus sp. ACRSA. Next base: position 14,363 of record NZ_JAKRNP010000021.1, on the reverse strand, counting down.
CAGAAATATATTGAGGATGCTGGTTTTTCGGTAGTACGTGAATATGTCGGTCACGGCATAGGAGCCAATCTGCATGAGGAACCAAAGATTCCGAACTATGGTCTTCCTGATCGGGGGCCACGGCTCAAAGCGGGCATGGTGCTGGCCATAGAGCCGATGGTTAACGTAGGTAGACGGTATGTAAAAACGTTGGAAGATAACTGGACTGTCGTAACTGTTGATGGATCGTTATGTGCCCACTTTGAACACACCGTAGCAGTTACACCAGATGGCATGGAAATTTTCACAAAACTGAATGCGTAGGTGATAAGGCATGAATAATCAGTCTAATCCGCAGCTCGGTCAACTTGTGAAGATCCGTAAAGGCCGCAATGCGGACCAAGCCGCAGTAATTGTTGCTATAGCGGACGCGAGGTTCGTATATATTGCGGATGGAGACAAACGTAAGTTTGATCAGCCCAAGAAGAAGAACATTCTTCATCTTGAGCTCCAACCGATGATTAGCAGCGAGGTCGTAAACAGTTTAAACGAGAGTGGTCGGGTGACAAACGGAAAGCTCCGCTATGCGGTGCATTCGTTTCTGGAATCCACCAACATTCAAGCTGAAGAGAAAGGAGACTGACTAATGGCTAAGGAAGATGTCATTGAAGTGGAAGGTACGGTTCTCGAACCGCTACCGAATGCAACGTTCAAAGTTGAGCTTGAGAACGGTCATCAAATTCTCGCTCACGTTTCCGGAAAGTTGCGGATGCACTTTATCCGTATCCTGACTGGTGACAAAGTAGTTGTTCAGTTATCGCCTTATGATCTAACAAAAGGTCGTATAACTTACCGTAAATAGTAGTAGACAGTTGCAATGAACTGTGAAGCTTATGAAGCGGGTTTTGCCCGGCAAAACTTGCGAAAGCTTCGAAGCCGGTTTTACAATAGTAGAACAAGGTCAATGCTTACGAAGAGAGTTTTGCTAAGCAGAACTTTGAGGAGGTAATTCACATGAAGGTAAGACCTTCGGTCAAGCCGATTTGCGAAAAATGCAAAGTCATTCGCCGCAAAGGGAATGTTATGGTTATCTGTGAAAATCCGAAACACAAACAAAAACAAGGTTAATGAAGGGGGTGTAGCGTAAAATGGCACGTATAGCTGGTGTGGATTTGCCACGTGATAAGCGCGTTGAGATCGCCTTGACTTATATTTTCGGAATCGGTAAAACGACTTCCCAGAAAATTCTGAGCTCTACAGGCATCAATCAGAACACTCGTGTTCGTGATTTGACGGAAGATGAAGTCAGCAAATTGCGTGAAAGTATCGACAAAGAGGTCAAAGTTGAAGGTGACCTGCGTCGTGAAATCTCTTTGAATATTAAACGTTTGACGGAGATCGGTTGTTACCGTGGAGTTCGTCATCGTCGTGGTCTGCCTGTTCGTGGACAACGTACGAAAACGAATGCTCGTACTCGTAAAGGTCCTCGTCGTACAGTAGCGAACAAGAAGAAATAATAAGGGGGGATAAGAGAAAATGGCTAAACCGAAAAAAGTCGTACGTACTAAACGTCGTGACCGTAAAAATATTGAATCTGGCGTGGCACATATCCGTTCCACTTTCAATAACACTATCGTTACTATTACGGATCCTCACGGAAACGCAATTTCGTGGGCAAGCTCCGGCGGCCTCGGATTCAGAGGTTCCCGTAAATCGACTCCGTTTGCTGCACAAATGGCTGCTGAGACTGCTGCCAAAGCTGCAATGGAACATGGGATGAAAGCCGTTGAGGTTATGGTTAAAGGACCAGGCGCAGGCCGTGAAGCAGCGATCCGCTCTTTGCAAGCTGCTGGTCTTGAAGTTAACCTGATCAAAGACGTAACTCCAGTCCCGCATAACGGATGCCGTCCTCCAAAACGTCGTCGTGTCTAATGAGATTTGCCCCTGCGTGTGGTATACTTCCGGCACAATCTGCTAATAATGGTTGTTTAGGCATAGTACTGCATGTTTTCGCAAGAGAAGGTAAATGTTTCATAGAGGACCGACGTTTTGAAGGAGGGGTATTGCAGTGATTGAAATCGAAAAGCCGAAAATTGAGACGGTAGACGTCAACGATGATGGCACCTATGGGAAATTCGTAGTAGAACCGCTGGAACGTGGATACGGTACGACGCTTGGAAACTCGCTTCGCCGAATCTTGCTTTCCTCACTGCCGGGTGCGGCAGTGTCTTCGGTTCAAATCGATGGCGTTCTGCATGAATTTGCTACAGTTCCTGGCGTAATGGAAGATGTAACGGAGATTATTCTTAACCTGAAAGCTTTGTCGCTTAAGATTCATTCCGACGAGGAGAAAGTTCTCGAGATTGATGCTGAAGGCGAAGGAGCAATTACGGCAGGAGATATCCGTGCTGACTCCGATGTAGAAATCCTTAATCCGGATCTTCACATTGCTACGCTCGGACCAGGTTCGAGACTTCACATGCGTATTTTTGCCAATCGCGGTCGCGGCTACGTCCAGGCAGATCGGAATAAACGCGATGACCAGCCGATCGGCGTCATCCCTGTCGATTCCATCTTCACCCCGATCAGCCGCGTAAACTACGCTGTGGAAAATACGCGTGTCGGCCAAGTGACCAACTATGACAAGCTCACGTTGGAAGTTTGGACTGACGGAAGTATTCGTCCTGAAGAGGCTGTAAGCCTCGGCGCTAAAATTTTGACCGAGCACTTGATGCTCTTCGTGGGTCTTACAGACGAAGCGAAAGATGCAGAAATCATGGTCGAAAAAGAAGAAGATAAAAAAGAAAAAGTACTCGAAATGACGATCGAAGAGCTGGATCTCTCTGTTCGTTCCTACAACTGCCTCAAACGTGCTGGTATTAATACCGTACAAGAGCTGACTACGAAAACAGAAGAAGACATGATGAAAGTCCGTAACCTCGGACGTAAGTCTTTGGAAGAAGTTCAAGAGAAGCTTGAGGAACTTGGTTTGGGACTCCGTACAGAAGAATAGACAGCCGAGTGCTTGAAGTGAAGGAGGGAAAACAATGGCATACCAAAAGTTGGGCCGTAACTCCAGCGCACGTAAAGCTTTGTTCCGTGACCTGGTAACCGACCTGTTCTTATACGAACGCATTCAGACAACTGAAGCGAAAGCAAAAGAGGTTCGCTCTATTGCTGAAAAACTGATCACTAAAGCGAAAAAGGGAGATCTTCACGCCCGTCGCCAAGTGGCAGCATATGTTCGCCGCGAAACTATCGATGGTGAGCAAGATGCAATCCAAAAACTGTTTAGCGAATTGTCCGGTCGTTACGCTGAGCGTCCAGGTGGATACACTCGTATCCTGAAACTGGGACCTCGTCGTGGTGACGCAGCGCCAATGGTTTACTTGGAACTGGTAGACCGCGCGTAAAACAGATGAGATGAGGAAAGGGGACAGAGTCAACGATTCTGGGTTAACCCTTTTTTTCTCTTCATTTCGGAATTCGTGCTGTAATTGAAGCTCCGTAAGGGGCTTCTTTTGCTGTTCGGGATAGGGATATGTATAGTATGGAACAAAGGTGTGGTTATGATGCGCAACTTATGTATGACGGTAACTTATGATGGAACAGCCTATTACGGCTTTCAAGTACAGCCGGGAGGTAATACCATTCAGGACCATCTTGAAGATGCCATTCGTGCATTAACCGGTGAGACAGTTAAAATTACAGGTTCAGGCCGAACGGATGCAGGCGTTCACGCCCGCAGACAAATCTTCAATTTTCCTACAGCGTCACAGATTCCAATTGAGCGTTGGTGTATTGCACTCAACTCCAGATTACCATCGGATATTGTCGTTATTGATGCACTGGAAGTGCCAGCGGATTTTCATTCTCGCTATGCAGCGAAAAAGAAAACGTATCGGTACACTGTTAATGCGAATCAATTTCCGGATGTTTTCAACAGACGACTGCAATATCATCACCATGCCAAACTGGACACTGCGGCCATGGAGGAGGGACTGCGTCACTTTATAGGTACGTATGATTTCACTTCCTTTGCTTCACGCAAGTCTCAGAAAGAGAATCATGTACGTTCGGTATACGAAGCATGGATGGAAGTAGACCGTTCAATGTGTAGGGATCATCCGCGCGATCAGGGTGTCATTCACATTTATGTGAGTGGTAACGGCTTTTTGCAGCATATGGTTCGTATCATTGTAGGTACACTGCTGGAGATCGGAGAGGGCAAACGGAAAGCCTCTGAAGTACCGAATATGATTGCTGCATGTAATCGATCTGCTGCAGGACCTACTGCAGTTAGCTGTGGTTTAATGCTCTGGGATCTTGAATACAAAAAAGATTAAATTTGGTGGGTAAAAAGCTTAATTAACACTTGCGATTTAATCTCCTATCATGTAATATAAAAGTTGTGTTTTCTTAATGGCTTTCCCACAGCCCCAATTAAGAGGTTCACATCGCAACAACTAATCCATCAACACCTAAAGTTATAACTTAATGAACGAAGATAAATGAAAATGATGATTTTGAACATTTTAAGGAGGAACTTTTCATGCGTACTACGTACATGGCGAAGCCTAGCGAAGTTGAGCGCCAATGGCACATCATTGATGCTGAAGGCAAAACCCTCGGACGTTTGGCGAGCGAAGCAGCTGCTTTGATCCGCGGCAAACATAAGCCACAATTCACTCCACATGTGGACACTGGCGATTTCGTTGTTATCATCAATGCTGAGAAAATCGTATTGACTGGTAAAAAAATGCAAGGTAAGAAATACTACCGTCACTCGATGCACCCAGGTGGTTTGAAAGTAACTACAGCCGAAGAGATGGTTAAAAACAAACCTGAACGTATGTTGGAATTGGCTGTTCGCGGTATGCTTCCAAAAACTCGCATGGGCGAGAAAATGAAGCTGAGACTTAAAGCGTACAGAGGCACTGAGCATCCACATGCAGCACAAAAACCAGAAGTTTACGAACTTCGCGGTTAATTAAAAGGAGGACAGTTTCATGGCACAAGTACAATACTATGGGACAGGTCGTCGTAAACATTCGGTAGCACGTGTTCGCCTTGTACCGGGTGAAGGACGCATTGTCATCAATAAACGTGATATTAATGAATACTTCGGTTTGGAAACACTCAAACTGATCGTAAAACAACCATTGACTTTGACAGAAACGCTCAGCAACTATGACGTTTTGGTTATCGCTCATGGTGGCGGAATCTCCGGTCAAGCCGGCGCTATCCGTCACGGTATCTCTCGCGCTCTGTTGAAAGCAGATCCTGAGTACCGTGCATCCCTGAAAAAAGCAGGATTCCTGACTCGTGACCCACGGATGAAAGAACGTAAAAAATACGGTCTCAAAGCCGCTCGTCGCGCTCCTCAGTTCTCCAAACGTTAATATGCATTACAAGCCTCTGGCCTCGGCCGGGGGTTTTTTGTGTCTAAACTGCCTATCCCGCCTAACCGGCTCCGATACTCTCTATTGCATATTGTTTCTTACCCCAATCATGGAGAGAATTACATAGGATAACTACAGTGCTCTTTCTCGCTTCTCAAATAGCTCTCTTACGCCCTGTCACATCCTGTTTTCCTTCCCCGGGACATGATTAAAAACTACATAGTTCACTACAGAGTCCCATTTTCTTTTTAACCTATTCCTTCGGACACAATAGATCACATAAAGAACTTGAGCTATACAATACTTCTATACATAATCACAATAACCTGATGAAGTGGCCTACCCATCCATCAGTCTTTCTTATAGTTCCAATAAAACTCGCTTACATATCGACGAGCAATCATTGATCTTAGTTCTGAGTATAAGCACATCGATCCACTTCTACATTTAGGCAGTATAGATAGGGAGAGGCGTATGATCTTAACTCCTTAAATGTCTGTAAACCCAATAGGGACAAAGGATTACCGGCAATTACTATAAGGGGTGTACTGGCTCAGTGTGTGCTGTATTGATTCACATCTATTCCTTTCAGTAGGGTTAGAGAGTAACTGAATCATTAATTGATGGCTCATTTGTAACGTCAAAGTGAAGCAAAGCATGTTCTTTTTTACCATATGGCAGGCATTGACATCCCCTAAGAAAGATTTATACTAAACATAATTCATATTAGAATAGTCGGCTTTAGATTTACAATTGTTGAATGGGGGAAATACAAAATGAACTTGCTTGAAAAAGAGGAGCTTGCCCGGACAAAAGCTGAGGAATTAGAATCTGCTAGCCCAGAAGATATTATTCGTTATGCGGTTGAGACATTTCCCAACATTACATTTGCATGCAGCTTTGGTGCGGAGGATGTTGTGTTAGTAGATATGCTGCAAAAGATCAGTCCATCCACGGATGTGTTCTACTTGGACACGGACTTTCATTTTAAGGAAACGTATGAAACTCGGGACGTTATGCAAGAAAAGTACAATTTAGATTTTGTGCGTGTATCACCTAAAATTACGCCTGAAGAGCAAGAAGCAGCGCATGGAGCAGAGCTGTGGAAATCGGATCCTAATGCTTGCTGTAACATCCGTAAGGTAGAACCACTGACACGTATACTATCTCAGTATGATGCTTGGATTACAGGCATACGTCGAGATCAAGCACCAACTCGCGCTAACTCCAAGAAAGTGGAGTATGATGCAAAATTCGGTCTTATGAAATTCAATCCGATTGCTCACTGGACTTCCGAAGATGTCTGGGACTACATTCGCGTAAATAACGTTGTTTACAATCCACTACATGATCAGAATTATCCGAGTATTGGCTGCGAGTATTGTACACGCCAAGTCATGCCTGGAGAAGATCCACGTGCGGGACGCTGGTCCGGCAATGATAAGACTGAGTGTGGACTGCATAAATAATTCTCATAATTTAAGAAATAAATATTACCAGTAAATGGTACAATTATATAAGCATAAGGCTCGTTAACAACTAACCTTGAGGTTTCTGTAACCAAACCAGTAATTGACTTCTGTGATACTTTTTCATTGTGGTAATTAATATTGAAATAGGGAGCTGACAAGATGACTTCAATTCTGCCTCATGGAGGTACGTTAGTACAGCGTGTCGTACAAGGAGAAGAACGGGAACAATTACTGCGGGAAAGTGAAGCTCTACCTTCACTGCGTATTAACACATGGACGATCTCTGATCTAGATCTGATTGGAGTAGGTGCATTCTCTCCACTGACGGGTTTCTTAAATGAGGAGGACTATCTCTCTGTTGTATCACGTATGCGGTTGGCAGACGGCACGGTATGGAGTATCCCAATCACGCTTGCTTTAGACGATCAGCAGGCTGCTGAGCTTCAGATTGGACAGAAGGTGGCTTTGGTGGGGCAAGACGATGGAGTCACTTATGGCTTGCTGGAAGTCCAGAGTGTTTACAAGGTGGATCAGGGCGAAGAAGCACGTCAAGTGTTCAAAACAGATGATCCAGAGCATCCTGGTGTGAAAAAATTGCTGGAGCGACCTGCAACGTATGTGGGAGGTCCAATTCAAGTGTTAAATCGCCCTAAACCAGCGAGATTTGAGCAATTTTATTTCGATCCAGCTGAGACCAGAAAGAGTTTTCAGGAGAAAGGCTGGAGAACAGTGGTTGGCTTTCAAACCCGTAATCCAGTTCACCGTGCACATGAGTACATTCAGAAAAGTGCGATGGAGATCGTAGATGCCTTGTTCCTTAATCCGCTGGTAGGTGAAACGAAGTCTGATGACGTTCCAGCCAATGTGCGCATGAAGAGCTACTTGGTGTTGCTGGAGAACTATTATCCGGCCGATCGTGCCTTTCTAGGTGTGTTTCCAGCGGCCATGAGATATGCAGGGCCACGAGAAGCTATTTTCCATGCTATGGTGCGTAAAAACTACGGTTGTACTCATTTTATTGTTGGTCGTGATCATGCTGGTGTGGGTGATTATTACGGTACCTATGAAGCTCAAGAAATCTTCTCTAACTTCACAGCTGAAGAATTGGACATTACCCCGTTGTTCTTCGAGCATAGCTTCTTTTGTACCAAATGTGGCAATATGGCATCCAGTAAAACTTGTCCACATGGTAAAGAGCATCATATGACGTTGTCTGGAACTAAGGTACGTGGATTGCTTCGCAATGGAGAATGCCCACCACCTGAGTTTACACGTCCAGAGGTAGCTGAGGTACTGATTGAGGGAATGGCTGAGCAAGTCCAATCCTAAAGGTTATATTTGTCCATCTTGTCCCATATAGATGATTAGAGTCATTTATAGGGGTGAGGTGGTTTTTTTATGCGTAAAATTAGGGGAAAGCATTTTGTAGTATGGATACGTCTACGTACAGTGAAGAGAGTGCTGCTGAGTCTTTGTTTGTTAGCAATGTTAGTAGGTGTAGCTACGTATGAGATTCCTTCATCCAAGACTTCTGGATATTGGAGCTTGCCTCTTGCTGGCAAAGTTATTGCAATTGATGCCGGGCACGGTGGTCCAGATGGGGGAGCTGTCAGTAAGCAGGGGGTAATTGAGAAAGACATTAACCTTTCCATCGCCCTATATGTGCGGGACTACTTACAACAAGCAGGTGCATTGGTCGTTATGACACGAGAGATCGACACGGATCTTGCAGAAGCGGATACAAGAGGTTACTCCAAACGTAAAACAGAAGATCTGAAACAACGAGTTAGACGGATTGAGGACAAGCAAGCAGATCTGTTTATTAGCATTCATATGAATAGCGTTCCTTCTAACCGATGGAGCGGGGCACAGGTATTTTATACACCGAACCATGTTGACAATGAAGGGTTTGCAAATCTGCTTCAGCAAGAGATGATAAGGAATCTGGAAAATACAGATCGCATCGCCAAAACGGTAAATACGGTTTATTTACTTCAGGCATTAAAGATACCCTCTGCTCTAGTAGAAGTAGGTTTCCTCTCTCACCCAGAAGAGGCGCGAATGCTTGCAGATGCAACGTACCAGCGCAAAGTTGCGGCCTCCATCTATAACGGGATTCTGCGATATTCCTCAGGAGAACGCCCTAAAAGTTAGTCACAATTAGACTCGTAATGATATAATTGATACAGCATACCTAATACATGCCAATAGATAAAGCTGAGGTGCTGTCTGATGTTATCAAAAGAACAGATACTTGAACTATTGCAACCACTACAAGAACCACAATTGGGAGTTAGTCTGACCGAACTGCAGTGGGTTCGCGATGTTATGGTGAAAGAACATCATGTAGCCATTACATTCGTGACGTTGGACAACCAGCCTGAGGATACAACAGCTCTAAGTGATGCTGCACGTAATCTTTTGTCCCAGCATGGAATAGAGGATGTACATATTCGCTTTCGGGCAGCGTCTGAGCATGAACGTCAGAACCTTTCAGAAGGTGATATTCAACAAGACCCAAGTGACGAAGAAGTTCTCGTCAAAGGCCACGCAGCAGGTTTAGGTGGACACGAATTGTTGAGCCCTGAATCGGGTGTACGTTACATTGCAATTGCAAGTGGTAAGGGTGGCGTTGGTAAATCCACTGTGACAGTGAACTTAGCAGTCGCTCTGGCTCGTCAAGGCAAAAAGGTCGGCTTAATTGATGCTGACATATATGGCTTCAGTGTACCGGACATGATGGGGACTGAAGAATATCCTGTAGTAGAGGATGGGGTTATTCAGCCGGTAGAACGATTCGGTGTTAAAGTTATGTCGATGGGATTCTTTATCCGTGAGAACAATCCTGTGATCTGGCGCGGCCCTATGTTAGGTCGTATGCTTCGTCAATTTTTCACTGATGTGAATTGGGGAGAACTCGATTACATGCTGCTTGATTTACCTCCAGGAACAGGTGACGTTGCGTTGGATGTACATCAGATGATACCCCATAGCAAAGAGATCATCGTCACAACGCCACATGCAACAGCCGCTTTTGTTGCGGCACGCGCAGGAGCAATGGCTATTCAGACCGAACACGAGCTGCTTGGTGTCGTCGAGAATATGGCCTATTACGAATGTGGAAGCTGTGGTGAGAAGGACTATGTGTTTGGACGTGGAGGCGGTGGACAGCTTGCTGAAAGCTTGCATACAAGTTTACTTGCTCAGATTCCACTTGGAGCACCAGACAACCATATCTCTGAGCCAGACTTCTCACCATCTGTATATAAAGCGGATACAAACATTGGTACAATCTATGCGGAGATCGCTAAAGAGATTGAGACTAAATTCTAATTTTGTATTTCTAAGTTCGAAATGCCTTTTGTCGGAAGCGACAGCTACGAATAAAAGCCCTGCATCTATAGATGCGGGGCTTTTGATTATGCATAACCGTTTATTTTATACGATATCATTTAACCCAGTATTTCTATGATCCGCCACCAGAGTCTCCGCCGCCTCCATCTTCTGAACCACCACCGTCTTGCCCTTGACCTTCTTGTTGCTGTTGTTGGTCATCCTTCTGTCCGCCGCCACTTTCCACTTTAGGTTGAAGCTCGTCCTGTACGACTTTTTTCAACAATGTTAGAACTTCCATACGGAATAGAGGATTTTGCATCACTTCCTGCATGACGGTCATCGTTTGCTTACGATAATCAGGGGTTTTGGTCATATCCATGAACATCTTGGAAACTTCAGGAGATTTCATAATATCAGAGATAGATTTTTGATACGTTGGATCTTTGATCAGTTCCATGTGTAGTTGTTTGCTTTGTGAATTGACCACTTTGGCGAACTCACCTGCAAACTGTGGATCGGTCATAATTTTCTCGAATTCCTTCTTGTATTCTGGAGCTGTTATGGTATCCTTTACCGCAACACGAATCTGTTCCTGTGATTGCATAGGCATCAGCATTTTCATACCAATCGTACCAGAACCGCCACCACCTTGCTCAGAGCCACCACCTTCTCCACCGCCGCCAGAAGAACTTTGACCAGTAAGGGCTTCTTCCACTGCTTTTTTACCCTCATCACTTTTGAGGATGTCCACCACCATGGTTTTCATCTCTTTATAACTGCCCTGAGGAGGCGAATAATTCTGATCAGAGCCGCAGCCGGCGAGCAGGACGGATAGTCCAAATAGGACACAACATAACTGCCACAATGGCCGTTTCATGTGCACAACCCCTCCTTGATTAGATACTGGATGTAGTATGTGATGAGAAAGCAGTAAATATGTTGAACGGAGATGGTTTTTTGCTGAGAAGGTTGGTAAAATAAAGTCTCGGGGGTGGAAAACATTTGAATTTACGGAAATGGTTTTTCCTATTTTGGACCGCGTTGTTGATCGGTGCGGTGGGATCATTAATAACAGGATTAACGATGATGTTGTTAAATGGAGAAAAAACGAATGGGATTGCTGATTTTATGTTATATCTGCTCATTCTGTTTGGCTCCGGTGTTATGATTAGCGTATATTCGCAAATGGGCTTCTTTGCATATTTAATTTTGAATTATATGGGTAAGGGAGTGTTTCCCAAACGTGGCTGGCAAATTGTTCAGATCATATTAACGGTTCTAGCTTTGCTTGATGTGATGTTCTTGCGTTTGTTTGTGGGGGAGGGGCGAGAGCCTATATCCGATATTGTCCTCGGACTCATTATTTTGGCAGCAGCAATTGTTACCGCTTACGTAAAGGTCAAACAAACAAACATTTCTGCACTTGTGCCGACCCTTTTCTTTATGATTGCCGTTACGGCGGTAGAGACGATTGGGGTGTTACGCATCGATTCGAATGCAGCGACCATATTTATTGTGGTTCCCTTGTTAATGTGTAATGCATACCAAATGCTGATCTTGCACAAATTGGTCGATGCATCTGCCAATCAAGCTGTTACTGGAAAGGTAGAGCAGGCGTGAACTAAGCAGAGGGATGATTTTCTTATAAAAATAAACTCCAAAAAGAGCTAACGATGGTTAGCTCTTTTTCATTTGCACGAATGGCCTGCGATGTGTATTTTTGATCTATAACGTCATTGCAGTTATTGTAATACTTGAGCATTACATTGATGTTAGACATAACCTTGGTGGCGTATTATTGCGCACTAGCTTGATCTCGCACCTCTGAACCCTTGGTGCTGGAGTGATTCAACAATTCGGAAACGGTGACAAACTTATATCCCTGATTTCGAAGTTTATCAATGATCACAGGTAAGGCCTCATGCGTTTGTTTAGAGGAGTCACTAGCATGCAATAGAACGATATCTCCTGGATGAGCTTTGCTGACTACACGATCAACAATGGCCTGAACACCTGGATTTTTCCAATCTTGTGAATCGGTATCCCATTGTACGACCTGGTAGTTTAAATTACTCGCAACCTGGAGAACACGTTTGTCAAAATCACCGTTGGGTAGACGTAACAAATTCGGTTCTTTGCCCGTTAAATCGGTTAAAATGCTATGAGCTGTCGAAATTTCTTTACGGATCTCTTCCTCTGTCAGGCTGCTATAGTTCTCATGTCTGTGTCCATGGCTGCCGATTTCATATCCTGCTTCCTTAATTGAGTTAACAATTTCAGGATGTGTTTTACTCCATGGTGAGGAGAGGAAGAAGGTAGCCTTTTCGATCTTGTTCTCTTTCAGCACCTTTAGAATGGGCTCTGTTCGCTTATCCCCCCAGCTAATGTCAAACGTAAGTGCAATTACTTTTTTTTCGGTTGGTACACTGTAGACTGCAGAAGGTGTATCCTCTGAGAACACAGAAACGTTGCCGCTCTCCAGATAGATTATTCCGATAGCAAACACGGCAGCAGCCAGCACAATCAGGTAACGTTTGATCTTTTTGCCGCTAAATACATAGAACGAGTTCATTTCAATAAGCGCCCCTCTCCCATAAGAAATGCTTGTTTACTCTCCAATGTATGCTCGTACTGCTTAGTTATTCGTATATGATGTTTGTTTGTCCATTAACTTAGTTTACTTAGGAGGTCGTCATGCTTAAATTTAGTACTTTTCTGAAAGATCTGGGTTCCATCCGGAATGTGTTAATCTGGTCGGTCGCATTATTTGTGATTGGAATTAGTGTAGGGTGGGTCAGCACCGGGCCACTAGAAGAATTACTTTTGAATCAAATAGGGGGATTAAGAGAAGTCAGCGAGCGTTTGGAGCAAGGGGGGAATGTGCAATTAAACTTCTTCCTGTTTATTTTCTTCAACAATGCGATTAAAAGCGTACTTGTGATCTATGCCGGCATATTCTTTGGCATTCTACCGATAATTTTTCTCCTGATCAACGGAATGGTTATTGGATTCCTGGTGCACACCACAATGAATTATGGAGCAAGTTTCTATGATATCGTTATTAAAGGATTACTCCCGCATGGCATTATCGAAATACCAGTGATCATTATTGCTTGTGCGTTCGGTCTAAAGTTCGGGGGATTAGCTTCCAAAAGTCTCATTCAGCTAGGTGGATCAAAAAGACACTTGCTTGGTAAGCAGTGGGAAGTGTTTCTGCGTAGGACGTTGACAGCATCTTGCTGGATCATCATTTTGTTGTTCGTTGCAGCAATCATTGAGAGCACCATTACCTACAGCATCGTTCGAGGATAAATTTGTATGGAATGACATTCATAATTTTTCAGAAAGTTGACCATAACAATAAAACGGGTTCAGGTACAACCTCAAGTTAATATGATTGGGGTTGTGCTATTAACCTTACGCGATTCGATAAACGTCTGTTTGCTAGAGACATGTTACGTCAGACAACTACACATGAGCGCGTATTATCCATATGCAGAAAAAGGAGAACTCTAATGCTAGGTATGCTGTTTAATGATAAGGAATGCAAAGAGCTAGACTATGTACTTCGCAAAGAGCTTGATGAAATGTTATTCGACCTCAGTGATAACCGTCTTGATCAAGAAATCAAATACGCTATCGCGAGTCGCTACAAAACGGTATTTCGGATGTATGCACGTTTTGCTCCGCCTAAAGAGTTATCCAAGTATGCGAGGAGCGGAAAACTAAAAAAATCAAAGCCATGAATGTTGTGCTCATAGTCAATCAACGGTTATTAGGATAAAAGGGGTGCGGCATGTATAGCTAACGCTGTACCTCTACAAGATGATAGGGAAGAGCAATGAAATAAAATGTCGAAAAGGGTTGACCGTTTCTGATATATATGATAAATTAATTTTCGTTCCTTTTTTAGGACAAGTTCACCGAAACAAGTGCTGAAATGAAGAGTTTGAAAGTTATAAAAAAAAGTGCTTGCAATAACATCGGTAACATGATATATTATAAAAGTCGCCGCTGAAAACGTGGTTGATACGAAAATGAGTAACATGATTCAAGTTTGATCTTTGAAAACTGAACAACGAGTGAGTAACGATCTTGCTTGCAAGATCGACGCTGAGAAATCGTACATGTCTTCGGACTGAATGATTTCAAAGCATAAATGAGATTTTTAATC
>NZ_JAKRNP010000020.1:0-64631 GCF_022346845.1 Paenibacillus sp. ACRSA | reverse complement strand
GAGTTGGACGGTCCACTAATATACGCAATGGTGCGATGCCCTTCCTGGATCAGATGACGCGTAGCGAGATAGCCACCCTGTTCCCCGTCCACCAGGACATTTACCAGATGATCTCCTGAGAGATGACGATCCATCACAATGATTGGAAAACGTGAGCCGGCTGATTCTACCAAAATATCATCATGGATGTTATGTGCGAGTATAATTGCACCATCTACTCTTTTTTCACGCAAAAATCGAACGGCTGTGGAATCACGCTCACCCATAGAGCTACATGCAATCAGATCATATCCGTTAGCGAGCGCTACATCTTGCACACTCCGAATCAGTTCCGAATAATACGGACCAGACAAGTCCGTCAAAATCAAAGCGATCGTATTCGTCCGGCTCCGCTTCAGGTCCATGGCAAAGCCATTTTTGCGGTAATTCAGTTCACGTGCTGCTTCAAGCACCTTACTCTTCGTTTTCGCACTCACCTTGCTATCCCCATTTAATGCATAGGAAGCTGTCGAAAGCGCTACACCTGCTAGCTTTGCCACATCCTTAATCGTCGCCATTCTACGTTCGCTCCTTCTACCTTGACCAAGTTTCTCTTATTAGCTACATTTTATACTGTAAAGGGTTGTGACAACCACTATAACTAATATAATTCTACGAATGTGGGGTACTTTGGCACTCATAGGATATGCTTCAATACAAATTCGAAACGTTTCGATTACCCTCCGAAAAAATGCTATGTCATTGCTTCAAAAACCCTCTATTACTAAGCTTAACAAGCTCTTCCTTACTATTCTATCAGTGTTATATTATACGTATAAATATCATTTCTTTTGCTTTTCCAAATAAAGAAAACCATTAATTATGCTTATAAACAGCAGATTGAAACGTTTCGACATTTTCATTATAGTCTGAGTTGGTAGCGATTTCAACCTCTTTTTCCAATTTTAATTGAATTATATGATTCAACATGTTGGCGCCCACACCGCTCCGTTATAGGTTATACTGCTTATTAACTTAGACCGATCAGAAAGGAGATCATTATTTATGCGCAACACGGAACACGGCTTCTACAGCAAGACGCCACCTGCATCTGTTCCTCTGCATGAGATCTGTGCCATTCCCTCTCCCATGTACAAACTTCGGTATCTTGTGAAGATCCACGATCAAGAAGCGCTCTCTCGAACAGATCAGTTGTGGAGCGAGTTGCACACCATTTATATTGTGACTGCCGGCCAAGCCAGATTAAGCACTACAAACGAACAATTTACAGTAGATACAGGCTCAGTCATTGTACGGCGAGCAGGAACTAACCTTCGACATGAGCGTAAACGTGGCTCAGTGTCTCCGCTACAAGGCTTTGCTATCGCATTTGAACCGATAGAACAGGAAGTAGATACCTGGCCGTTTGAATCGGTAACGTCGTTAACAAGCCATAATATGACTGACTTCGTATATGATTTGGCTCAAGCCTGTATGTACCCTGAGGCTGACAATCCTTTTAAACTGCATATGTTGTTCTATCAATTACTCGCTACATTAAAGGAACAAGTTGTACAGGTAACACAGGAGGATCATTCTTGGCTGGATCTCACGATCAAACGCATTCATGACATGTATACACACCCTCTCTCCCGCGAGCAATTGGCAAGAGAGTTCAATATCAGTCCAGAGCATTTCTCTCGAGAGTTCAAAAAAAGGACGGGACTTACGTTTGTCGAGTACATTACTCGGCTGCGCATTCGAATTGCCCAAGAACATCTTCTGCTCTCGAATCCTTCACTACAGGAGCTTGCAGAGCTGACAGGATATCGTGACACCTTTTATTTGAGCCGTAAATTCAAACAGGTCGTTGGTTCTGCCCCGACACTTTACCGGAAGAAGCCGAAGAAAATTGTCTCACTTACATTCAATTATACTGCTTCGTTGATTGCACTAGGCCAGCTCCCCCACATAGGTGCTGTTGCTAGCTGGATGAAGGATCGCTTTCAAGAACAAGGAATAGATCAATTTGAACAGCGGGGCGAGCATGAATTTATTCACAATCCGGATCTCATTGCAGACGCCCATCCAGATCTCATTGTCGGTTATGCACCACACGCTAACCTAGATAAGCTGCGGCAGATTGCACCTACAATCCTGCTACCATTCGAAGAACTTGACTGGCAAGAACAATTGCTGAGACTTGGGCAAATAACCGGGCTCGAAACTAACGCCAGACAATGGCTAACCCATTACGATACACTTCAACGAGAAGCTAACCTTACGTTAGATCGTTGCCTGGGGACTGTACGTGGAACAGCCGTATGCATCTTCTGGAATGAGGAGAGTGGAGCCTATATCTACGGCCACGGCTGGGGAAGAGCTTCACATGTGCTGTATCAATCGCTTGGTTTCTCACCTCCTGTTCACATGAAAAGAGAAGGTCACTTACTGACGGGATATGCGCATGTCCCTTTATCCGAGGTTCATCTGTATGCAGCAGATTATATCTTCATGTCCTATCCTTCCGAACTAGCCCAGCGTGAAGTCGTCGATCACTTACTTCATCAGGAGTGCTGGAGCAATCTGGAGGCCATTCTGAACAATCGAGTCTACACCATCAGTGATGACATGTTCTATGGTTTCGATCCGATCTCTATGATCGAGCAACTGAAACACATCATGCACCAGTTAACATCACATTTGTCCATGGTTCAATGATCATAGCCGTCCATGTACAAATGAGAACTCTTCCTCTATCTTATTAATGAGAATAATAATCATTATTGATTATATACAGGGGGATATAGACTATGTTTGTCGTAAAAAACCGCTTTGCAGGACTATTCATCATGCTTGCCATGTTAATGGTGTTAGCTGCCTGTGGTAGTAACACAGATACATCCAGCTCCACGGAGCAAGCGAGCGCCGGGGTCGAAGCAACGAATGGCTCCACTGAAACGAAAGCAGATACATCATCCAATTCCAAGGGTACACGCATATATGCTTCCGCAGAGGGTGATGTTGAAATTCCCGCTGAACCTCAACGGATTGTTACGGATATGTACGTAAGTGATCTCCTTGCATTAGGGATAAAGCCTGTGGGTGCCGTTAAATATTATCTGGAGAATCCTTATTACGCTGATCAGGTTCAAGGTATTGCAGATATCGGTGATCGCGGAACGGTATCACTCGAGAAGATTATTGCACTTAATCCAGATCTGATTATCACTGCTTCTAACCAACCAGAAGAGGTTGAGAAGTATAAGAAAATTGCCACGACTGTCGTAATCACCCATGGTACGTTCGCTGATGTACATGAAGAGATTCGTGGATTCGGTGATTTGCTGGACAGAACAGATGAAGCCGAAGCATGGCTGAAAACATACGATGAACGGATTACAGCTGCGCGCGACAAAGTTAAACAAGTGATCAAACCAGAAGAAACCTTCTCTATTCTGGAAGCAACAGACAAAGGGTATTATGGTTACGGGGATAACTTTGGCCGAGGTGGACAAGCGATCTATCGTGCCCTGGAGCTAGCACCGCTTGAGATCACCAAGCAGGAACTCATGGGAGATACACAATGGAAAGAAATCTCGCGTGAAGTTATTGGTGAGTATGCAGGAGACCATGTCCTTCTCACGGTAGATGAGAGCAATGCGGGTTATGAGGGAGATGCCATCTGGAAGTCTCTTCCGGCAGTGAAGAATAATCAAGTCTATGAATTGCAAGAAGATCGCTACTGGTACTTTGATCCGATTGCGATCCAAGGACAAGCCGAGGAATTCGCCGACATGATCGTGGAGCGGGCAGAGCAAAACCGTAAATAATACGCACCTATCTACTGCCTACCTCTCTCTTTATATCTCTCTACTCTTCTATATAAGTGAACAAACAAGACGCTCGATCAGGTTTAATATCCTGACTGGGCGTCTTGTTTTATGGTGTAGCTCTTCTATTTCAGGTATCCTTTGGATTTCCAATATCGCTTCGCAAAGGATTCAACAGCATAGGGCAGTTCCCCATCCAGCAAATCCTGATTCGCTTGCATCAGCTCTTTGCGTCCACGTTCCAGCAATTGAACGGCATGTAGTAATTGGGGGCCACCTACATAATGAAGTTCAAGCAACATCAGCTCTTCCTCATCCTCTTCCTCCTGAGCCGAGTATTCAATCAACACCATTTCTGTGCCGTCCGCATGCTGGTGTAGCGTATAGAAGTATTTCTCAACCTTCGTCTCCCCTTGTGTATCCGTATACTCTCTACCAATACGCAGCATAGCTGGCTGGGGAACATCATCACACATTTGACCTGCTTGTCTAAATGCAAAGTAGAAGTCTTCAATCCACAACCCATGCCGGTCATCATCATAATAATCGTCATACGGCTCCACGATAGGCAACGCTAATAAATCACGAATACGTTGCGGCGAAATTAAGGTGCGGGCATACTGGTAATTCGATACGGACTGCAGCAAGGTATCCCATCCATGGTTGCTTAACTGCTGAATATTCGAAGGTGAGTCTTCCGTAAATACGCTCCATTCGGAGTTCTCACTGTTCACATAACGATATGCGCCTGAGATCATCCAGACAGGAGTGCCCGCTTGCTCGGCAAGTTCATTAGGAGTGCCTGAAGCTTGGTCTGCTGGCTCTATTTTGAGCAATAATGCACAGTCATGGTCGTCCTGAAAATACAAACTCCGGAAATAGCCCTCCGTATGCTCATCTCCGTAGACAGAACCTCGGCAAAACTGTCCATCCACCCAAAACTCATAGCTGTTCAGCAACTCACCCTCCTCTCTTACAGGTAATAATGAAGGGTGAGTAAGACGCTCAATGTTCTCAGCTGTGAACTGATGACCTTCAAACCAATCCGGTACATCTGGCGCTAGTTCTGCGGCATAAATATACTCTCGTTTAATGATAGGTTGTCCCTGCTGCAGCCTCTTTATCATCTCTTCTCGCCATGGAAACGGCTCTTCTGTATCTTCGTCAATTATGCATTCAGGAACGAATAACTCTAGCAGATCGAAGCACTGCCATGGCCCAACATCCTCCCACTCTTCAAGCTGACGCTTCACTTTCCGCTGTCCTTGAACCTGAATTCCATATTGCTCTGTACTTACTAGCAGCCCACCTTCTACGTTGCCTCTCACCGTCAATTCTCCATGGTTGTAATCTCCCCAGAACATATCCTCCACATAAAGATGACCTGTAATATATATTTCCTGCCCTCCCACGAGCATATAAGGCGTTGTAAGATCACCAAGCACAACCAGGTTAGAAGCGGCCGCATCGGATTCTGTGTTTCCAATATAACGATCAACTGTCAGATTCCCCTCCACCATAATCAAAAAAGGCCCCTCATCCAGCAACAGCTCACTGATATGAAGATCACCTGAATGCAGCCATACCTCCTCGGCATCGAATTCACCATCATTCGCTTCATTCTGTGTGTACATCCAGCTTTCGTGAGGCAACCTCGTTTTGATATCTGCAAAAGTAACCTTTTGACCTGTGTGATGTATGGACATGTCCTGACACTCCTCATCGGTTGATGTTGGTATATAGATAGTCTCTTCAAATCTACTAATCTTTGAATCTATTGGCAGTTCTATTCGCAGTATGACTGCCATTTTAATTATACTAGAGGAAATATCCACCATTCCACACCAAAAACCCTCATCCATGCGGAATGAAGGTTATGCTGGCTATTTAGCTATTACATTTCACTTCTCGCCAAAATGGCATTGGCACGTTCACGAAATTGTTGCGCTGCATCGTCTGCCGTTAACTTGCCAAATAACAATAGATCATACAGCTCACGCAGCACGGCAGTGACTTCAGAGCTACCTACGGGATCAGGAGCATCCATCGGACTGCTATGTTCTGCGACCCAATCTATATAATCGAATACTTGTGCCTGCTCCGGTTCAACGATCTTTCTCATCTGCTCCCGCACACTGGACGAAACGGGCACACCACGCTCCCCTTTGAGCAGCAGATTGGCATCCAGATCATTCACGAAATAGCTAATAAACTTCGCTGCCTCTTCCTTCTGTCTGGAATTACCTGCTATGGAGAAGAACATGCCTGGCTTCAGAAACAGCCCATCTGAGTTATTAGGTCCCGGCATTGGGGCAATAGATAACGGCTTACCATAACGCTCTGTTGTACTGATGAATTGGTTGGAGTACCCCCAGCTAAACAGCGCCTCACCTAAATAAAACGGATCATTGTCTGGCTTACCAATATCTGAAGTCCAGATGTCTGGGGCAAAAATGAGTTTATCCTGCGCGAGTCGTTGCATCATTCCAAAATATTCAACAAATAAGGCGTCATTCTCATAACCGAGACGTGTCCCATCCTCCGCGTACAGCTTAGCACCATGTTGCCTCAGGTAATACGCGAAAAACTGCTCTGGAGTAAAATAGGTGCCCAGATAGATGCCCCGTCCTTGAATGTGCTTGCCCATCTGATCAAAATCATCCCAAGTCCATGCATCTGTCGGGAACTCAATGCCGTTCGCCTGCAACACTTCCGGATCATAAATACTCATTAGCGCATTAACACCTAGGCTCAGTCCGTAAACTTTGCCATCTATACTGCCACTATCCAGCTGCTGTTTGTCCACGTCCTTCGTATCCAGCAATCCACGCTTTGCATACGGAGATAGATCCTCTAATAGCTCTAGTGAGCTATATTGAGCCAAATACGAAATGTCCATTTGGATAATATCTGGAAGAGCATTTCCCGCGGCCAGTGGAGCCATCTTCCTCCAATATTCGTTGAAACTGCTGTATTCGTACTCAATGTTCACATGCGGATTTAATTGTTCATATTGGTTGATAACCTCAATCGTAGCATTGTTACGGAATTCTCCGCCCCACCAGGCAATACGCAGCGTAATGGGTTCTTCTTCAATCACCATACCAGGCCTTTGAGCAAATTGGGACACGCAGCCGAGCAGAGCTGCCGTTAGGCAGATGATGCCTATTATTCGCAGTAATCTTCCCACAGCTTCTCCTCCTTCGGCAGCGGTAAGGGAACCATGACCTTGGTTCCGCACCCCGGCTTGCTCTCCAGTCTGATGTCATGATCATCACCGAAGGCTAGACGTAGCCGCTCTCTGATGTTCATCAGACCGATTCCCGTACCTCGGGTCTCCACTTCACCGCGAAGCACCTTCTCCACGAATTCCGGTTCCATGCCTGGGCCGTGATCTTCAACGACAAGCAGCAGCTTCCCTGCTGATAGCTCCGCATACACACGAATCTGACAGGCGCCCACCTGCGGCTCCAGCCCATATTGGATCGCGTTCTCCAGTAACGGCTGTAACGTCAACTTGGGAATGGCACAGCCTAAGTAGGACTGTGGCACATCCAGATGAAAATCCAGTCGATGCTGAAAACGATACTTCTGAATCGTAATGTAATGATTGACGATCTCCAGCTCTTCCGCCAAGGTGATGACATTCTGCTTGAAGCTAATCGATGTGCGCAGTAAATAGCCGAGTGACAGCACCATACTGGAAATCTGCTCTTGCTTATGCTTTTTGGCAAGCCAGTGGATAGAATCCAGAGCATTATATAGAAAGTGCGGATTAATCTGCGCCTGCAACGCCTTGAACTCCGTTTCCTTAATGACCAGTTGGCTTGCATAATTTTCTTTAATAAGTGTATTGATGTGGGTGATCATCAACCGATATGTACGGTGCAATAACCCGATCTCATCCATATGATGATGCGTTGGCACGGTTAGATTCGCATTATCGATATTGTCGAGATCACCATACTGCACCTCTTTCATCTGTCCGATGAGCTGTCTAATCGGCCTCGTTAAGCTGCGTGCAAATACCATCCCAAGGGTCAGTACGATTACGATGGCTATGACATAAACGACGATTAGTGCATTTTTCAGCCATATGATTCGCTCAAAAATCTCGTGATAGGAGGCCATGTTATAGTAGACCCAGCCGGTGTAGGACGATTTCTTTTGCGCTAGAAACACTGCCCTTCCATCCAGGTTTTTGATCTCATAACCACCACTGCCCGGTAATGGCTTCAGCCCTTCGGATACTGCGTTCTGGAGCTGCCGATAAGGATAAACTACGTCGTCTCCTGCCTTCAGAACAATATCACTATTCTGGCTATCCAATCCTGCGTATTCCTTCACAAGACGTTCGATGTTAATCCGTAGAAACAAAATGCCGACAGGCTTGAGCGTCATCGGATCATAGGCTCGTACCTGCCGAACCATAACCAGCATCGGGTCATCATCATCTGGATACAACCACCTAACAGCACCATTTGCATGCTCAGCAGCTGCAATCATACGATCATACTTTTCCTCAGATACGGTTATCGTCTCACCATACTTATTCACTCTTCCCTGAGAATCAATTAAATGAACGGACTGCACGTAACGTGCAGCCCCACTAATGTGTTCCCATAGCCGATCTGTAATCTTCTTACGCTCAATAAAACTGGAGTACGCCGTGTCATCCTCTAACAAAGATTTTAGCGCCCGCTGGATTTGCATATCCGAGATCATATTTAGTGACAACGCTTCCAACTTCTGCAATTCAAGATCAACCGTAGAGGACGAGAGATTCAGCAGCCGGGAAGACTTATCGAATAACTGTTTATCATAGACGGAATACGTATAATACAAGGAACTGAAAGCCAGCGTGATAATAAATGCCATCATGAACATGATCATCAGGAACATTTTCATTTTGATACTTAGTTTGCGGTAGGCTATCATGACACAAGCGCTCCTTTGAACCACGTGAATTTACTAGTGCGTGTTGAACAACCTCTACTAGATATATCACATGCAGGAAAATTCTCCTATATCTTTTTAGCGCCCCGCTCGTCTAGCAGCATTCAACGCTTGGATGACCCATGATCCTTCCGTTTTGTTCGTGTGTACATGTTCAGATTCGTCTATATAGCATATGCGGCTTGCCGAACATTCCTTGCCTATTATTTTGCATTATATCGGTCATACGCAGCTTGATGAATCTCGATGGCACGGTCAATGCCCATGCTTTTGATCGTTTCAGCCATGGTGTCAAATTCTGTGATTGGCTTCTGTCCGCTAATGATAGCCGTCATCGTCTCATTCAGATACGTATTAACTTGACTCATAATGGACGTGCTTGTGCTAACCTCATCGGAGGACAAACGAATTGGCGGAAGTGTCAGTGCTGAGCTGGCTTTCATCCATTCCTCATTCGCTGCACGTTGTCCTTCATCGAACAAGAGTGCATCCAGATAGCGGCTGTCTTGGTTGATCGGGCCATCCATAATGGATAGTGCATACGAAGCTAGAGCCTGATCATACGTCAAACCTTTTGGATTATCTACAATGACATCCGTGAATTTGACGCCATCTCCTTCTTTTACATAACTGTCGTTCTCGATCCCGAAGTTGAACAGGTCACTGCCCTCTTCACTATAGTTATAGTCCATCCACTGTACGATATATTTCAGTTTGTCTTCGTCTGCCGAAGATGTGATGGCTTCACCATAGCTGAGCACCTTAGCTTCCATGTTAAACGTTGCATAAGCAGTTCCATCTGGAGATTGTGGCCATGGCGCACCTGTCACATTGAAGTTTGGATCGGTATCTCTCATGAGGTTAAAATATTTTCCCATACCGCTGAATACCCCGCCCTGATAAGCACCCGCCAGATTGTTGGTAACCTTGTAGTCGAATGCCTTACCATCATTAGTCATAATCTCAGGGTCAATCAGACCTTCCTTATACCACTTCGCCATAGTCTCCAAGAAGTCACGATATCCGGGTTGAATTGGGCCGAATTCCACCTTGTCCCCATTCATCTGGAAGCCTCCAATAACGCCAAAGGCAGTAGCAAAGTCATGCAGCTTCGTCAGGTTACCTGGTCCCCAGTTACCCGTGAAGGGTAATTCATCTTGTTTCCCGTTGCCATTCGGATCTTGTTCCTTGAACGCCTTAAGCACCGTATACCATTCATCAATATTCGTCGGAGCTTGCAGGTTCAACTTATCGAGCCAGTCTTGACGGATAATCAAACCAGAGGTTGCATTCAGCTTGAGTGCATCCAGCTTGAGCAGTGGGAACATATAGATCGTTCCATCATCAAGGGCAATCTGTTTCTTCACATCAGGATCAGATTCGATGATGCGTTTCAGGTTAGGCGCATAGCTATCGATCAGCTCGTTCAAACGGATGATTCGGCCATCCTTGATCATTTTCTCCGGTCCGCCAACGGCATCAGCCCAGTTATAATAGATCACGTCAGGTAATTCTTTGGTAGAGATGAGCAGGTTAAATTGATCTTTCTGCTGTCCCAGTGGAGGATGTGTAAATTTCGCCTCGATGCCTGTTCGCTTCGCCTTCTCCTTGTAGGATGCCATATCTGCAAAATTGTTCACTGAAGCCGTAAGCTTCGCATCATTGGCGCGCCAATAATCAATCGTGAAGGATTCACTTGTAATCGGTAGCGGAATCTCAGTCAAGGCTTGAACCGCAGGCTCCGTCCCTTCTTCAGGCTCTGTAGCACTTGGCTCACTCGCTCCTCCAGTACATCCAGCCAATAAAGACATAGTGAGCAGAGATGACAATAGAATAGACCCCATTCTTTTTTTCACGTAATTCGCCTCCAAGGATTAAATTTATTGTTTCACAGCACCGATTAAGGCACCCTGAACAAAATAGCGTTGGATAAACGGATACACCAGCATAATTGGAAGTGTTGAGATAATAATGGTGGCATATTTGATGTTCTCACCTATTGCAAAGCCTGTGTCCACACCTGCCCCCATCGCTTCCGTGCTGCTGCTGATTAAGATGTCGCGCATAATAATCTGGATCGGGTACAGCTCTTGACTCCGCAGATAGAGCATCGGCCCCACGTAGTCATTCCAGTGATCCACGGCGTAATACAGCATCATAACCGCTAAAATCGGCTTCGATAAAGGCAGTACAATGCGGAATAAAATCAAGAAATCATTGGCGCCATCCAGCTTCGCGGATTCGATCAGGCTGATCGGGATGCCTTCGAAGTTTGTTTTCATAATGAGAAAATAGAATGTGCTGATCGCTCCAGGGATAATCAGGGCAAAGCGCGTGTCCACCATCCCCAGATTTTGAATGAGCAGAAACGTGGGAATCATACCTCCACCAAAAAACATCGTGAATGTAATCAACTTCATCAGCGTTTTTCTGCCCAGCAGGTCACTACGAGATAACCCATACGCCGCGAGTGAAGTCATCAGCAAGTTGATTGCTGTTCCCACCACCACGTAGAAGAGTGTATTCATATAACCAGTGTAGATACGGGTATCCTGAAATACCGCTTTGTACGCTTCCAACTGAAAGCCTTCGGGCCAGAGCATGAGTGAACGGGAACGTAACATCTGATCCGGATCACTAATCGAAGAGTTGAATACATACAGCATCGGGTAGAAACACAGGATCATGACCACCAAGAGCAGCAGCGTATTAAATGCATCAAAGATATGTTCACCTGTAGACCTCTTCATCGCTTCACCTTCCAATTACCAGAGACTGGTTGAGTTGAGCTTTCTGCTGATTGCATTCGCAGCAAGTAGCAGTGCAAAATTGATAACCCCGTTAAACAGCCCAATAGCTGTTGAATACGTATAATTGCCTTCCAAAATACCCGATCGGTACACAAAGGTTGATATGACATCCGAAGTCTCATAAGTCGGTGCGGTTTGCATGAGCAATATTTTCTGGAAATCGGCATTCATCACCGCACCCATACGCAGAATAAGCATAATTACTATCGTTGGTAAAATCCCGGGAAGTGTAATATGAAGCAGTTGACGCCAGCGGTTTGCACCATCAATCTTGGCAGCTTCATATAGCTGGGGATCAATGCCGCTAAGCGCCGCTAAGAAGATGATGGACGCCCAGCCTGCTCCCTGCCAGATATTCGATAGAATGTAGAGTGGACGGAACATATCTTTCTCTGCCAAGAACATCAGCGGCTGTAGATCAAAGAATCCACGAATGACATTGAATAACCCACCGTCCAAAGATGAGAACGTTTTCAACATTCCGACCACGACAACAACTGAAATAAAATGCGGCATGTAGCTGACCGTTTGCACTGTGCTTCTGAACCATTTCTTACGTACTTCATTCAAGAGTAAGGCAAGTATGATTGGAGCAGGAAATCCGAATACAATGCTGTAAAAACTCAGAATCAATGTGTTCTTAATGAGTCTCCAGAAGTAATAACTTTCGAAGAACATGGTGAAATTGTCAAAACCGACCCATTCTCCCGCCATTATGCCTTTGACTGGGCTATATGATTCTTGAAACGCCATCAGGAGCCCATACATTGGCCCGTAGCTAAAAATCAGATAATAGGCGACGACAGGAAGCAACATGAGGTATACATACCTGTTACGAACAAGTTCCTTTTTTACAAAGCTCCATTTGCCAGATGGCTTCAAATGTCCCGGCTCCATCACCGGACTTCGCTTCAGCTCCATCCACTGTACCTCCAATTCTGATATGGAAATCCTCTATAGGTTCGTGTTCAAAAAGAACGGTTTTCAGTACCGAGAAGATGGGATGAAGATCAAAATGGAGTAGCGGAGCGTAGGCAAACCTACGTGAGCAACCACATTGTTTCCGAAGGAAACAATCTGCGTAAGCCTCCACTTATTTCGGCTGAATCCCATATTCGATGCTGAGATGCCGTCAGGCATCCTTCGTAATCAAAAGCGGACTTTTTGAACTACCTCTATAGGTATAATGATAGGACTTGGGCGGGTCTTCTCCCATGCTCATTTCCGAGATATGGATGTTCAAAACCGTGTTCTACAAGTTCGTGTGCAAAAAGTACGGTTTTCAGCAGCCCGAAACTAGGGACGGCTACACAAAAAAACCTGCTGTCATTGAAGACAGTCAGGGTATGGCTTTCTTATATTCGGATGGAGAGAATCCCGTATATTTCTTGAACACTTTGCTGAAGTAAGGCCAGTTCGATCCAAAGCCCGTATACTCTGCGAGCAAGGACACTGTATAATTCCCATCCTGCTCCAGTAGCTCTAATGCTTTTTGTATCCGGTAGGTGAGGACATAATTGGTGAACTTCTCGCCCGTCTCTTTCTTGAACATCTTGCCAATGTAATCGGGATTCATGTAGATCTCTCCGGCAATGGACTGGAGTGTTAATGTTTCATCCTGATATCGTTTCTGTACAAGCTGCTTCACCTGGTGCACCATCTGAGACTGCCTGGAACGCTGCTGTTCATAACGACGAAGGGTAATCTGTTTGGCTACGGTCAGCAGGAACTGCTGGAAAGAATGTAACGTGCTCGTCTCAATCATGCAAGGTAGTCGGTCCATATAATGCTTCATATCTGCAGCTCCGCTGAGCCGAATAATCTCCATAAATATTTGGATAAGGTATGATTTGGTCTGGGAAATATCGTATCGAAGATCAACCAGCAGTTGGAAGATTCGATTCAGCTCCGCTCCCGCGTCCTGCCAGTGCCCTGCTTGAATTGCAGTGACAAGCCTTCCCTGATCATACTCAAACTCAGGCACATCCCGCTCCTCTACTGGGGCTACATCACGTTCCATAATAAGACTGCCCTCTCCGAGGTAAAAGCGATGATTCAGGTACGCAATCGTTCGCATATATAATTGACGCGCTTGCGGCAGTTCGCCTGGTTCACTCAGCGCCATCGTCAGGTCATAGCGATAATAGCGGGTAAAGGTAACTCGAATCTCATCAATATTCCGAAATAGCTGTGCTTCTGACATCGTATCTTCCATCATGACGAGCAGATGCCCTCTTACCGTTGTACTTAATATGGGATTGTGAAAAATATCCTCTGCGATGTTCTTAACAGCGAACAAGTGCAGATACTCATGCTCTCCCTCAATCTCGACCAATAACAAACGTACACGCTGACCGAGAAATTGCACACTAAACAGTTCGCCAAAATACTTCCATTCCTTCACGCCATACGTCTTGTTGGTGACCAATTCCTTCAAAAAATACTCCTTCGCATGTGGCAGTACTCGCTCCAAATTGTATTGAATGGCCTGCACAAAGTGCTCATGATCTGTAAGCTCCCGCTTCTCACTGACCAGCTCGCCAATGGCCTGAACCAGACTCTCCTCACTGCAAGGTTTAAGCAAGTAATGCTTCACTCCATATTGCATAGCAGTCTTCGCATACTCAAATTCAGTAAAGCCTGTGAGCATAATAAACGAGATCTCCCGATATTTCTCCGCCACCGCTTCAACAAGTTGCAGCCCATCCATACCTGGCATACGAATATCCGAGATAATAATGTCAGGACGCTGCCGTTCGATTGAAGCAAGCGCTTCCAATCCATCGTGAGCAATACCGATGAGCTCCGTACCCAGTAGGGACCAATTCACGACACTGGAAATTCCGTCAGAGATCAGAAATTCATCATCAACCAACAAGACCTTGTACATGTAGAATATCCCCCTGATTGTTAACTGCTTTTTTATTCTATTATATGAGCATTATGCATAAATATGGGGGTTAGTTCCGAATGACAGCGTTCATGTTATATGAGCCTGTGTTGTGAACAGTTCTGGATGATGTGATTTTACATGAAGATTACAGAGACACTATCAAGCTTTAAATATACTGGTATAAAATGGATTAAATGTTATGATTGGATGTGGGTTAATCAACATGAAATTAAAAGTTTTTCTAAAATACTTTCTGGGCTTTTTTATTTTATGGAATGTGTTATCCGTCGTATTCAATATGATCTTACTGGGTAAATCCTTAGATGAAATTGATTATATAACGATCATGTTCGGTGGGGCTGTATTTAGCGTACTGATTGCAATTTCAAAGGCACGAAATGAATGAAGAAACAGCCTTCCTTCGTTAAAAGAGGAAAGGCTGTTTGTGGTTATGTCTTTATTTTAGCCGTCGATCCCATATTCCTTCACCTCACGGTGCCGATTCAGTGCTGCATGCAGTAGGAAACCGACGACCGCTACAGCTGCCATTGCAGTTGCAAGCCAGGCTACCGGAATCAATCCCTGCTTGTCATACATGACTCCCATCGCATACGGACCAATGACCCGACCAATTGCACCGATCCCACCGGACACCCCAATATAGAAGGGCGCTGCTCGTCCAGCGTGCTCGGATATAAATGCCGGCGTTGCCGGGGAGATCAGCATTTCCCCGAAGGTTGCAAGCACCATCGCCAGAACCATACCCGGATAGTTATACATCGTGATCATCACCAGATATGCCATGCCGTAGAATACAGCGCTAGCCGTCATCTGGGCATTGGAGGTACGAGCCATTGTACGTTTAATCCACGACGTGAATGGCTGTCCCACAAAGATCAGCACCCCGTTCAGGGTCCAGAGCAGACCATACATTCTTTTCTCCATACCTTCTGAAATAATGTACGGTGATACTCCTGTATTCCAGATCGAGTTACCAAATAACAGGAACAGCACACCTAGGCTCATAAACAGATACAGCCTCGTATTACCTAGCAGTGCCCATACACTTGCGCCACCAGTCTGCTTCTGCCGTTTCGTCAGATGTACTTCCCCTTGCTCCGGTTCAAGCCGCGACAGATAATACCAGAAGAATATCGCAAAGCCCGCCGAGGTGACCCCGTTCAATATGAAGCTGAGGTGATACGAAAAGTCCGCCAGAAATCCACTAAGCGCTGTACCAATTGCCACACCGATGTTATTCGCCACATAAATAATGTTGAATAGTTCACCACGTCGCTCTGCAAAACGAAAACCGATAAACGCTTGAATCGCAGGTAACGACAAGGAACTGAATAAGCCAATCCAGCCCATCGCACAGATAAATATAACCCAATATGCACTAATCCAAGGTAGAGCAAACAGCCCTAAGGCATTCAGTGCCAGCGATCCGATAATCAATTTTTTGACTCCAACTCTGTGGTACAGTGAGCCGCCAAGCAATTGTCCAAAAATACCGCCCAGAGATTGAATCAGGATGACAAATCCGGCGTTAGCCATCGTCCGACCTAATTCGTCAAACACATACATCGTGGTCAGCGGCCACATCAAGGCACTGCCTGTCGCGTTGACCAGACTTGCCAGCAAAAATACTTTTACTTCCTTAGGATAGGAATCCAGCCATCTCATAATCTTCGTTCATGCTCCTTCATGCACCAACCTGTTTCCGTAGAAAAAGCTCTCACAACGACTGGCATGACCAGCCGAAGCGAAAGCCTGTATGGTAAAGTTTATATCATATGAAATTGATTCAATATGAATCTATATTACCTCAAAAAAACCAGCTTGCAAGCACACTCACTGACGCTTCACTTCAACAGTGGCAGAGAAGAATGTCGCTCCATTCCCCATATCAGACAGACGATTGGACGTCAGCTTATTGACGCGCTGTTTCTTCCCTTCGTCATCCCACCACAAGCCTTGGCTAATGACCGTTCCTGGGAGCATCGCTTCGGTAATTTTCGCTGTAAGCTCAATCTGTCCACGTTCGTTCCACACGAGCACCGTGTCGCCCTCTTCCACGTTTCGACGTACGGCATCCTCTGGATGAATCTGTAGCATAGGCATTTTCTCCAGACGTTGATGCTTCTGCGTATTCGCAAATGACGAGTTCAAGAAGTTATGATTCGGCGGAGATACAAACATCAGCGGATATTCATCTGTAACACTGGCAGGTCGCTCTCCATCATAACCTTCCAAGGACGTGCGGTACGTAGGTAGGGCTGGTAATCCACGCTGCTCCATCGTTTCGGAGTACAATTCAATCTTCCCAGATGGCGTTGGCAATCGATCCAAGTAAGAATCATAGGGCGTCATATCCAGCTTCACAAACCGCTGTTCCTTAAGGGCCTCCAGCGTTACCCCGTTCATATACGGGTTATCTGTATTCTGGAGTGCTGCCTCAATCATCTGTTCTGGCGTCTCGCCAAAGATCTCAGAATCATACCCCATCGCCTGTCCAAGTAAGGAGAACAACTCAACATTGCTCTTACTCTCCCCGATCGGTGCGATGACAGGTTCCTGCAATTGTACGTACTGATGCCAGTAGGACGTGTATAGGTCTGTTGCTTCAAATGAAGACTTCGCAGGCAGCACAATATCTGCGTATTTGGCCGTATCCGTCATAAATAGATCGTGTACAACCGTGAATAAATCTTCTCTTGCAAAACCTCGCTCCACCCGCTCGGAATCCGGTGCAACAACCAGTGGGTTGCTGCAATACACTAACATCGCTCGGATTGGCTGATCTGCTTCGAGCAGCGCTTCACCAATCCGGTTCATGTTTACTACTCGCGGCTCTGGATTATGCCGCAGATCTGGACGCTCCAATGCATCGCTATTGGTGCTCGCATAGCTATTCGTGCGCACGGCACCGCCGCCGCGCTGCAACCAGTGGCCTGTGATCGCAGGCAGACAAGATATGCTGCGCACACTCATACCACCATGATCATGATGCTGGAGGCCATTGCCGATATGAATATGCGCTGCGTTCGCCTTGCCGTACAGTTCAGCCAGCTTCACGATGTCAGCTTCCGGCACGCCAGTAATGCGTGCCACACGCTCTGGGGTATAACTTTGAACATGATCACGTAGTGCGTCATGTCCTACGGTATACTTTTGCATAAAGGCTTCGTTCGCCATCCCACGTTCAAACAACACATGCATGACTCCCAGTGCTAGCGCACTGTCTGTACCCGGGTAGAGCGGGATAAACCAATCTCCCCATTGAGCGGTACGGTTGCGGTGTACGTCGATCACGACGATCTGAGCGCCCTTCTTACGAGCTTTCTCTGCGAGTACAACCTGATGCATATTCGTGCTGACAATGTTACCTCCCCATACGATGATGAGATCCGCATGCTCGGTATCCTCTGGGATTGTCCCTTGATTAGCGCCCATTGTATATTTCCAGCCGGTATTGCCCGCCGCATTACAGATTGTCTGCTCCAGCATGCTCGCTCCAAGTGCGTTGAAGAAACGTCGATCCATGCCGTCAACTCCGAGAATGCCCATATTGCCATAGAAGCTGTATGGCAGAATGCTCTCTGATCCGTACGCCTCCGCAATGGAACTGAATTTGGACGTAATCTCGCCAATCGCTTCGTCCCAGCTGATCTGTTCGAACTTGCCTTCACCCTTGGCGCCAACCCGTCTCATCGGATATTGAAGCCGCTCAGGGTGATATACACGCTCGGTCATATTTCTAACTTTGTTACAAATGGCGCCCTTGGTGATTGGATGATCGGGGTTTCCCACAACCTTTACAATTTTTCCGTTCTCTTTATGTAACAGCAGACCGCATGTATCCGGGCAATCGAGTGGACAAACTGCCGGAAATACACCATTCTCCTGATTAATCATGTTGAAGTTCCTCCCCTGTAAAAGCTATCTCTCTATCATATCTTCTCTGGTGCGTTACCGTAAAGAGAACAGTTCATTTTCACATTTACACAAGACGCCATTTTTTTGCAAAAAAAGTTTTTTGCTTTTGATTCATTCTCCAGATTCAGGGGTAAATAAAAAACAAGGCATTAGGCTAGTGTTTCCCCACTTCCTCCTCATGCCATATCATGGACCACTCCCGAAATTCGCCATGAACAGGTTTCGTTCCCCCGAACCTTGTCATGGCGAATTTATTTTGTCTATTTATATATTATATAGAACTAAACTAATGATTATTTACAACTGTCACTTCGATGACAAAATAATCTTAACTCTGCCCCACTGACAGAAATAAACATGAAAAAACGATCTTGTTTTCGCTCTGCCACGGGGGTGCTCACCGTGATTTAGAACGAGACAAGATCGTCTGCGCTGTCATACTCCCTTGATATAATCGTTACGCCTGCTTGCTCAGCATCGGTCTAGCTTCAGGCTCGGTTGCCATTTTTAACTCCGGCTTCACTTCGGACTCGCTTTGACGAAGGTACACCATATAGTAAGCTGCTGCGACAAACAGAGCACCACCCGTCAGATTACCAAGCCATACCGGTATGAAGTTCATGATGTATTGTGCCCACGAATAATGCCCTTCGAAGATTGCCGCAGGAATTAAGAACATATTCGCTACAACGTGCTGGAAGCCGATCGCAACAAAGGCCATCGTAGGAAACCAAATGCCGAGCACTTTACCACTCATCGTATCTGCTGCGTAGCACAACCACACCGCCAGAGCGACCAACCAGTTGCAACCAATACCGGAGATGAAGGCTTGCAAGAATCCGTCATGCAGCTTATGTCCCGCCATATCCACGACCTTCGCTAGATATACGCCCTCACTCGTTAGCCCTAACACATGACCAAACGCATAAGCCACGAAGATTGCTCCTAGAAAGTTTCCAATCGTCACTAAAGTCAGGTTCTTGAACATGCTTCCCACCGATAATTTACGTGCGATTGTAGCTAGAGGTACCGCCATCATATTGCCAGTTAGTAGCTCTCCGCCACCAATAAGCACAAGAATAAGACCTAATGGGAAGACAGACGCACCAATTAGGTTCACTAGGCTCCCCCACTCTGCCGGAGCAGAGGCAATCACCCGTATATTCAGCAGAAATCCTAGAGATATAAAAGCCCCTGCCATGAAACCAAGGATAAGTACAGATGAAACAGGATTGTGAGCCTTCTTAATCCCGCTCTGCACCGTGTATTGTGCAACCTCAAGAGGTGATTTGACCGCCATCGCCATTCTCTCCTTTGCTTCTCATATTGAATGGATCGTTCTTCAGTTCATGCCTGAGTTTTTATAGCTTCACTGTCTGATCTAATTGTATCTTGGCTGAAGATAAAACTTTGTGCAAATAATCACAAACATTAGATGCATTTTTATTTATTGATCCGTTTTCTAACTGATTATCACTTCAAAAAGAAAAATCAGTTTATTCGTTTTTCCATATCATGTATAATTATAGTTAAATGAAACATTGTTTCACATAATGAAACAAAAGGGTGATCGATATGAAAGCTATCCTTGTAGAAGAGTTTGGTTCAACCGAAAATATGAGATATGTAGATGTTGAAATTCCTTCGATTGGATCAAAGCAAGTCTTAATCCGCGTAATGGCGACCAGTGTTAATTTTGCAGATGTTAAAGCGAGGTACGGCAACAAAGGACAAGGGAAAATTCCGTTCATTCCAGGACTTGAAGCATCAGGTATTATTGAACAAGTTGGCGACGAAGTAGCATCATTAGCCGTAGGTCAACGAGTAATGGCGTTCCCTCACCATGGTTCGTATGCAGAGTATATTGTGGCAGATGAGAATCTAACTTTTGCCATTCCTGACTCTATTCCTTTTGACGTTGCAGGTTCATGTGGTATTGTCTCCTTTTTGTCCTATAAACTGCTTGCTGACGTAGCTAATATACAAGATCAAGATCAGGTTCTTATTCATTCTGCCTCTGGAGGAGTAGGAACAACAGCTATTCAAGTCGCCAGAGCATTAGGTGCCAAAACGATTATTGGTACGGTAGGTAACGAATCCAAGATTCCCGTGGCTTTAGAGGCTGGAGCAGATCATGTCATCTGTTATACTCATGAGAATTTTACACAGAGAGTGAATGACATGACGAATGGGACGGGTGCCAATATTATATTAGATTCCATTGGTGGTGAGATAACGGAGCAGAGCATGAACTGCTTATCTCGATATGGACGCTTAGTTGTATTCGGGAATTCAAGTGGGAAGTATGCACAACTTCAGGCAAGTGAACTTCATTCAAGTTGTCGCTCCGTCCTCGGATTTAGCTTAGGAACAACAAGAAAAGAGCGGCCACAGGTATTAAAGGATACTTCATTACAAGTATTCCGCATGTTAGAGCGTGGGCAGATTAAGTTGAATATAAGTCAAAAGTTACCCTTGAAAGATGCTCCATTAGCCCATCAATTCATTGAAAGCAGGAACAGCACTGGAAAGATTGTGTTATACACTGAACATTCATAAGCAGTACTTGGATCTACGTATAATTCGTTTATTTCCAGCTAATTAGAGAAAATACTCTTCTCTTAGAACAAGCAAAAAGCCAGCGATTACTCGCCAGCCTTTTGGTTTGATTAGTACCTTTGATTAATACCTGATTTACCTTTTATTCACTCACTAATTCGAGCTTACTTACACCAACGCTGGTGCTTTCACTTCAATTGGAGGTAGAGCTTGCAATCCAGCTGTGTTCAAGAAGTTCCACGGTTTATTGTAATGTGGCTGGAAGAAGAAGTCGATGAACGCGAGCTCATCTACCGTCATGTTGTTCTGGATGCAGACCGAGATGGTATTGATCGATTGTGTCAGATCCACTTGGGACATCACTTGTGCACCAACAATGCGGCGAGTTGCTTGTTCATAGACCACTTTGAGCAGCAGCTTCTCAGCTGTTGGCATGAACTCCGGACGGTAGCTATCCTCCAACACGACAGCCTCAACCATCAAGCCTTCATCTGCTGCAGATGTTTCCGTCATACCTGTACCTGCAATGTTTTGATCGTAAATTTTGATACCCGATGTACCTTGTGTACCCATATACGGTGTTGTAGGACGAACCAAGTTACGCGCTACGAGAGTTCCCATCCGTACAGCATTGGTTGCCAGTGGGATGTAAGATGCTTTACCTGTTGGGTTGTAATGAATCGCACAGCTATCGCCTGCGGCGAAGACGTCCTTCTGACTCGTTTGCATATATTTATCTACAATGATAGCGCCGTTCGGCAGCATATCCACTTGACCTTTGAGCAGCTCCGTATTCGGGCGGAAACCGATGCATAGGATAACGAGATCCGTTTCAAATTCACCTTTGGATGTAATAACTTTGCTCACTTTGCCATTCTCACCGGTAAATTTCTGTACCGTCTGACCCAATGCCAGCTTAATACCGCGGCTAGTCAGCGTGTCTTCGATGGCATCTGTAAATTCAGGATCAAGGTATTTGTTCAAAATACGATCCACGCTATCAATCAAGGTAACTTCTTTACCGTTCATTTGGAAAGCTTCGACCAGCTCAACACCAATGTAACCTGCACCTACAACCGTGATGCGTTTGGCATCTTTGGCTTTTTCGATAATGGTATTGGAGTGGTTATAGTTTTTGCAGAGCAGGATGTTATCCATCTCAATACCTTCCAGCTTCGGAATAACCGGCCATGATCCTGTAGTGACAATGAGCTTATCGAAAGTATCTTCGAATTCTTCCCCCGTTTGCAGGTTTTTAGCCTGAAGTTTGTGATTAGCCGTATCAACGGCTGTAACTTCATGCAGCATTTTGGTTACAACGCCCAGATCAGCAAGCTGATTGGGGGACGAGTAGAACAGTCCATCTGGATCTTTCACCACGCCACCAACATATAGCGCAATACCACAAGATAAGAAGGAGATGTTGTCATTGCGCTCGTACACGGTGATCGTTGCGTCTGGATACAATTTGGCGGTGTTAACAATAGCTGCGGTTCCTGCGTGTGTACATCCGATAACTGCGATTTTCATTTAAAATTCCTCCTTGAGTGTATGAAAAATTGTAGGATTTATAACGTTAATTAAGTTGTGAAATATTTCACTACTTTGTCGATACTGTCCATGTGATTTATTTCACTTTATACACTCATTATAATGTGATCTTTTTCACATTGCAATAGGTTTCTGAAAAAAAATTTCTAAATGCAGTTTAACTCGGCTGGCCTGCTATTGATATGATCCCTCGACCTGGGTACTGGCTATGCATGTATTGCATGGCTTCACGACGTTATTTTCCCCTGAAAACAAGCCCTTTATGCTCCGATATGATGATCTGCATTGCTTCAAATGAACACACAAAATGGGTTAGTTCAAACCCTACTTTAACGTAAATCAAGAGAAATAATCCCATTATTTTCAATAATATAAGGTAAATGGGTTGATTTTCATATTGGTAAGCGCTTACAATATAGATTATGATCCTTTATTTGGATTTTATTTAGTACAAATACCAAAATTACAGGAGGCGTTCATTTGAAGAAACATTCAGTGCCTGCCACACTCAAATTGGTTCCCGTCGCACTTGCCGTTGCCATGATGACAGCCGGAGTAGCTGTACCTTACGGTGCTTCTGCTGCTTCCACTGCCCCTGCTGCTGCTGATTCTCCACCCGTAACAATCAAAACCGAAGTTCTGTCCTCCAAAGCTTCAGCAGGTGTAGATGTCTCCTCTCTGCTTCAGAAGTTTAGGGATTTCAGTAATTTTGCCACTGGTGATCTAGCCAAGGACACAGCCTATGCACTCAATATCGTCTCATGGCAGATGCCGCACGGCGGATTCTACAAAGACATGGAAGAGCAATATGCAGCACCTTGGGATGGCGTGACAGCACGCTCTGGCTGGAAGGACCCAAATGGCACTGAACTCGGGACGTTTGACAATGATGCTACAACATCAGAGATCCGTTTCCTGGCTGATATGTATAGCAAAACAGGAAATTCCGTCTTTAAGGACAGCGTCCGTAAAGCCGTCGGCTTTATCCTGACCTCTCAATATCCGTCTGGAGGATGGCCGCAGGTATATCCTAAACGGAGCAACTACTCTGACGCAGTGACTTATAATGACAATGCTATGGTACAGACAATGCTACTAATTGACGATATCGTGGAACGGAGACAGGGGTTCAACAACGATATTCTTAGTAACAGTGACCGCAATAAGCTAAAGACCGCTCTGGACAAGGGTATCGATTATACCCTTAAAGCACAGATTATCAATAACGGTCAGCCTACCGTTTGGGGTGCACAGCATGATCCTGTGACCTATGCTCCTGTAGCAGGTAGAGCGTATGAGTTAGCCTCCAAGTCGGGATCTGAATCAGTAGCCATAACGGCTTTTCTCATGTCCAGACCTCAGACTCCGGAGATCGAGCGAGCAGCCAAGGCAGCGTTGCGCTGGTTTGATACGGTTCGGGAAAACGGAACCAAATATAATCGGCAAGGCCCTGTTTATTTTGAACCGGATGCGGGGAGCGTGATCTGGTACCGCTTCTATAACGTAGATGAAGATGTGCCTTTCTATGCGGATCGGGATGGATTGAAGTATATGAACATTCTGGACATCAGTGAAGAACGGCGACACGGGTATTCCTGGGCAGGAAGCTACGCGCGTAATCTGTTGAAGCTTGCTTCGGATGCCGGGTACTATCCTCTGAGCACACCTTTGCCTGGATCATAAAGCATATGCCGCCAGCCATCTTGCGTAATCGAAAGCGAACTTTTTGAACGACCTCTTACAATCGAAGTTCACAAAGTTCGCTTTTCAGTACCAAGAAGATGGGATAAAGCTAGAAATGGAGTAGCGGAGCGTAGGCAAGACTACGTGAGCAACGGACATTTCGGCTGAATTCCATATTCGCTGCTGATGATGCCACCAGGCATCTTGCGTAATCAAAAGCGGACTTTTTGAACAAACTCTTACAAATGACAAAGGAGCTTGGTCTATTGATAAAGACCAGGCTCCTTGTATCATGTATTAACCGAGCAGCTTCTCGATCTCTGCTGTCATAGCTTCTGGAGATTCTTTAGGTTCATAACGACCTACAACTTCGCCTTCACGATTCACCAAGAACTTCGTGAAGTTCCACTGGATTGTGTTATCCTCACCATCACCTGGTTGCTGTTCACGAAGGTACTGGAACAAAGGATGAGCATCTTCGCCGTTAACATCGACTTTGGCAAACACAGGGAAGTTAACCCCATAGTTTACTTGGCAGAAAGACTCAGCTTCTTCACTCGTGCCTGGCTCTTGTCCACCGAACTGATTACAAGGGAAGCCCAATACAACCAGACCCTGATCGCGATAACGATCATATAACTTCTGCAATTCGCCGTATTGTGGAGTCAGTCCACATTTGCTGGCTGTGTTGGCAATCACCAATACTTTACCTTGATACAGATCCAGAGGTGCTTCCTGATTAGCAGTAGTTAACGCTTTATACGAATATACGGACATGACTGATTCCTCCCATGATTGATGTTGTTTTGGTTCTAGGCTCAAGCTATCTTAACCAGAACGACGGTGCGCTCTTGATTAGCCTGTCTTACTATTATAAGCATGAACCGTGTAATTACCAAATATCCTCAGCACCCTACCTGTCTATAGCTCACTCGCTTTCCATTAGACTCTCCGCGATGTACAGCGTAGTGTATTACATCCTGTGGCGCCACTAGCCAATTCCTATACAAAAAAAAGCCACATGCAATACTGCACATGGCTTCATTCTATAATGTATGACCTTCTATGAACGATCCTCAATAATTGATCTTCGTGATTAACTTCCCGTTGCCTGATGAACACGTTGTTCTGTACGTTCTCCGGCATGAACCATCGCACTGTTGAACACCCGTGGATCTGATGTCGTAGATTGTTGTTGACGCTCCCCTGCAAGAGCATAAGGCAAGCAGAGAGGTACACCAGAACGTGGGTCAATAACGATATCCGCTTCAATGTTGAATACTTCACGGAGTACATCGGAGTTCATAACTTCTACAGGCGAGCCTGTAGCGATTGCTTTACCCTTCTTGATTCCGATCATATGATGCGCATAACGTGAAGCATGGTTCAAGTCATGGACAACCATAACAATGGTGCGGTTAGCTGTCGCATTAAGCTGTTCCAACAACTGTAACACCTCAAGCTGGTGAGCCATATCGAGGAACGTTGTCGGCTCGTCCAAGAAGAGAATATCTGTTTCTTGCGCAAGTGCCATAGCGATCCAAGCACGTTGACGCTGTCCACCAGACAGTTGATCAATTGGACGGTCATGGAACTCTGTCATGCCTGTTACATTAATCGCCCATTCAATCATGCGCTTATCTTCAGCACGCATTGAACCAAAACCTTTTTGGTAAGGGAATCGTCCATAAGACACCAGTTCCGTTACTGTGAGTCCTTCCGGAGCTGTAGGATTCTGTGGCAAGATCGCGAGTTGCTTCGCTACTTCACGCGTGGATTGCTTATGAATGGACTTTCCGTCGAGCAGAACGTTACCAGCCTTAGGATTCATGATCCGAGCCATCGTTTTCAGGATCGTAGACTTTCCTGAGCCATTTGCTCCAACAAGTGCTGTTATTTTCCCTTGGGGAATCTGGATATTCAGATCCTCAACAATTAGTCTTTCCTCATATGCGATATCCAGCTTAGACGTCTCCAGACGAAACATTCGATCATCCCTCTCTCATTTATCCCGGTGATACCCCGGCTATCGACAACGAAAACGAAATTGTAATTCTGATTATTTCCGGCGCAAAATATCTTCTATACTAAAGATACTGATAATCATTATCATTTGTCAACAGGTAATCGAAATTTAATCTATTTTTTCTAAGCTGAATCGACACATTTTAGCTACTAACTTCAGTTATTGCCTCTTAAATACCTTCGAGAATGTGAGAGCTTTTCTCAGCACAAGCGCAACTTGACGCGTCAATTTCCAGACAAAACCATCCCCATCATCAATATGCTCTTTTGCTCCATTTATGCAGAAACTCAAAGGCCAGAAGCTCAATCACATCCACATTCATATTACAGCATTCATCGTAGGACAATATGCAATTTTCAATCCGATAGTATCTCGTGGAGATATAAGATCATTCTTTTCTTATCATCAAATCCAGTTTCCTCTGACTCGAAGTCCGCTTCTACTACCACCTGAATCTCATCCATAGGGATGTCTCGAAGCTGTTCCTGAGTCAGTTGAATCTGATACTCTTTCGTATACCACTCGTTAGCCTTTAGGACGGTTGTAACTCCAAGGGCGATAGAGCTTCTAGGTGGAAGAATGGATTCCCCATCATGATGTAGATCAACATCGAACAGTCCAACCCCTTGAAAGATTTCATGTTCAGTCTGCTCTCCAACATACTTGATGCTGGGACGAAAATGGATAAGCTGCTCCCCCTCAGAAGTCGCCACAAGCTGCAACACATAATTCCCCACTTGCCTTGTTGCTGTAAGTGATCCATCTTGCTTCTCCATCTGATCCGGTGGGTCTGAGATTGGATCCCCCGCATTAGAACATCCCACTACGACACAACACATCAGTATGATTGCAAGCCAAACTTTCATAATATGCCCCCTATGTCATCTAATTTTATTCTATAAACCTCTACATTCTAGACAGCCAAAACCATCCAAATGTTACATGAAAATGAATTAATGTTCAAAAAAAAATGACCCCGGTAAACCAATACCGAGGTCATTTAATATGAGTGAATTGCATGACACGAATCACTTTAGATATACATAAGTTCATTACATTCAATACGTGAAACGAATGAAGACTGTATTTCTAAGCTTCCGGTTGTAACGATAGCTCAATCACAGTGGTTCCACTTTGGATACTGACGATGTTTGCTGGATCCATATCAGCAGGGAGTGAGACTTGTTTACCGAAAGGATATAAGCGATCTGCCGCCTCCACGGTAAGTGGTTCTGTCACAGCGGAACCTTCTTCTCCAGCCATCGTAGAGTTTGAAGATCCCGATGGCGTTGTCCCTGCTCCATCTGAGGAAGACTCGTTCGTCGATTCCGTAGAATCGGAGGTTGTAGGCGAATCAGAACCCTGACTTCCATCGTTACTGGATTGGGTGCCATCGATTGTGTCAGTAGAGGTACTTTCCGAACTCCCATCAGAGCTATCCCCCGAATTACCTTCTGCCGCACCCTGTGATTCACTGTCAGCTGAATCTACCGCATCTGGTTCCTCATTCCGGTTGAAGCTCTCCCATTCACTTGTGGCGTCCTCCAGTTCAACTACGGTGCCATCCGCCAGCTTCAATTGCAGCTTATCCGTCTGTAATGCATCGCGGTCTGCTTCATTTCGGAAGCGAATGACGAGTTGTGGCGCAGTCGCTGTGCCGTTCTCTTCGGTTGCAGGTACAATGTATGCCATCTGATCAGCTAATGAAACTTCTGGTTCAGCAGGGATCGCTGGGTCTTGAACCGGTGTAGGTGAAGTTGCAGGTGGTTCTGCATTATTCCCCATTAAAGCGTACGTTCCTCCGGCAATGCCGAGAATCAGAATGACCACGAATGACCCTAGAAAAACATTTTTCCTCTTCCCGGTCAATAAACGTACCAGAGATGAAGATAACTCCGACTTCGCCCGGTCATAGGTTGGCTTCATGGTCTTACTTGCTCTAGCATAATATGGCTTAAAGGCTGACTTCGATTTGAAGGCTTCACGATCATGCGCCTTGAAGTACGCTACGATCGCATCGGAGTATGGCTTGCTCGCTTGAGACCCTCGGACAAACAGCCGTTGATTGCCCGACCATTCCAGAAACGGGTACAGACCTCGCTCACTGCCTGCTGTGCTCCGAACAAACTCAATCAGACCTGCATAGTCCAGCTTAGCGCCACTACCTCCACGATAAAACGCGAGAGGCAAGGCTGCGAATGCATCCTGATCAGGACGTTCTCTAAGCTCATCGGCAAGCCAGCGTCTGGTCCAACGCTGGAGCTCATTACGCTCTGTAAGGGAGAGGGCTTCCAGATCCTCTTCATCACGACCTTCACCACTGAGCCAGGCTCTCGCGGCCAGCATCATGTTCGTGCGTGCGGATACATCTGAGCCCTGACGTGCAGCCCAATCCCGAACCTCACGATCATGCTGCAAAATATCAATGCTTAACAGTTGTGCCCGGCCCACTCGCTCTAAGTCAAGATCCTGGATCATGAAGAGATTAATGACGTAGGCGAGCTTATCTGCCAAGCGGGTTAATTGCTCTTGATATGACAAGGCTGCCGCGTCAGCTCCAGATTTACGTTCTGGACGAGCAACGACCTCGGATTGACCGACCTGTCCCGTAATTCCCGTGTCTACAGGGTCTTCCATAGAAGTCGAGACACGATCCAATACACTCACTCGACTGAGTGCTTCATTGGCGGATTGCACCGGATTCGGTGCAGAGCATAGCCGCTCACGGAGCTCTATGGCTGTACGTTCCAGCAAAAAAGCATTATGGATCGACGACGGATGGGATAGCACCCAA
This sequence comes from Paenibacillus sp. ACRSA, assembly GCF_022346845.1. NCBI lineage: Bacteria > Bacillati > Bacillota > Bacilli > Caryophanales > Paenibacillaceae > Paenibacillus > Paenibacillus sp. ACRSA. The sequence goes on along the minus strand of NZ_JAKRNP010000020.1, from coordinate 35,608 downwards.
TTTTCAATGACGTCCACCACATTTGACGCTAACTCTGTATGTTTTAATTGACTGTCTAGATAAGGCTCAAATAACAGCTTGGTCAATGATTCATTCGTTAACACCTTACCAAAAAATGCACGATTCAGCACAGCATTCCGATCCAGCAAACTGTATAATTCTTGAACCGCCCGCATACGTTTCTGTGTGCGCGCATTGTTGATCGCATAGATGAAATAATCTACGATTCGGGATTGAACCACTGGCGCGGCTACGGTGAAATACTCACCGATTTGAGCTGCAACTGGCTCTTCAGGCACATTTTCACGTTTAACATTGTTTAGTTCCCGACTAAGCAGCGTCAGGAATAGCTCATTCAGACGAGCGCGGCGCTGGATTGCTCCTTCGGGTTTCAGATATGTAAGAAGCCCACTTAGCACACCACTTTTGTTATTAAGGTATAGGTCTTCATGTCCTTGTTCAAGCCGGTAAAATAGAGATAACTCCCCGTACGCTTCAACCGAAAGCTCACGTCCAGGCTCCATGCCTGATAGCATCTCGTCGGCAAAAGAATAAAACGGCGTAGCCGCCTTCGGATCATGCAGCAATGACCATGCAAAATCCATATAAGGAAGATTTGCCACTGCTGCATCTACGTGGGTTACTCTGCCTGACATGAGATCAAACGTAAAGTCCTTCTCCGTATTACGATCTTTGGGACGAAGTGTGCCTCTCTCTACGAACTGAAGGTGAATGCCTTTCTTCGCCTGTGGCTCCTTGGCAAACGTCATGAACCCCAGCTGTCTCCGGAAGGCGTAAGGTAGTGCCGTATAGAGCAGACGAAGCAACTCCTTCGCCCCTGCTGTGACTTGCTCTGCGGGCAGATCCAATGCGATATACACTTTACGGCGTGTCGTGACAGCCTGCATCACTGCATAGAGCAACCGCTTGAACAATATCTCGTTCAGTTTTAACCCAGCCAGAATCTCGGCAGGCGCGACTGAAGGGACTTCAGATCCCTGCCCAGCTTCCCTCTCCCTTGCGGAAACACCCGGTAATTCAGACAGCGCAGGCAGCACTGTGCCTTGCTCGATGTCATAGGACGTAGCAAACGCCGCATTCAGCCAATCGCCTGTTCTCATCAGCTCTTCCGAACGCTCAGGAGACAATACATAGTTATGAGCGAAGAAGGCACTACGAAGCCCAGTAAAGTCCGCCGCTTGGTACACATTCTGTCCTAGGATCGTCTCTCCACTCTCCAGATGCAGTAGATGTATTGCTGCTGGGAACTTGGTCTCGTCCTTCTCGCTCCGGCCAGTTAGCTCCGCAGGAGCATCATAGACACAGTACGGATGAAGTACTTTTTTGATAAAAGAAGGTTCCAGTCCCGGTGATGCTGCGACCGTATCGAAGCCTTCCGTTGTGCGAAATACCCCTCGCCGCTCACGGGTATACATCTGTTGTTCAATCGGCGGGGTCATGGAAGACTGCATCATCCCACTCTCCCCTCAATATACTTCAGCTTGTAGAGCAGCCATAGGAATGGCTCGTCCACGCGGATTGGGCTAACAACCCCTTGTAGCTTCATATCTACAGGATTGCTTCCTAGTGCGGACACAGCGAAGTATGCCGTATCTTTGAAATAGACATCCATTGTGCCTTTGAACGGACGGTCTACCTTCTCAATAAACCGACGAATCTCTCCATCGATATTCTCAAACTCCGTCAAATCAAACCAGTCGCGGTGTACCATGTTACGGAACACGTTGCTATTGGATTTGATGTAATCGCCATCCTCATCCTTCAGGGAATGCAGCATGTCACTTTTGGTCAGCACAACGGCTGTTGGAATATTTGTTTTTGCCTTATCCTGATAAGCGATAAAGTCACCGAACAATGTCAGTACTACGTCGCGCGGCTCATCATATCTTGGTGTCCACTCACCCGGCTCATTGCCGAGGTTAATCCGGATCTTATCCCGAATGGAGCGAATCTGAAGTGGATCAACCATAAACAGAATGCCTGCTGAATTTTTGATATGCTGTCCGTGAAGTCCCAGATAATCCTGCTCCACCATACCCTCACCAGCCACGTCAAAAAACACCAGTGTCAGTGGAGCTTTATCTTCGTCCTTGAACACAAATTGGAAAATAAACGGCTCCTGCAACTTCTCCTTCTGCGTTGAATCCAGCAGATCCCCCCGCTCAAACAACGGCTCTTCATAATCCGCACGGAATCTACGGCTAATCTCTGCATTCAGCGGCATACAAGCAGCATCAAAATGGTCGGCTGTGTAATGCTGTAACGTATGGATGAGCGATGTCATGTACACCGATTTACCCACCTGGGAAGCCCCAATAATGGATATGATGTTGCTTGGTGCCTTACCTGCTGTAACAGGTAGCTCATTATGACAATGCGGGCACAGTCTACGGCGGGTGACAACACCATACCGATCATTCAACCCCATCACAATGTTGTCTGAATAAATGCGATGCTCCTCTGGTACGTCATGCGGGGCAAGCACGGCCTCCATATCAAACACCGTATCAAGCCCAAACCGTTCACGGTAGCGATTCAGCTTCGCATCTTCCCCCAATGCGTAGTCTTCATCGTCGTCTCGGTGATGAGCTGCCCGGAATACAACCTCTTCAGGTGAGAATTTACTGAAACAATAGGGACATACAATATCGTAAAATAGCGGCCGTTCTTCTGGCTGCTGTCTTTTCAAAAAACGACTAAAAAAACTCATAGCCACTCCCCTCCCCTAATTGAAAGTCAACCTATTCATTAATCCGATATTAGCCGGTACACCTTTCCATACTTGGGGCCGTCCGTGAAGAATAGCCTAACGTAATCATCCTTCGCAACCTCAACGGGCGGCATCTCATTTCTTCCAGGTGCAAAATCATTTACAAATGGATACACCGTACCATCTTCCTTATTAAGTGGAACACTCCCCTTTTTACGAACATAACAGAGAGCCTCCTTCGGAACGGGTGCTTCGGTCGTAACGGTCATAAATACACTTTTTCTTTTCTGAAAAAAACCACTTTTATATCGAACGGAAAATCGAATATCCGCCTTGCCTGCACTCGCCATTACCGTGTTCTCACCGTTCGACTGACGGAGCAGTACTGGCTCGGCGTCATCCATCCTACAAATATAAACCGTATAACGGATCGCTCCAAAACCTGTTATCCGATCCACGTATCCGTTGCTTGCTTTGTATTCCTCACGCGTATAGAGCTTCAATTTACCTTGCGCATGTGCATCGCCGCTGTTCTCTTTGCCCAGCATCGCAACCTCCAGCCGTTCAACATACACAGCCTCGACACCCTCTGGCCAGAGCCAGCGAAGCGTACACATGCCTTCGTCCACCGCAAGTGTCAGTTTGCGAATTGTGGGCGCCGAAGGATCTGCATCCGTAAATTGCATGTTCCTAAGACCTCCCGATGTTTAAAATCCTTTGCTTCGTTTGTCTCTTGCGCGCCCTCCGAACCCTTCTGCCGAATCGTTCCCTTTTCTGGCATCGCGACGGCCACGATTGCTCCGTGGTGTGTTCTCTTTCATCGGAATAATCCATGTAAACAGGGTCAATACGGAAGCCAGCAAGAGCATTGCGCCAAGCCTTACAAATGCATCTCCGACAGGCGATCCATCCAGTCCCCATTCCAGAAGGAGACCCGCTAACAGACCTGAGACTGCTCCACCAATGCCGAAGCTGAGCGCCAGATGGCGATTATCGAATACCAGTCCAAGTGATACACCCAGCGCTACCCCAATCAACAGTAGGGCAGCTACGCGGAAAATAGCCAGATACGTGCTATGCTCCATCATGCCAGTACGTTCCGTAACTAGTGTTCGTTCATCAATCGTATCGTAAATCTGCTGGAATGCCAGGTTAAGTCCACCTGCATCCGGCACATCATAATAGAGACCACCTGTCTGCCCAGCGATGCTGCGCAATAGATCTGTACCCGAAGGGTCGACCAAGCTGAGTCCCACCGTGTTGACCGGAATCTGTTCATTCACATATTCCGATAGAATGCCAGACGTATCGACCTCACTCATACCGTCAGATAACAATATCGCAACGGTACCACGCTTCGGATCTTGTTTGCCCTTAATCTGCTCCATTGCTTCTTTCAACGCTGCATCAAAGTTCGTTCCACCTGAGGTCGTCACGATGCTATCGATTTTATCATATACCTCATTCTTAGCAGCTTCATTATCCAGTGCAATGAACGGCTGCAACAGTTCTGGCTCATCCGCAAATGTAATTACGGCTACCTGCTTATCGCTCTCCATCTGACTAATCAGTGTCTTGGCTGCCTCAAAGCGGCCATTATTCGGATCGGTCTCTGTCATGCTACCTGAATTGTCAATCATGAGCACGATATCCTTAACCTGCTTCACACCGCCTGGATTGATCTGATACAGCAGTTGTACCACTAGCCCCACCACGAATAAGAGTACGAGTGTTGCCGGGACAAGTAATTTCCAAGACAAGCTCAGATATCGCAGTTTCCATGAAGCACCGTTAAGCTTTGGTGAGATCATCTCAGCGAGCAGGCAGAATAGACCCACACTTAGTGCAACAACACCGAAATATAATCCCATCAGCAACAGACGCGGCATCTCTCCAAGCCACTGATGCAGCATGATTTCCCCTGCCGCAAAACCTACTGCTCCGCCAATGAGGCTGAACAGTACCAGGAGAAGATTGATTTTTCGCTGCATGTTCACATGCATCCTTTCTACACCAGCCCTTAATGAGGCTGAATTAATACAAGCGTGAGTGATAACGAAGGCTGGCTACCGCACGGGAGACAGTTTGTCCGCAAGACCTTCAGGATGCAGCTCATATCCGTTATCTGTATAGGAATCGTAATATACCTTGGCATTACGATAGACCATCAGATCTTCGAGATGGAAGCCTCCCATAAGATTCAATTTCTCTACGCCGCTGCTTCGCTCTTCATACACGACACCAAGCTTGTAGATTCGTGAAGTTTCCTCGGCATGTGCCGCGTAGTCCATAAAGGCACTATCATGGTCACCAAAGAAATATTTTTCTTCATACCGATGTTCCTGCGTATAATCGAACACCCTAACCCGAACAACAGCCTGATCCTCTAACGTGCGATATAATCGACGGAACAGATCATCACGAGTCAACACATTTTTATCCCCATACGTAATCGTGACATTGGCACGTTGTAATAGCTCTTCTTCGAAAGGGACACGCAACGGTTCGGCAGTCAGTAACAATGCATGACATACGTCCATAAGACGCTCCATTACACGCTCCTTACCCTGCGTAGCCAGATGGTTCATATCGCCCATATAGCGGTCTTCAAACCATACGGCCCGTCCACGCTTGGCTTCCAGATCCGTAATCAGATCTTCTGTCACTTTGCCGTAGTATTCCATGACATTTTGTCCAATGTACTCATCCGCTGCAGCTATGCTCTCCTCGGCTGTCTCGCGCAATGTTTGTTCCAGTTCCTCAAGGGACTGGGTGATGCCTCGACTAAAAGCGTGAAGTTGCTCCATTTCCGTATCGTAGATGCGCAGCAATTGCAGTTCATTTTCGATCCGTAATAGCTCCACCTTCGGTACATACACTCGCTCAAGGATACAATCAATCACGTTGCGTACATTTTGTTTATCACGGAATAAGGCTCTTTTGAACGGTTGATCCTGCACCTGCTCCTGTAGTCGCTGCTCAAGTACAGCTCGTGCCGACTCAAGCTGCATGGATTTGTCCCGAATCAATCCAAGCAAGCCTTCCCGCACACTTCCCATTCCATGATTACTCCAAGCCGCCCATTGGAAGTAACCTATCTCCGGGTGCTCACCACGAGCTTGTTCAGCCTGCTGACGAAGAGTGCCTTCGGTACTCCGCTGACGTACACGTTCTTCTACCTTACGTGCCACATTATCGCGGAAGTACGCCTCAGCTCCATGACCGAACAGCGCTCTCTCCGCTTCACGTAGCGATAGCGGCTTGAGATCAGCGTAGCTGACGTTATGGGTCATGATGCCGCTCATACCACTGACCAGATCCTCACCTGGTAATAGCCCATCAATCTTACGTTCTATCGTCATCGGATCAAGGCCGAAGAATGAAAGCTTGTCCTTGATGCCCCAATCCTCCGGTTCCTTCCGCATCTGTTCAAGCAGATGCCGGTAGAAGTGATACAGCACAGCAAGCGCTATAGGCTTGTTGGGACGCCTGATCTCAGCATAACCTGCGCTGGCATACCCATGCTGATCTGAGGTGGTGCGAATGTTATTTTTGAATGAGGTATTGTTGTAGGTGTTCGCTCCTGTGCTCGAAATGGTGCCGGCAGCACCCATATCCTGTTTACGGTTCTTGAGCAGACAGATGCGGCAGATGATCTCGGCATTCTCTATCCACCCGCCAGATACCCCTGTACCCCGTTCATTCTTATCTGACAAAATATACACCAGGTCAAACAGCGGCGAAGCGGGATGTGTGACCGGAATGGAGATGCCATCTTCAGTCACGAGCAGACGACCGCTAAAGGTATAGTCCAAGCCCTGCATATAATCAAGCTCTCGCAAAAAGGCCAGTCCTGCTGCGCTTGCATATCCGTATGAGTTCACTTGCTCCATTTCACTAACCAGAACATGCAGATCTGTCTGCACGGATTTGAAAGATTGAGCCAGTATCGTTTCCGTCAATTTCGTAAGCTCAGGCAAAAGCACATTCAATGGATCATCCGCTCTAGTTACAACCGTCACATAGATGCGGTCAAACGAAGAATACAGTCGCCCGTATTCAGCGATTCGGTTACTCACCCGCCGTAATGTACGATTCAGACCCGCAAGTGCCTGATCTGAATCGTGAAACTGATGGTATATGTCTTTGCGCAATGTTTTGGATGATTCAGAATGTCCCGTAGACAGCGGTAAAATATGACGAGCCACCTGACTTTCCTCAGATCGTTCGCCCCTACGCTCCTCTTGTTGATCCAAGTCCTCTGTTCCAACCTGTACATAGACCACGCCATCCCCGTTATCCCACTTCGTTCGGTTAATCTCACGGACAACAGGTAATGCTGGTGCAACCAAGTCACCCACGAACAAGAACAAGGCAGGGTAATGGATGCTGCTGCGACCATCACCCAGACTGCCCTGACGTTCCTGCTCCGCCGTATATGATGCCGCGAATTGCTCCAAACTGTGCTTCATCCCGGCAGCCATCTTACTTCAACCTTCTGCGAATGTCGTTTAGCTTGGACGACATCGTTCTGTAGAACTGATAGATATCCTCACCATTCGCCAGTTCGACACGTTCGTATTCCAGACGATCACGGGACTCCATGAACAGTGCAGCAAGTTCATCCAGTTTCGCAAGGAGCGGAGCAATATCCTCCGAAGCGGTCAGATCGTTATCGCGGCGTGAAGCTTTGCGAAGCAAGGTGTTCCGATCCTTTTCAGACAATCCACGGAAGTTGCCAAATACCTCATATTCAGCAAAATTACGACTCTTCATTAGATTGGCGAACGGCTCCCATGCATCTTCCTCGGGATCACGATCATAGACATACAGTGCACCCTTCTTCACAATTGTGTCCGTATAGAGGGCTTCAATGAAGCGATCATACCACTGCTCTTCATCCTGATGCTGCGCAAGAATACCTTCAAGCTCAGATACTTTCACTGAGATTGCATTCATCTTCGCCAGTTCCTCGCGTACACGCGCAATCAGTTGTGGAGAACGCACCAGGTTTTCTTTCGCCATATCTTCATTAATACTTCCGAAAATATCCTTCACGCTGACCCGTGGCAATCCTTCGGATTGCAGACGTTTCAGTTCAATGACTGCCCGTTTCACTTCACCAAGGTTCGGTGTAGTTGATGTCAGACGCATGTCGTAGCTGCCTAACTTCGCGGATAGATCAAACGGCTCTGTCGTTACTACCGCGTAACGGTTGCTTGTGTTCTCATCCATCGTCTTCGCAATAATGATGTTGTACCCGATCGCTTGCTCGAATTCGGAACGAACACGGGCGTTATACTGCTTCACGCGGCTGTTCTCATACACATCGCCCCATGATTTCTCTGGGATTGGGGATGGAAGATACGTCCAGTTATTTCTCTCCGTCTGCACAAGGTGGCGGCCAATCCCCTCTTTGTCGAGAATCGTACGCTCATAACTTTCTTCATATACTTTCAGCGGTGTATACACGAAGAGCGGCACACCGTTACGTGTGTTCAACCAGAAGATTCGGTTACGAACCTCGCTCTCCTTAACCGTAAAGTGAGACTTTCCTACCGCATTGTTCTGATAATTGCGAATTCCTTTGAGAATACCCGGTGCCTGTGTCGGGACAGATACGAATCCCCATGATGGGAAATGAAGGCTACCCGTGCTATTGCTCAGGTTAAATACGGGCACCGCTTCATCATCCAGTTTACCTGCGATGTGCCGTTCTACGAACTTCTCAACAGACTCATCCTGACCATACTTGATCACGAGGAAATCTTCCATTGAACGGGTAATCAGATCGCCGAACTTCTCGGTCAAGAAGTCTGAGATGGAACTCACCACGTCAATCTCGTTCTCCTTCACCCACTGGTTGGAGTTTTCCAACAGTTCACGCGAGAAGTCACGGATCAAGTCATCCGTATCACGCTTATCTAACAATCCATCCACGACGCTGACGATATCCGGTACACTTACCACGTTCCAATAATACGTCTTGTTGCCTTTGTGATCTGCCTGTTCTTCCCCGCGGGTCAGAATATCTCCGTTCTTGGAGAAAATCGAGCTGAGTGCATTCAATGTCTCACTAAATACGTTATAGATGCGGCTGTTCTCTTGGTTGAGCAGCTCGTACAGATCCTCATAGAACTCAATCATCTGTTCGTTCCGCTCTACATCAGCATGCAGCCAGTACTCATGAATTTTAGCTTCAATATAAGCATTCTTTTTCTTCTCTTTAGAGACGAAGGCGCTCTTCGCATCACCGAGCTTCTCTTCAGACTGTTCTTGGGCAGCCTCAATATCGCGTGGAATGCGGAAAGCATTCTCCCGTAAAGTCTCAATGTACGATTGGATCATCTTGAGAATACAGAAGCCTTTCTCCGTATAGATGAGACGAGAAACATAGAATGGCCCCTGCTCTGGATGCAGGAACATCCGGCGAATCTGTTCGGTGAATTGCCCTGCAATCTCACCCGGATGCTGTTTCTTCGCTTTGATATATTCTTCACGTGCACGCGCTAGGAAGTTCTGTTCCAGCTCTGTGTCCATGTTCACCACTTGGGATTTCACGACATTGTTGTAGGACAGACGTTCACTGTTCTGATAACCTGGGAGCGGCTCCGGCACGCGGGATTCGAATGCCTTCACTACACTTTCGAGATCAATGCCTAACTTACGGGCGAATTTCTCGGTATCTTCCTGATTCGGTGCTTTGGAGAACATCGTGCTCATCTTATCGAACATCCGGTAAGCCAGATATGTCGTCATTTCTTCAATCGGCAGTACAGCCGAGGATGCACCGATGATGTTGTAATCATAGTTCGCCGGATATACCTTGTTCATCTGTGCAATGTTGGTACGAATGTTGCTGATGTAGTCATGGATCGCGAACTCTTCACCCGACTGCTTCTCTTCACTCGCCATGAAGTTGGTGATATTCTCTGCCGTAACATTCATACAGTAATCGTACGCATTCTCCAGCAGTTTACCTTCCGTGTTCGTGGCTGAGATCAAGTGACATAGGTTAAACGGTGGCAATGGCGAATTAACGGTCAGGATATTACCGTACTTCTGCGTAAAGCGTTCACCGCGGCTGTCCACGTTCATCCAGTAGTCCAGCTCTTTAAGTGCAGCATAACCGTTCTTGCGGATATACTCCCGTGTATGCTCACTCAAGCTTTTGTTGGACAAGTTCACGTCTGGCGTGAACAGGTAGCCCAGTGTATTGACCCGGTCAATCCCTGCTGAGCCATGATCACGTTCGATGATGCCACGCACAATATAGGAAATATCGAGGAAACACCCACTACCAGTACCCCCGGACAGACCTGTAAGTAGGAATACCATCAATTTCTTATTCGTACCTACGGAAAGTGTCTTAATCTTCTTATCGATCGCTTGCACCACTTGGTTGATCTTCGTGAATAACAACAGACGCCCTGCCTGACGAACGCCTGCAGCTCCGTTCATGCCATCCGTAATGCTCAGTTCTGGCGAGAGCCAGTCCGTGATATAAGGCTCCAGTACACTGCGGTTCTGCAGCAATCCACCAATCTCGGCATTGGACAGTAACACAAATTCATTAATCGGGTCTAGACCGATTCCTTTGTATCTTTTCGCACGATCCTGTTCGTTCGTTTCGAATGCGAGAAACTCGACGTTGTCTGGTTTCTCCATTTTCTTCTTCGACACTGGATCTTGTGGCAGCTTGAAGCGACGATTAATCTGATACTTGAGACGAAGTAATGCATCGATCCCTGTTCCCCCAAGACCAATAATCAACATCGGGTTATCGATGGTATCAACCCTGATTTTTTCGCTGACAATTCCTCCGCCAAGCGATACATCCAGTTGCTGAATATGTTCTCTAACAATCGGTTTCATTCCATGTCCTCCCTTTGGTAAACATAATTACACTCGCAACTCCGATGATAGAATAACCTTCCGATCGCTGTTATCCCCAGATTCTTTGATTCCATTTTACCAAGGTGAAAATCTGGGGATAGCGTATGCTTCCGAAGTAGCTTTCTGAAAGAAAGCTTTCAGGCGAGCGCTACCGCTTCTTCACGTTATTTCTATCCTCTACGTCTTCGTGTAAACGGTTTTTCCCAACCTCTAACGGTTTTAGTATTTTAAATTAGATATTCAATCAAAATGGTTTTATCCGCTTGTTGTAGCGGGATGCTCAGTCGATCACCGTTCTTCAGTTCAACGCCTGAGCTTGCATCAACCGCACGACCGGATTTCTCCAGCGTGCCTCCTGCCGTGTTGCGTATCATAATCCGGTCACCATTGCCGGGTGTGAAGATATATTTTTCGGTTTCCTTGAGTTCAGGGTCTAGTTGCAGCAATTGATGTAGATGGAACTTGCCCCGGAACGATGCTAGCTTTTTGTATTGGGGATAGGACTTGTCTCCTGTGTTCTCATCACGAATCTCGACGACCATCTGACCAACAAAGCCGCGATTTTTACGTTTCAGCCAGCCCATCAGGAACCAACCGCCAACCGCCACTACGATTAGAGCGATGACACCTAATATCACGGGTAACCATGGGAACGGCTTGTCCTGTTCACCGGCCGATGTCGTCGGTTGTGTTCCGCTTCCGGCTGCCCCACCCGCATTAACCTTGACTGGAGCGCTCTCGCGGTAAAAGCTATCTTCCTCTGCCCGAATGACCAATTCATAATTGTGATTGTCTGGAACAGTGAACGTACCCGCGAATCCATCTCCTGTATTCTCAATCGGCTGCTCTTCACTTTTACCTGTATCCACATCCTTGATCACCAGCGTTGCCTTCATGTCAGCATACAGGTCTTGATCCTGTAATGGTTGACCGCCATTCTCCAGCTTCGCGGATAGATCGATCTTGTCGCCTTTTTTATAGGACTTGGTCTTAATTGGATCCACGACGAGTTGCAGATCGTAGTTAAAGAGCAGATTGATATCGATGCTGTCCTTCGGAGCCCCTTTGACTCGTAACTTCCAATCTCCCTCTTCTGGTTTAAGCAGCTTCACCAAAGAGTAGCTCTTCGAAGTGGATAGTTTGGCTGCATCGGAGTTCAGATCGACAGCATTGCCAGCTGGATCGGTCAATTGAATCTCGACTGGCTTCGATGACATGATCGAGATGTTAGCTTCTAACACACTATCATTCGGCACGTTCACGGTAACTTCCTGATAACTGCCGTTTCCCGTGATGGAAGGCAGCTTCACGACATTTAATTTGGCATGATCGGCGAAAATCTCGCTTAGAATCTGTGGCAGATCATCCGGCGTATCGGTGATAAAGGATTTGCCGCCTGTCTGCTGAGCTAGATCAGCAAGTGCATCCTTGTTCAGTTTGCCATCCGCATTCAGACCAATCGTATATACAGGAATGCCTTGTGATTGTGCTTCCTTCACGGCTATGTCCAGATCCGCATCGGACTGTGCCTGTGTACGACCTTTTGTTTTGTTAAAATCGTTGTTACCATCCGCCAGCAGTACGATCATCGGGGAATGAGACGGATCAGCACCATGGTTCAGGATGTTCACAGCCTCGGCGACACCTACGGAAATGTCGGTGTATGGCCCTCTGCCCAGCTGATCAATAAAGTCCTTCAGGTTGCTTTTGTCCGCATCGGACTGAATCTCTAGCATCGCTTTCTCCCGCTCCACCTGATCGGTGTATGCGACAATCCCTACCTTGTCCCCTTGGACAGGTAACATATCAATAAACATTTTCATGGCTTCATTGCTAATCTTGTCACGATCACTTGTGTTCATCGAATTACTTACATCGGCCACAAGTACCGCATCAATTCCGCTTGATTGTGTCTGAGCCGCTACCGCCTGAGGCAGTAACGTCGAAGGCAGCAGTAGCGTTAGTAATACCAGTAGAACCAAGGTTCCACTAAGCCAGCGTATTTTGCGTGTGCGCAGCATGAGGTGTACTCCTTCACGTTTGAGATTAAAATGGGAATAGTTTATTATAGGCGTCAAGCCTTAAGGAAATCTTAACAGTCTACTAATAAATTCTGAAAAGCACCCCTATCTTGAGTTACAATTCTGTAATGACTGGCAAAAATCGACGATTTCAGCCTTTTTGTTGGAACGAATATTCCAACTATGGAAATATGATATAGTTATTGCCATCAAACCGCAATATAACAACGTAGCGTGCGATCACCTTGATTTGTACGCACAATAACGCTATCTAGAGAGGATCGAATTATGGTTACATACGTATGTCTCGCCATATTGTTTCTTTTTGTCCTAATTAGAGCGGTTCAATTCTATCTTCATAACCGGAAGCCTGTGACCCGAGAAGATTCAGATCGCACGCTATATACTATTCTGAACGGTGAGCGTGATTAGAGCATGAGCACAAAACAAGTGGTTTCAATCCGACCCTTTAACCGGACGACATATGCCTTTGAAAAGTTGCGAGTCTGCAAGCGATGCGGACAATATACCTGCTTATGGGAAGATGAATGCACATCCTGTGGCCGTAGCACACTGGTTCTTGTTCAGGAACGTGCTGGCTCAAGGGTTAAGCGCCGGATCGCTCGTGATTTCCTATTTACGATTATTCTTGGGTCTGCTGCTACCTATTTCGGTGAGACGACCGATCAAACGATGCTCGCTGCAACCGTGACTCTACTGCTCATGGGATGGCTCATCTATATTTATAAGCGCGCCTTCCCTGTTCAACAACTCCGCCAGATGAAGCGATTGTTGTACGAGGAACGGGAAAACATCCGTCAGGGTATCAATCGCAACTGGGCATTAGTCGCCGAAGCTCGCCAGGAGGATGAAGCTCTCGCATATGAGATGCTACGTGAGATTGGCTCACTCGTATACAATGATCGAATTCGTCTCCAGCAAGTAGCTTTACTTCAATCCTTCGTACTTCGTAGTGACATGGATTTACAGTTGAAACCACTACTGCTACGCAATTTCGAACGGCTGCTCGCTGAATATATCGGTGAGATTGCTCGGCTCAAGCCAGATCTGATCCGTGAAGATGCTATTCGTTACATCGCTACGTATGAAGTGAATATTTTGCAGCTACACAATGGCATTCAGATCTTAACTGCCGTGGCAGCCGCAGCTGTACGCAAAAGCAAATATATTGAGTTATTCCCTAGTCTTATTACCCGCTACGCGCGCTTTATGCCCAAAGATCGCTTCATGCGCTTGTATCACACCATAGAACGGTACCCCAACAAAGCGCGAGGTGGACTGGCAGAATCAGTAGGTCGAGTATATGACGAGAAATATCGAGATCATTATGCAGATGGGCATGTATAGAAATGAGATATGGACGATGTCATGTAATTTAGTACAAATTGACTCCCTGCATATAGACGAATAAAAGTATACCCACCCCTGCACTTACATCAGCAACAGGTGTGGGATACTTTTAATCAGATACGAGGTGATGAAAAAACACCACGATTCTACAGACAGTCCAAGAGGAATTTAGTTAGCATTGTTCAGCGAGTAGTATATATGCAGATTAAGAGGGACAGCTTTTTGCGGAGGTTAAAAAGGCCAATAACGTGAAGGTAGGCAGATCCTGACTTTTATAGACCATAGAAAGATCAGGCTTTAGAGGCGAAACAACCCGTTATATTATCATTGTTAGCTCCTCATTTTCGTATCGGCAGCGGCAATTCAACGTTTAGGCTCTATTATCATGATGTGAGTTTCCTTTTCAGCAGAAGGCTTCTGTTCAGACCCTCCTGGGACAACAAAGAGCTCGCCTTTAGCAATTTTCACCTGTCCATCACGAAAATCAATCAACATCTCCCCTTCAAGAACGATAAACACCTTATCATCACCTTCATGATTATGCCACTCAAAATCGCCCTTAATTTTAACAAGCTTTAAATCATAGTCATTCAATTCACCAATAACTTTTGGAGACCAGAAATCGCTCATTTTAGAAAACTCGTTTTTTAGTTGAATGGATTGGTATTGCATCTTCATTCCTCCTTGTATTATGAACCGTTACAAACGCAATAGAATTATTGTAAGGAATTGATCATATTTCGTAGCGCATATTCGGTAGCTAATGGGCCGCCAGTAATAGCGGAAGTGTCCATTAAATAGACATTGTCTTTCTTTACAGCATTAAGGCTATTCCATACTTGGCTTTGTTCCAAATTATTCATTAGCGCTTCTTTTTTTGTAATATCACCAATCAGGAAAATATGGTCTGCTTCAATCGTCGAGATTCCTTCAAACGAAGCGAATTCATTATTATTCCCTTTAAATGTCTGATCTGGTGTAAGACCTAACCCCTTTTCTGGGTCAGACGCCAGTGTATAGACAGGGTTGCCTTCACCTAGAACATTGAATGTTTTTCCATCCCAAGATACGATAAGCGCTACGGTTTCTCCTGCAATCGACTTCAATGTTTCGCGCCCAGTTGTAATTTCATTCATCATTTCATCTATTACTTTTTCCGCTTTGTCCTCTCTTCCGATGATCTCGGCTACAGTACGAAGTCCATATTGCCAATCTTCATAGATGGCCTTGGTTTGTAGCGTAATGACGGGTGCAATTTTTTCTAGTGCTTCGTATTGTTCCTCATGGTTTTCTGTGGCAATAATTAAATCGGGGTTCATAGCAATTATTTTCTCAATACTCGGAGACATTTTATCGCCTAATTCTTCAGTAGTATCCAGCTTTCCTTTTAAATAAGCCAGAGAAGAAAGATACTCTTTATCCGTAGAAGAAGTAGGCGGCTCTTCCAATGCAACTAATATCTCAGGATAAAAATACCAGAGTGCAGCTATGTTTTTTGGCTTTGCCTCAATAACAATCTCTTTGCCTAATCCATCCTTAAATGTTCTTGGCCAATCCGCTGCATTTATTTGAACTTCTGACGTAGATCCTACTTTGGCTACTGACCCTTTATTCTCAGCAGGTTTTTCATTACAACCTGTCAAAATACCTGCTAATACTATGATTAAGATCGGTAGCACGGTAACTTTCGACATATATTTATTCCTCCAATATATCTTTTGTTGACTCCTCCCTTAGTGTAGTACTTTCATTTTCAAATATGGATGGATGCCTGTTGAAATGAGTATGGATTATTGATGAACTTTCCGCGATACTGCGTGGGGGAAATGCCAACTCGCTTCTTAAACACCCTGCTAAAATAAAAGGGATCTGTAATTCCAACAGCTTGTGCAATTAGTTGTACAGGCACATCGCTTGTAACTAGCATTTTTTGCGCGATCTTTATTCGATAGTTCAGCACATATTCTGCTGGCCCCACACCTGCATGCCTTCTGAAAACATAAGAAAGCCGGTTTCTATTTATATTATTTTGTTCTGTTAGTGAAGCTACTGTTATACTTTGATCATAATGTTCATGAATATAACTGGATATCCGTTCAAATATAGGAAGTGATTTGTTACTATTCTGCCTGTTAGCTACACATAATAGAGTTTCATTCAGCAATTCTCGAAACAAAAGCTCTGCCTGAAATAAAGAGAGACCCCCTTGCTGATTATACGCATGCCACAGTCGCATCAATATTTCGACAAGCCGTGGAGACTGCCCTGTCAACAACTCAAAATGCTGCTGAGAAAAGCCAGCATCGTCAAAGTTATTCATTTGATATAAAACAAGGATATATTCCCAATTGGATTTACCAAACACTGTATGTGCAAGTTTCATTTTTGCACCACCATGCACAACTTTCCCTGGTGAGAAAATATAGGGTGTCCCATCAAATTGAAATTGTGTCTTTCCTCTAAGTGGAAATACGAATCCGGGAAACGAATCTGTATATTCTGCGTGGGGTACACCTGGATTTTTAGCATAACGAAATATGTCCTGAATTCGAAAAGGATTAGCCGCAAGAAACTCAGCCATTTGATTAACGTCTATTTGCACAAAGCATTCCTCCCTTCGATCAATCTCTTAATTCTATATGGTAATTCAAATGATTTTGATTATCAATATCATTTAAAGGGTACTATCCGAGCTTAAACAGTCTTCTGTGTCTCCTAACAAAAGCAAACGCGAAAAAGGAGTTCATCCCTGTATTGAGTTTTGACACGTGTATTTTCTTCGTGATGATCATGTATAAATCTATACAAAGGCACCCCACGATTCCTTAGAATGCGGGGTGCCTCTGATATATTATTGGGCTGTATTATAACTGGTTATGACTTAGGGATATGGATTCGTCCTGTCTACGACCGTCTCTTCCTGCTCTGAGCGGATAGATGAGAATGTATGGAATCCAAACTAACACAGCACATAATATTGCACTGCCGGATAAGGAAAGGTGCATCTGTCCAATCACTGTTGTCTCATCGCTTCCTCCCAGCAGGATGCTGATGCCTAGGAAGTTCAGAAGTGTGCCGCCTGCATAAAACAACATATGCTTCCACAGCAATCTTTTCACTAAAGTATAGAACAGTGCACAACCTAACATGATGATAATGGACGGCATAAGCCATTGTTCCGATTCAATACTTCCGGATTCTGCAGCTCTCCCCATGAAATATGCAACGCCCCATTGCAGTACAAATACCAGCCAGCCTAGACCTACATTACGCATTGATGAGTCTCGTCGCTCTTGCTCGTCTTCAGCACGCATTAGTGCAAGTAATTCTTTCTCTTCTTCCTCCGTTAATTCTTCATACTCATCGGCTTCCATCCGTTCTTCCACTCGCTCCAGAAACATATCGTACTGATGACTTAATTGGTCTGTGTGCGAAAATGCTTCTTGATCCCGATCCATACGGAGTTTCCTCAACAGCTCTGCTTCAGGTACATAACCAACGGTATGGATCGTTGTAAACTTCAATTTGCCCGTTGGTGCAAGACGTTCTATCCACGCTTCAGCATCCTGCTCTTCATAAAATGGCACACTGTGAACTCGATCTTTCATGTTTTGCTGATATACCAAGTGTATGACAGGCATGGTTTGCAGACCCGAAGGTGCTTTATGCACATAAGTATTAAGGCGATCTATCATATGTTTGCCGTAATACACCGTTTGAATCTGAGACCAATCCAACTGGTTCTCCTCGTTCATTTTAGTATGTGGATTCCACTGGCTGTATCTAATTTGGTTATTATGCATCTGAGTCTGACTAAAGTGATTCTCCACCCACGTCTCCTGTTGTAATTGATGATAAGAACGATAGGCTAACACGCCGCCAAAAGGAATTGCACCAAGAAAGAACCACGTTAAAATGGATAGATCAACGAAAAGGAGAATAACAGGCGCAATCACGAGCAGAGCTCCGATAATCATATATGCATACAACGTGACATAACGGAATTTACGATACGAAGGTGACATGGATCGTTGCTTCTCGACGAGATCGTGCGAATGGGTATACATACTCATATGAAGTCCTCCTTTTAAAAAGGCGTAAATATAAGCTTTAATTCTATATGTTTTATTTCACGACAATTCATGTAATGTCACTTGTCTTGGGTAGTGGAAGAGGATTGATCCTCATTCTTATACAGCAATCCTTTGCGTGCCGTTAGCCGATATTGATAAGCGATTAAAGGCAAAGCGACAAATAGAACACCTAAGAAACTCACAACACCCATAGTATCCAACATACGCGCGCCGGCACTCATATCATCTGAAGAATAGAATGAGACGCTGATAATAACCAGATTAACCGCAGTGAATATGCAATAGATCAACACATGCTTCCAGACAAAGATCGTTGTCAAAAATCCGAATAGGACGCCGCCAACAACATAAACCACGATAGGAATAAGGGAAGAAACCGGATTAAGATTTCCTTGTTCTGCTTGCTCCTTGAGCAGTATGGCTATTCCCCATTGGAGTGCAAATACAAGCCAAGCCCAACCTACATTGCGAAAGGCTTTGACGTTCTTACGGGCAGCCTTCTTCTGTTTCCTCTCTCTTTTCGCTGACTGAACACTCTCAATCTGATCCAGAATCAATTTCATCTGGCGCTCATGGTAAGCCTCATATTGGAGTAGAACATTTCCCGTCCATGATGCCTCTTCCAGATATGGGTCTTCCTCTAGTCCTCCTCTAAACTCTTCTGTACCAAGCTTCGCGTTAGAGTACATCGTGAACGTTAGTGGAACTTCCTGTGAGGACAGCTCATCTAACCATGTCTTAGCTTCAGCCCCTTCATAAAACCGGACGGTACATATCTTATTCTGCATACCCTGACGGTAGATGATATGTATTTCCGGCAGAAACTGATAGAGCATCACATGCTCTCCAAAATTCTCCTTCTGGTAGAAATGAGCATTTTTCATCGTATAACGACTCATATACACCTGCTGAATAGCCGAACGGTCAAACGCATCCTCCTCCGACTCCTGAGTTTCTGGGTTCCACTGTATATATCGCACCTGGTAGTCATCCATTTCCACACGATCCAGATGACAATTTTTCCATGCATACCGACGCAACGCTCGCCATAATACATAGAAAAGCCATAACCCCAACGGCAGCAGAATAAGTGTCAACCAAAGCCACTCTTCCGTAAATATGGTGACCAGATAGATCGGGCCTACAATCATGGCTAATGCAATAAGCATGCCTAATCCACTCATGATCTGTGTAAATATCCAGTAAAAAGGTTGCATCCTTCGCTGCTCCTGAATCAAACCATATGTACTCATGTATAGCCTCCTAGCCTCAAACGTTTCATTATACATAACCACGACGGGCAAAATCCCACTTCTTGTATACCCGCCTTCTCCACATTTGCAACAATCCATCTCTACCCTCGTAAGTGTAGTTCATCTTATAAATAATCCATAACTATCCAATACGTACCAGAATCTAATGCGTTTCTCCTACGGAAAAAAGGGCCACGGCAAAATTACTGCCGTGACCCTCGTTCGAGAACTCGGTACCGTTGTACTTGCGTTCTCTCAGATATGTTCCATGTCTTACATCCAGCATGGTTATACTACCGCTGGCATAATCGATCTTAACGTCCACGACGTGAATCGCGACGTTCACCCTTCGCTGCGCCGCGCCCAGCGTTGCGCGGGTCGGCGTTGCGCCCACCCCAGCCGCTGCTGCTGCGCCCATCGGCGCTACGGCCACCACTACGGCTGCTGCTGCGCTCATCGCCGCTGCGACCTGCGCCGCGTCCGCCTTGACCAGCACCGCGACTGCTGTCGCTGCTGCGCGCGGAACCACGTCCGGCGCTACGCTCGTCGCCACTGCGTCCGCCACTACGTCCACCGCTGCGTCCACCTTCGCTGCCGCGGGAACCACGACCACCACGACCGCCATCTCTGCGGTCGCTACGACCTGCGCCGCGGCGAGCACTACCTGTGCCCGCAGAACGTCCGCCTGAACGCTCGTCATCACCTTGACTGTGGATCGTACGACGGGTTTCTCCAGTAGAAGCTACTGGCCCTTCACTCGTCCACTGAATACGGTTCAGCTTCTGATTCGTACCCTCTTCAATACGCGCAAGCTCCGGTCTGTCGTGCTGTGTTGCAAATGTAATAGCAAGACCTGTTCCACCCGCACGACCTGTACGGCCGATTCGGTGAATATAGCTTTCCGCATCATGTGGCATGTCATAGTTGAATACATGCGTTACGCCTTCAACATCCAATCCGCGTGCCGCCACATCAGTAGCAACGAGGATTTGCAGTTTGGCTTCACGGAATTTCTTCATCACATTCTCACGCTTCGACTGGGACAGGTCCCCATGAAGCTCATCACTTTCATACCCTGCTTCACGCAGATCTTCGTTCAGCTTGGATGCGCGGCGCTTGGTGCGGCAGAAAATAATCGCCAAATATGGACGATACGTATCAATCATGCCGCGAAGCGCATCAAACTTGCCACGATCTGTACATTCCAGCACCTGCTGGCGAATCTGGTGGACTGGGATGACCGCCTTAGAGGATACTTTCACATCCTCAGGGTCCTTCATGTAGTTCTTAGCCAGCATCCGAATGCCCTTCGGCATCGTTGCTGAGAACAGCATTGTCTGACGTTTGTGTGGCATTTCACGAATAATCGTCTCCACATCATCCAAGAAGCCCATGTGCAACATTTGGTCTGCTTCGTCCAGCACCAATTTTTTTACGTTATCCAGCTTCAATGTGCCACGGCGCAAGTGATCGAGCAGACGTCCCGGTGTACCAATTACGATCTGAGTACCATTCTGCAATTTGCGCAGCTGCTTCTCTACATCTTGTCCACCATATACAGCAAGCACATGCAGCTTATCATCATTAGCTGTAAGCTTCTTCGCTTCTTCTGTAATCTGCAACGCGAGTTCACGCGTAGGCGCAATAATTAACGCTTGCGGTGAGCGGTCAGATACGTTGATTTTCTGAATGATCGGCAGCAAAAAAGCCAGCGTTTTCCCTGTGCCTGTCTGTGCCTCAGCAATAATATCGCGTCCTCCAAGCAGTACCGGAATCGAACGTTCCTGTACCGGAGTCGCCACGGCGATTCCCTGATGCTTCAGGATTTCGCACCATTCTGGACGAATGCCCAGTTGTTCAAAGTTTGCCAATCGTTACACCTCTGTATATTCATTTAGATAAGTCCATTTCATAATAACTTGCGTAATAAATTGAACCAGTTAACTTTACAATGACCACTCCAATGACTTAACAACCATCTAATCAGTGTAAAATGTCTATTTTCAACCTACATAGTTTCCCTTATATCCATCATGATTATGAAATGAATTTTTGAAAAGCAATCCACTCGTTGCTCTTCTTCTCCATACACTGTAGTTTACACGTTAGTCAAGCAAAACAAAAGGGGATACCACTTTCCCCGCTAACTTGTATCACAAATCCCCGAGATTTGTAGCAGGCCGCTTTCAACTAAGCTATCCCGAATTTCTAACGAACCTAACGCACTCTATTCCAGCGTATTTAGCGAGTTGTCATTTCTAACGAACTCCAGCCGCCCTATTACACGAAATATCCGCACAAACAGAGGACATATTGGCGATAATGCCAGATTAACGTGCGTGTGATTCGTTAGAAAAACAAAAGCATGCACTACCCCCATATACGACGTTAAAACTAGAACAGCGGCGCCCTCTCCCGAGTTAAATCCTCTGAGAGAAGTCACCGCTGTAAGGAAGCTCTTCTTATTTTTCTAATCAGTTCATACTAGGTCGTGTCTGAAAACTCGCTGAAGTGCATCTTTTACCACCTTTTCGCCCCTTGCTGCGTCACTTTACCTTGACGTGCCCCGGCACGCCTGCAGAAAATTTCCTGGCCTGGAACGAAAATTCGGCAAAATCTGCGTCCTTCGGAGTTTTCAGACACTCCTAGCTTACTCGGCAAATCAATTATTTAAGCGATATAAACCATTTCGTTCTACCGCTATAAATCACTTGATTCCACCGCCATAAAAACCACTTCGTTCCGCTACAAACTATATCATCCTGTCGTGGTTTAAACGTAGTTTAAATCCGTTTATGATCCATGTCCGTCCGATGTGGCAAATCCACTTCGCTCTAACAAACGCGAGCTTTCTTCATTCAGACCGCGCAGGTGCACGGTTTTGCCAAGCTTCGCATATTTGAACTTCACCTTGCCAATCGCAACAACGGCCGTATTATCCCAGATATGTGATCCGCCAAAATCAATCGTAATTTCGTCCGGATCAGCCTCGGCGTTGAACTTATCAACAAAATGAGAGGATGAACCGAAGAAAAATGGTCCAACCACACGATAAATCTTCTGCCCTTGCTCTTGGCTTGTCTGCACACGAATTTTGGTCTGTTTCCAGCCGAAGTGCAGCACACTGAGTACAACCCCAACCATAACCCCGATCGACAGATCGTGGGTATAGACTACAATCGCTACGGTAACCACCATGACAATCGCTTCTGCCCGAGGTACACGAGCAATATTTTTAACTGAACTCCAGTCAAAAGTTCCGATGCAGACCATAAACATGACACCTACGAGCGCACCCATTGGTATCTGTTTGACTACCCCACTGAAAAGCAATAACAAAATTGCCAGAAAGGCTCCTGCCGTGAAGGTGGATAAACGTCCTCGTCCGCCCGACTTCACATTAATGACCGATTGCCCGATCATCGCACAACCGCCCATACCACCAAAGAATCCATTCACAAAGTTCGCAATGCCTTGACCACGCACCTCGCGATTTTTGCTGCTCTTCGTCTCCGTCATCTCATCAACAATGGTTGCGGTCAGAAGTGATTCTAGCAAACCTACCAGTGCCATAGTGAAGGAATAAGGCAACAGAATCATCAGTGTATCCCATGTCCAAGCGATATTAGGCAAATGGAACATCGGAAGTGTGCTTGTCAGATTACCCATATTTTCTACCGTTTTCACATCTAAGTGAAAAACCATCGTAATAATCGTCATGACAATGATCGCGATGAGCGGAGCCGGTACCGCTTTGAAAAACCTTGGCAAAATATAAACAATCGCCAGCGTGCCCGCAACCATCGCATACATCATCCAATTCGCGCCTGTAAAATGCGTGAGCTGTGCCATAAAGATAAGAATCGCCAGTGCATTCACGAATCCGGTCAAAACCGAATGCGGCACAAAGGTTATAAATCGTCCCACTTTGAAAATACCTAAAATAAACTGAATGACCCCTGTCAGTATGGTTGCTGCAAACAGATACTCCAAACCATGATCTTTCACGAGACCAACCATGAGTACCGCCATAGCACCCGTTGCAGCCGAGATCATACCCGGTCTGCCTCCTGCAATCGAAATCACGATGGCAATCGTAATGGAAGCGTACAATCCGACCATTGGATCGACACCTGCAATGATGGAGAAGGCAATCGCTTCGGGGATAAGTGCGAGCGCAACCGTAATACCTGCCAGCACATCTCCACGAATGTTGCCAAACCATTGTTGTTTTAACGTATTCATATGTTTCTTGCTGATCCTCCCGCTCTATAACTCCAAATTTAAAATAAGTACCCGATCATCGAGAGAACGATTCATCACTGATTTACGAAGGCAACCAGCACAAAATAGCGGAATACATGATCCGCAAATGATCATCTGCACCTGTGGTATGACTTCATAACCATCCGAGACTACTGCACAGCAAAAAATAATGCAGGTCTACACCGGCATCCGTTCCAGTGTGAATCCACCTAAATTCCATCGTTTCATTCCGGGCTTTGCAATACTGATGAGTCATCATGATAAAGGACTGATACGTGAACCTCACGATACTCTTGGTTTTCCCCTCTCAGAAAAACCGGATCCGTTATGTACTGACCTATTATTATAGACAAGGTGCCATATATGTACGAATACGTTTAAGTGGAGATAATATCGAATTATCTATTAATATCTTCCTTTTTCTATAAATTACTCCTATATGCTCTAATTAGTCAAAAAATATAACTTGCTCTTTATGCTGTCATGGTTTAGATTCATAAAAAATACCTATTATAGTTAATTACACGTAACGATTGACATATTATAGAATAAACCGCTCTATCATGCCTTGTTCCATTTTATATCTTTCAATTTGGAGGACTATGATTCATGAAGAAAAGGGTAACGATCATCTTAGTTTTGACCATCGCAATGACGACATTCATCACATTCATTGTAGGTGTAACCTCAGATAGGTCATATTCCGGCAACTCACAAGACAGCATACTTCCAACAGAAACAACGTACTCGGTGATCCATACGTCCGCGGATGGAGGAGATGAGACCCACCCATCCACTAAAAGTGCCCATTGGGAACATAAAGCCATTGGTGGTGCTTCATTTCCTAATGCTTTTAACATAAGTGCAGGTCATGGCCATCTTAAACTCATCATGAAAAATAACAGTATCCATCCGGTCAAAGTCACCCTGACACATCTGGGGAACACGGATAAAATCTATTTTGAGAAAATAATCGCTGCACACGATACTCTCATCTGGGCTAATTTTGAAGAGGGGTATCCACAAGGAATGCGTGGCGGAAATTACATCCTGCAATGGATCGGTGGCGAACACGTCGTGAATGGCGAGGTTTCGGGTAAACTTGCATCCAACATTCATGATTTCTAATTGCGTTAATATAGACGGAAAAATCATCCAATAAATAAGCATTAATAGGCTTTTTAAAGGTTTAGAAAACTATATGTAATAGTTCTAGTTCCTAAAAGTCTAAATGGTTACCAACATTTTTGTATACTTCTGATATCAAACTAAACGAGGCTGTCTTCAAGTCACCTATGTGACTTTGAGACAGCCTCGTAATATTTACTCTCCAATAAATCACGGTTCTAGCTATATTTTTGAACTAAACATTTACACAAAAACGTAGAGTGCAGAACCAATCTGAAGAAGCGGAGCGTTCGCCTTTAGACGAAGATTTTTCCCTTTCTAAAAGGGAATAAAGAAAATCTGAGGATAACAGCGATCGGAAGATGGTACTGCAATCGGAGGGGCTAGAGTGTAAATATCCTTTGTTTCGTTCAATTACCGTCTAGAACCGCCCTGATTTAAATATCGAATAGAGCAGAAACGCCACCATCAGAATAGCCACGAGAAATCCAATCTCAATCACCGGAATGTCCCATAGCATCGTTGCCTGATGACTGATCGATGAACCGATAATAAGTCCAACCATAATGATACAAAAGGCAAGTAGTACGATACTGAATGATAGACGGTTACTGATCTGATCCAACCTTCGTAGCAGCGTCTCCAGTTCAGGCACACTGACTTCCAATCGCAGCTTTCCTTTGCTGATTATAGAAGATAACTGCCGTAGCTGTCCTGGCAATCCAATCACACTCTCTGCCATATCGGCCGCACTGCGGAACAGTTTATTTTTGATCCTACCGGGGCTGAATCGTTCCTTAATCAGTTTACGTCCAAAGGGCTCGGCCATATCAACAATACTCAAGGAGGGGTCGAGATGCTCAATTACACCTTCCATCGTCAGTAGCGACTTCCCTAACAGCAGTATATCCGCAGGCATCACCACGCGGTGCCGCTGAGCCACACCAAACAGGTCATTGAGTGCCTCACCTACACTGATCTTAGAGAATGGAATATCGTAATATTTTGTTCTGAGCTTGTCCAGATCAACGTGCAGTCCCCGAAGATCCATATCGTCAGGCATCATGCCCAGCTTTTCAATGGAACGAACCATACTGTCCGTATCTTTACGCATCAGTCCAATAATAAGTGAGGCTAGTTGTTGCTTCATCTCGTCACTCAGCGTTCCTACCATACCAAAGTCAATGAAGGCTAATCTACCATCTTTGAGTACCATCAGGTTACCTGGATGTGGGTCGGCATGGAAGAAGCCGTGAATGAAAATCTGATTCAATAACGAATCTACCAGCCGCTGTGCAATATCGTTCAGGTCATGTCCTTTTTTAACTAATTGTTCACGGTCATTCAGCTTGATTCCTTCGATATACTCCATCGTCAGCACACGGGAAGACGTCTGATCCCAGTAAATCGTCGGAATCTTCACCTTATTGTCCGGTTGATATTGCTGGGCGATCTTCTCGGTATTTCTCGCCTCGATGGTATAATCTAGCTCGGCCATAAGAGCCTGTGCATACTCCTCAACCATCTGCGGAATCTGATACTGCTTGATCCAATCCCAGCGCTTCTCTGCCATCGCGGTCAACTCGCGTAAAATATCCAAATCTCGCTGCACAATTCGTGAGATGCCAGGTCGCTGAATTTTGATTGCAACCGCCTCACCGCTCTGAAGTTTACCCAAATGCACCTGACCAATGCTGGCCGCAGCTACAGGGGTATCCTCGAACCGGGAGAAGATCTCTTCCAGCGGTATATCCAATTCCTGTTCCAAAATACCCCTAGCCGTCTCCGAAGAAAATGGCGGAACCTGATCCTGCAGTTTCACCAGTTCACGAATGACCGACTCAGGCAATAAATCTGCCCGTGTGCTCGCTAATTGCCCCAGCTTAACGAAAGCCGGCCCCAGCTCCTGCAGCACTAGCCGTATACGCTCACTCAGTGTTTTGGTCGTGTGGGCTTCACGCGACATCCATCGGCGGGGTAAGGCGAGAATTTGGAACAATCCCAACTCCTCGACCATATAACCGAAGCCATGACGCACCAGCGCCATGGCAATTTCCCGGTATCTGCCGACATGTTTAATTCGTACAGCCATCTACTCGATCTCGTTTCCTTTGAGAGGAGGAACTTCAAGTGGAGCAGGGGAGCTATCCGTTTGAAGCTGTGGTGACTGATTCAGTTCTGCAAGTTTCTTCTCAAGGAGCGCTACACGTTGCTCGAGACTTGTTACTTCATCTTTTGAAGGTACGCCCACTTCCTGCAGCACACGTTTAACCTGTTCGTGAATCACTCTCTTCAACTGACCTTGCTCCTCGTCACCTCGTTCCATCAGACGTTCAACCAGAGCTTTGGATTCACCCGGCGCGAGTTCACCACGTTTTACTAGATCATCCACTGTTTTTTCAATCTTTTCCTTGCTTACGACGGTAAGACCTAGCCCTAATGAAATCGCCTTTTTGAACAAATCGCTCATTCCTGTCATCCCCCTCTTTCATTGATGCATATATTATACCCCTATTAGAGGTCGTTCAAAAAGTCCGTACACACAAGTAACACAAACATACAACGCTAAGTTACACGTAACGTGCAGCCCATTTGCCTGCTTGGAAGATCAACTTCCGATACGTCTCGTGGGCAAACGTTGGCACATGATGTCCTGGCATCAAGTACACAATCCGTCCCAAACCATATCTATGTGCCCAAGCCGCTGGCTTCGGCCCTTCTTCCGACTGGTACTCAAGCAATACTTTTGTTTCGGAGAAAGAACCAAACTCAAACTGGTAAGGCTCTTCTTCCAACGTAAATCCGGTAATTCCTTCTGTCACAGGATGTGATTCCGCCGTGACCGTGAATTCCAGCGGAGCATACGGTGGATGCTGCAAAAATTTGGCACCAATCATCTGCTTGAGTTCGTATCGGTTTTGGAGCGAGATTCCGTTATGCAAAATGAGCAAACCTCCGCCATTGCTTACATAGGACAGTAATCCTGCTGTTTGCTGTGGAGAGACTTTTCCCTTCCAATCGTCCATATATGAAATACACACATCAAACCCTGTGATATTTTCTTGTAATAACATATTGCGGTTCTCACTGCATTGCACAGTCATAATATCATGAAAAATCCGGCTGATCTCAGCATCCACACCCTGAAGCGGGTGCCAATCGGGATGTGTATAATCGCCGAGTAATAATGCCTTTTTACGATGATCCATTACATGTAATCCCCTTTCTATTTCCCTATTATAAAGTGACCAAAAAAGCATGTCCCCCTTGAAATCCAAATGAGCAGATTAATCTTCTGCAAAACCCTCATGACGGTAAGGCAGGTATACCTAATCTACGATATGCTATGCCTATAGTTCAGATTCGCGGACATGTTCACCACTACTTCTTAGTATAGCCGCATTATTCATAAGCATATCCCGAAATTCTGTTACCCTTGAGGAGAATTTGTCCAAATGTGTACCACAGATGTATCCGTCATGTGTATCGGTCATTACTGACCAGTCCAGCATCCACAGATGCTCTGGGCAGTATTTAAGTCATTCCACATATGCAGGCAAAAACCTTTAATTCTGATGATTAGCAGCCAACTTCACGACCAAAGTCTCAGATAATTGACCGAGGATAGAGTCACTCTACTTCCTTCTGCTTACTTTGTCGATACATGCGACAGCGCTCTACCCATCTGTGAGCAGCTGCAGGATTAGAAGCCAGATGCACATGGGTGTACCCAGCTAGAATATGCCCTGAATTGTATCCCTCTGGCTTCAACCCTCGCATACCTTTCGTTTCATAGGCATATGGAATCGTATCTGAATCGTGATAGGTCATCGTAGAATAATGGAATTCATGACCTCGCAGTATATCTCCCTTTTCCAGCAAAAATGAATCCTGAACAGCACTTGCCTCACGATATCCAAGGGCTGCGCGCTTGGTTTGCATCTGCACATGTGCAGGAACAATACCCGCCATGTTGAACGTTACCCCTTGGCGATCCGTTAACGTTTCGGCAAGCACCATATAACCTCCGCACTCGGCAAACAAAGGCATATGCTGACGTGCAGCCTGACGTAACCCTCCTAGAAACAACTTGTTCGTGGCAATAGCTTCAGCAAATTCCTCTGGAAATCCACCGCCCAGATAGATGCTGTCTGCATCCGCTGGAATACCTTCACCTGCAATTGGACTGAAATAAGTAAGCTTCGCGCCAGCTTCCTCAAGCAGCTCCAAGTTATCCGGATAATAGAAGTTAAATGCCGCATCCCGTGCAATTGCGATGACAGGACGTGCTTGATGATCTTGATCGTCTTGGTCCTTCTGGTGTTCTTGGTGTTCGTAGTTCTTGAATTTCAGTGGAGGCGCTGCACCAGCAATCTTCAGAAGTAAGTCCAGATCCGTACCCTCACTCAGTACATCGGCAGCCCGCTGGAATAATGGGTCAAGTTCACCTCGTTCAATGGCGGGAACCAAACCAAGATGACGCTCGGGAATTGACATATCATCCTCTCGTTTCAACCAACCTACCACAGGGATGTCGCACATTTGCTCAATCGCCTTCTTTACAATCTGGTAGTGCCCTGCACTCCCGCAGCGGTTAACGATGACACCTGCTATATTCAGCTCAGGCTCCAACTGTTGAAACCCAAGTACAATCGCCGCAGCACTTCGTGCCATACTACGAACATCTACAACCAGGATCACAGGTGTCTGCGTGACCATCGCAATCTCGGCAGTTGAGCCGGTATTGCTGAGGGGGTCTTTCCCATCGTACAGTCCCATGACTCCTTCAATGATTGAAATATCCTGCCCCTCTGCTGCTTGCACAAATGTATGACGTACATACTCCGGTGAGGTCATCCACGCGTCCAGATTGCGAGAAGCTCTTCCTGTCACTGCCGTGTGATAGGTTGGATCAATATAGTCTGGGCCACATTTGAAGCCCTGTACACGTAATCCACGACCAGCAAGAGCTTTCATTAAACCTAGCGTTACCGTTGTTTTACCCGCGCCACTTCCTGTCCCCGCAATAATTAACCGAGGTCTGACATGTGTGGCATGTTGTTTATCGCTTGTTATCATATGAATTCCCTACCTCATCTGCATATTTCGTGTACAAAGACCGATATAACAAAACCGCACCGAATACCGATGCGGTTATCTATATAACGTTAGTTCAAGGTTTAAACGGAATGCGTGCGATAGAAATCGTCAGATTACCGCTTTTCTTCTTCTCCAGCAACCAATGGTCTGCCCCAGAGGAGAGCAGTGCCGCTGGCTCACTGACGCCATAGGCTCCCGTATATTTGAATACCGTCTCCGACGGATTAGGTAGGGGGACCGTGTTCAGTTCAGCAGGGGAATAGGTAACCAGCTTCCAGCCGTACTTTTGGCAAAGCGCGAGCAAACCTTCCTCATCCTTTTTCAGATCAATGGTGGCTATGTTACGCACACTCTTCACGGAAAGAGACTGTTCTGCAAGCGTCGCAAGAACCTCCTGCTCCAATTCCTCCAAGGATGTCCCCCGGTTACAGCCCATGCCTAGGACTAGACTTTTGGGACGGTACAACACACCGTTGCTCATGAATCGCTGCTGTTCCTCATCGGTGAGCAGTCGATCACTAATCACGAGTGCCGCATTGAATGCAAATGACTCTGTTTCAGCCATGCTATGAAAGGTACGAATATGATCCGGGACAGGTTTATCGTATTTCCACCAATTCCGCTCACCTGTCTCCTGAATCAGCGCAACTGGCTCCTCATTCACAACCGCTGCACTCACGGGCGTAGCCTTATCGAAGCTATCCACAATCCAACCAAGCTCACGACCGAACAGATCCACAGGGATCGTCCCCTGCACATCTGAAGCCGTCGTAATTACAGGGCGTGCCCCAAGCACCTCTGCCACCTGGCGGGTCAACTCATTGGCACCGCCTAAATGACCGGACAACACGCTGATGACATGTTCTCCGCGATCATCAATGACCAGAACAGCCGGATCCACCTTTTTGTCCACTAATAGCGGCGCAATCATGCGTACTACAGCACCCAGAGATATGAATAAAATAATGCCATTATACCGTTTGAACAAGTCCGGCAGAATCAGTTTCACTGACCCCTCGAACATGTTGTAGCCAAGCTGCTGCTCATCTCCACGGGCAAACTTCGTCATATAATAAACATCCGTCCCCGGGAATTGTCCAGCCATGTTGCGCACCATCTCAACCCCATGCTTGGTGATGGCTACCGCTGCATATGAATTACTCACCGGACTTCACTCCTTTACGGTACCCATGGGTGAAGGATTTGTCATACAGCTTGGAGCGATGCGCATCCCGATTCACAAGGTCTGGGTCAAGCGCCCAGCCAGCGAGAATCATCGCATGCATTGTAATGCCTGCGGCGCGCAGGTCAGCGGCAAGATTGGCCAACGTTGTACGCACAATTTTCTGATCAGGCCACGTGGCACGTTGCACCACCGCAACCGGTGTATCCTCACTCCAGCCCGCAGCGAGGAATTCAACCACGACTTTCTTCGCAAGTGTCGCACTCAGGAACAGCGCAACGGTACAGTGATGTGATGCGAGGTCACGCAGCTTCTCCCGTTCTGGTACAGGCGTACGTCCTTCCGCGCGGGTCAGAATAACGGTCTGAGTCAGCTCAGGCACAGTCAGTTCTGCCCCCAATGCCGCTGCCGAAGCAAAGACCGAGCTAACGCCAGGAATAATCTCATAGTCCACACCTTGCTGCTTGAGCAATACCATCTGCTCTAAAATTGCCCCGTACATCGCCGGGTCTCCTGTATGTACACGAGCTACGCTACGCCCATTGCGTGTTGCCTCCGTCATCAGCTCAACTTGACGCTCCAGATCCATGCCTGAGCTTTGCAACACTTCGGCTTCCGGCTTCGCTGTAGCAATAAGTTCATCATTCACAAGCGAATCGGTATAGAGCACCAGATCAGCACTTCGCAAAATATTCGAGCCTTTGACAGTAATCAGCTCCGGGTCTCCTGGACCTGCACCTACGATATATACTTTGGGTTCCAATGTCTTCATTTGCTCACCACCATCAGGCTCAGATATTCCAGCTCCTGCCCTTTCAGTTTACGGGCATCGTGCCAGATCAGTTCATATGGGGAAGTGACTTTAGTAACAACTGAGGCTTTGCCTCCAAGACCCATCTCCTCCAACAGTTCAAGCATAAGATCAAGCACCTTCGCCACTTTGATAAATACAATCGTATCGTGATGCTCAATGGCTTGTCGCATGGCCTCTTTATCCGCTGTTGCTGGGATGATACCCACCTGCTCGTCACCATCTGCCAGATGGATATCCAGTGCTGCCGCTGCCCCAAGTACGGATGAAATACCCGGAATAGAAGAAATCGGTACTTCAGGATGCAACTCGCGCATCAGACGTGCCAGGTGAATAAATGTACTGTATAGATTCGGATCTCCTTCGGTTACAAAAGCAACGTCTTTCCCTTCCTTCAGCGCACCCCAACATGCCTCAACGGTTTTTCCCCACTCACGTTCTAGTACAACAGGGTCTTTCGTCATCGGGAAGATCAGACCGAGCATTTCCTTCTCTTCTGGATTCACGTACAACTCCACGATCTCATGGGCGTAGGATTTACCACCCTTGCGTTTCTTCGGATAAGCGACCACAGGACATTCCCTGATCATGCGGTATGCTTTGACGGTAATCAGCTCCGGGTCACCTGGCCCCACACCCACACCATATAGTGTGCCTACTGCTCCCATGCTCATGTTGTTATCCCCCTTGTTCTGTCCTTCAACGATCATTCTGCCGCTCCTGCTGCTGTTCCCGCCGTTGTTGTATCTGTGACCTCTGTAACAACACACTTTCCTGTAATCACATAAATCGGGTTCAGTCCGTCAAAACGAGTCATGTTCAAAATCGGCTTACTGCGCGCCGTCTGAAGCAACGTCACTGATGCGTCCATTCCTGCTTCGCGCATCGCCTTCATGCTGTCATGCAGCGTCTCAATCGTCGCTGCATTCACCACAATTCGCCCCTCTGGGCGCAGCCGTGACGCACATAGGGCGATCAGCTGCGCTAGTTCTCCGCCGCTGCCGCCGATGAACACCGCATCCGGATTCGGTAGTTCGTCCAGCCCTGCTGGTGCTTTGGCATGGAGGACGGTAAAGTCCGTCCGGAATTTCACTCGATTGGCCTCGATGTTGACGAGGTCACCTTCATTTTTTTCGATGGCGAAGACCTGCCCCTTCGGCGCTAGCCGTGTACACTCCACAGCTACTGAACCTGAGCCTGCGCCGATATCCCAGACAACGCTATCCTCTGCAAGTTGCAGCTCCGATAAGCTGAATACACGCACTTCGCGCTTCGTGATTAGGCCCTTCTCCGGCTTGCGCTGGTGGAACTCTTCATCCGCGAAGCCAAATCCTTTGCGTGATGCTGATGCATCCTTGCGGCGCAGCAATATAACCACATTTAGTGGGCTACATTCGGCTGCCGCCAGCTCGTCCAATATATAATGACGGGCACGTTCATCTGCTGCGCCCAGATTCTCAGCCACGTAGGCGTCATATTCGGTCATGCCGAATTGTTGCAGATAGGCCGCAATGGCCGCCGGGCTGTTCTGCTCGTCGGTGAGCAGCGCAACTTTGGCTTTGCCATCGATGCGCTGTGCGAGTCCCTTGAGTGGACGTCCGTGCACACTTTCGAGCACGGCGTCCTGCCAGCTCTCGCCGAGCTGGGCAAATGCGAGCTGCAGCGAGCTCAGATGAGGTCGGATCTGCAATTGATCCGAACCCAGCTTACGCGCCAGATACCCGGCAATGCCGTAGAACAGCGGGTCTCCTGAAGCCAGCACAACGACATGGTGTGTGGCTTGAAACGCTTTTATTTTCACAACGAGATCACTTAAACCGCTCTTAATCGCAAGCTTCTCGCCTTCAAAATCAGGGAAATATTGCAGTAAACGTTCACCACCAACGAGTACGTTAGCTGCTTGGATGATGTTCAGACACTCGGCTGTCAGCCCCGCTGCACCGTCTTCGCCTATACCAATAATGTGGATTTTATGATCCTTTGCTCCAGTTGTTGTCGTCAAGTTCACTGATTTCCGCCCTCCCAAGTTCCATTCCTTTCATCGTTACCAAGACCACTTCCACCGTCATGCCACCGCCTGCATGCTCCAGACAGTGCCGACAGGCATATGTACATAACCGCTCAAAATAGGGCAAATACCCTGCTTCGGTCATCATATCCGCTACCTGAGTCGCCGTGTTGGCTTCCTCGATCGCTTGCGCCAGCTCATCTCCGGCTCCCGTCTCCCGAGCGACGGACGCAAGAAATCCAAAATCCACCGGCGCACTCTTGGAATGCACCATCATGACACCTTGTGCCACCTTGGCAAACTTACCTGGCATGCCGACCAGACTGATGCGCTTCATCCCTAGCCGCTTGCCATGCTTGATCGCAAACCCAACAAAATCGCCCATCTGAATAAAGGCTTCCTCTGGCAACTCGGGCATCATCTTCATCGCGTATTTCTCACTGCTGCCCCCAGTGGTCAATACGATATGCTCACAACCGGAAGCCTGGGCTACCGAGATCGCCTGCACGACGCTGGCTTTGTACGCCGATGTGGAGAAGGGCACTACAACGCCCCGTGTACCTAAGATCGAGATGCCTCCGAGAATGCCAAGGCGAGAATTCAGCGTTTTCTTCGCGATCTCTTCGCCTTCTGGTACGCTGATAACCACTCGTACCCCTCTCGCTGTGCCGTGTTCGGCGAGGACTTGTGTTACCGCTTCGGTGATCATTCGGCGCGGAACAGGGTTAATCGCTGCTTCGCCCACCGGAACAGGCAAACCCGGCTTCGTCACGCGCCCAACGCCGATCCCGCCGTCAAGCTCCATCCCAGGCTCATCCCGCCAAGTTACGTGGGCAATGATCTTGGCAAGATGTGTTGCGTCTGGGTCATCGCCGGCATCCTTGATCGTGGCACAGGTTGCCACCCCATCCTCTAACCCTTGCTCGATCAGTTCGAACGAGTGGTCAAAGCCCGCAGGAAGGGATACGACAGCTTGCTCAGGCACCGTACCGGTTAGTAGTAACTGCGTTGCCCCTTTGGCAACAGCTGTGGCACACGCGCCCGTGGTGAAGCCGGAACGCATCGGTTTGTCAGGGTCTGGCGCTTCACCGCTTTTCATGCGTTTCTTCTCCATGGTCTCTGACCTCCCGTCCTTTCTTATCATTTAAATTATCGGATGTACTTGAGGTAACTACGTTTGCCGCAGAGGGCGGAGGACTCCGGGGTGGCCGCTCCGGGAACGGATCGTTCTTTCGATCGCCGTTGTCCCCAGATTTCTTTGATTCCCCTTATGCTAAGGGAGAAATCCGGGTACAAATGCGACCGCTCCGCTTCTACAGAATCGATTCCGTTCCCTCCGCTACCTCCTGCGTCTCTGGCACACTTCGTTAGTACAGTACATTCCTCCAGCCCTGATTTAAATGACTAAACCTGGGCTGGAGGGCGTTTGGGGTAACTATTCATTCACCGCTACTAGTAGATCGCGGTGAATGGAGTTACTAGTCCACAGACCTCGCAGCCATTTTGACCTTGGCACGTAGAGACATTACAACCATGGATTAAATGGCTGACCTCGGCTGGAGGGCGTTTTAGGTAACTATTCATTCACCGCCACTAGAAGTTCGCGGTAAATGGAGTTACTAGTTCACAGACCTCGCAGCCATTTTGACCTTGGCACGTAGAGACATTACAGCCATGGATTAAATGGCTGACCTTGGCTGGAATGCATTTGGGTAACTATTCATTCACCGCTACTAGTAGATCGCG
>NZ_JAKRNP010000001.1:0-1067209 GCF_022346845.1 Paenibacillus sp. ACRSA | reverse complement strand
GCGTCACTTGCAACAGCATTAAGCGTCAACTCACAATTGTCCACTGAAGTGTTATACGCAGCAGATCACAATATGAGAGTGAAGGTTGAGATCCAAGACCTGCCTTATCACACATCATATTCAACACGAACAATCTTTACTGCTGTTAATTAACGATAAACTTAAATGAATAAATAGATTTTGGATAGTCTTCTTGTCTTAAGTATCCTTTAGTGTGAGTAGGAGCACCATGGATCTGTTACGAAGCACTGCAACGTTGGAAGCTACAAATGAGATAAAAATAAAATCGTTAGATATCTTGCTCACCGTGGATAACATAGGGCATAGAAATAAGCAGCGCAGTGTGATGTTACAATCACGCTGCGCTGTTTGGCTACCAAGAGGAGTTCATCTTCGCTCCAAACGCTAACGAACCTACCGCATCTTAATAGACATGTTATCAACGTATGCAGGATTTAACGAACCTCAGTATCGCTATTCCGTCATAGAGCGGTGTCAAAACCTCAAAATTCAACTGAATTTACGAAATAGTGCCTCTGTGATTCGTTAGATTTCAGATCCCGGAAAATGGGAGTGAATAGCGTGTGTCAGATTCATTACATCAAAAAAACACTAAAAGGGAGGGCCATCCCCGTCATATTCATGACTTATGGGACAGCCCCTTTTGCTACCAAGAACGCCATTTACCCCCGTGCCTTAAACTCTGCTAGACATGTCTGACAAATGCACGACTTTCTTCGTTGCTCCGTAGGAATCCGGTCGAACACGCCTTCAGGAAATACAGCTTGGTTACACCAGCAATCAGAATGCGGAGCGCCAGCGGCATACGAACATCCATTGGCTTCCCCACAGAGGGGACAGACCAGTGGATTCATTTGAGCCTCCTTAAGATTTGCATTTGCATCACGATCTGCGCCCACATCTGTATCTGAGCTTAAGTTAGACTCCGATTCGAATTGTAATTCTGATCTTAATTCTCTATTCAATTTGAATTCCACCTTTATTTCGGTCAGGTCTTTCTTACAGTATATCAGATACTGGGATCGTCATTGTTGTTCAGGAGGCAGTTCTATCTGAAGTCCTTCCACATGTTTACGTCCCATAAGTTTACGCTTCTTCCGGTTCACTTTGCTCTCAAATACAATATCGAGGTCATAGTTGTCAGGGTAGAGTTGATCGGCAGCGATATGCAGAGTCAATCTCTTCTTATGAATCTTAAGCTTGCGACCACGGAGTATGACACCGATATTACCACGAGCATCCTCAACGTCGCACACAGTTCCCGTTTGACCAAGATACCCGATGTAGACCCGGTCTCCCTTTTGGAATACGTTGGCTTTTACAGGCGCCTCTGATTCTTCTGGCTTCTTAGACTTAAGTGCCGACTCTGACAGAGAGGTGGTGTTGGTCAGCACGATAGGTCTATCTATGTCAGTTACAGGATGTTTTTCTGTTGATTGTGAAAGTGGGGTTGAAGAAGGTTCTGTTATCCATTTCTCTGTTGATGAATTACTCTGTTGAATGCCCTGATTGGAGATGGACTTCGAACGATCGATAATGTGTTGTGCCATTCCTAGTTTCAGTGCAATGGCATAAGCATAACTTTGTCCAGCTTCCCCAATTCGCAACCGATATAACGGCTGAAGTGTTGCCGTGTCAAATTCCATCCGAGCATTTTCAAAACCTGGTGTAGCGGCAGCAAAATGCTTAATTTCTCCAAAGTGGGTGGTGGCTACAACCGTCGCTCCCCGTCGATGTAGTTCTTCAAGCATGGCAATGGATAGTCCTACCCCTTCCCCTGGATCTGTACCAGAAGCCATCTCGTCAATGAGAACGAGTGTTGAGGAATTAGCCTGTTCCAGGATACCGATCATGTTGCGAATATGGGCAGAGAACGTGCTAAGTGCTTGCTCCATGCTTTGACCATCTCCGATATCCACCGCAATTTCACTGTATACAGACATCGTACCACCTTCTCCAACAGGGACAAGCAAACCGGATTGCATCATAAGGGTAAGTAGTCCGAGTGTCTTGAGTGCTATTGTTTTACCCCCGGTATTCGGCCCCGTAACAATGAGTGAACGATAGTTCGTGCCAATTGTAAAATCGAGTGGAACCATAGATTCGCCCATCAATGGGTGATGTGCACGTTGGAGTTGAACTCTTCCTTCTGCATTAACTTGAACAACGCGTCCATCCATAGTGACCGCATATTTTGCTTTTGCCAGTAGAAAGTCTAGTATGCCTATCGTCTCGGTATTCAGAGCAATTTCACGACTATATGACTCTGTGAGCGTGGTCAACTCACCAAGAATCTTCATCTCTTCTCGAGATTCATCTCCCTGTAGTGCTGCGAGTTCACTGTGAAGACTCATGAGTTCTACCGGCTCAATATATACCGTTTGCCCACTTCCTGATTCGTCCAACACACTGCCCTTGACCAGCTTGCGGAATTCCTTCTTGATCGGCAGAACGGTTCTTCCATGACGTTGACTAATCACATTTTCCTGCATGATGGAGCGATGTTTGCCGAGCAGTGAATCGAGCTTACGCTTCATTCGCTCTTCATTTACCATCATTTTTTTACGGATTCGTGTAAGCTCTTTGCTCGCCAGATCTTGAATACGTCCGTTATGGATACTACGTTCAATCTCGCTTAGCAATGATTCCATGAGCATCATAGATGCAGCATAACGGCTGACGGTTGGAGCGATCTCGGATTTGCCCTCCATATATTTCATCAGCTGTGCACAGCTTCGCAGAAATTGTGCAAGATGACTGAAATCACGTTCACTAAATAAATATCCTGTGCCTAGCAGATCCATGATGGTTTCCATCCCATCAAGGGATGGAATGGGGATGCTCGCGCCGTAACGGAGCATAAGAGCGGCTTCTGCTGTTTCTTCTAGCCGCGTCTGAATCCAATGAACATCATTCATCGGTTTCATGTTATGAGCATGACGTTTGCCCAAATAAGATCGCGCGCAGGAGGCTACGTTTTTTTGAATTTCAAAATAATTCAGTGTGCGTAAAGTGTTTTCGTTCATGGGAATCTCTCCTTAATATTAAATATGGTGTTGGGTTATACAGCTGACTTATTCCTGGAAAACGCAAAAAGGGCAGAGAATGAACAAACGTCATTCTCCGCCCTAAGCTGTATGGGAAAGCAGAGTCCAATAAGGTCTATAACAAAAAAATCCACGCTGAACACAGCGCGGAAATAGACCCGGACAAGTACAATCCCGGAGGCGATTTATGATATCCGCTGTTCTTAACTAAGTACAGGGATCTGGCTCATCATGAAATACACGTATGCCTGAGGGCATATGCGAAATGAGAGGCCAAACTCCTGAATATGAAACTTGGTTAGTTAAGAACGCTCACCGACATCAAAATCTCTCCTTTGATTGAGGAATATGCAACTAATATAAACTGGAAATTACCTCAAAGTCAACCCGGAAGTTCATCGTTCAGAAGAAATGAGTGGACTTGAATAAGAATGGGTTTTAAAATAACAATAGTAAATTAACCCAATGTAAGCGATATTATGGAATGGGAAGTTTGTAGAAGGAGGGTGCTCTTCTTTGCCAAAATACTTGCTGCGTCTGCTATGCTTCACCATGATCCTTGGAGCGCTTCCAGTCATCATTATTGGCTCTGTCTCATATACGATTGCTTCACAGGATATTGAGCAAAAGGTGCGCGAGAGTAATCTGCAGATATTACATCAGACTCAGATGAGAGTGGAGCAGGTGCTGCGCAGTTTGCAATTATCATCTATTCAATACGTAAATTCTCCTTTGGTTTTACAAGCGATGAAACATCCACTGGATAGTAGCGAATTTGAGCAAATCCGTGATCTGACATCTGGCTTTAACAATTTACAGGCAGTGACTAATATTGATCAGGCTTATTTAGTCAATCTAGATGAGGACTGGGTTGTTTCAATGCGTTCGTTTGGCAAATTAGACGATTTTAGTATCCGAGATCGAATTGGCTCATATCTGAAATATACGAACAGTTTATTCTGGGTGACGCAGAATGTAAACTCAGCAAAAGAAAGTGTACCTGTATCGGCAGGTGTGGGCGATTCAACACAGGAGATCGTTCCGGCACTCATTTCTTCGGACAATGTGGTTAGCATGGTGTTCAAAATCCCGATGATGCCGACGAATGTCAAACCGAAAGGATTTCTTGTGATTGATATTTCCGATACAGAGCTTAGCTCTTATTTGAGTCGGAATACGAATTCAGGAGATATGTATGTACTTGATCGGGATCAGAAGTTTTTCCTGAGTGATGCGGATCAAAATGGGAAGTACACTGCATTGAATGAGGAAATTCAAGAAAAAGTGCAAGTAACAGGGCAGTCAGAAGGCTT
The DNA here is from genome assembly GCF_022346845.1 of Paenibacillus sp. ACRSA. NCBI lineage: Bacteria > Bacillati > Bacillota > Bacilli > Caryophanales > Paenibacillaceae > Paenibacillus > Paenibacillus sp. ACRSA. The sequence continues at coordinate 1,062,828 of NZ_JAKRNP010000001.1, read as the reverse complement.
CTTCAATGCAGAGGTAGAGGGGAATCAGGTGGCTGTTAGTTATAAACAGTCACAGCTTAACGGATGGTTGTACGTATCTGTTGTATCTCTTGGGCAGATTACTGCTCAATCTCAGAAAATTGCATTGGTAACGGGAGTGGCAACACTGGTGATGTTGGGATTAACCGGATTAGTTGCTTTTTACGGTAGCCGGCGGATGTATTCACCCATTTCGAGACTCCTTCAATTCACGAAAGGGCTGGACTCTCCTATGGATTCGAAAGGTCGAAGACAGGATGAATTCAGCTATATTGAAGAGCGATTATCGACCTTATTCAGTTCAGAACAGACCATGCGAGAGCAGATGAAGGGACAGCACGTTCATTTACAGGAATTTTTTATGACGAAACTATTAACAGGCAAAATATCGGAAGAGGACTTCAGATATCAAGGTGATCTATATGATTTTCCAACCAACTGGTCGAGCCTTGGTGTGCTTACACTTCAGATGGATACCATTGAGGGGACGCGTTATGAGGAGCAGGATCGGGATCTGCTGCTTTTCGCTGTAAATAATATCGTTGGAGAATGGCTTCCTCCGGAAATTCGGTTCACACCAGTCATGATTGATGACGCCCAGGTTACCGTTCTGGCCTCTGAGCTGCATGATGAATTGCAACTAAAAGAATGGATGCACACGCAAGCCGAGGGCATACGAGAACGTGTCGTTACTTATCTGAATCTGCCCGTAAGTATTGGGATCAGCCGATCTTATCAGGCCATAGGCGATACACCACAAGCTTATCAGGAGAGCCGGGAAGCACTCCAAGGGCGAGTTAGCCTGGGTAGCCGTATTATTTTGCATTATGAGGATATTCAGCCACGAGGTCAGACAGAAGCCGCCCTATATACACAGTTACGGATGATCGAAGATCAATTGGCTTCTGCGCTGAAGCAGGGTGATGTGGAGAAAACGGATGCCTACTTCACGCAGTACTTGGGATTACTTGCAGATAAGAAACTACATTTCAGTGAGTATCCGGTCATTATGGTTCAATTGTTGTCCCGTGTATATCAATTAGTACAGGAACAGGGTGGAGATGTGGCGGAAGTGTTGGGGGAGAAAGCCTCGATGGCTCGTTTGTTGAAGCTGTCTACACTGGATGAGATGACGAATTGGTTCCGCAAACGCTTATTTCAACCGGTCATCCATTTCTGGCGAGAGCAGGAAGAGTCTCAATACATGAATATCGCTCGACGAATGATCCGATTAATCGAAGAACGTTATGATCGTGAGCTGTCACTTGAGGCTTGTGCGGAGGAATTGAATTTTCATCCTGTTTATTTGAGCCGTGTGTTCAAGAAAGAAGCAGGCGTGAACTTCACAGAATATTTAGCCCAATACCGTATGGAAAAAGCCAAGACCTGGCTACAGACAACGGATCTGAAAATATCAGAGATTGCAGAGAAATTGAACTACACTAATCCGACGGCTTTTATTCGCACATTTCGTAAAATTACAGGCACGACCCCGGGGAAATATCGGGAACAACAACGGTAGAAATAGACCTGCTTCGCCTGCTATGGCGGGCAGGTTTTTTTGAGGTAATGTGATGCGAATCATCTCTGGACTAACTTTTCCTGTGGATTAGAAGAATTAGAAGATCACAGCCTCGTTTACAGATTGTCCTCATCTTTTCTTAGGAGTTAAGACAGAGATATTGAGGTTAAAAGCGGTTCATTACCGGTTGGGATTTAATTACACAAAAGCTGTAAACCCTTGCTACATAAGGGGAAACAAGAAGCTAAAATGAGACGATAGCCAGTGATGTGTTTATCCTCCACAATGAAGACATGAATTCAGGAAGTGATATTTTGTAATCGTTTCCAATGTGGGGAGGAAGACACTATGAAAGCCGAAACGGCGGCTCAGACACGGCCCGCTACCCGCAGTGACAAAAACCTACTGTGGAGGGACATCATCAAAAACCGGTGGCTCTATATTATGTTAATACCCGGTGTGCTTTACTTTATTATCTTCAAATACATACCTATGTATGGCATTACGATGGCTTTTCAGGATTACACGCCTTACAAAGGTATCCTCGGCAGTGAGTGGGTTGGTTTTAAGCATTTTTCACGTTTCTTCGGGGAACCGCAGTTCTGGACTTTATTCCGAAATACGTTCTTGCTTGCCATCTATAACATGGTGTTTTTCTTCCCACTGCCAATTGTACTGGCACTGATGTTGAATGAAGTTCGTCGTGAACGTTTCAAACGATTCGTACAAACACTTGTCTATGTACCTCACTTTGTATCATGGGTTGTTGTTGTTGGTGTGTTCTACATGTTGTTCACCACTGAAGGCGGTGCCATTAATGAATTGCTCTACAATCTGACGGGACAAAAAGTTGCCTTCTTACTTGAGCCAGGCTGGTTCCGTACCATGATTGTTGGACAATCCATTTGGAAAGAAGTCGGCTGGGGTACAATCATTTTCCTTGCTGCCCTCTCTGGTGTAGATACACAGCTCTATGAAGCGGCAAGAATCGATGGCGCCAACCGCTGGCGTCAGACGTGGCACATTACGCTGCCTGCTATTCGTAGTACCATTGTTATTCTGCTCATTCTGCGTCTGGGCAACTTCCTGGATACAGGCTTTGAACAAATCTTCCTGATGCTGACTCCGACAAACCGCGATGTGGGCGAGGTGTTTGACACCTACGTATACACGAAAGGTCTGACACAGGCACAGTACAGTTACAGTGCTGCCGTGGGATTGTTCAAGTCGGTCGTCGGTCTGGCACTTGTACTAGGTGCCAATAAGTTGGCCAAAAAATTCGGGGAGGAAGGCGTCTACTGACATAAAGAGCAGGCGCTCTTCACCAGACAGGAGTGAACATTAAGATGCAACAGGATAAAACGTGGGGCAATCGGATTTTCGACTTTCTCAATCATGGCTTGCTATTGTTAATCGGAATTGTGACCGTCATTCCATTCATTTATATTTTGGCGGTCTCCTTTACAAGCCCGAGTGAAGTAGCCAAGGGAGGATTCATTCTTTTTCCTAAAGAATTCTCACTTGCTGCATATCGCTATATTTTCTCCACAGATACCTTGATTCGTAGTTTGGGAGTATCCATCTACATCACCGTTATCGGAACCTTCATTAACTTGTTGTTTACGTCTCTTATGGCTTATCCGCTCTCAAGAAGATACTTGCGTGGACGTCAGCCGATCTTGTTAGGTGTACTGTTCACCATGTTATTTAGCGGAGGCATGATCCCGACCTACTTCGTCGTGAAATCACTACACCTGACAGACACGTTATGGTCGCTCATGCTGCCTACGGCAATTAGTGCGTTTAACCTGATCGTTCTTAAAAACTTCTTCCAGGCCATCCCTGATGAACTGGAGGATGCGGCCAAAATCGATGGGTGTAACGATGTCGGCGTATTATTCCGGATTGTGTTGCCTTTATCCATGCCAGCGATGGCAACGTTCTCCTTGTTTTATGCCGTAGCTCACTGGAACAGCTTCTTCAGTGCAGTTATCTATATCAACGATAGTCAGAAATGGCCGGTACAGGTATGGCTACGTGAGATTGTCATTCTGGCACAGAGCCGGATTGGGGATACAAGTATCGAGGAAACGGAGATTCAGCCACTCACCATCCGTATGGCGGTTATCGTGTTCTCAACCATTCCAATTATGCTTGTCTATCCGTTCCTGCAAAAACACTTTGCCAAAGGGGTGATGCTAGGTTCGGTGAAAGGTTGAGTTGGCACATGTTAAGAAATCGGAACTTTAAAACAGTTAAAGCTGCATAAAAAGGGGAGGTTTCATTCTATGAAAGCAACAAAAAAGAAAGCCGTAGCCGTTCTGAGCACACTTGCACTGGTTACAGGTTTGCTCGCGGGATGCGGATCAGATGAGGGTCAGGCTGCTGAAGGCGGCGTGCAAAATGTATCCATTGCGATCGCACAAGTAGGAGACGTTCCAAGCAAGGACAACGAAGTACAGAAGAAAATCGAAGCGTATACCAATACGAAACTGGACGTCCAGTGGATTCCGGCTTCAGCGTACAATGACAAAATCAATGTCATGATCGCTTCCAGCGACATGCCTAAAATTGTGAAAGTTCAATATAACCCTACGGTAACAAGTGCGATGCGTAATGAAGTGTTCTGGGAAGTTGGACCGTTATTGAAGGATTATAAAAATCTGTCTGCACAGAACGAGCGCTTTTTTGACAACATCAAGGTTGAAGGGAAAATTTACGGCGTACCTGTATTCTCCGATATTGCCCGGGCAACTGTCATTTACCGTAAAGATTGGTTTGAGAAGCTGAATCTCAAAGTACCGACAACACCAGATGAATGGTATGAGACGATCAAAACGTTGTCCACTTCTGATCCAGATGGAGATGGTCAAGATAATACATTTGGTCTGATGCTGTTCAAGCGTTACAACGAGGATCAATATTCCTTCACAACTCGCCTTGGTGTAAGCTTTGGCGCGCCAAACAAGTGGAAAGTGGAGGACGATGGAAGCTTTACACCGGAATTTATGACGCCTGAATATAAACAAGTCATGGATCTTCTGAAGCGTTTGTATGATGAGAAGTTGCTTAACCAAGATTTCGCAGTATTTGATTCCACAGAAGCTGAGAAGAAATACGATTCCGGTTTAGTGGGTATGCGTGTGGGTGTTGCACAGAACGGTAAAAGTCAGCAGGAACGTTTATCCAAGAACGACCCTGACGGTGTAGTAGATATCGCTGGATTGTTAGGGCAAAATGGAGATCGCGTTGCAGGACAGACAGGTAACTCAGGTATTCTGGCATTCCCTAAATCCACGGTGAAATCGGAAGAAGAACTGAAGAGTTTGTTAGCATTCATTGATAAGTTGATGGATCCTGAAATGGCTACGCTCTTAATGCGTGGTATTGAAGATAAACATTTCACCAAGGTTGGTGAAGATCAGGTAGAGATGAGCGACTTCGACGCTTTCCAACGTGAAGTGAAGCCATATCGTGATAATTTCCCTTATGTTGAGGGCTATAATGTACCGAAACTGAAAGATACTGAGCTGGGTGAAAAAGGAACCGCACTCGCGAAAGAGCTTGCGGAGCACGCTGTTCCGAACCCTGCCCTTACGTTGTATTCTCCTACCTATGGTGATCGCGGCGCGGATCTTGATCAGATGATCGCGGATGCGCAGACCAAATACATTATGGGCAAGATCGATGAAGCAGGCTGGCAGAAGGAAATTGAGAATTGGGCGAATGCAGGTGGAAACAAAATTCGCGAAGAATATGCGGAGGACTACAAAAAGCAAGCTCAATAATGAGCTAGAAGCGGAGGAGCGCCATGAAAGAAACGTTACAACTTACGCCAGTGCGAATGGCTGAACAGTTCATGGAAAGTTATCGTAGCCATGACTTGTACTCCACCTGGCATTATGAGAATGGTTGTATATTAAAAGCCTTAGAAGAGTTGTATACCCATACGGGGGAACAAAAGTATTTTGATTATATCCAGGAACTGATGGATCATTTCGTGCAGGAAGACGGTACGATTCGAAACTACAATGTTGAGGAATATAATCTCGATCAGATTAATCAAGGGAAATCGTTATTTCTGCTCTTAGACAAAACGGGAAAGGAGAAGTATCGCCAAGCGGCTGACCTACTCATGGTACAGCTCAAAGGCCAGCCACGCACAAGCGAAGGTGGATTCTGGCACAAAAAGATATATCCTTTCCAAATGTGGCTAGATGGGTTGTATATGGCGACCCCTTACCTGACACAATATGGAGCCGTAACGGGCCAAGATAAGTGGTTCGATAAGGCAGCACTACAGTTGCTCTTGGTAGAGCAGCGCACACGTGATCCGCGGAGCGGTCTGTTGTATCATGCTTGGGACGAGAGTAAAGAGCAGCGCTGGAGCTCAGGGGAGACGGGTTGTTCTCCCCATGTCTGGAGCAGAGCTGTTGGCTGGTATGTGATGGCTGTGGTAGACACATTGGACTATCTGCCAATGGATCATGAACAGCGTGGACAGATTGTAGGTATCTTCGAACGACTGGCTAATGCGCTTGTACATGTTCAGGATCAACAAACTGGATTATGGCCGCATCTCTTGGATCAACCAGGCCGTGAGCGCAATTACTTGGAGGCATCGGGGACTTCGATGTTTGTGTATGCCTTAGCTAAAGGTGTACGCAAAGGATATCTGAGTGGTAAATTCAAGGCGATTGCGGAAAAGGGATATCAAGGTCTGTTACAGCATTTGCTGCAAACGGATCGAGAAGGCGTGCTCTCCTTAACGCAATGTAATGGTGGAGCTGGTCTTGGCGGCAGTCCTTATCGTGATGGTTCATACGAGTATTATGTAACAGAATCAATTCGGATTAATGATCCGAAATCGGTCGCTCCGTTTATTCTTGCAGGAGTGGAGATGGAACTAGCTACACGATAGGTCGTTTCTGAAAACTCGCTGAAGTGCATCTTTTACCGCTTTTTCGCCCCCTGCTGCGTCACTTTCCCTTGACGTGCCCCGGCACGCCTGCGGAAAACTTCCTGGCTTGGAACGAAAATTCGGCAAAATCTGCGTCCTTCGGAGTTTTCAGACACTCCCTAGTGCTTTTCTTCAGAACATTTATGATAGCGCATTCATTTATTGGTTTTGCTTCAATCCATACCAAAGCTTCCAACAACCCGTGAGCACCTTCTACTCGATGGAAGCAGGTCATGATTAGGTTATCCAAAAGGAGAGATGGTTCATGAGCCCAAAAGTACGGATGTCTCGTTTAAGCGGATTGGTTGTCATTGGTGCAATGTCCGCAGGACTGCTCGCAGGTTGTGGGGGAGAGAAAGCACCTGCTGCGACGGGAGAAGGCAAGTTTCCCATTTCCATCTCTTTAATGCAGGTAGGTGATGTACCTGCGAAGGAGAACGGGGTTGAGCAAAAGATTGAGGAATATACGGGTACCGATGTGAATGTGCAATGGATTCCGCAGTCTGCTTTTGATGATAAAGTAAACGTCATGGTTGCTTCGGGTGAGATGCCCACCATTATGAGGGTGAACTATGTACCGACAACTTTTAATGCAGCCAAAACAGGTTTGTTCTGGGAACTTGGCCCTTACCTGAAGGATTATAAGAACCTGTCTGCCCAATCCGAGGCGTATTTTGAAAATATCAAAATAGAAGGCAAAATCTACGGTATCCCTAATTTCCGTGATATCGGCCGTACCGCGATTGTATATCGTAAGGACTGGTTCGATAAATTGAATCTGGAAATCCCCAAAACATTGGATGATTGGTACAACGTGATGCATTCCATGCGCAAGGATGATCCTGATGGAAATGGCAAAGAGGACACCTATGGTGCGTTGCTGTTCAAACGGTACAATGAAGGTGTATCTTCCCCACTTACACGGATTGCGGTGAGTATCGGAGGCGTAAATAAATGGGGTGTGGATGACTCGGGTAAACTGACACCAGAATTCATGACTTCGGAATATGTAGACACGATGAAGTTGTTCAAAAAGTTGTTTAGTGAGGGACTCATTAACAGTGATTTCCCTGCACTTGATCCATCGGAAGCGGACAAAAAGATGGATTCCGGGCTCATTGGCATGAAGCTGAACGGGGTAGCCCAGAACGGCAAGTCATCCCAACAACGTCTCACACCGAATGCACCGGATGGAGAGATTGATGTCGCTCCATTCCAAGGACCGGATGGAATTCGTATCGCTGGAGAACCAGGTAACTACGGTATGCTTGTCATTCCAAAAGCTGCCGTACCTGATGAAGAGCAGTTGAAGGAGGTACTCACCTTCTTGGATCAGCTAATGGATGAAGAACTTAGTACGTTACAGTTACGCGGTTTGAAGGATGTGCACTATACCGAGACTGCCGATGGCAAAACGGAGCTGAAAGACTTTGATGCATATCAACGGGAAGTGAAGCCTTATCGTGATAATCTTCTAAGTATTGAGGGTTACAATGTTGCTGAACTGGTGGACGTACCTATTGGTATGAAGGGTACAAAGATGGCACGTGAGAATGAACAATATGCAATTCCGAATCCTGCCCTGACACTCTCTTCTGCAATCTATACGGAGAGAGGTCAAGAGTTAGATCAGATGATCTGGGATGCCCAAACCAAGTACATTATGGGTAAACTAGATGATGCAGGCTGGGAGCAAGAAGTGGCAAACTGGAAGAAATCCGGTGGTGACCAACTGATCTCAGAGTTTGAAGCATCGTATAAGGAATTGAACGGCAAGTGAATCCATTTCCAGTGATTTATGAAATTGATTCAAGTAGTTTATAAAATGGAGGCGTACCTCGTGCGCTTATCATCTACGTTCTAAAATAAGGGTTGCGAATCTTCGGATTCGTAACCTTTTTTATTCGTTTTTATTATGAATGGACTGTGGAAGGGGTATAAGAGTAGAGGAGCACTTATATAGCATAGTCAACTTGATGCCCACAGAGAGGAGTACACAGACATGATAGAACAATATGAATACGAGGATCAACGGTATGTTGAGGATGTAAACGATACATATGAGGGAGACGATCTAGGTATTACGATGCAATCAGCGTCATGTCGTTTCAAAGTATGGACACCGAAGGCTGCTGAAGTTCAGATGTTGTTATATCCCCCATCTACAGACGGAAGTCCTGAAGAATATTCCGATCGTTCGGGACAATTGAAACCTAAAGTAATTCCCATGAATAAACAAGCTCAAGGCATCTGGCACGTCGAGATGAGCGGTGATTGGTGTGGTTATCGTTATATGATTCAGACTACCTTCGGGGACGGAAGACGCGAGGTAGCTGTAGATCCTTATGCTAGGGCTGTCACTATGAATGGAGAGATGGGGGTAATCGTCAGACTGGAGCATACAGATCCCGAGGGATGGAAAGAAGATGTTCGGCCAGAACTCGCGAGCCCAGTGGATGCGGTGTTGTACGAGCTACACGTGCGAGATTTCTCGATTCACCCTTCATCTGGGATGAAGTATAGGGGCAAATATCTGGCTTTTACCGAGACGGGTTTACTGGATTCGGAAGGTAATTCCATCGGTGTTGATCACTTGGCTGAGCTTGGCATTACGCATGTGCATCTGCTACCCGTATTTGATTTTGCTACAGTAGATGAAGCTCAGGTGGATACTTCCAATTCCGATCGATCTAATTATAATTGGGGGTATGATCCCCTCCATTACAATGTGCCAGAAGGCTCTTATGCAACACGGGCGGATGAACCAGAGACTCGAATTCGAGAGTTCAAATCGATGGTGATGGCTCTGCATCAAAAGGGGATCGGCGTCGTTATGGATGTGGTCTACAACCATACCTTCGACACTGCGAGAAGTTCATTTGAGAAGCTCTATCCAGGGTACTACTATCGTCAATGGGAGGATGGTACATATAGTAACGGGTCGGGAACAGGAAATGAAGTAGCGACCGAGCGTTATATGGTTCGTAAATTCATTATGGATTCTGTACGCTATTGGGCAGAGGAATACCATGTGGATGGGTTTCGGTTTGACCTGATGGGGCTCATCGATACAGCAACAATGAAAAGTCTGGCGACAGACCTACATGAGAAGGTCTCACCATCCATCCTGTTATATGGAGAACCTTGGGGCGCACTGGAATCGCCTCTTGGAGACGATATGACGCTTAAGGGGGATCAACGTGAGTCTGGTTTTGCTGTCTTTAATGATAATTTTCGCGGAGCTATTAAGGGGGACAGTGATGGTGCAGGAACAGGGTTTGCAACAGGTGCAGAAGGAGCAGAAGAAAACGTGTGGGTTGGAGTAAAGGCAGCTATTACCGATTTTACTGCAGCTCCGACAGAAACCATTAATTATGTTACCGCGCATGACAATCTTAATTTGTGGGACAAGGTTGCGTATACGCAAGGACTGGAGGATACACTCGGTTTTATCAGCTATGATGAGGACGGCAGTGTCAAAGGATGCGACAATGTGCAGCAAGCGGTTCAACAAGCGAGCCCGTATAAGCAGGTTGAAGCTGAACATGTTCTAGAGAATGAAATGGTACGGCGATGTTTGCTTGCCAATGGCATTGTATTGACCTCTCAAGGTGTACCATTTCTGGCTGCTGGTGATGAATTGCTGCGTACCAAGTTTGGTGACGCTAACAGCCATGAGAGCGGGGATGTAGTTAACGCTATCCGTTGGGAATACAAAAAGCAGTTCAAACCGGTATTTGATTATTATCGCGGTTTGATTCGTCTGCGTCGAGAGCATCCTGTTTTTCGCTTTCGTACCCGAGGAGAGATTGAGCAGAATATACGATTGCTTGAACAGGGCAACGGTATTCTGGCATATGAGTTACTCGGCACAGCATCAGGCGATTCGTGGAAGCGAGTCATCGTTGCCTATAACGCTGCAAAAGAAAGTCGAGCACTTTCCATTCCGTCAGCACAATGGCATGTGGTTGTGGAGCAAGGACGAGTGGGTACGGATACGATCCGTACAGTAGTAGGTGGAGAGCTTAGCATTCCAGCCATCTCAATGACAGTTATGTATTGCTCATAATCATAATCACTATACAGAATAGGTTTAGAAATGATCTGCCTCTCTTCTTTGGAAGAGGGGCTTTTTGGGCATATGACGTTAGCGTGTTGGATCATATTGAACATTTCATGCCTTTTTCGTCTGGACAGGACAAATGCTGTCAATCTATGGCACTTGTTTACATATGCTGTATTTTGAAAGCGATTGCTGCGGGCGATAGAACTTTTGCCCAGATATGACTTCATCAAAAGCGAGCATAAACCGATATGTTGAGTATCAGACAACCTTGGGTTGACAAATGGCGTCCCACTTCGTAACATCGGGACAACGTGAAATTCATGCATATAAAGGCGGTGGGAACGATGCCGGAATGGACATCTTTTCGTTATGATGGCAACGATCTTGGCTTAACATATACTCGTGCTGCAAGTTTCTTTAAACTGTGGGCACCAACGATACAACAGGTTTCACTACTCCTTTTTGAAGGTGCTGGGATCTATGATGCAAAGGGAAAGGTAACGGAACATACAGATGGCCAAGAGCATTTGATGGCTCAAGATCCAGATGGAATATGGAGCTTGAAGCTTGAAGGGAACTGGGCGGGCTATTATTACATGTATCAGGTCACCCATGCCGATCAGCGAATAGAAGTGGTGGCAGACCCTTATGCTCGGGCAGTATCTGCCAACGGGCAGCGGACAGCGATTATTGATCTGGAGGATACACACCCGGTCGATTGGGAGCAAGATGTGAAGCCTACTTTTCTGCACCCAGTAGATGCTGTGATCTATGAATTACATGTACGTGACTTCTCATCAGATCCACATGCTAACATTCCGTATAAGGGGAAGTATCTTGCCTTTACTGCTTCGGGACTGACAGATAATGCGGGCAATTCCATCGGCGTAGATCACCTTACTGAATTAGGCATTACACATGTACACTTGCTGCCTATAGCCGATTATCAGACGGTAAATGAATTGGTTGCTTCCGAAGTTACTCCGGCGGCTAAAGTACCTTATAACTGGGGGTATGATCCACAACATTATAATGTACCCGAGGGTTCTTATGCGACAGATCCGCATGATCCAGCAGTTCGGATTCGGGAGTTCAAGTTGTTGGTACAGTCGCTACATCGACAAGGAATACGTGTGGTGCTTGATGTTGTATACAATCATACGTACAGCATAGAGGAAGGTCCATTCGAACGCATCGTGCCTGGATATTTCTATCGTCATCGTGCGGACGGTACGCTGAGCAACGGATCAGGTGTGGGTAATGAGCTGGCTACCGAGCGTCCTATGGTGCGAAAATATATTGTTGATTCTCTTTTATACTGGGCAGAAGAGTATCATATCGACGGTTTTCGTTTTGACCTAATGGGACTGATTGATACAGAAACGATGAATGAATTAACACGTGAGCTGCGAGAGCATATCGATCCGTCGATGTTGATTTATGGTGAACCTTGGACGGGGGGAGACTCACCGTTAGAGCGAAAGACACTCAAAGGAACACAGCGGGGTCAGGGTTTTGCCGTGTTCAATGATCACTTTCGAAGTGCCATTAAAGGAGATAGTGACGGAACGGGCACCGGATTCGCTACCGGGGCTGCCGGTAAAGAATACGATCTAATCACAGGAGTAGCAGGAGCATTGGATGATTTTACATCATCACCTATAGAGGCGGTCAACTATATAACGGCGCATGATAACCTCAATCTATGGGACAAAATTGCAACAGCGATGAACCTTCGACATGAACTTGGTTTTCCGACGTGGAAGGATGGTCAGCCTGTGGAAGGTGGTAGTGCCGAATCTGCGGTAAAAGCAGCCAACCCCTACCGATATATTCATGAGGATCATGTCCTAGATCATGAGATGGTTCGTCGCTCTTTAATAGCGTCAGGCATTCTATTGACCTCTCAGGGGATTCCTTTCCTGCATGCGGGCGATGAAATGCTCCGTTCCAAATCAGGAGATCAGAACAGCTATCGTAGCGGTGATGCGGTTAATGCAATCACTTGGGCGAATAAAGCTAAGTTCCGTCCTGTTTTTGACTATTATCGTGGCTTAATCCATCTGCGTCGTACACACCCGGCTTTTCGAATGATCGAAGCCCAGCAGGTACGGAATCACCTGCGTATTATGCGTGCCGAGGGCAACGTTGTTGTTTTTATGCTCCACGATGGAGCGAATCAAGATACTTGGAATCAGATTATCGTCATCTACAACAGTTCCGCTAATCAGCAGCAGATTCATCTGCCGGAAGGAAGCTGGCATGTGGTGGTGAATGATCAACATGCGGGTACGGAGCCGATCACAACCGTTAATACTAGCGTCTCTGTCGAGCGATGGTCGCTGATGGTGCTATATGATACAGAGCGTGCATGTGTTGCAGAACCGGCAGTGGTTGAGATTAATAGCCCACGTCAGGTGTATAGTCCTGGGGAGACAGCAGAGCTAAGAGCGGTCGTGAGGGATCTTCTAGGCAATGTCGTGGAGAACACTGAAGTACGATGGACTTCTTCTCATCCTGATGTGATGCGTATCCAGTCGAATGGTGCAATTCAGGCTGTGCAGACGGGAGAAGCATCCATCACCGCTCAATGTGGTGAGCTTACTTCAACCTGTACATTACAGGTGGAGCAACGCTATGCTGAACGAATTGAGATCGTGGGTGAGCCGATTATGTACACCACACGCATTAGCCGTTTTCGAGCATTGGTTCTAGATCAATTTGGTCAGCCTCTGCAAGGAACCAAGCTTCGTTGGAGCTCATTGAATCCGGAAGTAGCAGCTGTTAGTACTGCTGGTATTGTACGTGCGCTGACGCCTGGATCAAGCGATATCGTAGCCGAGGCAGGTGGGATTCGTGCTTCCGTCATGACGAAGGTGCATAAGCAAATTTCACGCGTTGTTACCCTTCGATATGAACGTGAGGATCAGAGATATGAGGGATGGGATGTGTGGGTCTGGGGCACAGGTATGCAAGATGGAGCCGTTCCTTTAGAACGTGTAGGAAATGTGGCAGAAGCTCGATTCCGTGTTGCCGCAGGCCTGCATCATCTCGGCTTGATCATTCGACTGAATGAGTGGGAGGCCAAAGATACATGCGGAGACCGATATGTGGATATCGTGCCTGAGGATGGAGATGTGCAAATCATCGTGCGCAGTGGATCAGATCAGATGCAGGTTATTCGAGCAAATGCTGAAGAAGAACAGGATAGTGCATAATTCAATCCAGTTGTAATCGGTAGCATGCAATGTAAGACCACGTTGGGCAGGCAGTCGGGAGTGATTCCGGCTGCTTTTTCTATACTTAGAGTTACGCTGATTAATCACTCGAACAGAGTATAGATCACTGGAGATAAATATAGAAGTAGAGTCCACTATATAGACTAAATTAGTAAAATCATGAAACTTTCCAGCGATTTGAAGCGTAATGAAAGTAACGACTCTGTTTTGAGGTGATGAAATGAAGGCTATAAGTAAATTGCTGCTCCTCTGTATGATTCCAATTCTATTGTCCTCCTGCTTACATAACGGGGAAAGTCCTCAACTGACCTCTGATTCGGATCTGAAGCCTCCAGTCGAAATAACAATTGAAGAGGCAGAAGCCAAGATCCCATTTGACATTAAAGAACCGTCAGTTCCATTCCAAACGACTGAAAAATCGATAAGGATTCTAGCTACCAATGATCCATATGATGCTGTAGAAATTACGTATGCCAATACAGACCAAGGATTGAACCTGATTATGATGATCACCAACTCAAAGGTTAAAACGTCTCCCCATGGAAAGAAAAGGCAAAAACTAGCGGACGGTTCGCAAACCTGGGATCAGGGAAACGATCATATCAGTGCCATTTACTGGAGGAATGAGGGGTTAACATACTCTCTGGTTGCAGGCAAAAATAACAACCTCGAACCCTTATATGATTACAAAACATTAATTGAAATAGCTGATACAATCCAATAATTGAGTAAGTTCCATTCATGATGCTAACGGGAGATTCTTATAGTCAAAATCAAAAAAATGTACAAGTAATGTTTGAGATCCTCTTTCAATGGGGTAAATATAGATATGGCTCCTAATTAGGCCACAGAATATAAAGACCCATTTGGTTTAATTGCGAAGCATCTGGCTTCCTCAAACCAATATGAAGTAGGGATCCCTTGAAGGAGGATGTTCAATCATGAAATCCAACGGAAAAATGGCTCAACTTACGGCAACCCCAAGAACTGAAAAGAAAGGTGCAGCCTTGCGCCTGTTGAGACAGGGCGGACGAGTTCCGGCTGTCGTGTATGGCCCGGGACAAGATGGCGCCCCAATACATGTAGATGAAAAAGAAATGCTGAAGGTAGCGCGCACAGGACGCTCTGAAATGTTCAACCTCAATGTAGAGGGTGGCAAAACAGTTCCAGTGTTGATCAAGGATCAACAGGAACGTAACGGACGTCTGTTGCATGTAGACTTTCTGCAGATTTCTAAGAATAAACCAATCAGTGTAAGTGTAACTCTTGATTTCCAAGGTACTGCTGCTGGCTCGAAAGCAGGCGGCGTATTCCAGACACAGGAAACTCAGTTGGAGGTCGAAGGATTGCCTGCTGACCTGCCTACTTCTATCGAGGTAGATGTAAGTGGACTGGAGATCGGTGATCGTCTAACGGCTGCCGATATCAAATTGGATAAAGGCTTGACGCTAATTACGTCCCCTGATTCCATTATCGCTTCCGTAATGCCGCCACAAGCGGTCGAGGAAGAGCCTACGGCTTCTGCAGATGAAGCAGAACCAGCGGCTGAAGAAGAGAAGTCTACAGAAGAATAAGCAAGGTATATAATCCTGCGGGATTCTAACCTTACTCAAGCCCAGTCCATTGGACTGGGCTATTCTTAGTTGTTAAGACAGGAGAGTAAGATGCATGGATGAACAATCCTTAGCAGAATGACAAGATGTAGTTCATGAACGGTTGAAACGAGGGGTTGTAACGCATCAGAGTGCTTGTGCGTTTATAATATAGGTACGGCTAAATATAGGTTAAGTTGAAGGAAAAGAAGGTAGGTATGTATCATGTTTGATCCGACTGTATTTGATAATCTGAAAGTAGGCTTCGAAAATACGCTCTATGACCTTGATAATTTAGATGAGCTCATTCTGATCACGGATCGTCGAGATCGCCTAGAGATGGCGAGCATGTCCAGAGAGTTTGTATTGCAATTCAGTTTACGTGCACATCCTGAAGTGACCGGAGAAGTGGTGTTAAGCAGTTCTCTTGAAGCCATTGCTGCTGAAATATTGGAAAAGCCAGATGGGGTGCCCGGCTGCCGGCTGCAACTTCGGTTTGCTATGAAGATTGTACAGCCTGATCCAGATTGTGAGAGAATACGTGCAATATTACAGCAGAGCTGGCCGCAGCAGAGTATAATCCTGAAGCTCCAGTACGTGTATGAAGAGGAACCGAGGATATATTTTGTCTCCGCTGAAGTCTATTTTGACCGTAATGTGAACGAGGAACAGATGGGGGATATCCCAGAACTTGCTGAGCACATGATCGATGCTTTAACCCAATTGGTAGCGCTACATACCTCATAGGCTCAAGCCTTGTCTCTTGATCAAGAGACAAGGCTTTTTTGTGAAAATTAATATAGGTAATCAGACACAGGTAAAAGGGCTTTGAATTATTAATTTACGCAAGCAAGTAAGAGAATGTATATTGGAATAGCGTTATAAGTGCAAGAGAACTAGATGTTAGTGGTGAAATTGCGAAAGTGAATTGGGTCTAAAGATTTACCAGTGTACTAAAGGAACTAGTTTTCCTTGCCGATAAAGTATCGAAGGGGAGAAACTACATGACAGAGAAATTAATTCGTCTGCTACGTATACTTCAGGCTATACAAGCAAATCCCGGTATTACAGCCAAAGAATTGGCTGTAAAATGTAATACAACGGTACGCACAATATATCGTGACCTACGGATTTTGGACAGGGTTGCCCCTATAACAAATGAAGGTTATGGAAAAGGTTACCGTTTTATTGGGGGATTTTCCATGTATCCTCTTGATTTTACGGAAAAGGAAGCTATGGTTTTCTCCATGCTTCCATCTGTCGTGGATACCTCTAAGCTGCCTCTTGAATTCGATTCTGCGTTTGATAAAGTGATGTCTGCTCATTCCAGATCGAATGCAAAAAGCAGTGAAATTGTGGAAGATATTGCAGGTATTATTCGTATGGGCACTCCAGCCTATCGGGAAGAAAGTAAAGATCCCAATTTGTTAATTCCGATTATTGAAGCTATTCTTCATCAACAAACGATTCGAACGCAGTACCATACACTGACGAATAATGAAATCACAATTCGGGACATTGACCCCTATTATCTTATACCGCGTGATCAACGCTTTTATCTAATTGGTTATTGTCATTTGTTGCAAAAGGTGCGTCTATTTCGAATCAGTCGATTTCTTGACGTGGTTCGGATCAACAATCATTTTGACAAAAGTGATTTCAACATAACGCAGTACATGAAGCATACATGGTCTATTGACCGTGGGGACGAACATATCCATTTCAAAGTTAAATTTTCGGATAAAATAGCCCCTTACATAAAAGAAGAGGAGATGTTTGTTCGTCCTCGTATGACAGATACGCCCGATGGTGGGTTGTTATTCGAAGTGACGTTGAACAGCAGTCGTGAATTTCTGAAGTGGCTATATCAATTCGGGCCTCAAGCTGAAGTGCTAGAGCCCCGTGAATTCCGTAAGGAAATTCGTAATCAATTAACTCAATGGTTGAAGCATTATGATCGGGAAGCCTAAGTTCCCATGTGAACTGAAGAGAAAACGTAAAGGAGTATGATTCATGAGTAAAGAGTTATTCGCAGCCATGTATGGGATGGAACACTATCATGGTGTTGGGGCTTTGCATGTAGGAGACATGTTGTTTCTGGTCAAGGATCCTGATAATCGTAGGGATCAACATGCAATTAAAGTCGTCATTCCCCCGATTGGAACGGTAGGATACATTGTTAATGATCCCCGTCTGATTCCTCACGGCTGTTGGACAGGTTCGGACTTCTATGACATCTTCAGTCAACAGACCTGCGCAAAGGTAAGGTTTGCGATGAAGGACATGATTATCGTAGAGCTAATTGAGATTGTACAGGTTCCCGTTCCGCATATGGACACATTTATAACAGGCTGGCAATCACGAGAAAAGGCTTGATTTATCTCGCTTTTATTCGCGAATTAGCCGGGTA
Source organism: Paenibacillus sp. ACRSA (assembly GCF_022346845.1). Taxonomy (NCBI): domain Bacteria; kingdom Bacillati; phylum Bacillota; class Bacilli; order Caryophanales; family Paenibacillaceae; genus Paenibacillus; species Paenibacillus sp. ACRSA. The sequence goes on along the minus strand of NZ_JAKRNP010000001.1, from coordinate 1,045,021 downwards.
TAGGCGGCTTCTAGATGTAATGCTGTACGCTCCCAGCTAAACTTTTGGATGGCGTGTGCTCTCCCGTTTTCGCCTAAGGAGCGAGCCAACGCTGGATTAACGGCTAGTTTATACAGAATTGTAGCAAAAGGCTCTGGCTCATGATATGGATGTATTAGATAACCATTATGCCCAGACTCAATGATCTCTCGTATACCTCCATTGTCTGAAGCAATTACCGGAATACCTGAGGCCATAGCTTCAACGTTCACCAGTCCAAAAGCTTCATGTTGCTGGGAGGGACACACAAGACAGTCCACAGCTCGGTATAAACGATCGATTCGTTTATGCGCAATCTGACCGCGAAAAGAAGCACGTACGTTCATTTTTTTGGCTAATTGTCGCAGTTTACGAACGTATTGGGGTGGCCCTTTACCTGCAATAATGAGTTTGACTGATATGTGTTGTTGTAGACGTGCTATTGCACGAATCAGGACATCAATCCCTTTGCCAGGGATGAGTCTACCAACATAGAGGACGCAGAAAGACTCTGATAGTTTAAACTCCGTTCGGAGATCTTGACGTTCAACCGCTGTAGCAGGCTTGAAGCGTTCGAGATCCACACCTAATGGAATAACGGACATGAGACTTGTTAATTGGGGGAATCGACGACTGAGGCGTTGTTTGAGTGAGAGGCTGTTGACAGCAATTAGATCAGCCTGTCGCATCAACGCGAGACGTGCTAATCCTGGCTGTGCGAACGTAAGAGAATGGAGGTAGAGGATCACAGGGATATGAGGAAGGTTTTGTTTGATGGCAGCCATGCAGCGTGGTCGATTGTCGACTTGAATCAGGTCAAACGTATGGTGTTTCAATAAACGTATAACAGCTTTGGTGTATTGCTCTGTATTGGTGGCAGGCAAACGCCGTATGGTCATTCCTTCAGTATATTCCGTTGTGGGCAGACCTTGCATTTCACGACTGATGATAGTAACTTCATGCCGGAGGGAGAGTTCGCGAGCGATACCTAAGATACAGATCTCGACTGATCCATTTCCAGGTACAGGAAGTTTTTCCGGTGCAACCATAGCGATTTTCATCAACCTGTCTCCTCCTTGTCCCTCCAGCGTAAACAATCTTCGTCATATCCTATGTGCAAATGAGGCTTTTGGTTCAAAAGCTTATGCCGTGGATAACATTCCCACTGAGTGCAGTTGGGAGTATGCCATGTTTAATGTGGTATACTGGTTGAATTCAATGGTATTGAATATGAGATAGTATTCAGGATAGGTATGAAGCCAGGAGGAAAGACATGTTACATTCAACAATGGGTCGCTTTCGATTGCTAATGTGGTTGCAGGGACTCTCTTATTTGTTATTGCTTTTTGTTGCTTTTCCATTGAAGAATGCCGGGATTATGCCGCAGGCTGTTACCTGGTTTGGTAATCTGTATGGTTTTCTTTTCTTGATGTATCTACTGATTGTGGTCAGCATGCATACTTCGCAAAAATGGCGTATACGCCGATCATTGGCGCTATTCTTCATTTCGTTTGTTCCGCTCGGGAATTTTGTATATGACTTTGTGGTTTTTCGAAAAATGGTTCGTTAAATAAAGCTTGACTTTAATTAACGTTATGAATATGATGAGAACAGGTTATTGAAGCCTGTTTCATCTAAAAACTACATATCCTGATGTTAAAGGGGAGTAGCTTTCACAGTAAAGTCGTCAATTCGGGATTTATCCCCGGCTTTATTGGCAGCAATTTGTTGTTAGCGAGACCTTTACCAAGTTTTTATGCTGGGTAAAGGTCTCTTTTTGTGGATAAAAAGGATCTTTACCAGCGATGGTAAAGGTCCTTTTTTTTGTACATCATAAGGATACTAAGGAGGAGTCAATTTTGGAGTTGTCATTATTATTGGAGTATGGGTGGGTGCTTGCCGTCTTAGTTGTCCTGGAGGGATTGCTGGCAGCAGATAATGCATTGGTGCTCGCGATCATGGTTAAACATCTACCAGATGATAAACGCAAAAAAGCGTTGTTTTACGGTTTGTTAGGAGCATTTATATTCCGTTTGGGATCGTTGTTCCTAATCTCGTTCCTCGTTGATGTGTGGCAGGTTCAAGCGATTGGTGCGCTGTACCTCTTGTACATCTCCATCAACCATATCGTCAAGAAGATATTAGGTAGTCGTAACAAAACCGATGAAGCTGCAGATCAGACACCGAAGAAACCGAAGAAACAAGCTGGCTTCTGGATGACGGTCTTCAAGGTAGAAGTGGCGGACATTGCATTTGCTGTAGACTCCATCTTGGCCGCTGTTGCACTAGCTGTTGCGTTGCCGCCAAGTGGATTAGCTCCAATTGGTGGTCTCGACGGCGGACAGTTTATCGTTATTTTCTTGGGAGGATTCATTGGTCTTGTGATCATGCGGTTTGCCGCTTCCTTCTTCGTTAAATTGCTGCATTCCCGTCCTGGTCTTGAAGTAGCTGCTTTTGTTATCGTAGGTTGGGTTGGGGTTAAACTTTCAGTTATCACACTTGCACACCCTTCTCTGGGCGTACTGGATGAGCATTTTCCAGAAAATAAAATTTGGAAATTCGGATTCTATATTGTCCTGATTGCGATTGCCGTTTGCGGCTGGTTCTTCTCTTCTAAAGTACCGGAAAAAGAGAACGAAAATCCGGTCGAAGAGTTGGAGCAACAAGTAGGAAAGTAAGCTTGAGTTTTCTTGAAATAACAAGTGAAATGGATAGGACAAAGGCAAGATTCGCTTACAGCGGGTCTTGCCTTTTTGTTATGCATCATGTTGACAAGATACGCGATTCTTTAGGGTACCCGATAGCAGCGCTTATTTTAATTTCCAAGAATAGGGTTGACACATGGAAAGAAATCCGCTTAATATTGTATATATCATTTACGAAGGGAGGTCGCGAGTCATGACGCTGGTCTACAATTGGAACTACACGCAACAGAAATTACAACACAACTCACACACAATTGCATATGCAGCTCATTGTCTCATCGGCCTCATACGGGCAACATAGGAGAAGGAGCGTATCTGTGAAGAGTCAGAATGACTCGGTATGGATAGGCTGTTCGCCGCTAATTTAGCGATGGAAACTAGAGTCGCAGCTTCTTCAAGCTGCAACTGTTTTCCATTATGGTGATGAAGAAGTCATGGGCATTCTGTCCATGGCTTCTTTTTTTGTGCCTTTTGCAGAAGAAGGACAACGAATCTGGATATTACAGCAATTTATGAAAATGTTTAAAACTTACGGATAAATGAAAGGAATAAACCAATTTTATGAATACACAACCTAATTTATTTGCGGATGCGAATGATTCCTTGGGCGGATACCGGCATGAGGTCAAGTTGCCGGCGGGGGATCTAACCGTATATGCCGCACAACAGCTATTCTCCTCTCTGGACTATAAAGTGTTCGAGATGGCCAATAACAATTTGCAGATCCCCGGAATTTCGTATATGAGCTATACACCTGACGTGCATGTCGGTGTTGGTACATGTATTGGAACAACAGCGGTATGGGATGCGACCAATGGGTATGTATCACCCTCGATTGTAGGCAGCGACATTGGCTGTGGCATGAGGGTGCATATGACCAATTTGCATAAAGATGATTTGAAAGATGTAAAATTGCGCCGAAAACTCGTTAAAGCGATTGAAAAGGTACTGCCTATGGAAGCGAACCAGCGGGGGCATTATTCTGACATTCGATTAGAGCACATTGTTCGCAAAGGATTACATGGATTACCGAAGAAATATATACCGGATGGCTATACCCCTAAGAAGTCCACGTCTGTTACCCATGTGGAGAGCAGTAAATTCACATTTGATGAAGAAGTGCTGAACCTTGTCCCAGATATGACATGGCATCGTTCCCACCGTCAGCTAGGTACGTTGGGCGGAGGGAATCATTTTGCCGAAATACAAGCGATTGAGATCGCCGAGGAGAATCGTGATATTGCTGAAGCATGGGGGTTAGTTGACGGACAAATTGTAGTGATGATCCATTCCGGCTCTCGCACTTGGGGAGGGCATATAAGTCAAACCAGTTCATCAGCAATCGCCAAAATGATGCAGCGAAACGGGCTCGGAACATCTGACCCAAGACTAGTCTTTGCCCCACTGGAGCATGCCGAGGGACGCCACTACGTGAATATGATGTATTCCGCACTAAACTACGCTGTGGTGAATCGTCACTTGATTGCTTACTCCATTCGTGAAGCCTTTCGTGAAGTGTTCGGATCCAAGTGCGAATTCCGTACACTGTATGATCTGATGCACAACTATGCTTGGGAAGAATCACATGCAGATCAAGGCTCGGTCTTCGTACATCGCAAAGGGGCAACACGTGCATTGCCAGCGCATCATCCTGATAATCCGAAGCCATATCTCGCCACTGGACACCCTGCGCTGATTCCAGGCTCCATGGGCACAGCTTCATATATCATGGTTGGTCAACCGCAAGGAGCAGATAACTTCTATTCCATCTGTCATGGTGCAGGGCGAATCCGTTCACGTAATGCAACGAAGCGTTTAGTCACTTTGGCGGATTTTGAACGCGCGCTGGGTGTAGGTACAGAGAATGAGATTGTTGTCAATCAGCGTTCACTAGAATCGATTATTGATGAATCACCACAGGCATATAAAAATGTTGATGAAATTATTGATAGTGTTACCGGCGCGGGACTGGCTCAAGTTGTTGCCAAATGTAAACCGCTTGCCGCTGTGAAGGGAGCTAAATAATGACAGTACACAAGGAACATGTGAAGCAAACGAATTCACCGAGAGCGATCTACGCCTTTGATGAGCATAATGATGGTCGAATTGAAGGATACTCAGCATATGCACGTCTCATTCGCGGCATTTCGGAGGCGCTCTATGAGCGATACGGAACTCAATATGAACTATTTGCGAGCGATGATCCCAATAGCGAATATTGGGATCTGCTGAGAGAGGATCTACGCACGGATAATCCTGAAGTAGAGATTGTGGCTCGAATTTTCGATGATTTGGAACTGCGCACATTACATTATGACGATGAGGGAGATGTGCCATCTTACGGCGTGCATTACTCCATCCGCAACAATGTATTTGTTTATCCAAGCTGGGGTGTGGCGCTTGTACGCATTCCTTTCTTCCGGGAAAATGGAATATATAACGAGGACTTTGTTTTTGCCATCGGAGAAGAAGAGCTGAAGCAATTTCTGGGCAGTGTACGTGAGCGTGAACGCCAGCAAAATATGAAAAAAGTAACGGTATACACTGACGCGCGCAATGGTAGTGACCGTCATTCAGAGTCGATTACTCGTTCAGTGACCAGAGATGAGGTGGTATTATCGCCTCAGATCAAACAAGATATTTTCCGCTCACTGGATCAATTCTTCGAAGCGGATCGCTCCTTCTATCGGGATTACGATATCCCTTACAAACGTGGAATTCTCCTCTATGGTCATCCGGGTAACGGTAAAACGACATTGGTGAAATCCATTGCGGGAAGCATTTCAGGGCCTGCTGCTTATTGGCAGATCACGGAGTACACGAATAGTGAATCGGTACGTGATGTGTTCGACGCGGCGAAGCGTTTAGCGCCGATGGTGCTGATTATTGAGGATATTGATTCCATGCCGGAGGAGGTGCGTTCATTTTTCTTGAACACGCTGGATGGCGCTACGTCCAAAGAAGGCATTTTCTTAATTGGGACAACGAATTATCCAGAAAAAATAGATCCGGGTCTGATGAACCGTGCCGGACGTTTCGACCGGGCGTACGAGATTCCAATGCCAGACGAGGCGCTGCGCCTGCAATATTTGCAGCAGCGGGGCTTCGCAGTGTTCGCTGGTGAGGAAGGCACGAAGGAAGCAGCGCGTTTGACGGATTCCTTTTCACTCGCACAGCTAGGAGAACTATATGTTAGTACAGCATTGGAATGGCATCAGAACGGAGAGGCAGATATGATGAAGATCATTCAAGCCATGCGTGGTGAATTGGACAAGAGCCACAAGCAGAATTGGATGACGCAGCCTGGAAAAGGACGTGCTGGATTTTATTGATCTGCCCGTATCCTGTTGGATAATGATGATCGGATAACGTCCAAAATATTATAAATCTCAAATGGTTATACTAAGGTTGTCTGGTAAGACATACAATGACTTTCGGGAGGTACAAAGCAGCTCTGCTGTGTAAGTAATCCGTTACCGGAAGTTATACCGAGAATGAATTCGATACCGTCGTGGGTAGCAGCCTAAAAATGAGTCTTATGGAAATAAGGTAATATACAACAAATTTCGTATAGGTGTTTAAATGCTTCCGTAGCGGTTAATAGTAGACAGACAACAACAAAAACTTTTAATTAGAGGTGAATGATATGGGTTGGTTATGGTCATTAATTATCGGTGGTATCATTGGATGGTTGGCAGGACTTATCGTTGGTCGTGACATTCCCGGCGGTGTAATTGGTAACATCGTAGCTGGTTTCATCGGTGGATGGTTAGGTGGAGTCATTCTGGGAGATATGGGTCCAGAAATGGGCGGATTCTTCATCGTACCGGCATTAATCGGTGCTATCGTACTGGTAGCCATCGTGAGCTTGATCTTCCGTTCTATGGGTCGTAGCCGCGGGTAACGATATTCGAGATAATGCGAATTCTTGCAAACACATATGAAGCTGTGTAGTGGGTAACGCAAGGGCTCGATCACATAACGGATGACTACGAAGAGGTTGATGGAAGTCCACATAAGTGGATTTCCATCAACCTCTTGTTTGTTATGTTATTTACTTCGATAGATGTATTTCTTATACTTTGCTTAGGGCGTGTTGCTTAATTAGAAAGGATGAGGTGGAGTGGAGAAAGCTACATTTGCTGGAGGTTGTTTCTGGTGTATGGTTACACCGTTTGAAGAGCAACCGGGCATACATGGTATCATATCCGGCTATGCCGGCGGTCACGTCGATAATCCAACATATGAACAGGTCAAAACGGGAGAGACGGGGCATGTCGAGGTGGTAGAAATCACATTTGATCCCGAGGTATTCCCTTATGAACGATTACTGGAGCTATATTGGCCTCAGATTGACCCTACTGATGATGGAGGGCAGTTCCAAGATCGAGGTTCACAGTACCGGACGGCTATTTTTGTGCATAATGAACGCCAACGTGAGCTTGCAGAACAATCCAAGCAGGCTGTAGCTTCTAGCGGTCGCTTCAGTCAACCGGTTGTAACGGAGATTCGGGATGCGGCAGTTTTCTATCCGGCAGAGGACTATCATCAAGACTATCATAAGAAAAACGAGAAGCATTACAAAGAAGATCGTGCGATATCTGGCCGTGATGAATTCATTGAAGAGAACTGGAAATAATGTCGTTGTGATCTGAAAGTGACGAATCTAAAAGGTAACGAAATGCGAAAATCCAGGGAGTTCCGGTTGGAACCCTCCTGGATTTTTGGTTTATCATATGATGAACTAGCTGTTACTTCATTATAAATGAAGCAGATCGAAAATAGATGTTTATAACCATTTACGTATTAATTGTTCGCTGTGTTTAGGACATATTTGGACAATGCCTCGTTCTTGAAGTTATAAATAATATCATTCGTATAGGTGGAGTAACCCTTCATATCTTCAGGAGATGAGGTGAATTCGTGAATGCTCTCCAAGGTAGTAGGATCAAGAATATAACCTGTGTTAACAAAATCAATTTTATAATTCCCATCCTGTGTATGTTCAACGACAGTTAATACATCTTGTTGATCCTTGAACATGCGCTCCGTTACCTTGCCTTTCATCGTATACAGCTCAAGCTTCTGTCCTGTAAACACGGTATATCCGTTACCTGCCGTTTGCACGAAAGCATTGCCAGCAATGGATCGACCCCAAGCGAGTTTACCATCTGAACCAAAGCCCATGAGTTTATTGCCTGTATTGTCGAAATTGGCACGCATAATGACTGAACCGTCCTCCAGAATAGCCAGCGATTCGCCACCACCGTCTCCGATCGTGTTAGCGTTGGTAGGGAATTGATAGAAGGAAAGACGATTCAACGTGAGATCATAAATTTCCAGCTTCGGATTCGCCGCTTGCTGCCAGTAGTTGCCTACTTTGGTCTGCTTGCTGGCATCTACAACGATGCGGTCATTACCAGCTTTTAGCACAGCCCCATTGATGGTTTTCGCTGTGATCAGCTTGCCCTTGGCGTCATAAAGTGAAATGGATGAACGAACAGAACCATTTGATAGTGGCCCCGTACTGGAAGCAATCATTAACGTGCCGTTATTCATTAGATATAAGTCAGATGGCGCGTTTACCGTTTTGACCCAGTTCGTTTTACCGGATGTATTGTAGGAATACACTTTTTTCGTTCCATCGGAATATTCCATGTATACATAGGCTGTTCCGTTATCGGCGTACAATGAATTGGAGTATGTAGTATAAGGGCCACTTTTCTCATGGAAAATAACATTCCATTTCAGTTTACCTGTTGTAGCATCCAGTGCCTGGAGTGAGTCCAGATTCCAATCCAGCGCCGTTTTACTGTTGATTTTGGTTACAGGCTGATAAGAGTGCACGTACACCAGATTTTTGGAGGGCACGGCGTGAATTTCCTTAATTCTAACGTCTTCCTGAGCGTTCACTTCAGAGAGCATGAGCGATGAGGAAGTCCAGGAAGGCTTGGTCAGCGCTTCCGTTGAAGTTGCTGCGTAGCTTGGTGTATTCATGCTGAAGAGGAGCACGCCGCTAAGTAAAAGGGCAGCCCATGTTTTGGTATTTCGTTTGCTAAGTGTATGCAAGTTATAAACCACCTTTCTTCGGTTCGAATAGAACCGATTGTTGAATTCTACCATTTATAGCAAGTTGAATTCAACCTAATGGGCTGTAACCTTTTATCAATATAAATAGGTAATTGTAGTTGTTTGCAGAATTTTGGCGGTTACAAGGAATTCATCTTCTTTCGGCCGAGGTGGAAGTCTGATATATTTAGTCCGGTGGCGAAGACGAATCATAGATTTGGCATCATTTTGATAAGTGCGTGTTCAAAAAGGTCGGTTTTCAGACTTTTTGAACAACCTATATAAGGGAATGGACAAGGAGAACAGACATGAATTGGAACGACAATTGGACCACCTGGGTCATCGGCTGTATCGCTGCATTACTCATATTTGTATGGATTATTCGCCGTATTATTGGGCGAGGGCAGCGCATACGCAGAGAAGCCAATCCCCGCAAAATTACAATTCGAGACATTGATAAAATGCAGGATGGATCGGAATTCGAGCTGTATCTATTTCACTTATTTCAACAGATGGGATATGACGAGGTGCACAAGACGACAAGCAGCCGAGATTTTGGAGCAGACCTCGTGTTTACGGACAGATTAGGTCGAAGAAATGTCATTCAAGCGAAGCGATATGGGGCTAACCATCCTGTAGGGCTAAGTGCTGTGCAGGAGATATTTACATCCATGCGTTATTATGAAGCGGATCGTTCTATTGTATTGACGTCGGCTAGATACACGGAGGCGTGTCGAACACTCGCTGCTGTGAATGGTGTAAAGTTACTGGATCGAGAGGATCTAATGGACTTAATTACTTTGTTCAAATCGAGAAGAATCGAAGAGGCGATGGAATTAATTGAGGAAGAGGATCACGAACCGATTGAAACATGGCAATCCCGGCAAAAGAAAGCGATCAAAGCAGCCAAATAAGAATTGGCTTCTTGTTTACAGAATAATAGTTAGTTGAATGTGTCGGTAAGATGTACTGCCTCAAGGCACTCATACCTTCACATTCAACTAATGCACATGGTATATTGGGGATATCCCAATTCAAGGAGTGTGTTGTCATCATGGCACGAACCCAAACACAAAAGGCATTACGCAAAGCAGAGCTTGCAGGACAATGGTGTTCAGAACAAAGCAGAAGAAATAACAAAGATTACGGTGCAATCTCGCAGCATGTTCGCATCATGCCTACGAAACAAGAGAAATTACAAAAGGTCAAACACAAGAAGCGGATCCAGGATGGTGGTGCTTCTTTTTATTTTGTCTTTGCTCGGTTGAGTTGTTGAAAAGTGATACAAAAAGGGAGAGCCACAAGACTCCCCTTAAAGTTAACGTATTATTTTCACAATTAGCGAAGGTGTGGAACCTCTACATTGGGATCAACGTCTGCTTCGTAATCTACGCCGTCAGTTTCGAAACCAAACAGTTGGAAGAACTCTTTACGATACCCTTCGAGATCAGACAAATCATAGATATTATCCGTAGTTAGCTCGTTCCAAATCTTCGCAACTTCCTCCTGCACGTCGCCCCTCATCTCCCAATCGTCAATACGAATGCGACCTTGTTCATCCGTTGGCACATCGCCACCTGCATATAGACGATCTGCGAAGAGACGTTGTAATTGCTCGATGCAGCCCTCATGCAATCCTTTTTCTTTCATGACTTTGTACAATGCGGAAATATACAACGGTACAACCGGAATAGCTGAGCTGGATTGAGTAACGAGTGCTTTGGCAACGGTAACGTAAGCACGTCCACCCGTAGTGCTCAAACGATCATTCAGCTTGTGCGCTGTCGCTTCCAAATGATCCTTCGCCTGACCGATGGAACCTTCACGGTAGATGGCTTGCGTAAGCTCTGGTCCGATGTAAGAGAACGCGATCGTTGTAGCATCATCAGCAAGTACGCCACCTTGTTGCAAGGCATCCATCCACAGTTCCCAGTCTTCTCCGCCCATGACGGTTACTGTTTGGCGAATTTCTTCTTCGCTAGCTGGCTCCAAGGTAACTGAACTAACTTCACCTGTATGGAAGTTGACCGTTTTGTTAGTGTACGATTGTCCAATCGGTTTCAGAACGGAATTGAACACTTCACCTGTATTTGGATCAACGCGGCGTGCGGAAGCTACGCTGTAAACAACGAGATCGACTTGACCGAATTCGCTACGAATCAATTCAACGGCTTTCTCTCTCGTTTCGTTTGCAAATGCGTCACCTGTAATGCTGTACGATTGAAGACCAGCTTGTTCGGCTGCTGTCTCAAAAGCGGCAGAATTATACCAACCTGCGGAAGCCGTACGTTTCTCTGTGGACGTGCTTGGGCGGTAAATACCGATTGTATTGGCACCTGCTCCGAAGGCAGAGACCACACGGGAAGCTAGTCCGTATCCGGTTGAAGCACCAATGACAAGCACATTGCGCGGGCCTTTAATTTCAGGTTGGGATTTTACATATTCAATCTGTTCCTGCACCTGTGCAGCACAGCCTACAGGATGGGAGGTTGTACAGATAAAACCACGTGTTCTTGGTTTAATAATCATATATTGGCATCCTTTCATGTTCAGCTCATATGTTACATACCTTCCTATTGTAAAACAATTGGCTCCGAAACGGAAACCGTTTGATTCATTTTTAGGAATAGTGTGGCAATCGGCGTTTGAGTTTGCGATGATAGTACATAACATGAAGATGATCATATATCCATTTCATTTGTCAAAATAATAGGAAGGATACATAAAATTATGCTCAAGGAACGAATTGAATTTCTAAGTAAAAAGAAACAAATCTCGCGCAAAGATCTTGTGGATGGCCTGGTTACTCAGGCACACTTTGCTAATATTTTGGCAGAACGATACGCACTTCCTGAAGACTTGGCAGATGCCATCGCAGAGCGGTTAGGGGTGCAGCCATCATATCTATTACATGCGGCTGCGCAGGATGGGCAGACGCTTTCGCGTGCCGAAGCGATCTTTGACCAGTTGTCGGTTGCCGCCTCGGCGATCCCAGAGGAGACGGTACATGCATTGGATGACCGAGATGATACACTTACGGTGGAGTTAACCACTGCCTTAATGAAGGCAGTCTATTATCAGCAATTAAATGATGCATCCGCACATGAATATATACATAGCTCGTACCTGAACTTTTATCTGGAGAAATACGGTCGTCCGGATGATTCGGATCTCCCACGTCCGTTATACAAGGCCTTGTTATACTACAAAATACAATACTATCGTTCTAAACATGCTTTTGTGGATGTTCTCACACATGCGACCCGACTTAGTTCGTTGCTTCCTCAAGGCAGTGAGTTTTGGTTGTCTGTGCAGAACATCAAGATGGAAGCGTACATTCAGGTTAGGCAGTATGAAGAGGCCAAGCAGGTGTTTAAGCAGACGATGCGTCATGTTGTAGATCAGCGACTATTTCATCGTTTATCTGGACTATATGTGGCGTATAGTGGATATTGTTTCACCATGGGGCTTGTGCAAGAGGCGCTCTCGGCGCTGACTATGGCGGAGGCAAATTTGGTGTACACCAGCAATCAGGGGGAGCTGATGACCGCTATTGCGAATAACCGGATCGTCATGCTGACGATGACGGGTGAGCTGGATCAGGCCATGGGCGAGATTGAAAGATTCGAGTCACTTTTGCAACAGGAGCCAGAAGAGACACAGTACGGTATGAAGCCGCTTATTCTCATTTATCGCTGTGAAATCGCCTTGGCTCGTAAAGATTGGGGTATGCTTGCTCTAAGCGTGGATCAACTGCTGCAGTGTGCGACGACGCAGGATCAACAGATGAGCGGAATCTTCTATCAAAGTCAACTTGCACTAGCACATGGGGATCAAGGCGTATTTATGGAACGAGCTTTGGCATGTCTACCTTATTTTGAATCCGCACAGCATGCACTAAGGCTAGAGCATTTATATGAAGGGTTAGCGGTCGTGTCGGAGGATCAGCGCAAGTATAAGGAAGCAGCGGTGTATTATCGTAAGCTTGTCTATTTACTTCGTAATAAATAAGATTTATCGTCGAATTATGTGTCTGATCGATCAACAGGAAAAAGGCATAGGATAGCTTGGTTAAACTTTCGGCTGTCCTATGCTTGGTATACTAAAGATGAATTCGCTTAAGTTATAGCTATCTTGATGTGAGTTCCTATTGATCATTTTTGGTGAGGTTCTCATTCTCTAGTAGTCTTTGAATTTGAGTTGTTAATTCTTCGTTGTGGATGTAATAGTGCCCACCCTGTGAATTGGGAGTGAACCCCAGCTTAATCTGGTTGTTTTCTAGCAGAGATACCGCGTACAGAAAGCCACTTCTGTCTTCTTGGTTTGAATCAGGCACGAAGGTCAGGTTCTTTACTTGATTAATCCATTCTTGAATCTGTTTTTTGTTAGAGAATACTTTTCTCACGCCTGAGCTACCATCCGTAATCTCAATGGAATCTACATTTTCCATATCCCCTGGGTAGAATTGTTGTATCGTTTGGGTGGTGAGCTTCTCGACTTGAGGTCCGTTACAAGCTGTAACGGCAAGCCCGCTGAGTAACAGAAGTACAAGTAAACATAATTTCTTCATGTTGCTCCCCCTCGTTTGTAAAATTTGATAATCTTCATCCTCATATCCCATTTCTTTCGGGTGCGTACGCAAAAAAATATGCAGAAAGATAAATTGAAATTAGGATCGTCATCTCTTTTATTGTGAAAATCAAGAAAAAGGTGTCATAATGAGCGCGAAAGCGGAGGGTAAATCTCTTCATTCGTCGTTTCTTTTGTATGTGCTCAGAAGTGTATTCAAGAGTATGTCGTTATGTTTATACTTAATATATAACAAATAACACAAATAAAGAGGTGCTCATCATGGGATGGTTCAGTAGAAAGAACAAACAGGAAGATGCGATTGCAAAGGCTGACAAGGTCATGAACAAAGGACTTACTGGCATGATGATGAAGGGTCTGGTATCTAAAGAACATCGGGAGGCAATTAACCAGAGTATCCATTCTGCGAAGCAAGCACAATTAGGTGCGAGTGGTTCGCTTCCTTTAACAGCGACTGCTGTCGTGGTAGCGGCTACGGATACCGGGAAACTAATCAACTTCGACCCGATCGTTATACTGGTTCTGGACGTGACTGAGACGAATGGGACTACATATCAACGAACACTGGAGACGTTAGTATCGAAGATGCAGATTCCACGGGTAGGGGATCGTATTGGGCTAGGTCAGAATCCCGCTAATCCATCTGAATTAATCTATATGGGACTACTACCAAGCTAGGTTGATAAGTAGGAACGTTAGTGAGAACAAATGCTTGGATGGACTAAAATAATATTACGTTTAACAACTGGACATAGATATTGAAAGGGTGGTACTTATGGTAGGGTTTTTGAGACTTATTGGGTTATTACTTGTATTTGGTGTTGGATTCTCGCCATTTTTGGCAGAAAAGTTGTGGAATGATCCGTTTATTACGATGCAGGCTTGGTGGTATAGACCTGCAATTTATACGGGATTTGCGTTGATTTTTGTCCCTTCAATTCTAAGCGCTATTTTCGGCAGAAGCCGTGTGAAGACAGGGATACCTGCCCTTGGTGTCATCACAAGTATACAACAGACTGGAACCTATATTAATGAACAGCCTGAAGTACGTATCGGTGTTACCGTCTCCCGTAAAGGACATGAGAAATACGATACTACGTTCAAGACAATCATTCCGTTGACGTCTATGGCGCAATTCCAGCCAGGTAGCTTCATTCCACTGCTGGTATCTGAGAAAGATGAACGTAAGGTAGGTTTGGACCTGAATGGACAATTGTCGCAGCAGGATATGCAGGAATTACTGAATGAGAAAATGGTTCAGGAGGGCGTGTCTCCCGAGATGATGGATATCGCCCGTACTGGTGAGAAAGCAGTAGCGAAAGTACTGGATGTCACTCCAATCGGCGGAGCGAGAGAAGGGAAGATCAAGCTCAAGCTTACTCTCCGCGTGACCAAGACGAATGGAGAAACATTTGATATTACTACAGAGAAGGAATTGCTGGCATCCGCGTTATCTCAGGTGCAACAGGGACATATCATTAACATCTTCTATTCTAAGCACGACCCATCTAAAGTAGTGTTGGCTCTGAATGTGCAGGAAGATCAGATGAATCAGCTGTTCTCCTCCTAATTAATGCTACACTAATAATCCCCAGATTTCCCTTGTATCAAAGGGTCAGAATCTGGGGATTTATTTCAGTATGAAGCTGTTTCGAGCTTGCACTATAAATTGAACATTGCTGAGTAAAAGCTACGTAGCTGACTCCTCTATTAAATGCATTAGGGCAATAGAGAGGTTAGCATCGTTCGAAATGAAGGAAATAAAGGTTGTGCTAATGGAGCAAGCTGTGCTCGAGTCCATGATGGCTGCCCAACTAGAGCCTCGTGGTCAAACCAAACAACAGCATAATCCCCATCCTCGCTGGGATTATGGGTATCCCAACACACAGGCCCTGCATCATCTTCGTAGGTTGCAAAAGGAATATACCCCTGCGCAATCAAGGGCTCCCATGTTTCCCATAACGTATGTAAACTCCGCAATGGATTGTCTGATGGCAAATCTGGGAGCCCAACCATGAAGTGATCATAACGCAAATATACATTTAGAACATGTCGGGTCGTAAGGTAGGCAAGATACAATGGAGGTACCGGATTAGGAATATCATGCAATTGCTCTAATTTTCGAACCTGTTCTTCAGTTACCGTAGAGGTTATCATCTCCCAACGAACCCAGCCCTCTTCATCAACTTCACCTACTTGCATGTTATGAGGTACTCCATAATCCTCCACATCCGTTTTGGCAGGAAGAGACATCAGGATATCCCGATGTGGGGTATCAAAATAAGTCTCCAACGTATTCACAATTAGTGTCTGATCCTGCTTCAATTCCTGCACGGTACATCCTTCCTTATTCAATAGATTTATATAATAACGTTTATAAAATTATACGATTCCTAGGCGCATGCGATAAGAAAATAAAGCTGATCTGGTGTGCCCATCAAATACCTTCATTGCCAGTTGTCTGAATTCATCTGCGGCAGTCCGAACTTCATCTGCACCAAGCTTCAGAGCAGTTTGCAATCCACCTTGACTAAGAGCCAGATTGACATAACGCTCTGCGTCGAATGTTTCGCGATGGTGGAATACAACCTCGCGAACATAGCGGAACAATCCCGATTGCTGAATCTGCCCTAGATGTCCGTCTTTGCTCCATTTATAAGCCTGACTCTCTGGACTGGATAGTTGCAATGCGCGGTTGTCTGCGGTGAGCACTAATTGCTGGTATGCCTGTTCCAGCTGCCAATCCAGCATTGGAGGCCAGTCGCAGTCGTAAGCGGCGAAGATGCCTCCCGGTCGTAACACACGAGCGAACTCGGAGAGCGTTGACTGAGGCTCCATCCAATGAAAGGATTGTGAGCAAGTCAGTATGTCTACACTGTCGTCAGGTAAGCCAAGCTCATGCGATAAGCCAGACACAAATCGGAGGTTATCTGGTTTTCCCGCAGACTCCCATTTGGACTCGGCTACTGCCCGCATATCATCACTTGGTTCAAATCCGATAATACGATCTGCTTCATGAAGCCAGATCCATGAGGATAACCCTGTTCCGCAGCCTACATCTGCAACCATACGCGGTTTATGACCTAAGTACGTCGTTAGAATCTCTACAACTTCGGTGGGAGCAGAGGGGCGATTTTGGTCGTATAACGCACCAAAGCCGGCAAATCGATCTACATTGTTACGTCTGATGTCTTGCATGGACAAACCTCCTTCTGAGAATAGATGGATGAGATACCACAACATAATCAACTACAATGTTTCCAACCATATCTCTTACAGTATACCATTCATTCCTGATCTAGACTGGATTGATCGGTGCATTGTCCCTGCAAATGTGCGACAGCCATGCGATGGCGATGGAGCAGTTCCTGCCGAATATACGTTGGCTCCAGAATTGTGAGTTCAGCACCAAATGACATAAGAAAAGAATATAAGCGCTCGCCCTCATGAATCTCCAAGGATGCAAGCAATCGACCATCTGGCAGCTTCTCAATCCGGGAGGGGTCAAAGTAATCATATGCCCGGTACGCAATTGCACGTGAGAATTGTAGCTTTAACGAAACAGGCGCGCTCGCGTTATGATCCTTCGTGTCCGAGCTCTCATTTGTTGTGTTCTCGTCCATGATCTTGGATCGTAGCTTGAGTTCAGATATTCGTTTCATTTTATACGTCTGGGCTTCGGTGTGGTGAGGGCGATTCCGGTCATAGCCTTTGAAGTACCAAGTATTGTTTTTGAAAATTAGTTTGATCGGTTCGATCGTCTCTATACTAGACTCGCCGTCTGAATCGACATAATGAAATGTCATGAGCTGCTTGCTGAGGATGGCAAGCTTCACCTGGTTAAATAGTTCTCTCTCTTGCATGGGAATGCTACCCCAAGGAGAAAAATCAAATTCAATCCAGTCTAGCTCATGGTCAAACATGGCGGTGAGCCGTTTCAACATATGTGCACTGTTCAGATGCGGGATGGCACTCACGCTATAAAGACCTAACAAAATCTCATTCTGATCATCTTCAGATAGAAGCGACTTATCCATTACATAATTATCCATGAGATGAACACCACCATGTTTACCCGTTGTGGTATATACGGGAATGCCTGCCGCACTTAATCGATCGATGTCACGGTATACGGTGCGTACCGATATTTCAAACAGCCGTGCTAGTTCAGGCGCAGTCGATTTCTTTTTCTCCAATAACAACAGTAGCATTCTGAATAATCGGTTATTTTCCATGTTGTAATTATACCATGACAGAAGGTGTCAGGGTATGGGTGTTAGACTAGGTATATAGTGTTGCTAAGCGAATAAAGAAGAATAGAGGAGGAACGAAGATATGAAAATGAAAGATGGATTTTTCTGGGGTGGCGCTACGGCTGCCAATCAATTTGAAGGTGGATGGAATAAGGGCGGCAAAGGGCCAAGCACTTCCGATATGATGACAGGGGGTACGCACACGACTCCACGACGCATTACATCTGTATTGGAAGAGGGAACGTATTATCCGAGCCACGAAGCGGTTGATTTTTACGGTCACTACAAAGAGGATATTGCAATGATGGCTGAGATGGGCTTCAAAATGTTCCGTATGTCGATCAACTGGTCAAGAATCTATCCTAACGGTTATGATCTGGAACCGAACGAAGAAGGATTGAAGTTCTACGATAATGTCTTTGCTGAGCTGAAAAAGTATAACATTGAACCACTCGTAACCATTTCTCACTATGAGACGCCATTTGGCTTAACAGAGAAGTATAATGGCTGGGCATCCCGTGATGTGATTGATCATTATATTCGATATTGTACAACCCTCTTTAACCGTTACAAGGATCAGGTAAAATATTGGTTGACGTTTAATGAGATCAACTGTCTTACGATGCCGATGGGCGCTTATATGGCTGCTGGTATCTTATTTGAAGGTAAAGAGACACTGACGGATGGGATCGATAAACCACAAACGCGTTTCCAAGCGCTGCATCATCAATTTGTTGCCAGTGCCAAAGCCGTTAAGCTGGGTCATGAGATCAATCCTGATTTCAAAATTGGCTGCATGATCGCCTTCATGACAACATATCCGAACACATGTAACCCAGATGATATGTTGCTCGCACAGAAGAAGGATCAAATTTCGAATATGATCTGCGGAGATGTACAGGTTCGTGGTGCATACCCTGGATTTGCCCAACGTTTCTTCAATGAGCAAGGAATCCACATCGAGACGCATGCAGACGATGCACAAACATTGCGCGAAGGCTGCGTAGACTTCTACTCCTTCAGCTACTATATGTCCTTAGTTGAAAGTGCAGATGAGACGCTGGAGAGAGCAGAAGGCAACCTACTCGGAGGTATCAAAAACCCGTATCTGGAAGCTTCCGACTGGGGTTGGCAGATTGATCCTAAAGGTCTGCGTTACACGCTAAATCACCTGTATGACCGTTATCAAATTCCGTTGATGGTTGTTGAAAATGGTCTGGGTGCGGTCGATGTGGTAGAGGAAGACGGCTCCATTAACGATGACTACCGGATTGACTATCTGAAAGGTCACATTGAGCAGATGCAAGAAGCTGTAGCAGATGGCGTAGACCTTATTGCGTATACAATGTGGGGATGTATCGACCTTGTGAGTGCTTCCACAGGAGAAATGAAAAAACGGTATGGCTTTATCCATGTCAACAAAGACAATGATGGCAATGGTGATCTGAGCAGAACACCGAAGAAGAGCTTCTACTGGTACAAAAAAGTGATTGAATCCAATGGTGAACAGCTATAATTCACTTCATTGGCTGACGATAAAAAAAATAAACCCGCTTATCCTGTAATAGGGATGGGCGGGTTTCTTGGTCTATAGTTACGCTACTCTACCGTACTCTACAGATACATAAATAGTAGATTCTCAACCATATGGTATAATCATGAAAAAAAAGGAAATGGAGTCATTTTATGAAACGAATATCCTTTCTAACCATACTCATTGTCCTCGTTACATTAGGATTTACCATTTACCCGGGAGAGAAAGCCTATGCTTGTAGCTGTGTCGACAATAATGCATTAGAAAAGCTAGATACCTACTCGGCAGTATTTGAGGGAAAGGTTACTGAAAAAGGCGCCCGAAGCCAGTTCGGATTTGGCGAATATCGTAAATATACTTTTGAAGCAGTAAGAGCATGGAAGGGAGTTCATGAGCAGAAGCTTACAATTCATAGTCTGGATCAAGGTTCCGCATCATGTGGATTTCAATTTACCAAAGATGAAACCTATCTGGTGTTTGCTTCCTCAGATGAGAAAGACCATACACTGAAAACGACTCTATGCAGTGGTAATAAACTCATTTCCCAAGCGGATGAAGATGTAAAATTACTAGGAGCAGGAGAGTGGGTCACCGAAGATGACTTGGGTTCAACGAATTCAACTGCTAATTATTTATTCCCACTCGTTCTAGGTAGTATAGGGCTGTTTCTTGTTATTGTTGTAGCGATAATATATGTCCGTAGACGACAGAAGTAACGGCTTCTCTAATTGAGTTGTTTCATGTATTCATAGGCGGTAATGCCGAAGAAACGCTTGAAATGACGGTTAAGATGCGTGAGATCCACGAATCCGCACTGAGCTACAGCAGCGTAGATGTCTTTATCGTTCTCTAAAGATTGACGTGCGTGCTCTACTTTGCAATTCAGGAAAAACTGGTACGGAGAAATGCCGGCTTGTGCTTTGAACTCACGAATGAACTGATATTTAGACATGCCAAGTTGGGTGCAAAGGTCGTCCAATTTAAGCACATCGTCGATGCTGTAGAACATCATTTCTTTTGCTGTACGCACAAGGCTGCTGGTAGCTTTATGCGGTACGATTACTTCGTTTTCTCTAGCTAATAGGTTTGCTAGATTGAGCAGTAGCTCGCTGCATAAAGCTTCATCTCGGCCATGCTGAACAGCATCGTTCACCCTGAGGATTGCTCGCGCAAGTTCAGGGTCATAAACGATGGGTGTTGAGAAGTGTAACTCCTTCTTTCCCAGCACCTCGGCCATCAGATCTGGTTTGAAATATAACATGACATAATCGATTCCTTCACGGTCATAGGAGCTACCATCATGCGTCTGCTCTCGATTAAATAACATGACACCATTTTTGTGAGAAGCTTGATAATGACCATCCAGATTATATTGTTGAATGCCTCGAAGAGTCACGCCTACGGCATATTCCTCGTGACAATGCTTTTTGTAAGTGAAATCTGTAAAGCTGGCGGAGAGAGCCAGCACATCCTCTGATTTTTTGTAATTGAACAATTCCACCAAGCTAACCTCCGATCACGAGATGATTCCCGATACCATAATGGCTGAGTATAACAAAAATAGAGCCATGAGCATACTCGTTGTTTTTTGATGATGATTAAGAAACGTTCTGAAGATAGACCCAAACACCACCCAACTGGAGTAGGCTAAAAATCCAATGAGTGTAATGAGCATAACGAACATAAACGAAGATAGAGAACTATTGTAATAGGGCAATACATAACTAGGAATGACGGTGAACGTAAACAGAATGACTTTGGGATTCAGAAATTGCATGATGAACCCGTTCAGGAAACCAGTAACTTGTTTCGGTGCATCCGCAGTGGAGCCCATTTTGTATACCTGATAAGCCAGGTATAGCATGTACAGACTGCCTACGATCTGCATCATTTTTATCATGCTGGGCAGAACGCCTGCGAGCAGATGATTAAGAAAGGTGGAAGCGGCAAGCAGTAGACCGAACGCAAGTGTGGCACCCCACACATATTGCATCGTTTTGCGTGCGCCTATCTTCTGCGTTGAAGACAGAATAACAATATTGCTAGGGCCAGGTGTGAAGGTAACGATAATGCAGTAGATCAAAAAGGATGTAATATTCATCTGAAGTCCCCTCTAGAAGTAATATGGTTCTATGATCATATGCCAGAGAGACTTCGAGCTTATAGTACATTATTGCAGCAGAATTATTGACTAGAGCAGCGGTAGCTTCTTTTCGAAAGCAAAGAGTGGTTTTCTTTTTGAATGATTGCGTTTACAATTTAGAACGAAGTGTAAGGTGATCAGACCACTTAAGGGAAGTGAACGGTATGAAGAAAATGCTGTTGGTATATATTCTGCTTATTGCAGCATTTGCATTATATGTTCTGAGATTTGAATACACCAGTCAGGCGAACAGTTCTTGGGAGAACCGGGGGCTGCGTGGCGATATTGGCGAGACATACATCATGATAACGTTCCAATCCGGGCTAGAGTATTGGAAGAGTCCGCTCAAAGGATTCGAGGATGCCGCGGATACGCTTGGCGTGACTGTTGAATACCGCGGAGCTACCCGATATGACGCGAAGGAGCAGACAACCGTAATTGAGCAGGCAATCGCGCGGAAGCCTGCAGGTATTGCTATATCTGCCATCGACCCACAATCATTGATCCCGGCGATCAACAAGGCAATCGAAGCGGACATTCCCGTCATCCTGTTCGATGCAGATGCACCCGATAGCCAGGCGTATTCCTTCCTTGGGACGGATAACTACAAGTCTGGTGTAACGGCAGCGGATAAAATGGCTGAGTTGTTGGGGCGTGAGGGTGAGGTTGCTGTTCTGACCCTACCCGGACAACAAAATCATGAAGAGCGAACGAAGGGTTTCCGGGATACGATTCAGGAACGATACCCGTCCATGAAGGTCGTTGAAATTGCGGATGGACACGGAGATGCGGTGATATCTAGAGACGAGACGTTAAGGATGATGAAAGCTCATCCGCAATTGGCAGGTATTTTTGTAACCGAGGCAACAGGAGGGGCAGGAGTCGGTGAGGCTGTGCAAAATGCAGGGGAAGGTCAGACGCTGCAAATCATCTCTTTTGACACAAACAAAGCGACACTCGATATGATCAAAAATGGTACGATATCAGCCACGATTGCGCAGGGAACCTGGAACATGGGGTATTGGTCGCTACAATATTTGTTCCATCTGCATCATCAGTTAACGGTGCCTGCTCCATCCTCTTCTGGTGAAAATGCGCCGTTACCGGTAATGGTAGACACGGGGATCTCTGTGGTGACACGCTCGAATGTGGATGATTATTATGCCAAATAACAAGGAGCATGTTGAGGAAAATCATGCTTGGAATCGCCAAACTTGGCGCTCTTCGCTCAGAAACGCTATGAAGCGTTTATGGCTACGTAACATGCCGCTGCGCTACCAGTTGATGTTACTGTTTTTATTATTTGCTATCGTACCTTCGGTTGGGCTCGGATTGCTCGTGAACTGGACGGTAGAGCGTGTGGTGGAAAGACAAGTTGAGGGACATACGATGCAGCTTATTGGCAAAGTGAATGAAGGTCTGAACACTAAAATGGAAAATTTGCAGAATATGACCTACTTGATTGCATTTGACCCGGATATCGATGCATTTATGCACGGAAATACGCCTTCGGATCTGGATGAGGATCTCGATTCGATAAGCAAGGCAGAGAGTGCTCAGAGTGCTCAACTAGAGCAGAATCAGCTGTATGACATCAAACAAACCTTACAGGGATTCACAACGTTGTACCCGGAAATCGCAGGCATCGTGCTCGTCAATGGCAGTGGAGACTATATTAGTAATGAGATGTATCCCCGAACGGAGCAGGGGCTGACCGAGGAGGCATGGTACCGAGAAGCTTCAGCTCATCCAGGCATTTTTACTGTACTTGGTCAACCTAAAGAGCGTAATATTACGACGCATGTTCGCTACAAAGATGATGAGATTGTATCGGTTGCACGCTCCATTACAGATGAAGAATCAGGACGTGTGCGAGGAGTCATCATGATTGATCTTAAGCTGAGGTCTGTCTCGCAGGCTGCACGCAATGTAACCTTGGGTAAATCTGGGTATGTCATGGTAACGGATGCAGAAGGGCAGAGCGTGTATAAGCCTCAACATCCCCTGATTGAAGATATCCCTGCGGATTGGTTTCCCTCCGAGGACAGCGGAACGTTTACCGCCGAGACAGATGGTGGCACGTTATTATTCATGTACCAGTCCTCCACCTTTACTGGGTGGAGAACCGTAGGGGTATTTCCAACAAGGGAATCCATTACGGAGGTACGCCAGATACAGTTTTATGTAGTCAGTTTTGTATTTGTAGTGTGTTTGTTCGGTTTAAGTGCCTCTTTGTGGTTCTCGCGTTCTATTGCTCAGCCTATTTTTCGCTTAATGTCTTATATGCGCAGAGCAGAGACTGGTAATCTTAGAGCAGGTCGCTGGAGCGATCGTGCCGATGAGATTGGCATGTTGGGGAACAGTTTCAATCGAATGCTCGTACAGATTCGGCAGCTCATATCGCTGAATGAGCTACGGGAACGACAGAAGCGGGATGCGGAGATGCGTAGTTTGCAGGAGCATATTAAACCCCACTTTTTATACAATACATTGGACACGATTCACTGGATGGCTCGCAAAGAGGGGGCAGATGACGTATCGGGCATGGTGGGTGCGCTGTCTCGACTGTTTCGAATTGGGCTTAGTAAAGGTCAGGATTATATTCCGCTGCGTTCCGAGCTTGAGCATATTAGCAGTTACCTGCAAATTCAGCAGACACGATACCGTGATCGCCTGCAGTATACATTGAATGTTCCTGAGGAACTGCAGAACCTGTACATGTTGAAGTTGTTGCTTCAACCATTGGTGGAGAACGCAATCTATCATGGAATCAAAGGGCGACGTGGGCCAGGCCTGATCCGTGTGGAAGCTAGAGTAGAACGTGGCAGATTACTTCTTATGGTGGAGGACGATGGAGCGGGTATGTCCGCCGAGCGACTTGCAGAAATGACAGATTTGCTGGATGTTCCTCTAGAGAGCTTGGAGTCAACTTCTCCAAGCATGACCGGTAAAAGCTATGGGATGCTGAACGTACAAGCCCGATTACGACTGTCCTTTGGTGATGAATACGGAATCGAACTAACAAGCCGGAAAGGCGAGGGAACTCGCGTAACTATTGTCCATCCGCTGATGCGAGAGCTGCCATCACTCCCACCAACGAAGCGACTTAATAATGAAGAGAGGCAGGAGAACGAATGAAGGAGTCTATTGAATCAACTACGACAACCAAGAAATACCGTGTGCTAATTGCGGATGATGAACCAATCATTCGGGAGGGCATTCGGGATGCAATTGACTGGGCCACTCTCGGAATGGAAGTCGTCGGTGAAGCCGAGGATGGTGAGGAAGCATTGGAGCGTGCGGTCGACATAGATGTTGATGTCGTATTAGTTGATATGAATATGCCGTTTCTGAACGGAATCGAACTGATTCGGGCTCTTCAGCAAAAGTGTCCAAGATGTCGTTATTTGATCATTTCAGGACATGATGAATTTGCTTATGCTCAAGAGGCTGTTCGTCTGGGCGTTGAGGATTACATCCTGAAGCCTGTAGAAGCTGAGCAACTGTATTCTGCGCTTGGGCGCTTGCGTCAGCGGTTGGATGAAGAACACCAGCGGACAGCCTATGTAAGGCAGGCTGCCCATCAGATTGAGCGCAATATTCCTCTGCTACGGCAGCGATTCTGTCTAGAGTGGCTTGAAGGGCAGATTGGAGGGAGAGATTTAAAGGAACAACTTACCTTTTTGCGTCTGCCCTCCACGCCACCTGTTCAGATTGGAACGGTACGTTGGCCTGCTGCGGAAGCGCGAAAGACCGTCATGAGGGAGAATGATCGTCAACTGTTCCTTTATGCTGTTGAAAATGTTGTTAGTGAGCTGCTAGGAGATCTCCCACATGTCTTATTTCGGGACGCCAGCGGGTTAATTGGCATATGTCTGTGGCAGGAAGCTCCAGAGGAAATCGCTTCTCTGTTAGAACAGCAGATCAGTTCCTGCCTAAATATCGCCATTCATGCCCATGTTGAGTTTCATACAGGCACACTGGAGGAGACCCCGGGTACGTATCGTCTTTGCCGTGAGCGGGTCTATGGTGAAGTTCGGTTGTCCCCGCTGGTTCGCAGAGCAAGACAACTCATTCAGGAAGAATATGCAGAGCGGGATCTAACGTTAGAATCACTTGCCACTAGACTGCAAGTGTCCGCTGTATATCTTAGCCGAGTGCTTAAGAAAGAGCTCGACAACTCCTTCGTTACGCTCGTCACGCATGCTCGCATTCGCAAGGCTGTACAACTTCTTGATTCCACAACGCTACCCATTCATACGATCGCGGAGCGTGTAGGTTATGATACGCAGCACTATTTCAGTACTGCATTTAAGAAGGCGATGGGCATCTCGCCAGCTCAGTATCGCAAAGATGGAGGAACGGGCAATCGTTCTTCGGTTACACAGTAATTATGAAAGTTAAAATATGAATGACACCATAAGGATGAGTATCCTAAAGATGTGATCTACTTCCGTGAAGTGGAGTAGAACATGTCTTTTTTGTTTTTCCTTGAAGATTGATTGCTAGGTTCCAACAATGTAACGATGTTTTCTTCTTTACTTCCATCAAAAGTTAAATTTTTATAAAAAAGGTTCAAAACCTGCAAAGACCTCTCTACTGCTGAAATGCTACGATAATTCTCGAACAGGAAGTCGCAAGGCACATACTACATTCATTCGTTGTAAGCGTTATCTCAGTTGTTATGAATAATCGTATGACCTGAGGAAAGGGGAACTTCATATGAAAAAAGGAGCGATATGGATCTGGCTTCTGGTGATGACCTTGATGCTCTCGGCTTGTAATCTAGCTGAAAGTGACCTAGGCAGCAAGGAAAAAGGATATATAGGTATCTCGATGCCCACCAAATCATCGGAACGATGGGTCGGGGACGGAGAGAACATGGTACGACTGTTCCAAGAGCAAGGTTATAAAACAGATCTTCAGTATGCTGAAGATGTGGTCGAAAATCAGATTTCACAGATTGAGAACATGATTACAAAAGGTGTGGATGTGATGGTCATCGCATCCGTGGATGGTAACACACTAACCGATGTAATCAAGAAGGCGCATGATGAAGGGATAGAGGTCATTTCGTATGATAGGCTCATTAGAAATACCCCGTATCTGACCTATTATGCCACGTTTGATAACTTTAAGGTGGGTGTGCTCCAGGCTTCCTACATTGAGCAGAAGCTTGGGCTTAAGGAAGGAAAGGGGCCTTATAACATTGAACTGTTTGGCGGATCGCCAGACGACAATAATGCCTACTTTTTCTTCGACGGTGCAATGTCTATATTGAAGCCTTACATGGATTCCGGCAAGCTGGTTGTTCGTAGTAAACAGATGACGATGGCACAGATCGCCACCTTGCGCTGGGACGGTGCACTTGCACAGTCACGCATGGATAATCTCCTCAGTGCTTATTACTCTGGAGACAACCTAGATGCAGTCCTATCTCCTTATGATGGTATCAGCATCGGAATTATCTCGTCCTTGAAAGGGATTGGTTACGGAACAGCAAACAAGCCATTACCTGTCATAACCGGACAGGATGCCGAGCTTGCTTCAATCAAGTCCATTGTTGCCGGTGAACAGACACAGACGGTATTCAAGGATACACGGAAACTGGCGGAGCAGACGGTGGAAATGGCTAATAGCATTTTGCAAGGTGAACAGGCGGAAGTGAATGATACAAAATCATATAACAACGGTATTAAGACAGTTCCAGCATATCTTCTTGATCCGATCTCTGTAGACCGAACCAATGTAGAGCAGGATATTGTTGGCAGTAAGTATTACACGAAGGAAGAGATCGGCTTGAAATAAGGAATGAAAGGAGCACATCCCATGGCCGGAATTATTCTGGAAATGAAGAATATTACCAAAACATTCCCTGGCGTCAAAGCGCTGGAAAATGTCAATCTGCAAATCCGTGAGGGCGAGATTCATTCGATATGCGGTGAAAATGGTGCAGGCAAATCGACACTCATGAAGGTGCTTAGCGGTGTATATCCATACGGCACGTATGAAGGTGATATTTTATTTCAAGGCAAACCGTGTGAGTTCAAAGACATCAAGCAGAGTGAAGATCTGGGGATTGTCATTATTCATCAGGAGTTAGCTCTGATCCCTTACCTTTCCATAGCAGAGAATATATATTTGGGCAACGAGCGTGCAAGTAAAGGAATTATTAATTGGAAGGAAACGTATGTAGGTACGCGTGAACTGTTAAGCAAAGTAGGTTTAAGTGAAGATCCGAATACGCTGGTATCTAGCATCGGGGTGGGTAAACAACAACTCGTTGAGATTGCGAAAGCACTCTCCAAAAAGGTTCGCTTGCTTATTCTGGATGAGCCCACTGCTGCATTGAATGAGGACGATAGCGAGAATCTGCTGCAATTAATGTTGGAATTCAAGAAGCAGGGCATCGCCTGCATTCTGATCTCTCACAAGCTGAATGAGGTCTCCAAAGTGTCGGATGCCGTAACCATATTGCGAGACGGCAAGACCATTGAGACGCTGGATATGAGAAAAGATCAGGTTACAGAAGACAGGATCATTAGTGGAATGGTGGGACGTGATCTCACGAGCCGTTATCCTGAGCGTCATGCTACCATTGGTGACATCGTTCTGGAAGTGAAAGACTGGACAGTATACCACGAGCAGCATGCTGAACGAAAAGTACTGGATCAGATCAACATGAATATTAGACGTGGTGAGATTGTAGGTATTGCGGGGCTTATGGGCGCTGGACGTACCGAACTTGCCATGAGTATATTCGGCAAATCGTATGGACGCAATATATCAGGACAACTCATGAAGGATGGCAAGCCCATCCAAAACAATAGCGTTACCGAGGCCATTCAAAATGGGTTTGCTTATGTCACCGAGGATCGCAAGGAATACGGGCTTATTCTGATGGATGATATCAAGCGCAATATTTCATTGACAGGTCTCAACAAACTGACGAAAAATGCGGTTGTGAATGAGCACGAAGAAGTGCTTGTAGCGGAAGAGATGAAGAAGAGTATGAACATCAAAGCACCTAACATTTTGCAGAAGACCGGTAACCTTAGTGGGGGGAATCAACAGAAGGTGGTGCTGAGCAAGTGGATTTTTGCCGGACCCGATATTCTCATTCTGGATGAACCCACCCGCGGCATCGACGTTGGAGCCAAGTTTGAAATCTATACCATCATTCATCGTCTTGCCGCTGAGGGTAAAGGGGTACTGGTTATTTCATCCGAACTGCCGGAGGTTCTTGGCCTCTGTGACCGGATCTATGTGATGAATGCTGGGAGAATGACCGGAGAAGTTAGCCGTGAACAAGCATCGCAGGAAACGTTGATGAGATATATGACCAAGTCTGGAGGCGGGAAGCATGGAATCAATAACGAAACTGTTTAAAAGCAACATCCGTCAATATGGTATGATCATTGCCTTAGTCGTTATTATGCTTTTGTTTGAGGTACTGACCAACGGGTTGTTACTTAAGCCCATCAATATAACAAATCTAATTTTGCAGAATAGCTACATTCTAGTACTGGCCATCGGGATGGTGCTGGTCATCATTACCGGTCACATTGATCTATCGGTTGGTTCCATTGCAGCCTTTGTTGGTGCAGTTGCAGCCATTATGATGGTTGACTGGCAGCTTCCGGCATGGCTTGCAGTGATCGCGTCTTTGCTGGTTGGAGCCTTGATTGGTGCATGGCAGGGCTTCTGGATCGCATATGTGCGAATTCCCGCCTTTATTGTAACACTCGCGGGTATGTTATTGT
This sequence comes from Paenibacillus sp. ACRSA, assembly GCF_022346845.1. NCBI lineage: Bacteria > Bacillati > Bacillota > Bacilli > Caryophanales > Paenibacillaceae > Paenibacillus > Paenibacillus sp. ACRSA. Next base: position 1,015,946 of record NZ_JAKRNP010000001.1, on the reverse strand, counting down.
TCCGCGGGTTGACGATGATTGTGCTTGAGGGTCAATCCATTTCACCTTTTCCAGGGGGATTCCAGAAAATAAGCTCAGGCTTTTTACCGGATATTCAATTCTCTGGGCTTGGGTTGGTGTCCATTATTGTGGGAATTCTGCTTACCTTGTGGTACATCTTCAATGAACTGCGTGAACGTCGTTCACAGCGCAAATACGGCTTTCAAGTTGTATCTCAGGGACTCTTCCTGCTTAAGTTGATTGTGGTGGCAGTGGTAACGAATTTGTTCACCTTTGTGCTTGCAAGTTATGCAGGTATTCCGAATATATTGGTGCTGCTATTCGTCCTAATCGTTGTCTACTCATTCGTCATGAACCGTACGGTGATGGGTCGTCACGTATATGCTCTTGGAGGTAATGAGAAGGCAGCGGGTCTGTCTGGCGTCAAAACGAAAAAAGTAACCTTCTGGGTATTTGTGAACATGGGTACACTCGCGGCAGTATCTGGACTGATCTTCGCTGCACGTCTGAATGCAGCTACACCAAGGGCAGGTACCAACTTTGAACTAGATGCGATTGCTGCCTGCTTCATCGGTGGAGCCTCAGCTTCTGGGGGGATCGGGACTGTCTTCGGCGCTATTATCGGTGGTCTGGTTATGGGTGTGCTCAATAACGGGATGTCCTTGATTGGTCTCGGTATTGACTGGCAACAGGGGATCAAAGGTCTGGTGTTGCTGCTCGCCGTTGCATTTGATATCTATAACAAAAACAAAAGAGCTGCCTAAGTGTAAAATGGTTATGGATGATGTCGGGGTTATAAACCGATGCTCAATCTAATCGTGTGTTATATGTCTGAATACAGCTGATATTACGCTTCATTTCATTAAAATTCAGAATTCATTTTATGTAATATTCAATAAAAACAAACAGACTTAGATCACAGATCCAGGTCTGTTTGTTCGTTTATATATTGTGTTTTTCCAGTTATATTCCGGCTGCATTTACATCAGTGCGTCTAGGAAACGAGTGGCAATGCCGAAATAGATAAAGAGCGACAGAATATCATTTAACGTTGTAATTAGTGGCCCTGAGGCAACGGCAGGGTCTACCTTGAATCGGCTCAGTAGAAGTGGGATACAAGTTCCAGTCAGCGTACCAATCACGAGTGTGAAGAACAGAGATACCCCGATAATCGCACCAAGCAGCCAGTCCCCTTGCCAGAAATAAGCGATGATAGTAATCAGGATTCCGCAGACGAGACCAATCATCGTGCCTACTTTAATCTCCCGACCAATTAATGCCAGCACCGTTGACTTGTCCAGCTTACGTCCGATCAGTCCACGGACAACGACAGCCAAAGACTGTGTACCTGTATTCCCCGTCATCCCGGCGATCATGGGCATGAAGAAGGCGAGCGCGACAACTTGGTTTAACGTATCTTCAAAAAAGTCTACAATACTTCCGGATATTAATCCGATCAGTAATAACAAGATCAACCATGGAAGTCTGCGCTTGACCGCAACCAGTGGCTTCGTATCAAAATCAATATCTTTACCACCGCCCCCCATTTTGGCTAAATCTTCACTCGCTTCATCCATAATAATATCAATGACATCATCCATCTGAATGATCCCGCATAGCCTATGATTCTCATCCACAACCGGGAGTGCCATGAACTCGTAACGCTGTAGTAACTGCGCCGCTTCTTCCTGATCCATATCTACTGTAGCGTGGATCACACGTCTGGTCATGAGCTCTTCAACCTTGGTCTTATCGTCTGCCAAAGCAAGGGAGCGATAACTTACAACACCGACGAGTTTACCCTCATTGTCGGTCACATAGAGATAACTGGAAGCAGAGATATGCATGGTGCCTTGCGATTGTCTCAGCGCTTCCTTGGCTGTCTCATGGGCGAGCAGAGTTCGATACCGATCTGTCATGATCCGTCCAGCCGTCTCTGGCGGATAATTCAGCACAGACCGGATGATGGCAGAGTGATCAAGATTCATATCAGACAGCAATTCTTCCCTACGTTTAGCAGGGATATCATGCATGAACCGAATCAGGTCGCTTTTGTCCATCTGTTGCATGACTTCAAGCGTTCGTTCTGGCCCAAGTTGTTCGAACAGTTGGATCTGTTCATGTAGCTTCAGGTTCTCCGCCAGATCGGCTAGCGCATTAGGTTTGAACAGCAACAGAAACCGATTTCTCTCTTCTTCGGGGAACTTCTTATATATAAGTGAAAGATCATAAGGATGCAGCTCCTTCACCAATTTAAAGAATTCAGGTAGATTTTGGGACTGCACATGTTGGACAAGTTGTTCGGTGATCTCCTCCACGGAGAAATCTTTCTTGGTATGAGATCCGTTCATATCGACACTCCTTTCTGAATGGTCAACTTCATATTTTTAAACGAAATGGATGAGCAGTTAAACAAGGCATGAATAAAAAGGAAACGTTTTGTCTGGAACAGGTCAGGGAAACCGAGTTCTTAGGGGATGCCTTAGGATATGGAAATCTTGCTCAAACATGCAATATGGGCTTACAAACATACGCTACGAGGATATACTTGATGTACAGCAACAAACGAGGGGGACATGTACTAGTGGAGGCAGATATCAGAACACAGTTACTCAGCCTGGCTGAGCCAGAATATCAGAAATTTACAGCAGCACTCATTCCTAACATTACGAATCTATTGGGTGTTAGAATACCCGCACTACGTAAGATGGCGAAACAGATTGTTGCCGCAGATTGGCGTGCCTATCTGGAGAACGCAGACGATGATTACTTTGAAGAAGTCATGTTGCAGGCGCTGGTTATTGGATATATCCGCACAGATCCAGAAGAATGGCTGCGGCATATTGCTTGGTTTGTCCCCAAAATCAATAACTGGTCTGTATGCGATAGCTTCTGTGGTGGATTAAAATTGACGAAAAAAGAACAAGAACGGGTATGGCATTTTGTGCAGCCTTATCTGGCATCCGAGCTAGAGTATGACATTCGCTTCGGCGTTGTGATGTACTTAAACTATTATATGGAAGAGCCGTATATCCATCAGGTGCTGGCTTCATTGGATCAGGTTAGACACGAAGGATATTATGTGAAAATGGCTGTCGCATGGGCGATTTCGATTGCTTATATTAAATTGCCCGATATAACGATGCGTTATCTTAAGGACAATACGCTTGATGATTTTACGTACAACAAAGCGCTTCAGAAAATAACCGAATCGACTCGCATTGATCCGCATACAAAACAAATTATTCGTGGGATGAAGCGAAAGCTGAAGCGATCAGTTTGATCCGATTAAGCGTACAATTGGAACATGACACGGAAGGATGATGGTTATGAGGCAAAAGATCATGTGGACCCCGTTGGAACTAGATGGACTGCCCTGGATCGTACTTGCAACAGAGAAGGGTGTAAGCCGTATTATTATGCCTAACGAAACATTGCAGGACTGGGAAGGTTGGATTGCTCGTGTAGCTCCTGGGATTGAATTAATAGAGGATGAACAGACGATTAACCATACAGGTATTACCGAGTGGCTAACATCGTACTTTGCCGGAGAAAAGGTAGCATTCACAGCTGACATTCCACTGGATCTGATTGGAACAGCATTCCAGCAGCAAGTATGGACAGAGCTTGGACGAGTTCCTTACGGTGAGACTCGAACCTATGGTGATGTTGCGTCTGCAATTGGAAGACCATCGGCAGTACGAGCAGTCGGTGCAGCGAATGGAGCTAACCCCATTCCAATTCTATTACCATGCCATCGCATTATTGGTGCAAACCGTAAGTTGACAGGATTTCGTGGCGGGCTAGACATGAAACGCAGACTGCTCGATATTGAACAGATCGAGGGCGTATCTGACGGTGGGCATGCGAGATTTAGATTCTAGGAAATAGGATGAACAAACAGAAATACAGGTATGAATCATGCTTGTATTTCTGTCTATTAAGAGTGACTCCAAACGCTAAACGTATGGTATGCCAACGTTATACATATTTTTGCTACGTTACCCATTATGCTACGATAAATGAATCAATTTCATAATACCTTTAGCTGCTTCAATCAAGGCTAGCTATAGATCAAAACGGTGGGAGTGAAGGGTCATATGTTGAATCAGGCCTATTGGTTAACAAACGTAAATTTGGAGCAGAGTTATGTGATGGATGGACAAGAAGTGACCGGAACACGGACAAGCTTATGTCACCTTCGCATTGAGAACGGAATTATTGCAGAGATCATAGGTATTGAAACAGCGCTTCAGAATGCACTACCCAAATACGATTGTCACGGTCTGTTGTTGCTTCCTTCGTTCGAAGAGGCCCATATTCATCTGGACAAAACATATTACGGAGAGCCGTGGCAGGCGGTTAAGCGCATAGGCAGCATCTTCGAACGTATTGAGGAGGAGCGGCAGTTGCTCCCGAAACTATTGCCTGAAGCTAGAGGTCAGGCAGAGCATATTTTACAGCTTATTCAGCGCTTAGGCTCTACGCATGTAAGGAGTCACTGTAACATTGAGCCAGTGAGTGGACTGAAACGGTTAGAAGCAACCAAGCAGGCATTGGATGCATTCTCGGGCAAGCTTTCTTCCGAAATTGTGGCTTTTCCACAGCATGGACTTCTTCGCTCCGATTCTGTTGGATGGATGGACCAGGCCATGGCTGAAGGTGCAACGCATGTAGGTGGACTAGACCCAGCTACTGTGGACGGAGATGTCGAGAGATCGTTGCATGCGATGGTCGAACTGGCTGTCCGCTATCAGGCAGGTATTGATATCCATCTGCATGAACGTGATGAAGCTGGGAAGCAAACGTTACAACAATTAGTTAAGCTAACTAAACAGGCAGGGCTTCATGGAAAAGTCACGGTGAGTCATGCGTTCTGGTTCGCTAATGCGGACGCGCAGGAGGCAGAAGAGATGGCCATTCAGATGGCATCTCTTGGTATGAGTGTGGCATCTACTGTGCCAATTGGCAGAATGATGATGCCTCTGCCGATGCTTCATCGCCATGGGGTGAAGGTCAAGTTGGGAACCGATAGTTTGACAGATCACTGGTCACCTTTTGGGAATGGAGATCAATTGGAGAAAGCGGGACGTTACGCAGAATTGTACGGATATTCAGATGAGCTTTCCTTGGCTCAATCGCTAGGATTCGTCACGGGCGGCATAACTCCAATCGACGCTCAAGGGAATCAGGTTTGGCCGAAGGTAGGCGATACAGCTAGCTTTATGCTGGTTCACGCGAGTTGTTCCGCAGAGGCGGTTGCTCGAAGAGCCAAGCGGCAGACCGTATGGTATGAAGGGCAATTGGTGAGCGGATCGATATAAACGAAAATAATCAGCGCATTGTATAGAGATGGAGAATACATCAGCCACGGGAAACCGTGGTTTTTTTGTTGCATAAATCATATGTCCATAGATGTAATTCTGGGTTATGATGGAAGCACATGAAATATTTCGATGGAAAGCAGCTGGAATCTTCGTGAAGAATAAAATGATAGATTTAACAAGAGAGGTGCAGAATGAGACCGAATACACCCTATCGTTTAATCCAAGCAGACCCATCTACATATGCAGCGTACTTTGCCACGTATCGCAAAAATGTCTGGTTCAGACCAAGTTGGTCGGACATTCATTCTATGATGCTTGAAGCAACGGATTGTTATTGGATCTATAGAGCAGAGCATCGAATCGCGGGAATTTCTTTGGTTGATGATGAGCTAGGTTCCTTATTTATGATTCCACCGCACACATTAACGAAGGAAATTGTTGAGTTTCTGAAAGATCATATGATTCGTAAGAAGAGCGTACCTGATCAATTACATGCCTATAATGTTATGCCTGAACATATTTCGTTATTTGAACATGCTGAATTCAACAAGCTGAGCACGCGGAAATGTATGATCAGGCCTACTGAGCCCTTGGAAAATCCTCTGACATCGAAGTTAAAACGCATTCGGCCTGAACGAGTTCACATGCCCAAACTAGCTGAGATGATGATCGAGGCTTATCGTGGCGGAGTAGAAGAACAGTCAATGGTTCATTGTCAGAATGACCTCACATATTATTTTGATCATTATGAGCAGGATGAACTGCGCGCTGCTTCCTCTATTTTGGTTGAGCAAGATACGGAGCGTATGGTTGGATTCTGTCTTGTAACCTTGTGGGAAAATCTACCTCTAATCTATGATATCGCTGTGACACCAGCCTATCGATCAGAGGGACTTGGAGGATACTTGTTACATCATGCAATAACGACCTTAGCACCCCTGTATCCTGTCATTCGCCTGTTCGTTACCCAGGGCAATCCCGCCGAGCATTTGTATACTAAAGTTGGCTTCCTTTCTGGTGAGGAACTGTCTCATCTCGTATGGTTTGGAACGAATCATCGCAGTTGATATGACCGAACATATGCTGGTTCAGAGGAGAAACAACTTATGAAAAGAACACGGTCTATACGTAGGATGATCTATGTCGATCAAGAAGCTCAAGGCAGAAGGCGGATCAATCTGACGAGGAAACTCATCGTTGCGTTCTTAACTTCTCTTAGTTTTGCTTTTATTGTGAGTATTCCTTCAGTAAATGATATGGAAGGCTTCAGAGTCTATATGATCGTATTTCTGTTATTTGGTACACCGCCTATCTTCCTGATCGGTATCCCAAGTTCTATCCTATTAGACAAGTGGTTAGCCCCGGTACTCAAGAAAAACAAAGTTTATTTCATGGGAATACATGTGATCGCTTATGCGATGGTTGGTTTCCTTGGTACCTATGTATACCTTTTCGCGCTCAATATCGGTAAAGTGATAGAAGTTAGAGAAGTCTTGTTCATGACCTTATATGGCATCATTGCTGCGGTGTTATTTTTCTTCATTGATATAGGGATAAAGGTCTTAGTCCAAGTACGGGATGCAAATAAAGAGCAGAGGTGATGTACATGATTCGAGAAGCCGAGGGCAAGGATGCTATTGCAGTTGAAAGACTATATCAAGAGTTGTTACCAAATCATTCTGATATTCATGTGTTGCCTGAACGATTGGAAGAGATTCGAATTAACCCGAACAGCTATCTGTTTGTATATGAGGTGGATGGAAGTCTTGTGGGGTCGGCGCATTTACATGTTTGTTTGGATGCACTGAGTGGAACGAGACCCTTCGGTGTGGTTGAACGAGTGATCGTGACGCAAGAAATGCAGGGCAGAGGACATGGTTCGAGATTAATAGAGCACCTCGAGGAAGTCTGCAAGGAGAAAAATTGTGTTAAAGTGTTCCTTAGCAGTAATGCATTGCGGCAAGACGCGCATCAATTTTATGAAAAGTTAGGTTATGACGGCGAAGGAAGTAAGGCATTTAAGAAGTACCTGTAGAAGCGGATTTCGTATCTAGATGAACATTTACATGAAAACGGAGAGGACAGAAATAACATGGAGAAGCGGAGCGTTCGCCTAAAAGCTTTCTGAAAGAAAGCTACATCGGAAGCATACGCTATCCCCGGATTTTCCATTTAGAAAAGTGAATCAGAAAAATCTGGGGGTAACAGCGATCGGAAGGTTATTCTGTCATCGGAGTGGCAAGTGTATATATTCTTTGATTCAAGTTATCTAGTAGTGTTCAAGAAAGGGGAGATACCATGAAGTTTGTCATAACAGGTTTATCGATCTGCTCTATGCAAAGTCAGTACGTATGAACAACGGCGGTTGTTTGCATAGAGCCTAAACGTTAGATCCGCCTTCATTTTCTGCACGAAAAAGAGTTCATCGGTTGACTTTGCTACCTTAAATATCATTTTTTAAGGAGCGAGCCAGATGAAATATACAAATGCTGATTCATTATTACCAGAAGAATTATTACAAGAGATTCAACGATATGTGCATGGTGGGATGATCTATATCCCCAAACGCAAGGATACCCATTCGAAATGGGGAGAACAATCCGGCACCCGGGTTATGCTGAACCTAAGAAATCGCGAAATACGTGAGAAGTTTGCTGAAGGTTCTACGGTAGATCAGCTGGTCGATCAATACGCGTTATCTTCGGACAGTATCAAAAAGATTGTATATTCTCGCAAAAATAAATCGTAAATCATAAAAATCCATGTTAGAGCAACGTCTAATATGGATTTTTAAATATGTAAAGAATGAGTCCTACTCAACCCTTATCTATTTATGTTATTTGAATGTCCTTATACTAATACTGAATCGTCAACTGTTTAATATACAACTCATATCGAGAGGATGGAGCATCAATGAACATTACTATTGAATTAACCGATGAACAAACGAAGTTCATCATCAACAATCTGTATCCCATGTACTTACACGATCTGTCTGAAATATGGGGATTCAAACCTAACGCCTATGGAATCTTTGAAGATGATGAGACGATGACATTAGCAGAGCAAAATAACGTTTTTGATATCTGGTGGTCGAAGCCAGGCATACTGTATCCATATTTAGTACGAGTAGAGGGTATTCCAGCAGGATTTGCTCTGGTGGCTACACCACCATACACACCTCATGGCAGCGAATTTTATATGAATGAATTTTTTATTTTGCGGCCATACCGTGGAAGTGACGTTGCTGAGCATGCGGCTATTCAAGTGTTGAACGAGCACCGAGGCACGTGGGAGGTGCAGACGAATGCAGCGGAAATCAATGTTAGGGCCCAGCAATTTTGGAAAAAGACATTAGTGCGATATACACACGGAATGTACCAACAAGACACACTGGAACCTGATGAGGATGGAACTAAATTGAAGTTTACACTGAATAACCAAATTGTTGAATTAGGATAATTAAGGTAAATATGTAGTCACTTCGTGTATAATTAATAGGAGTAAATGGGAACTGGTGGAATGAGGGGAGTGAAGATTACACTATGGTACAACCAAAAACAAAAGAAACCGATAGCAGTGTTATTGAATTTATAGAAAGTGTTGAGAGCCCGAAGAAACGTGAGGATGCGTATCAATTATTAGATATTTATACAGAAACAACGGGATATGAAGCCAAAATGTGGGGGCCGAGTATTATTGGATTCGGCAGCTATCATTATCGATATGAATCAGGACATGAAGGTGATGCACCGCTGGTCGGTTTTTCACCCCGTAAAGCCAAGATCAGTTTATATTTCGCCACAGGAGATACGGAGCGCGAGGCACTATTGAATGATTTTGGTAAGCATACGACAGGAAAAGCTTGTGTCTACATTAACAAAGTTGCAGACATTGACGTGCTTGTATTACGAGCGTTGATTACACAATCGGTCAGTTTCTTGCAGGAAAAGTATCCGAATCAATAGAGTGATTAGCTAAGGCTGAATGACGAGTAGGTCTATGAGTTGTAAGCTAATTCTGTAAAGATTGGAGGATATAGAATTGAAGATCAATTATAGAATTCTTAATATATCAACATGGTTAACGGTCTTATCTGTACTGATTCTTCCTGGAAAAGTATATACCGAAGGAGTATCGCGGACAGAATATGGGTTACCGTTTCGATTTTTCACACAATATCATCTGGGACATACAACGGGAAACCCCTGGTTTATTTCAGATGTATTCATTGGGCTAGGTGCGTTCATTATCAATGTGCTGATGATCTATTTCTTCATACACGTTGGTATATACTTTAAGAACAGATGGGTTTCGTCTCGTGTGGAACAGTAACCGCGAAGCACGCGGTTTTTTCGTTTTTGCGCATAACATGATCACATGAGGAGGGATAACTCAATTTTAAATTCGGGAATTTTCGAGTAGAAAGGATGGAGTTATTATGGAGCAAGCGGCTTATATCTCTGAAAATACGTTACAACTTATATCTCTGCATGATTGTTTGATAAAAGAGGTGGTTGTATCCGGTTCGGATCTAATCTTAACGTTTGGACACATTGATGTGCTCGCAGATCATCCTCTGAATTCGACTGGACTAAGCATGTGCACGGGAGAAGCGAAGCTTCGGTTAGAACATGCCGAGGGTATTGCGTCTGTCTTGTATGATACTTCTGAGAGTGCTAAGCAAGACGACCCTGATGCGGAAGAAGACTCTCATCCGAGAGAAGTCGACATGCTAGAGATATTAGAGGATTTTGAAGTGTTACAGCATTCGGAGCAGCGTCACCCAGAGGGATATGTACATCGGTTCGAGGGTATTGGATCGGTTAAACACAACACAGATTATGCTTACGTTGTGATTCGTTGTAATCGTGTGACAATTGAATGGAATGAGTTTACAGATAAAGCTTGGTTCGAAGGTTGGGCTGAAGATAAGTAGAGGGTGTGAGAGAACTGCTACGTAAAATACTTATATTCTTATTGGCCATACTCCCTACAATCATTTCGATACAACTTATGATTTTTTATTTCCCCGCAACGGGGTTAGGAAGGATCTTAACGGTTCCATTTACGTATATGGTGAATATTCTGATCATTCTGATCGGGATGTTCATTAGCTCAAAGATTGCACTGAAGAATAATCGTCTTCATTGGTTCAACATTTTCATTTGGATAGCAATCATCCTAATGACGATCGTAATTGTAATCGTTTTTCATCCTCAAGAGTACGGACCTACGCCCTGGCGAGTAATCCTCAACAACCTGTCCTAAATCCTCATGTCTCGCATAGGTATGGTATAGAGGAGTGTGATGAGGATGGAGCAGAAGGTACGGGATTATTTTGAGTTGAAACAGCAGCAAAAGGAGATCGAGCAACGTCTTTCTGTCCTGCGGGATGACATCTTGGGGTACTGCGCAGAGCAAGGTGTGTATGAGACAGAGCTTGGTGGGTATGTTGTAAAAACGGTGCTACAGCAGCGGAAGGAATATGATGATCAGAAGTTATACGCAATTCTTCCCGATCCTGAAATCTGGCGTTTACTGTCCAAGGTGGACAACAACAAGCTCAAGAGTCTGCTCAAGCTCAATGTGCTCTCCGAGGAACAGATTAGTTCAGCAGTTACCGTGAAGCCAATCACCTTATTACAGGTGGACAAGTTGTAGTTAAAATGACTTGTTACATATCGGCATACGCCACGGATACCTATAATCACTTAACGATTCAAGCGCCTTCCACATCCATTGTCGTTAATAGCGACGAATGAGGAGAGGCGTATTTTTGTATGAACAGACGTTTGGTTCAATCTGTGGGGGTAAGAAGTTTAATTTGTTCATAGTAAGCGCATTCATAAACAGATATGATGAAGTTAAAACCTTCGGGGGAGGAATGAAACATGTCGAAAGAGATTCCATCTTTACACTATGCATTCCGAGACAATTTCAAAATTGGTGCCGCTGTTCACACAGGCCTTATACGCACAGAGGGTGATTTCATTGCCCGTCATTATAACAGCATCACTGCAGAGAATCAGATGAAATTTGAAGAGATCCATCCGGAAGAGGAGCGTTATTCGTTTGAGGCAGGCGATGAAATCGTTGACTTCGCGGTTCGTAACGGGATGTCCGTTCGTGGGCATACATTAGTATGGCATAATCAGACGTCAGATTGGATTTTTCAAGATCCAGCTGGTGGCACGGCGTCTAGAGAATTATTGCTGTCACGTCTGAAGTCACATATCGATACAGTGGTTGGACGTTACAAAGGTCAGATCAGCGCCTGGGATGTTGTTAATGAAGCCATTGAAGATAAAACGGATCTTACGATGCGGGACACCAAGTGGCTTCAGATTCTGGGGGAAGATTATCTGCTGGAAGCGTTCCGCGTAGCTCATGCGGCTGATCCTCAAGCACTACTATTCTATAACGATTATAACGAGACTGATCCGGTCAAGCGGGAGAAGATTTACGAACTGGTCAAAGGTTTATTGGAAAAGGGAGCACCTATTCATGGGATTGGCATGCAAGGTCACTGGAATATTAATGGTCCATCTATTGAGGATATTCGCATGGCGATCGAACGTTATGCTTCACTAAATGTGCAACTTCACATTACAGAACTGGATCTGTCTGTATTCCGGCATGAAGATCGAAGAACCGATCTGATCGAACCAACCGCTGAGATGATGGAGCTACAGGAGCAACGCTATGAAGAAATCTTCCGTCTCTTCCTTGAGTATCAAGCTTCGATTACCTCTGTTACGTTCTGGGGAACATCGGACCACTACACATGGTTAGACAACTTCCCTGTACGTGGACGCAAGAACTGGCCATTCGTATTTGATCAACAGCTACAGCCCAAAGAATCGTTCTGGCGTCTGTTAAATGCAGCAAAAGGTAGCGTATCTACAAGCGGGTGAAGTTCTTAGACCAGTGAGTCTCACATAACGAGGAGCATCTTCTGGTTAGCGTCATGGTGCCTAATATAGCAATTAGGGAGTACTGAACATTACTCAACAGGTTACCAATGTGTTAGATGATTCATAGCTGTGTTTGAGGTATTCTGAATAACGGAGAGCCTTACTCATCCAAACCTTGTCTAAGGTCGTGGAGGTAAGGTTTTTCAGGATTCCTGTAGAAAAATTTCTATTGTCGCATGGGCCGCATAATGCCATACTGGATACAAAAATGGAAATGGAAGGTGGGTTCATGCACAAAGTCATTGTGGCAGATGATGAGCCGTATACACTGGAAGGCTGGAGAACAATGATTGACTGGCAGGCTTGTGGCTACGAATTATGTGGTACGGCGACGGACGGCGAAGAGGCGCTTTCCTTAATTGGTGCGATTGAACCTGATCTGGTGGTAACCGATATTCAAATGCCTGTACTGGACGGTCTCGGATTAATTCGAACGATGCGTGAGGAATTGAAAAATAACGCCAAGATCGTTATTGCCACAGGGTATTCCGAATTTGGTTATGCCAAGCAGGCGATCCAGTACCAAGTTGACGAGTATGTACTCAAACCGCTGGTCACCGAAGAGATTCATCGGATATTGCTGGAACTCATCCCACCATTAAACCAGCGTAGAGACGAGAAAAAGTACACTGGAACCGTTGATCCCGGGAGTGAAATGGCGACCCACAGATCCATAGGACTAGACACGCCAGAGCATTACGATCATGAAGGGATGCTTTCGTTGTCGAGACAACTGTTGGTGGCCATTGAGGCAGGCGACGTTGGTGAAATCCAAGCGGTAGTCGACAAGATACTATGCTTGATTGTGAGATCGGAAATGTCTCTCAGCCAGGCTCAAAGTGTCATCCGATATATGCACGGTGAGTTGCTACGTAAGTTCAGTGAAAAGAAAGACTGTATGCTGTTGCTTCAGGAGAGAGCATGGCATGAAGCGGAGAGCTGGACATCTGGAAAATTAAAAGGGCTATGCATTCAATTATCAGAACGTCTATCTCAGTCTTTACCCAAGAAGTCCACCATGAGAAGTCCGGTAGCCGAAGCGATCGAATATTTAAATGAGCACTATTGCACGAAAATTAAGCTACAGGATATTGCCCAGCAAATCCATGTGAATTCGGCCTATCTTGGTCAGCAGTTTAAGCTTGAAGTCGGCGTAAGCTTTAGCGAATATATTCATAGGCTTCGGATTGAGGAGGCACGTAAATTGCTCCGCCGAACGCATATGAAAATTTCGGATATTGCATCTAAGCTGGGCTATCATGATGCAGAATATTTTACAGATAAATTTAAAGCGCTTACAGGAGAACTGCCATCTGTCTACAAAAACAAAAGTCAAGGGTGATCATGTGCGAAGAAATAGATGGATGTTTCACAAGGTCAATGATATTCCTCTTCGATCGAAGCTACTGCTGATCTATATCTTCAGCATTCTTCTACCGGTCATAATCATTAATGTATTCTTCTATCAGCGAACCTCTTCAGATATCAAAGTACGGGAAGAAGAAAACTTACGCAAATCCATTGAACGGGCGGCAGGAGAACTGCTGGGCATGATTGATGAGAGTGTGGCCTTGAGCCGGATTATTGCAGCCGATGATACGTTATATCAGGCGCTCGATCAGACGTATGACTCACCCGTTGAGTATTACAATCAATATGATGGATTTCTACGTGATAAGTTGACTCGATATATGTCAGCCAACATTCTGGAGGTTCGCATCTTAACGGATAACGACACCATTCAAACGGGCAGTCATTACGCTGTCATTGGGCAGGGGGAGCGAACGATTCCGGGGTTGGAGAGCTTAAAGAAAACCCAAGGCGGAATTTTGGTTGTGGATTATGATGAAACCACGTTGTTTCATCCAGACAAACGCATTAGTGTGATTGGCAAAATGGATACATATACGTCGTATTCAACCTATGCCAAATATTCCAAAATTGATCTGCAGCTCAGTCGAGTGTACAGTATTTTGAATCGTGAAACGAATAGTCTGCAGCTTCGTCTGGTTGACGAGAATAATCGGGTTGTGGTGTCCAGCGATCAGTCCCAGCAGGCTGCAATCCAAAGTTCGTCTTCATCAACAGATGAGGGGAACTCCAGATATCGTTTAGAGCGAACATTAGGCAACCTTGATTATCTAAAGGGATGGAAATTAATTGGAATCGCGAATACGGCTCATCTGGATCAGTTACTGGCAGAAGCACGAAACTCGATCTTATGGCTTGCATTAATCAGCACGGTTATTCCTTCTGTGCTGATCTATATTATTCTTCGCTCTTATCATTATCGCATTCAGAAGCTGTCCAAACATATGAAGAGAGTGCGCAATGATCGTTTTGATGTGATTGAAATTCAAGAGGGTCGGGATGAGATCGGTGGATTGATCCGTACGTTCAATATGATGGTTGGCAAAATTCATTCGCTCATTAACGATGTCTACAAATTAGAAATTAGGCAAAAGGATCTGGAACTTGATCGGGTTAGAACGGAACTATCGATGCTTCAAAGTCAGATGAACCCTCATTTTTTGTTCAACACATTAAATGCACTGCTCGTTGTCAGCACGAAAAATGGATACACAGAAGTTACCGAAATTATAAAAAGCTTATCCTTGCTCATGCGGCAACTACTCAGTAGATCCGATAACCTTGTGCCTCTGCAGGAGGAGCTACAATTCACGTCCCTCTATTTGCAGATAGAGAAGTTTCGGTTTGGTGATCTGTTCAACTATACATTTGAGATCGATCCTGAAGCGGCTTCACTGCGGATTCCACGCATGAGCATTCAGCCCCTGGTTGAAAATGCATGCAAGCATGGGTTACAGGCTCGGAAGAATGGTCGACTGATTCGGGTAACGGCCAGACTGACGAAGTCTGGTTTGGATATCCGAGTGATCGACAATGGAGTGGGTATGGATGAGGGGAAACTGAATCAGCTTATGAGGGATGTGCGTTCTGATCGTGCGATGGATGGTCACGTGGGTATTCGTAACGTTTACCGACGGCTTGAGCTTTTTTATGAGGGAGCTGCTATATTCAACATTCGTAGTGGACTAGACGAAGGAACGGAAGCAGGCTTTCTTATTCCATTCTCGATTATGGACACGAAGGGATAGGAGGAATGAACATGTATAAGGTTCTTCTTGTGGATGATGAACCGTTTGCGATAGAGGGACTGCAACTGTTAATCGACTGGGAGAAACATGGATTTGAAGTTGGTGGGATATGTGCCAACGGGGAGGATGCTATTGATGCAATTTCCCGTGAGCAGCCTGACTTGGTCGTAACCGATATTCGAATGCCGGTCATGAATGGGCTGGAACTCATTGAAGAAGCCCGCCGGCTTGGTCATCGCTCAACATTGTTTGTCATTACGAGTGGGTATAGTGACTTCAATTATGCCAGACAGGCGATACGACTCGGGGTATCCCATTATTTGACCAAACCGGTGATCGAGTCCGAAGCGGATGAAGTGCTGCAACGGCTGAAAGAAGAATTGGTGCACCGGGAAACGCGCGAGTTAATGTTGGATCAGGCTTATAATCAGCGAACGAAGCAAGCTTTACTTACGTTAGTCACGAACCAAGATCAGGCAGAATTCAGTGATGAGATGGATTGGGTTGTGCATGAGTTGTCTACTAAAGCACATACGTGGGCCTACTTGTTAGTGATGATTCAAGGCGATAGCGCAAGTGCCAAACAGGCGATCCAGCAATTTATGGATGATGAGCATTGCGGGTACCTGCTGGATGCCGAATGGAGTCCTTATGGCATTGTCTGGTGTGGCTGTAGCGACGCTTCTACCCGTTCGGATCAAGACTTACGGCAATTTGCAGAGCGGCTCCTGAACGTTCTGGATCAGCAGGCGGCAGCAAGTCGGGTGCAAATAGCTGTAGGCTGTCCTGTCAGCCAAGTGCAAGAATTAACGATCTCTTACCGTGCTGCCGCAGAAGCAGGACGCTTTTTATTTTTTGATGATACACGACTTCTATACGCAGAGGATATGAATGAGCAGCACTTGCTGTTTGATCCAGATACGTTAATGGAAGCAGATCTCATTATGGAGTTAATCGAAAACGGTTCCGGAGCAGAATTATCGACCTCTGTCTGCCGAGCGTTTAATACATTTAAAGATCAAATGGCTGCACCAGAGCTGGTTCATATTTTTGCAACCCAGATTATGTTTCGCGGACTTTCCCTCTTCAAGGAACTGGGCGGAGAACCGAATACATTGATGCAAGATTCAGCTCTCCATCTCCATGAACGGCGTTATCAGAATATAGAGGAGACAGCTAAGATGTTAGAAGCGTTCTGCCTCAAATGCCAATCGGAGATCGGGACGCTGCGAGAACGACGTGTGGGTGGAACCCAGGCTATGGTAGCGGAATACGTCCACAATCATTACAAGGAAACCTTTACGATTAAAGAGCTCGCCGAGCGATTCTATATTCATCCGGTTCATCTGGGGCAATCCTTTATGCGTAAGTATGGCAAAGGGGTGCTGGATGTTGTGCATGATCTGCGAATGGAGGAAGCGAAGCAACAGCTTCGAGAGACCGACCAGGCATTGTATATGATTGCGGAACAAGTAGGTTATCGAAGCTATCAACACTTTCTGAAACAATTTGAGAAAAGGGAGGGTATGAAACCAGCAGAATATAGACTGCAATCTACGCTTTGAAAGTAATAATGATGACTTGTACATCATGAACATCTGAAATTAAGGGGGGAAGGACCTTAAATTTAACTATTATGGAAACGCATACATTTCATCATAATAAGACCTGTAAGGTAATCCAACTTCCAAGGAGGGGCAATACATGGGGGTCTTGAAGAGGAAAAGATTATGGGGATCCGTTTCACTCGTTCTGGCAATCAGCCTAGCGCTGGTAGGTTGCAGTGGTGAGGAAGCCAAAACAACAACGGTGGACGGCAAGGAAGTTTTGAACATCTCGGCTTTTATTGGTACGCCTAACCAGGCGCCGGCTCAGGATAATCGGATATACAAACAAATCGAAGAAGAGCTTGGCGTTAAGCTGAATATGGAATTCCTAGTGGGTGATCTTCAGCAAAAATTGGGGGTTATGATTGCAGGTGGAGATTTCCCCGATCTGATCACAGCAGATACGAAGCTGGTTGCGGCTGGAGCCGTTATTCCACTGGAAGAATTGATCGAGGAGCATGCACCTAACCTGAAGAAGCATTTCGGCAAAGATTGGGAGCGAATGAAGGATTCCAGTGACGGACATATTTATTGGTTACCGAACTATGGCGTATACACCGGCGAATTTATTAGTAACTATTATTCCGGTCCTGCCTTCTGGATTCAAAAGGCAGTTCTGAAAGAAGCCGGATATCCAACACCTAAGACGCTAGATGAATATATGAAGCTGATTCGTGATTATGCTGCGAAGCACCCAACAACGGAGGATGGTCAGCCGACGATCGGATTCACTACACTTGCATCCGACTGGAGAACGTTCCCGTTGCTTAACCCACCAGAGCATCTGACGGGTCATCCGAATGATGGTGGTGTTGTCGTAGATGACAATGGCGTGGCAAGTGTATTCGCAGATAAGGATATTTCCAAACGTTATTATAAAGAGCTGAACAGTCTTTATAATGATGGTTTGCTCGATAAGGAAGCCTTTGTACAGAACTATGACCAATACTTGGCCAAAATCTCTTCTGGGCGGGTTATCGGCATGTTCGACCAGCACTGGAACTTCCAACAGGGTGAAGACCCACTCGTAGCTCAGGGCAAAATCAGTCAAACGTATGTCGGCTTACCGCTTGTATACGATACAAGCATTAAGGATCACTATTTAGATCGTCCGGTCATTAACCTGAATAACGGATTTGGTATTAGTAAAGATGCTAAAGACCCGGTAGCGATCCTCAAGTTCCTTGATGCGCTCATGGATGAGAAATATCAGAAGCTGCTGTCTTGGGGTGAAGAAGGCGTGGATTACATGGTGAACGAAGAAGGTCGATTCTATCGTACACCAGAGCAGCGCACAGAGCAGGAAGACCCAGCTTGGAGACTGGCTAACAAAGCGGAAGGTTTCTACGGTGCAGCACCCAAGATGGAAGGAACCTTTGAAGATGGCAATGCGATCGGAGCAACGAATCAACCAGAGGAGTTCTATGACGGCTTGAAGCCAGAGGATAAAGAGTTGTTAGATGCTTACGGTTACAAAACATGGAGTGATTTCTTCTCTCCTGCACCTGAGAATCCAGTGTATTATCCAGCATGGCAGGTGGATCTGCAGGAAGGTTCAGATGCTTCGGTTGCGAACAAGCAAATGACGGATACTTCCCTTAAATTCTTGCCTAGAGCGATCATGTCCAAAGCAGATGAGTTCGATTCCGTCTGGAGCGAATATGAGGATGCATACAAGAAAATCGATGTGAAGGCTTATGAAGACCGAATTAATGAGCAATTGCAATGGCGGATTCAGAACTGGACCGTGGAAAAATAGAAAAAGTGAATTAGAGTCTTCCGGAAGGTGTGAATGGCATGCAGGAGCATGCATTACGCATTACGTACCTTCCGGGGTCTCTTGCTAATCGCTGTAGCCTAATAGGAGGAGTGAAGGATGGCGAACACGCCTAGGGCCATACAGAATCAATCAGCTTCAACCGTTGCTGCCAAGACATCTATGTTCAAGCGTTTACGTAGCCAGAAACAGCTCATGTTTATGTCTTTGCCGATCGTCGCGTACATTCTAGTATTTTCATATTATCCGATCTGGGGCTGGGTCATGGCTTTTCAGAATTACAGTCCAGCGAAGAGCTTCGCGCAGCAGGAGTGGGTCGGACTTAAGCACTTCAAGTTTCTGCTTACGGACGACGCGTTTCTGAACGTGCTTCGTAATACCATTGCAATGAGCTTGATTAATATGATTCTTGGATTTGTGACAGCTATTTTATTTGCGGTTCTACTCAATGAGATCAAAAACAAGCTCTATAAACGGACGATTCAAACGATCTCGTATTTGCCCCATTTTCTGTCCTGGATCATCGTTACGGGCATTGTAGCGAGTTCGTTATCCGTAGACGGCGGGATTGTCAATGTTGTGTTGATGAAGCTGGGATTTATTGACGAACCCATTATGTGGCTTAGTGTACCGGAATACTTCTGGGGCATCGTCGGCGCTTCCCATGTGTGGAAAGAGGTCGGCTGGAACGCCATTATTTATCTGGCAGCCATTACTTCCATTGACCCTTCGCTCTATGAGGCGGCTGAGATCGATGGAGCGAATCGCTATCATAAAATGCTGTATGTCACACTGCCTGGAATCAAGTCCATCGTCATTATCTTGTTAATCATGAACATGGGATGGATTCTGGAAGCAGGCTTCGAAGTACAGTACTTACTGGGGAATGGGGTCGTTGTGGACTGGTCCCAGACTATAGATATCTTCGTTCTGAAATACGGCTTGCAGATCGGTAACTATTCACTAGCAACCGCTGCAGGTATATTCAAAACCATTGTCAGTATCACACTGATCTTTGCAGCTAACTCGCTTTCCAAACGCTTCGGTGAGGACCGATTAATATGAGGAGGACATATCGATGGGAATAAACAAGTCTCGGCTTGAGCCGATTGTCTTCCATACGTTAAACGGCGCACTGATGATTTTTATCGCAGTCGTGACCCTGTATCCGTTTCTGAACACCCTTGCCATATCGTTCAATGCAGGTAATGACACGATCCGTGGAGGCATCTATCTATGGCCGCGGGAGTGGACAGCCCAGAACTATCGAGCCGTATTTGCTGGGGGAACCATCTTCCAAGCCTTCGGCATCTCGGTTGCGAGAACCGTGCTAGGCACGGTGCTCAGCTTATTTCTGACCTCTATGCTCGCTTACACTCTAAGCCGCAGAGATTATATCTTGCGTAAACCGATTACGATTATCGTTGTACTGACGATGTATTTCAGTGCGGGTCTGATTCCAACCTACTTCCTAATCAAGGATCTGCATTTGCTCAACAACTTCCTAGTGTATATCATTCCAGGGTTGATCAGTGCATTTAACATGATCGTGATTCGGACGTATATTCAGACACTGCCGGAAGGACTAATTGAATCCGCTAAGATTGATGGAGCCGGTGATTTCAGAACGTTTATCTCGATTATCTTGCCGTTATGTCAGCCTGTACTTGCTACGGTGGCGTTGTTCATCGCAGTGGGTCAATGGAACTCGTGGTTTGATACGTTCTTGTATGCATCATCCAAGCAGAATCTGAGCACGCTGCAATACGAATTAATGAAGCTGTTATCCTCGTCAATGAATTCGAATAGCAGTGCTGCTGTTGCTAACGGAGCAGATCTCGGCGCAGCTCGGAATATGGTTACACCTGTATCGATTCGTGCAGCCATTACAATCGTAGCAGCTTTGCCAATCCTGGTGGTGTATCCATTCTTGCAGAAGTATTTTGTTCATGGATTACAGCTTGGAGGCGTTAAGGAATAGTCGAGCGTCAACGTGAAAATACAGGCGATTTGAAGAAGCTGTAGCAAAAGAATAGTAGAATGCAACCGGTCATGGGATGACCGGTTTTTTTTGAGCTTATGTAGTTTCTATATTGATTAATGGACGAAGACAGCTCATGCAATTTGGAACAAAAGGATAGTGAGTATGCCTTATGTATGGATAATATGGTAAAATTTATATGAATGATTATCCTTTCACAGCTCAGGAGGAAACAATCTATGAGAAGAAGAATTTTGCCGATCGTGATGACCATATATGGGTCGATATTTTGCATCCCAAGGAGGTGTGTTGTCACTTGCTTCGACATCGTTTCGAACAATGGGCCAAGCGTCGAGCAGTTACGCTGAAATCCGAGCAGATTAGGACGGAACAGGTCCAAAAGGATAATGTAAATGAACGGTTCATACTTGATCCTTCCACAGGATTCAGGCATGAGTCGAGACTTGCTATGGGTCAAGTGACTGTCTGGGAATCGAGACAGATGGAGTATGAGGTTTTGAATATCGAGTCGGAAGAACTGATTTTGTGGAAGTATGTGGAGAAGAGTGACCATGATAATGAAGTTGACTTCGATGAGCTCTTGCAGGAATATTTCCAAGCATTGAAGTCGGGGTGCAAACCCTAAAAGTAGTGGGGAAAGTGACATAGTGAGCTTACTTTTCGAGCTTCCATTTACATCAACTCTGTAGTTGATTACACTTGAGGTATCGTAACTTGTTTACGCAAATTAATATCATCAGGAGGAATCCATCCATGCATCAAACTGAACATATTCAAGAAGCTAGAGATTACATATTAAGCAGAACCAGCTCCAAGCCAACTGTAGGTATGATACTGGGTTCAGGACTTGGCGCTCTCGCAGACGAAATTCAGAACGCAACGGTTATTCCGTATAGTGAAATCCCATACTTTGCTAAATCCGAGGCTGTGGGTCATGCCAACGAATTGGTCATTGGAGAACTGATGGGCAAAACTGTTGTTGCGATGAAAGGACGCCTTCATTATTATGAAGGATTTACACTGGAGGAAGTGACGTTCCCGGTACGCATGATGAAAGCATTAGGTGTAGAGCAATTGATTATCACCAATGCTTGTGGCGCGATCAATACAAGCTTTGAACCAGGTCAGCTTATGATCATTACAGATCATATTAACCTGGTGGGTAACAATCCACTGATGGGGCCAAACAATCCAGAACTGGGCACACGTTTCCCAGACTTGTCCCAGGTATACAATCCAGAGCTGCGCAGCATTGCACTTCGTGTCGCAGATGAGCAGAAGGTTAGCTTGCAGCAAGGAGTCTATGCTTGGTGGAGTGGACCGGCTTATGAGACACCAGCGGAGATTCGCATGATTCGTACGATGGGTGCAGATGCAGTAGGGATGTCGACTGTGCCTGAAGCTATTATTGCGGTTCATGGGGGTATGAAAGTGTTGGGTATTTCTTGTCTCACTAATATGGCCTGCGGCATTCTAGATCAGCCGCTTAATCACGAAGAAGTCATTGAAGTTGCTGCCAAAGTAAAAACAACGTTCACGGGGCTTGTCAAAGGTATTCTGCAAGAGATGTAATCGGAAGAGCAGCATCTCTCCTAATATTGTAAGTTGGTGATCATAGCAGCATTGTCCAAGATAGAGCTGAATCTGTCTGGGCAATGCTTTTATGTGTATATTTTTATGAAAGTTTACATAAAGGATGAGTCCAATTGCGTAGCAAAAGATGGGCGGAAGTTCTCTCGTGTTTTCGTTTTTCTTATTGTACAGTTGTAGGATATGGGAAGGTGAAGATTCATGAAAGTGAGGTATCTTAAGTGCAGAACATTAGAAGAACGAAACAGATTGAAGGCACAACAACACCTGGCATCATACATAATGGCGGACATCATTTTCTCATACCTGTGCAGATTTATGAAGACGGCATGATCAATTGCTGGGAACTATGCGATCTGAAAGAGCTGAAGCAGAAAATCGAGGAGTATTGGTTAGGCCCTGATGTACCTGCTGGAGAGACGATCTCCATTCATGGATTGGGTGCTTACCGAGTGGAGCAAGCGGACTGGACACATAACAATAGCAGTTACTATGAACATATCGAGCGTAAGATCAGAGCGTTCAATCCTGAATTTCGTAATATATTCGAAGTCACGCCACGTCTCCAACAACAGAGGGAAAATAGAAGAGTATCATATTCGCCTCAAGCGGTTGATTTTGCAGTATTGCAGGAACTGTTCTATGAGACGATTCAGGGCGATGGCTTCTCTATCTTCATGAAATACGAAGGACAGCATTACCTGGTTCATCTGGTGGTGTATGAGAATGGTAAGGTGGCGATCTATCAGTTGCCCGAGTATGTCGAGATGGCTATAGACGAATTGGCAGCGTGGTTTCAGGATGGAACCTTCTTTACAACGATTGATCGCCCGGTAGCTATACGAATACTGGATCTGGGCGAAGTGACGTTCTCAGAAGAGCAATATGCCGAGAATGTTGAGGATAAATACCAGGATCTACTGGATATGTATAAGAAACTGACGGGAGAACAAACAACGTTTGAAGCGTGTCGACATGCGTACCACATGTATCTGGAAGATCCGAGTGAATTCAACCGAGCTGTGCTGAAGGAAAAATATGAACGGGTACCCGAGCATCAACGGATGTACTTGGGCGATATGGATAGCCGGGATATGGATTATCAGCGAATTATATATACGCCAGAGGAGAAACGAGAAGTGTAGGCTTTGCATCTCCAGCAGAGGTGACCCATTCATAAGGAGGATGAGGTGTGGAATGAGTAGGCAGGCTGAACAATTGTGGCAACGTATCATTGCCAAAGGGACAAGCGTTGATCCGAGCTTTGAAGTGGCACTTCATCTCCAGCCGGGAGCGACAGAGGCAGATTTTCGTTCTGTAGAGAACGAGTTGGGTGTGATATTGCCAGAAGAGATGAAGGCATTATATCGTATCCATGATGGACAGATATGGGACATCGACGGAACTGCTTTTGTCAGGAACCTAACGCTAACCCCTCTTGCGCAAGTGAAGGATAATTGGACTTTCCTTCAGGAGGAATTCGAACCCGATGAGTTGGAAGCAGACATTGATGATGCGATTAAACCACTGCTTTGGAACGCCAAATGGATTCCTATTGCCGAGAATGGTGGGGGAGATTATCTATGTCTGGACACGGATCCTGCATCTTCGGGAAATGTGGGACAAGTCCTGTATTTCTGGCATGATTGGGGTAAACGTGCGGTTGAGGCTCCGGGATTATTTTCGTTTTTGGAACTATGTATAGAGGAAGAGGACGACTATTAGAACTCTCGGCTTGCAACACTTTGAAACACCAAAACACCAAAACACCAAAACACCAAAACACCAAAACACCAAAACACTTAAAGCGTCGTCCTTGGAAGGAAACGTTTAAGTGTTTTTATGTGTTTATCGCCTTGTTATATGAATTTCATTCAAAGATTTATGCTGTAGAGTAGAGAGATCACCGTTCAAATGTTTCAGGTTTGGGAGAAATATAGCAGCTATAGAGCAGAAGAAAGGCAAAAGTCCGAGAGATACAAATAAGAAGGGTAAACCATACATTTCGGCAACGGCCGCACCTGCAAAAGCTCCCACGGGTTGAAGTCCACCACCAATTAAGAAACGAATAGAATTGACCCGACCTTGCATGGAACTAGGTACAAGTGTCCCGTGTAACGAAGAGCTGAGAGAACCAAAGAAGGGACCGGCTACTCCTGCGGCACATACGGCAATAAGTGCAAATGGATAACTCGGAAATAATCCTAATAAGGCATTACAAAGCCCAATGACTGCTAGGCTACACAGCATGACGGTTCGTCTTTTCTTAATCTCACCGATCCATGAGATAACGGCTAGCCCTAGAAGTGTGCCAAATGCCGAAGCGGTAGTTAGGGTTCCCATAGCGGCAGCATCTCGGTGTAGTACTTCACGGACAAAAGGAATCATCATCGTCCAGATGGCAACCGACGACATGTTGCTGACAGAAACCATCAGCATGATCGAGAGCATCGCTGGGAATCTCCGATAGAATGAGAAGCCTTCTCCAATATCTCGAAGATAAGCTTGAAGGGAGAAGGTGACTCGCGACGCTGCTGGTTTCTGCATAGTGGGCAGATAGAGCAGGGCAGTAATCGCGGCTAGGTAACATATCGCGTTGATACCAAGGGTAGGCAATGCACCAGCGGCAGCCGTTAGCGCTCCGGCGATGGCTGGCCCCAGCAAAGCAGCGGCGTTCCGACAACCATCAATGACTGCAAATGCCCGTAACAGTTTATGTTCACCAGCGACACCGGGTACAACAGCCATGGCTGTGGGCATAAATAGGGCGGAACAGGCTCCGCTGAGCGCTGCGGCAACGAACAGATGCCAGAGTTGCAATTGTCCTGTGATCCCCATACTCAGTGGTAACAATAGAGCCAGTAACCTTACTGACGCTAGTCCCGCCATAAACTTTCCACGATGCAGACGGTCGGATAAGGGCGATCCAAGCAACCTGAAGGTTACCTCGGGAATACTGAAGCTGAGTGCCATAGCTCCCATAGCTAGCTTCGAGGCAGTTAACTCATAGACCAGCCATTCCATAGCCAGCAGACCAAACACATCACCGAGAGAACTGAGTGTAACTGTAGCTAATAAACCATAATAACTTCGCTTAAGCATATAGGTTCCTCCGCAGGGTAGAATCAAGCCATTTGTACAGAGGAAGTTGCTTGAATTCAGCTTCCAATATAAGCTCCAATCTGCTGTGGGAGGTTGTTCAGAGCTTCCAAGCGCAGGCTATATTCCGTGTTCTTGTGGTCATAATGTACGATAATTAGTCCGGCTGCTCGCAAGGCAATAAGATGGTAATGTATCGTGCTCTTCGATAGTCCTACCTCGCGTACAATCTCAGTAAACGTCAATTGCTTACCCGCCAGTAATCGTAAAATGAACAATCTAGTTTCATCCGATAGTGCACGGGTTAAACGCAGTAATCCAGGATTCGGTCTTCCCGGTTCGGTGGGAAGAATGTCACACGAATAACTGGTGAAGATGATCTCGTCAAAGATCGCTGAGGTGACAAATGGGCGCGCATGGAATTGAGGGATAAGAATTACCTTGTTCAGCACACCGTTAGGATAGATTCGCATACCCTGTGTAGCTTGTTCATAGACCTCTTGGTCATTACCTCCCTGTAAACGGGCACGCCTAGTCTTCGCCTCGTGCGAGAGACCTTCGATAATAGCTGGATCGATGTTCTTAAAGTAGTGTTCATTCCATTCACGTATGGCTTCAGATGTCCGGCTGCGAAGATCGGGCAGATTAGAGGGTACAGACAATTTCAAGCCAGCAGCGATATCATACAACTGTCCCGAAGACAAACCTTCAAGCCAATCCAAAAAGCCTTGAACCGAGCGATCCCCAGGGCAATGCCATATGTATGGTGCAAGACTGAAGTTGTCTGTAGCTTTCATCGTATCTCTCATGTTTTGCAGCTTGGCTGGTGCAAATTGATCCTGTACATCGCGAATCCACAGTTTTCCAGCATCGAGAGCTGAATGATTTTGTTTACCCATAAAAGCGGACAGACTGCTTACACATTCATAAATGGGTGCAAAATCAACCTCTACTTGATAGTTCATAGTTGTATACTTCCTTTCCTTTCAGTATGTAATCTATCTTTCTTTTTTTTGTTTTTCTATATTTATAGAACTAATAATTTGTTTTATTATATACGAACATTTATATTTGTTACAACACAAATTTTCCAACTGCTCTCTCCCACATTTTCCTACGTAAATGAAGAGTAGCATACTTACGAGAAGCAGTTTCGTAATGGGAATACTTGTAGTCATCCAATGACTCTGTTGCCCTAGTAAGCAAAAAATGAATGTAACTTTGTTTTTAACGATGTATAGTGAGGGTCTAGAGAGAGGGGTGTTGAGGTGGTTCCAGTTACGATGCGACAATCACATCAGGAAGACCAGGAACAGCTTGCAGAATTAAGAGCCTTAGTGCTGTACGATGATCTAACGCGATTAGGGAGATATGATGAGGTGAGGGTACGTGAACGTTTCCGTACAACATTCGATCCCGCCTATACGTGGATTATTGAAGCTGAAGGCTCTATGGTGGGATGCATTGCATTTAAGCCCAGAGCAGAGGCATATCTGTTAGAACACTTTTATATTCATCCAGATCATCAGGGCAAACGAATTGGAACACAGGTGCTGAACATGTTACTGGATCGGGAAGAGATTCGGGGCAAGCGAGTTACCTTAAATGTGTTGCAAGGAAGTCCGGCGCGGCGATTGTATGAGCGTCTAGGGTTTGTTCTGGATACGGAAGATGAGGTTGACGTGTTTATGTCCAAGCTAGTTCCAGAGTAGCTTGGTCACTCAAAGCACAATTCAGTGTTGAATTTCCATAGTTCAACAGATTAGATCCATTCATTTAATTGTTGAATGGGTCTATTGAACTTTTCTATTATACATTCACGATGAGATATTCTAATATACTCTATAACCTACTTTTTATATAGGAATTATTGAATATGAGGAATGTCGATGGTTCATTGGAAACGGAATCTGTATATTCTGTGGCTGGGTTTGTTCTTCAATCATATGGCATACACCTTGTCTGTCCCGTTCTTTCCACTGTTTCTGCAAAATGATCTTGGCATCCAGCAGGGGGTGGAAGTCTGGGCTGGCATCGCCATCTCCATTAGCTTTCTGATCAGTGGACTCTGTGCCCCGTTCTGGGGATCACTAGCGGACAGATACGGCAGCAAGCTAATGCTGATTCGCTCAGGAGTCGGTCTCGCGATTGCACATTTAGCGAACTATTGGGTATACGATCCCTTTACCTTTATAGCTGTTCGGGTCTTTCAGGGATTAATGGCTGGTTTCAGTCCGGCTTCCCTAACGCTGGTTGGTACCAACACCCCAGAGAAACATGTGGGTTATGCACTAGGAGTCATCTCAACAGCTACAGCCGCTGGGAGTATTCTTGGTCCGCTGGCGGGTGGAGTTCTTAGTCAATGGGTAGGTCTGCGTGGATGCTTCATCGCCTCAGGTATCATCACACTGCTATCTGCTCTCATGGTGCTGGGTGTTAAGGAATCACGTGAGCCTCGCAACATCACTCGTTCCAGCATTCTAGATGATGTAAAGCAAGCAGCGAGCATACCAGGTCTAATGCGGATCTATGGTTTGATTTTGCTCGTCTCCACTTCAGTGTTAATTATTGAACCCGTGCTGACGCTGTACGTTGTGCAGATTGGTGGGGATGTCAGCCGTGCGACACTTAGTGCTGGGATTGTCTTCTCCGCGATTGGTATAGCAACGGTTATTATGGGGCCTCGCTGGGGACGCATCGGTGGAAGGATAGGATATGAGAAAACGCTGTTTATCGGTCTGCTGGGCGGGGGAATCGGTAGTCTATTGCAGTTGACCGCGACGAATCTTATTTATTTCGGTAGTCTGCGGTTTGTGTATGGGCTCTTCTTCGCAGCCGTGTACCCAGCTCTTAATGCACTCATTATTCAATATGCAGCTAAGGAATTTCGAGGTAGAGCCGTTAGCTTAAGTCAGAGTGCAAGCCAGTTCGGTATTGTGCTAGGACCACTTCTCGGTGGCTTTCTGGGAGGGTGGACAGGTATTCCTTTTATATTCCTACTCACTGGAATTATACTGCTAACTGCGGCTTGGGTGGTTAGGGCGAAGGAGTTCAATCAAGGCACTACCCGGCAGGTTATGACAAGTGATCGTGAGACAACGCTTAACAAATTATAGGGAGGGCTTCGATATAGCACAAAGACAGTTGAGATTGGGAGCGAATCTGAACGGAGTTGGGAATAGCATTTCATTCTGGAGACATCCGGATATTCCGATTAAAGCGAGTGTAAGCCTAGATTTTTATAAAAAACAAGCGCTCAAAGCAGAGGAAGGCAAGTTCGATCTGCTCTTTATTGCAGACGGTCTCTTTATTAATGAGAAAT
Source organism: Paenibacillus sp. ACRSA (assembly GCF_022346845.1). NCBI lineage: Bacteria > Bacillati > Bacillota > Bacilli > Caryophanales > Paenibacillaceae > Paenibacillus > Paenibacillus sp. ACRSA. Next base: position 987,126 of record NZ_JAKRNP010000001.1, on the reverse strand, counting down.
CCAATCCTCATTTTCTGAATCGATTTGAGCTGATAACGCTCTTATCTGCGCTGGCGGGAGCAACCTCTCACATTGGTCTTGTAGCCACCTTATCGACATCATACAGTGAGCCGTTCACGGTGTGCTAGGCAGTTTGCTTCACTGGATCATGTTAGTCAAGGGCGTGCAGGCTGGAATGTGGTGACTTCACCGCTGGAAGGATCAGCCAAACTTAGGTCTTCATTTTCCGCATAATCGATATTCACTTGAGACGGCACAATAGGTTCGAGCTTCTGTTAAGCGACACATGAAAAAAGTCGCTGGGCTTGTTCCTTTAAGCTAGCTAGGTGAAACAAAAATCTTAAACAAAGAAAAACCGCTCCAAGGCTGGGAACGGTGAGATGATGAACATGAAAGCTCGATGTTGAATGTTGTAGGCTTGAAATGGGGCGTATGTCTGTGAAATGTGTTCTTATTGGTGGGTCATGTTTCTCCGATACTGGTATGGCGTGACGCCGTACTCCTGTTTGAACAACTGAATGAAATACTGAATTTTACGGTAACCGATCATTTGCGCGATATCGGCTATCCGGAGTTCGGAATCCTGGAGCAACTGGGAAGCTTTCTCCAACCGTTTCCTCGAAATGTAGTTGGACACGTTTTCTCCGGTCTCTTGTTTGAACAGCTTGGAAAAGTAGACAGGATGAAGATGCGCGACTTTTCCTAGTTCATCGAGACTAAGACCATGGGAAAGGTGGTCTTCAATGTATTTTCGTACTTTATCAACGATGGTTTGAATGGACATTTGTTTGTTGATACGGATTCTGCTGAACATGTCGATGAGAACGAGCCCGAACTTGTCGGGGGCTTGAAGCCGATTGAACATCCAATCGGCTATTTTCGTTGTATCCTGATTTTTGTCCTTGAGATAGATATACGTGATGATCTCCATTAGATAAATTTGTTTTTGTTTTCTGTTAGCGATTCGCTCATACGTATGTATGATATTGCCTATCGTTTCCGAATCACTTTCCACTGAAGAGAGGGCAGTTAACTCAACGAAATCGCCAAAGCTTACGTTCTCATTCAGGAAGAAACGGTAAAAGTGTTCCCGTGTTTCATTCCGGTTGGTAAATGCGAACGTTGAGGACAAGGCCGCTTGATTCCACTCGGCAGCGAATCTCCGTGCTGTTTCTTCGGGTATACAGGCGACCAGATGTGATCCTGAAGTCCAAACGAATGAAGTAGATGGCTCTGCAACAGTATGTTGTACACGTTCTACATCTGCTTCTGTGTAATGCTCAAGCTTGAAGAAGCAATAACGATGGTCTCCTAAACATGCTGCGTATACATCATACTCTTCCTTTAAGGTTTCGTTCTGAGTAAGTCGCGAGAGCAGATAGCCCATACCATTAAAATGCTCCCAATTGACGGAGTGAACAGGACGTGAATTCTGGATCTTTTGAATAGCTTTGGACATCGCATGCTCTACGTCGTCTTTATCAACAGGTTTAAGTAAATAGTCCAGAGCCCCGAGACGGATTCCTTGCTGTGCATAATCGAACTCGGAATATCCGGAGAGGATGATGACTTTGGTTGGTAAGTTGTTTTGATGAATATGGTGCAGCAGATCTATTCCCGAAACCTCAGGCATGCGAATGTCTGTAATCAAGATGTCGATCAGGCTTCCGTTCAACATTTCTCTCGCTTCAATGGAATTGGTCGTTGTCTCAATCTGATGAATACCGAAGGAACGCCAATCAACCAAATGCTTCATATACTCCACGACATAATGTCCATCATCAACAATTAACAGCTTCATATGCTCTCTCCTTTCTCTGTCGGAACGTGAATCATTAGCAGGACAGACAGCCCGCCCCAGTCATTGGTTGAAAATGCTAACCCACTACGATCGCCATACGTATTTTTTAGACGCCGATTAACATTCCAGAGCCCCACACCTCGGGTTCCCTCAGGCGGGGTGTCGCTATCAAGCTGAGTCTCCAGCTTTTTGATTTCATCCGGTGTAAGACCTTTTCCATCATCGGATACCCGGATGAGAATGACTTCCTCTGCTTGCTTTACATCGATGTTCACCCGGTTGGCTCCCTGTTGCCCTTCAATACCATGCTGAATAGCGTTCTCCACGACAGGCTGGATGATCAGTGGCATGAGTGGAAGAGAGGTGAGTTCTGGCGGAAGATCGATAGCATACTCTATTTTTTTACTCAAGGTCATGATGATTAAGAAGTGTTCTGCAAACTGAAATTCCTCTTGTAACGTGACTTCATGTTTATCCAGTCTGGTCAAGTAACGATAATATTCAGCCAGATGTTTACTCATTCGCATGACAGCATCAGGAGAGAATTTGGCTACGGACATAATGAAGAATAAGCTGTTGTATAGAAAATGAGGATTAATCTGGGCTTGAAGTTGCTTCAGCTCTGCACTCCTTCGGAGTTCCGTCTCTGTCTTCAAGGATACAAACAGATCCTGAATCTCGGCTACCATGTGATTAAAGCTTCGGAAGAGGACGTAAAATTCGTTATCCGTATTTTCCGTAATTCGTGTACTATGATTGCCCTGCTCAACCTGTAAGAACTTTCTCTCCATTAAGCGAATATTACGATCGTAATTTCGGTAGAACGTAAAGATGACAATCAGCCCTAGTGTCAGAACGGCTATAATACTGATAAGAAATACCTTTCGGTTATGATCAAGCGGTTTAAGGAAATCATTTGTACGTGTATAGGTGATCAGATAGGTGTCGAGTGCTTCAATATAATGGGAGAGAACATAGTAGTTTTCGGAATTCGTATGATAATCATATTTAAGTGTAGCTCCCTCTTGCGGTAACAGAAGTTCTGAAATCGCTTTCAATAGATCGTTATCTACTTCATTCTCGTCCCATAATCGGTGATCGTCAAACCATAGAAAAGCGTTCGAGCTATCATTGTTAACAGCCTTCTGAAGTAGGCTCTTCAGGTAATCATTGTTCAGCTTAACACCAACGACATATTGAACTGGCTTCAATTGCTCGGATTTTTGGATATACGGGTAGGCTGCAAAATAATACAAGCTATCATCGATAATACGCCAGCCAGGTCGCTGAATTTCGTTAAATGGAAGTCGCGCCTCCAGCGTATTGCTGGTAGACAGAAATGTTCCTTCATTTTTCCAATAAATTCCGATGGATTCAATCGAGCGGCTAGACAGAAGGGTTTGGCGTAAGCGATCAACAATATCATTTTTTTTCATCTGAGAGTCGTAGTTACTCAGCTCCAGCACTTGCCTTTGATAAAACCTGACATCACTGTCAGCCGCAAACTGAACCCCATACATATTAGCCTCATACATAATTCCGTCAAGGATGCCCTTAACATAATCAAGTTGGTTCTTGGAGGCTCCAATCATATTTTCTTCCAATGTCTTCGAGCTCAATCGATTCATCACGAAGAATAAACTCAGTGTTAATAACAGAAAAAATACAAAGAAATAGATAAAACGTTTCATGTACATTTTTCTAATCATGTGTGTTCCTTTCCTATACGCAGAACTTGAAGTACGACCAATTGCAATTCCATTTCATCATAAGCCAATCTGGATCAAAGCGGAAGAGTGACCGTGCTTTAAAATGAAAGCGGTTTAAAATTGATTCAGATTGAGGTTATGATCTTCACATTTTGGCATTTTGGCATGAAAGCGCTTTTGTTAAGCTTACATTACGAGGACGCGTCCCCAGAGCCATCACAGAGGAGGTATGCACCATTAATGAGATTAGTTCCGTAAAAACAGGCTCAAATATAACGCCCAGGGTGTCCCGGCGAACGCCTTGGAAAAAGGAATTGAAGAAGAGCTGGCCACTGTATGTATTATGTATTCCCGCATTCGTATTTGTTTGTATCTTTTCATATGGTCCGATGGTCGGTCTGCTCATGGCTTTTCAGGATTATAAACCCTGGCTCGGGATCTCAGGTTCCCGCTGGATCGGGCTGGACAATTTCGAAAGAATCTTCCGGTATGACGAAGCAACGCAAGCCATTATCAATACGTTGATTATCGCCGTTTCCAAAATTATCGTTGGTATTATCGTACCTATTGTTATGGCTATTCTGTTAAGTGAGCTGCGGAATGTTGGCATTAAGAAAAGTGTGCAGACACTCGTTTATCTGCCTCATTTCTTGTCATGGGTTACGGTTGCAGGGCTCATGATTAACATCCTTGGATTGGATGGAGGCATCAACCAGATGTTGACCCGCATTTTTGACATCGCTCCCATTTACTTTTTGGGTGACCCGGATCTGTTTAGATTTACGGTCGTAGTCAGCGATGTATGGAAAAGCTTTGGGTTTGGCATGATCGTCTATCTGGCGACCATTGCAGGGATCAACCCTTCGTATTATGAGGCAGCCGAAATTGATGGTGCGACACGTCGCCAGCAAATTTTATACGTTACCCTGCCAAGTATGCTGCCGATGATTATTGTCATTTCTACGCTCAGTCTGGGAAATATTCTGGACGCAGGATTTGATCAGGTATTCAACCTCTACAACCCACTTGTCTACAGTACGGGAGATATTATTGACACCTATGTTTATCGTTCTTCCTTGTTGAATGGGCAATACGGATTCGGTACAGCGGTAGGGTTGTTCAAATCGGGGATCAGTCTCATCTTGATCGTCGTATCCTATAGGCTGGCCTATAAGTATGCCAACTACAAAATATTCTAACAGGAAGGAGGGAGAGGCAGCATGTACCATAAGACGACAGGGTATAGAGTTTTCTCGATTTTCAATTATGCGTTTATGATCTTGGCAGGACTGGTGTGTTTTCTTCCACTGCTTCATTTGCTCGCGCAATCCCTCAGTAGTAAGGCGGCAATAAGCGGTAATTTAGTATCCTTTTGGCCGGTCGGCTTCAATATGGATGCCTATGTCAAAACGTTTAGCAATTCTAATTTTATCAGTTCCATGTGGACTTCGATTCTACGAACGGTCCTGGGAACATCCATCAGCATGTTTATTCTTACTTGCGCAGGATATGCGCTGTCTAAGGAATTCCGGGGGCGCAACGCGCTGATGTGGTTTTTTATCTTCACGATGCTCTTCTCCGGTGGATTAATTCCTTCTTATATTTTGGTTACAGGTCTTGGTTTGAAGGATACCATCTGGGCGTTGGTCTTGCCGGGAGCCTTCGGAGCGTATAACCTGATTCTTCTTGTCAATTTCTTCAAAACGATTCCGAAAGCGCTGGAAGAAGCAGCATTTATCGATGGAGCTTCCTTTTTTGCAATCCTTAGCAAAATTTATTTACCGTTGTCTCTGCCCGGAATAGCTACGGTATCCTTGTTTATTATGGTGGGGCACTGGAATTCCTGGTTTGACGGTATATTGTACATGTCGGATGCGAGTAAGTATCCGCTAGCTTCTTTCCTACAGACCGTAGTCGTGCAGAGCAACATGCAGAACATGGCGATGAGTCAGTCGGAAGTGGAAGCGATGTCGGAACAGAGCATCAAGGCAGCTCAGATTTTTGTCAGCACACTGCCGATTATTATGGTCTATCCTTTTTTACAACGCTATTTCGTGAAGGGAATTGTGCTGGGGGCCGTCAAAGAGTAACAACAAGAAAAGGACACAGGCAATCCATAGAAACAGCCATTTGATCGAAGGGGGAGTATCTCTATGAGAAAAAGAAGTAACGTGTGGAAAATGTTAAGTGCAGTCATGTTGTCAGCACTTGTTGTAGCCGGTTGTAGCAGTGGAGAGAGCAATAATGTTGCCACGCCAGAATCCGTGCTGAAGGATGGGAAGTATGATCCTCCATTGACCATGACGATTGCCAAACAACAGGATGAGAATTCGGGGAAATATATCAACGGTGAAAGCCTAAATGACAATGTGTTAACTCGCTGGGGCGAGGAAAAGCTCGGCATTAAGATCGAAACTACGCTGCTTGGGGGTGATGCTTCACAATATAATACCAAGTTACGGCTCGCACTAACGGGTTCAGAGAAGCTGCCAGACGTTCTACCGGTCTATGATACGATGCTGATTAATGACTTAATCGAATCTGGACAGGTGAAGGAAATTACGGAAGATATCGCAACATACATGCCTGACCGAATCAAGGAAATCTACAAACAATATCCATCGACCTTCAATCCGGTTGTTCGGGACGGCAAAGTGTATGGTATGGCCATTGCGCCAAATCTCACAGAAGGTGAAGTCATGTTGATTCGCCAAGATTGGCTCGACAAGCTGCAATTGAAAGCGCCAACAACACTGGAGGAGTTCGAGCAAGTCATTGCGGCATTTACGAATGATGACCCGGATGGTAATGGCAAGCAGGATACATATGGCTTTACTTTCTCGGGAAAAGATTCTTACAACACAGGCTGGGTGAGTGATCCGGTCATGATTTTCAGTGCATATACCGGTAAACATCTTCCGCGACAATGGTTGAACGACAATGGCAAGCTAACCTACGGATCGGTCGCTCCAGGCAACAAGGAGGCACTTGGCAAGTTGCGTGATTGGTACTCTAAGGGATATTTGAACAAAGAGCTGGCTACGCAGGGAGCATGGGATGCTTTGTCTGACTTTACGGAAGGCAAGGCGGGTATTATCGTCGGTCGACCTTGGTTATACGGCAGTGTGAAGGATGTGGAGAAAAATATAGAGGGTGCCAAAGTTGTTCCCTATCCAACCATCCAAGGTGTGAACGGGGATAGAACCTATCAGACTGCCCAATTGAACGATGGCGTATTTATGTTTAACAAGGACTTTCAGAACATGGAGGCCTTCTTCCTATACTACGATAAAATGTACGATGCGGCATTTGGCACAGGAGAGTTTAAATACGGCTATGCGCAAGGATATGACTACGATATCGTCAACGAAGAAGTCACCTTTGACCCACAGCAATTCAACACACCATTGGAAGCGGTGCAAGGGGTAGGGAAGATGGCCTTTACGAAAAATACACCAAGCGTCGACGGTCCTGGTCAGTCTTACTACGATCTGGCTAATGGGGTAGAACCGGATACAGGTGTTCTACTTCAGAGTGATTCAAGGGATCAAACGACCAAAGACGGATATCGAATCTCTTATGAGAACCGGGAATCCTTGGTACCCAATGATTTTAACGGCCCACCTACACCAACGATGCAAAACATATGGGAACAGTTGACGACCATGGAACAAGAGATATTCACCAAGATCATTTATGGCAATGAACCGCTCGAAGCGTTCGATACCTTTGTTAAGCAATGGCATGAGAAGGGCGGCGATGAAGTAACTGAGGAAGTCAACGATTGGTACAATCAAGCGAGCAAGACAGATGTCATGGCATTGATGAATCTGAAATAATAAGGAGATGACTCAGCGTGATGATAAAAAAATCAAGAATAGCAATCATTGTTGCATTTCTATTGCTGGCATACCATTTCTCTGCTGCTGTACCAACCACTCAAGCTGCGGGTGAAGAGACGAATATTGCTGCAACGCTGTTTGTACTAAAGAACGATTCTGAGGTGAACAATGCCAAGATCCACTGGGCGCCTGTTGACGGAGCAACCGGGTACGAATTGCTTCGCTCCGAGAACAATGGGGCTTATGAGTTATTACAGACCTTAACTGGGACAACAACAGATGATTATGATCTTCAACTAGGTAGCACGTATACCTATCAAGTGAAAGCGTATGGGGGAAGCTCCGTGCTAACCTCCGCGGTTTCACCCGAATATACGCCATATGTGCTTCCAGAGAACCTGACTACGTTTGATAATACAACCAAGTCAACCCTGAACTTACCTAATGAACTCAAAGTCGGGGATACCTACTACAGATTCAATTTTGTTCAGAAGCCAACAGGTGGATTCGGTCAGATGATCCAACAGACGTCAACCGATGATATTACCTACGGTAACGATCAAGTGGTGCTCTCTTACACCGATCATCCGGATTTAGCTGATAGCAAATTTGAGGGGATCAATATTCTATATCATGAGTCCACGAATAAGTTTGTATTTTGGGCTCACTATGAGAACAGTAGAGATTACACACTTGCCAGAGTGTCGGTGGCATCAGCCACACCTGGAGAAGATTTTACATTTCATAAGAGCTTCCGACCAGGTGGAAATGAATCTAGAGATATCTCCATTTTCAAAGACGATGATGGTACAGCGTACTTGATCTCTACGGCGAATAATAATTCGGATACGATATTGTATCAGTTAACCTCCGATTGGCTGGATGTCGATCATCAAGTGTCTACCATTTATCAGAACCAGCATCGGGAACTGCCTAAAGTAATCAAAAAAGACGGCATCTATTATTTATTTTCCTCCCAAGCTGCGGGCTGGTATCCAAGCATACCGATGTACTCATCTGCCACAAGCCTCGATGGAGAGTGGTCTGAACTACGCGTGATTGGTAATACCTCTACCTTCTCGGCACAGTCTGGCTCGGTTATGCGGGTGACGCCAGATACAGGCGACAATATCGTGATGGTTGCATATCGCTGGATGTTCGGATGGGCAGGCACGCAAAATGGAACCACAGAGGAACGATTGTTACCAGTTTGGTTCTCTAACGGATACGCATTCTATGATTATTTTGATCAGGTGTTATACGATACAGTCAATGATGTCGTCGTGCCTGTACAGGACGGAAAACTACTGTCACAAGGAAAAGAGGCAACTGCACAAACGGCAACAGGAACAAAACCAGCAAGTTACGCTAATGATGGAAGCTATCAAACCGAATGGGTAGGTACCAGCGTGGCGTGGCCACATTGGTGGAAGGTAGATCTCGGATCGGTGCAGCAGATTAACAATGTACAGATTTCATGGTGGATGCAAAAAGGCTCCGAAGGATTCTATAAATATAAAATCGAGACGAGCAACGATAATGTGAATTGGACTGTCGCATTGGATCGAACGGATAATAAATCCTACGGATTTACTTCTGACACTCTCTCTAGCACGGCCAGATATGTGCGCATCAATATGCAGGGTGCAACGCTTCATAATAATCCTAACAACTGGTACACACCAAGATTATGGGAAGTCAAAGTGTTTGGAGAAGACATCGAGTAATCTAGCGACTCAGCGACTTAGTTAACGATGTAGTGACAATGATGTTTTCCAATCGTGAATGACAACAGAAGAGAGGTAACGTCATGAAGACACAATTAGTCAACGGTAGTCTCTGGAATGATATCAACGGTGAACCCATTCATGCTCACGGTGGGCATATGTTATATCATGACGGTTACTATTATTGGTACGGTGAAGATCGTAGAGACGATAAATACGTGAGTTGTTACCGATCCAAGGATCTTTTCCATTGGGAGTTTCGAGATCATATCCTGACAACTTCCACACTTGTTGAACCAATTCGGGTTCGTACGAAGTTAGAATTGGTGAATGACGAAGGGGGTAAAGTGAACCTTGAGCGCCCCAAAGTGCTTTTTAATCCACTGACTAAGAAATTTGTACTATGGGTGCACTATGAAAATGGAAAGAACTACAATGATGCGGCATGTGCTGTAGCCACTTCTGATTATCCCGATCGTCAATTTGTCTATCATGGTAGTTTCAATCCATATGGGTATATGTCGAGAGACTGCACACTCTTTCAAGATGATGATGGAACGGCCTATTTTATCTCAGCTGCCAGAGACAATGCGGATCTTCATATCTATCGTCTTCAGGAGGATTACCTGAATGTAGATTGCCTCGTTTCCAAGCTGTGGCAAGGAGAATACCGGGAAGCACCAGCTGTGTTTAAGCGGAATGGGAAGTATTATATGCTGACCTCTTTTTGCACAGGTTGGGCTCCGAACCAAGGGAAGTATGCGATGGCCGATTCAATGGAAGGTTCGTGGAGCATGCTCCATGATTTCGGTGATGAGACGACGTATCGTACACAGCCGGCTTTTGTACTGAAGCGATCAGCGCAGGAATATCTATATTTTTCGGATCGCTGGAATGGGTCGGATTATTTTCAATCAAGTTATGTCGTGTTGCCTATTGAGTTCAATGGCGCTGTGCCCGTTCTTAACGAATACGCTACGTTGAATTTAGATGGCGATATGGATTTAATTCGTTTCGAGAAGTAGGTTATACCTTATGATCTGAGTCAGGCGCCCCATAATAATAAATACTAGAAAGCTCTACGAGTCGTTCAATGACTTGCAGAGCTTTTTGGAGTTTTGCCAAGGTTGAGCAATGTGTTGTTTCTAATGCCTAAGTCTAATTCTAATTCCTAAAGGTATCTACCATCCAATTGAAGAACTTCTGCTTTTCTTCATAGTGGGGATAGTGAGCTGACTGCTTGTAAGAGATAAACTCTTTGTGCTCTGCTTCAATGTTGTCGAAGAACAACTTAGCTGCATGGGAGGAGGTCATATAGTCGTAATCCCCCATTATGAAATAAAAGGGTAGATCCAGCTTCGTAATCATGGAAGGCAAAGGATGATTCATGGCTTCACCGATCAGCACCTCTTGTGAAAATATAATCCCTTTATTATAGCGTATAGCATCAAGCATATTGTATTCACTACTGAACGTCATTCCGAAGAAGCTAGCTTCGGGGCTGTCCATCAACCTTGAAGCACCCCCATAATGCGTCACCATATCTCGTGGTACAAAGGCTTGCCCTTGTGCAATGGCATCATATATCTGCTCCAACTGGTGTATGTCCTCATCATTACTAGCCAGCCGAGCTTGTTCCATGACTGTGTTCCATCCGTCCGTCTCGCTCTGCTGAATATCTGCCATTTGTCCAACTCCAATGTAGGCTTCGTATTTGTCTGGTGCTTGCTGTGCAGCAAGGGTGCCGATGTACGTGCCGTAAGAATGCCCCATCAAGATCACTTTCTCTTTCCCTAGACGTGTAGTGATGTAATCCGTGATGGCTAGTGCATCTTGCACTAACAAGTTAGCGGAGAGATTAGAATAGTCTTCGAAAAAGTGATAGGATTTGCCACTTGCTCTCTGATCATAGTTGACCATCGTAAATCTCGTTTCCAATAGATCCTGAACCTTCTTGGCATAAGGAATCTCAGATGCACCAGGTCCACCGTGGATATACAGAATAACCGGATTACTCAGATCCTGACCCCGGATCATGATCTCATGATCTGTGCCATTGATGTTCACTTGTTCTAGTACATGGACACTGTTAGAACCTTCTATTGAGGCTGTCCATGTTGGAAAATATAGAACGGCAATACTTAGTGCCATCACTGTAATACTCAAGCATAACAACATGGTTTGTTTCACCTTTTTCATAGGGTATGTACCTTCCTACTTCGAATTTATTGATGTGCTAGTTGCTCATGAACGTATACCTAATGTTACTTGATCGGTAATCATTTCAAATCGTACGCTGGTGTGAGATTATAGTCCGTCTTGAGTCTTAGGTGGAATCTTGTCGGATTCTACTGTTGTTAGGTGTTGCGAGGGAGCGATCTGGAGCAATATATGAGGAAATAAAAAAGTTGATCAAGCGGTTTATGTCGACCGATAATCGAGAGTTTCGTTAAAAGAATTTACGAGTTTACGTTCATATAACAGGGCTTAATATAATATGTCAGCGATATGAGCAAAAGCGACAATTTTACTTATCATCTGGAGTCATATTTAGTGTTCGTAGCGAGTCACCGATCACGTTCTACGCGCTCTTTAGGGTGATATGAAATTATTTACAATTCATGCACAATCCACAGATTTCCTTTTTACAAATCGCTCCTATAATAGCAATCGTACAAGGTAATTTTGAGTAGAAACGTGGAAGTATGGGGGGATGAGCCAGCAGGGGTTAAACGAACATTTTGCATCTATTCAATACTTGATTCTTGTAGCAAATGATGCAAAATGCTGATCCGAGCAATACGCAGAACATGAACAGCAGGACACAACAAACAAGGCAAATTATATGGGAAAAGAAGGGTGAACATAGCCAATGGTAATGAAAAAGGCGTTAGTAGTGTCCATGGTAGCCACAGCGTTAGGCACTTCTGTAGTAAGTGCGGTCTCGGCTGCTCCTGCCGTAAAACCTGTCTCCAATGCAGCTCAGATCCAACATTCCACGTTTACGATAAACGGTAGCACCATCACGATTCGTTCGATCGTTAAGAACGGTGAGACGTTAGTATCGCTTCGTGATGTGACGAAAGCCATCGGTGCACAGACCGAGGTACATAACGGAACCACAACAATCAAGTTAAATGAACATACTGTGCAGCTTGAGCAGAATTCCAAGCAATTCGTAGTTGACGGTACAACAACGAATCTGACCCAACCGGTTACCCTGATTGGGGGAACGAGCTACGTTGCACTTCGTCCGCTTATTGCTGGAGTTGGCGGTACACTTGTGAAGAGAGCCGGCGTGCTTGAGATCAGCACGATTCCATTGTTGGCTGAAGCCGAGAGTCCACGTTTTGCTGGAACGGATAAGCTAGTGGTGTCCAAAAATGACGACAAGGGCAGATCGGACTATCTCGTGAATGCAACGAATGGTAAATATGAACTGTTGTTCACGACAGACGGTGGATCAGATCTCGTTATCTCCCCGAACGGTGACAGAGCGGTCTATACCAATGCCGAAGGAGCCGTCTACACCATTGACCTTAACACACAAAATTCAAAATTAATTACGAGTGATAACAGCATCAAGTCAGATCTGGTGTGGGCAGCAGATGGTAGTGCAATTTACTTTTTGCAAGGGGAGAAAGGATCGGTCATTGCCAAGCTGAACCTGGCTGATGGAGCCATTACCAAACTGGTGGAAGACAAGGTGGATTATAAAGAGAATTTGAATGTTTCCGCGGATGGCAAGAAATTTGTCTATACAGTAACGTCACTTAGCAAAGTCACTTCGGATGCAACGAATGTTGACGAAGATAATGTATCGATCGATTTCTCATCTGATCAACAGCAGATTTATTCGTATAACATCGATGATTCAAAATCGGAAGCAGTGAAACTCACAACTACAACCGATGACAAGCTGTTTGTATGGTCTGCAGATGGACAGAAAGCTTATTACGTTAGCGTACCGTCTACAGAGGGTAAGGCAACACTGATGTCTGTTGATTCATCCCAAAAGGTGAGCTTTGTATATGCTGATTATGACGTAGAACAAGCAATTCTATCGAACGGAAAATTGGTTGTGCTTGCCGCTCAAGATGACAACAACAGCGTGATTTATTCCATTGATACGATCACAGGCAACCAAACGAAGCTATTCACGGTATCCTCGAACGTATCCTCCATTGCGGTTGTTGGATCCCAGATTGCAGTAGTTGAGAATGGTCAGGTGTTGGTGAGTTCAGGACAGGGCTGGAGAGCTGTAACGAAGTAAGGTTTGAAAAAATCAAATATTAACCATGCTTGTTAAATTGAGAGGAGCTTATTTTCCCATGAAAAAATGGATCAAACCCTTCACAGCAATGCTTATGGCTGTAACGCTAATTGGTGGACTTGGTGGCGCTACGACTGCATCAGCTGCCAAAAGCACGGAGAAAGGCAAAATCGTAATTAATGGTTCCTCGGCTTTGCTGCCACTTACCCTTCAAGCGGCTAATGAATTCAAGAAGGATAATCCCAAGGTCAAAATCTCTGCTTCCGCAGCGGGGTCAATCACAGGCCCTCAATCGGTTCGTAAAGGCATTGCTGACATTGGCGCGGTAGACTGGGATGCTTCGAAGGACGTACCTGGCTTCAAGAAATTTGATGGCTTGGTAGCGAATCCGGTAGCTGTAACAGTGTTCACGGCAGTTGTGAATACGAATGTCGGTGTAAGCAACCTGACAACCAAACAATTACAAGATATCTTCTCTGGCAAAATTACGAACTGGAAAGAGGTAGGCGGTTCGGACGCAAACATTGTTGTAGTTAACCGTAAATTCGGATCAGGCACACGAGTTAACTTCCAGCAAAAAGCACTGGATGGTAAGGATTTCATGAGCAAAGGGGACAACTACAAAGAAGTTGGCTCCAGCGGTGACATGAAAACAACGATTGAAACGACACCTAATGCGATCGGATATATCGATCTTCCGTATGTAACGAGCAAAATGAAGGCTGTCTCCATCAACGGCGTAGCACCAACAGAGAAAAACGTGCTGAACAAAACGTACAAAGTATGGGGCATTGGATATTACATGACGAAAGGTCAGCCAACAGGGGCTACCAAAGCGTTCATCGAGTATATTCAGAGCAGCAAGTTCCAGAATGGTTCCCTGAAAAAGCTGAAGTTCATTCCACTCGCAGCTGTAAAATAAATTATAGTGCGTGTTCAAAAAGGTCGGTTTTCAGTACCGAGAAGATGGGATGAAGCTAGAAATGGAGTAGCGGAGCGTAGGCAAAACTACGTGAGCAACGGACATTTCGGCTGAATTCCATATTCGACGCTGAGATGCCTTAGGGCATCCTTCGTAATCAAAAGCGGACTTTTTGAACAACCTCTTGTAGCCGTTCGTTAATTCCACATTTCATAAGGCAAGGGATAGCCAGCTTCCGCGCGTGGTCGCCAAGCTGGCTTCTCTATGTGAAAGGAAGAGTTCGTCATGATGGATATGAATGCACCTGCCAACAGCTCCGCGCCAAATGAGCTTGGCTCAGGTGTTGGCAAGGCTCCCGGCTCGGGAACTCGCTTTGACCGGAAGGCTCGCTTAAGGTGGTCTAACAAACTATTTCGCGTGATCTGTATTAGCAGTGCACTATTGGTATGTCTGATTTTGTTATCTATTCTGGTCCTCATGCTTCGGACGGGTATACTCACATTTGCAGATGTTTCATTGAAGGAATTCTTCTTCTCCACGAACTGGGACCCCGAAAATGAGCATTACGGCGCGCTGTCCTTTATTCTGGGTACGCTGGCTCTGACAGGACTCACCATGCTGTTTGCCATCCCGATCTCAGTCATCGTTGCAGTATTTCTGGCGGAAATGACACCGAAATGGCTTCGTCAAGTGTTACGTCCTGTGCTAGATCTGCTGGTGGGTATTCCTTCGGTCGTATATGGTTTCCTGGGACTGACGATCCTCATCCCATGGCTTAGGGATATAAGTGGCAACGATCTCGCCGACGGTCTGCTCGCAGCTTCCATCGTGTTGACCATTATGATTCTGCCTACGATTAGTCGGATTAGCGATGATGCCATATCAGCCGTGCCGAATAAATATAGAGATGCCGCGTATGCCCTAGGTACCAACCGTTTTCAGACGATAACCCGTGTTGTCTTACCTGCGGCAAGAGGTGGAATTACCTATGCGGTCATTCTCGGAATGACGCGTGCTATCGGGGAAACGATGGCTGTGGTAATGGTTATCGGCAATACAGCGCAGCTTCCATACAGTCTGTTTACACCAACGTCTGTGTTGACGAGTAATATCGTTATGCAAATTTCAAGTGTAGAGTTCGATTCTACTTGGAATCGTGGTCTGTACATGATGGGCTTTATTTTGCTCGCGATCTCCATATTGATGATTGTTGCCGTAAGAATGTTCCAGAGAAAAGGGGTACAAGGCTCATGAGTATGAGAAAAGAGGTAAGCGCAGCTTCCCCTTATTCATTCAGTAAACGCAGAAAAGCTTCCGTGCTGATGGATCGTCTGTTTACGGGCATGGTCTGGGGCATAGGTATCGTTGTCATCTTATTTATCATTGGACTGCTATTTCTTCTGCTGCAAAAAGGTCTTCCAGAGCTGAGCTGGGACTTCTTATATGGGTTACCAAGTGAGATTGAAGAAGGCGGTGGAATTGGACCGGCACTATTTAATTCCTTCTATGTGCTGATCATCTCCCTGCTCGTCTCTATTCCAATCGGCATGGCAGCCGGAATCTATCTGGCGGAATTCGCTCCGAGCAATAAACTCATTGAGTTTGTACGGATCTGTGTGGAGGGATTGTCCTCTGTTCCGTCGATTATTTTTGGATTGTTTGGCATTGCCTTATTTGTGGAGTTCTTCGAAATTGGTCTAACCATCTTGGGTGCAGCGATCAGCCTTGCTTTCTTGAATCTGCCGGTGCTGACGCGGGTGACCGAAGAATCGATTAGAGCGGTGCCGGTTGAACTTCGCAATGCATCGTTTGCACTGGGCTCAACGCATTTACAGACGATTCGCAGTGTATTACTGCCTGTTGCCCTGAACGGCATTATGACAGGGATCTGCCTTACCGCAGGTCGAGCATTCGGTGAGAGTGCCGTTATTATTTTGACCGCAGGTGTGTCCACTTCAGGGGAGATGTGGGATTTCAATCTGTTCTCGCCAGGGGGAACCCTCGCCGTGCATTTGTGGTATATCCAATCCGAAGCGATTGTACCGGATGCTGAGCTGATTGCACAGAAAACGACGGCTGTACTGATCTTTGTAGCCTTGCTCATTAATATTCTGTTCCGTGTGCCACTGTGGTTGAATGCACGCAAGACTCAAGTCTAAAGCGGTATGCTTAGTCTAATTTGAAGAGGCGACTTGCGAGGAAGAGCTTACCCTTACGTAAATATTGAATCTAAATGTATAGGTTAATTTACGAAATTATAGTTTATCTGGCTTATTCCTTCGTCGTAACAAATAAGTAATGTATTTCATTTCCCTTGGGAGGGCACCTTGTGCAACCGATTATCGAAATTAATAAGCTGAATCTATATTATGGCACGTTTCAAGCACTTAAAGAGGTCTCGATGGATATCTCGGAACGAGCCATTACTGCCTTTATCGGGCCGTCTGGATGTGGTAAGTCCACGCTGCTACGCACGCTCAATCGGATGAATGATCGCATTCCCGGCACGCGCATTGAGGGTAAAGTGGCTGTAGGAGGAACCGACATCTATCATGGTGAAGTGCATGTGGAATCTCTCCGCAAAAAAATCGGAATGGTCTTCCAGCAGCCGAATCCTTTCCCGAAATCCATCTATGAGAATGTTGCTTTTGGGCCCAAACAGCACGGCATTCATGGCAAGAAAAAGCTAGATGAGATCGTTGAACAGAGTCTTCGTTCGGCGGTGTTATGGGATGAAGTGAAGGATAACTTGAAGCGTTCCGCATTAAGTCTATCTGGAGGACAGCAGCAGCGTCTCTGCATTGCGCGTGCATTGGCAGTAGAACCGGATATTTTGCTGATGGATGAGGCTACAGCGTCCCTTGATCCCGTCTCTACCTTCAAGATTGAGGAGCTCACACATGAGTTGAAGGAACGCTACACCATCGTCATGGTCACCCACAATATGCAGCAAGCGGCGCGGGTATCCCAACAGACGGTATTTTTCCTCAATGGTGAGGTCGTGGAGTACGGCGCAACTCAAGATTTATTCGCAAGTCCAGTCGATTCGCGTACACAGGATTATATTAGTGGTCGATTCGGCTGATCAAGCAAGCGCATTAGAAGTTATATTATACGACAGCTATATTAAATATCAGATGCAAG
Organism: Paenibacillus sp. ACRSA; assembly: GCF_022346845.1. Classification (NCBI taxonomy): domain Bacteria; kingdom Bacillati; phylum Bacillota; class Bacilli; order Caryophanales; family Paenibacillaceae; genus Paenibacillus; species Paenibacillus sp. ACRSA. The sequence goes on along the minus strand of NZ_JAKRNP010000001.1, from coordinate 969,708 downwards.
TCTTTCAGAGCTGTTCTGAAAGACTTTTTGTTTTTCACATTTTCCAAGGAGCCTTCGGGATGTTATAACGGAAAAAGGTTGTATGTTCATGCTTAACATAGATCCAGGGCGGTGATGGGGGAGTGTGTAACGCTTTGTATAACGGGATTCCTTCATCGCTGTCGGCATACTCCTCAATCGCATCTATATCCTCAAAATCAACCTTTCCCTGATAGGATAAAGTCTGTCCGTTAAGCGTGACATGAGGTGCGCCTGACAAAACTCTCTTCGCTGTGTTGAACATGCCAACCTTTCCCGAAGACCATAGGAACAGATCACTTGCAACGAATAAACTAACCAAAACGACGATGCTCACGATCCATCGCTTTTTGTTCATTGTCATGTGCTTGACCTCCGTTAAGTAGGATGGAAACTAACTTTTAATTGTTGGAACAGATGATTGTTGATATTATCATTACATCGTTTAACAGCGAAATACGAAGTCTTTAGTAGATGAGGGGTACATAAAGTGAAATTTTTATTTGAATTGATGTTAACCATGCTAATGATAGCAAATGGCTCAAGTGGCGAACCAATTACCAAGCAAGAGATTCTGAATTACTTAAAAACACAACATTTGCAATACGCAGAAGTGAAAATTGTTAGTGATCAATCTGCACTCCTAGTTGATGTAAATGGGGAGAATGCTACTGCTTCTATACTTACCAAATCTCCGGACAATAAGCTTGTAATGCAGCCATATCAGTACGCATGGGAAGAGGATGAAGAGGGCATCTCGGTACAAAAATTGGGTGACTATCTGGCTATTGTTATTCATGACAAGGCTCTCAGTCATGATATGGATTTTGTTAATATTGTTTATATGGATGAGAGTGGAGTTGAAAGAAAGGATCGTTATTATTTTAAAGGCAAGCAAGCGATCGTTATTCCAATACCACTCCAACAAAGATACCTCGTTGTAGCCATTTACGGAAATGATGGATTTATCCATGATATGGTTAAACGCGTATTTTAAAATTTTAACATGTTCCATCTCAGTATCTATGATCATCACTAACTTCATCTGGGGAGGATAAGTTATGCAGAAACTTTTTCAGGAAATTATTAAAAATGATATTAAACCCTATTTTACCAAACAGGGGTATTCTAAGCAGGATCTAAACTTTCAAAAAGCGGATGGAACTTTGATTTATAAGTTCAACATTCAAAAAGTAAAGTTCAATACCGTTCATCGTGTCGGTTTCTATATCAATATTAGTATTCATTCCACTGAGTTGGCTGAATTGCAGTCTGGTCAGCCGGGTGCAAACGTCGTGGAGAATAAAGCTCATTTTACCTGCCGGATTAGAGAAATGGTTCCATCCGCTCCAGATGAATATGTCCTAACAGCCGAGATTGACCCAGAGTCCATAAAGCGAGAACTACTCGCACATTTAGAAAAAGCTATAGCATTCCTACACAGCATAACAAGCGCCAGAGATATAGTAGAGTATTATATGGCTAAGACAGCACTACATTTAAGTGACGAAACCTTCCGCTTTCTACTGCAAACCGGCGATACGGAAGAGGCCAGACGTTATTTACAACAGCTTCATACCAAGTACGGAGAACAAAAGCGCTGGGCGATATTTGATAAGAAATTTACAGCTATTTTTGCCGAGTACGGAATTGAGCTCTAACACCGATCTGGAGAGGGAACTATTTTACCCAAACAGAGTCTAGAACAGCGTCAACTTGTGGAATTTTAGTGACGGATGGTTTATCAATGAGATTGCCTTTGACCATAACCATCGAGATGTCAGACAAGGCTTCAATCTGTTCTAACGGATTCTGTTCCAGCACAATCAGATCAGCCTGTTTACCAATGTCCAGTGTACCTGTAACCTCATCAATGCCTAGAATTTTCGCATTTGTACGGGTCACCATGTCAATAACGTGTTTGTTGCTCAGGTTGGTCTGTCTCATATAATGATCCATCTCTCTCCACATATCATAATGAGTCACGAAAGGCATTGCGGCATCCGTACCGATCCCAACCGTGATATTGTTCTCAATTGCTTGTCTCATACTTCGGAGCATGGAATCATAGACCAATCTGGAATTCTCCTTCACCGTTTGACTAACCTTGGTCACACTTGTATCCAATGAAGCGGAGGGATAACCGGCTTGCAAAGTTGGAATCAGAGCAGTGTAACCATGCAGGGAATTAGGGTTATTTTGATACAAACGAATAATCTCATCGTCCATCTCTGCACCATGCTCAATTGTATCCACGCCACCTTGCAGCGCAACTCGAACACCTTCTGTACTTTCCACATGGGCTGCAACTCGCATACCAATCTTATGTGCTTCATCGCAGATCGCCGCAACTTCTTCGACCGTCATCTGTAGACGACCAGCCTCCCCAACCATCTTCGCATCTGTCACACCACCTGTGACGCAGATTTTGATCAGGTCGACGCCGTGCTTCACATTGATTCGTACATTTCTTCTTGCCTCCCAAGGCGAGTCGCCCACCAGTGCCAGGTAAGGAGCACCATGCCCACCCGTCACACTTAAGAAGAACCCCGAGACAAGTAGGTTAGGACCGATGAATTCAGCGTTATTAATCTCATCCCGAAGCTGAACATCGGTGTAAAAGAATTCTCCCACACTGCGCATTGTCGTCACACCCGCATGAAGTGCAGTGAGCGCGTTGCTTTTCATTCTTTTTTTCAAAATCCGTCTACCGAATGACGTATTCAATATCCGATTATAGGCGAATTGCAGCATACCCTCACTGACCGAAAGACTGAACGGCTTCCCATCGGCAAACAGGTGCACATGTGCGTTAATGAGCCCTGGCATCACATATTTTCCTGAGAGATCCATTGTAGTGTAGTGGCTTGGGATATGTAGCTCATGATCTTGACCGATATCCTGAATTAGTCCGTGCTCATTGACGAGAAGGGTCATATTTTTTTTCAGATTACGGTTCGCATCTCCGTGGATTAGGTTAACGTTTTTCAATGCATAAGCGGTGTTCATATTGTGTTCCTCCTTAGGTAGTAGGGTGCTTGGTTTAAAAATGAATTAATAATTCATTTTTGAGTTAAAAAAATAGGATGACTTCTGATATGGATTTTATACGTGCAAACCAGATGAAGTTAAATCGATCTAATCTGCACGCTTTGTATTGTTTTCTACCCATGGATAGGGGATGACAGGTCAGTGGCTGTTATTCGTTCAAGCTCTTCATCCCGTAGAGTCTGTATACATACAACGCTTCAAATATCTGCTTGCGGCTGTCCTCACTCATCTCGCGTTTTAACAAGTCCAGGTTCATGTCGATCACGTTGTGAGCGAGAATATCGAGCAAGATTAAGTTTTCTTCGGTGCAAATCTCATACCGTGTATATTGATTCTTGAGATAAGCCTTCTTGGTCTCGATCATCAGCTCAACAAGTTCATTCTTGGCGTTGGTGTAGATGGTTCCTTTGTTCTTTTCAAAAATAATCACGATCTGATTCCGGTACTTCCGTAATACATCCACTTGTTCCTGCAACAGTGCAGACTTACGCTCACTATCTATTTCTTCGAACAAGGTTTGGTTATCAAAATGAATCGTCTCCACCAGTACCTTCTTCAGATAATCTACCAGATCTGGCGGCACGACCGCATAGAATAGATCCTTCTTATTCTTAAAATAGGTATAGATATTGCCCACGGAAATGTTAATCTCATTCGCAATATCACTCATCTTGGCATCCACATAGCCCTTCTCGAAGAAGACTTTGAGCGCTGCGTATTCAATCTCTTTCCTGACTTCGTCTTTCTTGGCTTGCACCATCGGGAACGACTCCTTAATAGTGAATAGATGATTCGTTATTAGACTAGACCTTTTTGGAGAGGTTGTCAAATGGGTAACTACATAAGGTGCTTGAGAACATATGTCTAATTATGAGATGAAAAATAATCTAATAATGTTGGTACTTATTTCATAAGCAAAAAGCTAACATGTTTCTAAAGAGTTGATTGGTGAAAATTGTAATAAATTGAGTTCTGTTACATGACTCCTACAGAAGCAGAAGAGGTGTGATTCATGAGCATTATTGATGTAAGCGGTATCACGAAAGTGTATCGGCAATACAAGCGATTCCCGGGACTGATTGGTTCCTTGAGAAGCTTGGTAACGAGGCAGTATACGGAAGAGGTAGCTGTACGCAATATCTCATTTTCAATCGAGGAAGGAGAAGCGGTTGGTTATTTGGGGCCAAACGGAGCAGGTAAATCGACCATGATCAAGATGATGACAGGTATATTGGTTCCGACCTCAGGACAATTGAGCGTGCTGGGCTCAACCCCGCATGAGAACAGACAGCATAATTCGCAGCATATCGGTGTTGTGTTTGGACAACGAAGTCAGTTGTGGTGGGATCTTCCCGTTCAGGATTCCTTCGATCTTCATAAATACATATACAAGTTATCAGATGATACATATCAAAAAAATCTCACCATGTATTCCGAGTTGCTATCGTTATCCTCATTTATCGAGAAGCCAGTCCGGCAATTAAGCTTGGGGCAGAGAATGCGAGTGGAGATTGCCATGGCCTTATTACATGATCCTAGAATATTATTTTTGGACGAACCAACCATCGGTCTGGATGTAATGGCCAAAGAACAGATTCGAGAATTTCTAAGAATGATTAATCAGGAGAAAAAAGTCACCATCGTACTGACGACACATGACATGAAGGATATTGAAGAGATCTGTCAACGTATGGTTGTGGTGAACAAAGGCAATATGGTGTACGACGGATCAGTGGAGCAGCTGCGCAGAACGCTTGGTGACCAGCGACAGGTGATTATTGATTTTCGCGACGAGCCTGGGGTAATCGCAATTCCTGAAATGCAACTAATCAAAGACGAGGGATTGAGGAAAACGTATTTGTTTGAAAAAAGCGACAGAACCGTATTTGATTGCGTGAATCAGATCGCGCGTAAGCATGCCATTGCAGATGCCTCGATCGAAAGCGTAGACATCGATTCAGTCATTCGAAAGCTGTATAAGAAGCTGGAGGAAGAAGATCGAGTGAATGCGCATGAGAGGAGAGCCTAAGTTGAAAACGTACATTATGTTCGGGGTAAAAACATTCTCCAATCAACTTTCGTATCGTTCTGAAGTCTGGCTAAGATTGTTAGGGAATTTCGTCGCTATTCTGATTCTGACTGAAATATGGAAGGCCGTATTAGGGAATGGAACCATTGAAGGCATCGGTGTAGAGCAGATGATTACATATAGCATTATCAACACACTTCTGGCTGCCTTACTGCTGACTGGCATTAGCTCTAACGTAGACAATAGTCTCAAGACAGGCTCCATAGCCTCTGAACTGATCAAACCGATGTCTTATCCGCTTCATTTATTATCAGAAGGACTGGGAAATTCGTTGTACCAGTTGGTGTTCACGTCCATTCCTTCACTAATCATTGCATGGGTGTTTTTTGGCTTTCTTCCGCCAGCTTCTGCGACCCATCTGTTATTATTCTTAATTGCGTTGCTCTTGGCCTTGGCGATCTCTTTCTTGTTAGGGTATCTCATATCCCTGCTGGCTTTTTGGCTAATGAATCATTTTGCGTTGAATTGGATGTTGGGTGGTCTTATCACGATTTTCTCCGGTTCCTTTCTACCCTTATGGTTCTTTCCGGATTCGTGGGTGACCGTGACCAAAATTTTGCCGTTCTTGTATCTAGGGTATCTTCCTGCCGCTGTTTATTTGGGAGCGATCCCTCTTCAGGAAATAGTCACGTTGATCTTCACAGGTCTGGCATGGATTGCCGGACTTACGCTCCTCGTGTGCTGGTTATGGAATAGAGCAATCAAACGTCTGGTTGTACAAGGTGGATAAAGTAGAGAGGCTGATCTAAATGACTTTCAAATTGTTCGGGAAATTAGTCTTTTTGTTAACCAAAGAACGAATGGAATATCGCGGGGACTTCCTGCTTGCCGTGATTGCGCAAATCATCAACTATACCGGCGACTATATAATTATTTGGCTGTTCCTACGTAAATTTGATACATTGGCTGGCTGGACCTGGCCTGAGATTGCGCTCTTATATAGTCTGGGGCTATTTACATATGCACTTGGAGCATCGTTTTCATTTGTGCAAATGCGTGAACTGGAGAGTCAGGTGAAGAATGGAACGTTTGATTCGATCTTGATTAAACCCGTCAATCCGTATCTGTACATCGTATGCCGAGGGTTTAACTTGGGCTACCTTGCACATGTGGCGATCTCGGGGTCAGTGTTGCTGTGGGCGCTGTATAAGTTGAATCTAAGTTTCACCTGGGTAGAAGTGGTGTACCTGATCCTCTGTATTATTGGCGGAGCCATGATTCAGGCGGGATTCATGTCCGTGATCGGGGCTGTATCCTTCGTGTGGGTCAAAACAAACTTCCTGTTCACCTTATTTTTCAAATTTAAGGAGTTCGTATCGTACCCACTTCCGGTATTCGGTACCTTCATCCAAGTGCTGTTAACGTTTGTCATTCCATTTGCGTTTATCAATTTCTATCCGGCTGCATTTCTGCTAACAAAGGAAACCGCACTTCTATCGTCATGGACGATGTGGATTGTACCTATAATGGGTCCGCTCTGTTATTTCCTTGGTTATCGGATATGGATGTCGAGTGTGAATAGGTACCAAGGTGCGGGTGGGTAGTGGAATGGGAAGAAGTGAGTTGGAAAATTTATAGCTGGTTCTTATAGAAGAAATGAACAAGGAGCACTTGTGTAGTGCTCCTTGTTTTTGTTTATTTTGTATTAACGAGTTCAATGATGTCAGAGTTGGCTTTCTTTAGAGCAAGCGTCTTTTTATCGTTATTAGACAGTAGTTGTTCAAAAGTCACGTTATATAACTCTAAAGCTTTTCTCCAGTCACCAGTCGTAGTAACCTCAGAAGCTTTGGAGAGGAACTTCTCGTAGATCTTTTGTTGTTGTTCCTCCGAAGGAAGTTCGTCATTTTCGAATTGTAGACCTAAATAAAATGTCTTACTGTCTGAGTCGTAAGCATAATGCGTTGAGGTGACATCATCTTCATTTGCTTCAATATTTATACTTGATTCTTGCATCTTCTTAATTAGATTATCCAGAGAAATTTCTTCTTTCTCGTTACAGGCAACTAGTAATATTGAGGCAAGGGTTATTAGGCTTATGATTATAGTCAAGCGCAACTTGGTCATCATGATCCTCCTTCAAGTTAAAGTTAAGAAACACTATTATTTTCTCGTTATTAAAATAACATTTATGTGAATTTATTTCATATCTAATTATACTTATAAAGTCTATACATCTAAATTCATAGTGAACGCTGAAAGATGGAATGGTACGTTTTTACGTACCACATTACTCTTCTCAAAATGTTAATCTCTCCTTAAACAAAGGAGTGGTAACATGACAAGTACCAACAGTGAGGATCTTGCTTCACAGTACGCTCAGCTCGTCCAATTAGAAGACGATTACGTCGATCAACTGGTCACCTGCAACAAGCTGATCCTAGACGCGATGGACATCATCGCGAAGCGTGCAAAGGTGCTGCACATGGACACGGTGAAGCAAGCGGCATATCACCTCCACAATATGGAACAGGATCTGAACCGTAAGTTATTTGAAGTCAGACTGAAGAAAAGCATCTTGGCAAACCACATGAGCCAGTCTACATAGCAACAATTATAATGAGGGACAGTATAGATCATCTTAGGATGATACGGTGCCGTCCTTTTCCTTTTCCAACAAAACCGTTTTCGTTTCCAAATAAAGCATTGACTTTCTTCACTAATCCACCTACACTGTCAATTATTAAAATACTTTTAAAAACAAAGTTTGAACATTTTAGAATCATGTGAAATGAAGGAAGGGAGGCGCACATCTAACGATGTTACCAACATCACACAACACCCAACAGGTGAAGCGGATTAACGTTGAACTTGTGAAGAATACACTCAGAACGATCGGTGTGGGCACGAAGGCTTCCATCGCTAATCTTACCAAGCTCAGTGTGGCAACATGCGGCACGATCCTGAATGAGTTGCTTCAGACAGGTGAGATCGTGGATCTGGGTCCGGATGAATCCAGCGGGGGAAGACCAGCAAGTCGGTATCAATTTAATGCTGATTATGCGAGTGTGTTGTGCCTTATTATCCGAACAGAGGGCGGCATCCATTCGATTACCCATACGCATGCGAATCTAAACGGCGAGATGTCGGATGAGCAGACACTCATGCTGGATGAGATTAATGTGTCGGTGGTTGAGGATCTAATCGCTAAACTAATTGAACAGCACCACAACGTACAGGCGATTGGTATTGGTATACCCGGTGTGGCACACAACGGCGTGATTGGTCTCTGTGATGTACCGGAGCTAATGTTTCAACCGCTGGGGCAGAGACTCAAGGAACAATATGAAGATGTAGAAGTGGTCATTGGCAACGACATGAACCTGACGGTGTACGGGCTATATAACCAGCAACAATTTGAGGAAGAGAAGAATTTTGCGGTTGTGACGTTTCCAGAGAATCATTTTCCGGGTGCAGGATTTATCATTGACGGTCGTCCGCTGACGGGGAACACAGACTTTGGGGGAGAGGTGTCCTTCCTGCCTTTTGGTGTGTCCCGTGAAGAACAGTTAAGAATGTTGAAAACAACAGAAGGCGTGAAGGAACTGGTGATCCGCACGTTAGTTTCCATTATTGCGATCATCAACCCTGCCACAATTGTGGTCACAGGAGACACAATGAACCCAGCGATGCTAGATGACCTCACACAGGGCTGCCTGGATCACTTGATTCCGCAGGAGCACATGCCAGAGTTAATCATCCAGCGAGATACGCGCCATGCATATGTTACTGGGCTGGTGGCTGTGACACTGGAGAGCTTGACTTATCGCATTCAGGTTATCGAGAAGCAGTGGTAGGTACTACTTTTATATGAGTTAAGCAAAGCTTTTACACGACAACGGAGAGTGCAGAACCAATCTGAAGAGCACGTTTATCACCGGATTTTTCCCTTTAAGAAAGGGATCAGGAAAATCTGGGGATAACAGTGATCGGAAGATGGTACGGCAATCGTAGTGGTGAAGTGTAATCATTTTTTTCTGAACTTACAGGAGGAACTTATTTTGAGTCAGCAAGTAGATACCCAAGGGAACAAGAGAAAGTTCAACAAGCTATATGCCATGCAACTGGCAACGATTTTTCTAGGCTTTATCGTATTTGGTATATCGGAAAATATTAAGGGGCCAGCCATTCCGCGCATTCAATTCGACTTCAATCTGGATGAGAAACAGCTCGGAACGCTGTTGTCCCTGAACGCACTAGGGTATCTGATCGCATGTTCGTTCACGGCTATACTGGTTCGCAAATGGGGCATCAAGGCGGTAAGCATCATTTCATTTGCCTCCATGATCCTGTCTGGCGTGTTCATTTATATGTCGCATAACTACCCCCTCTTTGCTTCATCGTACTTCTTCATGTACATCGGAAACGGTATGCTCGAAATCGCACTAGCGATTCTGGGTGCACGAATTTTTGTGAAAAATACAGGCATGATGATGAACTTATCTCATTTCTTCTATGGACTAAGTTCAACAGTTGCTCCTTTGCTCGCAACAGGAGTGATGTCTCTGACGGTGTTTGGGCACGAACTGGATTGGCGCGGCATGTACCTGGTAATGCTGTCACTCTGTCTATTGCCAATTATTGCGGCACTGCGTAGTAAATTCCCCGGAGACGATCTTGCTCACGAAGATCGGACTTCGCTCAAGACATTAACACGTGATCCTGCAATCTGGCTAATGGTGATGATTCTTTCTTTTGGCGTAGTATCGGAACTTGCGGTCGGGGGCTGGCTTGTTAACTTTCTAGAGAAAGCCTACACGTGGGATACAGTAAAAGCATCCGGTTTGTTATCTGCCTTCTTCCTGGCGTTCTCGCTCGGACGATTGATACTTGGTCCACTAACGGATCGGATTGGATTTGTATTGTCCCTGATTGTGTTTTCGGCATTCTCGGCAATATGTACGTTTGCGGCTATCTTGGGCGGAGAGAGCCTGGCTGTACTGTTCGCTGTATCTGGCGCAGGTATTGCGATGATCTATCCTACCGTGATGGCGTTCATCGCCAAGCGTTATCCGAATGGCAGTGATACCGCGATAACCTTCACCGTTACCCTCATGGGGGTTGGTAGCGTTATCGGTAACTATCTGATCGGCTGGGTTATTGAAGTTGTGAAGCAAATGTACGGTGCATCAACGCAGCTTGGTCTACTGCGTGGACTTCAGGCGGGATATGGATTTATTGGACTGTGTGCAGTCATTTGTGCGGTGTCTGGCGTCGTGTTGTACGTGTATTTGAAAAGAAGACAGGAACTTATCTGACCACAGGAATATGGCATCTTAATAGGTGCATGAACATGATTCAAGCACTGACGAACTTGTCCCTCTAGGGGCATAATCGTCAGTGTTTTTTTGCGTCATGTGAGTGATGTGATTACACATCGAAGAATTTTTTGTAGTAAGGGCACAGGGTACATCCGAAGTTACAGCGAGTTTCTTAAATTTATCGAAGTTTAAGATTGTTCTGTGATCAAAGTAGTAAGTAGTCATATGCTTTAACTGAATTTATATAAATAATATTAAAGATGTTACAATCATTGATTTTAATAAAGTTAAAGTTTATAATAATATTATTAAAGTGAAAACATGTTAAGGAGGTTTCCTTATGACGATCAAAAGTGTCCCTGAATGGATGATTAATCTCGATGAAGAGGATGTTACATTTATCAAAAAATTCATTCTTCAATCCGGATCGCTGAAGCAAATCGCCTCTATTTATCAAGTTACATACCCGACAGTTCGTCTCAGACTCGACCGATTGATTCAGAAGATCCAGATCACAGAAAGGGAAGATCAAGATCCGTTTATCTCTCTCGTTAAGAGACTGGCCATCAACGATAAGATTGATTTTGAAACAGCCAAGCTGCTTGTCAACGAATACCACAATTCGAAGGATAAAGGAGAGAGAGAATTATGACGGTTACATTGACGTTATTTCTTATTGTCCCCTTGCTCATGTTGGTGGGAGCTTTAGCATTATTTTTCGTCATTAGATATTTTATTAAATATAACGCCCGAGTGAATAAGAGAAAGAGCTCGCAACAAGAAGAGTTGGATCGAATGAAAATTGAGGATTTGAAGTAAAGCTAGAACATCTTTCATTGATTACTAAGATATGTAGTATTCCATAACAAAAGATATCCTTTTTTCCACTTATGACATTATATGATTCTACATTGGTAGGTGGGGTATAATTGAATCATCAATCCAAAGAAAGGCGTGTTATTGCCATGATTACAGCCACAATCGGCAAGTGGGGAAATAGCAGTGCAATTCGTATTCCAAACCAATTGCTTAAGCGCCTCAATCTTCAGGAAGGTGCGGAGATCGAAATTTTGGTAACAGCAGATAATGAATTACTACTGCGGCCTAAGACCAATCCTGTGGAGTCTAATGAAGAGCTCCGTACACATCTACAAACACTTCTGTCCAAAGTAAAGCAGGATGCACGACATGATAGAACTGGGCGTGGAAGGGAAAAGAAATATTTTGAAAATTCCTGAACATGTTGACCTGGTATAGCTTGATTTTGATCGGCAAGCGGGACATGGGCAGCAATCGATTTTACAAGCGACTTCATATTGAAATCCATGTCTGACTACAGAAATGGGTTTCTTTTTGATGTTTAGTACAAGGAAGTGTAACTTTTCATAGGAAAGTACCATCTAGTATATATACGGTTTGAAGGTGGGGGAGAATGAGATGAAAAACAAACCATTTGTATTCGGCGTGTTGATCATCGTTCTAATTGCAGGCATCAGTTACATTATTGCGGATCAGACGATAGAGAACACAGAAACCATAAGTATCAGCGATCATCATATCTTTGCAGACTATGAAGAACTCGCCGAACATGCCGATCTAATCGTTGAGGTGACCGCAACGGGTGAATCTACTCAGATGATAGAGGGTGAGAGTGGTATGGGGAGAAGTTATACAGTGACGCAGGTGGCGGTAAATCAAGTTTTTGCGAATTCAACTCAGCAGGAGCTTAAGGATGAACTTGATGTACTGGAGCCTACTTATGTCATGCGTAATAAGGGACTTTATACGGGTGTAACTCGTTATAACTATGGTCACTATACCCCCATGTACGCGGATCAGCGGTATGTCTTGTTCCTGTCTTGGGATGATAAACGGCAAGGCTATTGGGTGAGCTCGTTAGAACAGGGTAAGTTCAATGTGGATCATAGAGATACAGAAGAACAGGAGACTAGAGCCAACAATCCACAGATGCAAGACCTGAAGACAGATGTATTACAACATTTAGCTTACTTAGACTAAGCGTTACATTTTGAGAAATAACTTTTTCATGGCAAAGAAGAGGGGGAAGATATGAGATTACTCAAGAGTGGTCTAATTGTTGTTGCGATTTTGATTATGGCGACTATAGCATGATGCTGCCGGAGTCAATTGATTCAACTGAATGCACGGAGGAGCTGAGACCACGCGCGTAAACTTCAATGGTTTAATATTATCCATGCCTCTCTCCCAAAAAAAACAACAAAAAGAAGCCTGACTATAATGTCAGGCTCTTTCCTATTTCTTTAATGACTCATCTTAACTGATCCTTAAGCTGATTAATAAGGACTGCGAACAAGATAAACAATACCACACGTTTAATCTATAATTTCAGACTCCGCTGGTCATATTGCCGGGCATCCTGCTCTTGCTTCAAATATCGTTTAATAGGTTGGTGCAGCAGCAGTACAAGTAACATGAAGAAGTGCAATACAACCAGGAAATTCTGTAGGAAGACCAATCCGAAGAAGAGTGTCATGCTCATGAAGGTGATCGTCAGCTTATACCGTCTCTTTGAAATATACAAGATGGTCAGGATGGGCGGGCCTACGATGAGTATGATACGAAGTAGGATACTTGCGAAATAAGCGATTTGATCAAATAACGGGAATCCGGCGAAAGAAGCTCTATACTGAAACAGTTCCATAAGCACAGCCACCATTGAAATGACGATGTAGATGGATTGCACCCCTAGTAGAGCACGAATTACATTAAGTAGTGTTGGCATTTTTGCATTCAATACAGTTCTCTCCCTAATCAATATGTAGTTCTCTAATTATACGGTGAGGATGTCATATTTTGTATTAACCCAAAGTCTATATTTTCCCATCATTTAATAGAGGCATATGTCCTAGAATGGGTCAGTGGAAGATTCATAATGCACTACATAAGCATGCAACTACCAAAATACTATCCTACTTGCGAAATGTAAAATTTATCAGGAGAAGAGGATCATCCTCAATAATAAAGATATTCAGATCCAGGCATAGCTTTCTATTCAATTTTAGATCCCTATTTTTGGATAAAAAGGTAGGTAAAAAATATTTTAAATTTAAAACGCTTTCCATACTGTAGGTTTATATTATATCTGCCGATATAGAATTAACCCATATGAAGTGGGCTTTAATAATGATCTAAATGGATGGTGAATGTATTGAATTTGATCGCTAAGGCGAGGGAACGAATGGCCAACATGTCTTTCAAAGTAAAATTGCCGCTGATGATCAGCGTGCTGGTATGTATCGTACTGGCAGCGACAGCCGTGCTATGTTACAAAGTGGCCGAAGGCATCACACTGGACAAAAGTAAGGATGAGATTCGAGCAACCTCTGACCGGGTTGGGGAGGGGTTATTTGCTACATTAAGCATGGAGGAACAATCGACGTTTCTTATTACGACACATGGAATATTTCGGAATTTATTAGACATTCGCAATCAAGAAGGACAAGATACAGAAGGCTTTTTTGCGGACAATAGTGAAATGATAGATCAAGCGAATGGAATACTGGCGGATAACCTGGCAGGGATGGAGGGTAACAGTACCATTATTCTACTGGATCGTAACGGGCTCGTGGTAGCATCGAACAATCCCGAAGCGCTCCAGGGTGACCGGTCAGATCGATTGTATTTCCAACAAGCCATGGAAGGTAAGAACATCATTAGTGAGGGTGTAATCTCGAAGTCGTTAGGGACACTGGGCAATGTCTTTGCAATGCCCATCTATGATGAGAATAATCAAGTGCTGGGCATCCTCACTTCAGTTGTATCCACTGCGTTCTTCGTAGATCAGCTGCATAGTATTAAAATCAATGATGCTGGAAAAGTCATTGTTCTGGATCGTGTCGGAACGGTCATCTACCATTCAGCAGATGAGAAGTTGATTAGCCAGAAGATGCCTGATGGAGAATATCAGTCTCTAGTTGATCTGCCTGCAAGTGAACAACTGCAACAGGGTGAGGCAAGCACTGACGATAAAGTTGTATTTTACTCCAAGATTCCAAGATCCGATTGGACCATTATTGTAGAGGATAGCTATGATGATGTGAAGAAACCGTTAAATGCGATGGCAACCAAAATGGTTATCGTTCTGTTCGCTGCAATTGCGGTTTCAGTTCTATCAGGCATCTTGATCTCGCGAATGGTAACCCAGCCGATTAGCCGTCTGACGGTTCTGTTTAGACAACTTGCGAGCGGTGACTTGACCGTTCAAGCACAAGGTAAATATAGCGGTGAATTCAAGGCATTGGTCGATAGCTTCAATGCGATGGCGCAAGGGAATAAACAATTGATCTCCAGGATGAATCATTCCATTGGAGTCCTGAATACCAGCACGACAGAGTTAGACCGATCCACACAGCAGACATCTGCATCAATTGCCGACACCACCACAACAGCGGTGGAAATCTCGCGGGCTATGGAGTCTCAGGCAAATGATACCGAAGCGATTGTTAATAAGTTCATGAACGTGGGCGACAAGATTGCCAGCGTGAACGAAATGTCGCAAGAAGTGAAGCAGAAGGCGGATGGCATTACAGATGCCTTCAAGAATAACCATGCCGTGATTGATGCACTCATTATGGTCAATGATCAGAACGAGACTGAAGTTCACAATATTTCGCAGACAACCCTTCAGCTTGCGGAGAGCTCTTCCGATATTCATCAGATCACGGGTACCATCTCGGAGATTGCGACGCAGACGAAGCTATTGGCACTTAATGCATCCATCGAGGCAGCAAGAGCAGTAGAGCATGGACGCGGCTTCGCTGTTGTGGCTTCCGAGATTCGCAAACTTGCGGAGCAGACAACATCTCAATCCGAGAACATTAACCGCATTGTGACGCAGACGATTGAGCATGTGGAACATACAAATCACAGCGTACAAGCTATTGAGGCAATTACGGAACAACAGAAGCAGAGCGTGAATCAGACGAAGCAGACATTCAATTTCGTAACGGCGCAGATGAATGACCTCATGGATCAGGTTCAAGCTATTGTTTCCCAGATTGAATCCATTGAACGAGATAAGGATGATGTTTTGGGTGCGGCACAGAACTTGTCTGCTTCAGGTGAACAAGTATCTGCTTCTGTCGAGGAAGTGACAGCGACGATGCAGGAACAGTCTGGAATGACAGGACATCTTGCCGAGATGGTGGACACGATTAATGGTCTGACGGAGCAGCTTGCTGCCGAATCAGCGAAGTTCAAAACGGAATAGTATGCTGTATACAAAATGAGTGTCAAACCATCACTTTTTCCGCTCAGCAGCAGATAGCATAGCGTGGTTGAGAGCCAGCGGCTTACTTCTGTGATGAAAATTAAAGATGATTTGAAATCTTTGATCTTAATTCTAAAAATAGATTTACCCAAAAAACTCCATCCCCATGTATGATAGGGGTGGAGTTTTTTGGGTTTTTGTGCATTTTTATGCTATATTTTTTATCGTACAACCCATCCAATTGGCTGTGGTGTCATTTCTGCGGTGTCCCGAAGATCGTACACCTTCACATTGCTGCCATAGATCATAGAATCGCTGCATAGGCGAAAGCAGGGGAAGCTGTTTTCCGACTGCAGGCGTAGGTTGGGTTCAAAATAAATTTGCTGCTGCTTGTTGATAAGAAAAGGGAGCGTACTGGATTCAATCGGGATGTCATCACTGTCTGGTTCATTAACGATCAGGAGCACAGCAATACCGTCACATCCACATCCATCCGTGTCATAAAATAGCTTGAAATAGCCCGGCTGATCCTTGAGTTTTGCGCTAAGTCGTGATTCTGCCAATGGGCTAACCTGAATGATCATACAACGTTCACACTCCTCTAATCGCCAAATGAATTCGCTTACATTAATAATGTATGGAGAATTACTGGTAAATAGAAGATGAAATTGAGAACGAATTGGAGAAAAACAAATATGTATTGTCTTCATCACGCGAATCATGAACAATACAAGAAGTAACCGGGAAAGAATCGGGGACTAAGTTAAAAAATAACGTAAGATTTAACTAAGAGACAACTCATGAGCTAGCCCAACATATAGTTGAAGAAGTAGACTAAGGAGTAGTTCAGAAATAAACACAGAAAATAGTTAAGTCATTGTTAGGAGCAAGGAGGTACCATCAATTGAGAATTACTACGCTGCAAGAGCACCCGATTGAAACCTTTGGTTATCTGAATGCCATCCCAGGCGGAGAAGTGCAAGCGGCACAACTTCCCATCTATGTTGGAACCATCTCTGGTCTTCCAAAAGGACTGGATGCGCTGATTGTAAGCTCGGATTTACAGGGGATTGTACCTCTGCCTTGCGTCAGAGACAACACTGAGATTGCTTCGAATTCAGACGTTCAGTTTTCTACACATAGACCATCTCAAGATGAACCAACATTGAGCAGGGAAGAGGATTGTTTGCTGGGAGAGATGTTACCCGACTATGTGCGCTTGCTACTTGAGGTGGAGATGCCCGAGATTGATCCGAATCGAGTGGGTGTACTGCTATGTGGAGACCTCTATGCCCGGCGCGGGAAAAGGGGAGCCAGCGGCAACCCGGTTCCCGTCTGGCTTGCTTTCAGGGACGCCTTCGGCTGGGTTGCCGGCGTGGACGGCAACCATGATCTCACCGATGAGGCAGGCGCCCATCGGTTACACAGCGACGCGGCTATCCACTACATGGATGCGCCCGTCGTCATTAACGCGAGCCTGCCCATGGATGGGCTCGCTTCCTCTGCCGCCAGTCAGCCGCTACGCGTGGCTGGACTTGGCGGCATCATCGGCAGGCCGGATAAGCCTAACCGGCTGCCGGAGAAGCAGTACCTGCAATCCGTAAGTAAGCTGCTGAAGCAGCAGCCGGATTGCCTCGTACTGCACCAGAGCCCGGGCATTGCCGAGCTCGGTCTAATGGGTGAACCGTTGATCCGTCAGGCGTTGGAAGCCGGATCGGAAACGGTCGTGTTCTGCGGGCATACCCACTGGCAGACCTCGCTCGTGCAACTAAACAATGGCACACAGATTGTGAATGCCGACAGTAAGCTGTTTATTTTTACAAAAGAGCAGGATGGAAAGACTGAGAAGGGTTAAGCATTCTCATGACACGACAGGTGAGCCGCTCTGGCTCCCGAGTCGCCCAATGAAACCCGTTTCATCAATAATCCTTATCTGGTATGATAAGCAGGAAAATCAGTGAAAAAGGAAGGTTCTACATATGACACCAATTACGATATATGATATTGCCAAAGAGGCGAACGTATCTGTATCCACGGTTTCCCGGGTGCTGAATGATACGGCACCCGTACGTGCAAGCACGAGGGAAAAGATCATGTCGATTATCGCCAAGCACCAATTCCAACCTAATGCCCAAGCGCGCAGCCTGATCAAAAAGGAAACAGGTACCATTGCAATTATTCTGCCAGATATTACGAATCCATTCTTCCCGGAAGTGTTCTGGGGAGCAGAGAATGAGGCACGTGGTCTGGGATATACATTCTTTCTCTGTAACACCGCAGGCGATTACAATCGGGAATCTGAATACCTGTCCATGCTGCGCGAGAAGCGGGTAGACGGGATTATTTTCCTAGGCGGGCGCATTAATATGCAGTCCTGTCCGGATGACATGGCTCAGGAATTGATTGATGTTGGCAAGCGTACGCCAATTGTACTGGTCAATGGCAATATTGCCAAAGGCGGGTTTCACCGCGTGTATACGGATGAAGGAGCAGGAGCTGCTTTAGCTGCTGAACATTTGCTCGAACTGGGACATAAGGACATTGCATTTGTAGGTGGATTGAAGGAGTTATCGACCACAATGGTGAAGGTCAGGGCTGTTCAGAAAAAGCTCCGTGAGCATGGGCTCGAAATCCCGAAGGACAGACTCTTATTGGGTAGCTTCTCCATTGATGATGGCAAGCGGGAGATGGCTAAGCTTCTGGAGTGTGATAATCCACCAACAGCAGTAATCTGTGTGAATGACAATACAGCGATTGGTGCGATGAAGACGACCATTGAGCACGGATTATCTATTCCGCGGGATATTTCAATCGTTGGTTTCGATGATACACCGCTCGCAAGTGCTGTGATTCCTGAACTTACAACCGTCTCACAGAATACGTATCAACTGGGCAAACTCGCAGTGGATAAGCTGCATGAGCTGATTAATCAGCGACAAGTGAAGAAGCAGACTGTCCTTCAACCAGAACTTATCATACGTCAAAGTACAGGGCCAGCACCACGATGAAAAGGGTTACGTTCTCAAAAAGAAAGCGTTGACATTTTCTCTTAGGGTGAAATATAATGAGTGCGTAAATGAAACCCCTTTCATAAAGTGAAGCGGGTTTTATGTTTCAGCTTAATGAAACCCATTTCATGAAATGGGTTTCAATGAAATAATCCATTCATTATCCAAGGGGGCGTACAGTATGAGAAGAAGTTTAAAGGTCATTTCGTTATTGATGCTGGTCATGGTATTTGGTCTGACAGCCTGTAGTAAAGGCGAGAATGGTGGAGCAAGTGGTTCCGAAGGTGGCAAAGTCGATCTAAGTATGACGATCTGGGGCTCAGAGGATGAGAAGAAGATTTATCAAGAACGGCTCGACATTGTGAAACAGACCTATCCAGACATTAACGTGAAGCTCAACGTTGTTGCAGGGGATTATGACCAGAAGGTACAGACGATGATTGCCGGGGGTACTGCACCTGACATCATGATGATTGCCGAGAACTATCAGGCGTACGCCTCCAAGAATCAGATTATTCCGCTCGATGACATGATCAAGGAGCACAACGTGAACATGTCCGAGCGTTATTCAGACGATATTGCGAACTTGATGAAATATGATGGCAAACAATTCGGTATGCCTGACCGCGCTGGCGCGATGGTGCTTTTCTATAACAAAGATCTGTTCGACAAGGCTGGTGTAGAATACCCAACCAAGGAATGGACACAAGAAGATCTGCTGGCAGCAGCTCAGAAGCTGACCGTGCAAGAGAACGGCAAGACGGTTCAATGGGGTTACTATCCAGGTAGCTGGTGGCCACAATGGATGCAATTGATCTACCAGAACGGTGGCGGAATCTTCGACGAGAGTGGTAAACCTTCGTTCAATACAGAGCCTGTCCGCAAAGCGTTGCAGTTCATGAATGACTTAACGTTCGTACACGGTGCAAGTCCAACACCAACTGAGATTGCGGATATGGGGAACATCGGTGCTGACCCACTATTTGCTCAAGGTAAAATTGCGATGGAAACGACAGGCTTCTGGAATATTGGTTCGCTTGCTAAGGTAGAAGGCATTAACTGGGATATCTCTCCAATCTGGGGTGAGACCAATGCGTTCTTCAACGGCTTAACGATTACGAATGCATCCAAACATAAGGAAGAGGCATTCAAGGTGATCGAAGCACTCACTACACCTGAAGCTCAGATGCCAATGATCAAAGCAGGCCAAGATGCACCAGCAACGAAAGCAGGTCTATCCAGCGATGAGTTCCTTAATGCGGAATATGGTGGCAAAAAAATCAATATGGCTGCTTTCAGTGAGTCTACCATTTACGCTGAACCGTTCAATCCACAATGGAATGAAATGATGAAGCTGATCAATGACAAGCTGGGTGTGTATTTCAACAACAAAGCTTCACTTGATGATACCGTTAACGAGATTCAGAGTGGACTGGAAAGAATCTATAAATAGAGGCTGTTCAAGAGGAAATCTTTTGAACACGAACAAATAGATCGACAGGGGGACAGACGGAATTCGGCATGAACCCGGGTTCCGTCTGCTCGCTTTGTTATGGGAGGGCTTAACGTGAAGAAAAAGGACGGGAAATGGTTTTATATCTTTATCTCGCCTTGGCTACTTGGTTTCCTAGGACTTACCCTGGGCCCGATTTTGTTTTCCATCTACATGAGCTTCACCAACTGGGATCTGTTCCAGTCCCCGGAATTCATCGGTATTGATAACTACAAAACGTTGTTAACGGATGACCCGATCTTCTGGAAGTCAGTGGGTAACACCTTTTTCTATGCCTTGATATCGATACCACTAGGGATGTCTATCTCGCTCTGGATTGCCTATTATCTCAACAAAAAAATTAAAGGGATTACGTTCTTCCGAATTTTGTTCTATCTACCTTCTGTCGTTCCAGTCGTAGCAAGCTCCCTGCTCTTTATCCACTTGCTTGCACCAACAGAGGGTCTAATTAACCAAGCGCTTGCGGTATTTGGTATCCAGGGCCCTGCTTGGCTCCTTGATCCGAATTGGGTAAAACCTGCATTGATTCTCATGTCCTTATGGGGCGTTGGGGGTGGCGTGGTACTGCTGTTGGCGGGTATGAAAGGTATCCCTCAGGAATTGTACGAGGCCGCTGCCATCGATGGAGCCAAAAGCTCGCAATCTTTCTTCCATATTACATTTCCGATGCTTACGCCCGTCATTTTCTTCAACCTGGTAACAGGCATGATTGGCGCACTTCAGACGTTCGCACAGGTATTTATCGTTACTGCAGGTGGACCGGATAACTCAAGTCAGATGGTTGTGCCGTACCTGTTCCAGAATGCATTCCAGTTCTACAAAATGGGATATGCATCCGCTATAGCTTGGGTATTATTCATCATCATCATGGCACTGACCCTGGTTGTGTTCCGTTCATCAGCGCTATGGGTGCACTACGAGGAGGGAAAAGCGAATGAGTAATCCATCCACTGTCGAGAAAACGATATCCTACATTTTTCTGATTCTGGTCGGGGTGCTGCTGGCTTCCCCTTTCCTGTATATGATCTCTATTGCACTGGCGAGTGACGCAACGACGGTAAAATCAGCCTTTACGTTTATTCCAATGGAATTTCAATGGTCGAACTTCTACACCATCTTTACGAACAATAACTTAGGCACTTATCTGAAAAACTCTATTATTATCACGGTATTCACGATTATCGGATCTGTATTGTCTGCATCGATTGTATCGTATGGATTCGCGCGAATTAAAGCGAAAGGCAGTCGTTTCTTATTTATCGTGCTGCTCAGCACAATGATGATTCCAGGTGAGGTGACGATGGTACCGCAATTTATCATCTTCCGCCATCTGGACTGGATTAATACCTTCTATCCACTGATCGTACCAAGCTTCTTCGCGGGTGCGTTCAACGTATTCCTGATCCGGCAATTCGTCATGAGCATTCCAAAATCGCTGGATGAAGCAGCGATGATTGACGGTATGGGTCATCCGGGGATCTACTGGAAAATTATTATGCCGCTGACCTATCCAATACTGGCTGCTATCGCTATTTTCTCATTCTCCTACAATTGGGGGAACTTCATGGGGCCGCTCATTTATATCAATGACCCGGAGAAAATGCCACTAGCCCTAGGTGTTCAGCTTCTGACAACCGTTGGTGGTGGGCAGATGCCTCCATGGAACTTAGTCATGATCGCTTCGCTATTCCTAACGATTCCGATGGTGCTCGTTTATCTATTCGGACAACGTTATGTATATGAAGCAAACATTAGCGGAGGCAGCAGCGGTATCAAGTGACGTTACCAGTTGTATAGCAATGTTTTCTAGAGTGTGCAATCCCAACGTAAAACAAGTTAACGTCAGGCAACCCCAATGTATAGGCAAACAAGTGTCAGACACACAAAGGGTGACTACACATGCACAATAGGGTGCACTGGAGAGAGGGTTGTGTGAACCATGAGTCGTGATCAACATCGTAGCAGACGCAGACGAAGCTACATCCTGATGGGTGCAGCCCTGGTTGTACTGCTAGCTGGAGGAGGAATTGTATTGAATCAATTTGCCAATGGACAATCGAAGCCACTTGCCTTTGAGGGAGAACCTGTGAATTTGAAGTTGGAGCAGTCTTATGATCACTTTGAAGGTTGGGGAACATCCCTTGCGTGGTGGGCGAACAATATGGGTGAATGGAAGGATCAGGCGAAGGTAGATGAAGTGATGGATCTGGTGTTTGACCCAGCCAAAGGGCTTGGACTGAATATTGTTCGTTACAACATTGGAGGCGAGGAGAACCCTGAGATGAAAGCATTACGTCCTGGGGGTGATGTTCCTGGCTTCCAGCCTGAACCGGGCGAATGGGATTGGGAGGCGGATGCAGGGCAACGTGCAGTCCTACAAGGTTCAATGGAGCGAGGCGTTAATATTGCAGAAGCTTTCTCAAATTCGCCGCCGTACTGGATGACGATCAGTGGATCTGTGACGGGAGCAGTCGATGGAAGTAACAATTTGCAGGAAGATCAATACGATGCATTTGCCGATTATTTAACAGAAGTGGTTAGACATTATCGCGATGAGTGGGGCATTACGTTCCGCACACTTGATCCGTTGAACGAGCCGTCCTCGGACTGGTGGAAGAAGGGCAATATGCAGGAAGGTAGTCATTTTAGCAACGACAAGCAGGCAGAGATCATCAAGAAAGTAGCGGCTTCCCTTCAAAGCAAAGGCTTGGATGGCACGGTCGTTAGCGCAGCGGACGATAATAGTATTGACGAGACGGTATTCAATTTCAGTCTCTATGATCAGGATACATTGGATGCGATCTCACAGATCAATACTCACTCTTATAATGGAAGCAAAATGGAGGAACTCCGTGAACTTGCTAAGAAACATGGCAAGAAGCTGTGGATGTCTGAGTATGGAACAGGTGGTAGTGAGCCGCATAGTCATGACGATATGACATCCGTACAGGAACTGGCTGAGCGCATTATGTTTGACCTCAAAGTGATGCAGCCTTCGGCTTGGGTATACTGGCAGGCGGTAGAAGATGAAGGTGCAAATAACAACTGGGGCTTCATCCATGCGGATTTTGCTGCACAAGATTCGTATGAACTCACTAAACAGTATTATGGTATGGCTCAATTCACGAAGTTCATTCGTCCGGGTGCAACGATTATTCCAACGGATGATGGACGGACGCTGGCGGCATATGACAAGACCAGTCAACGGCTGGTGTTAGTGATTCGTAACGAGTTATCTGCTGGCAAAACCTCGTTTGCACTGGAGCCATTTACCTATGGGAATTCGACTACTGCACAGGTCTACCAAACCTCACCGGATTTGGATATGAAACAGCTTGAGGACATTAAGGTATATTCCAATGGAATAGAAGTCAATACGGCAGAAAATTCGATTACAACCGTTGTATTGGAAGGGGTTACACTTCAATCTCAATAATGGTATGTTATACAGGTTAACTAGAATTAGATAGAAGGAGGGGAACAGATCGATGAAAGAGAAACCATCCCTGTTGGTTCAAGATCAAGCAGGCAAAAACCATATCGATTCCCATATTACTAACCCCACATCAGACCAGCTTCCATTGGAGCTGACGTATGACCAGCGTAGCTTCATGCTTAATGGAGAGCGCGTATTCTTAAATAGTGCAACAATTCACTACTTCCGTATGCCAAAAGAAGAGTGGAGACAGTTGCTAGTGAAAGCCAAGCTGGCTGGTATGAACTGCATTGATACGTATTTTGCTTGGAATGTACATGAGCCTGAGGAAGGCCAATGGAACTTCGAAGGAGACAACGATTGCGGAGCATTCCTGGATCTGTGTGCAGAGCTCGGCATGTGGGTTATCGCTCGTCCGGGACCATTTATCTGTGCCGAATGGGATTTCGGCGGTTTCCCTTATTGGCTAGAAACAAAGTCTGACATTAAATTCCGTGAAAATAATGAAACGTATCTCCATTATGTAGATCTGTATTTTGACCAACTCGTACCGATCATCCGTGAGCGTCAGATTTCCTCTGGTGGCAATGTTATTCTGGTGCAAGTTGAGAACGAGTACGGGTATATCAAGGATGACGAAGCGGCAAGCGAGCATATGATCTATCTGCGCGATGGTTTAATACAGCGTGGAATTGATGTGCCATTGATTACTTGTGTCGGAGGAGCAGAAGGCACTATAGAGGGCGCTAACTTCTGGTCGGGTGCAGATGGGCACTATGAGAAGCTTAGAGCGAAGCAGCCAGATACACCGAAAATGGTAACTGAGTTCTGGACTGGGTGGTTTGAGAACTGGGGTGGACCTTCCGCAATCCAGAAGACGCCGGCTCTACTTGAGAGACGAATCATGGAAATTCTCCAAACCGGATATACGGGCATTAGCCATTACATGTTCTTTGGGGGTACGAATTTCGGTGGATATGGGGGTAGAACGATAGGTAGCAGCGATATCTTTATGATCACTTCCTATGACTACGATGCTCCGCTGAATGAATATGGACGTGTAACCGAGAAATATGCAGTTACGAAAACGGTATCTTATTTTGTAGATGCATTCGGGCCATTGCTGCTTCAATCGGAAGAGATTCCTGCAGAGCAGATTAATATCCGCCATCCGGAAGGGTTGTCCGTACGTGGCCGCACTGCGGATAACCAGCATATCTGGTTTGTAGAAAGCCACAAAGGTGAACGTGAGGGAACGACCATAACATTTGAAGATGGTCGAACACTTCCGATCACTGTAGATCCTGGACAGATCATTCCGGTACTGGATCGCGTTCGTATTGCAGATAACGTCTATGTAACGAGCGGAGCCATGATTACGGGTAATGAGATGATTAACGGCGAGCTGACCTTGTTCATCTCAGCAGATACTGGTCAACGATCCATATTGGATCTGGAAGCAACGGCATTAGAAGTAGTCAGCAGCAGTATGCAAGTTCTCGTGAAGAAGGATTCGGCACGAGACCTATATCGCTTCGACTTGTTCCACTTCCGTGAACCGGGTATCATTCGTCTTCAGACGGGTGATGTGTCCATTCGATTGATTGTGCTGGATCGGGAGTCGATGAACCGTACATGGCGATTAGATGGCGTTAATGCCAATGAACACCGTTATGCGATTGGCTTTGATGAGGTTCAAGTCCTATCGCATGGTCAAGTGAAAGGATCGCTCTCTGATCTGGATCGCACTGTCGTTTTACTTGGCGACTGGCAGGATGGTGAGCAGACGTGGACAGGGCGTGAATTCATCGCTCAAACAGAAGCAAGTCAGCAAGCGGTGTCCACTTCATCGGTTGCAGCACTGACACCTCCAGTAGCGCCAATATTGTCACGTTCTCCAGAGGTAGCACGTGTGAAACTGTCAGCAGATCAGCGTCCATCTAGTGGTCAACCGGAGCACTTCTCCCAGTACGGGCAGGATTTCGGTTATCTGCTCTACGAGTGTGACTTCGAGAGTCGGAATGGCGGAATGACGCATATTGTACTTCCTGATTTTCAAGATACCGCAAGAATCTATGTGAATCAGGTGGAACAGGCGTTAGTACGTCAGGTTGGTGCCGCGGGTGTGAATATTGAAGCAGTCCAAGGTCATAATACACTGCAGATTCTTGTGCAGCATATGGGTAGGCTGAATTTCTCACCGAATCTCGGAGAGAGCAAAGGACTTGCTGGCCCTGCATATCTTGGCGGTTCGGTACAGGATATTCGCCAAGATTGGCAGACTACAGATGGATCGATTCAACTGAATGAAGTGAACCATCTAACGGAAGCTCCGCTTCTAAGTAGAAGCTTTGAGCTGGATGGCAATGATCGTGCGATTCTGGTCGGTGCTGTAAGCAAAGGGGTACGCGTGAATGGCACTGAAGTACCGATGGAAGGTTACCATGATTGGTTCTCCTTCGCTACCGTTGACCTTTCCAGCTATCTGCGTGAAGGTGAAGTCAACACATTGGAAATGCCTTATTCCAAATCACCGCTTGAACGGCTTGAACTGATCTTGTATCGTAGTGCCGATGAATTGAGCGGTTGGCGTATGGCGGGTAATGATGCATTGCTTCCGCAGCAGTGGGAGACACAAGAGGCAGGATCGCCATCAAGTCTTCTGGGCGAACATGCGGCTACTACTGGCAATCGTACTGCCAATCAGGGAGAAGGTCAGCCTGCATGGTACCGTTGGAACTTTAAAATGCCAGCTGTATCCGAGCAGTATGATGTGAATGTGAAGCTAAGACTTACTGGAATGAGCAAAGGCACGCTTCATCTCAATGGACATGATCTTGGACGATACTGGCAGATCGGTCCGCAGGAAGATTACAAAATCCCTGTAGCCTGGTTACAGGAAGAGAATGAGCTATTGTTATTCGATGAAGAAGGACGCTCGCCAGATCGAATCCGTCTAATGTTTGACGAGCCATCCAGATATCCGTGGGTAAGCATCAAGTAAACGAAATATTAATAAGCAATTCATAGCTAGATAGGTGGAATTCAAAGACGTGTGTTGGAGCCAGGTCGTTAGGTAGCGACGGGCGCCGAACACGTCTTTTTTGTGTATTTACAGTGGATTCATTTACAGACAACATGATTGAATAAACAATCGTAGATGGAGACGTATAGAACCCTGTTTCAATTCGAATAGCGAGATGGTGGCTTCAAGGAGGCTCTGCCTAAGATAGGCTTTCTTATCTAGAGTAAAGCGTTGTACAATAACGTATAACAAAGGAGATGACATATGAGCAATCGATTTGATTTTGATGAATTCCCTCAATTGAAGACAGAACGATTCAACCTCCGATCCGCAGAGGTCGATGACAGTAACGATATTTTGGAATTGTATTCGAATGAAGCTGTCGTTGAGTTTATGCCGTTTACCCCCTTCGAGTCGGTGGATGATGCGAACGGTGAGATGAGCTGGTATGCGAAGATTTTCAGAGAAAAGTCAGGGTTACGTTGGATGATTGAGGATCATGAATCTGGGAAAGTCATCGGAACCTGTGGGTTTCTCAACCTGGAAGAGGTACATAACCGCGCTGAAATTGGATACGATCTACACCCTAATTATTGGGGACGAGGTGTCATGACAGAGGTAGCAGGAGTTATTATGCAGTTTGGATTCACGAGCATGCAGCTCAACAAGATCGAAGCAAGAGTAGAACCGAAGAATGAGGCATCGATCTATCTGCTACGCAAGCTTGGTTTTCAGCAGGAAGGTGTTTTGCGGGAGCATGAGTTTGAGAAGGGAAGATACGTTGACCTTGCTGTGTTCTCTAAACTGAGGAGTGAAAAAGGTCATGCAAAAGAATCCGCACGTATCCCAGAAGAAATAGAGTGAGCTGTAGGTGTGCCTCAAATTCGTGTTTGTCAATGGGTCAAGCTATTAAACGGATCAAACCTGGGACGTAATCACGGTTAACGACTTGATCGATTACAATATACTTAGTTTTAAAGATTAGGGACTGTTCCTATTTGTGAGATAGGGATCAAAACACCTTTCTCGAAGATTGCCATCGTTGTACTGGTTAACGATACGAGATAGAGCGTTTCAGACTTTAGCGTGGGATTAAACGATTTAATAGGGGCATTATCTGTGGGCGTACTCTTGCGGGACATGCTCATGATAATGCCTTTTTGTTTCCGCTTGCGTCTTGTTCCGTATATTTAATTGCCCCGTGACTTTATATTTTAGAGACTTTATACAAATTGGAACGATTACGTTCCATCCTCCCTATGTACTTCGATTCTATCTCAGAAATGATATATCCTCATTAACGAAGAGGCACTATGTTGTCAAAATCATAGGAAATGAAACCGTTCATATTGCACAAGTACACATCTCGATTTGATACTTTCTTCGCATTCAATGTTGTCCATAAAATTCCGATTAATATAAATACATGTTATTTAGGATGATTATGAAAATAATGTTGGATACAAGGAGGAATGTTGTGAGTATTTCCGCTATTACGTACGGTCAGGTGAAGATAACACCGTACGAAATCACTCGTTTGCAAACACTTGAAGTTCACCGTTCGTTAAATGGACATGCCAGATTAAAATTGGAAGCAGTCATACCGGAGGTGCGAAAAGACAGTTATGTACAAGCCACGACATCTCAGACGGATATCACAGTGAAGATGGTGGACGATGAAGGGAATGAAACTACGTTTTTTTCCGGTATTGTGCTTCATGTCAAAGTGAAAGTTGTTAACGGTGTACATACGCTTTTAGTAGATGCGATATCCCATACCCATCTGCTGGATCTGAAGCTACACAAACGTTCATTCCAAAATCCGAACCTCACTTATGCCAATCTGGTCAGGAAAATCATATCCCCCTATGACGGTTCGGATGTGATTGATTATGTGACGGAAGGAAAGAAGATTGGCGATTTCGTGATGCAGTATGAAGAGACAGACTGGCAATTCATCCAACGGATGGCTTCTCATTTCTATACGGGGCTGATTGCCGATTCGAGGTCAGGAAAGCCGAAGTTCTACTTTGGCGTGCCCGAAGGTCAGTATAAGGGAGAATTCTTGGCTACACATTATATCGCTACCAAACGAATTGCCGATTACCGTTCAGCAATGGAAAATAAGATGCCTGGTGCAAAAGACCTTGATTATATCGTATACGAGGCGGATAGCAGGCAATGGTTTGCTTTGGGATCGGAAGTTCAATTCAAAGGGCGAAGATGGAATGTCGGCGAGGTCACCTCGCGTTTTAAAGATAGCCTGTTGGAGCATACCTATTCATTATTTCCCTTTGAAGGACTGCGGCAAAAGAAGCGCTACAATACGTCTATCATTGGCGCATCGATTCAGGCTAAAGTGCTTCAGGTCAAAGGGGATAAAGTCCGAGCGAAGCTGGATATGGATGAGCAGCAGGATGAGAGTACGGCTTACTATTTTCCGTATTCTACTATTTACGCCTCTGAGAATAATACCGGCTGGTACTGCATGCCTGAGGTGAACGATCATATCCGAATCTATTTTCCGAGTAAAAAAGAAGAAGAAGGCATCGCCATCAGCTCTGTCAAGCGGCAGGATCCTGAACAGGCCGTTAAACCATCAGGCTCGTCTGGAACGACGACAGAAGCATCTCCAAACGGAGGATACTCGGGTGGAAGTTCTGGTGCTTCCAGTCCTACACGTAGCAGCGTTAGTTCCGCTAGCGCGGGAAGTTCTTCAGAGAACGTACGGGTCGTTCCCCCCGCTCCTGTCCCCGAAGATCGGATGGGCAATCCCGACATCAAGACTTTCCGGACGAAGTATGGCAAAGAAATCATGCTTGCTCCGGATAAAATCGTCATTTCTGCAGGAGGCATGTACATTACCGTCAGTGATGAAAGCGGCATTGAGATTGTTAGCGATCAGAATGTGAGTATCACAGCCGGACAGGACGTTGTCATGTCTGGGCAAACGATTCGCATTGCTGGTAGTAAAATCGAACTGACCGGTAAGGGCAACACGATTACGTTAGAAGAAGAGCTGAAAATGCATGGATCTGAAATCAAACTGAACTAGTTTCTGGCCATGACAACAAGAACAGTGGCTACCACGTTGGAAAGGAACAACAATGAATAAAGAAGAGGCCTTAACCCACTTCAATCAGGTCGTGCTGGAACCTGCCATTCACTATGCTCTTTCAACCCTTAGAACTTATGTTGTGGAACACAGAGAGGAATTAATCCAAGCTTTCGTGGAGTCGATCAGGCAGCTATGTATTCAAGCCAAAATAGATCAGGAACAGCAAGGCAAGAGTTCTGTCGCATTCATTCATTGTTCCATGCTAAGAATGTCGCTAGTTAATGGAAGCTATGCCTACCTCTTGGAGGCTTACTCCGAGGACTGGTATTGGGATGACATCGGATGTTTCCACGAATACGACGCAACATGGGCCTTTGCGCCATTGAACGGACTACAGGATTCGCTGATTGTAGAAATGAAACGCTATGGAGGAAAGCTGAACGCATCGGATGCAGAACGGATGATCTTGCAAGCGGCAGCACAATTCAATGCCTTCGTTATGGCCATCGCCCGAATGGCTGTACCCCATATCTTGAACTTACCAGAGATGCAAGCATTAGATCGATCAGATCGCTTCCAGATCAGGGTTGGGGAATATAAGGACTATAGTGAGCCGGTGCACATCAGGGAAGGCGATCACCGAAATATACAACACCTACAAAAAAAATTATCAGCAGCAGTCGGTTTGGAGAATGCATACGGGGACTATACTTTGCTTTCTTTGCCTGAGGGTTCATTTGATCATGTCGATGTTCGGTATTCCGATTTCAGTGACGCTGACTTTAGGAAGTGTAGCTTCAGAAATTCCATTCTCATCGGCACAAAGTGGCATCGAAGCAACCTGAGCGAAACGGATCTTCGCGGAAGCGTGCTCACCGATGCTAGTTTTCGGGGATGTAACCTGAAGGGAGCCAACCTTTCGGAAACCTCGGATGGAGGAAACGGGGATGGATTTGCAACAACTTCGCTGGGACTTCAAGGTATCTCCTTCGAAAGGGCCAATCTAGAAAACGCGGATTTGAGAGGTGCGAACTTGGCTCAAGCCGATTTCAAAGAGGCAAATCTTACAGGTGCACAAGTATGGATTCATGATCGTGACAAGTATGAAGACCAATGGAGCGACGAGCAACTGGCATCGGTACTTTGGGTGGCACTACCCACGCGAGAAGACAAGGAGGGACTATGGTCCAGCAATATTACGAACTGATCGAAGACCAACGAATATTGAATGTATTCAGGCCACCAGTTATAGATACGCCTTATGATGAATTGCCATTCTCTTCAGTTCGGAGGATCGAGCGAAAACCACATGACGAAATGACCGATTGGATAACAAGGCCTGCCTACTATATGAGCGATCGCATGAAGCGGCTTATGGAGAACGTCGACGAAACGATTCCGTTTAAATCGGTAACCTTTATCAATGAAGAGAACGGCGAACCATTCAGCTACTGGGTTTTTAAACTCTCCAACGCATCCATGTTCTCCGAGAAAAGTGTTTTTCATCCGGATGGTTCATTGAAACAACTCGTATTGGATGCGCAAGCGGTGCAGGATCAGCGGATATGGATGTTGGGCGATGTAAGAGAAACGCGTGTACTGGTTCGTCTGGATTTGGCCGAAAGCATGCTCCGACGGGGGTTCACAGGTTTTGTGTTTCGGAAGGTGGAGATGGAATGAAACCCTATGGTGACGAAGTGCTACTGAAATTAGATCGTAGTATCCGTCTCGCGAAGCGTGCTCAAGAAGACGCGACATTGGAGCTGAATGCATTGACGGAAGAAGAGATCTTCGACGGTGTTCGACATGGCAATCTCACCCTTCATGGAACATTAATCAGCCTTACTCCACAACCGATTTGGGGGGATGGATTTTTGCTTCCGTTACCAGATGTTTTGGTTCAAGTGCCCCGGGGAAAGTTACAGCAGGATCATAACCGTCAGGGACATGAAGAAGCTATGTGGATAGACGAAATACATGGGATTACCTTCGGTCTAACGAGATTGAACCATCCGCTCGAAGCCAGCCAGGTTGAAGCCATTGGTCATGCCA
This sequence comes from Paenibacillus sp. ACRSA, assembly GCF_022346845.1. NCBI lineage: Bacteria > Bacillati > Bacillota > Bacilli > Caryophanales > Paenibacillaceae > Paenibacillus > Paenibacillus sp. ACRSA. Next base: position 937,949 of record NZ_JAKRNP010000001.1, on the reverse strand, counting down.
TGACTGAGCAGATGCGAATCCGTAAAAAAGATGCACAGTGGCTTCATGAAGAAACGGTGCATGGAGATCCTCTTGTTATGTTTTACAGTGAATCGATCCAACCATCGGTGCGAGGCATCGCTTACGACATATTCTTCGTAACTTCGGTGGGCGACAGACTGGTTACGGGCAATGTTCGCTTTCCTATGGAACAGCTTCAAATATGGCGACCGATAACAAGGGCTATATTCATGTGTGCTCAGGTCACCACATAGACGGAGACGGATGGCCAACACATATTTTGCAGAGGAGGAGAAAACATGTTGCTTCCCATGCTTGTCAAAGCCCTCCTGTCTGGAGGGTTCAGTGGAGAGTTCACGTATGTGGTGCGTGGCGCAGAGATAACCTGCAGTGAGGGCTCGGAACCCGGCGTACTAAATCTACCGCTTTCTCACGGAATTTATATTAAAGAACAGCCTGTAATGAACGTTGCCGACGTTATACCGCTGGCCAACGTGGGACGTTGCGGGTTTTGCAAAGTGGATGGGGCGTTATGTGTGCCAGATACGTTTTTCAACAAATGGACCCAAGGCAAAGAGGACGTGTTAGTGGAGGGGGAGTCAGCTCTTCTTAACAGGTCGGAACTGATCTGTCGCAAGGGTGGAACGATAACAATAAATAAGGATGGACAACTGTAATTAAAAGTAAATAGGAGAAGAAAGGGGAACGTCGTGCAGAACGAAGAACAATCGACACTGACATACGAGGATATCCTGATCCATTGGCCGTATGGGCCTGTACGATTGGATCGGCTGCAGTGGACCCAGCAGGCCGGTTCACATGCCCGTTTATCCTTTAGTGGCTGGATCGATGAAGACTGGGAAGAGACCATTCTTCAACAGGCGGGGAGCCACGATCGTGTCGGATTCATTCGAAAAGATAATACGGGACGGGAAATACCGTTGTTCAAAGGGCAGTTACATGACATTTCCATTGAAGCGTTCAGAGGAATGACTTATGTAAGAGCGGTGGTCATCTCCCATACCTACGAATTGGACACGTTTCAGCGAACGAGATCCTTCCAAAATGAGAACCTGAGATATCTGGATATTGTCCATCGCATTATGGACGCGTATCCTGAAGGAGACTATATCGACTATGCCTTGGAGGACAACAAGACCGGAGTCTTTCTCATGCAGTATCAGGAGACAGATTGGGCATTTTTGAAGCGGATTGCTTCCCACATGGGAGCGGATCTTATCCCTGACGTGACCGCGCACAAGCCTCGTTTTTGGATTGGTTATCCGGAAGGTATAAGGAGCTTCGAACTGAAGGAACGGCCGTATGAGAAGGCACGTAATCTGGAGAACTATTTACATACCGTAGCTCATGAGCAGCATCAAGTGAACGAAGAGCAATATACGACGTTTACCTTTAACTTGGGTCAGGAACTACAGCCAGGCGACGAAGTGTCTTGTGATGGAGCGACGTATCTTATCCACCGCCGCGAGGCAGTCATGGATCGTGGATTGTTACAGTGGACGTATACCTGCGCGTTGCCTACCTTCCATCCTCTGACGAAAAAGTTGCAGACGGATATCATTGGTGCTTCCATAGATGGTAAAATCATTGATGTAAAGCGAAATCAGGTCAAAGTTCACCTTGATATGGATGAAGATCAGCAAGCGGGCGAAGCAAGATGGTTTCCATATGCCGCAGAAGGCAGTCAAGTATGGTACATGATGCCTGAGCCTGGTGCAAAGGTGAAACTGTACTTTCCTAGTGCTGAAGAAGATGAAGCGATGGTCATGCAATCGGTTCGGGAGGAGCCCAAGGAAGCAACGCATGCCGCAAAAAGCAGCAAGGTGATGCAAGATCCCGGCGTCAAGTCGTTTGGAAATCCACAAGGAAAGTCATTTACGCTCGGAGACAGTGAGTTGGTCATGACTGCTCAAGAGGGCTCATTATACATTTCCATGGCGGCGGGTAACGGGGTGAACTTAAACAGTACGACGCATATCCAGATTCAATCGATGGGAGACGTTAACATTAGCGGTGGGAATGTCTCGCTCACCGGGGCTGAGGGTCTCTTCATTCAAACAGCAACCGATCATGTGGAATTAGTCGAAGAGGTAAACGGTAAAAGTGAGAAGGTGCTGCTTGAAGCAGAGATTCATCGTTCATTTGAGATGATTGAGTCGGCATTCGACCAAGCTTTAGCAAGCATGGGAGAAGCAGTATTGAAGCAAGAACGCTTAGCGCGAAATTGGGAGCTTAGGCACCAAAGCGAACTGAATCGCAACATTGATGAAGGTAAGGGCTTGCTCCGCATGGTAGGAGATGTCGCGGACATCTTATATACCGGACTCGAAGGCCCCGATCAAGTCCGAGCCACGTATAGTAGCTTCAAAGATGGTGGATATGTCGGTCCGTTAGAGGAGAGGAATGCAACGTGGCAAGGTCTAGTCAAGACATGGGACTATGCAAGCGATGTGGTGACACTTCAAAAGTCTTGGGGTGAGCTCGGGAATGATGCCTTAGGGGTCGCGAGTGAATTCATCACTCCTCTCATGAACCAGGCCAAAAAGGATCCAATCACCATGCTGACGTTCACCGAAGAAGAGAGTAAACAGGCGGGTGTCTCGGATGCGGAAGCGAGTTTAGCTCAGCTCGACATTGCGGGAATGGCGCTAGGAGGCAGCTCGCTAGTCAAGAAAAGCGCCATGAAAATCAATAAATTGGGACGTAAGTCGGACCATGGAGATGGTTCGGGGCTAAAAGGTTTCCTTCATGGGGATGGAGATGGCCCAGACAGCACCAGTGCAGTATTAAAAGATGGGAAATTCAAGACCAATGCGGCATTACTTCCTCCATCTCTGAATGAGTTGGGCGAACTCATCGCTAAAGCGGTGGGGAAAATGACGGAAGGTGCTGCGGCCAGTATCCCGTGGCGTATTAGGTACGTACAACTACCCGACGGTGGGAACGTACCAGTCATTATGAAGATGGACAAACAGGGTTCATCAGGTAACCGTAAGGAAGACCTCAAGGGTGGAACTGAGGGGACGGGTAAAAAGACAGGGAAGTTAGACCTATCAGATTTCACTAAAGAAATAATGGAAACGAAGCCAATGAACTCACCTGTGCCTAAAAAATGGTATAATAAAGGTGGCACTATCTCAATTGATGAGAATGGAACATGGACGTATACAAATAAGAAAGGGCAGTCTGTGAGTTATCCAGATGGCTACCCTGACTTTTCTGAGTATTACCACCCGACTGTTGAGCCAGTCGAAATTAAATTCGCTTCACCAACAAATAGACCAGCAGATTATAAAGCAGCAAATTTGGAGGCAGGTTTGAGCAAGGACTCTGTTCCTCCTGTAACTGAGTCTAATAAATCACCGGCAGGGTATACTTGGCATCACCATCAAGATGGTAAGACAATGATCTTAGTCGACGAAAAGGTACATGCTGAATTCAGGCATATTGGCGGAGTATCAAAAGTGAATGGAAAAGGTAATGAATAAAATAATTAAGGGGTGTAACTATGGTGCAAATGGATGGATCACATCAGCCTATTACATTAGAAGAAATTAATGAATTCCAGCAGAAGCTTAATTTGAGATTTCCTGAACAATATAAAAACTTTCTATTAGAATCAAATGGAGGCGATCCTTCACCAAGCATGTTCAAAATTTCTGATGAGCAAGGGGAAGGAGTACTTAATATTTTTTATGGTATTGGGGACATGTATAGTAACTTAGAAGAATATATCGATATTTATGAAGGCAGACTTCCATCAGGGTTTATTCCTATTGGAAACGATCCATCAGGTAACGTGATTTGTTTGGGATTAAGCGAAAAATACTACAGTAATATATTTTTTTGGGATCACGAACAAGAATCTGATAATCCAGATGATATGAGTAACATGTTCTTTCTTGCAAATGATCTTAATGAATTTTTGAACTCACTGTACGATGATAAAGAAGAATAATTCGTATAGTCCATAAGATTAACTAGGTTTACATCTTAGCAACTAGACCTTACAATACAACCAACAATGCCACAATGCGAGCTAGCTGCCCGTGTTGTGGTCTTTTTTATCCTCTATATGTATGACGGGTGACGTGCAAAAGAGTCTACCCACATATGGTCATGCTTACTCTAAACATGGCTCACATATTTCTGATGCTAAATTAAAAGCTAGGGCAATTAATGATAAAGTTCAGATTGGTAGGTGGGATAATCAAAAAGATGCTGCAAAACTAATATCAGAAGTTGGGAAAAAAGGACAGGGAGTTTATGACATAGAATTGCCGAGTGATGTTGGAGGGACATCATTCCTGAAAACAGGAGAAGTGATTCCAGCAGATAGAGCAATTATTGTTGTTAGAGAGGACAACAGTATAACAAGTACATATACATACAATAGTGGCCATCCTACAAAGCCAAAAGGTGTTACACCACAGGCAATCAAGTCCGAGCCACGTATAGTAGTTTCAAAGATGGTGGATATGTCGGTCCGTTAGAGGAGAGGAATGCAACGTGGCAAGGTCTAGTCAAGACATGGGACTATGCAAGCGATGTGGTGACACTTCAAAAGTCTTGGGGTGAGCTCGGGAATGATGCCATAGGGGTCGCTAGTGAATTCATCACTCCTCTCATGAATCAGGCCAAAAAAGATCCGATCACCATGCTGACGTTCACCGAAGAAGAGAGTAAACAGGCGGGTGTCTCGGATGCGGAAGCGAGTTTAGCTCAGCTCGACATTGCGGGAATGGCGCTAGGAGGCAGTTCGCTAGTCAAGAAAAGCGCCATGAAAATCAATAAAATGGGACGTAAGTCGGACCATGGAGATGGTTCGGGGCCAAAAGGTTTCCTTCATGGGGATGGAGATGGTTCAGATGGTGCCGCTGCTGTAATAAAAGATGGGAAATTCAAGACCAATGCGGCATTACTTCCTCCATCTCTGAATGAGTTGGGCGAACTCATCGCTAAAGCGGTGGGGAAAATGACGGAAGGTGCTGCGGGCAGTATCCCGTGGCGTATTAGGTACGTACAACTACCCGACGGTGGGAACGTACCAGTCATTATGAAGATGGACAAGCAGGGTTCATCAGGTAAACGTAAGGAAGACTTCAAGGGTAAAACTGAGCAAGATTATAGAAAGCTTATTGACGAGGCCGAGGCTCGTGGAGATTCGAAAGCTGCTAATGATTTAAGATACGAGCGGTACTGTGCAAGAAAAGAAGCTAGTGGTGATGTACCGAGAAGTCGCGAAGATTGGGACATTGCAAATGAGAGATTAAAAAATAATTCAAGCCGTGGAAGTGAAGAAGAGAAGCAAGGTAGAGAGTCTTTGACAAACCATTTGGGACGTGAACTTGAAGATAACAATAAAGATACGATTGTAACATTTACTTCTAGCGAGGGACATGTAACCCGACCTGATAGTATTGGACGAAACGAGAATAAGGAAATAGATATTGTACATGATCATAAGCACCACACAGGTGAGGGAAATCAAGTTATTTACAACGATTCACAGATGCGAGCAGAAAAAGAAATGGCAGAGATGGTTGAAAATGGACGTCATATAGTGACAATGTCGAGTGATAACCCCGATTTATATGGTGTTCCTCCTAAACCAAGACCAAGTGCACCTTTGGCTAGTGGAAGTGAGATATATTATACTGATCCTTCTAGTGGTAAAGTAACTCATAAATGGATAATAGATAAGGAAACCGGAGAAGGTTTCTGGGAAGATGTTTAAATCTGTTGGAGGTGTTTTTAAACAATGACTGTCCATCCTAAATTTTTTGGTATTTCCATGTTTCCAAGTGTTGATTTAGTGAATGTAGATGTAATAAACAGTATATTGAATGTTTTTGGAGCAAATGAATATTTCGAGCCAACTTTATGGGGAAACAGTGAAACAGTAAAGGTCGACTATGATCGTGATGAGATTATAGCAAGGATACTTTTACAACAACCAAGGTTTTCAGAATTATATTTACAAAGAAATCATTCAATAGAGTATACGGGGAAATTGGATTTGATTTCAAACTTTAGAACTTACTTTGGTTTTGATTTTAAAAAACCTCCTAAAAAACTGTGGCCTGAAATTTTTAAACTATCAGATGAAATTGCGAGCGTTATTAAACCGCGGTATGGTATCACTCATGGCTTTTGGCCAGTTCTTACACCGTGGCAGTCTGAAGTTGATCGTTTACAAAAATGGATGAACTTTTGCTCGCAACCGGCTCCGGTTACCTTTGGGCCGTGTGGTCCACTGGGAATGGGAACTCGAACTTACTTTAGTGGAGATATATTGAATTTATTTGATAAAGAGATTTTTGAAAAAATCCCTGCCGAGGTGACAGAAATGGACTGGGGGGGGATTCGAATTGATCTTGTGGCAAAGCCTTGGGAGGCAGATGCTAATGAATTACTTGATCGTTGGACTACTGTAATGGACTACATGGAACAATACGATGTTTTTGCTATACCTAGTTTTAGCAAAAGTAAAAGATCAGTTTCGTTTAATCCAAATAAAGCATGGGAAAAATATTTAAAACAATTACAATTATTGAGACAAAGGGGTGGGGATGTCAATGGGTAATCAAAGAGGAGAAATAGATGAAATAATTTCTAAAATTTCATTTTCCATAGAGGAAAAAAATATAGTCGAAGCAATAGATATTTCTGGTTTAGATCTTAGCTTTTCAGATTTTTCTGAATTAATGGCTAATCGAATGACAGCTGTTGGCACTAAATTAAGAGCATCCTCCATTATTAATGCCTCATTTCGTGATTCTGACTTTATTTCGGCTGACATCAGGAAGTGTAATTTGGAAAATATCGATTTTGCAGACTGTTTTTTTAAAGATTCAAACTTCAATGAATCAACTATGAAATTTGCTAAAATTAAAATTAGTTTTTGCGAGAAAGCGTGTTTTGATCAGGTTGATTTAAGTAACGGAGATTTATATGATACCATTTTTAATGGAAGTACATTTAGAAATGCAAATTTAACAGATGTAAAGGCAAAGTACGCTTCTTTTAAGGATGTCGATCTAAGTGGTGCGAATCTTACTAATGGAGATTTTGAGGGTGCGAACTTCATCAGTTCTAAATTGGATGGGGTGATTTGGATAGGTGCAAATATAATTGGTGCAAAGTTTGATGAAGGAGTGCTAGAAAAAATTACTAGTGAATTGTAATAAATGATTTAAGTGAATATATATTTCAGTTCGAAATTTGGCACTTAAATGAATACGTTCTAAAACTCATTCCCGTATTTAAAAGTGTATAGGAATGAGTTTTTTGTATTAGAAGGAGCTGGAGCAGGCGACTGTGGAGAAGGCCACTCCCGGTCTGGATCCGTCGAAACTAAAGGCTGAGGGGACAGGCAATGGGGGAAGATAATTTCTAGTGTTGATGATTTATCAGATGAGGCAAGATCAAAAATAACGACTAGCCAACAAGCTACATTAAATCTACACGACAGGGTCTATACTCATGCAACACCAAATGATTTATTAGGAGCTGAAAAGAATTGAATGGAATTTCTTCTTTTGAGAGAGGATGGTTCACTGGTATTGAGGGAAGATGGATTTCCATTTAATCATATGCAATAAGTTTTATACTTATATAGAGGATTGGCAAAGCTTATAAAAGCTATGAGGAATTCTTAAAAATCCTAAGTTAGACCATGGTTTTAGTGGAAGAAGATATTCATGACGAATTCAAACATATTGGTGGGCAATCTAAGGTCAATGGTAAAAACAAAACAAAAAATAGTGAGGAGTAGTTTCTATGGCTGAAGTTGTACGAGTACATGATAAGGTATCTTTAGAGCAAGTGGAGAATTTTGAGAATACTACAAATATCAAATTACCTATGTTATATAGAGATTTTTTATTAGAATATAATGGGGGGCGTGTTCAACCGAATGTCTTTAAAATCTCCTCGGATGAGGGTGAAAGTGCATTAAATATACTTTATGGAATTGGCAGCATGAGAAGTAATCTAGAAAGAAAATTTGATTTTTTTGATGATATATTGGAAATTGGCTTTATTCCTATTGCTAGTGATTCAGGTGGTAACCAGGTTTGTTTAGGTGTTACTGAAGAGTTCTATGAGCAGATTTATTTCTGGATACATGATGAAGAGTATGATGAGGCTATGGAAAACATGTTTTTTTTGGCGAAAAATATTAATGAGTTTATTGGTAGTTTGTACGACACCGAATAGAGTTTCTGTTCAAACAGGAGAAGCAAAGTTGCTCAATTCTTAAATCAGTATGATTGGCGGCTCAATTCGAGAAATTCAGTTATGATTGAAGTTTCATCTCCTGTGCTAGTAGCATAAACTAACTAGATATTCGCTCATAGTCATTAGATCTTAGTAATATTCACAAGTACTTGCCTCAACTATAATTGGGAAATACACAAAAAATGGATGGGTTAAAAGAAGATTAGCGCTGTCTAATGGTGACGTGGCAGTTAAGACCTGTATAAAAAAGAAACCCCGCACAACGGCGGGGGACAGGTTAGCTAAACAACGGTTAATATTACAGTAGTAATCGATATGATCGTCGAAAGAGATTTCTTCATTTCTGTTGTACGTACATCAAATGCTTTAATTTTATTACTTGAATAACGCTATTCCAATACATCTAGCAGGTTGATTATGGTCAGATACCACCATGATCGACCTGTTTTTTGTAATGTTCGCTTTCTCACCGATTTATAAAATTCTTCGTAACTGTAGTATACTTCGCCTCGATTGGGAAGATGAAAAGACAAAGCATCATTCGGGGTAGTTAACCCGACCATTAATAATGTCAAGATTTATCTTCAACTTGTCTGCAACGACTGGATTGCTTGCCGCGATGGTTATCGTGAACGAACAATTTGGCGACGACCAGTTGATATAGCACAGGCCAGGGTAACGCTTAAAGGCTAGCTATCTGCCATCTAATTAAGCCCGAAATTCATCAAAAATTCGGAAGAGAGCAGAACTTACTGGGACCTCTTTTCTTTTACACAAAGATCTTCAATATTATTTCTACATGAGGATTGTGTATGAGGTTTAGTTATACAAGATCCATCAAAAAAATAATTTTCATTCTGAAATTAACGGTAGAATGGAACTAGTACCTTTTGGTATACATAATTCCATAAATCATAAAGGTGGAAGAGCTCCTGGTGGTTGGGCGCACGCTAAAAGATAAAATATAGGGAGTGAAAAAGATGAGAATGGATATTAATACAGTTGTTCTGCCATTACCGAGCGATGAATTATTAGATGTAGTTGAACGAAGCTTAAGAGTTTCATTTCCCGAAGCTTATAGAATCTTCATTAAGGAGAATAATGGAGCTGTACCAATCACTAATGTTTTTAGTTTTAATCACCATAAATATCTTATTGAAAATTTTTTGTGTGTACTAGATGACAGTGAGTCTGATCCCATAAATGGTTGGTATGATATTGAGGTTACTATTACACAAATAGGGGATAGATTAACTGACAATGAAGATTTAGTCGGAATGAATGTAGTTCCGATCGCAGCACTTTTTTCAGGAGATTTTATTTGTTTAGATTTCAGAGAAACAAAAGAGCCTACAGTAGTTATTTGGTTTCATGAAGAGTCAGAGGAATTTTCTCCTGTGATACAAATGGTTGCCTGTAATATATCTGAATTTTTTGAAATGCTAAAAGAGTAGAGCTTTTTTAGTTGATGATAAGGTACTATAAATTGCCTACTTTGTGCGAAAGAGTCTGGGGCTGATTTCAAAAGATTGATTTCATCGATCCTCTCATCCGATCACCATGCTGACGTTCACCGAAGAGAGATGCAAATGTCAGTATTGGATAAAAATAAAATAGATGGAATTGGAAAGAGTAAAAATGAAAATAAGTTAGCGTTAATGATTGCAGATCATTTAGATTGGGAAAATGAACTCCAGCACTTAACATTATTGCAAGACAAAATTAATGCATATATCATTTATTGAAAGTGGGCAAGTCTATAGCATCTATCCAGATGCTAAGTCAGTAGATGGGTTTATTTTTGATTTAAGATTTAAATATAAACCAACTGAGAATTGCAATAGAATGTTGGATGTATTTAGAAATAATATTCAAGATTTGAGAATCGAGTTTAAAATATATGAATCCTAGATTACTTGTATTTGGGGTGAAAGTATGAAATCAAACGAAGTATTTGATAATGTATGTAGTTTAATATCAGAAAAGTATATAAATAGTGGTTGGAAATATTCTAAGTCAGGTCATTGGATGACAAAAAAAGACGGGAATTTCATGTATAAGATATTTTTTTATACAAGTTGGAATAATATATCAGATAAAAATGTAGCATTTTATGGTGAATGTGCAATTATCCCATTAAAATCAAAAGATAAAATATTTCATAATAATACTCGTCAAAGTAATGTACCAAAAGGTCATTTATATTGGAACATAGCAAATGAAGAAGATTGGGATCGGACAATTGAAGAATTTACTAGTTGGTTAGATAGCTCGTTCATGCCAATTGTAGAAAGCTGTATGAATGACTTAGAAAACTTTGTGAAGCAAGTTGCTATGAGAGGATTTTATCCTTCAAATGGTTATGTGGTTGATATTAATTTTATATTAACTCATGGTTCTCGTAAATTAGCAGAAGAAGCCACTAAAAGGTACTATGCAAGTTTAGATGAGCCTATAAAAAAAGAATTTAAAGAAAATTATGAGAGTATGATAAATGGTAATGAGGCCGTGAGTGCGTACGGTAATAATATGATGAGGAATTATTCTAATTTTAGGACTATATTAGAAAATAATATAGCTGTGACGTTATAACAAATTAAATTATTAATATCGTTTGCGATAATAGGTAATCCATTTATCGCTTTTTGTTATGCCAAATAGCTTTACAACCTAGGGGACGGGATATTCTGATAAGGTACCGAGTCTAGGTACGGTTGACGCAGGTGTAAATGGAGCACCAAAAGTAGATGCAGGAAAGCAAGGTGCGTGTTCCAGATAATGGTAATAATGTTTCAACCAAGTCGCAGTGGCTTGAAGAATCAAATGCATCAGCAGTTAAGTTATCACTATCCGTCTTACAAGAAGTTCTTTTGTGACATTGACGGTGGGGGTAGATGAACTGGCGGAGTATTTACGTGAAGCGAATCATAACACCTGTTCCACCCGTAAGCCAGAAGGAATACTGGAATTGGTGAAGCAGGATGGCGAGACGAAGCGGAAATTCCAAGAATACAGAGACTTCCTCATCGTCAACATGGCGGGGGACATGCGAAGAAGTCGGGAACTCATTAAGTATATTGAGGAACAGCTTAGGGTCGTATTGGCACAGACTGATTACAGGCTAGAGTCGATGGATGGAATTAGCACCGTTAGAGCGGCGGAACTGATTGCTGAAATCGGAGATATTCGTCGCTTCTCCAATGCCGACAAGTTAGCCCGTTTTGCCGGAATCGTTCCTGTCCGCTTTAGTTCGGGCGGTAAGGGAAAAGACCTGCCAGTGGACAAGGAAATCGTGTACTGAATGCCATCTTTCATAACCTAGCCGTTCAGCAAATCCAAGTCGATGGTATTGATCCCCGAAAAAGTCCAGATTTCATAATTGAAGGACAAGTATTTGATTGTTATGCTCCTGAATCAACTAATCTAAGTACCGTTCTTAAAATGCTCAGAGATAAAACCACAAATCAAGCAAGGAGAATAGTTTTGAATTTAAATGATTATCCTTTTGAAAAAAGAACTGAACTTATAGAGTTTATACTAAGTCAGACTCACAAGGATTTAAAACATTTAAATGAACTATTGGTCATTGAAGGCCGTCAAGTAACTAGAGCGTATTGGAGGTATGAGTAAAATGGATTTTTCGTTATGTATTAGTTCTGATTTTCCTAGAGAAGAATTGAGTAAATTGCTATACACTATGTTATGCGAAGCATTATTTGTAGAATTAATTGATTATGAGGCAGAAGTATGGGACAGGTCCTTTACTCACAGCGTAAGTGTGGGCTGCACATATTTTTCAATGAGCATTAATCTAGATGATGATGAGGACTATACAGAACGTTATCGGAAGGCAAATTTTGAAGCGTATGGTGTAGATACGAATGTTTTTATTAGTATTCAATTTATAACGAATACATTTGATATAGGATGGATAAAGATACTTGAAATGATAGGTAAAATATTGAATATGAATGATCGAGATTTGATTTTAGAAGATGACTCCTCATATCCATTGCTGAAAAGAATTAAAGGATCTTTACTTATCAACAGTAAATTGGATGAATATCGAACATGGTATATGACGAAAGAAAATCTAGCACTATTAAATTATCCTTATGAAGAAGAGGATTTTCTAGAAAATAGTGAAGAATAAACACCTCTAAAGTTATCTCCAGATTTTACGATATGGTCGCATTCTCTTGAAGGTGTTTCAATTTGTCTAACTCTATGGGTCACTTTCCACTTGAACCCGCATGATAACATGAAGTTTTTTTTAAGTGTCTACTTAAAAAGAAAATACCATTTTAAGGTACAATGTTTTTGTTCCCACAAATGAATAGATATTTAAAATATTTCTTATTCGCTCCTGTAATACGTAAATCGCAATCAAACAGAAATCGAATATGCCTGATCACCTTGTCCTTGCGAATTCGCCCATGCTATATTGGAGAGATGTGAGGAGATGAGGATATGAAATTAGTGTCCTGGAATGTAAATGGATTACGGGCATGTGTGACCAAGGGATTTATGGATTATTATCAGGAGAGCCAGGCTGATATTTTCTGTGTACAAGAGACGAAGCTACAGGCAGGCCAGATCGAGATGGATCTTGGTGATGATGTATATCAATACTGGAATTATGCGATCAAAAAAGGCTATTCCGGCACAGCCGTATTTACCCGGATCAAGCCACTGTCCGTCTGGTATGGGATGGAGGAAGACAGTGAGCCGGAAGGTCGAATGATTACACTGGAGTTTGATGAACTTTATCTGGTGAATGTGTATACACCTAATGCAAAGCGTGACCTGACCCGATTACCTTACCGTCTCGAATGGGAGGATCGTTTCCTGAAATACCTTCAGCAGTTGGAAGCGACCAAACCGGTTATCGTATGTGGTGACCTGAATGTAGCCCATCAAGAGATTGATCTGAAGAATCCCAAGCCCAATATGGGCAATTCAGGGTTCACATTAGAAGAGCGAGGTAAAATGACGGATTTGCTCGCGGCAGGATATGTGGATAGCTTCCGTCACCTGTATCCGGATCGCACGGATGTGTATAGCTGGTGGTCGTATATGCCAAAGGTTAGAGAACGGAATGTTGGCTGGCGTATCGATTATTTTCTGGTATCCAATCAACTGGTCTCAAAAGTTGAGGATGCACACATTGACTGCCATGTAATGGGTAGCGATCATTGTCCTGTCGGGCTAACATTAAATTGTATAGGTTGAACTAGACATTTACACAAGAACGGAGAGGACAGAAATAACGTGAAGAAGCGAAGCGTTCGCCTGAAAGCTTTCTGCAAGAAAGCTGCATCGGAAGCATAAACCATCCCCGGATTTTCCCTTAGAAAAAGGGAATCAGAAAAATCTGGGGATAACAGCGATTGGAATGTTGTTCTGTCATTGGAGTGGTCAGTGTAAATATTTTAGTTCAATCGCAATAATTCGAATGCAATATGCCGCAAGTTTCCGAGGAGTGACAGGAGACTTGCGGTTTTTTAGTTCTTTTCAACGATCCCGGGCAGGATTACATACTAGACTAAAGTTGGGGATTAGACTAGGCTCTGGATCGTTTCTTGCCATGAGAACATGGGTTAGGATTAATACATACATAAGGAGTCTTGGCTTAGCATGGATTCAGAACGGATATCAAGTTGCATGGGGAGGACGAGAATGGATAGATTGCTGGGTAGAGGTATTCGAATTGTTGGCGGTGTGATGGTTGTAACAGGTGTTCTGTTATTTGTCGGGGCGGGCTACATGGTAGTGCAGGACGTTCAAACGAGGCAGGCTTATCTGCCAACGGAAAGAATAGATGAGTTTAACCGGGGTCATGTACAAGTGAATACATCTAGCACGTTACATTCAGGTGGAATAAGGCTTGCTTCTGATCCCGAAGATTCAACCTTGGTTGAAGAGTTTACACAAGTTTATGAGCATTTGAAATCTTCACTGAACTTGGAGTTATATGAATAAGCGAATTGTGGCTTGATTGAATCATAGCCGAGAAGGAGGAAGAGGGATGAAGGTAAAGGTGATGGGCGGATTCCTAGCTTGGTTTCTGGTCAGCTTCTTACTATCCATCGCAGCACTATCTGTCATGATGCTGTATGCCTCAACGTACGTTGAAGCAGCTTCATATATACATTCATCACATCTTCTTACGATGAGTTCATCGTAATGATTGTAGGATAGGATTTCTTAGGTTTCTTAGATCTTTAATTAGGGTAAGGGGGTGGAGAGATAACCAAATAATGAATGTAGATGTGGATTAAGTCAACGCAAGATAAGTCCACATTACATCGACTGAGCAGAATATGTATACGATATTGCTTAGTCCAACATACACAACATAAGGAGTGAACATAATGAAAATACCTCAGAAGCATCTCATGATGTGTGCTGCTGTAGCCATGGTTATTGCCCTAAGTGCTTGTAGCGGCAGGACAGAACAGCCAGCACAGGATACAGGACAGGTTAATTCTGAATCATCGGAGTCAGCGGGTGAAGTGAATACTGAGGCGAATAACGAAGCAACCACAGCGGAAGTGAGTTCCCCGGATGGTACAGCAGAAATTGTAGATACCGATGAGGAGACCGATTCCGAGGCTGGTGGAGATAACGCAGCAGCAGAAGGGACTCAAGAATTACCAGACGTCTTGCCAACAGACTTCCCTATGCCAGATGACGCTCATATTCAACTAGCTAACTCCGGTGACAATGATGGTAAGAAGACAGCTATGGTGATCTACACCACGGAGCAGGATATGAAGATAGTCTCCAAGATGTATAAGGACTATTTCGAAGCCAAAAAGTTAACCGATGCAGGTCAGACGTTGGATGACAAAAATATCATTATTCAAGGGACTGATCCTGAAACGAAGCAGCAATGGTCACTGATTGGCGGAGCCCTGGCTAGCAAGGAAGGTACGATTGAGCTGACACTTACGTGGGCTGAATCTTGATAGCTGGAACAACTCAATATAGAACATATGATATGTCTTGCCTTACATTGTCGGTGGCTCTGTTGCCACATAAATGTAAGGTTTTTTTCATTTAGAACTGGAAACACAACAGGTTACATGGTATGTTATATCTTTATAGAAAGATAGACAACTACTGACGAAGACAGGAGAGGATTGAACATGGTTAAAGTGGGTATTGTGGGTTACGGTAACTTGGGTAGAGGCGTTGAGAAAGCAATTAAGCAAAATGATGATATGGAACTTGTTGCTATATTTACACGTCGTGATCCAGAGCAGATGGTAGGCGAAGATACATCCGCTCGTTTCGAACATATCTCTGCCGCTGAGCAATACATAGGCAAAATTGATGTGATGTTGCTGTGTGGAGGTTCGGCTACAGATCTTCCGGAGCAGACACCTGTCATTGCACGTCTATTCAACACGGTAGACAGCTTCGATACACATGCGAAAATCCCTGAATTCTATGCAGAGGTGAATGCCGCTGCAGAGCAAGGTGGACATGTAAGTGTCATCTCTACGGGCTGGGATCCAGGATTGTTCTCCATGAATCGTCTGTTGGCACAATCCATTCTGCCTCAAGGTAAAGAATATACATTCTGGGGAACTGGCGTTAGCCAAGGTCACTCTGATGCGATTCGTCGTGTACCAGGTGTCAAGGCCGGAGTTCAATACACTGTACCTGTAGAAGAAGTGATTAACCGCATTCGTGCAGGTGAAACGCCAGAGTTGTCTACTCGTGAGAAACATTTGAGACAATGTTACGTTGTGGCTGAAGCAGGAGCGAACGAGGATGAAATCCGTGAAACGATTGTATCCATGCCGAACTATTTTGCTGACTATGATACAACGGTAACCTTTATTACGGAAGAGCAATTGAAAGCTGAACACGAAGGTATGCCGCATGGTGGATTCGTGATTCGCAGTGGAGTTACGGGAACAGCTTCCAAGCAAATTATTGAATTTGGTCTGAAATTGGATAGTAACCCTGAGTTCACGGCAAGTGTACTGGTTGCATATGCAAGAGCTGCACATCGCCTGAGCGCTGAAGGTCACAAAGGTGCCAAAACAGTATTTGATATTCCACTGGGTCACCTGTCTCCTAAATCCGCTGAAGAGCTTCGTCGTGACCTGCTCTAATCAAGTGGCTTAGAATTTATAAAATGAGAGCTTTACCGCCATACTCACGTTTGAAAAGAGTAGGGGACGGATGAAGTTCATACAAAAGAGCCCGTCCTTCGCTTGATTGAAGGACGGGCTCTTAGTTGTCACATTAGGATCACCAGATAATGCCGGTGAGTGTATTCATACTGCTGCTGTTGTGAGGACGTACGATCTCTCAGTATGCATGCTGTACACTTGATCTTATGGAGTCCAGTGATCAGGCATTGTCAGATGAGTGGGCAGCTTCGTCGCGCTAGTTCCCTTGGCTGAGTTAAGCTGTGACTGTGTTAGAAAAAGACTTCCTCTTAGATCTGCCCCTCCAAGGTCTGCATCCCGTAAGTCAGCACCGATGAAGTCGGCTGCTCTTAAGTCTGCATTTCGTAGATCTGCCGCGATCATAAGTGCTCCCCTGAAGCTAGTACCGCGAAGATCTGCTCCTTTGAGGTTGGCACCTAGATAGTCCATACCACCGGTACGTTTATTACTTTTGGACTTTGATTTAGATTTTCCATGACCCGATGCTGTACCAGTCTGTTTCATGCTGGAGGTCGCTTGGGTACGGATCATCTCGCTTCCTTGCAGCAAGAGCTCACTTATACTGGCTCGATGAGTCGGGATATCGAGCCGTAAAATGGCTGCCGGCTCCAGCAGAGTGAGTTGCTCTGTTTCTTGATATTTTTCACGCAGACGTGAATGAATCGACTTTGTTTCTGGATACGTCAGCATCTCATTCACATAGCTCATCATTTCCTGTAGCTGTCTCATCACAGGTAGGCAGTCGAACATTTCCGAAGCAAGCTCGGGGTGATCCCGCCAGTCCTTACCTGCATATGTAAGCTGTGAGAGCTTCTGTCCCGCTCCAAAACAATCGTATACCGTACAACCTTTAAATCCTTTTTGTCTAAGTTCTGTATGAATGCCGCATCGATTATCGTTGCGGAGGTTCGGGCATGGCGTGCCACTAGATTTATCAAAAGCAAAATCGGAAGATTTGCCATAGGGCAGTGCCACGCAGCATAAGCCAAAACATTGCTCGCAGTCTGCGCTCAGATGCAGGGGGGCCTCCGTGCTGACGAAGGGTTGGTTAGACATTATTGTACACTTCCTTTAATTTATAGCAGGTTCATTTCCTAATCATTACTACTTTACCATCACCGTATTATTTCAACAATTCAAAAAGTAAGGGCAGCGTCCGTCTCACGGATCGCTGCCCTTTGTCATGCACATCTTAATCTGGTGCATATTTATACCGTTACCATACGAACCTGCTCAGACTATTTATGCAGGTTTCGGAGAATTATACAATACCTTGAGCCAGCATAGCATCAGCCACTTTACGGAAGCCAGCAATGTTCGCTCCTACAACGAGGTTGCCTGAGCAGCCGTATTCTTCTGCAGCTTCTACGCAGCTTGTGTAGATGTTTTTCATAATTTGGTGCAACTTCGCGTCTACTTCTTCAAATGTCCAGGACAACCGCATGCTGTTCTGTGACATTTCAAGTGCAGACACAGCCACGCCGCCAGCGTTAGCTGCTTTTGCTGGTCCAAACAGGACGCCTTTTTCGAGGAAGAGGTCAATAGCTGCCAGCGTTGAAGGCATGTTGGCTCCTTCGCCAATTGCTTTTACTCCACCTTCGATAAGTGTAGATGCCGCATGTTCATCAATCTCGTTTTGAGTTGCACAAGGCAACGCGATATCACAAGGAATAGACCAGATTCCTTCACAACCACTGGTGTATACCGCATGAGGATGTTCCTTCACATATTCACTAATCCGGAGACGATTCTCTTCTTTCAGGCGTTTCACGGTTTGCAGGTTAATTCCTTCTGGATCATGAATGTATCCGCCAGAGTCGCTACACGCAACAACTTTGGCGCCAAGCTCCTGAGCTTTTTGGATCGCGTAGATGGATACGTTGCCTGAGCCGGAAACAACAACCGTGCTGTCCTGGAAGCTTAATCCTTTGGCTTGAAGCATCTCGTTCACGAAGTACACACAACCGAAGCCAGTCGCTTCTGTACGAGCAAGGCTACCGCCGTAGAGCAGACCTTTACCTGTCAGGACACCTGCTTGGTGACCTCCGCTAATGCGTTTGTATTGTCCGAACATATAACCGATCTCACGGGCACCTACACCGATGTCGCCTGCAGGAACGTCTGTGTCTGCACCGATATATTTATAGAGTTCGGTCATGAAGCTTTGCGTGAACCGCATCACTTCCTGATCTGATTTACCTTTTGGATCGAAGTCCGAGCCGCCTTTACCTCCTCCGATCGGAAGACCTGTTAAAGCGTTTTTGAAAATTTGCTCAAAACCAAGGAATTTAACAATGCCTGAGTATACGGATGGATGGAAGCGAATTCCACCTTTGTAAGGGCCGATAGCACTGTTGAACTGTACGCGGAATCCGCGGTTAACTTGAACCTTGCCTTGATCATCCACCCAAGGTACACGGAAGGTAATTACACGTTCAGGTTCAACCAATTGTTCCAGCAGACCGTTCTCCATATATTTAGGATGAGCCTCGATGACAGGAATGAGTGAGTCCAGAATCTCTTTTACCGCTTGGTGGAATTCGTTCTCCTGCGGATTTCTAGCGACTACGGATTCATAGACGGAATGAACATATTGTGAAGCGATAGACTGAGTAGATTCTTTCGTTAGTGTGGACACTTTTCTGATGCACTCCTTTGTCGTGTTAAAGTCTGTAATTACCCATTTGCATAAATTGCACAAAAGTTTGTAGTTAAATATACAGGAAATGCTATAAAAATACGAGATAGAAATCCATAAAATGTTTTTTATGACGTTATTAAAATGTTCTATAGATCTACCATATGATGTTAAGGATAGGGTGAGTCTGAAAATTCCGAAGAGCGTGTTTTGAGACACGTCCTAAGGGCAAGTTACCTATTTAGCTGGATTTAATAATTAGTTTTGGTAAGATGGGTGTAGAGGTCTCGGCAATCGGGATCTTCATTTTATATTCAAGGAGGCATACAAGATGTTGCAAAGACTCAGACACATGAACCAAGAGAACAAGGCTTGTATAGGAGGTGAGATCTATTATGAACCATAGATCCCATTGCCATAATTGCAGAGAGATGCTGGTGAGCCAGCTCATTACTTTGGGTGAAGAGAAAAAAACATTTCTCAACGCCTATTTTGACGTGCGTGAACCTGAATGGTTTCAGATGGAACGAATGCTTACTACGTACACAGAACATGTAGAGAAGCTGTTGCTGGGATCAGATAAACTGTTGAATTCAACTGTGCTAATTGGAAGCCGTATCACCTTCGAATATGTGGACTTCCATACATCGGATTCGTTCTGGATCGTAATGCCGGAAGAGGCAGATGCAGATGAGAGTCGCATCTCGTTCCTTTCCCCGGTGGGAAGACAATTGTTGCTTGCTCACAAAGGGGAAACCCGGAGTGTGAATATCCCTGCAGGTTCCATGCGGGTGCGCATTACAGATATTCAATTGCAGCGCGAGCCGGTTACCCGGAAGGTCGAAGGGGGTGCAGATTATGCACTTTAAAGAGACGGATCTGCCGGGCATTGGTCGAAAGTACTGGCTGCACACACGCAGCGGTGAGCATCTGGTGATTGTCATTCATAATGACGAGCGGCGGGATCTTTTTCATATGGAGTCTGGAGATGTACCGGATGAACCTGGAGATATGAGGTCTTTGGTGACACTGGATGATGATGAGGCAAGAGCGGTCGCCGCTATCGTAGGTGGGATGACGTATAAACCGCAATTTCAGGAGCAACGCGAGGTTATGCTAGATGGGTTGCTGATTGAATGGTTGCGGATTGAGCCACACGCAGCAAGTGTTGGGCAGACCATTGGGGATCTGAACATCCGCCAGGCTACAGGCGCAGTCATTCTGGCTGTGGTGGAGAAGGATAGAGCGAAGCAGCTTAACCCAGGGCCTGAGTATGCGTTTACCGCAGGGGCAACCCTGGTTGTTGCAGGAGAGCGTGAGCAGCTTAGAGAGCTCAAACGTTTGCTTGTTGATGGAAGGCTATAGCCTATGGATATGCTCATATTTGAGGTGGGAATTGCCGTTGCGCTAATTACACTTACAGGATTAATATCTGCACGACTACGGTTTTCGGTTATTCCATTTTACATCCTGGTCGGTATGGCTGTTGGACCGCATGCACCACAGTTTGGCATTGTGGATTTACGATTTATCGAAAGCTCGTCTTTTATTGAGTTTATGGGCAGGCTGGGTATTTTATTTTTATTGTTTTATCTGGGACTGGAGTTCTCGGTCTCCCGCTTGTTGAAATCGGGTAAAGCCATTCTTACGGGTGGTATATTCTATGTAGGTCTTAATTTTGTCTCAGGTTTGCTGTTAGGCTGGTTGATGAGCCTGCCCCTTCAGGAAACGATGGTTGTGTGCGGCATTATGACCAGCTCATCTACGGCGATCGTAGCCAAAGTGCTTGTGGATTTGAAGCGGACGGCGAACCCTGAAACGGAAATTATTATGGGCATGATTATGTTTGATGATCTATTCATCGCAATCCATATCTCGATTCTGACTGGACTTGTACTGAGCGGGGCGACCTCGTTCCTGAGTGTGCTGTTAGTATCGCTCTCTGCTCTGCTTTTTATCGTATTGTTCCTGATTATTGGCAGGAAGAGTATCAAAGCTATTGATAAAGCACTCAATATCAAGTCATCGGAATTATTCTTGCTTACCATCATGACACTCCTGTTCCTCGTGGCTGGATTCTCGGAAACGCTCCATGTCGCTGAGGCCATCGGTGCGTTAATGATTGGACTTGTACTTGGTGAATCCAGACATGTCAGCCGAATTGAACAGCAAATTATGCCGTTTAAGGACTTTTTTGGTGCGCTGTTTTTCTTCAGCTTTGGCCTGACCATTGAGCCGTCTTCCCTCGGTGGAGCTGTTGGGATGACAATGATTGCCGTCGTTCTGACTATTCTCAGCAATTACGGTGCAGGCTTGATTGCTGGTAAAATGGCTGGAATGTCGACGAAGGCTTCGTTGAATGTAGGTTTTACCCTAGTTTCGCGGGGAGAGTTCTCCATCATCATGGCGAATATCGGTAAGGCAGGAGGTCTAATGGCTTCCATCCAGTCTTTTGCCGTGTTATATGTGTTAATTCTAGCGGTACTTGGACCTATTCTGACCAAAGAATCTCCTCGCCTGTATGCGAGGTATGAACGGTTCCGGAATCGGGCGAAACAAAAGGAAATCGGCTAAGCGGGTAATTATAATAGCCGTGATAGACATAATAAGCTGCGCGGATTATGTATAAGGCAAGAAAAGGCGCCACATTTCGTTGGAGAATTATCGTCTCCAAGGTGTGGCGCTTTTTTTGCGTAATAAGGGAGAAACCGTAGTTTATGTAACGGATCGTCATTAGCATCCTGACTTATGAAATGAAAATGCTGTGACATCATGTCAAGTAAACCGATGAATGGGGTAATTATAAATAGAGAAGATTAAGAGAATAACCTATCACATGTCATTCCATTTTTAAGAAAGGCAGGGATTCAATATGAAAGCTATAGTGATTGAAGCATTTGGCGGATCTGAGCAATTGAAGGAAAAGGAAGTCGATAAACCGGCATGCGGTGTGAATCAAGTTTTGATCCGCACACAGGCGACATCAGTTAATCCAGTTGATTTCAAAATAAGACAAGGTCACTTGAAAGAAGCGGCAGATCAACTACCGATGATTCTGGGTGGTGACGTCGCAGGTACTGTGGTTGAAGCCGGTTCAAACATTACCCGTTTCAGAGAAGGAGATCGGGTATTTGCACGTCCACGTCAATTCGGAACCTATGCGGAATATGTTGCTGTAGATGGGGATATTGTTGCACGTATACCGGAGCAGTTGAGTTTTGAGGAAGCAGCTGCGATTCCGCTCGCCGGGATGACAGCTTGGCAGGCACTGGTGGATCATGGCCGTTTGGGCAAAGGACAGAAGGTGCTCATTCATGCTGGTGCGGGTGGAGTAGGCACATACGCCATTCAAATCGCCAAATCGTTGGGCGCTGAAGTCGCTTCCACCGCAAGTGCAGCAAACGAAGAATTACTTCGTTCGTTAGGTGTGGATCATTTCATTAACTATAAGGAACAGGATTTCTCCCAGATTCTCTCAGACTACGATGTTGTATTGGATACGATGGGCGGCGACATACAGCGGAACAGCTTCAAGGTGTTGAAGTCTGGAGGACGTCTGGTATCCCTTGTAGAGCAGCCAGATGAGAAGCTGGCGAAGGAAACCGGCGTGACAGGCAGCGTGTTCATGATGGAGCCCAAGGGAGATCAACTTGAACAGTTGGCCGAGCTTGCGGCTGAAGGGAAGTTGAAGTCGATCATTGATGAAACGTATCCGTTAACGGAACAAGGATTGCGCGATGCGCACGAAAAAAGTGAATCACATCACACACGGGGCAAGCTGGTTATTACCGCGAATTAGTTTGCAATTGGTGAGTTGATCAAGCGAGTTAAAGACGAATAAAGGTGAATACTACGGTCGGTAAAATCAATACTTTTCAATCTCAAGATCCTACGCCGTTCTCCACACAGGAGTGCGGTTTTTTTTGCTTCCTTTCGGTTGTATGAAGTTTACAGCACGCGATACTTGTGTGTTCCAAAATAAATTAAATCAATTTCTTCACCAATGTGCAGCGTTGAGATATAATAGAGGTTGTTCAAAAAGTCCGCTTTTGATTACGAAGGATGCCCTGAGGCATCTCGACGTCGAAGATGGAATTCAGCCGAAATAAGTTGATGCTTACGAAGCTTGTTTCCTTCGGAAACAATGTAGTTGCTCACGTAGTTTTGCCTACGCTCCGCTACTCCATTTCTATCTTCATCCCATCTTCACGGTACTGAAAACCATCCTTTTTGAACACGTATT
This sequence comes from Paenibacillus sp. ACRSA, assembly GCF_022346845.1. Classification (NCBI taxonomy): domain Bacteria; kingdom Bacillati; phylum Bacillota; class Bacilli; order Caryophanales; family Paenibacillaceae; genus Paenibacillus; species Paenibacillus sp. ACRSA. The sequence goes on along the minus strand of NZ_JAKRNP010000001.1, from coordinate 914,617 downwards.
AATAGTGGGAATTTACTCCATTCTACATATGAGGTGATCCTGATGTCGACTGAACTTATTCAAGCTATTCAATTGTTAAAAGAAAAAAAGTGGGTAGATCTGACACATACCTTTGGGCCAGATTCACCTCACTTCTCAGCCTTTGATGCAGCTCAATTTGATACGCTATTCAATCACGACCAAGGATTTTTTGCACAAAGCTTTCGATTTCCTGGGCAATATGGCACGCATCTAGATGCACCGATCCATTTTGTGCGTGATACTCGTTATCTGGATCAACTCGGGTTGAAAGAGTTAGTATTACCACTAGTTGTAATTGATCAGTCGGCAGCCGTAGCGAGCAATCCTGACTTTACGCTGGATGTAGAGCATATCCTAGCATTCGAGCAAGAATACGGTGAGATTGAAGCGGGCAGCTTCGTCGCTCTACGTACCGATTGGAGCAAGCGTTGGCCAAGCCACGAACTATTTAATAATAAAGATGCTAATGGGGACAGCCATGCACCAGGATGGTCGGTGAGCGCACTGAAATTTCTGTTCGAAGAAAGGAGCGTAAAGGCGATCGGTCACGAGACCTTTGATACAGATTCGGCAATAGATTATCGCAGAAATGGAGCTTTACTCGCCGAATACTATGTCTTGGCACAGGATACATATCAAGTAGAGCTGTTGGCGAACTTGGATCAGGTTCCTGCCAAAGGCGCAGTCATCTTCAATCTCGTTCCCAAAGCGGAGAAAGCGTCCGGGTTCCCGGTCAGATCCTTTGCTATTTTGCCATAAATTTAGCTCAGCTACCGTCTTATAGAATCGTATTATGTAAAATGCAAGGGAGGCGAGAGCCTCCTTTTTCTAATTACTTATGATCCGATGATGAAGCTTGATTAAATCGTTCCGTAATTTTCTTCTGTTCCTTCTTGCGCCGAATCCAACGTTTGAATGCATTCTCTGCTTTTCTTCCTTCTAACGTTTCTTTCAAGCCTTGAATCATGAATTCAGATCTGCGTCTGTCATCCCGACTAATCTCGCGTAATTCCTTAATAAATTTGTCGTCCATATCTGCCTCTCGCTTATTCAGGATAGATTTCTATTATACCGAACGTACGTTCTTTTATCAAGTTTTTCCATGATACATATTGTCGAATCCTTGTAGTGACAAGAAGCATAGGAACGTGGTGCACCTTGTGTGAAAATGTTCTTAGTGTTCAGATCTAACCGTCGTGTATAGTAGCGTTTTGGCAGGAGTTTTAATAATGAGTTGAGTGGGAGGCGGAGTTCATGGTACAGCCGACATTAGGCAGATCGTGGTTACTTGCAATGATGCATGGGATATTAGGGGTTGGAGCACTTGCTGGTGGAATAATGTTAATGATAGATCCGACGGGGAACGTAATTGGTTTACCGAATACTTTATTGGAGCATTCTCCATTCGCTAGCTTTCTGATCCCGGGCATATTGTTAATGTTAGTTCTTGGCGTGTTGCCTATAATCATTGGTATTTCGCTCATCCACCACATTCGCTCAGCGCTCTGTGAGAAGCTTAATCTCTTTCCTGACCGCTACTGGGCGTGGACGTTCTCCTTATATGCCGGATTTGCGCTCTTGATCTGGATTATGGCACAGGTGTACTGGATTCAGGCCGCTTCGCTGATCCACTTGATCTATTTTGCATGGGGCATTGGAATTCAGATCGTAACCTTACTGCCTGGGGTACAACGAAGATATTCGCAATAAAAATAGCTATTGAAGATGCTTTTAAAAATTGGATACAAAACGGCTGTACCACGATCAAGAAGAGATCTGGTACAGCCGTTTGTTGTTGACCATTTATTTTGAAGCGTTGTAGTTGCTTAAGAACTCTTTTACTTTTGCTGGATCAGCCTTCAATTCATTCCCTGTGTCAACCAATGGACTTAATGTGGAGAATGCTTTGAGTTTGTTGTTTTTGTAGAACTGTAGAATTTCATCCTGATTGATAGAGTATAGCACAGCTTTTCTCAGGTCACTGCTCTTGGATACTTCACGGTTTGCTGTGTTGAACAACAGGTAAGATACCGCGTTGCTCGGGGTGCTCTGTAGGTGCAGCTTACTGTCACTCTCAACGATGTCATACTTCGTTTCAGGCACGCCGTAGTAAAGGTGGATCTCACCGCTACGCAGAGCAGAAAGTGCGCTGTCTGCATCTGCGATAAACCGTACATTTACTTGTGAAATTTTCGGTGCATACTCGGTTCCTGTGCGATAACCAGGATTTTTGAGGAATACACCTTCATAGTCATTTTTGTATGACAAAATGTATGGCCCGCTTGTATACAACGTATTGTTGTACGCTGCTCCTTCGGTTACTGTGTTTTGATCACCGTAAGGGATGTCTTTGTTCACATCAAAGGATGCCACGTCATAAGTGTTGATGCTTTCTACTTGTTTCTTGGACACGATACCAGCCGATTGGTGAGCCAGGTAGTTCAATACTTGCGGGAACGGTTCAGTCGTAGTCAGTTTGATAACTTGATATTTACCTGCTCCGTTGTCTGCTTTGGTTTTGTCAGATACAAGCTCTGTAATTTTGCTGTCCAATCCTTGCTCCAATGCATCCTTGATTGAACCACCACCACCAGATTGTTGCGTAGATTCCAGTGCGCTCAGGTCTGTAACCAGCTCGGTTTTTTGGATGTGCTCATGCAAGCTGTATGTCCGATGATCAGGTACGGAATCTTTATTTTTGGCACGATCCATGGAGAAGATTACGTCGTCCGCACCAACGCGTTCACCCGTATCCACTGCTTTTTTGTTGTCAATCTTCGCAAAGTTAATATCGTCTCTCAAAACGAAGTAGTACTCGGAGTTTCCATCCGCGATGCTGAAGTTGTGGGACAGGGATCCTTCAGCAGTCAGTTGATCATCATCCGTCAGGTTGACTAGACGTACATACATATTGGTATTCAGTTGGTTGATGGAACCATCGTTACCTTTGATCGGATCAAGAGAGGTTAGAACAGACGCACTTTGCGTCAAGATCAGAGGATCTGTTTCATTTTTGGAGCTGTCTTTGAATTGAATTGGTTCCCAAGCCATTGCACGAGATTTGGACAAGCGTACAGTATCTTGGTTAATCACATCTTTATTAAGTGCCTGATTTTTGAGTGAGTTATAGACTGGAGCGATATACGCTTGATCGGTTACTAAACGTTGCTCCAAATTTTTATACGTTTCTTTGTATTGATCTGGTGTTTGAGTAGCTGCTTCGTCAATCAACTTGTCGATTTCTTCGTCAGCCAGGATGCTGTAGTCTCCGCCTGTTTTGAAAAGTGAACGTACGGCATAGTCTGGGTTCCCCGTCACTGTTGTCCAGCTTGATAAAGCAATGTCATAATTCCCAGCATCCTGTTGGGATTTGTAGCTACCGTAATCCGGTTGCAGGTTCAGCTTCACGTTGAATCCATTCTTAGTCAGTTGGTCACGGATGATGTTTACATCGTTCTCGGAAGAACTTTGTGCCAGCAATGTAATATCTACAGGTGCTTGATTCGTGGTAGTCTCCGTTGTATCCGAAGTTGACGATTCAGCTTGAGTGTCGCTCTTCGTTTTTACGCTGCAGCCAGAGATCACAATAACCAAGATAAGTAGCAGCGAAATGAGTGTACGTTTTTTCATGAAAATACCTCCTGTTGGAATGAAATTAATGAATTATTAAATTTAATGAAGTTATGCTTTTTCAAGCTTAGGATCAAGCGCATCGCGCAGTCCATCACCGAGAAAGTTAAACGAAAGAACAAGTAGAATAATGGCAAGACCAGGATAGATGGCCAGATACGAATGTGTCTCTAGATACGTACTGCCTAGTTTGAGAATGTTACCCCATTCCGGAATATGCGGCTCAACGCCGAGCCCAAGATAACTCAAGCTACTCGTGGCGATGACGGCACCACCAATCGTAAGTGTAGACTTGATGATCATAGGAGCTAGCGAGTTCGGAATGATGTGTTTGAAAATGATGGAACGGTTGTTATACCCGAGTGCACGTGCTGCCTCAACAAATTCAAAGGTAGATACGTAGAGCACGCTCGCTCTCATTGTTCGGGCGTAGGTCGGGATGGAGCCAAGGCTAAGGGCCAGGATCAGGTTGACGGTATTCGCTCCAAATGCTGCGATGATCGCAATTGCAAGCAGGATACCTGGAATAGCGTACAGTACATCAAGCAGTCGCATGATGATATTGTCTGTATGTTTACCATAGAAGCCTGAGAATGCTCCGAGCACCCCACCAATCAATACGGGAATGATGGTCGACATACAACCTACAATGAGAGAAATTCGAGCACCGAATACAATTCGGGAGAACAGGTCGCGTCCAAAATCATCCGTCCCAAGCGGGTAGGCGAGTGAAGGAGGTTGTAATAGGGCTGAGTAATTGTTCTCCACAGCTACGCTATAATCGAACGTGTAGAAGCTACAGATCGAGATCGAGAATAGAAAAACGATGAAGAACAAGCCTGACATCGCAGTTACATTTGGAGCAAGTCGTTCCCACAAATCGTTCCAGAAGTTAGATTTTTGCTTTCCTTGGCGGCGTATCCTTCCAAGAAGGGTAACACCAAGCAACAGAGCAAACAGGTTGCCTGTAATTGAGGTCAGGATAAGCACTACACTGACGATCAGCATCCAGCGAGGAAGCATCTGTGCTGGCGCATACTGGGATACGATGAACAGCACGATCAGATCAATGACCATAATGAGAAGAAGTACCGCCATTGCTGGAAGAAATGTATCCGCCACGTAGGGTTTGAATATATTCAAGCCAGATACGCCAATCACGAAGAGCTGAGTCAGCGCGGTATACACAGCGAAGGTATACTCAACGCTCTTACCTCTTCGAATCAGATGACAAGCAGCCGTGACAATAAAAATATTACCTGTGATGATGGCGAGAAGTTGAATCCACCCTATCCTGCGAGTCCAGATAGAGATTGTGCCATCGCGCATCAGGTCTTTGCGTAATTTATATGTCACGAAGCTCTGAACGAGTGTGAAGAACAGGTAAGCCAGAGATGCAGTCAGAATAAATGGTCTGAACACGTTATCCCCATAATCATAGCTATTGAACATTAAGAGCAATGTCAGAAGTAGCGAAGTGATCCAGGCGAAGTTAGCCTGACTATACTCTGAAGAAGACTTCAGTCGAAAACGCATCTCTTGTGTAATAGAACCTGATTTTGTCATTTAAATTGCACCTGCTTTAAGCGGTTGTAAGAAAGATAAGGAAGACCAGACTTTGAACACGCACTTTAATATTGTTTCATCTTGGAACGTACCCTCGGATCAATAAAAGCGTACATCAGATCGACGATCACATTAATAATTGAAATCGTAATCGCAGTGTATACTACTCCGCCCATAATACTCGGAATATCGGGTATAAATTGCTTATCCACAATGTAGCTGCCCAGACCGCTGATGTTAAACACTTTCTCTGTTACCGCGGCTCCGCCGAGCATTCCGCCAAATTGCAGACCAACAACCGTCACGATCGGAATCAATGCGTTACGAACTGCATGCTTCATTAAGACATGTCGTTCACTAAGTCCTTTAGCCCGAGCGGTCATGACATAATCTTCATGAATGACTTCGAGTGTAGAAGAACGGGTCATCCGTGCAACAGCCGCCGTGAGTCCGGTTCCTAGAACGATAGTTGGCATAATCATGGATAACCAGTTCTGCGGATTAAAGGTAGCGGGTAGCCATTGCATTTTGATCGAGAAATTCAGAATGAAAATAAGTCCTTGCCAGAAGTTTGGAATCGATAATCCGATCAATGCGATAAACATGAACGTATAATCAAACCATGAATTTGGCTTGATTGCTGAGATAATGCCAATCGGCAGTGCGATCACAATGGCAATCAATAGTGAGATGACAGCCAAAGTTAGCGTAATCGGAAACTTCCGAGCTATGGTGGCTGTGACATCCTCATTTCCCGCAAACGACTTCCCAAGATCAAATAAGGCAATGCCTTTGATATTATTCCAGAGCTGCACGAGATAAGGCTGATCTAGTCCATATACGTGATTAAAAGCTGCAATCTGTTCTGGCGTTGCTGTCTCTCCCAGAATGTTAGCTGCTGGATTAAATGGTGAAAGATATAAAATGGTGAATACAAGTGTGGCTACGCCCATTATGACGAATATCGTCATGAGTAGTCTTTCAAATATGTACTTGAGATAGGGATTGCCATACAACAATAAAATGCCGTACATCAGACAGCCTGGAATAAGTGATAACACGAAAAACCACGGATGGTTAATCAGTGAGCGGAAGGTATCCGCCATCGTCGTTCGTTGTTGTCCTTTTTCCCGAAGTTTGAATGTTGTACGCTCGTTCACCTCTTTGCGAAGCGTTTCTTCTAGCCATTCTTGCGTTTCACGTTGGAATTCGCTCTCACTGACTTGCTGCTTGAAGAAGCGATGCTTCCGTCGAAGTTGTTCTTCTATTTCTCCGCGAAGTTGATCTCGATAGGCATGAGTCAGCATTTCCTGTTCTGCTTCTTGCTTAGCGACCTTCCAGCCATCCTGTTGTCTTCTGGATCTCCAGACCAATAACACGATTAAATTAACGGGCAAGCCGAGAATGAATAGAACATATCGATAGGAGGGGTGAAGCAACATTTTGTCGTAGATAAAGCCCAAGGTGTGTGCAAGCCGTGACATTCTGCTGCCTTCTGCTACATTCAACCCAGGTGAACCTCCTTTCATCCAAGTTAAAATTGCATTATTCCGATGGATATAGTATATATTATTTTAGGGTCTACAGATTGTCAAGGAATAATGAGTATACATACGAATGGTTATGAAAATATGGAAGGAAGCAGGTGTTGTGATGCAACCTTTGTTAAAGGTAAATGATCTATCAGTCTCTTTTCATTCCGGGGAGAATGAGTTTGAGGCAGTAAAGAACGTCAGTTTCGAGGTGCGTCCAGGTGAAACACTTGGCATTGTTGGGGAGTCTGGTAGTGGCAAAAGTGTGACTGCTCGCTCCATTATGAGATTGCTGGCATCTCCGCCTTCACGCATGAAACAAGGGGAGATCTGGTTCAAGGGAACGGATCTTGTGAACAAAACGCAGAAGGAAATGGAGAGCATTCGAGGTCGTGATATCGGAATGATCTTTCAGGATCCAATGAGTTCACTTAATCCGACCATTAAGATTGGTAAACAAATTTCGGAGAGTTTGATTAAACATCAGAAGGTATCCAGACGAGAAGCGAAGAAACAAGCGATAGCGATGCTCGAACTGGTAGGTATATCGCAAGGCGAGGTACGGTACAATCAGTATCCACATGAGTTTTCCGGTGGTATGCGTCAGCGTGTCATGATTGCTATTGCACTTGCTTGCCGACCTGAGCTATTGATTGCCGATGAACCCACGACTGCGCTCGATGTAACCATTCAGGCACAGATTCTGGAATTGATGAAAAATATGCAGCAGCAATTAGGCACCTCAATCATCTTGATTACGCATGATCTTGGGGTGGTTGCAGGTATGTGTGATCGGGTTGTGGTCATGAAAAGTGGGGAGATCGTTGAAACGGGCACAACAGCCGAGATCTTTGCAAGTCCGAAACACCCATACACTTCCAGATTGCTCAACGCATTGCCTCGACTGGATGAGAAGAAGAAGCCTAAGCCAATCTCTCTTGTTCCTCGTGACCTGGAGGATGATCAACCTTTGCTGGAAGTGAAGTCTCTTCGCCAGCATTTCAATCTGGGGAAGGGCAATACCTTGAAGGCCGTAAATGACATTAGCTTTCATATTCGCCAAGGTGAGACGCTGGGGGTCGTGGGGGAATCAGGCAGTGGTAAGTCCACGACTGGACGTGCAATTCTAAGATTGCATGAGCCTACGGGCGGTGAAGTGTTGTTTAAAGGGGTTCCGCTGAACCGTCTATCCGCTTCGGAGATGAAGACGATGAGAAGACATATGCAGATTATCTTCCAAGATCCGTATGCTTCACTGAATCCGAAAATGAGAATCATGGACATTATTGGCGAAGCGCTCGATATTCATGGACTGGTTAAGAATACGTCGGAACGTGAGAAGCGGGTGGAGGAATTATTAGAACTGGTGGGGCTTGATCCGTCACATGCCCAGCGTTATCCGCATGAATTCTCCGGAGGACAACGGCAACGGATTGGGATCGCAAGAGCACTAGCGGTGGAACCGGAGTTTATTGTATGTGATGAGCCTTTATCTGCATTGGATGTCTCCATTCAGGCGCAGATTGTGCAATTACTCGAAGAGTTGCAGCAGCGTCTTGGTCTGACCTATCTCTTCATTGCTCATGATCTATCGATGGTTAAACATATCAGTGACCGTGTCGCGGTCATGTATAATGGCAAAATTGTCGAGTTAGCCGAGAGTGAAGAGTTATACAGCAACCCTCAGCACGCCTACACAAAGGCATTGTTATCGGCTATTCCTGTTCCAGACCCTGCGATAGAATCGAAGAAAAAACGAATCGTAAGCGAGGAGCACCGAGATGCTGGTGTGGATCGCTATCAATTGGAACATTCCAGTTGGGTTGAAGTGTCTGATGGGCATTGGGTAGCCATATCTAGTTAGACAAAGCTGTGATCGTGTAGCGTTGTAACGATAAAGAACCCCGACCATGAATCATCGAGATTCTAGTCGGGGTTCTTAGCATATGATGTATGCCTAAAATGGCAAGAAGATTACTTGAATTGTACAGATTTTTTGATCGTATCAATCGATGCTTTGCTATCGTCATCCATGTACGTAAAGATGAAGTTAAAAGCATAACCTTCGATAATCGCACTGTAGTAGTCTTGTGTGATCGTTGTGCCGTCGCCAGCGTCCATCGTGATTTGCATCAGATCCATCTCTTTACCACCGATGGTTTCAGTTGTGATGTCTTTGTAATCATACGGGAACTGACTCGCTTGCATGAATTCTTTTGTTGCTTCGAGATAGTCTTTACCTGTACGAATGCCTTGCAGCAAGCTTACTTTCTCAGCGATTGCCATAGCGGAAGGACCGAGTTGTTGGCCTCCTAGTGGCAATTCAGATGCCATCAACAGATTGAGTGTTTTTTCTTGGGACAACTCCAGTTGTTTTTTCTTTGTTGCATCGTCTCCAGCAATAGCTTCGGAAGAAGCGCTAGTCAACTGATTCATGCCTGCAGCATCTTGGAACTCCCATTCTTCAGGGAATTTCAGGGATACGCCAAAGTAATCGTTGTTGTAGCTACCTTTTTCCGTCGTTCCAAGCTCGACATTTTGGGTGTTATCTTCTGTAGCTGTTTCAGTAGCCGTTTCTGTGTTTTCCGTGTTCTCGGATTCTTCTTTTGCGGCGCTATCTGTATCTGTGCCCGCAGTTGCTGTTTCTGTTTTGGTTGTGTCATCTGTGCTCGTAGCCGTGTCGGCTTTGTCACCGCAAGCGGCTGCAACGAGCAAAATCATGATTAACATGGCAAATAGTGAAGCTTTTTTAGAAATAGACATAATACCCTCCTGATGTGTGTTCTCTTAACTTGAATAAAGAGGCTGTTCAAAAAAGTCCGCTTTTGAACACGCATTTCAAGTGTACATATGTACTCTATAATGTTAGCACACCTGTTCTCTTTTTCCACCTATAGGAATCTATAGGGGTACCTGTTATAAATAAGACAATCGGCTAGCCATTGAAACAGCTTCAGTGCTTGATTGCACACCTAATTTGTTAAAAATCACTTTTTTGTGATGATTGACGGTGCATTCCTTAATTTTTAATTGGAGTGCAATCGCCTTAACGGTAAGTCCGTTCGAGATCATTTCTAGGATCGTTAACTGCCGATTGGTGAATTCCACCGAAGTCTGTCCAGTAGCTTGAGAGGCTTGCAGACTCTGATAGCTATTTTGCATAAAAGCAGGAATGAGCTTGGCTATAGCAATAAGTTCACTCTGCAGATCAGCGTTAATTGTTGACACATCTAAATAACCGGAATGCTTCAGACCCACAGACAGGGGTGTAGCATAGCAGTGCCAGGTTTGGAACAGTGGGTTTTCATGCAGCTCTGGTGGTAGAAATATCGGTTTATGCTGATCCATCGTTTCGGATATAGCGTTGACACCACAGCTCTTAGCCGTGAAGATCATTCCCAGGCGAATAGGAGATTGCTGCACTTCATCGGTTAGATCACTACTGTGATCCATAGCGATGAGAACACCATCTGCGTCCGTAAGGAGGAACAGATATGTCCCTGATAAATTTTCTTTGATATTAGAGATGCTGTGCTGAAAGGCACGGATTAAGAAATGATTGATCTTTAGAATCCGATCGAGATGGGTCTTGGATAAATAGTTGATCTGTGTTGCTTTGGATACAGGCATTTGGGTCTTAGACCAGTGATTGCTTAAAGCGGTTGTTGTCGCACTCATACCGTTTCCTCCTTGCGATGTAACTTGTCGTAATTAAATCTTTTGTTATTAGCCGATCGTATCAATAATGTTCCCATCTGGGTCGGTAATTTCCGTACGTACAATTCGGAAGGTGATACCAGGAAGGGTGTTTAGCTCAAAAGTGTGGGCTTTCGGTTTAAGCTTCTCCATAAGCTCAATGACGGCTGCTTCATTTACAGTTAAGGTAATATCGTTTTCGTTCTCTTGAAAAGATGGCTCATCTCCCGCCTTAAACGTGATGTTCACGTTAGAACCGATTAAAGAGAGGGAGTCTCCTTTAGCTGTGCGACTGCGTAATATTCTGCCGATGAGTCGAGCCTGCTTGGCTCCAACTTGAAGTACTGCAGATCCAGCACCTTGAAGCGTTCCTTGTTGAACGGACGTCCATTCTAGTTGTTGTATGAACAGGAAGGCGGTACTAGAACCTTCTTGCTCGATGCCTCTTGTTACAGCCTCTTCCACGACAGGGATATCCACATAGGAGTTGCGCATGAGATCGGTGACGTATTTTGGCATAAAGCCAGCGCATGCAGCTAAGAATCCACGGGTATTCCATGTCTGTATCGTCTCCAGCTCTCTACAAGTCACGCCGACCATCTGGATGAATTTAACGGCACCGTTCGGTGTAGCTATCTCTTCAAGATCAGGGTCTTCAATAAAAGCAAGCGCAGTCAGCAGTGTGTCAGAGCCGAGGCAGATCGGGCCGTTAGCGTCCATGTAATCGCCTGGATGAAAAATGTTACCGCTATTGAAGACGTATCTTCCGATATTTTGCAACAGGTTGAGCGCCCAAGCGGGCGGTTCTTCTTCCTCTACATTCCGAAGTAGCCGGAAGGTCAGTTCGAATCCATAACCACTGTGATCAGGATCATCCGTTTCTTTATCATAGAGTTCGGAGAAGCCATACGTGACGAAGTGCCAATGCGGCGTCGGTGTCTCCACACGATATGCGCTTATTCCATTGAGTGGATCAGGCCCACCAAGCATATAAGGGATTGCAGTCCCGTAGTGTTTAGGCTCTTGATTACCATAAAGTGCGTGAGCCGCAGCATCAATGGCATCCCAGCCGGAAGTGTTTTCTTCTTGAGACATGATGAATCCTCCTTGACTATTCTTTCCCTCGAAAAACATTTAAAATTAAGTCTAACGGTTGCAGGAGCTGTTTCAAAGCGGCTTTAGGATGAATTTGTGTGAGATAGAACTAGTCATATGGGGAGTGATTTTACATGAGTATGAAAGAAATCTATTTAGAGGAGTTTAAGCAGGATAATTGGGACGCATTCGTTCAATTGTTTGACGAGTTATATGCGCAAGTGGATCCAAAATGGATAGAAAGAGCACGAGTACAGAACATTCCGGTAGATGTGAGTCAGGTACTTCTGTGTGAAATGGGGGAGTATGCATTTAAATGGCTAGAGAAGAATATCCCTGCATTGGGGGACCAAAGTCCTGTGAGTTATTTGGAAACAGAAGAGGGAACCAATGCGCTTAGAGCGGCTATTTTACGTATGCCACGTTAAGGTTATGATGCTACAAAATACACTGGTGTACAGTGAAGTTGATTTTGTGAAATGATTATGTTACGCTTACATCACAAGAGAACACAACAGAATACGTAAACGACATCTTTTGATGGATTGTAACTGCGTAGACAGGCAAAACCTAAACTGATGGTGAAATGAAAGCTCCTTTTTTCGGGATGCTATTTTACCTTGAGTTTAGGTTTTTCTTGTTTTTGCGTAAAAATATACGTGTATATTTTGTTGCGATTGAACAATAATGTCGTGGGTATGGTGTTGATTTCGCTCTCTTTTGGATATTCTATCTTTCTGACTTGTCAATAAAAATACAAATTGAAATGAGGTTGTTATTCATGACCACAGCTAAAAAAGGATTCCCTGAAAACTTCCTATGGGGCGGCGCTACAGCGGCGAACCAATTGGAGGGTGCATTTGATAAGGATGGCAAAGGTCTCTCCACTGCGGATATGATCGCACATGTTCCTAAAGAGAAGCGTACTGGCGGCCATGCAATGGAAATTTCCTCTTCCCGCATTGAAGAGATTCTGGCTGGCAAAATCGAAGAACGTTTCCCTAAACGTTTTGGTATTGATTTCTACCATCGTTTCAGAGAAGATATCGCATTGTTTGCAGAAATGGGCTTCAAAGTATTCCGTTTGTCCATCCACTGGGCACGTATTTTCCCGAACGGTTATGATCAAGAGCCTAATGAAGCAGGTTTGAAATTCTACGATGAAGTCTTCGACGAATTGTTGAAACATGGCATTGAGCCGCTCGTAACGTTGTCTCACTATGAGACTCCGCTCGGTTTGACGCAAAAATATAACGGCTGGGCTGGCCGTGAAGTAATCCAACATTATGTTAGATACGCAGAGACCGTATTTAATCGCTATAAAAACAAAGTGAAATACTGGCTTACTTTCAATGAAATTAACGTAATGGTGTTCAGTCCTTACACTGGCGGCGGAATTCTCATTGATAAAGTAGACAACAAGCTGCAAACCACATATCAAGCGTTGCATCACCAATTTGTTGCAAGTGCATTGGTAACGAAGCTTGCGCATGAGATTATCCCAGGTTCCCAAGTGGGCTGTATGCTTGCACGTATGGAGACATACCCAGCAACTTGTAATCCAGTAGATGTTCAACTGGCTCAGCATGAGAACCAGCTTAACCTGTTCTTCACAGACATGCATGCTCGTGGTCAATACCCGAACTACATGGCTCGTTACTTTGAAGAAAACAACATCGTGATCCAAAAAGAAGCTGGCGATGACGAAATTTTGTTGAACAACACCGTTGATTTCATCTCCTTCAGCTACTACATGTCTGTAACAAAATCAGCTTCCGCTGATTTGGAAGAAACAGCAGGTAACTTGACTGGTGGCGTGAAAAACCCTTATCTGGAAGCTTCCGACTGGGGCTGGGAGATTGATCCGATCGGTCTGCGCGTAACGCTGAACAACTTCTGGGATCGTTACCAAAAACCATTATTCATCGTTGAAAATGGTCTTGGTGCTTACGACAAGGTTGAGGAAGATGGTTCCATTCACGATACGTATCGTGTAGATTACCTGAAGAAGCATATCGAGCAAATGAAAGAAGCGATCAAAGACGGCGTAGAGTTGATTGGTTTCACAGCTTGGGGTCCAATTGACCTTGTAAGTATGTCAACTTCTGAAATGTCCAAGCGTTATGGCTTCATCTATGTTGATCTGGATGATGAAGGCAACGGAACATTGGAACGTTCGAAGAAAGATTCATTTGACTGGTACAAAAATGTAATTGCAACGAATGGTGAGCAACTGTAAAACGTTGATCCCTAGGATATAACCGAATAAACACCAGATGAATTCGGATTGTTACCGCATAAGAAGCGGGCAAAACCTAACAATAAAGGGGCGTACTCATGGAGCTACATGCTCCATAAAGCCCTTGTTGGTTTTTGTCCCGCTTTTTTATGTTTGTTACAACAATAAGAGGAAGGAATGATTGAATTGACTACACCATTTCCAAAAGACTTTCTATGGGGCGGCGCAGTAGCGGCCAACCAGCTTGAAGGAGCATACAATACGGACGGCAAAGGCCTGTCTGTACAGGATGTAATGCCACACGGGATTACAACACCAAGAACTGAGGGGCCAACTGAAGATAACCTGAAGTTGATCGGGATCGATTTTTATAACCGCTATAAAGAAGATGTGAAATTGTTTGCAGAGATGGGCTTCAAAGTATTCCGTACATCTATTGCATGGTCTCGTATTTTCCCGAATGGTGACGAGCTGGAGCCTAACGAAAAAGGGCTGCAATTCTATGATGATCTGTTCGATGAGTGCCATAAATACGGCATTGAGCCACTGGTGACGATTTCTCATTATGAGACGCCACTTCACTTGTCCAAAACGTACGACGGATGGGTTAACCGCAAAATGGTTGATTTCTATGAGCGTTACGTAACTGTGCTGTTCAATCGCTTCAAAGGAAAAGTGAAATACTGGCTGACGTTCAATGAGATTAACTCTATTCTCGAAGAACCATTCATGAGTGGTGGGATTTTCACACCAAAATCGGAATTGTCGAAGCAAGACTTGTACCAAGCCATCCATCATGAGCTTGTGGCGAGTGCATTAGCGGTTAAGCTAGGACATGAGATTATGCCAGAAGCCAAAATTGGTTGTATGGTGCTGAGCATGCCGACTTACCCACTAACGCCTAACCCAGATGATGTTGTTGCAGCTATGCATGCAGAGCAGCGCAATGACCTGTTCGCAGACATTCATGCACGCGGATATTATCCAAAATACATTAATCGCTACTTCAAGGCGAACAATATCAACATTAAGTTTGAAGATGGCGATGCTGAGATTCTCAAACATACCGTTGACTTCATCTCATTTAGTTACTATGTAAGTATCTGTGAGACAGGAGATCCGGAGAAACGCAAAGAAGGTAAAGGAAACCTGTTTGCAGGTGTAATGAACCCTTATCTCAAAGCAAGTGAGTGGGGCTGGCAGATCGATCCACAAGGTTTGCGCGTAACCTTGAACAAGTATTATGACCGTTATCAAAAACCGTTGTTCATCGTTGAAAATGGTCTAGGTGCCGTGGACGAGCTGATTACGGACGAGAATGGCAATAAAACGGTGAATGATGAATATCGTATTCAGTACTTGAATGATCACTTGGTGCAAGTAGGCGAAGCGATTGAAGATGGTGTAGAAGTTATGGGTTACACGTCTTGGGGCTGTATTGACCTGGTAAGTGCATCGACTGCTGAGATGAAGAAACGTTATGGCTTCATTTATGTAGACCGTAATAATGATGGTTCAGGTACATTAGAGCGCTACAAGAAGAAATCTTTCCACTGGTACAAAGAAGTAATTGGTACGAATGGTGCAAGTCTTAAAGGAACGAACGAATAATCGTCCTGGTTCTAAAGCCTCAGCCCATCTTCGCGGTACGTAGCGTCGAATTTTGTTGAATATGAGCTGGGAGTGTCTTGCTTATGTTAGATTATAAGACATTAACCGCTTTCACAAAAACATTGTCATATGCACAATTCTGTGGTAAGATGGGACCTAAGGCTAATGAATACGGATTGTTACTGTTCAATCAGGCAAAACCGGAGGCAGGACATGTTCTCGTGACCTGCTTTGGTTTTGCCTTTTACTACTTTTGACGGTGCAAGGTGATGTGGAGAAAATGAAAATTGAGAAGGTGCTTAATAACAACGTAGTTACTGTGATCGATCCGGGAGGAAACGAACTGGTCGTCATGGGGCGGGGAATTGCCTTCAAGAAGCATACCGGTGAAACGATAGATGAAAGTCTGATCGAGAAGATATTCTCATTGGAGAGCAAGGAAGTATCGCAGAAGCTCAAGACGCTCCTGTCGGACATCCCTGTTGAATATGTTGAATGTTCTGATGAAATTATTCGTTATGCAGAGACGGTGTTAGGTGAGAAACTGCATGAGAGTATTTATATCTCACTAACGGATCATATTCATTTTGCCATTGATCGGCATCGTCAAGGATTACAGATCCGCAATGCTCTATTTTGGGAGATCAAGCGCATGTACCGCAAGGAATATGCAATCGGTCTCAAGGCACTACAGATTATTGAAGAAACGTTGGGTGTACTTCTGCCCGAAGATGAATGCGCATTTATCGCTATGCATCTGGTCAATGCCCAGATGAACGGGGAGATGCGAGAAACCATCAGCATCACGAATATTGTCAAAGACATACTCAACATTGTAAGACGTAGCTTTGTCATTGAGCTTGATGAAGATTCTTTAAGTTATTATCGCTTTTTGACTCATTTGAAGTTCTTTGCGCAACGTGTATTACAAGGGACGGCAATTGAGGATAAGGAAGAAGATAATCCGCTTCACGATCTCGTAAGTAAACAATATCCTGAGGCACATGCTTGTGCAGTAAGGATTAGTGATTATACTCGTAAGATCTATAATCGGGTATTATCCAAAGAGGAAATACTGTACCTGACCATTCATATTGAACGTGTGGTTAGGAATGAACAAACAATCGAATAAATTTGGGATTGTTACTGCAAAAAAGGCAAAACCTAAACGTTGAATAATGATAAGCTTACTGCTTTGTCATTATTCAGTGTTTAGGTTTTTTTTAAACCTTCATTACACATCAAAGGAGCAATTCACAATGGATAAACAACAATTGTCCAAGGACATTTTGAAGTTGGTTGGTGGCGAAGAGAATGTTGATCAAGTCACACACTGTATGACAAGACTTAGATTTAACTTGAACGACAACAAAAAAGCAGACAAAGCAACACTGAAAAATACACCAGGTGTTATGGGTGTTATGGAGAACGGTGGACAGTTCCAGGTCATTATCGGTAACGATGTGCCTGTAGTGTATAACGCACTGGTAGGTAACATGTCCAAAGGTGCGAACGCTGGATCTTCTGGTGCTTCAGCTTCAACTGGCGAGAAGAAAAAGAGAAATCCAATAAGCGCGTTGTTCGACTTCATCTCAGGTATGTTTACACCAATCCTGCCTGCGATTACCGGTGCAGGTATGATCAAAGGGATCGTGGCGATCCTTGTCGCACTTGGTTGGTTGTCTGATACAAGCTCAACGTATATCATATTGTCAGCCATTGGTGATGGTGCTTTCTACTTCTTGCCAATCATTCTAGCAGTCAGTGCGGCACGTAAGCTGGGTAGTAATATGTACATTGCTGCGGCGCTTGCTGCGGGAATTATGCACCCGACCATTACAGCTTTGCTAGCTGATGGCCACAACTCATCGTTTATGGGGATTACAGTAATTGCAGCAACGTATTCTTCTACAGTTATTCCGATTGTTCTTGCAGTTTGGATCGCTTCATATGTAGAGAAAGCTGTTGACCGTGTTATACATGCTTCACTTAAATTGCTCATTGTTCCAACGGTTACCCTGCTAATTATGGTTCCTCTGACACTGATGACTGTCGGACCATTGGGTACAGTTCTTGGTAACGGACTATCTGGTGGTATTTCCTGGTTGTTCGATAATATGTCCATTTTTGCAAGTATCTTGATCGGTGGTACGATGTCACTATTGATCATTACAGGTATGCACTATGCTTTGTTGCCAATCGTCGTTGGTTCGATGACAACATTAGGTTACGATTTTATTATTCCATTGATGTTCGCAGCTAACTTGGCACAAGGTGGTGCAGCATTTGGTGTGGGTCTCAGATCCAAAAATGCACAAACCAAGTCGCTCGCGTATTCCACGGGTTTGACTGCTATTATGGGAATCACCGAACCTGCAATGTACGGAATTAACATGAAATTCAAAAAACCGTTTATCGCAGCTCTAAGCGGTGGTGCTATCGCTGGTGCGTTTATGGGGATCTTCAATGTTAAATCTTATGTTATTACAGGACTTGCGGGTCTTCCGAGTATCGCAGCATTTATCAGTCCAGCAGTAAGCACATTGATCTATGCTCTAATTGGTGGTTTGATTGCAATCGTAGCGGCAGCCATCATTACGTACATCTTGGGCTTCAAAGAAGACAATGCTCCACAACCGGCTGCAACAACACCGGCTGCTGAGCCTGCTACAGCAGCAACAACTGCTGCTCCAGCTGTAACTGAAGAAGCAAAAGCACAGGATGAGCAAATTTTCAGCCCAATGACTGGGGAAGTTAAACCACTTAGCGAAGTACCAGATCCAGCATTCTCGGAAGAAATTATGGGTAAAGGGTTTGCTATTCAGCCGACAGAAGGACGTGCCGTATCTCCAATTAACGGAACAGTGTTCTCCTTGTCGAAGAGTGGACATGCGATTGGTCTTGTAAGTGATACGGGTGCAGAAATGCTGATTCATATCGGGATCGATACCGTGAAGCTGAAAGGTCAATTCTTCTCTCCTAAGGTTCAAGCTGGAGCGAAGGTGTCCGTAGGTGACGTATTGATGGAGTTCGACCGGGAAGAGATCGAAAAAGCCGGTTACACGACAATTACACCTGTCATTATTACAAACATGCATCAGTATGAATCCATTGAATCTGCTGGACGTACAACGATCACAGAGAAAGAATTGATCTATACGGCTAAAGCATAAGCACTGGTTAAATAAGAATAAAAGCAGCAGCCCTACGGAGGATATTCGTAAGGCTGCTGCTTTTTTTGAGCAGATTTAATTTGTTAATACGTATTGAAAAAAATCGGAGTTCAGTAACCGTTCTTCGACTGAATTCTATATTCAACTTGATAATGCCTGAAGGTACCCATGATTAAAAGCCTACTTTTTGAACAACCTTGACCTTCCTCAGCTCCTTAAATCTACTTAGCTATCCGCTTGCAAGGTGCTTGGTGACTTCTCGGTGATGGACGGCAGAATATCTTCAACCATTTGTACAAAGTGCTGAGCGGGCTTGGATAGATGACGATGATGCAGCCATACAAGCGCTGATCCAACGGTTGAGGATTGGTCAATAATGCGATAGATATGTAAGGCATGTTCATGATGTAGTTGAAGGACGGTACGTGGCACGATTGAACTTGCAAAACCTAGACGTACTAGCTCCATCAGCATCGCAACATCCGAGCATTCCCCCATAATGGATGGACTTACGTGATGTTCACGAAATCGATCGAGAATTAGTTCAAACATCCCTAGCCCTTCCGTGCTTGGTAATAAGAGTGGAATGTGAGCGAGCTGCTTCAAATAAGTCTCACCGTTCATCCCCGTTTCAAGAGGTGTAGCCGAGATATAGTAGAGAGGCTCGTGGGGTAAATGCAGCACTTCGTAATGCTCTGTTCGTACGGGCATCCGTACACAGGCCAGCTCTATTTTGCCATCATCCAGCAACTGACACAGTTGCGCAGATTCATTTTGCTGAATTTTATAAGTAACCTTTGGGTGTGTCATTCGAAATTGTTGAAGTACCCGGGGCAGCAGACTGTCCGAGATCGTATTCATGCCTAGGTTGAGTTTACCGCGGACACCTTGGCGAAAGTCCTGTATTTCCATGACGGCTTCTTCCATGTATTTGGTTATCGTAATGGCATATTCATAGAAGCTTCGACCAGCTTGTGTCAGTTCCATTGTCCGTCCTTGGCGCTCAAATAAAGCGACACCTAGTTCTTCCTCCATCAGCTTAAGTTGCTGACTTAAGGGAGGTTGTGCCATGTGCAGTCTTCGTGCTGCTGCGGTAATTTGCTTCTCTTCGGCAATGGCTATAAAATAACGACATTGTTTAATATCCAAAAGGATGCTCCTTACTAACAAGTATATGTAGATCATATAGAAAGCCAATAAAACATGTATTTTTAATATACTACATCTCCATGGTACTATACATAAGGTTTAGACATTTACCTAGTGAGGTTGGGCTAACATAAGCCGTGGAATATTATCGTATCACGAAAGGAATCAACACGTATGACCAAACAACAAGAGCATCTACGAACTCCAAATGTAAAACAATTCTCTTCTTCCGTTCTTGCAGGTATCCAATGGTTTTTCTTCTTATTTACAAATACCGTTGTTGTGCCGTTATCCATTGGGCATAATTTTCAACTTACACCAGAAGCTATTGCTACATCGATGCAGCACTCCTTTTTGCTGACAGGAGCTGTTTGTATCTTACAAGCGATATGTGGACATCGCTATGCGGTAATGGATGGGCCCTCAGGGCTGTGGTGGGGGTTGACACTTAGCTTAACGGTCTCCGCTTCATCCGCAGGAATGAGCCTCGAACGGGTTGGCGGAGGACTGACAGCAGGCTTTATACTGGCTGGATTAACGATGGCTATCCTAGGTTGGATGGGTGCTTCTCATGTGCTTCAGAAGCTGTTCACGCCAATGGTTAAAAGTGCGATGTTATTTTTATTAACCATTCAATTGACCATGAATTTCTTCAAGGGCATGATTGGATATACGGAGTTTGGCACATTTAATCTACCGGTTGCGGCATTATCTATACTCATTGCGGTTCTTGTTGCGTGGATTCAGTTGAAGGGGAGAGGCAAGCTTGCCAATTATGCGATCCTGATCGGTATTATTGCGGGTTGGATTGCTTATCGTATAATCATTCCTGGACACCAGAGCACCGAGACACGAGCAGTGGGTGAGTTCTTCACCTTTTTTCCATGGGGTACGCCGAAGTGGGAGCCTGGAATCGTCATTACCGCTTTTTTTGTTGGGCTGGTGAATATGACGAATTCCATTACAACCTTAGGGGCTGTGGAGAAAATGTATGGGGTCCAAACGACGGCTCAGCAGTATAAACGTTCCTATGGATGGACTGGAATGTTTACGGTTATCGCTGCATGTGTGGGAGTAATTCCCTTTGGTGCATTTGCTTCTTCCATCGGGTTTCTGGAGAGCACCCGTATTTTGCGTCGATCAGCTTTTATACTGGGAGCTGGGTTGTTATGTATGTTGGGGCTGATGCCTATGTTGACGAGTTTCTTTGCTCAAATGCCACCGAGTGTGGGCAGTGCTGTGCTATTTGTAGCTTATTTGCAAATGTTTGGTACGGCAATACGAACGCTAGAAGGCACGGTCTTCAATTCCAAAACGATTTATCGTATTGCTCTTCCCATTCTTACGGGTGTTGCGATTATGAACATACCAGCGGAAGCATTTCAGGGTCTGCCCATCTATCTCATTCCTATGATCAGCAATGGTCTCGTCATCGGTGTGGTGATATCCCTTGTGTTGGAATCTACGGTGAAGTGGTCTAACTTGGATAACTCAGCCAAGCCAAGTAAAGCGGCTTAAAGTTAGGAATATAACTCTTTTTCAACAACAGTCCTATCTATGGTATAGGGCTGTTTTTTTTGTCATTTGTACCTATTTGACGATAATTCTATTTTGTCCTGCAAGCATACGCATTTCTCTAAATAAACGTTCTTGCTGGTCTTCGGCAACCTCAAACTCAACGCCATAGTGCCAGTGGTTTCCTTTTTCCGCACCCCAACGCAGTAAACCCTCCATATATAAAGGTTCTTCCGTTAATGTTGTATCGAGCCCAATTCGGATCTCATTGGAATCTACGTTTAACCGGAGCGGGAAGGAGAGCTGACAGCCAGAACGACTGATATCGCATAGCTCGGCTTGAATGGGTTTGTCTGGAGCAGGTGACCCGTTAATGCTTATAATGTACACTTCCGATGTTATAGGTTGCTTTAAAAAATAGCGAAAAGGTGTTTTTCTCTGGTTGATTGACATGTGCTCCTCCATATATTTCAAAAAAGTCAGTTATCGTTATATCGTCAAAAGAACAGTAGAAATGAAGAGAAGTGAAGGAAGTCAGGAGGGTAGGGGATCGCAAAAACAAATAAATATACTCCGTATCCTGATGAGTCCCGAGAGATGGTACAAGGGAAAGATCGTTCTCAAGTTCCTTTAACAGTTGGAGAGAGCTTGATATAATGCTGAACATAGTGTGCAAGAAACTCGTATTATTTAAAAGGGTTGAACGATTACATAGAACACACAATTCAGATGTGTTATAGAGAAGAGGGGCTTAACATGAGACAAGCACCATTTAGCTTTATTACAGATACGGCCACCATGTGTATATACGATTTGGGTACATTGAAACATCGTTTGCAGGATACGGTGGACTGGTGGTCGATTCCGGAGGATGAACTGGCCGAGGTTAATGCTGGACATTGTCTTTTTATTAATCTGGGTGCAGATGGAGCATATGATGTGGATTGGAGCCTGAACGTCTCCTTATCAGAAGGGGAACGCACGGGCGAAGGGGATGTTTACCATCTTAACGTGCCTACAGGCAAGATCTTTATGGGTGCAGCAGAGGATGTTACAGCGGACGAGCTTGAGCCTGATGAGGCGTGTGAAGGCGTGCTACTGGAGATTGAACCAGGCAATTATGCCTGCATCATATGGAGGGAGAACAATCATATCCATGTGACGTTGGAACCCAGCGTGAAGGGCAGTAATCATTTGGAAGATTTGATACGCATCTGACTGAATTAGGAGGAGCAAAGGATGTACGAACAACAATTAGCACGTATACAGGACAAGCTGCATACACTGCGAAATGCTGATGTAGAGCTAAGTTTGTTCGGAGCGGAGAGTCATGAGTATGTGCTTGATCCGGTATGGACTACGGAACAGATGAAGCAATTTGAGCAGAAGTGGAAGGTGCAACTGCCGGAAGATTATCAGGCTTTTTTACTAACGGTAGGTGCAGGTGGTGCAGGTCCTTATTATGGGCTGGAGAAGCCCGAGGATGGGGTATATGCGGTGCTGGGTTATGGTGATGAGTTAAATGCGATATCCGATCCTTGTATATTAACGGAAGCATGGAATTGGGATTATGACTGGTATGATGATAGCCGAACAGAAGAAGAGTGGAGCCGTCTTGAACATGAATACTATGATCCAAAGTGGTCTGCCGGGATGCTGCGTATCAGTGACTTTGGCTGTGGAGTTTCTATGAATCTGGTCGTCAAAGGTTCTTCCTACGGAGAGATCTGGGCAGATGATCGTGCCAACAGTAACGGAATCTATCCGGATCATTATATGGGAAATAAGGAACGACTTTGTTTCCTGGACTGGTATGAATTGTGGCTGGATCAGTCATTGTTAGAATGTGAGGAACAAGTAAAAGAATCGAATGCAAACATGAAGGATGAAGCTTGAGAACAATGTAAGGTGAGCTAGGAAAGGGAGGCGTACATATGGGCTGGGAGTATGGAATCCAGGTAACACCTGCCGTGAAGATTCCCGAAGTTATAGAACGACTAAGCAATGTTATTATTGTGCCTGAAAACTATAGCATAGAGCGCACTCCAACAGGATTTGCCATTGTACAGGATCATGTGGCTTGGCCGGAAGTGATGCAGTTGTCGATTGAACAAGCTGCCGGACTTGAAGAACTTGAAGACGGTGCACAATATATCTATTGTTTATTCCATATCGGAGGCGAGCTAGCTTCCACTTGGTTAAGGCAGATGCAGACCGAGACAGAACGTATAGACGGATTGAGTGAATGGTTTGAACTCTAATGTTGTTTGTGACTTGTAATCAATTGAGGTTTCCACATGTTGCATTGTACTGATTATGAAAGAGGCTTCTCCCATGGGGCTAACCCCATCTAAGGAGAGAGGCTTTTTTTGCTATAAAAAAACCGTTTGGGCAGTTCACCCGTCATTACATATAGAAAGAGAGAAGAGGAGGGGTTACGAGGTTGGGAACCAATGCTGAGATGAAAAAGATGGTTTTCATTCAGACGAACGATGAAACGGTGTTTGTTCAATCCATCATGGAGCATCAGGATACATTGTTCTCTATTGCCTACAGTTATCTGCGGAATCGTCATGATGCATTGGAAGCCATTCAGGAGATGACATGCCGGGCATGGATGAAACGCAGATCTCTCAAAAATGAGAATGCATTCAAATCCTGGATCATCCGCATTCTGATCTACATCTGCATTGATGAACAGAGACGGCGTAAACGCACCACGCCGATTGCAAATGAAGAACTGGATGATGCATTGACAGATGCTGCCACGGGATATGGGATTGACGCCGATCAATTGGCGATCCGCACTGTGCTGCAATCGATTAAACCGAAATATCGTCATGTGTTGCTGCTAAAATATTACAACGATATGACGTTAGCTGAAATTGCAGCAATTCTTGGGAAACCCGAAGGTACGGTTAAGACATGGCAGCACAAAGGGCTGGAACAGCTTCGTAAATTGATGAAAAACCGGGGGGATTGGCATGGATACTAGTCCAGAGGAAAAGGTATTAATCGCGGATGCTGCCCGGTTACAGCGGGATGTGCGGCAGATGAATAAGTCCGAGACCACCCATGCGATCCAGCGTGGACTCGCGAGGGCGCGTAGGGCGAGGAGACATGATCGAAGCCTAGCGATGAAGTGGATTTCGGTGCTTCTTGTGGTGGTCATTGGTGGAGCTTGGCTGGTGTCAGAATTCTATGAGCGTACACCGAAGCAACTAACAGCAGGAGAGCAAGCAACGTATTGGGAGAAGCTTGAGCCTTTTCGTACCTTATTTCAAAGGGATACTGATCGGAGCACAATGGTGTCTGCTATTAATCATGGCTATGTGCAGATGGTTGACCGGACTGTTGTATCAGACTCCTATGAGCTCACGGTGAATGCAGTTACGGCAGACAGGACCAGATTAATTGTGTTATACACAGGTAAGACGGATGCCACGCAAGATATTTACTCCGTGAACCAAGTGAAGGTTGTAAATGCGGAGACGAATCAATCTCTTGGATCAATGCAAGGCCTCAATGTACCGACAAACGAAAATACGATATATGGTCGGACGTACGTTATGTTGGATCCGAATGAACCGATGCCTGAGAAGATAACGATGACCTATCAAATTTCGTCCAATACTCCCAATGTTGAACAAGGTTCAGCTACAGTCAAAAACGAGACAGCTCGATTTTCGGAGCAGATGAATATCTCATTTACATTGGATTCAAGATTTGTTAAAGCTAAGACAGATGTGATAAAGCCTAACTATTCATTTACATTGGAAGGTCATTCGTTTTTGTTATCTGAAGTAGAGATGTCACCACTCTCAACAAAAGTCCTAATCCAAATGGAGAACAGTGAGAACATGGATGATGAAGAGAAACAGTCCATGATGGATCTGATCAGGGGAGTCAATATAAGGTCTATAACAAAGGATGGTCGAATCACATCACTAGGTTCATTCTCCAATTATTTTTCTGGAGACGCTTTAGTATCTCTAGGATCGGATCGTGTCTCGGAAGATGGCATAATCTATATTCTAGGTAGTAATTTGTTGGATGACCCTCAATCACTAACATTCAGGCTTCATTCTCAGCCGGGCAAAGTGTATGATTCAATGAATGAAGTGGAGAAGGATATGTTAGAGATCAAAATTAAATAGATGCGAAAATTTGATAGCGAATAAAATCAGGACGAAGCACCTTCTTTCTTCGGAGGAGAGTGCTTCGTCTTCTTAAATGTGCAGACCCAGTGCGTTGTTGCGAAATAAATAAAAATTATATTTTTTGCATATTTTGTATTGTCACATGACCAGTTACACGATATAATCGTGTTGCAAGGAAAAAAATTACAAAGGATGGTGGAATTTTGAAGAAGTTTTCGGCTCTTTTACTCGCGGTCACTTTATTGTTGTTAACCGTCTCCGCAGCTCCTCCTACTACATACGGTGCAGCCAACTTCCCGAATACGGGAACGAACGGGTTGACGGGTTTTGCCGGTAACGCCAAGAGTGTATCTGGTGTTTCTAAGTCGGCTGTTACAGGTGGTAAGAATGGCCCGATTATCTACATTAACAATCTGAACGACCTCAGAACACAAGTGGCAGATACAGCGCCTAAAATTTTGGTCATTGAGAAAAATATCTCTTCATCCACCCTGCAAAAAGTCAACTTTGGTGCCAACAAAACGATTGTGGGTTCCTACGACAATCACAAGCTCACCAACATCAACTTTAGATCCACAGCTAGCTCAAGCAATGTGATTTTCCAAAATTTAAGATTTGAACACTCTGCCAATATTAACGCGAATGATGACATCCAACTTTACATCACTTCAGGTAACAACTACTGGATTGACCACGTGACGTTTGCGGGTCACAATTATAACGTCAATGGTAGTGATGTGGACAAGCTGCTCTACGTTGGAGATCGTGCCGATTTTATCACCATCAGTAATTCTAAATTTTCGAATCATAAGTATGGCGTTATCTTAGGTCACCCTAACGATGGAAACAGCAGCTATAATGGCGTTCCCCACATCACAATGTCCAACAATTACTTTGAGAATATATATGTGCGTGGTCCTGGGCTGTTCCGGTATGGCTATTTCCATTTGAAAAACAATTATGCTAACAATTTTAGTCAGTCCATTACAGTAGGAGAGAAAGCGCGTATTTATTCGGAGAACAACTACTTTGGTGCTGGTGCGGAAAAAGGCGGCATCGTAGATGATAAAGGCAAGGGCGAGTTCACCGATACAGGTAGTACGCCTGCATTGAGCGCGAAAACTTCTCCAAAAACGAACTGGAGACCTAGCACGAACTACAGCTATCAAGTCCAATCTGCAAGCTATGCTAAAGACTTTGTAACGAAATATGCAGGTTCATCGAATACCACTCTTGTATTCGGAAAATAGGAATTACTCAAAGAATAGACCCCCATCGGTGATAGGGGTCTATTCTTGTTTTATATTAGATGAGCATGTCTCTAGATATCAAAAGTGTAATGAATGTAAAATTTATATTTAATTTAAATTAGTATATGCCGATATAATATTAGCGTGTATTGCTCTCAATAGATAGAATGCGTCAGATCCAAAGATAAATGAGTCTGTGAGTATGCATCTTTTTAAGAGTGAGGCATGAGAAATGAATGTACATATGAGTTTAAACGATGGTGTTTGATTTTAACTAAAAGGGCGGAGAATGAATGAATCGTTACGATGAAATTATGTGGAACAGAAACAAAATCATCACTATCATCTTATGGTGTGTAGTAGCACTGGGGTTTGCGATGCTCTTTATGCATCCAAAGTTAATTGTTTCGAACATTATCGCGATTTTGTTCGCATCCTGGACTACTTACGCTAATGTGAAGAAAAAGCACATTCATCTAATTCCATGGATCATTACGATTCTTATAATTGGATGTGGGATTTATGGCGGATGGGGAAGTAACCAATCCATTATGACCATTTTGATTTCTTCCGTTTTACTATTGTATCCAGATAAGAAAATGTTTCTGATTGGCTTCTTAGTGATGTATGCGAATGATATTCTTAAGTTGTTCATTCTTCCAAGCACGACGGCCGAAGTTTTTAATAAAAATATGACTCAAGTCATTCTTGTCGGAGCAATTGGTGGGATTCTATTTTTGGTTGCACATATGTCTCAGAGGCTCTTCCGTGAAAGTGAAAAAAGATGGGCTGAGGTCGAGCAAACTCGTGTCAGGGTAGAAGCGATGCTAGAACGGGTTAAAGTTTCGGTTACAGGATTAACAAGTTTCACAGATCAATTGAAGCTTAAGGTTGATGAAACTGGTTCAATTATGAATGAGGTAACGATTGGATTCAGTGAAGTGGCAAAGGGTGTGGAGTTCCAGGCCACGAGTGTAGCGGAAATATCAGGCTCCTTGTCCCAATCCGATCAGCATATTCGAGACGTAGCGGTTAACTCGTCTAAAATGAAGGAATTATCTTCGCACATGACCCAAAGCACGCAAACAGGAAGTACTCAAATGGAGCAGTTAAACGTACAGATGCAGGGGATTTCTGATCAAATTAAGATCACTGCGGATGATATGGAACGATTCAATCAAGAGAGTGAGTCTATGACCGTACTATTAAGCAGCATCACGGAAATTGCCAGTCAGACGAATTTACTTGCCCTTAATGCTGCTATTGAAGCGGCTCGTGCTGGAGAACAAGGTCGTGGTTTTGCCGTCGTTTCGGAAGAGGTTCGCAAGCTCGCTGAACATTCCGGACAGTCGGCACAGGAGATTGCTACGGTGTTGGCCAGATTGAAAGTACAGACTCAGACTTTGACAGATCGATTTATTAGTATCCGAGAGTCATTGTCAGAAGGCCAAGAAACTGTAGAAACAGCTGAAGATGTATTCCGTACGATTAATGGCAATTCTCAGCATGTCCTGAGTCAAGCGATGGATATTGAAGGTAGCTCGGCGACCATGAAAGATGCTTCAACCAAAGTAGTCAATGAAGTCGCTGAAATTTCGAGTGTGACGGAGCAATCCAGTGCAGCGGCAGAAGAGATTCTGGCAAGTATGGAGGAACAGCGCAATCTTACGCAGAACATCGTGAGTAGCTTTGATGAGTTGGAATTGTTAATCAGGAGTTTGAATGAATTGGTAGCGGATGATGAGAATTCATCGGATGTTATTGTTCCAAGTGAGTAATCAGCATAAGTTTGAAGAATTATGATTCGAGGTAAAATAGAGCCTGTCCTAACGTAATAACGTAAATGGATAGGCTCTTTTGGTTTTCATTAAGTTGAAGGGCAGGAATAATAAGGGTTGTAAACGAATACATAATGTGGCGTCCAAAATAAGTTGATTAACGTGATTTAACCGTTTGAGTAATGTAGCATCATAAACTAAAAGGAGTAACTTCACCCTATGCAGAATTTACATAACTTTGTTTCAGATTACACGCAAGATAAGAAGTACTTACATCTTGCGATCGGGATGATTAGAGGGGACGATATTAAATACTTTTCGTTTAGTAATGATAAAAAGAAAAGTATAGTTCCTGTTGAGAATAGGTTATTTGAAATCGGCTCTATAACGAAAGTATTTACATCCATTCTTTTATTAGCAATGGAGGAAGAGAACTTGCTTTCCTCGGATGACATGGTTGGTAAGTTCCTGCCAAACGTTAAGAACGATTATTTGAATAGAATTACCTTGAAGAACCTTGCTACTCATACCTCGGGATTACCGATTCTGGCAACCAACCATAATATGGCTAAGAAAAGAGCGGATCCTTATTCAATGTATACTGAGGAAGATTTAACTGCTTTTTTAGCTACAGCTGATTTCACCGATGGCATTGATTCATTTGGATATTCCAATCTTGCTGTGGGTCTGCTGGGCAACATTTTATGTAAGGTGTCAGGAAGGACATATGATGAACTGTTAAAAAGATATATAACTGAACCGCTAAATATGAAAGAAACAGCCGTTATGCTTAATTCGGAACAGGATAGCAGATTTTTGAATGGACATGCTTCAACGGGCAGAAGAGTCCCTCATTGGAATCTTTCGATACATGAAGGAGCTGGTGGGATCAAGTCTTCTATTCGTGATATGAGTTTATTGGTTCAAGCCAATCTGAACGATGATCATCCGATTGCCTCTATACTAGCCAAAAGTCATCTTCCGAACACCATTGGCAATGCTAATCTTTATTTTGGCTGGGCTGGGGATAACATTCAAGATAAAGAGGTTCTCTGGCATAACGGAGGTTCAGCGGGTTTTAACAGCTATTTAGCTTTCAATAAGGAACTCCGTGTAGGAGTAGTATTACTATCCAATTATTCTTTTTTCTCAAACGTGCTTATTGATCATTATGTTGCTCAATTAAAGAAATGGATTACTAGAAAAGAGCCAGTTCAAGCAATAATGATAGACTCTGTAGGTATAGAAATACTTGAAGCAATGTTAAGTAGCGAATAAACTAGGGACGAGCCATTAAAATAATAATACATATATGGAGGTAACAAAGTTTGAATACTCACTATTATTTCAGTTGGTTTAATCATTTTTTTCCAGAGAAGCTGGTCAGATTGTTGCATGAGGATATTACAGACAGACAATCGCTTGTCATGATTAGCGCTGATCCTTCTAACTATGAAGATGATCAGGTTAACTTTAATGATATTTCGGAATGGACATGGTTGAAGCAGGCTGACATTATGTTCGATGAAAATCATTTCGTTGATTACCGTATGCCGAAGGAAGATGCCCAGCGTTTCATTCAGAACGCTTCTGTCATTTTTTGTTGCGGTGGATATCCTGTTTTGCAGCACGATTTTTTGGCGGATTATGAATTAACGGATGTTATTAAGAACAGCAATGCCGTTATCATAGGTGCCAGCGCGGGCTCGTTAAACATGGCTGCCAAATGGTTGAACTTGGAGACTACTAGCGACGAAGTTGAAGCAAGCACTATTTACGAAGGGATGGGCTTTGATCATTTTGCCTATGAATCTCACTCTCAACGCGACTACGCCACGTTTGTTCAAGGCTACCTGAACCCTTTGTCAGAGGAAATGGATGTTTATGCGGCAGAACAGGAGAGCGCTATGCGTGTGAAGGACGGCAAAATAGAAACAATGGGGCCTATATATTTAATTTCCCACTCAAAGATTCAGAAATTGGCTGAGACGCTCTAATTAGGGTGAGTGCTGTGGCTTGTGACCTGACAGCAAGCTTTCATATCTCCGTACGTATAGTTTGGCAGAAATATAAATTTTAAAGACCGACTTCAATGGCGGTCTTTCTATTGGCCTAGTAGAGATGTACGATTCACTTCATTTCTCGAATACCTTTATAGACAGATTCGCATAGCTCCGTTGTAAACCTGCCTGACATCCCTTCAAGCGCCGTATTGGTGAACGCTACGACACTAAGCTCCTTACTCGGATCAACAAACCAAGAGTGCCCATAGGTACCGCCCATCCGCCACGTTCCTGGCGATTCAGGTGTATTGGCTTCCCCTGAGTCTTTTAGTAGCGTGAATCCAAGTCCGAAACCTCTCCCTGGCCAGTAGGGCATCTCAAGGTTACCAATTTGGTTGGTTGTCATTTCTGTGACAAGAGCCTTCAGCAGAATTGGATGTCCTCCTTGCCGCAAAGCTTCCAGCAGTTTAAGAAAGTCCCCTGCACTGCCAATCATACCGGCTCCCCCGGAAGGGTAAGCTGCCTTATCGGTAAACCTATTGGGTGAAAGGAGGAATCCTGCTGTCCCCTCGATGAAAGGAATGGTATCAAAATCATGCAGGCGCCGTGGCTCTCCAGTGCTGTCTGCGTAAGCTGTAGTCAACCTGTCTGCATCCACAGCCTTGAAATCGGTGTCCATCATTGAAAGCGGATGAGTTACAAGCACCCGTACAGCTTCACTAAGCAGCATACCAGTTACCTTTTCGATGACCGCTCCGAGCACGTCTGTTGCTATGGAGTACCTCCACATTTTCCCTGGCTCATATAAAAGCGGGACAGATGCGAGTCTTTGCAGATTCTCTTCAAGTGTAATTCCTACCAAATCCATGCCGTCCGATACCCCCGCAAGCTCATAAGTTCCCTTTTCCTCTTGGAAGAAACGGTAAGTTAAGCCTGCGGTATGTGTCATCAGATGGCGTACGGTCATTGGAACATACTGTCCGTTTGGCAGTTTGGGACGAAAGATGGGCAACCATTTTTCCACCAGATCGTCTAACTGTAATCTTCCTTGCGAAACTAATACTAGGGCTGCTGTTGAAACGATTGGCTTGGTTACCGAAGCATATCTAAACAAAGCATTTTCCTGCATCGGTCGTTTCTGCTCGCGATCTGCATAACCAGCAGATCTGCTGTAAACGAGGTTTCCGTCTAACGCAATTTGCACAACTGTACCCACGATTCTTTTTTCCTCTAGTGTGCGCTCAATTACCTCGTTGACGCATTCGTGCAACAATTTCGGATCTATATTTCTCATGTGTCTCATCCTTTTCCTGCTGTTATTCACTTGCTTATATATAGCAAGTGAGTTTATTATATAAATAATCTCTGTTACCTTACATATAAGAACCAAGTTAGATGGAGAAACTTCCAATGATTATAAAGGCATTTAGAAGAAGTAACATTTAAATTAAAGGGGTGTAATTTTCTTGGATGAGATCGATAAAAACATTTTACTCCATTTACAGAATCAGGCTAGATTATCAATGACGGATTTAGGAAAGCTGGTGGGGCTGTCTCAGCCAGCCGTTACGGAGCGTGTAAAACGCATGGAAGAAAAGGGAGTTATCGAGGAATACCGGACTGTCATTTCTTCGCAAAAATTGGGTAAGCAATGCACGGCCTATATGCTTATTCGAACCCGGAATTGCTATCCTTTTCTTGATTTTTGTCGTTCTTCACCGGAGGTTACAGAGTGTTACCGGATAAGTGGGGAGCATAATTATTTATTGAAAATCCTCACAGAAACAACCCAGGAGCTGGAGGAGTTTGAAAACAGGTGTGATCAATACGGCACCTATACGACTCTAATCGTGATGTCTTCACCGATCGCTTATAAAAATCTGATTGGAGAAACAAATTTGCTTGCATAAGATGTATTTCTATATTGCTAATTTCTATAAACTTCCCAAAAAGATGAGTCCGCTCTGGCTGGAGTGGATTCATCTTTTTGGGGTCTAAGTTATACATTCTTATGATTTCTTTAGGAAGGGAAGCCATGCTTTTTAGCTAGCCAAGCTGCAAGCAAGGAGGGGAGCAAGAGGACGATTAATGACCCGGGAAGGAAACCAGCTCCAAACAGCTGGAGAAGAAATCCTCCGATCATGCCTCCTCCTCCAATTGCCACATTCCATGCGGTAACCAGCATAGATTGTGCTATATCTGCGCTTTTCCCCCCAGCTTGTGCTATTGCAGTTTGCAGCAAAGTGGCTGCTCCGCCAAATGTAAGCCCCCATGTTGTAACACCAAGAATGATGATTGCAGGTTGATTCATTCCAATTCCCAAGGCTACAGAAGCCAAAGCAAATCCTGTGATGCTGATTAACACCAATATTCTTAGGAAACGGTCAATCAGCATGCCTATCACCCAAATGCCAACAACCGAGGTTATTCCGAAAATAAGAAGAATTAGATCCACTCGCTCCGCAAACACGGTTTCCGCAAGATAGGGTGCAATATAAGTGTACAAAATATTATGAGCTAATACCCAAGTCAAAACGACGAACAAAATCGTCCGTATACCAGGAACAAGGAAAATTTTGTACAAAGGGAGTTGATCACCCGCAGGCTCACCTTCATAATCCGGTACCTTCCAGAGCACCCAGCCAATAAGAACTACAGCTAGTAATGATACTCCTCCGAAAATGAAGCGCCATCCTGTATAAGCACCGAAAAAAGTGCCCAGCGGAACGCCCAATGCTAACGCCAAAGGGGTGCCAATCATGGCTACGGCCATTGCTTTACCTTTCAGCGAATCAGGCACCATACGACGTGCATAGCCAGCCGTCATCCCCCACAGCACACCTGCCGACACACCTGCGAAGAAACGCGCGACAAGTGTCAACGCATAAGAGGAAGATAATGCGGTGATCGTGTTAAATACTAGAAAGCCGATAATGCACAGCATCAGAAGCGGCCGGCGTCTCCAACCGCGGGTAGCGGTTGTCAAAGGAATTGCGGCAAGAAGAGATCCAACCGCATAGAGAGTGACCAATTGTCCGGCGAGAGCTTCTGTGACCCCGAGATCCTGTGCAATTTGCGGTAGTAATCCCGCAGGCAGGCTTTCTGTAAGAATACAGATGAATCCTGTCATAGCTAAGGCTAGTAGCCCGACCCACGGAAAACGTAAGGAAGACGACAGATTAGCATCGTCTTGTCTTATAAGAGCAGTGTTTGAGTTCACGAAAAAATCTCCTTTGTTTATTTTTAGCCGCTTAATAGAATCTGGCTTTCGTATAAGCATATAAAAATAAAACATTTCTCTACATGGCTGATTAAAGGAGAATGAAGCGAAATAAGAGGAAAATACGTTTATTTATTTAGTAATTCCATGATTGTAAAGGTGAAAAGGCAGCATCGCTAGATGCCGCCTAATAATGAATCGTAATTGATGAGAACTAACCGATTAATATTTACGCCGAATTCGAATCATACCTCCAAGCGAGTAACCGATGTGGGGCATCTACAGACAGACCAATAAAAAGCTTAGCTTGGCGATGATACAACTGTGGGTGAACTTCTGTCGTGGTGGCATCACAATTCAGGGTAGAGCAATTCCATACGTGCAGATCAAGCCCATATCTCCATGTAAAAAGCTTATCTTGATCTGCGGCCATGCCCGCTTGAGCATGGGGGAAGACACCTTCTATCGGACTCGTTGTGCTGAAGGCAGGCACAGAAGTGATGACACCCATTCGCTCACCTGTCTGTACATTAAATAAAATGATAGCGGGTGACACGCCTTCTTCCTCCCAATCTTCTTCATCGACCATTTCTTCATCTACTTGACCCCAGATTGCTATGGTATTGGGGGTGACCCAAGCGTATGGCAGATCCCAATCCATGGTTTGCCATAGATTATGTATGGATGCTCCGTCCTCGGATTCCCATACATGGTTTAACCAGTTTTCCAAACTCCAGGAACGGGCAATACCTAGAGGTGCCCATACCCATCCGCTATCTACAATCCATTTTTGATCAGGAGACACGCTTAATTTACCATGAAAGTAATCGAGATAATGTTTACTTGTAACAGGCTCGTCCGTGTTCTGATTGGAATCATTATTATATTTTGGAGTGGGTCTACCTGTAAGGGATGTACCACGGAGAACATCGGTTAGATCTAACCGATTCCACTCTGTGCCGTGGACTAAGATTAATCGCCGATCTATATAAGCAAAGCTTAGTGGGTATGTAGATACATCATAATGATAGTCGTCTCGCGACAATCGCAGGATTTCTTTCCCATCTAATAGATCATATACAGCTGCATGTTGCCCATACACATTAGATACTGCAGCGAAAGCTCCATCTGGACTAATAACGATCTGAACAGGATGAAGTAGATTCAGATCAGGGATGTTCGTTTGCAGAATTCGTTCGGTTACTCCGGTATGTAGGTTGAGCTTCCATAACTCAGCAAGGTCATTTAAGGCAAGTACCATAATCTGCTCTGGGTCGTGGGATTCTTCGGTTAGTTCTTGGATGGTTATTAATGTTCCAGGTGAAGGATGAAGCTCAGGAAGTGGAACGGGATAAAAAGACATGATGCACCTCCGAAATAAGGGTTTTACAAGATTTGTACACGGTGTTCAAGATTCAATATAATAGGGAGAAGAATATATTGTCAAAAGCTTAAACAACATACATAGGATTAGAGGAATAGGAGGCAGGAGAACCTGATGAATTGGGTGGAAATTAGCAAAATAAAAGATGTGAATCAAATTCGGGAAGCAGTCCAAGGTTTGAATATCAATGAGAGAGATGAGCGGGGGCGGACACCGTTGATGCTCTGCTTAACTGCGCGCATGCCTGCTGCAGGCATACGCTGTATATTAGAACAGAACCCAGATCTGGAGATTGAAGATAAACTTGGGGATACCGCACTCAAAAAGGCCATACGATTCAAGCAGATGGAAGCCATTTCGCTGCTACTTGAATTTGGAGCCAAGCTAGATTCTCCACAGGGCATTCTAGGCACGGCCTGGAACGCTGCAAGGTCTAATCCAAACATCGCTGATCTGCTATTAGATACACCGGGTGCAATCCGGTTAAAGTTAACCGAAGACGAGCAGAGCAAGGTGGATGCCATTATATACGAAGAATCGATAGAGAAGGCCATTGCGAAGATTCGTGGACTGGATTCCGCAGTGCTGGTGCATGCCGTCGTTAGCGAATATAACTGGGATGATGGGCCAGAGCCGATGCTGGCTGTTTGTGGACATCCCGCATGTGCAGAGATTACATTGCTGGATATGCTAGAGTTAATGGAAGCAGACTACTGGCTTGAAATGGATGACGAAGAGGTGCGTCAGCGCGTTGACGGGCCTGCTTATCGCCGGCTTGCAGAACAATTGTATGATAGACAGTCCACAAGGAGTTGAGACAGTAATGAGCTCTAGTGTCGAGAAAGCC
The DNA here is from genome assembly GCF_022346845.1 of Paenibacillus sp. ACRSA. NCBI lineage: Bacteria > Bacillati > Bacillota > Bacilli > Caryophanales > Paenibacillaceae > Paenibacillus > Paenibacillus sp. ACRSA. The sequence continues at coordinate 878,748 of NZ_JAKRNP010000001.1, read as the reverse complement.
TGGTGAGCGAATTGCTGATCACGTGAGCCGTGAGCCAAGGCAAGTTGAACAGTGACAACAACGATTAGCAACTCAAGTTAGTGTCTAGCTGGGGCTACCCTACTAAAACTTAGTTTCATCGATCCAGAGCATTGAGGCTCGAACCGCAGCTTGCTGATCATACATGTTCAGCAAGCTGTACCTCGAATCCGTCTGGGTCAGTAATGTAAATAAAGCGCAGATGAGGATTGGGCTGAATTGGACCACGCACAATCGGAATATCCAACGCGTTCAGTTGCTCGATCGCGTCCTCTAAGGAGTTCACTTCATATCCGATTGATATGCCAGCCTCCGGTTTAAGGATGGATTCGCTGCCCTCGATCAGTTCCAGCTTCGTTTCATTTTCTATGCCAAGCATAGCAATCTGTCGTCCGCGACTTTCGAATCTGCGCTGAATTGGAAGTCCTAGCTTTCCGTTATAGAACTCAAGCGAGTTTTCTAGGCTGCTAACACGCAAGGTAATCCAATTTAATTTAATTAACATGGGAGAATCACTCCTTTTTACGTCATATGTAGAAACATTACGTTTATTATACGGCAAACATAAGTGATGCAGATATACTATACTAGCATATTTTAGATGAATGAAAGAGCCCGCACATCATTGTGCGGGCTCTTTTGGCATTTTAATCCTATATTTTTATTGAATCAGATCAACAGCCATCTGTGGTACAAATGCATCAACGCCGTTATACACGATAACACCGTCCAGCATAGTTTTCTTACCGTTCACAAGAGCGATGTTTTTGTAGATTTGCAGTTCCAGCTTGGTGCTACCTTTTGTTACAAGGATTTTAGGGTTCTTCGCATCCGTCAGATCCAGCTTGTACGTTGCACCTTTAGCTGTAAATGCTTGCTTCGCAGGTACAAATAGCTGTTTGCTCACGCTGTCCAGATCAAGGTTAAGCACACGAGCCATGTATTTCGCTACATCGGTGTTGTCGATCACGCCAAATGGACGGTCATTGTTTGGAGCATACGTATAGAGAACTACATCTCCACCCGTGTGTCCACCAGATGTCCAGCCAATTCCCGCACGTTTACTGATCATTGGCCCAACGACATAGTTAAGGCTACCTGGCTTCGCTTCTTTGATTGCTTTCACTTCTTCAGAAGTCAGGTCAGAGATGCCATAGTATTGTTTCATTACAGCTTTGATGTTTGTGCGCTGTGCATTCAGCTTCGCTTCAACACCTTCACCGGTCAGTTTGGCTTTTTTCAGAGGGCCGATAAAAGTGGACAAAGGCTCTTCGTCGTACGTACCTGTCGTTAAATTGTTACCGATTGTAAGTCCGCCGTTACCGTGGTCTGTTACTGCTACAACAACGGTTTCTTGATTGGACTTGGCAAAGTCCATAGCCGTTTTCACTGCATCATCAAAAGCAAGAACATCACTAATGATACCGATTGGATCGTTGGCATGTGCTGCCCAGTCTACTTTACTACCTTCAACCATAAGGAAGAAGCCATCTTCATCTTTGGAAAGAACATCAATCGCTTTAGAAGTCATTTCTGCAAGGCTTGGTTGTTTGGATGGATCGCGATCCATATTATAAGACATACCTGCAGGTGCAAACATCCCCCACAGCTTGTTAGAGTTAGATGCTTTCATTGCTTCAGGCGTAGTTACATAATCATATCCCAGTGCTTTAATGGATGAGACGAGATTTTCGCCATCTTTACGACCAGCAGGCTCAAGATAACGGCTACCACCACCGAGAACAACGTCCATACCATTGTAAACTTGTTGTTTGCTCAGAGCGTCGTAGTTTTTACGATCAGGATAATGAGCCGAGAAGTCAGCTGGCGTAGCGTGCATAATCTCAGAAGTTGAGATGATTCCCGTAGCTTTACCCGCAAGTCGGGATGCTTCAAGAATGGAGGCTACCGGCTTCTTGGCATCACCTGGTGCAATTGCTTTCTGTCCAGGCATCGTCGCTTTGTCCGGCAGGACGCCAACATAGCCCGTGTGAGATTTGTGCCCTGTTGCAAAAGCTGTTCCTGCTGGCGCCGAGTCCGCAATCGGCGCATCCGCGGAGTGAGTACGTACCAGACCACTTGCCATAGAATCCAGTGTAAGAGATGAACCCTTGTACCAGCGAGCAAGAGCGGTAGCATCATTAGCCATTCCGTCTGGGATCAGGATAATCACATTTTTGATTGGGGATGCACTGGTCGTGCTGTCCTCCACAGCCCAAGCGGCACTGCTTCCACCGAGGGTAGCGGTTACAATCGTAGTCACCGCGAGCATCATTTTTGCTGCACGAGCGTTAAAGCGAGTTAACATGAACACAGCCTCCTATAATATATGTATAGTTTGGTATCCAGAACCAAGTGTAATCAATGAATGATAAATGAGCGTTACCTGTAGATTAACTAAATGTAAATTTTACGATTAGTTTTTAGATGGCTTACTAGACAGAGGATGGAGGCATTGAAGTTTAAGTCGAGAGTTGTGATGTAGGAGACATCATATTGATCGAATCGTTTAGCGTTGCTGACATATCCTAGAGACGTTTTTCATGATTCTTATAAATTTTTGTAAAAATATAAAGTGCGAAAAAATATATTGCGAACGCTTACATTATGTGCTAACATCACCATAACAACAGGATTGTAACCAACTCCGGGCAATACCTGTTATGTTTTTGAATACGCTTACTTATAGTATTATTGAATGACCTCATATTCTCAGGGTTGTTACTGAAGACAGGCAAAACCTGAATTGAGGGCAGAAGACACGCTGTAGCGACGTCTATTTGCCTTCGATTCAGGTTTTTTTATACAGATAAACGCCTGATTGGTATTATTTTCGCTTGAAACGCCGTAGCAGAATCATAACCGGAAGGGGGACATTTTCGGTTCACAGACAGAGATTTAGGATGATCTAGGTTTGGAATACTATGGTTATCCGTAATGATATGCCATCGTATATTCCATCACACACTATCTGACAGCGAGGAGATTTACGACATGAAAAAAATCAAACGATCCATCGCGGTAGCAACCGTTCTAGGTTTATGTTTATCAGCAATGCCTGCCTATGCAGCCGGAGCTTCAGCTCCAGTTTCCAATGCAGCGATCGACAAGCTGATCTCATCCCAATTAATTAAAGGCAATGGTCAAGGGGTTAATGCAGCGTATCTGAACAAAAAAGCTACACGTATTCAGGCCGCTGTTTTGTACTTGCGTTTGACTGGATTGGAAAAAGAGGCACTTGCCTATACCGGGACAGATACGTATGTAGATGCGGCATCAGCTGGGAAATTCCTACAGCCTGTTGTTGGTTATCTGAAACAGCATCCTTATCTAGGAATTGCTGATGGAGCGAACGTATTTAAACCCAATGCGACACTTACGTCTGAAGACTATGCAACACTGTTATTAAAAACGCTCGGTTATGAAGCTGGCACAGATTATAAGCAAGGTGAGGCAGTATCCTTTGCGGCATCGAAAGGAATCAATGCACTCCAAGATGGCAAGGGTCCACTCTCGAATCGCCAAATGGCTGAGGCAACAGCGCAGGCCTTGCAAGTGCAACTCAAAGATGGGAGCGGCACACTTGAACAGCGCTGGCTGAAGCACCAGCAGGATCAAGGTTTTACGCCACAAACACTTCAGCAGACGAAATATGGCTCCATTGATGGCAAGAGTTATGAACAGTACGGAACACTTGGCTGGCTGGGTGTACCTTATGCAGCACCACCTGTAGGAGAGCTGCGCTGGAAAGCGCCAGTTGAACCAAAAGCATGGACGGGGACACGTGAAGCGAAGGAATTCGCTGCCAACAGCTTGCAACTGTCTGGGCAAAATACGGTAGGTAGTGAAGATTCACTCTATTTGAATATTTGGAGACCCGATACAACGAGTTCCAAACTTCCGGTAATGGTATTCCTGCACGGCGGCGGGAACATGACTGGATCAGGCAAGGACTTCCAAGGCGAACAAATTGCACGTAATACAAACAGCATTATTATTTCGGTGAACTATCGTTTAGGTGCGCTTGGATTCTTCAAGAATGAAGCGTTGGAGACAGGTAATGCTCTGGATGATTCCGGTAACTATGGACTACTTGATGCGCTTCGTGCATTGGAGTGGGTACAGGATAATATCGAAGGCTTCGGTGGTGACACGGATAACGTAACGCTGGCAGGTCAGTCTGCAGGAGCGCGGGACGTGCTGGCTACGCTCATCTCACCACTCGGAAAAGGACTATTCCAAAAAGCCGTTGCATTCAGTGGTGGATTAACGACTTCAGCACCAGAAGCAGGTGAGCAAAAGTCGGAAAGTGCTCTGGAGAAATTGCTAGTAGAGGAAGGCAAAGTAACTACCCCCGAGGAAGCTAAAGCATGGATCGCGAAGCAGTCTAAGGAACAATTAGCTACGTATCTACGTGATCTGCCTGCGGACAAGCTAGTTAAGGTGTTTGGTGGCACGGCAATTCGGATGGAGCCATTCCCACACCTGTTCCGTGATGGCACCGTCATTCCAAAAGAGGGCTTCTCTGCTCTGGAGCAAGGCAATTACACTAAAGTTCCAGTGTTGCTTGGTAGTCTGGATACCGAATTCGCGGCATTTGCCTTCGGTGATCCGAACTTCTCCCCATCGATTAACGATGGAACATTGTTCACAGATAAAACGAAAGCGGAACAATATGCTGCCGCTATTCAGTATGGTAGTGAAGCGTATGCCGGATTTAATGCTGAACGGGTAGCCGAGCGACTGACAAATGTTGCAGGCCAGCCTTCCGTTTATGCATATCGGTTTGCATGGGGTACACAGCCTGGTGTAATCTCGGAACGTTTGCAGACATTGCTTGGTGCTCCTCACGGCGCAGATATGGACTTCTATACAGGGCATGCAGCGGGTATAGCTGCGTACTTCCCGGAAGGGTACTTCAGTGAGGCGAACCAACCAGGTCGTGACCAGTTGTCCACAGCTATGGCGGCCTATTTGAAACAGTTCTTGTATACAGGGCACCCTGGGGATGGCGGATCTGCCAACCTCGCAGACTGGACACCTTGGACGAAGAATGCAGCGACACCAATTATGCGTTTAGATGCAAGCAATACAAAGGCCGAGATTGGCATGTCTTCACAGTACTATCAAGGCAAAGAAGAAGTCATGGCGAAAATGAAGAAAGAGTTGCCTGAAGAGACGTACAAGCTGCTGACGGAAAAAGTATTTGCAGGCCGTTTCTTCTGGGAATAAGAAAAGTTTTAGTGTGTACGACTGAACTGTAAAAGAATAACAAAAGGGACAGGAGAGATAATCTCTTGTCCTTTGTTGTCTTTAACTATTTCAATATGTAGCATCGTTGAAAAGTTACTAATGTTACTAGGATTAGGATTTTTCACTTGCAGCGAGCATCAAGATATAAATCTGGCGAGTCGTATTGACGTTGCGAACGGTCATTTGTTTGTAGATAGCCGAACCTGCCAGCTTATTCATTCCACTTTTGGTGGCATCTTCGCGACTTACGCTGTACAGTAAGGCACCTGAGATATAAATTAATGTGCCAATGCCTGGTTTCAGGGGCAGCTTGTCCAGAATAGACACGTCATTGATCTCATCCCAGAGGAACATAACATCACTCTTCGCTTGATCGTCATTGCTCCATTCCTCCGGCAGTGCGGTAATAACGGTCTGCATTTCATGGATATTTCGCACCACAACTCGGATCTGTAAGCCAAAGTCCGTCGCAATGGCTTCCTGAAGAATGTGTGCCAGCTCTGTATTGGCATTCTCAAGTTCTGGCTCATAAGCAAAGATAATGTTGCCTGAGTTGATATAGGTCACAACCTGTTGCATGCCAACCTGCTCAAATGTTTCCTTGAGCTGCTTCATGTTAATTTTATTATTTCCACCAACATTAATACCTCGCAGCAACGCAACATAGATCATATCCATATCTCCATTTCCTCTAATGTTCGAACTATTCTTGTAACGATAGATAGGCAAGTAGGTGAGTTACATATTCCTTTTCTCCAAGCAATTCCTGCAATAGAGGTATGACATGTTCCAGATATTCTGGTTTGGTCTCATACGTGTCCTCATCCTTCACTTCTCCCTCATAAGCTCGCGCGGCTTCGATGAGAATGGCAAGTGCATGGAAAAAGTCCGCCAATGACCTCGAGATTGGCTGAGGTTCTCCACCTACAAAAGCCGCATACACAGGCGATTCTGATGCTTGTGTATCCACAATGAGAGGATCATCATTCAAATTGGCTATGACCACATGCTGCGGCTCCCAGTCTGGCGATTCCTGATAAGGCTCTTCCATACCAATCCAATGGTAGCCCAACTGTTGACGATAGAGATGCTCAGGTGCAACAAAAAATAGCAGGGCAGCATCACCGATCTCTACAGCAGCGCTTTTCATTTTAAGAGTGCCCTCAGCCTTAGCATCTACCATCTCATAGTTGGAGTAAAAGTACATCAATTCGGGAGAGAGCGGAATTCGCTCATCGATAACAGGTACTTGCTGGTTGGAGAGGGGGCGTATATCATGTTCTTTGAATAGTCCATAGGCTTCATTGTATACATTCTGTTGCTCGATAAAACGGTTTAATGCTGTATTTAGTTCCTTCATCGTATTCTAATCCTCCTAATCAGACGATGGACGGCACTTGCATTTGCACTTGTACTCGTCGTGTTTCCTTCGTGTATTGTTGTTCTGTAGCTAAGCATTAGTTTACATGAAAATAGTGGAAGGTGGCATTTATTTTCGAATCTGAATTTATTCCATATTGTAGAGGTAGCAGAGGTGATCATGATGAAAAAGAAACTGCGAAACATAGTTGTAGGTGGTCAGACATATAAGTACATCATTACAGCTAGAATAGTCAATAACACAGCTAAGTTAGAACTCAAAGTGTTCAGTGACGGTTCCAAAATACATGCACTGCGTGTTCAATTCCACACATGGGATGATGCAATCATAGGGTATGTATTGAATAGTGGAGTTTTGTTGTTCAATCATCGCACAGGTGTGAAGGAAGACTACAATCTGAATCATCCGGCGAGGATTAGGCAATGGATTGAAGTTGCTGTACAGCAAGGCTGGGATGGAACGACTAACCACTATATTGAAGATGGGCTTAAAGAGCTGGAGCAACTGGGGTTCGAGGTAGAATGGCTTAGACCACTGGTAGGATAGCGTAGAAAAGATAGAACGAAATTAGGTCTATATGACCTTTTTCATGCTGAATGCGTTTACAAGTAAGCGTAATCATGCTATACTTCCAGTCAGTTAAAGGATTGTTACTGCATTCGCAGGCAAAACCTAAATATCGATATGTGTAGGCAATGACCTACCCATGTTGATGTTTGGGTTTTTTTTGCTTTATATGGCTCATATTAAGCACAGAGATTGAACAGGATAATCCGAACACACATCACCACGAGAACGAGAAGGGAGAATAAGCATGAATAAGAAAACAGGGTTTAGCATGTTGGCTGCACTCTTGGCTTGCATGCTCATCATGAGTGGTTGTACATCTACAACGCCACAAGCATCAGATAATCAAGGGAATCAAGCGACAGAGCAGGAAGATACTCAACCTGAGCAGACAACAGATAACGAGAAACAAAAGGCAAGAACGGTGATTACGACGGATGGAGAAGTGGATGATATGAACTCTGTCATTCGTTATCTCTATTATGCCAATGAGATGGACCTAGCCGGAATTGTGCTTACAAGCTCCGTTTATCACTATGCTGGTGATAAGGAGGCAGGCATCGAACCGTTCCGCTGGACTGGAACCCAATGGCTCTATGATATGCTGGATGCTTACGAGGAGATTTATCCGAACTTGAGCACGCATGCAGATGGTTATCCTAAGCCAGAAGATATTCGAGCCATGACCAAAATTGGCAATATCTCTGATAAAGGTGAGATGGAGAAGGAAACAGAAGGTTCAGAATTATTAAAAACACTGTTTCTCGATGACGACTCAAGGGACTTAGTTGTACAGACCTGGGGAGGAACGAACACAACCGCTCGGGCACTGAAATCCATTGAAGAACAATATAAGGATACTGCCGAGTGGGCTAACATTCAGAAGAAGGTCAGTGACAAGTTGCTGCTCTATATTATCCTTGACCAGGATGACAGCTATAACGAATATATTGCAAAGAACTGGCCAGATATTCGTATTTTGAACGACCAGTCGAACTTCTGGCATTTTGCCTATGCATGGAAGATGCATGCCGAAGAAGTAAACAGCAAACTGCACGGTGAGTGGATGAAAAAAAATCTTCTTGACGGACATGGCAAGCTGATGGATATGTACGCTACGATGGGTGATGGCAAAATGATCGAGGGTGAATTAGAAGAGGAACAACGTGGCAGCGCTGATTACCTCAAGAATAATCCGCAGTATGACAAATATGATTTTATCTCCGAAGGGGATTCCCCATCTTTCTTCTATTTAATTGATAACGGTCTTCGCAGTATGGAAGATCCATCGTATGGTGGCTGGGGTGGACGCTTTGGCGTCGTTAACGATAAGCTCTACCGCAATAATGTATTGGACTACGATCCGTACTCCAAACGGTATGAAGCCGAATATTCTCTTATGAGATGGTTTGATGACATTCAGAATGATTTTGCGGCTCGTGCGGATTGGGGTGTAACAGATCAGTATGAGAATGCGAATCACAACCCAACACTCACGATTAAGGAAGGGTTGGATCTGACTGCTGCGCCAGGCGAAGAATTAACGCTGCATGCGGAAGGGCAAGACCCAGATGGCGATCAGCTGACGTATGAATGGTGGAGATATTTTGAAGCTGACACCTATCAGGAATCCAAGGAACAGGAAGGCAAGGCAACACCAGAGATGGCTGGAGATTTGCAACTTGGATTACAGCGCCCATTGGCCAAGGATGAGAAGTTAGATGAGCTTGAACTGCAAGGGAAGGATACAGATACAGTAACGTTCAAAGTGCCTGAGGATGCCAAATCTGGTGACACTCTTCACATCATCGCAGAGGTGCAAGATAACGGTGAGCATAACTTGAAGCATTACCAACGTGTCATTGTAACAGTGCAATAAACCATTCGAATGGATTGAACCTTATTCATGCAGATGAATTCGTGCAGAAGAAGAAGCAAGCCCTGATCTTAATGATCAGGGCTTTTTTATCAAGAAATGCTTTTAAATGTGACTAAGATAATTTAACTGTTCTAATGAACACGATCGGCTTACTTGCGCTGTATGCCTGACCAAAATACATTCCAAGCGATGGCTAGTGCCTGCTCATACGACTGACGTGTCTCATACACGAGCTGAACGTCAAGTCCATCCATCAGGGTCACGAAGGCAACCGTCGCCTCTTCTGGACTTAGACGAATATCTGTAGCCTGTACGGTGGCAAAAGTAGCCGACAATTCTTCCTTTAGTGTGCCAAGATAGGTTCGATACTGAGCCAACACAAAATCATGAACCTCCAGTGGCGTAATAAAGGAAAGAATGTACATAAAAGCGACATTAGGATGGGTCAAAAAGCGGTTTTTGTGCTCTAACAAAAAGGAATGCAGCTGTTGTTCTAACGGAAGTGTGCCTGACTCGCTAAAAAATTGACGTACAAATTGTTGCTCTTCCTGCACGACCTCTTCATAGATCTCCAGCAGTAATGCTTTCTTCGTTGCATAGTGGTAGGCAAGGGACTGTTTGCGAATGCCGGCCTCCTCTGCAACCTGTGCCATTTTGGTTCCTTCATATCCATAACGGTTAAAGTGTTGGATCGCAATTTCTTTGATACGTTGTTTACTCAATGTGTACCTCCAATGGACGGTTCTTGATGCTCTTTTGTTTAGAGCTGTAGATTAGATACAGCAAAATATACACCACAAAAATACCTATGGATATAGCATACACCATTGTATAAGAAAATGCAGAGGCAACGACCCCTAATACCAGTGAACCCCCTCCAATGCCGAGGTCGAAGAAATTAAAGAAAGAGGCCATCGCATTTTCATGCTCATGTTCTTCTACTAGATTAACGCACCAAGTCTGAATTGCCGGGAATATCGCCCCAAAGCCAAAGCCATATAACGCAGCAGCGATGAGGAATTGAATTTCGTTTTGGGCGACGATCAGAACCAAAAGTCCAGCGATAGCAAATCCCGCCGCAGGCAGCAGCACAGAACCGGGTCCGAACTGGTCAAACATTTTGCCAGAGAACAACCGAACCACAAAGCTGGCAATCGCTACGATAAAGAAAAACCATGCAATATTGGTAAAGCCTCTTTCGTTAGCAAATAGGGCAACAAAGGACATGATCGCGCCAGCGGCAATACCAACCAGCATAATGAGAAGGGAGGGGAAAAGAACCTTTTTCTCAATCAATTTAACTGTAGCGGGAGGTGCAGTCTGTGCTTCAGCTTCCAAAGTCTGTTTAGGCTTACGAGATACAAATACAGCCATAAGCAGTGCAAGTAATAAGATGCACATACCACCCATGAATAGGCTTTGATAGCTGGACTTCAGCAGTAATGTAGTTCCGACCAGAGGGCCAATGGACACTGCTACTGTTTCGCCTACACCAAAGTATCCCATCCCCTCACCACGACGAGTTTTGGGAATATTTTCGGTTGCAATTGTTGCGAAATACGTAGTTGCTAAGCCGAAACCGAAACCATGGATCACTCGAAACACAAGAATCATGCCTATACCTGACGAGAGGTAGTATGCTCCAGTCATTAGTGCACAGATGGCGATACCGATAATCAACCAATACTTTTTGTCCATCCAAGTGGCAAGCACAGCAGTAAAAGGGCGAACAAGAATGGCAGAGAACATGAAAATTCCTGTAACGAGTCCGATCTGTGATGCTTGTCCCCCAAGGGTTGAAACGAATAAGGGTAAGGTAGGGAGGAGCATTTCAAAGGCCATAAATAACAATGCGTTGGCCAGCATAATGAAAATAAACGATCTTCCCCATAACTTTTGTAAAGTCGTTCCTGGTGCTAGTGTACTCATAATCTTCCTCCGTATGATGTTCTATGCGATGAAGCATGTTGAAATGATTTTATCTGACGATCGTCAGTTTGTAAAGAGTGGGTTATCATGAGTGTTCTATCATTTGAATAATTAACAAGTGAAAAATTAATGTTTTTAGCCATATTCCAACATTTTCCGATATAATAATGGAATAAAATGAAGGTGTAGAATACTACCTCAGAGAGGTGATTTTGATGAGTATTGACGTTCTCGAGCGCAACAATGTGAAGGTACTTGGTACGGGAAGCCAAACGATTGTGTTTGCACATGGCTTTGGATGTGATCAGGATATGTGGCGTTACATCGTGCCTAGTTTTGTGGACAACTACCGTGTGGTATTGTTCGATTATGTAGGCTCAGGGCAATCTCAAATTAATTATTATGATGCTGGAAAATATAATAATCTTCATGGCTATGCCCAGGATGTATTGGAGATTATGGAAACGCTAGATATACGAGATAGTATTTTTGTAGGACATTCTGTTAGCAGCATGATTGGTATGCTTGCTTCCATTCATGAAACGAAATACTTTGATCGACTGGTCATGCTGGGGCCTTCCCCACGTTATGTGAATGATCTTCCGAATTATTACGGTGGATTTGACAAACGGGACATTGATGAGTTGCTTGAAATGATGCAGTTGAATTTTATCGGCTGGGCTAGTTATCTCGCACCAATTGTGATGCAGAACCCGGATCGGAAAGAGCTAACTGAAGAACTGGAAAAAAGCTTTTGCTCCAGAGATCCGCATATTGCACGACAATTTGCTGAAGTGACATTTTTCTCGGACTGCCGTGTCAATCTGGAACAGGCCTCGGTTCCATCTCTAATTCTGCAATGCTCGGATGATAGTATAGCTCCAGTTGAGGTTGGAGATTATCTGCACGCGCATCTGAAGAACAGCCGATTACAACAGATGACGGCGAAAGGACATTACCCTCATCTAAGTCAGCCTGAGGAAACAAGCCGTCTGATCAAAGACTACTTGGCAAGCGTTTAATATGAACGAAAGGCAGTTGTTACATGGATATCCAACTAGACCAGGCTCCTTGCGGATACTTCTCTATCTCGGATTCAGGTATTGTGCGATCAGTAAACCAGACATTGCTAAATATGCTTAAGGTAGAGCGTAGCGAATTGCTGGGGAGACACATTGAGTCGACTATGTCGGTAACGAACAAATTGTTTTTTCATACGTATTTCTATCCTTATATTCAGCTATACGGGCATGTGGATGAAATGTATTTTTCTTTTCGCACCAGTGACCACCAGGATGTCCCCGTTCTTCTGAACGGTGTTCGGCAGACGCGCGATGGAGAAAGCGTGGTGGACTGTGTTGTCGTTGTCATGCGCAAACGAATTGAGCATGAGAAGGATATTTTGCAGACCAAGACCAAGCTGCAGGAATTATATCAGGCGACACAAGAAGCCAACAAAGAGCTTGAACGTTTACACCAGGAATACGAGGTAAAGCAACAAGCACTACTTAAAGTAAACGACCAATTAGAAGCAATGGCATCCACAGATCCATTAACGGGTCTCAAAAATCGGAGGTTCTTCCAGAATAGCTTGCTGGCAAGCTTGATTCTGTTAGAGCAGCAGCAACGCCATTTCTCCCTGCTAGTGATCGATATTGATCATTTTAAAAGTATAAACGATACCTATGGACATCCAATCGGTGACTTGGTACTTGGAAATCTGGCTGGATTGCTGCAATCCATGTCACGCAGTAGCGATGTGGTCGCAAGATACGGCGGGGAAGAATTTGTTATCATCCTAGCAGATTGTGATCATGACCAAGCCATGGAGGTTGCAGAGCGATATCGTTCTGAAGTGGCTTCATCCGACTGGGGTCAATATAACATTACCGTAAGTATCGGTGTTGCTACGGCGGTACAAGGGGATACGGACACCTCTGTGTTCCAGCGCGCAGATACGGCACTCTATGCTTCTAAGACAGCAGGACGAAACCGCGTAACCCATGCCGATCATCTATAAAAGGTTGTTCAAAATAGAGCCTGTGGTTTAATCGCGGGCTCTTGTTGTTTTTTTTTGTATAGACAGAAAGCAATCTACACAGGTAATGCAAACTCGAAGCCGGATGAAGGGGGGGATATTTCAGCATGAATGAAATTTTGAAGATCGATAAAATGTACACCCCGTATCTAGTTCTGGCGATTGATGCAGTCAGAGCCTCGGAGCTAGCGAAGCATTGGAATGTCGATATTACGAGATATCACATTCAGCTGACCCTGGAGAACGATACAAGGCAGTATGGCAAGCCCTATTATTCCGTGTGGTTCTATCCTCATGAGATTACTCCGGACAATTGGATGGATGGTAGCTGGGAAGAGATGGACTTATGTGTGCATTTGGATTGTGAATGTGGTGACGTATTGAGGGTACACGGTGGTAGAAATTGAAATTGACGAATGTACAAACAACGAATGAGAGAAAAGTGTATGGTCGTATGAGTCACGGAAAATAGTGTGAACGATGTTAAGGAGGAGTACCACGATGCAGAAATTATCTTTACATGAACTACTGGATCTGGAGAACGATGCATGGCCCGAACTCAAGCAGCTATTGGAGGAAGGCAGCAACACACATGCCGTTATTCCAGCACAACGGAGTAAGGGCGAAGAGGCTATCTATAGTCTCCAAGTGAGCACAAGATCTTATCTGGGTGCCATAGCCTATGAAACAGGAGGCGTTCTGGTGGATCATGGCTGGATTACCGTGCTTGGCGCAGAGACGGAACAGGTCGTGGGAAGTCTGATAAGTTGGAATGGGCTCTCAGATCGTCCCGCTCTAGAGGCTCTTGAAGGAATGCTGGTCGTTGCATATGATGTCGCCGGCGGATTCTTTGCATTCGATACAGGGAAGTTCGAAGGAAGCGGCCACATATACTATTTCGCACCAGATACGTTGGAATGGGAATCGACGGAACTTGCGTACTCTGAATTTATGAACTGGTTAGCGCATGGAGATCTGGAGCAGTTCTATCAGACATTTCGCTGGCAAGATTGGCAGAACGATATGAGTCAGCTACAGCAAGGACAGGTGTTTGCTTATTATCCGCCCCTTTGGACAAAGGAAGGTGGAGGTCAGACAAGTCAAAAAACACCTATTGCGATCACGGAAGCCTGGAAAATAGCACGGGGCGAAAGATAATTCATACAAGTTATCGAATGATGCTGAAAGGTGTGGAGAGATATGAATATAGCTGACATTACTAGTATACAGGATCATTACGGCGTTGTATTTCCGCAGGAGTATTTGGATTTTCAGCAGACGAACAGCGTTAATTCCTTCAATCTCATGGAGAGCGGAGAGGTCATGGATTGGGAGATCCGCTTCTCTGCATTAGATGACCAGTTCATCACGAATAACATTCAGATGGTAGACGAAGTGAATCCTGATCCGAAGCGTATTATCCCAATCGCATGGAGTGTCAGCAGTGGCAATAACTATTTACTGGATTATCGTAAACATTCAGCGAGTCCAGCTATTTTACTTATGGAGCATGAAGAAGCTATCGTGCGGGAAGATGCCGAGAGTGAGACAGATTCACCAGAGGAAGCTCAGCGGTTAATGGAGGGAAATGTGAGAGAGATTGCCGACAGCTTTACGTCATTTCTGGCAAAGCTGAGGGCAGATCAAGCTCTCTAAAGAGGTCTCCTGTTATATATCCTAGGAATTGTTCGACAAGGAGGCAGGGATTGTGGGACGGGATGCTCGGTGATGATTGATGACAAGCACCAGAGAAACAACAGCAACGATCAATAGACATCCATAGACATAATGGTAAGCCTGTTCAACTGTAACGTGTGGAATCTTATGGAGCAACAAACCACAAGCCGCCACAGATACCGAGCCGCCGAAGAACTGAACAAGTTGTAGCAGACCCATTCCTGAACCAATCTGCGATTTGGGCAGAATACGTGATGCTTCGTTATTGAGGGATGACATCGACGCCGAAATGGCAGGTGAGAAGAACAAATAACCTACTGTAATAACAAACGCCGACTGATGCAATCCAAGCATAAATAACGTAAGGACAGCGGCAAGCAACACATGCCCAATGATCAGAAAGCGCATATTGCCATATTGATCAATCCAGCGTCCTATATATCTAGCCATAAATGCAGCGACAATCGCTCCAGGCGCGATGAGCAGCCCGATTGCCAGTGAAGAACGTGCGAACAGGTCAGCGAGCACAAGGGGCATGAGGAACAGATTGCCTAAGTTAACCACCAATACACAAAAGCCAATCATGACTAATCGTGTGTAGCCTGGAGCCTTGAAAACCTGTGGGTTAATAAACGACAGCTTCGCTCTGCGAATATACAGAATGTGCACCACAAGAGACAGGATACCTACCGCAAACCATAAGAGCGACTGCTGGGTGATCGCGACCAACAATGTTACTGCGTTCAGTGTCGTGAGAATGGCTCCTGTTGTATCAAAGGGCTGATCGGTCTTGGTCGTTTCATTTGGTAGGAAATAGAACAGTACGGGTAGGGCAAGCAATACCAGCACGGTAATTGCAAAAAGCCCATTCCAGCCCCAATACTCGCTGATTAATCCGCCGACGATTGGACCCAGACCAAAGGCCATCGCACTACCGGAGGATATTAGAGCAATGGCAGCGCCTCTTCGCTCCAGCGGGATATAGCGACTTGCGATGACGAGTCCTAAGCCGGCCATAACTCCTGCTCCAGCCGATTGCAGGATCCGAGTGAGCAATAACACGGCGAAACTATGTGCAAACAGACCGAGTAAAGAAGATAGTCCTAGAATGAGCAGCCCAATGGTTAACAGCTTACGTACCGGAATCCGATCCGACAACCGGCTATAGATTACGGTTGATAAAGCGTATCCGATGGAGTAGCTGGAAATGACCCAAGAGCCTAGGTCAGACGTAATTTGTAGATCATGGATAATGATAGGTAGTGATACGTTAAACATCGTAGTATTCATCACTACAATGAAAAGGCAGCATGTCCACAGTGGCATGACAATGTGATCTTTCATGTAATCCTTCCTGTCTATATGTTCGATATGGAATGATAAATGCTCGTAGATATCATGCAGTCATACCAGTCCGTTATAACATTTTACGTTAGTGAATTGAATATGGCAATAATGTCATAAAAATTCATGAGGGTTTTAGATTGAAATGGGACGAGCTATAGAGTATAGAAGGAGTGAGCAGATATGCCTGAATTGAAATTAGGTATTAAGCATATTATTCAACTTATTGTTCTGATTGTTGTAATCAGCATAGTTGTTCTATTTTTTGTTGTGCTCCGCCCTTTTTTCTTCTCGTCCATCAGTGAGAAGCAGGCAGAAGCTATTGCTATTAAGTATGCCGCTGAAGAATATGATGAGGATGTGATCATTGATCGTGTTTTTCTCCATGGGGGATTTCTATCCTACCTCATTGATGGGCATTTTCAGAATGAGTATCAGACGTCATTTAGAATGCTCGTTGATGATGATAGCGGCAGGGTATCCGACTTTGAGTTTTCCAAAGACTATGCGAACATGCAGATGCTAGAACTTAATAATACATATGCAGATGAATTGATAGCCAAAGGATACGAGGTGCCAGAGCGGTATGTCTCCAGCTATGGAGATACTTTTTTTGTAGCGTATAGCTGTGCTGAGTCTAAAGGTTGTGATATTCATGAATTGCAGGTACGACTGCCTGACGGGAGTAATCAAGATGAGATTGGTGCTTTTGGTGATCTATATCGGTGGCAGAAGACATTGCCTGTGCGAATCGATAGCATCTATGTTGATTCTCCAGAAGGTGAAGGGGTGTCCAGATGCCTTCGTCCCGATGCAAGTATAGAAAATCCGGATCATGGACAATCAGATCAATATGCGTGGATGGATTTCATAGAGCAAGGAGAGTGTACGAATCGGGGTGACAAGTGATCTTCCTATCAAGGGAGAGCGAATGCGTAACTTGTAGGCATACAGCGGGCTATATATCGTGTTATATAAAAATAAACAGGCTCCCTTCCACGGAAGGGAGCCTGACTCGGTTAAGCGACGGTTGTTGCTTTACCTCGATGACGAATCCATTTGATCAAATCCATCAGAATGACTGCGGCAAGGGCAAGCCCACCAGCAATGAGGAATTCATACCAGCCAAATGCATCTGGGATCGCGAAGATGCCGCGTACACCTGGAATCAACGTGATTCCATACAGACATAGACACACGAAGATGGAGCCGAGCACGAATTTGTTTGTCGTAAAGCCTACTTGAAAAATAGTCTGCGTATTAGAACGTGCCGCAAACGTCTGTAGACTACGTGCTAGTATCAGCGTTGTAAAGGCCATCGCCACACTAATCTCCTCAGAGATACCAAGTCCAATATACTGGGATATGATGACGGCAACCCCGATCAGAACCCCACGTGTAATAACAGCCTGTAGTGTTCCACCAGCAAAGATACCTTCATGGATATCGCGCGGTTTCCGCCGCATTACATCAGGTTCGGCTTTTTCGGTGCCTAACGCAATGGCAGGTAGAGAGTCATTGACTAGGTTGATAAAGAGCAGTTGCAGAGCCGTGAATGGATTCACCCAACCGACCACCAGTGCGAACAGGATCGCGATAATGGCACCTAGGTTTCCAGCAAACAGGTACGCAATCGCTTTTTTGATATTATCAAATACCATCCGTCCCACACTCACCGCGTTAACGATGGATACAAAATTATCATCCGTCAAAATCATGGCTGCGGCGTCTTTGGCCACATCGGTTCCACTTCCCATCGCAACTCCGATATCGGCCTGCTTCAAAGCAGGGGCATCGTTGACCCCGTCTCCGGTCATTGCAGCAATTTTGCCTTTACGCTGCCATGCACGTACAATGCGGATTTTGTTTTCCGGTGATACCCTCGCATACACCGAAATTTGTTCTAACTTCTGATCCAGCTCCTCATCAGACATTTTGTCTAGTTCGCTGCCTGTAATAGCCATATCATCTGGCTTAGCAAGCCCGATGTCGATACCAATGGCTTGAGCAGTTGTTTTGTGGTCACCCGTAATCATAATCGTACGGATGCCTGCCTTTTTGGATTCTTCAATAGAGCTATATACCGCTTCACGGGGCGGGTCAATCATAGCGGTTAGACCCACGAGGATCAGATCATGTTCATCCTCAGTAGTAACTTGCTTTTTATCATCAAACCTCTTGTAGGCATATGCCAAAACCCGGAATGCACGTTTGGAGAAGGCTTCGTTTTTCTCCTCGAATTGTGTACGAATCTCTGGCGTCAACGGCTGAACTTCACCATGAATAAACACATGAGTACAGCGGCTGAACAGAACATCAGGTCCACCTTTGGTCAAGAGAGCAGTCTGTCCTTCAAACGTATGCACGGTGCTCATTAATTTACGATCCGAATCGAAAGGAAGCTCGGCTTCACGTGGAAATTGATCACGAATTTCGTTGTAGTCCTTGTTCACTCGGTTACTAAAAGCAATGAGCGCAACCTCTGTTGGATCACCGAGTTCCTTGCCTTCCTGATTAATGTTAGAGTCATTGCAGAGCACGGCAATATGTAATAACCGACGTTCCTCTTCAGACCACTCTTTCGGGTCATCAGGAAACTCTTCTTTGGTGCCGTGCGGGATATAATAATCCACCACCGTCATTTTATTCTGGGTGAGGGTTCCGGTCTTGTCTGTGCAGATGATGCTAGCTGAACCAAGTGCTTCTACCGCAGGCAGACGACGGATGATGGCATGTTGTTTAGCCATTTTATTTGTTCCCAGTGATAGGACAATCGTTACGATGGAGGATAATGCTTCGGGGATTGCTGCAACAGCTACCGCGACAGCAAACATTAGGGCATTAATAATCGATGGACCAATGTTCTCCGTACCTTCCGTTAACCATACCCGTCCTGCTTCAATGGCAAAGATCAGAATGGATAGGCCAAGAATGAAGAAGCCTAGTTTTTTACTAAAAGCCTCTAATTTACGCTGCAACGGTGTTTCCTTTGCTTCAGCATTCTGGATGAGTTCAGCAATTTTGCCGATTTCCGTTTGAAGAGCTGTACCTGTAACGACAAAGGTTCCTCGACCATACACGACGAGTGATCCACTGAAAGCCATATTACGCCGATCTCCAATGGGTGCCTCTTCTGCGATAGCATCGGCATGCTTCTCGGCAGCTTCGGATTCACCTGTTAACATGCCTTCGTTGATTTTAAGACTTCCTGATTCCAATATGCGACCATCTGCTGGCACATAGTCCCCGGCATCGAGTAGAACAATATCGCCAGGAACAAGCTCCCTAGCTTGAATTGTCCTTTTCTGACCATCACGAATGACCTTGGCCTCTGGTGCTGACATTTGCCGTAAGGCATCAAGGGAGCTCTCTGCTTTCTTCGTCTGCACGACACTAATAACGGCATTCAGCAGGATGACGAGAAATATAATGAGTGATTCAATCAGATGCCCGAGCACAATCTGTACCGCAGCAGCGATGAGCAGAACGATAACCATAGGATCTTTAAAATTCTCAATAAATAGCTTCCACACAGGTGTGGCGTCTTTTCCTTTTATCTCATTGTATCCAACGGTTTCGAGTCTTTTGGTTGCTTCAGAGGTCGTGAGTCCGTTCAGTGAACTCTGTACTTCATGAAGTGTCTCCTCTGTACTGTGTCTATAATGTTCCAATGGACCAGCTCCTTGCGTATGGATTTCTCTGTTTATATAACCCTGTAGAATGAATAGAATCAGTGAATCCCATCCCAATTTCAGATATTTGAAGAACACTTTGTAGAACATGATGTGGCTAGAAAAATGAAACGTATCTAGATTTTTTTGCAGCTTACCTAAACGTATAATTTCCGATGGGATTCAATCTCATTCGCTTGGTTAGCATTACGCATTCTAAATGCATGGGGTTGCACTTATTTGGCAATGTCGTTTCATTAAAAGTTACAGAAGTTGGAAGATTACAGAACTGTGTTTTTAATCACACTTGTACCTTGAAGTCTCTGCTAGGCTTGTTAATAACGAGTTGTTACCAAGTTTGGAGGGAACGATATATGTTTTGTTATCAGTGTGAACAGACGCCAAGTGGGGGTTGTACCGTCGTTGGGGTATGTGGAAAAAATGAAACAGTAGCCAGTCTACAAGATACGATGATCTTTGCTTTAAAAGGAATTGCCGCCTATGCCACGCATGCACGGCAGTTGGGATATACCGATCCTGAAGTAGATCGGATTACGCATGAAGCTCTATACATGACACTAACGAATTCCAATTTTAATGTCCAAGAGCATATCGATATGGCGATGCAAGTGGGCAATGCAGCTATTCGCATCATGGATGTGCTGGATCGGGCGCATACAGAACGCTTCGGAATTCCACAGCCGATCACGGTAAGTCAGAATCAGATCGAAGGACATTGTATCGTAGTGACAGGACATAATCTGTATGCTCTGGAGGAACTGCTGCGGCAGACCGAAGGTAAAGGCATCAACATTTATACACATTCCGAGATGTTACCAGCACACGGTTATCCTGCACTCAAGAAGTATGCACATTTGAAAGGAAATATCGGTAAGGCTTGGTATGATCAGCGTAGACTGTTCGAACAGTTCCCAGGGGCTATTCTAGCGACGACGAACTGTGTAATGCCGATCAAAGGAACGTATGCTGATCGCTTCTTCTCGTACGAAGTTGCTGGATTAGAGGGCGTTGAGAAGGTAGAAAACGATGATTTCTCACGTCTAATTGAGCGAGCATTGTCATTGCCTGTAGCTAACGTACAATCGGAACAGGTTTTAACTACGGGGTATCACCATGAGACAGTCATTGGGCTGGCACCGGAGATTATCCAAGCGGTCAAAGATGGACATATTCGCCGATTCTTCGTCATCGCAGGTTGTGACGCACCGGGGAAAGGCGGCAACTATTACCGTGAGTTGGCAACATCTCTTCCGAATGATACGGTAATTCTGACTACTTCCTGCGGTAAATTCCGCTTCAATGATGTGGATTATGGCACTGTAGGCGATACCGGTATTCCGCGTTATATCGATCTGGGGCAATGCAACAACTCCGGTTCTACTGTAAAAATTGCTATGGCTTTAGCTGATGCCTTCGGTTGCAGCGTGAATGAATTGCCTGTCAGCATTGTGCTGTCATGGTTCGAACAGAAGGCTGTTGCAATCTTGTTAGGCTTGTTCAGCTTAGGCATTCAGGATATTCGTATTGGACCGAAACCGCCGGAATTCATTTCGTCGGGAGTATTAGAAGTGTTGGTAGAGATGTTTGGTCTGAAACTCATTACAACTGCTGAAGAAGACATGAATGCAATGCTGGCATTGTCTTAATTATACTTATAGATTTTGAAGTGAAGAGCCTACCATTACGGTAGGTTTTTTTGCTTTACTTTATTTTGTATTTCTGGTGGTTCATTTCACCTAGTGTACATACTCAGATGTGCAATCATAATTGGTTTATTTATCCTATTGTGATTTATTTGTGGAAATGGATATATAGATAGAGGACTTAAATAAACTCGGTTTACCGTTGTAAGAGGAGAAGATATATCCATGAAACACAGGCAACTTGTATCAGATCTTTTGCAAATTGCAGGAGGGGAGGACAATATTAGAGGTGCAGAGCATGAAATGAGTGCAATTACATTCGTGCTGAAAGATCGGACTCAGGCGGATTTCTCCATTTTTTCTGCGAAGCAGTTTACAGCTAATGTTCAGCTTGAACGTAATCGATGCCGGATCGAATTAGAATCAGAGAGCGTAGCATTAGAAGTATTCAACACCCTTACGGGTAGCTATTATGTACATAAGATTGAGGATGGAGAACAGGAAACCAGGCTTGAGGCAAAGAGATCCTTTTCAGTTTTGCATTTTATATCCGATGTATTTAGACCATTACTGCCCGTGATTCTTGGGGCGGGGCTTATTAAGGTCATATTGGGCATCATTCTACTACTGAATCAACTCATATCGGATGATCCGATGTTGATAGATGAGCCTATATTCAACTTGCTGAGTATGATCGCAAATACCCCGGTATATTTATTACCTGTACTTATCGCGGTTAGCACGGCTTATCGATTGAGAAGCAATATGTATGTGGCAGCCTCCATCGGCGGATTCATGTTCTATCCTGAGGTTTCCATGTGGTTAAACGGTGAGAAAACAGCTCGTTTGTTTGGCGTGGAAATTATCTCACAGCCATCTCTCTATTCCTCCGTTCCATGGGTTATTCTAGCTGTAATCGCATCAGCATATCTGGAAAGAAAGATTAATAGCAGAGCACCTAGAGCGTTCCAAGGGATTGCCGCTGCATTCATGAGTTTGGTGATCCTCGTGCCACTCATGTTACTCATTCTAGGTATCATTGGGACATTCGTGGATGATTATGCTGGAGAGTGGATTAGCTCACTTGTGGAAAGTGCGCCCGTACTGGCGGTTATGTTAATTGCTGCATTTTTCTCCCTGTTGATGATTGCTGGATTGCAATATTGTCTAGTTCCAATTATCATTTATGAACTTACGTCTGCGGGTTACTCTATTGTACTTCCTGCGATGTTTGTTGCAATGTTTGGACATGCGGGTGCAGCGCTGGCAGTTGCCCTTCGAAGCAGAAAGGGCGAAACGAAAAGAACAGCCGTATGGTCCTCCGTTGTAGCACTTCTAGGCGTACCTGAACCTGCAATCTACGCAGTGAATATGAGCAAGAGGATCGCCTTTTACTCAGCACTACTAGGTGGGGGTATAGGTGGATTATACATGGGACTTACATCTGTTAGTATTTCTGTAATTAGCGGTGGTTTCGGCAGTTTGTTCCAGATTCCATTGTTCATAGAAGAAGGCTCATTGAATGTATTGCATGCTTGCATAGGATTGGCAGTATCCTTTGTAGTAGCAGGTGCATTGAATTATTGGTTAACTGGACGACAAGCTAAATAACTACATCAACAGAAGTATGAATGAACTAACTATTCCAGACAAACTACAAGGGACTGATCTTTGCTTCGCGCATAAAAAGGTCAGTCCCTTTTGTGCGTCAGTACATGTTGATTTTCCTTTTTGAATCATTCGAAAATTGCTTATTAAAGCACCTTAAATGACTATGTTGACAAATATTAAGTCTTCAACTAAGATACTTGTATAAATGAATAATGGATATAATCAGGATTGTTACTGATCAGCAGGCAAGACCGATTGATGTGCAAACATGTAGATTTTCGATAAACATGTGTGCACTATTAATGGTCTTTTTTTGTTTCCAAATAATGTTAACGTGCCATTTTAAAAGGAGATTGTTATGAAAATCACACGAATTATTAATAATAATGTCGTTTGCGCAGTCAATGAAAGACACCAGGAGATGATGCTGTTAGGGAGTGGCATTGGCTTTCAGAAGAAAAAGGGAGACGATGTTACAGTAGAGAAGATTGAAAAAGAATTTTTTCTAAAGTCCAAGCATGTAACAGGCAAATTGTACGCCCTGCTCGCGCAAATACCGATGGAATATATTCGTGTGTCCGACAGCATTATTCAATATGCCAAACAATCCTTGGATAAAGAGCTGAATGAAAATATATATTTAACGTTAACAGACCACATCAACTTTGCAGTATCTCGTTATAAGCAGGGGATGAATTTTAATAATGCGTTATTGTCAGAAATTAAAGCGTTTTATGCAAATGAATATCGTGTGGCTTTGAAAGCGCTGGATATGATTAATCAGGAATTCAACATTACGTTGCCTGAAGATGAAGCTGGCTTTATTGCGCTTCATATCGTTAACGCAGAACTGGGCTCTGAAATGGAAGAAACGATGAAGATCACGCAGTTGATTCAGAAAGTACTAAATATTATTCGTTATCAGTTCAAAATTCACTTTAATGAAAATTCCCTTCATTACGCCAGACTGATCACACACTTGAAATTTTTTGCATATCGTCTGTTTAACAATACGGTAGTGACAAGTAACGATAGCGATTTTCTCAATATTATTAAAGAAAAATATAAGCTTGAGTATCAATGTAGCCTCCGAATTGCGCAATTCATTCGGGTCGACTATGGTAAAGAATTAACTGAAGACGAATTGGTGTATTTAACGGTTCATATTAAAAGAGTGACTGATGAAGAAAAGGTTTGATTCCTCAGCGCTCCATAATGACTATACTAGGATTGTTACTGGTGAGGCAGGCAAGACCTAGAGTTCCATCGTTTATAGAGCATATCTATATTCGATAGAACTCTAGGTCTTTTTTTATTAAAAAATATGTTAAGGGGGAGCAGTACATGAAACACGAAAGCACGGCCGCCGATATCTTGAAATTAGTCGGTGGCGAAAAAAACGTAGATAGTGTAACACACTGTGCGACTAGGCTGCGATTTAATCTTAAGGACGAGTCAATTGCCAACAATGAAGCATTGAAGAACGTTCCAGGGGTTATGGGCGTTGCCAGTAGTGGAGGGCAGTATCAAGTCATTATCGGTAATGAGGTAAACAACGTCTACAAAGCCTTGGCGCAACTCGGAAACTTCACAAGTAAGAATGATGGCCCAGCGGTGAAAAAGGGAAAAATATCTACGGTTCTGGATACGATCTCTGGTATTTTCACCCCGATTCTACCCGCTATGATTGGTTGTGCCATGATCAAGGCAGTTCTGCTCATTCTGAAAACCTTTGATCTCGTTGATCTTGATGGTCAATTCAATACGATTATGACCTTCGTTGGTGATGCGGCTTATTATTTCTTGCCGATGCTCCTCGCTTGGAGTGCGGCAGTTAAACTTAAAGCTAATGTGGGCTTTGCCTTAACGATTGCAGGTATCTTATTGCATCCTAGCTTCTCTGCTTTGCTGTCTGCAGGTGAGCCTGTTTCATTCTTAGGTTTGCCTGTTACACAAGCAACGTATTCGTCTTCAGTCATTCCCATCATTCTAGCAGTATGGATTCTGTCCTATGTGGAGCGATTTGCAGAGAAGTTCTCTCCTTCCGTGATTAAATCAATCTTGAAACCGTTAATTGTAATCCTTGTCATGGCGCCTTTGACATTAATTGTTCTAGGACCATTGGGTGCAATTGCTGGTAACTATCTTGCATCCGCTGTCTCTTACGTCAATGCACATGCAGGATGGTTAGTGTCTGGTATTATCGGCGGAGCGTTCCCTTTCCTGATTCTGACGGGGATGCATTATAGCTTGGGGCCAGTTGTTCTCACTGCTTATGCACAAACCAAAACCGATAGCATTGTCGGCCCAGGTATGCTCGTACACAACATTGCTCAAGGCGCAGCTGCGCTCGCTGTCGCATTAAGAACCAAGAATAAAGCATTCAAACAAGTCGCTTACTCTACCAGCGTAACTGCATTGCTCGGGATTACCGAGCCTGCACTATTTGGTGTTACTCTACGATTGAAAAAACCTCTGATCGCTGTTGTCATTGGTGGTGTTATAGGTGGTATTTATGTAGGTTTGTTCGGTGTAGCTCGATCCGCTCTAGGTATTGCCGGCTTGGCTACGTTACCAGCATTTATCACCGATAATCCATGGAACTTAGTGCATGCAGCAATTGGTCTTGTTATTAGCTTTGTTGTCACCTTCTTGATGACTCTTATTTTAGGATTTGAAGATGTACCTGAGAATGTAAAGAAGGAAGAAGAAGTAAAGTCTACTTCGACTAACCGTACGCCTGTTGCCGGTATTTCGGAACATGTACTCACTGCACCGATGACTGGTCGCGTTCTAGAGTTGTCCACTATTCAGGA
Source organism: Paenibacillus sp. ACRSA (assembly GCF_022346845.1). Classification (NCBI taxonomy): domain Bacteria; kingdom Bacillati; phylum Bacillota; class Bacilli; order Caryophanales; family Paenibacillaceae; genus Paenibacillus; species Paenibacillus sp. ACRSA. The sequence continues at coordinate 852,900 of NZ_JAKRNP010000001.1, read as the reverse complement.
TGAAGCATTTGCAACGGGAGCAATGGGAAAAGGAATTGCTATTAAACCTACTGTTGGGAAACTCGTTTCACCTGCGGATGGTGTAATCTCCGCAGTGTTCCCTACCTACCATGCCATCGGTATTAGCTCCAATAATGGCGCAGAGCTTCTCGTTCACATTGGTATGAATACAGTGAAGTTGAAAGGTGAACATTTCAAGGTTCATGTGCAAGAAGGTGATGAAGTAAAAGCTGGAGATTTGCTCATCGAATTCGATACGGATGCAATCGCCGCGAAAGGCTTTGATTTAACTACACCTATTATCGTTACCAATTCAAATGACTTTACAGATGTAATTGGTACTGATAAGCCATCCATCACGATGGGTGAGAAATTGATAAAGATTATTTAAGGAGGATTAATACATGAATAATATAAGCGTATTTCCAGAATCTTTCCTATGGGGTGGCGCTACGGCTGCGAATCAATATGAGGGTGCTTGGAATATTGATGGTAAAAAGGCCAGTACAGCAGATATGATGACGGGTGGAACGCATACTATTCCAAGACGCATTACGAAACATATTGAGGAGGGTGTACACTATCCTTCTCATGAGGCAGTAGACTTTTATCATCATTACAAAGAAGATATTCGACTGTTTGCAGAGATGGGTTTCCGTTCCTTTAGAATGTCCATTGCGTGGTCCAGAATTTTTCCAAACGGAGACGATATCACGCCAAATGAAGCAGGACTACAGTTTTATGACAATGTGTTCAATGAATTAAAAAAGTATAATATTGAACCGATCGTAACGATCTCTCATTATGAAGCTCCGTTTGCACTAACTGAGAAGTTCAACGCCTGGGCCTCTAGAGAGATGATCGAGTGTTACGTCCGGTATTGCGAGACTATCTTTACACGATATCAAGATGTTGTGAAATACTGGATTACATTTAATGAAATCAACAGTTTGATTGTTCCAGCAGGTGCGTATATAGCAGGAGCATTGCTGGTTGATGACAGTGGTATATTCAACAATACTGCTGTGGATAGTACACAGTTGAGATTCCAGGCTCTACATCACCAATTTGTAGCGAGTGCCAAAGCTGTTAAACTGGCTCATGAGATTAATCCGGCATTTCAAGTGGGTTGCATGATCAATTATAGTCATGGGTACGGAAGCACATGTAAACCGGAAGATATGTTAAAGGCTCTGCGAATGGATCAGGTTAACAATATGCTGAGCAGTGATGTGCAAGTAAGAGGAGAATATCCTGACTTTGCTAGAAGATATTTTGAAGAAAACAATATTCATATTGAGATGGCAGAAGAAGACGAGGCTATATTAAAACAAGGCTGTGTTGATTTCTATAGCTTTAGCTACTACAAATCGCATGTGGTAGGCACCCGTCCAGAGGGTGACGAAACCCAAGGTAATGTATTTGGCGGATTCAAAAACCCCTATTTGAAAGCAAACGATTGGGGCTGGCAGATTGATCCTGTAGGACTTCGTTATGTTCTTAATCATGTCTATGATCGATATCGCATCCCAATGATGGTTGTTGAAAATGGCCTTGGTGCAGTTGATATTGTTGAAGAAGACGGTTCTATCAATGATACGTACAGAATTGATTTCTTGCGAGATCATATTGAACAGATGAGAGAAGCCGTTCGTGATGGGGTTAATCTGATTGGCTATACAGCTTGGGGTTGCATCGATATCGTCAGTGCTTCGACTGGCGAGATGGCTAAACGCTACGGATTTATCCATGTGGATAAGGATAATGAAGGTAACGGAACCCTGAAACGAAGTAAGAAGAAGAGTTTCCATTGGTATAAACAAGTGATTGAATCTAATGGGGAGAACCTGGGCTGAGATTATATGAAAAATATTCTGTTTAGCAAAAAGCTGCTGATGTAGTGGTTGCATTGCTAGATTAATAAAATGCTTATAAGTAAAACCTCTCATTCCTGATCGTTTAAACGACAGGTAAGAGAGGTTTTACATTTTTTAATCCAATAACTCGGTTAAGCATAAAAAAACGCATTATACATACTATTGATTCAAATCAAGGCAAGGTATGACCTCTTCTGTCAGTATAGAAGCATAGATTATTACTAGGAGGTCGTAACGATGCTAGATTATACATTTGACGATATGAAACAGATAAATCGTGAGAAACTAGGGAATATGGTACCACTGGAATTGTTTCGCACCATTCGTTTAATTGGGTTGAATCAGGGGCTGCCGATGGGTGGCAAAGGTACAACGCTAACTATTGGTCGAAAAATTGGAGAGAACCTGCCTGTACATACGGTTGAGGAGTTGTTAAACCTGTTTGAAGAGTTGCAGATTGGCATTCCCCGGATTTTGCAGAGAGATGAACATAAGATGACTGTTGCAGTAGATGACTGCTTTTGCAAAGGACTACCAACTCTTGAAGATGAGAAGATGGTCTGTGACCTGGAAGGCGCGATTCTTGAGGGTGCACTGACGAAGATGATGAAACGAAGGGTGACAGTGAAGGAAACAAAATGTAATGTGAGTGGGCATGAGCACTGCGAGTATGAGATCCGAATGTAGAGTAATATCATCAGTATTCAGACAATGAGTCATACATATTTGTGAATATCTGGTGAATTCCTGGTTGTTAAAGTCCATAGTCATCTGTTCTCCATTATAATGAATGAAAATGGTTGAGGGGATGTACTCCGGATGAAGAAAACAATGTGGATCATTGTTAGTCTAGTCGTAGTGATTGTGTTAGGAACCTATCTGATTGCAATCAATACGGGTAGAGAAGAGACAGGAACCGAGAATGCGCCTAATGTTAGAAAATTGGTTCATGATATCAGTACAGGTAAAGAGATGCCTTTATCTGCCTCTATTGATGCGAAACAGTTAATTGTTACGGATCAAGATAAACACACCAAGACTTATGATTTACCAACAGATGAATTTTTCCTATCCATTGCTCCTTTCGTGCAGCAGACCCATCCTTGTGAAATTCATAGCTTGACCGGTTGTCAGGGAGAATTGATCAATGAGGAATTCTTGGTAACGGTTCACGATTCCGAGGGGAATACCTATATGAAAGAGTCTGCAATGAAGTCAGGTGCAAATGGGTTTATGGATATGTGGCTGCCCAGAGATCGAACCTATCTCATTCGTGTCGTTCATGATGGCAAAGTTGCTGAAGCCCAACTGTCTACATATGACAATGATAATACGTGCATCACAACGATGCAGCTAAGTTAAAATAAACGTAATATATCTAAGGGAAGGGATTACTTAAGAGTAATTCCTTTTTCTTTTTGTGAAGATCATATCAAACACATGGCAATCCCATTGACAAAATAGTACAGGTAGGTGATAATTCAATAGTGATAATGATAATTGTTATCATATAAATATATATCAATAGGGGAGAACAGAATTATGAAAAAGAGTTTGAACGGACTTTTGTTGATGTTAGTATTTGCACTCGTGCTAGCGGGGTGTGGTCAATCTACTAGCACAACTAATGATACAAGCAAGGAAGCCGATTCGGGCAGTGCCCCTACTGAAGAGACAGCAGGCCCTGTAACGGTGAAACATAATCGTGGTGAGCTTAAATTAGACAAGCCTGCAGAACGAGTTGTTACATTGGAATGGACTTATACCGAAGATGTGGTTGCTCTGGGCGTTCAGCCAGTAGGTAACGCAGACAACGCTAACTATAAAGTGTATGTGACTTCCGAAGCTGCTCTTGACGACAGTGTGACGGATATTGGAACACGCAGTGAGCCAAACTTGGAGGCCATTGCTGCCCTCAAACCCGATCTAATCATTGCAAATGCTGATAATAATAATGCTGTTTATGATCAACTGAATGCAATTGCACCAACGCTTGAATTTGATCCATACAACGGTGATGGTTATAACTATGACAAAATGACAGAGATCTTCAACTCCATTGCAACTGCACTTGGAAAAGAGGATAAAGCAAAAGAAGTGCTTGCTGATCTCGATCAGCATTATGAAGAAGCGAAACAAAAGCTAGCTGATGCGGGTAAATCAGACTTCCACTTTGCACTGACACAGGCATTTACTTATCAGAATGCTGCAAGCTTGCGTATGTTTACGGATAATTCAGTTGTTGTAGGTACTTTGGACAAAATTGGACTCGTTAATGACTGGCAGCCGGACAAATTGGAAGGATACGGATTCTCCACAGTGGGTATTGAATCCCTGTCTGCCGTACAAGATAGCAACTTCATTTATATCACACAGCCAGATGATGACGTGTTTGGCACAGCAATGAAAGATAACTCTGTTTGGAATGGTCTGAACTTTGTTAAAGACAAACGAGTATATCAACTGGACAGCACAACATGGACATTTGGTGGGCCAATCTCATCCAAAGTTCTCGTTGATGGAGTCGTTGGAGCGATTACGAAATGAGTTCGGTTCAAGCTAAGCCAGCCGTGAACTGGCGCACAATAAGCATCTATGGGGGCGGTTTAACCGCTCTCATCGTGCTTTTTTTTGTAAGCCTTTGTTATGGTGAGGCAGCCATTCCATTGCAGACTGTTGTCGATTCTCTGATTGGTAAGCAGAATACATTAGAGCACAATATGATCTGGGATCTACGTATGCCTCGAACTGTTATTGGTATTCTTGCAGGTGGAGCATTAGCTGTAGCAGGGGCTTTACTGCAAACGATTACGCGTAACCCGCTGGCTGCGTCAGATACATTAGGTATTAATGCGGGAGCATATTTTATCGTTGTGCTCGGAGCGATTTTATTTCCAGGTTTACTCAGTCAGTCTCCCTTCTTATTTGCTGCTTTAGGTGGATTGGTGGCTGCATTTGCAGCTTATTTCATGGGTGGTGGCAGAGCTTCAAGCCCGGTTCGACTTGCATTATCAGGTATGATTGTATCGATGGTACTTGGTTCATTCACAAGTGCATTACATATTTTTTTCTCCATGGAAACACAGGGGTTATTCCTCTGGGGCTCCGGAACACTTGTGCAAAATGACTGGAGTGGCGTAGCCTATGCTTGGCCTTGGGTGATCGGTATTACACTCCTTGCTCTGTTGTTATCCCGGCAGTGGGACATGTTAGAGCTGGATGAATCAACCGCTTCCTCATTAGGGCAGAAGGTTGGATTGGCTCGCGCAGGTGGTTTGCTCCTCGCCGTATTGCTGGCAGCAGTAATCGTCAGCGTTATTGGGCCAATCGGTTTTGTTGGATTGGTTGCACCACATCTCGTTCGACTAAGTGGAGTGCGTTCTAATCGTTTATTATTACCGGGTGTTTTTATATGGGGTGCTGCGTTGCTCATCGGTGCGGATGTACTTGCCAAAATGGTACATAACTCCAGTATGGAGCTGCCAACGGGTGCTGTGATGGCGATCATTGGGGCACCATGGTTAATCTGGCTGGTGCTTACCCGGATGAAAGCAGCAAATGGCGGTGGCATGACCACCTCCATGAGTACGGGTGCACGTCGCCGCTGGGCTTTTGGTCCATTGGCGGTTGTATTCAGTGCCGCCACGATACTTCTGATTTTGGTTAGTACAATGTTTGGTGGGATGCGTATTCCCTTAGGTGATCTAATACCGAGTCTATTCACGTCAGATGGGTTATTCTCCGGCATAATCCAATTGCGTATTCCACGTACCCTTGTTGCGGCAGGTGCTGGAGCTGCACTGGCCATTAGCGGTGTATTGATCCAGATGGCGGTACGTAATCCACTGGCGGACGCTTCCATCGTGGGGGTATCCTCAGGCGCAGGTCTGGGAGCGATGATGGTCATGATTCTCTGGCCAGGCCTCCCCGTGTTTTTGCTGCCTATTGCAGCAATTATCGGTGCAGGTATCGCTGCAACAGTCGTGTTCTCCCTCTCGTGGAAAAAAGGATTAAATCCTTCTGCGGTCGTGTTGCTAGGAATTGCGATGTCCGCCATTGCTGGCGCAGGTATCCAGATTCTAATCGTGCGTGGCGCGGTATATGGAAGCAGCGGATATATCTGGCTGACAGGAAGCACGTATGCGCGTACTTGGGAACAGGTGAGAGTCATCGGTCTATTTTTAGTCATTCTCATACCGATTGCCTGGTGGCTTGCTCGTCGATTTGAATTGTTAGTATTTGATGATAATAGTGCGTCAGGACTTGGTTTAGGTGTACGCCGAACACGGTTAATGGCAATGGCAACAGGTGTGTTGTTGGCAGCCGGTGCTGTCGCATGTGTAGGTACAGTCGGCTTTATCGGTCTGATTGCACCGCATATGGTTCGATTACTTACTGGACATAAGTTAAGACGCTCGATGTTTTTGTCTGCCTTGGTTGGTGCGGTTATGTTGGTATTGGCAGACACGATTGGTAGAACGGTTATGGCACCAACGGAGATCCCATCAGGCATACTGATCGCGCTCATTGGTACACCATATTTCCTTTATCTGATGTATCGCTCCAACTGGCGCAAGTCGATCAAGTAAAAGCTAGATCAGGACATGGACATCCCATCATAGTATGTATATATGTAAAATAGCCTTGCAGCCCGCTCATGTAGCGGGCTGTTCTGCTTAGACAGCAAAGAAGAGAAGCACTGTGAGTCCCTATACAGGGCAATCGTGCTTCTCTTCTTTGTTGTTGCTGTATTTAGTTGTTAGGGTGTAAGATCCCACTGGCTTCTACGTATTGAAGTGCTTGTTCTAACTGTTCTTGACTCTGCACTAGAGCCAGTCTGACATACCCTTCACCAGAAGGACCAAATGCGCTACCTGGGGTAACGATTACGCCTGTTTGGTTAACGAGATCTGTCGCGAACTGTTCTGAAGACTTGTAATGCGCAGGAATCCGCGTCCAGATGAACATTGTCGCTTCGGGCTTCGCGATATTCCATCCGAGTCTGCTGAAGCCTTCGCACAGGATATCCCGGCGTTCCTCGTAAATGGCTCTTACCTGTTCAACTTGTGACTGGTCTCCGGTAATGGCTGCAATTGCGGCTCTCTGAATCGGTAGAAACATGCCATAATCCATGTTGGACTTTAATTTCTTTAGCACAGAGACAACCGATGCGTTACCTACACAGAAGCCAATTCTCGCACCAGCAAGTCCATACGTTTTGGATAAGGAATTGAATTCAATGCCTACATCCATCGCTCCAGGCAGGGAGAGGAAGCTCCCACATGTCTTGCCATCAAATACAAGTTCGCTATAGGCATTGTCATGAAGAACTATAATATTATGCTTCTTGGCAAAGGCAATCAGATCCACGTAGAATTGCTCCGGTGCCATCGCTGTTGTTGGATTGTTAGGGTAAGACACCAGCATGAATTTCGCACGGGCTGCGATGTCCGCTGGAATATCCTCTAGCTGAATGACATATCCGTGTTCTTCTTGTTGAGGCATATAATACAGTTCAGCTCCAGCAAGCAAAGGCCCATCTGCGAATACCGGGTAACATGGATCAGGAACAAGAACCAAATCTCCTTCATCAACGATGGATAGGGAAATATGAGCAAGCCCTTCTTGTGAGCCGAGTAAGGAACAGATTTGTGTTTTTGGATCTAAATCTACATTATAACGCTGTTTGTACCATGTACTGGCCGCTTGTAATAGTTCACTCTGGTCATTTACCGCATAAATGTAGTTTTGGGGATCTGCCGCGGCTTCGCACAGTGCTGTAATGATATGGGGGGCAGGCGGGATATTAGGTGTCCCCACACTAAGATCAATCACCGCTTGTCCCTTCTCTAACCGTTCGCGTTTGATTTCAAGCAAACGGGTGAAGATCCCCTCACTAAAGTGATTCATACGTTTTGCAAATTCCATGATGTCGTATCCTCCATTCCTCATCGTACACATATCTATCTATAATAGATGGACTGGGCGTAAATGAGAAGAGGAGACGGGTATGATACCCCGTAATACGGATAGTTTATTCGACTTTGAATTGTTTGAGTTCCTCTTGTAACTTGCTGGATAGTTGATTCAACTGTTTGGATAAGTCAGCAACCTGCTCAATACTATCTAGCTGTTCTTGCGTGCTGGCACTAACCTCTTCGGTTGAAGCTGAATTTTCTTCGGTAGTGGAAGAGATGATCTCCAGTGCCTGCAAAATTTCATCTTTGTGCTTATGCACATTAGCGGTATTTGTACTAATCTGAATCATGCGCAATTTCAAATCTTCCAAGTCTTTGTTGATGCTGAAGAATACTTGCTTCGTATCCTCTACAGATTTCGCATTTTCCTCCGCGATTTTCATGCCACGAGCAGTATGCTCAACCGATGTGGTTGTTTTTTCTTCAATAACACGTACTTTTTTATAAATCTCCTGGGTCGCAAGTGCGGTCTGTTCAGCAAGCTTACGTACTTCTCCCGCCACAACGGCGAATCCTCGACCCTGTTCTCCTGCACGTGCTGCTTCAATTGAAGCATTAAGGGCAAGCAGGTTGGTCTGTGTTGCAATCTGATTGACCGTGTCCACGAAGCTGGAAATCTCATGACGGCTCTGGTCAATTTCCTGAATAATGGATGAAATGGCTTGTGTGGAATTATGATTCTCTTCGGCCCACTGAGACAGCTGCTCTACGACAGTTAATCCTTGTCCACTTTGATCAGCCGAGGTCTGTACCATCGTTTCGATCGCTTGAGCATCGGTTGCAATTTCGTCGATCTGGCTTGATAACGATCCTGTTTTACGTAAAATGTTCTCTGTCTCAATCGACTGATAGTTGGTCGCATTCGCAATCTCATTAATGGCTATAGATGTATCATTCATCGTTGTAGCCGTTCTTGAAGAGATCGACTGTAGATCGGTAGAGGACTGATTCAGTACATGAGCAGAGCTGCCTACGATTTGCAGCATGCTCTGAATTTTTTGCACCATCGTATTAATGCCACGAGATATTTGACCGATCTCATTATTCGCTTGGGCGTCCAGCTGAATCGTTAAGTCCCCTTGCTCAATCAATTTGATCTTCGCGAGCAGTTGTGGAATGGATCTTAACAGATAACGAAGTGTAATGTAGCAGATGATCACCAATAAAATGGTAGCTGCAGCAAATCCGCTAAGTGTAATCCAGGTGAACGTCTTCAGTTCTTCAAGAACCTCTTGTTCAGATATCGTCAGACCTACCGCCCATCCGGTATCTTTACTGGTGGCATAACCGATATAACGTCGTTCCCCGTTGTCGTCTGTAATAAGCTGTACACCGGATTCCCCAGCAATCATCTTCTTACCGATTTCCCCCAGGTCGCTAGTGCTGTCTGTAATGTTTTCTTTTAGAACTTTCTCCTCATCCGGGTGGTACAGAATTTCTCCTGTCTTGGAAACCAGTATGGAATAGCCCGTGTTCCCAAGAGAATAGCTTTCCATAATAGCAGGAATGTCTTTGAATGCGATATCCGCTGCGGCAAACCCGATGAGTTGATTGTTATCTTTGATCGGATAGAAAATGCCCATCAGTACATTACCTGCTGCGATATCGATGTATGGATCTGAATAGTACAGTCCATCTGTAGATCGGATAGGCTCATAATAGGGACGAGTCTGAATATCAAAGTCCGGCGCGGAAGAGACGCCATCATTTTGTAGCCAGAATCCCTTTCCTTCTATACCTGCGATCCAAGCATCAGCAAATGAAGGCTCTTCTTTGACAATTGCTGCTAATGTTGCCTGTGTCTCTTCAGCATGTGGAGAGGTTGTCGCCACTTCTGCTGATTCGGTGGTTTCGATATATTGTTGAAAAAGTGTATTCGTTGACATCTGTTTCACGAGTGATCCTTTTTCTTTAAACATCGCATCAAATTCACTGACAATAGCTTGTGTCTTGGTCTGTAGCATAGATTCCTGTTGTTTGATCAGGATACTCCGTGTACTCGAAAACATAAATGTGCCAAGAACGGTGAAGACGACTACGATAATAATTAACAATACAATAGATACTGTGTTGGCGATGCTAGTTACTTTGGCACCGTGAGATCCCCGCTTCAACATTTTTTTCATGTTCCATCTCCCAGATGATTATTAAGCTAAATGCTCCTAAGTATATGTCGGAAAAATAAATAGATTTATGTAGGTTTTTATAGGTTGTACGAAAAAAAATGAAAGGGTCTAGATCGTATCTACGAGGGCAGAGTTCCTTCACATTTGTGCAATAAAGTGATGAACCTTTTTATCGCCATCTAACAATTGGAACCTCATTTGACCGATATATAGTTATCACGATGTGAAATTTAAGTCATATGAATAAAGTGGGGGAGTACACATGGTACAAAAATCATTACATAGTGAACCCAAGAGGAGGGGAATTAAACATCTGAGGTTAACTACAACCTTGATCTTGATGCTCGCAGTTAGTTTAGTGGGGCTATTTATCTTATTCCTGTCTGGAATATTCGGTATGAATGAGGTAAAAGAGGGACAGGGGAAGCTCTATACTGATCGCTTCCTACATCAGACGAACATTCTAGAAATCAAAGCGGACTTCTATAATATGCGAGCTAATTATACGAAGCTTCTCGACAAGCAAGAGTATACGGATAAGCAATATGAGCAAGTTCAGAAAAATAAGAGCAATGTAATGGCTGGAATGGATGAGTTCTCCGCACGATCATTAGATCCAACAGAACAAGAGATTTTTACTGATCTACAGGCTAAACTTGAAGTCTATGACCAGGATATCGAACGAATCATGAACGTGAAGAAGACAACAGGTACTTACGATGATGAAGAGAGAAATCGAATTAACAAAAGCAGTACAGTCATTGTAGAAACGATCACCAAGCTAAGTACATATATCGAAGAGGAATCCGCGAAGCTGTACGATGCTGCTCAGGAAACGATTAGAGAAAAAGCGGTATTACTTAGTATTGTGTTGATATCTTCATTTGCTATTCTTGGGGCTGTTTCGTTTATCACGATTCGAAATATTATTCTGCGGATGCGTGCGATCAATCACTACTGTGCTGAAGTGACGCAGGGGAATTTGACAGCTACTCTCGATCCGAATCTACTCGAGGGCAATAACGAGATTAGTGTCATTGCACGTGGAATCCATAGCATGACCGGAGCTACTTCAACGGTTATTACGAGTGTGGTTCAAGAGTCTGGTCAGATCAACGAGATGAGTGATCTTACTAATCAGAATATGTCGGAGCTTAACGAGCGTATACGGGAAGTATCTGCTACCGTGGAAGAGTTATCAGCTACGATGGAAGAGACTTCGGCATATACTGAAAATATGAATCAATCGGTTAATGAGGTGCTTCGAGCTACGGAATATATCTCTTCTCGTACGAAGGAGGAGGCAGAGTCCGCGAACGTTACTAGCGGTAAAGCTGAGGCTCTGAAACAGGAGGCTAGTGAATCTAGTAAGGTGGCGCAAGACATGTATACAAGTACAAGTGCGAAAATGAATGAAGCATTGGAACGTGCCAATGCGGTTGACCAGATTAGTGTATTATCCCAATCTATTCTGGATATTACGGCGCAAACCAACTTGCTCGCATTAAATGCTTCCATTGAAGCTGCTCGTGCAGGAGAGGCAGGAAGAGGATTTGCCGTTGTGGCTGAGGAGATTCGCAAATTGGCAGATGGCTCTAGAGTAGCGGCAGATCAGATTCGGCATGTCACCAGTGAAGTTACCGAATCGGTTGCTCATCTATCCTCTAGCGCTAAGGAAATGCTTGCGTTTATGTATAATCAGGTGGGAAGCGACTATCAGCTATTGGAAAATACGGCCGGGCAGTACTACAACAATGCAGTGGATCAAGCCAATACCGTTAACGATCTTCATAAGACGGCTCAAGAGGTAAAACAAACGGTTGATACGCTCGTACGTGCGATTCATGAGATCGCAACGGCTAGTGAGCAATCCGCTGCATCGAGTCAGCATATTGCTGAACACATGGTGTCCTCTACGGAGCAATCGTTGCAGGTAGCCGACCAGTCGGATCAAGTGAAGGAAAGTGCTTCGCGTCTAAACGATCTTGTGAAAGGGTTTAAAGTATAGACCTACGTGAAAATGAGTTGCTTAATTGATATGTATAGAAATAGAAATAGAAATACACCCTGTTGTACCGAATGTGAAGAGTCGGAGACCTTCGTGTGATCGGTAAACGGGTGTATTTTTTGTGATGATTATTTGCTGCTGGACATCGGGAAAGCTCGAAGATGATACATTTGTGTAGCTGTTTCGGAGCTAACCAATTGGTATAAATCCAACATTGTACTTCTCAATGTTATCAGCCTCCTTTACAATTATAGGAAGTGATCTAAAATCGGTAAATTCTCATTTCAATAAATAATAATGGGTAAATGGAGGATGACGAATGATGAGTGAAGTTTGGGCTGCATCAATGAGCGGGGTTCCCTGGACAATGGACAAGATGGATGACGCTGTGAGACATTTGCGGAATCGAGCGACGATCAGCTATGTAGTTGGAGTAGATAAGTTGCATGATCTCATTCAATTAGATCAACATGTATTTGCGAGAAGACCGGATCTGATTTTGTACGTATCCCAAGTGGAGAAGAACAGTCCTTCCTCAGAGGAAGTGTTAGCACAACTTGCAGAGTTGAAGCATGTTACTGCGCTGAAGCTCCATCTTCAGCAGAGACAGGATTTGAATCCATTGAGTGCATTAGACCGCATGGATTATCTGGAGATTCATTCACCAAAAGGGCAATCCCTTGATTTTATTCGAAATTTCAAGTATTTAAAGTACCTGTCGCTGAGTGGCAAATTCAATGATCTCTCACCGATCGAGGATTGTATCCGGTTGGAAACACTTGTACTGAACTGCGCTATCGAGAAGCTTGATTTTGTTGTAGATCTACCCCTCTTAACGTATCTAGCTATAGACAGCTGTACCTTAAATGACTCACTGGATGTCCTAGCTAGCTCAAACATTAACATGCTGCGGTTATCTGCCATACGTAATTTAAGCAACATTGATGCATTAGAAGCATTGCATAATTTGGTCTATCTGCGGCTGTCCCTTCCCAAAGTAGAGCGCTTATGCGATCTCTCCAGTATGAGTAACCTAAGACAACTTGAACTAGACTACATGAAGTCATTGCAGGATATAGATCATCTATGGAATGCAAACCAACTAGAGGTGCTTGAATTAAAAGAGATTAATCCAAAGCTTAAGGCCGAGGCCTTTGACCGTATGTCGGAAATGGATCATTTACGACAGGTGGATTTTCGTTTTATGGATGTCAATAAAGGACGAATCGGTGCTTTGCGTAAACGAATGGTCGAAGCAGGTAAAGCGGATCTTCTCTATGAAAATATTCCAGAAGAAAATCGAATTCAATCGATGGCGCTTGCGCACCTATCTCGTGTGTTGATGTAGCGTGATCATAATAGATTTTTCGACAAAATAGTTAAATTTCCCGAGAATAGTAGTTCCTTATTTTACAAATATATGGTATTATTTGGTCACATATTATTCAATTAGCATAGATGATTAAGGGAATCTATCGGTAAAGTTTGTTACCACTTTTATCTCCTTAAGTTAGTAGAAGGGAGGCTCCGTATTCTCCGAACGTTGATTGAATTTAATCATGGAACGGTTATGTAGGTGTGCATAAACTATTCATTTAAATGGAGGTTGGACATGCTTATGAAGATTAAGAAATTAGGCATTCATAGCTTAGCTCTCGTTTTGTTGGCTTCAGTGGTCTTCTCTGGATGGGGTTCTAAGGCATCAGCGGCAACACCAATTACTTCGGACTTCAGATCACTGCCGGCTTCGCAGATCGTTTATGAGATGGGTGCAGGATGGAACTTGGGGAATTCATTGGAGGCATCAGTCAATGGTACACCAAGCGAGACAGCATGGAATAATCCTACCGTTACTCCAGAGTTGATCAAGAAGGTTAAGGCAGCGGGTTTCAACACAATCCGTATCCCAGTGTCCTATTTGAGCCATATTGGAAGCGCTCCCAACTATACGATTAATGCAACATGGTTAAATCGGGTAAAAACGGTTGTGGACTACGCTTATAATGAAGGGCTCTATGTCATCATTAACATCCACGGGGATGGTTACAATTCCGTTCAAGGTGGATGGTTGCTTGTGAACGGTTCGAATCAAGCACAGATCAAAGAAAAGTATCAACGTGTATGGCAACAAATTGCCAATAAATTCATTAATTATGATGAGCGACTTGTTCTGGAGTCCATGAATGAAACATTTGACGGGAATTACGGTAATCCTAATCCTACCTACTATGCGAACCTCAATGCTTACAATCAGATCTTCGTGGATACTGTTCGGAAAACTGGGGGAAACAATAGTGCTAGATGGCTACTGATCCCAGGTTGGAATACGAATATTGATTATACAGTAGGCAACTATGGTTTCGTTGTGCCGACAGACACGTTTAGATCATCGACTATTCCGAGTTCAGAAAAAAGAATTATGATCTCGGCACACTATTATTCTCCTTGGGATTTTGCAGGTGAGGAGAATGGTAACATCACGCAATGGGGCGCAACAGCGACCAATCCATCCAAGAAGTCTACCTGGGGACAAGAGGATTACTTGGAAGCACAGTTCAAATCGATGCATGATAAGTTTGTGACACAAGGCTATCCTGTGGTCATTGGTGAATTCGGCTCCATTGATAAAACATCATATGATTCTACCAACAATACGTACCGTGCCATATTTGCAAAGGCTGTTGCGAAAACAGCCAAAAAGTATAAAATGGTGCCTGTATACTGGGACAATGGTTACAACGGTCAGCATGGATTCGGCTTGTTTAACCGATACAACAATACGGTAACTCAGCAAGGAATTATTAATGGAATTATGCAAGGTATGCAATAATTCGTTGTTTGGCGAGATGAATGCAATCGGCGCGCTCCTGATAGAAGGAACGCGCCGTTTTTAGGTTTTTTGAAGCCATATAATGGCGATCATATCGTTAATAAACTAGGTGTTGGTATCCGTCAATGCAGGAACGTTAATCTCTTTCACACAGGCAGCGTTGGATAGGCTAACGATACACTTCACAATGGAGACCATGTCCTGAAGCGGGATGCGTGTTCCGTTATATTCCTCAAGTGCTCGCTGGGCCCCTTGCTCATAAGGAATCTCGGCCGCAAGCTCCCCAGGGTTAATACACGTTACAGCAATGCCGTCCTGTCTGGTGTGTTCTCGTAGTGCTTCTGTAATTCCACGAATAGCAAATTTGGAAGCGACAAATGAAACCTGTGTATTATTGGCATTGTTAAGTCCCGCTGTTGAACCGATGAGGATGATCTTTCCTCCTGAAGATTGGCGCAGATGCGGCAATAAGGCCTGAATACATACAATCGTTGAGGTGATATTCACATGGATCAGCTGACTAATATCCGCAGGCTCATCCCGATCGAACGAATAATGATCCTCGAAGCCTTCCTTTTCCCAGATTCCCACATTGTAGATGAGAACATCTGGTCTTTCGTTTTTTAACTGATCCGTAACAATGGTAGCCGCATTTTGATTAGCAAGATCGGCCTGAACCCATATTCGCTCTACACCATCCTTCAACTTCAGACTCTCGGGTTTACTTCTGGATACAACCCAAACCTTATCACCTTTCTGAGGCACACCTCTAACAAAGGCATCTCCTAACCCCTTACTCGCACCAAATACAAGGTAACTTTTCATCTTCATGCCTCTCTTTCTTGTATGTATAAGATATTAATTTCTAAAAAAGGATTACAGGTTTTACTATATCATCTAGTGATATATAGCTCCAAATTTTGCAAGAAACAATGGTAGTTTTACTGACGGAGGAATGTTAATGTATTCATTCACAAATTAAACTTAACACTGTAAAGATGATATGATACAATCTTTACAGTGTTAAGTTATTGAGAAGGGAGGACTTAGATTTTATGAAGGAAAAGCCGTATCACCATGGCAATCTGCGAGGTCAACTGATTGAAGCAGGTATTCGACTGATTAACGAGGATGGCTTAAAGAGCTTCTCGCTGCGTCGGGTTGCTGCAAAATGCAACGTTAGTCACACCGCGCCCTATAGTCATTTTGAAAATGTGGATGAACTACTTGCTGCTATGGGGGAGCATGTGACAGCACAATTTATGGACAAGCTTCACACCTCCATTGATGGACAGGAGGACAGCCGCGAAGCCGTCTCCTTGTTGGGTCAGGCGTACATTGATTTTTTTGTGGATCATCCACCTTATTTTCAGTTCTTGTTCTATCATTCTAAAATCTCAATTAATCTGGATAACTATGACCAAGATGATTATCCGCCGTTTGTACTGTTTCGCACGACTGCATATCGTATGTTTCGTTCCGTCGGCCTTCCCGAGGAGCAATGTCCACAACAGTTAATTGCATTGTGGGCGATGGTGCACGGCATAGCTTCGCTACTCACTAACAATGGTGTTCGTTTCTCTGGAAATTGGCGTGATTATATCACGATCCAAACCCCATTTGAGGAGGGAAAATAATGAAAATGCTAATTCACGATTTGCCTGAACAGCAGTTGAGTCAGATCTATAATCCTACAGATGCTTTGAAGCTGGACGTTGTCACCAACAATGGCTCCATTCGGAAGTGTGTTGGCTGTTTTGGATGCTGGACCAGAACACCTGGCGTATGTATTATAAGGGATGAATATCAGCACATGGGAGAACGTCTCTCCAAAATCGATGAGCTGATCATTGTCAGCGAGTGTATGTATGGAAGCTATAGCCCTTTTGTGCTTAATGTACTTAACAGAAGTATCTCTTACGTGTTGCCTTACTTCGTTACGAAGAATGGGGAAACTCACCATAAGCAACGGTACAAAAATCGCTTCGCCTTGTCTGTCCATTTTTATGGTGAAGACATTATGGAAAATGAGAAGGAAACTGCGAAGAAGCTTGTTGCTGCCAATAGTCTTAACTGGGCTTCTACCAATAACAGTGTGTTCTTTCACACACATGCCCAAGATGTGAGGGGGATGCTGCAATGAAAATCGCGATGATTAACGGAAGCCCCAAAGTAAGACAAAGTAACTCTGCCTTCATGCTGCAAGCTTTGGAGCCTCTTATCCATGAAGAGCATGAAGTTACACACTTCCCGATTCGCCAGAGAGCACTTACAGACGTACAGTACATTGAACTATGTGACATGGATGTACTGGTTATTGCATCGCCACTATACGTGGACGGCTTGCCATCCCATTTATTTAGTATGCTTGTGACCTTAGAGAAATTTATGAAAACAGAACGTAACAAGGATATTTATCTATATGTCATGATGAACAATGGGTTTTATGAGGGACACCAAAATCAAATTGCTATTGAAATCATTCAAAATTGGTGTCAGCGCGCAGGGGTTACCTTTGGACAGGGTCTTGGTCAAGGTGGCGGTGAAATGTTGGGATTTCTCGAAAAGGTTCCACTCGGCCATGGCCCTCTTCGGAATCTCGGCAGAGCCATACAAGAACTTGCACACCATATTAATACACAAGGGACAGGACAATCTCGCTTTTTCAGTCCAAACTTTCCACGTTTTGCATGGAAATGGGCAGCAAAGCGCTCCTTTTGGGAAGCTACCGCCAAGAAAAACGGTTTGAAGAAAAAGGACATGTTGCGGAGATTGTAGAGTCAGACATAAGGAACAGCACGTTAGATTACATAAAAAACCGAACAAGTAGACACGAAAAAAAGTCTTAAACTGCGGCTGTTTCCATATAATTTACTGGGAACAGTCGTTTAGTTTCTTCTGGAATTGATTTTGGTTAAGACACAAAGAGTCAACCTGCGGATAACAATGAAATAACTTTATTGTTGCACTAGCATTATTTCTTCTCCTTGCTGTACATAATCCAGCCTTTTATAGCTAAGCACTGGGTGCAGACTGTTATTGTTTATTGATAACGGTGAATGTGCCCACTGTCTTTTGTCCGCACTGTTGGCTTATTGTTCCGATATACAAAATACCTCCAGAGTTAGAGGTTCATAAAAAAGGAGGGATGGAGAAAATGAGTATTTTATCAACTGGGTCGGTAGAAAACAGCCCCGTTTCAGGCGTTAGACCGACACAACAGGTAACGATTAGATTGGTAAATCGCGCTACTGTAGATTCTGTAACAGTTTATTTGCAAGGTTATGTAATAAGCACAACAAGGACGCTGTATGTGCATGAAGCAATCAGTATTGCACCTAACGAAGTCGTGAGCAAAAATTATTTCGCAGATTTGGATGCTTTTGAGTTTGTTTTTGAAACTAGTGCGGAAGGTGTGGGGGAAGTAGGGATTTCAGTATGGGGCAAACAAGCGTCTGGGCAATTAGTTGATGCACACCGAATAGTGGTACACGAAAACATAGTTAAGGATATCTAGCAAAAGGGATTCACTCACAAGAGGAGGATGTGGCGATGAGTTTTTTGTCAACAGGACCAATAGAAAATAATTCCGTTAACGGTGTAAGACCGACTCAGTCGGTTACGATCAGAATTGATAATCGAAGCGATACCGTAACTTCAACCATACAACTACAAGGATACTATATGACTGATGGATCCAGGATTCTATATGTCAGTGAGTCGTTCGACATTGCACCAAATCAAGTGATAACCAACAATTATTTTGCTAATTTTGATGCGTTCGAGTTTACCTTTACAACAACAGCGGTGGTTAATGATCCTGTTCAAGTATCCGTATGGGGAAAAAGCAGCACAGGCTCTTTGGTAGCAGCTCATCGTTTGGTTTCTTCAGAATTGATAGGTGTAATCCCAAGCATCACCGGCGCAACCGGGTCTACGGGATCTACAGGAGCAACAGGCACGCCAGGTACGGCGGGTACGACAGGAGTAACGGGAGCGACAGGCACACCGGGTACAACGGGAGTAACAGGAGCAACAGGCACACCGGGTACAGCTGGGGTAACGGGAGCAACAGGCACACCGGGTACAGCTGGGGTAACGGGAGCAACAGGCACACCGGGTACGACAGGAGTAACGGGAGCAACAGGCACACCGGGTACAACGGGAGTAACAGGAGCGACAGGCACACCAGGTTCAACAGGAGTAACAGGCACGCCAGGTACGACAGGAGTAACAGGAGCAACAGGCACACCGGGTACGACGGGAGTAACGGGAGCGACAGGCACAGCAGGTACAACAGGCGTGACGGGAGCGACAGGCACACCGGGTACAACGGGAGTAACAGGAGCGACAGGCACACCAGGTTCAACAGGAGTAACAGGCACGCCAGGTACGGCGGGTACGACAGGAGTAATGGGAGCGACAGGCACAGCAGGTACAACAGGCGTGACGGGAGCGACAGGCACACCAGGTACAACGGGAGTAACAGGAGCAACAGGCACACCGGGTACCACGGGAGCGACAGGTGCAGCAGGTTCTGGAGCGATCATTCCGTATGCATCAGGACTTCCAGTCGCGTTGACTACGGTGTTGGGTGGACTTTTAAATACTTCCAGTTTAGTTGGCTTTGGCAACAGCGCTATAGGAATAAGTATTAACGGAGGCATTATTGATCTCACAGGCGCTGCAGGAACCTTGCTTAACTTCGCTTTCTCAGCATCTCGTGCAGGAACGATTACTTCACTGGCTGCTTATTTCAGCACGACAGCAGGGCTTAGCTTGGTTGGATCTACAGTAACCATAACTGCACAACTGTTCCGTTCTACTGCACCTAATAACTCCTTTACGGCTGTACCTGGTGCATTGGTAACCTTGGCTCCTCCACTGACCGGTGTTTTGACACTGGGCACAATATCCAGTGGATTGACTACAGGGCTAAGCATTCCGGTAGCTGCAGGTGACCGCCTACTTATGGTGTTCTCGGCATCAGTTACAGCAGGGATTGATGTGGCCACAACCGTAGCCGGATATGCAAGCGGTGGCCTTAACATCACTTAACAGAATTTCACGCTTTGTATCCGATCCATAAACAGGAGCACCTTGCGGATTGCGGTGAGGTATACGAAGTAATGTACTCGGTATGCACCTCTATAATAGACAGAGAAAAGCAAGTCGATTACTCTGTCTATTATAGAGGGGTTTTTGTTTGGACGGCCTCTAACGTTTTCCAAATAGCAGCTTAAGCCAGCAAAAGACGAAGGAGGATATGGTTCATGCTTTCATTGGAACCAGAACGATTAGACTACCGGATTTCTACAACCGAGATGGAGGTTCGTTATACAGAACAGAATGGCGTGAATATTAACGTTGATGTTACACCGCTCGAAGAATCCGGAGAAATGAAGTATCACCAGATGCAGCTGAATTTTTCCAATGTGGCTGAGCTTCGGTGTATTACACTTAATTTCTATGAGGCCAACTACGATGCTTACGAGTTAATCGGGACTAATCCAGATACAGGGGTATACCAGGTATACACTTCGGAGTGGCTTGTACAAGAACGGGGGAAATACGATCCAAGGAATCGGTTGCAGCTGAGGCATTATATTGTGGTCGGTTATGACAGCTATGTTGAGTTGCTGGCTTCTACATACACTGTTGATATTCAATGAGGATATTTAATAATAAAGATATGTGTATAAGCCCGCGATGATCGCGGGCTTATGCTTGTTCATCCTCTCCAGTACCGACTGGATTCTCGTCTAACGAGTTCAATGAATATGAATTTTGCCTAACTCCTATTGCCAGCAAGTCACCAAAGCAAAGGCTCAAAGAAAGCCATGATAACAAGGTGCTTGTATCAGGGGAACTAGTTATATATTTCAAATGTGCAAACCGTCATCTTATCATTCGTCCTTCAGCCAATGTATGCAAGTTATTGGGAATGTTCAAGGTAGTCGATGTATGCATCCCATGTGCCGTTATCTGTGGTGACCACCAGCTTAACCTCCTGATTCCCTGTGGCATGGGTAACGTTCGACAGTGTCTGTACTGTGGGTTGGGTTCCAGTGAAGTAGAAGGAGCCAGCTGTTACTCCACCAATCACCAGATCGACGCGGGCGGTATTATTGTTGTTGGAAGCTCCGCGGACAGAAAAGTTGTGGGTAGGAAAGGCAAAATATTGATTATATGCCGCATAATCATTATTTGCATATAGAGCTACACCATTAAAAGGAGAGCTGATCAGGCCAGCATAGGGGCCACCGATGGTCATCGTTTCAGTCTCATAACGGCTCACGACGGGATTGGGGTTAGGATTGTTGCCTGAGCTCGATGTAAATTGCCAGTAATCCAAGTTGAACAGGTTTCCGTTTCCCGTGCCGGTAAAGACAAGATACAAGTGATGCATACTCGTAGCATTGGTCACATTTGTCTCTAGCTCTTTCCAAGTCTGAGAACCACCAGTTGAGCTTACGTTCAGCGTTCCAACTAGAGGCCCTGTTGGGCTATCCAGTCGTACCTCGATTTTACCACTTCCGGTGGAAGCGACATTGGCCTTGAATTTCGAAGCACCCGCCGAGCCAAAATCAACATTACTCACGGCAATCCAGTCTCCATCATGAATGTTTGTTACGTTCTGGTTAGCGACCGGGCCACCGCTTGCTTGGCTTGTTTCAGTTGTAATTCCCGCTTGCCAGCCAATGGTCTCAGCTTCTACACGTACATACGGATTTACGTTAGCAATCTGAGGAACACCAGCCATGTTGCCTTGTACCTCCTGAATGGTTCCATTCGCGTTGTGTGTCAGTTTATTGATATGCGTCGAACGATATCCTTTGCCATCACCGAGAAAAGCTTTGCTAACTGTTTGTGCGTGATAGGCGACATACCATTGATTGTTGAACTGGAACACGGCATGATGGTTATTCCCACCTACGCCGAAGAATGTTGCTGGATTTTTGAGAAAATGTCCTTGATACGTAAAAGGACCCATTGGACTGTCACTTACCATATATCCGATTTCACCTTTTGGGTATGCCGCAGGATGTGTCCCCGCAAAGTTGATGCAATAGGAGTAATAATATTTGCCATTGTATTTGTGGATGCCCGAATCCTCAAACATATAAGGAGCATCAATCGTTACAGCACTACCTACCACGCTGATCATATCCGCGCCGAGTCGGATCACCCGAGCTGTCTTGGGATTGGCAATGGATGCTGCATTGTTGGAGTCTGGAATACCTCCACCCGCGTAGAGATAAGCCGAGCCATCGTCATCGACAAGAACAGCCGGATCGAATAACCAGGTTACTCCTGCCATACCGGGTGTGTTATGTGTCAGGAGTGCGCGTCCCAGTGGATCTGACCAAGGTCCAATAGGTGAATCACCTGTCAGTACACCGATGCCGCCACCGGAATTGGCGAAGTAGAGGAAGAATTTATCCTTGCCACCGATCGTGTTCTTCGCCATTGCTGGCGCCCAGGATTGGGTTGCCCATTTGGCTATACCTTGACCGTTATTAGCATTGTTCGCACCAGCTACCGGAATATAGCCATGGTCTGTCCAATTCACCAGATCGGATGAAGAGATTACATTGATTCTTCCGATGGTACTATACTGATTCTCTCTAATGGAGCCATCATTGTTATAGAGATAGGAATCACCCGTCATGTACACATAGACCCGATTATTATGTACGAGCACATACGGGTCAGCTCCCAATTTATGATCGATAAGGGGGTTGGCGTTTCCAGGAAGCTTGGCAAGTGGAGCATTGGCTGCATGGCTTGACTGAGCGGGGAAGAGGAGCAGCACCAGAAGAAATGACATTAGCATGGCAAGGGGTTTACGGATCATACGTTTCGCCTCCATAAGTTAAAATGTGAAAACAGGAATGATCTCACTTCACCTCCGTTGTTTAGGTTTTTTTTCGTCTGGGGATCTCAGGTGCGTCATCTATGGCTCAAGCCATACGACATGCTCAGCGTGTACATATCCACGACGGCAATGGACAGCTATAACCCAACAGTATTGTTGCATCACCAGACTTCGCTAGAAACGCTATAATCTGTCCGGTTGTTGGCTGCAATCGCTTTCAATACAATAGGTTAAATGACATCGGTTCATAAAATAAACTGAATTAATTGTAATTATTTTTCATATTTTCTTTATAATGTTTATTAACTTGACGCTATCATATCACATTTTTGCTAGAATACAATCACTTTTTATCTGATTTTGTAAACGTAACTTGATTAGAGAGAGGAGAAATTGAGATGGCGGAAGTACAGTCTTGGCGGATTCTAAATTAGAGTACTTGTTCGGTGCAATGATAAGGGGAAGAGTGATCGTGGCACATGAACAAACCCGCAAGAATTGCAGGCTGAAAGTGAATTGATTGACTTTTGACATATGCATAATGATCGTTGGTCAGAGTTCGCCCTGCGATATACCTGTTTCACTAAAAAGTCAGGGGAATGTCCCTTTCTATTATCAAAAGAATCAATTTGCGAAAGGCCATTGTGCTTGCGGCTTGTCCATCCTTTTGATAACTGGCTCAAGAGTAGAAGCTTATGATCTTGGGAGTTTACTAGGTGAACTGCTTCATAACTTTGCTAATAAACGCTCTACCCGCTTGACTCAGGAATTTATCAGATCGATAGATGATGCTGATATCCCCCTGATCTACAACCTCTCAATGATCTAAAAAAAATCGCCGAATTCTCCATGTGCAAAGAAGAGGTCTGTCCAGTATTCTAGTTTAAGTGATATTGATTCTCATTACTGAATACTGCATAGCGAGGAGATCCATTTAATGAAACGAAAAGGGTTGTATAACATGATGTCTGCAGCAATCGTATTGCTGTTGATCTTAATTATGACGGGATGTGGCACGCAAGCCGATAGTGGTTCATCCACTGGAAGCCAGACGGCTTCGTCGTCAACGGATACAGGAACTACAACGCAGGAAGAAGTGGCATCCACTGATGCTCCACAAACGAAATCTTTTACAGATCCTACGGGAACCAAAGAGATTCCTGTGCAAGCACAGCGTATTTTCTCAATCAGTGCAACGACGCAATTACTTGCCCTTGGTATTACGCCAGTAGGCGGACTTCAGTATGAGATTGATCAGGATTATTATCTCAAGAACGCGGCTAGTAAGGTTGAAATCGCTGGAGACTATCCACCTAATATGGAAGCTGTAACAGCACTTACGCCAGATTTGATCATCGCGTCTTCCTTTGTCGAACCGGACATCATTGCTCAATTGGAGAAGATTGCTCCGACGGTGGTCTATCCATGGGAAGATAATCTGTACGATCAACTGAGATATATCGGTGATATCGTTGGCAAGAAGTCAGAAGCAGAAGAATGGATTACGAAGCATGAGGCGAAGGTAGAAGAACACAAAGCCGAAATGAGCGACCTTGTTGGAGCAGATCAGACAGTAGCGGCTGTCGAAATATTTAAGGATTCCTTCCAAGTCGCGGGTACTCGCAACATGGGCTTTGTATTGCACGATCTGCTCGGATTAAAACGTATGCCATGGGTTCAGGAAGAGGTTGATAAAAGTGACGGCTTCGTTGTGTACACCGAGCCACAATCTCTAGAGAAATTACCTGAGCTTACTGCGGATTACTTGATCATTAAGGTGAACGACACCCAACCAGGTTCAACGGAATTTTATGGACAAATGAAGGAATCCAAGCTATGGCAAAACCTGCCTGCGGTCAAAAATGGCAACGTCTTCATTGTTCCGCATGACAAATGGTGGTCTTACACGTTATTCTCCACCGATGCTCTGCTGGATGAAGCGGTGGATTTGTTCAAACAACACAAACAATAAGGAAAAATAAGTGTAAAAGCTTCCTATGTTTAGGGGGCTTTTCTGCATGTCTAAATTATCGTACAATACAATGAGATATAGATGAGAATCGTTTTCATTTGGAGGAAGGTGAACAACTGTGGATTGGCAGAGCTTCGATTTACCCATGGATAACGTACGTTTACGGTGGATTGGGCTTGAAGTCCATACGTTTCATTCGGGTATAGAGCATCGGGTGTTCACTTCGGACAATTATGCATTATGGGTGATGAATGAGGGCGAAGGTATTGCTGTTGTGGACGAACAACGTTTCCCAATTGTTCCTAGCAGCAGCATTTTGCTTCTTCCTGGAACGGTCATAGAGTGGGAACAACAGCCAGGACAGATCGTACATGCACACAAACTGGAATTTGATGCAGACTGGGATGGGGAGACCGAGGAGCATCCATTGACCACCTTCGGAAATCGATTGGTTTCCATACAGCCTTTGGCTAATCTGATGGAATTACTAGATCAGATTGCCGATCTAAGAATGACCGAGAAAGGAATGGGGCGCTTCAAGAGGGGGATTTTGCTACAGGAAGTGATTTTTCAATTCGCAGTTAAGGCATGTGCGGATCAACCTGCCAATACAAAGGAGGCTGTGCTTCGAACCATTACTCATATCGAGGAAAATTATCAGCAACATTGGAAGGTGGGGGAGCTGGCTGCCATGGCCTGTGTTGGCACAAGGCAGTATAGCCATATTTTCCGACAGGTCACAGGAACAAGCCCGATGGATTATTTGCATCGCGTGCGAGTAGATCAGGCCAAACGTTTACTTCGCTCACCAAGCCGGGATATGCACGCGATTGCTACACAGGTTGGCTTCAAGGACGAATTTTATTTTAGTCGCAGGTTCAAACAGCAAGAAGGAGTATCTCCCAGCATTTATATGAAACAACGTGAGCCGCGTGTAATCGGTCTGCTATTCACCTCTCATTTGCTTGCGCTGGGTATAACGCCTATTGGAGCACCTGATTATCATTTGTACCGGAACGATTATGTTCGCCCTTATTTACCCGAGATTAGACCGTTTGGATGGGAACCGTACGACTTGGAAGCGATTCGTGGTATGGAGCCTGATCTTATTCTGGGATATGAGCATATGACGACAGGAGAATACGAACAATTCTCAACGATTGCGGAAGTGGTACGCATCCCTTGGCAATCTCAGGATGTATACCAACAGTTGGACAGCGTCTCTACTGTCGTTAACAAACGGAGTAGAAGTAGAGAATGGATGGAACAGCATAAGCTTAGAGTTGCCCAAACCAAAGAGCGACTTGCTTCCATTATTGGATTAAAAGATACGTATGCGGCACTGGTGATCGATGACACAGGCTTTCGTGTGGCAGGTAACCGGAATATGGGACATGTACTACATCGCTCCCTTCAGTTGAACCCTCATCCACTCGTGCAGCAATTCATTAATAATTATAACGGTCATAATGCTTTCTCGGACAAGCTTCCTTTCGAAGAACTCCGCAAATACGATGCGGATCGCTTGTTTGTCATGGTGAACGGGCAAAATCCGCATGCCGAAGCCGCTTTCCGTAAGCTGTGTCGTTCAGAAGTGTGGGGGAACTTAAATGTTGTTCGTAAGGGAAACGTACATCCGTTATCCTACGATAAATGGTGGATGTACACACCGCTGGCAGTCGATGGGCAGTTGGACGAGATCGTTAAGTTGGTGGAGAGCGGGGATTCAGGATTCATTTCATCGTAAATTTATAAAAAAAGCCCGAGTCCTTATTTGGAATCGGGCTTGGAGCAATTCATGGTTTATTGTGAAATATAATAAGCACTGTTCAAATTCGTGTTACTTTCGAATACCAGCACGTTACCATCCACCTCGTACCAGCGTACCATTTGTCCTCCGGTCTTGGTTGCATTCGGCGTTCCATAGACGGCAATGACATGCTTCAGTTTATTGATATCGAAGATAATATTTCGCAACGTACGGCCACCCGCATTGTATATAGAAGCTACATTTACGAGTAAGCCATCTTTGAAGATGAGATTAGTTCCATCATAATAATACCTGTTGGCTTCCGACAACGGCCTTGCGGCAGGTTTGCCATTTTCCATTGAATAATAATTCCCTGAATGATTTTCGATGGCCTCATACAGATCAGGGCGAGCGATAACATCTGCTTCTTTCAGATCTTTGGAGAAAACGTGGAGCACTTTGTATTCGTAGCCTTTACCTAAGAGGGAATTCAAGAAACCCCCAGCCATGCCCAGTTTTTCGTTCAGTGTCTCCAACGGTACGAAGGTCTGCCCAGCCCAGGTTAATACCGTTTTATCGGTTTTGGAGACGGTCATTTTGTACTTACCACGATTGATCGTGAATCCACTGGAAGTTTTGGACAATGTAGCATCCGCTGCCTTTGCAAAATCATTCACTTCTACGTACCATCGGTTGTCCTTCGTCAGGAAGGGGCCTTGGCCGGCATAACGCATCGGTTTGCCGTTTACGAGCATTTGTGGTGGAGCCTGCATGGAGATCAACTTCGATTGGTCGCCCGTGTAGCCACCTGTATCGGTTTGTACCAATTGGGAGTTTTCCATATTACGGGTGACAATTCCTGTTGGCACATGCAGGTAGTAATCTTTCTTTTCGGCTTGGAATAAAAGAATTGAATCGCCAACTTCCTTATATACTCCACCGCCGGTATCCGGAATATCGGATACAACTTTTGCTGTTTTTGTATCAACGATTCGTATCGTTTTTTCTTTGGCTGTTTGTTGATGAATCAGGACGTAACGTTTGTTCTTACTGAATCTTATGTAACTTGAAGCATCTGCGCGAGATAATGGCTTGATTGCTGTACTTGTAGCAGTCCGATAACCTACCATGGTATTTTCGTTTTTTGGATTTTTATAGGATACATAAGTTATTGAACCAATTTTATCTTCATAAAAAACATTTTTTGGTAGTGCGGCGGGAATCTTGCTTTTTGTTCGGGTTCCATCTGAATTCAAAATGTATGTTTCTACCGAAAAATTATTATTGCCGATTTTGGCGTGAACTTTTGGATCATTGGATATTTTTGTGTACTCGGTGTATCTTAAGGTTTGGTCGATTTCCTGTGGATATCCAGCAATACGCGCCAGCAGTTTGTTACTGAGCAGTGAATAGATTCGGATATTTCGTTCTTCATAGTTTATTTCTCCGTTACCTTCTTGCAACGTATATCCTCCAAAGTCATAATAAATTCGGAACGGAGGCCGGCTTTTTCCGAATGTTTGTACCTGATTCAACACGCTTAGAAGATTGCGTTCGAGATCATATTTATAGATAACATGATTGCTTACTGACTTCTTTTCACCTTTTGCATCTGGTTGTTTGTCTGTCGTTGAATCACAATAAATCGTAAAAGCTAGTGGACCTTTCTCTGTGTTGATCACATGTGTGCCAAAGCCCCAACCGCAGCCTGGATAAAATGTTTGCTTCAGCGCTGGATCATCTTTTTTGCGTGCACTCTCTAAGGATTGCGCATCTTTCGATACAGCCCGTGCCTGCTTTGGAAATTCATGAAGTTCAGTCTCCACACGACCGTCATCAAAATAAAACTTCGTTACACGAACCTGAGGTATAACTCTGGATGCTTCCTCCTCGTACTTGAATTCAAATTCGAATTCGGATTTGTACCGCTCTTGTGCTGCTTCTGCTTTTCCACCTGTAATCGATAGCAACCCACTAAACAAGATCATAGCTGCTACAGTTAAAAACCATGTGGTAAAGCGTCTAGTACTCTTTCTCATACTGCATCTCCCTATAATAGTATATTATTCTTTAACTTATCCATTATAAGAGAATTGGTGGATAATACCAACCATTCACAACGTATTATAATCCGAATCTAGTTTTGAATCTCAGGATGACGGCAGAATGAATCTACAATCGGCTTGAATTAGAACCAACCTGCCTCCTCAGTTCATTCCTTCAGCTCACAAAACCATCGGTCAATACAGCGAAGAGACTCTAGCTTCCTGCTTGTCTGTGCGAAGTTGTGCCAGCAGATCGTTCATCATTAAGCAGTTTAAAGTAGTTCCTCGATAACTATTTAATGTTTATCATTAAATAGTTGTTGTTTTTCGTGAAAAAATCATTTAGTATATATTGTAAGTTCACATGGAAAGGAGATTGTTCATGGACGGAATTGAATTCAAAGCCAAACCTGGCCTCAAAAGAATGCACGTCGCACTTATGATCGGATATTGGGGAGGAATTGCGCTGCTCGTTGCGTCGGTCTGTTTTAAACTATGGATCGGATTAAAGCCTCAGGAGCTGTTCACTGCAGAGAAGGGAATTGCGCACTGGTTTTTTTCAGTACCATTATCGGATACGGTGACGAATAGTGTCATGGTTCCTTTCACTTATTTTCAACCGATCAATCCTGATATGTTCGATGCCAAAACCGCTTATCTGGTCGTCACTTTGACCAATACTACGCTTATCTTCATTACTTACATCTACTCGATCGGCCAGATTCGCTATATAATAGGTAGCATACTTAGCGGAGGCAGTCCGTTTAGCCTGGCGAATGCCACGCGCCTAAGAAGGCTGGGAGTCGTCGTTATCCTGTATTCTTTGCTGGCGAAGTTGCTTCTCAACATCCTGATCTGCCTGTTCGTTACTCGTATCTTCTCTATTAATCTAGGCAGTATCTCTTTAATCGGAATTATCATCGGCATACTCGTGCTGTTCGTCTCCGAGATTTTCAAATATGGCGCTCTCCTGCAGGAAGAGCATGATTCGACTTTATGAGAATGGAGACTGATGACAGTGCCGATTATTATACGTCTCGACCGAGTTCTGGCCGACAAAAAAATGAAATTGAATGACCTGGCTGATAAGGTAGGGATCTCCAATGTCAATCTGTCCAATCTGAAAACGGGGAAAGTGAAGGCGATCCGCTTCTCTACTTTGGAATCAATCTGCGAAATCTTAGATTGTCAGCCAGGAGACATTCTGGAATTTGTTCCAGGCGATAGCGACAGCCGTGAAGTGGATTGAGAGTGCCTATTTACTCTATAATTGTTTCGGAGTATATCAGAGCACTATGTACCGAGGGGGAGACCACCCAAGCCCGAACACAAAGAACCCGCGCAGAGCACGGGTTCTTTGTGTTCAGTGTCTGTAGCTATTGCATGGTTACACAGCAGGCAGCCGTAGACTCCAAGAGAATATCAATGCCTGCACGCTCGAATAGGCTCAGGCACGGAAAGTGTATTCTGCTTGGCTCTGGCTAGCTGACTTAACTTCTCGACTTATGCATCGAGCTTTCCTCTAACGTATAATCCAATTGATATAGTCTTGTATCATTTCTTTACTTCGTGTTCGATTTATCTTATCCGGTTCCAGATACAAATTGAGAGCCATTCCATTAATAAAGGCATACAGTTTTTCTTGTTCCTTCTCTTCATCGGTTGTGCTCAGAAGACCTTCATTCTTTAAGTATAAAATGCAATTCTTGATTGCATTTTGGAGATCCTCATAATTGGCATCGAACCCTTTTTGTGTTTTTCCATAGGTTACAAATGCAAACCAAACCTCCATCTCCAATAATGTTTGTTCATCAGTCGGGACTAACTCAAGCAAGTATTCAACAATTCTTTCTTGAGGCGCAAGCTCTCTTCCATTCAGATTTCTTAGTCGAATAAGTACCTTTTCCTTAACTAACTCCATCGCAAACGCTAAAAGGCTCTCTTGTTTTGAAAAGTAATGTCTTAAAGCTCCTTGAGATAATCCGGCCTCCTTCGCAATCGTTCTTGACGTTGCATGATGAATGCCTTTCTCACTAATGATTTTCCAAGTTGCTTCAGCGATAATATTCTTCATTTTCTCATGATCTACGATTTTTGGCATACACACAGAATATCATATTATTTAACTCAACTGAAATAAATAAAGAGGGAAATGCGGCATGCAATTCAAAGGAGTGCAATTGGAATGAGTCAGCCATTCAAAGCAATGCTTCCAACATGGGGAAGGGCAATCGGATTATTGTGCATGAATATTATATTGGTTGCTGTATTGTGGTTAGTGTTGACCGGAAACTTGAATATAAGGTACACAGCTGATCGTGAGGCAGTGATTCCAATATGGCATAGTTTGTTGCCGTCACTCTTTGGCATTTTTCTAATCCGTGTGATCCCTTATAAAAGTCAATATCACCCTTTTATCCAACCAATGGAGAAAAAGCACTTGGTCGTTCAATCGATTATATTATTGTTGTCAGGCGTTTTATTTACGGTTTCTCTGATAACGATAGACCAGCAAGGATTACATTTCCAGCTATATTATTTGACGTTCAAGTTGACGACATTATTGTTCATCCCGTTGAGTTTATTGCTGATTTATCGAAAAACGACTGGCGGGCAGCAAGATAATATCTCTGCAAAGCCTCGCACCCACAGACACGTCATCGCACCACTAATCGTTGTTGTGGTGTGGTGTTATCTAAGGTTCTATTCCCCAGTTGCACAACCAGAAGCAGCAATCACTGCAACCGATACGACAGAATTACTTCTCCTGGTGTTGATTGGTTTTATGATCAATAACGTATTAGAGGAAGTTTTCTATCGGGTATGGCTGCAAACCCGGTTGGAGGCGTTGCTTGGAATATGGCCCGCCATATTACTAGTTTCAATACTATGGTCCATCTGGCATGTCGCCATTCAAGGATCTGGTCAGTGGGATATTGATGTGGCAACAGTGATTGCAAATCATGGGGTAACGGGTCTGTTTCTTGGTTATTTATGGGCTCGTTATCGTAGAGTATGGGTGATTATCTTAATTCATGGACTCATGAATGCTTCTCCTCATTTTCTTTTGCAGATCTTGCTTCATTGAGCGGGAAGAGCTGGATAAGTATGCCTGTGCTATTCTGTCAAACGAAGTTGACTATAAGTTAATTGTCCCCAGAATGATGTAGATTTTCATTCGTTATGAAAGTGAATGTGGCCTCACCCTCTACATGTTGATTCCATGTTCACGCTCAGGCATTGCAAATAATACATCGCCCCCAGGCATCAGCCTACATGGCGGTGTTTTCGTCTTTGAGATAATGTAGACCCGTGCTCCTTACTCCGCACTTACTCTTCCAAAATTCCCACTGCGTTTCCCTCATAACTGACCAGTCGCTCCAGCTTCCGGAGTACAGCTTCAATTTCGAGAATCCCGCTTCTTCGAGTGCACATTCAGGCAGTTGATTATACCTGACCCGGAGTGCAGCAGTGTTCCTACCAGCGGAATCAGATTCATGAAAGCCAGACATTATTTTCATGTAACTTATTTCGTATATTCAAATCTCTTGGAGGAGATTCTCAAGCGCTAGATATATTTTTAATTTTACATAATTTATATACAGGAAGTGTGATGACATTGGATTTATGTATATAAGGTGATATTGATATATAGTTAATTTATGTAAAGTTTATTCACATAAATGCATTGTTGTAAATATATTTATATGTTAATGTGTATTTAAATGTTAGGTAATATTACATAATGTGATGGAGGAGATGTAATGTTTATTAACCGAACGATTAGGAAATTAGGGGTTTCAGTCGGGATTGTAGGTATGTTTACATTTGCTCTACCTTCAGTGGGCTTTAGTATGCCGCTGCAACCAACAACCATCGATAAGGTAGAAGGCGATTATTATGTAACGTCTGCCATTGAGAACATTCGCTGGGGATCACTGCCTAATCGAGATAGCTCTCCTATTATTACTGTACCATCAGGAAGCGCTGTAACATTTGATACGGTATCGCATGAGGGACTGATCGAGGATCAAGGGAGAAATCCAGTGGAGTACTTCGGCAAATATGGTATCTCGCCCGATGGCGTATTGGATGATGCGAAGGCAATTGCAGCTTCTGAGATTCAGCATGATTATGTAAAAGACGGACCTCATATTATCACTGGGCCAGTAGCGGTTGAGGGAGCGATGCCAGGAGATGTTCTTAAAGTAGAAGTCCTCTCGTTGCAAACTCGAGTACCATATGGTGTCATTTCTAACCGCCATGGTAAAGGTGCCCTACCTGACGAATTTCCAGAAAATACAGGCCCACAAGAGGGGGCTAGCGCAACAAAACCGGAATTATATAATAATGTATCTATATTTACGCCGATTGAAGAAATCAACGGCAATTGGTATGGGGTATTACCAACAAAAGCTGGCAAAAATGTACGTTTCCCCATTAACCCGTTTCTAGGTGTTATGGGGGTTGCACCGAATACCAGTGAAGTTGTGAGTTCGATTCCACCGATTGAAACAGGAGGGAATATGGATATTAATGAGTTGGGTGTTGGTGCAACTATTTATTATCCGATTCAAGTTAAAGGCGGGCTATTCTATACTGGAGATCCTCACTTTGCTCAAGGGGATGGAGAAGTAGCGTTGACTGCATTGGAAGCTTCCTTGAGGGGGACTGTTCGGTTAACGGTGTTAAAGAAAGGTGATCCATCAATCCCGCATAGTGGAGAATTCACGCAACCCTTTGCTGAAACAGAGGATTATTGGATTCCCATTGGACTGGATCCTGATTTGGATGAAGCGATGAAAGAATCAGTACGTGAATCGATTCAATTCTTATCCGATAAGCTTGATATGGATCGAAGTGTGGCTTATGCGTATCTATCGGCCGCAACGGATTATGAAGTATCTCAGGTTGTAGACCGAACGAAAGGGGTTCATGGACTCATTCGAAAGACCGATTTCCTTGAATATGTTGACGTTACAATGAATGTAGGTGGTACGTCAATCAAACCGGTTGTTCATAACGATGAGTTCTACGTACCGATTCGAACCATTTCGGAGCTATTGGGCGGCACAGTAGAATGGGATCATAAGACGCGTTCAACGCAAATCAAATTAGGCACGAAAAATATAAGTGCTCAAATTGGTTCAGATGTGTATTCCATTAACGATAAACTAGTGTTCAATAGTAAAGTACCTAAGCTTTTAAATGGCGAAACCGTAGTTCCGGTTTCTGTTATTAATGAAATACTAGGTGCTTATGTAAACTGGACGACGATCGATAAGACGTTAACAGCAAATGTATCGTTAAGTAAAAAGTAATAATCGATTTCATTATTCAACCGTGGTGGACAGATGTCCATCACGGTTTTTAGTTATCATGAATCAAAAAAAGCTGCTACCTTATGTCTACTTCTCCTAAACTCACATACTACTAACTATTGTCATTATAGGAGATTTGCATTCATTGCGTTAGATAAGCGGTTGATCTACCGTTTAATCAAATGTCAGTTGGATATCGTTGTTGACTCCGAACATAGAAAAATACATCGCCGGGGCAGATAAGCCACCTGGCGATGTATTCAACATCGATACACTGCTATACGTCTTTGTGCGCTTCCTTATTACCTATAGCCACTGCATTCTCCTCATAACTAATCCAGTCGCTCCAGCTCCCGGAATACAGCTTCACATTCGTATATCCCGCTTCTTCCAGCGCAATCACGTTCGGACAGGCGGAGACACCGGAACCGCAGTACACGATAATAGAATCATTTTTCCCCAGTTTCACGAACCGCTCCTCCAATGCATCAACACCAGACCAGCGACCATCCGCATTAAGCACGTCTTTCCAAAAATAGTTCAAAGCCCCCGGAATATGTCCGGCCTTCGCATCAATCGGTTCCTCCAGCCCTGCATAACGGCGGGCATCGCGAGAGTCGATGAGCACGGCGCTACCGCTTGCCGACGCTTGTTGCACATCCTCTACACTTGCCAGCATCTGAGGTTGTACGTTCCACTCGAACGAAGATGGAATCTGAACCGGTACATCTGTCGTAACAGGGAACTGCGCATTTTGCCAAGCGGTAAAGCCTTCATCCATCACATACACCTGTTCATGTCCCATATAACGTAGCAACCACCATAGCCGCGAGGCGTTCATGCCGCCCTGATCATCATACGCAACGATGCGAGCGTTAGAACTGATCCCAGCTTTGGCTAGGCGACTTGCGAGCGCAGCCGGATCAGGCAGGGGATGACGGCCGCCATGAGTTGATACTGGGGAGGAAAGATCCTGTTCTAGATCGAGGTACACTGCCCCTGGAATATGACCCGCTTCATATGCCTCTCTTCCGGCAGTCGGTTGACCGAGTAGGAAACGGCAATCCGCAATGACAACATCTGGTTCGTACATTCTGGCGAGCAACCAGCGCATGGATACAATATTTTTCATAACAATACACCGCCTTATAAGGATTAGATTAGTTTGTAACGCATGAGTTTCATATAGCTATAGCACTGCCCGGCTCACTTTACACAATAGTTGGTTTAGCCGGGGTGTTCCCTACAATACTGTCCTCGGTGGGAGCAAGTTGTGGCTTCGTTTTGCCATATCGAATGAAGATCCACACTCCAAATAGGATGAACACGCCGGCAGACATCTGCAGCGTACTCAGTGATTCGCCAAGCAGCATCCAGGCCAGCAGGGACGAGAAAACGGGCTCCCCAAGTACCCCCATGGACACCGTCGTTGCATTCATATATTGAAGTAGCCAGTTGAAGAGATAATGTCCAAAGATCGTTGGCACAATGGCAAGCAACAGGAAGATTCCCCACTCGGATGCCGCATAACCGCCAAAGGCATGACCCTGGATTAGATTGTAGACAGCTAGTGTACAGGCAGCGACGAAGAATACCCAGAAATTATAGGAAAAGGCGCTAAGCCCTGATCGCAAAAACTGACCTAACAGCATGTGTACCGCTACAGCAATGGTGCCGAGCAATGAGAGAATGTCCCCTTGAAGTGCGGTTCCTGCTAACTGGAAATCTCCTGCGCCAATAGCGATGGAACCGAGCAGTGCGATACCCATTCCGATAATCATCATGCGGTTCACTTTAGCTTTGAACAGCCAGATGGAGCCAGCCAAGATTAGAATTGGCTCGAGTGCTAGAATCACAGTTGAGCTCGCAACACTCGTTAGGCGCAGAGATCCCATCCAGAGTAGGAAGTGAAGAGCTAGCATGACCCCAGATGCACCTAATAATACCCATTGTCTGACGTTAAGGCGTAACATTTCATGTCTGTACTTCCAGACAAACGGAAGCATTAGCAGGTTGGTGAGGAATAACCGATACATGGCAATTACCGCAACATCCGCGGAAGACCAGCGTACAAAGATAGAAGAGAACGAAATAGCAATGATACCGACAAAGAAGAGCAGATAAATCGATCTGCCGGTATGTTTCAAGCTTGTCATGGGTGTAGCTCCTTCTTGAAGTCAAATGGCGTAAATGAAATCATTATACAGGAGAATGAATCCGCAGGAAATGCATCATGTGAAAATAGATAAGTAGATTGTAACCGAGCTTGTAACTA
This sequence comes from Paenibacillus sp. ACRSA, assembly GCF_022346845.1. Classification (NCBI taxonomy): domain Bacteria; kingdom Bacillati; phylum Bacillota; class Bacilli; order Caryophanales; family Paenibacillaceae; genus Paenibacillus; species Paenibacillus sp. ACRSA. The sequence continues at coordinate 816,839 of NZ_JAKRNP010000001.1, read as the reverse complement.
TTCTGTCATTCTCCCAAAGGGCTTTTCTATTAATCTTCTATATAGAGACATGAAACGATATAATATACCAAGATTCGGGAAAAAATGAAATTAAGGAAGTGGCCTGGCAGTGAGAGTAGAGCAGACAGCAGGAGAGAAAGGCGCAATTACGCGTACAACAAGCCGAATGAAGACGCATAAACGTAGACGAATCCGGTATGGGAGACTTAGTGCAGCGTTGCTGATTCTTGTAATGCTGATAACCGGTTTAACATATATTTTCATTGGAATGACACACTGGATCAAAGATTACGTTGCACCCCCACCCATCACGGCCATTGAGCAACCAACGAAGCTTGGCATGATTGCAATGACTCCAGATGTGAAGGAAGAGCCTGTGAGGTTCCAAGGTCAGGTTCGCAAGCTGGCATACATAACTTTTGATGATGGACCAAGTGAACATACCGCAACACTGCTAGACATTTTGAAGCAACATGAGGCGAAGGCTACCTTCTTCATGATCGGACGACAGTTGAATCAGCACAAAGAGGTGGTCGAGCGGCTTGTAAAAGAAGGCAGCTATCCCGGTCTTCATAGTATGACGCATAACTATAATAAACTGTATAAGAGCGGTAGTTCCTCGAATTTTGTCAAGGAGTTTAAGAAGGAACAGAAGATGGTACAAGAGCTGATTGGTTTCACGCCTCATCTGATTCGCGCCCCTTATGGCAGCAGCCCGCAGATCGGAGAGAAATTCCGAGGAGACATTGCGGCAGCCGGATTCAAAATGTGGGATTGGACCACAGACTCCCTGGATTGGAATCTGCCTGGACAGCCAGATAAGATTGTAGATCGCGTCAGCAGTAGCGTACATCGGGATAAAGAAGTCATTCTTATGCATGAACGTGAACAGACCGTACAGGCATTGCCTCGTATTTTGAAAATGCTAGAAGAACGTGGTTATGAGTTCGAGGTATATGATCCGAGTGCGCATTGGATTGCTAATTTTAGCGGAGATACGCGTTTATAAGAGGTAGTTCAAGAACACGTACTGTAGGAGAACATTGGAATAGATTCGAAATAGGGCATAACAGATGCAAAAGGGAGAGAGTCGATCAGGTGTTTGGCAGAATAAAAATAATGTGGACGGCAGTCAGCATAGGGCTGATCCTGCTTCTTACCGCCTGCGGACAGCCACAGGAACCAGCGGCGAATCAGGTGAATCAATGGCTTCAGCAAGATCAGGGGATCGATGAGAGCCTGAAGGAGCTTTCTCGTCATGAGCAGGAAGACATGGAATTATATACGGAGATTCTGAGTAAAGGTAAGAACAAAAACAGCCATATTGAGGATCTATTAGACCAGGCAGCCCAGCATATTAATGAACGTCGGAAATTGCTGGACGAGGCAGATTCGGTCATGAAGCAGACGTTGGAGGAGATTGAGGGTCTTCGAACGTCTCTAGATGAATTGTCTTTTGAAAAAGAAGAAACGTTGGCTCAAGCACAGGCTGTGCTGGATCAATATCAGGTAAGAGCAGCTACGTTCGACGGATTCGTTGCGTCCTATCAGCAGAGCTTGGATGCAGAAGAACTACTGTATTCGATGATGAGAGCCGACGTTAAGCCGAACCTTGTAAAGATTAAACGAGCAATTCGAGAACGGAATGCGCAATATGTGCAAGTTGCCGAGTTCAGGAAGCAGTTCAATATCCAGACCAAAACCTTTAACAGTGCGAATGCTAAGCTTGTGGAAATGGATCAGGCAAGCTAAGCGTAATGAGGTGCTTGTCTACGAGAGTAACCTTTTGATTGAGTCTAACGTCAGTGGTGTAAGTACTAGTAAGTAGCTCAGTTAAATGTCAAGCAACATGGACAAGCATCATTGCGTATAAGCTAACGGAGGTGTTCATATGCGAAATACAATGAATATTAGTGCATCATTAGTGGTTTTAGTAATGGGGTTCTCACTCGTCGCCTGTGGCAACAGTAATCCGGCGGTGCAACCACCTACCAACAATACAGGGGAACAGACACCTGTGCCAGCACCGGAGGAGCAACCTGCAGAGGGTGATGTCATTGAAGCGGAAGGCATCCTTACAGGTTGGGCGGATCCTCATACGGTAGAGATCCGGGTGAAGGATGAACCGATGTCGTTCCAGGTAGAAGAGAGTGTTCAGCCCTTATTCGACGATATAGATGATGAGGATACGGTTCGTTTCAAGTATGTAGAGAGAACCTTTGCGGGAGATACGACGATCATACAACTTGTGGTCAAGGAAATTACGAAGGTTGAAGTAGATGACGATCGTGCGAGTACAGGTGCTAATGGTACATCGAATCGTCCCAAGACGTCTGAGTTAGAAGTGACTGTGGAAGGAATGACAGAGAAACGTCCCGTCACGCTGGCACAGGGTAATGGATATTCGTTGTATGTATTTGAACCGATGGCATTCGACGCAGATGAGAATGAATTGACGATGAAGATTGATCCTGATTATGAGGTAGAGATTGAAAAGTTGCCTTCTGACTATAATCTGGATTTCTTGAAGATGGATGCAAAAGAAGAGCTGTCAGAGACTGGAGAGGTTAAGGAATTAACCAAGAAAGAGCTTAGCACGGGATCGATGAATGATGCTCAGCTATACATGATGTCTCAGAACGATAAGAAGACAGAATATTATATTGTGAAAGAGCTGGATGGGAACGGGTTTATCTTCCGTGTGAATGCACCTATTGGTGAGCCATCCGAAGGGTTCTTGCCAATGGCATATGCGTCGTTGAACTCCATCATGAACGAAAAGGTTTCTCCTAAATAAGGATACAAACATGATAAAGCCGGAAGGGACTATGCTTAAGCGCATGGGTTCCTCCCGGCTTTTACTTTTGTTTGTTCTAAGGTCTTAGTTTTGAGCCCTTATTCTATTCATCTCAAGAATGACCTAGACATCAATATCTGATCAAGTCAAAATAGTAGCTTCTTTGCGCCCTTTAATGTCTTCGTAACGAGCGACAACTTGCCCATGAACGGGATGTGCGTCGGGAATACCCATGCGTTCGCGAATAAAGGCAGAGACGCCGTCCTCACGAATCATGTGTTGGAGCTTCATGGCTTCCTCGTCTCGTTCATAGTTGAACAACATCGCGGCTGCCATAGCGGAAGTTAAATGAGGAATGGCTATTCCGAATTCACTGGCCTGCATCGCTGGGCGAACAAGCCGGTCGTAAGGCGATAACTTGCGAAGAGGTGAGCGGCCGACCCGGGTCACCTGATCTGTCAGGTTTGGATTGGCAAAGCGTTCGAGAATGGTATCAATGTACCTGCTATGCTTCTGTGGATCGAAGCCATGTTTCTGGATGAGCATTGCTCCGGTCTCTTCCATGACATGACGAATTTTCGCACGAAGCGGTTTGTGACTCATGACCTGTCGAATGGTCTTGAATCCTTCGAGATATCCGAAGTATGCGGCAACACAGTGACCAGTGTTGACGGTAAACATTTTACGTTCAATATATGGCTCAAGAGAATCAACGTAGTTTACACCTTTAATTTTTTTGAATCCATCCAATAACGCGGGACGATGTACAACCCATTCGTAGAACGGTTCAACCGTCACCTGTAAGGGATCCTGGTGATCCTGAGCGGGTACGATCCGATCTACAGCCGCATTAGGGAAGGCAACATAGCGCTCCGCTTTCTGGCGAGTCTGTTCATCAAGTAAAGGGTAGATTCGCTTCTTAAGGCGTGTACTTCCTCCGATAGCATTCTCACAAGCGATAATATGGAGCGGAGCGGGGTTACGTTGTTGCATGCGAAGGTGAATGCCCTTGGCAATCGGTTCAGCGATATCCTCAAGTGCTGATACACCAACTGCCGTTGTTATCAGATCAGCCGAGGCAATATGCTCGGCTACTCGATCCTGTTCACCAACGTTGATGGCAGTTACGTTATTCACAATCGTTGTATCCTGATCACGATTTGCAAGTGTAATCGGATACTCTTTCCTCTTCTGGAGCATGGAGATTTGCTTCGGGTTACGTGCGACAAAGCAGACTTCGTAATCGGAAGCGGACAACATATGACCGATAAAACCGCGGCCTATATTGCCCGCACCAAAATGTACAGCTTTCATGTGTGAACTCCCCCTTTTAATCATTGAAATGAAGCAGCATTCGTTCAGACTTAAACCGTAGTGACGAGTGGCTTCGAGATCAGATCATTAAATTCGAGGTCGGTCAGGCAGGATAGCCGTTGGTGAGGCATGTCGAATTCAAGTGTCCCGGTAATGGTATTGGAGATAACGACACAGTGAATACCTGCCGCAGCAGCTGCACGCGCGCCGTTAGGTGAATCTTCAATCGCGACGGCTTCGTCTGCAGTTACTCCAAGGGCTTCAAGGGCTTGATTATATAATTCTGGATCCGGCTTCACATTGGCTACATCGTCAGCTGTACGGATTATTTCGAAATAATCCTTAAGCTTCAGTTGTTCGAGGTGTTGCTCAACCCACTCGCGCTTCGAGCTGGACGCAACGGCCAATTTCAATCCTGCTTCGCGTGCTGCATCGAGGTAGTTCTGGATACCGGGTCTGACTTGTTCTTTGTTCATCAGTGCTGCGTGATGCAACTGAACGGATTCCCTGAACGCATCCCGATCGATCGGAAGATTCAAATCTGTTATTAAGTACTCATAGGGATTAAATGTTTTTAGACTGGTACCAATGCATTGTGAATACATCTCCAGGGTCAGGTCAACACCATGTTCCTTATAGGCATCTCGAAAAGCGACATACCATGCTGTTTCTGTATCAATAATCGTTCCGTCAAAATCAAAAACCAGTGCCTTAATCATAAATTTGTTTCCTCCTGTTTCAGAATTAGATAAGTTCAACTAAAGAATGTTTACACTTGCCACTCCGATAACAGAATAACCTTCCGATCGCTGTTATCCCCAGATTTTTTGGATTCCCTTCTTCAAAGGGAAAATCCGGTGATAAAGGCGAACGCTTCGCTTCTTCACGTTATTTCTGTCCTCTCCGTTCTCGTGTAAAAAGTTTAGTTGAACCTATATCGTTTTGGGATGAAATGAAAACTTTCTGCAAATTCATTTCCTGTATCATTTAACCTGCGGCATGTTAGTTGACGCATACAACAGGTTAAAGTAATAAAATTGGAAAATAATATGCGCTGTATTGAATAAAACCGTAACATAGGACAAAGTGAAGGGTCAAGCGCGTTATGATTGTTTACATTGGGAATTTGCACATGAATGACGTGTTTTCAGAAAATAGAAAAAGTCATAAATCGTTATGCCTTTTGCATGTAAGCGGTGTACTGGAAAAACTGTATTTTCAGTTTACGTTTTTTAAACTTTTTTTATGGATTATTGAATATGACAACCGTTCAACAGGTTTCGACACTTTTATAATAGAAGAAAGGCAATTGAAATACGGCTAATTAAGTGCGGAATATTAATCTTTTTGCGCCACATTGAGGCATGTGTCAAAATGAAAGAAGTTAATCTAGGTTGGATGGTGAATGGAAGAGGAGGAATGGAAGATGCTTGATCAAGATCGCTTTAATGGAACGTTCATCGGACTTGCCGCTGGCGATGCACTCGGTACAACTGTGGAGTTCAGCCCCCCGGGAACGTTTGAACCAATGACGGATATGGTGGGTGGCGGTGTATTTGGGTTAGAGGCTGGGCAATGGACAGATGATACCTCTATGGCTCTGTGTCTGGCAGAAAGTTTGGTGCGTAGAGAAGCGTTTGACCCTGCAGATCAGATGCGAAGATATACGAACTGGTACCAAGTGGGATACATGAGCAGTACGGGAACATGCTTCGATATTGGCGGGGCGACGCGGAACGCTTTGGAACGATTTGCAGTGTCAGGGGAGCCATATAGTGGATCTACGAATCCGAATACGGCAGGCAATGGCTCCATTATGCGACTTGCTCCAGTAGCAATGGCCTATGCTAACCACCCGGAAGAAGCGGTGCGGTATGCCGAGATGAGTTCTCGAACAACACATGCCACAACCGAAAGCGTAGAAGCCTGTGGTGTGTTGGCTGCGATTCTGGTGGCTGGACTTCAGGGAGCGAGCAAAGAAACCATGCTGTCCCCAGTGACCATTCGTCAGTGGCGGGAAACGAAGACATTTTCCCCTGGCATAGAGGAAGTGGTGGAAGGGTCTTATCAGCGCAAGGAGCCACCCGAAATTCAAGGGAGTGGTTATGTCGTTCGTTCGCTTGAAGCGGCTTTGTGGGCTTTTTATAAATCTTCTACTTTTGAAGAAGGAGCACTCTTGGCGGTAAACTTAGGCGATGATGCAGATACAACTGGAGCTGTGTATGGGCAAATTGCCGGTGCATATTATGGTCTGAGTGGCATTCCAGTCCAATGGCGAGAGAAGCTGGCTATGCAAGAAACGTTAGATGAGGTAGTGAATGGGCTGTGGCATAGAGCGAATAAAAGCCAAAATCACGGGTGAGATCCTGTGATTTTGGCTTTGTTCGTGTTATATGACATACATCTGAATACCGAGAATTACTGTTCAGGATTAGAGCATGGCGGTATACTATATAAGTTGTGTTTATAGAGATGAGCAAGATTTTCATCATGTTAAACGGATAGGAGAAGAGACATCGTATGAGTAAGACAGAGAGCAAGAAGGCGCAAGCTTCGCCATCCAATCCACGAGGTGCATTTCCATTGTCCTTGCTGTGCCTCACTGTAGGTGCATTTGCGATTGGTATGACCGAATTTATCATTATGGGATTGCTGCCAAACGTGGCGACAGATCTGAATGTAAGCATTCCACAAGCAGGCCAACTTATTACGGGATATGCGCTTGGTGTAGCTGTAGGTGCACCGATATTAACGGTGTTTACACATAAAATACCGCAAAAGAGATTGCTTGTCCTATTAATGTGCATTTTCATTCTAGGCAACGCTTTGTCTGTTATAGCACCAACCTATGGGTTACTAATCTCCGCACGTATTTTGACGGCATTTGCGCATGGTACGTTTCTAGGTGTGGGGTCGATTATGGCAACGAAGCTGGTTGCTCCAGAGAGAAGGGCAGGAGCTGTATCCGTTGTGCTCGCAGGACTTACGATCGCGAATATCATTGGTGTTCCATTTGGTACATTTATCGGACAACAATTGGGGTGGCGATCATCGTTCGGTGCGATTACAATCCTAGGCATCATTTCGTTAATTGGGATCATTCGCTTTATTCCGGTTATCCCGCAAGGTGCTCCGGCGAATCTGATGCAGCAGTTTCGCAACCTGATTCGCCCGCAGGTATTATTGGTTCTGCTTGTTGGTGCGCTAGGATGTGGAAGTCTCTTTGCCGTGTTCACTTACATTACTCCAATGTTAGTGGATATTAGTGGTTTTGCGGAGCAGAATGTAACCTGGATTCTTGTACTGTTCGGCGTAGGTGTTACCCTAGGCAATATGGTAGGTGGACGTCTGGCGGATTGGAAGCTGATGCCATCACTAATAGTTAATTTCGGTATACTAGCTGTACTTCTAGCTGTACTTACGTTCACGCTAGAGAATGCTTATCTGGCGGTGTTTACGATATTTTGCTGGGGTGTCGCGGCCTTCGGTATTATGCCAGGATTGCAGATTCGCATTATGAACCTGACCCGAGAAGCGCCATTGCTTGCTACGACATCAAGTCATTCAGCCTTCAATCTGGGTAACGCCTGGGGTGCGTACTTAGGTGGCTTCGCAATTACCCATACGGGGCTGGGTTCCGTACCGCTCTACGCAGCCGTTATTGCAGCCTGTGGATTATTAGGGTTATTGATTAGTGTAGGAATGGATCGGAGAAAACGATTGATTGATAAGTCGGAAATGGTAGAAGTTGCATCGGCGAATTAAATAGGGATATCATGCAGCATACAAAACCTCTGTTCACGCATTTGAGATGTGGGATGGAGGTTTTTTTTCAGGATAATTAAGATGAAAAGTAATGATTAATCTCGAGTACGTCAGGAGAAACCAATAGTTCGCAAGCTTTTTACGTTGTATAATGAAGTGATAAATTGCTAGTGATGGAGTTGCACGTTAGACAGTAGATGTACCAACAAGACGAGACAAGACAACGAGGATTTTAATTACATAGGTTTTGCAGGAGGGGTAAGAGATGAGAAAAGATGATTTTGGAAATCGGATGAAGGGGTATGAAAATACATTCAGACAAACCCTGCCTCAGCGGCTACCGATTATTATTCGAATCGATGGATGTCACTTTCACACGTTTACACGTGGCTTGAAGAAACCATTTGATGAAGCACTGACAGGGGCTCTGTGGGAGACCAGTAAATACTTAGCGCAGAATATTATGGGGTGCAAATTAGTGTACCATCAGAGCGATGAAATATCTCTTCTGTTGACGAACTACGATAAATTAACAACGAAATCATGGTTTGAAAATAACCTGCAAAAGATGGTTTCCGTATCTGCCTCAATGGCAACTGCCAAATTTAATGAAGTGATCCGAGATTATTATCCAGACAAGCCACTTGCCACGTTTGATAGTAGGGCTTGGGTGCTCCCGCCGGATGAAGTGACCAATTATTTTCTCTGGCGCCAACAGGATGCAACGAAGAACAGCATCTCCATGGTAGCTCAAGCTAATTTTCCACATAACGAGCTACAAGGTCTAGATGGGAAAAGTCTGCAGGACAAGTTATTCCTTGAAAGAGGGATTAATTGGAATGACCTACCGATCTGGCAAAAACGTGGAGCCTGTATAACCAAGCAATTTTACAAGAAGGGTGAAGCTACGCGGAGCAAATGGGACGTGGATTTTGAAACGCCTATCTTTAGTCAGGATCGTGAATACATTAATCAATACGTTTATCTACAAAAGGATGAGTAACAGTGGAATGTATAATTTTTGTTGGGATACAGGCCTCGGGGAAATCGACATTTTATCAAGCAAACTTTTTCAAAACGCATATGCGAATCAATCTGGATATGTTGAGAACGAGACATCGTGAGCAGATTTATTTAACCGCTTCGCTTGAGGCGAAACAACCCTTTGTGATTGATAATACGAATCCCACGATCGAAGAACGAAAGAAGTATATCGATGCAGCCAAGAGGAATCGATTTAAGGTCGTTGGTTATTATTTTGAACCTGATTATGAGTTGTCTTATGCGAGGAATGAACTGAGAGAAGGAGCCGCTAAGATTCCGGAGGTTGGACTCAAAAGCACGATGAAGAATCTGCAAATGCCTACATACGCTGAAGGGTTTGATACGTTGTATCTAGTCCGTTCCGTGGATGGAAAGTTTGAGGTTGAGCAGATGTAAGTAGGTATGCAAAGGGAGCTATTCGGGCGCAGTTTTAAAGCACCTGATAAGCTCCCTTTTGGTTACAATGCAAAACCTGACTTCGAAGGTGAAGAAGTTTCTAACTCTTTTGTTTATAGAACTCATGATAAAGCTTCATGAGCGCCCTTTTCTCAATCCGCGACACATAAGAACGGGAGATGCCCAGTTCCTTGGCGATTTCACGCTGAGTCCGTTCTTCACCACCTGCTTCCAGGCCGAATCGACCAATAACGACTTCTTTCTCCCGATCATCGAGAATATCGAGATTACGATAAATTTTGCTTTTCTCAATTTTGAGTTGAACCCGATCTACGACATCATCTGCTTCTGTTCCTAGGATATCTATTAGTGTAATTTCATTGCCTTCCTTATCCGTACCGATGGGATCATGCAGGGATACGTCTTTACGTGTTTTTTTCAGGGAACGGAGATGCATCAGGATTTCATTCTCAATACAACGAGCCGCAAACGTAGCAAGCTTGGTTCCTTTTCCTTGCTGAAAGCTTTCAATAGCCTTAATCAAACCGATGGTTCCGATTGAAATCAGGTCCTCCTGATCTTCGCCGGTATTATCAAATTTCTTAACGATATGTGCGACGAGGCGCAAATTGTGTTCGATCAACAGATTTCGAGAATGGGCATTGCCTTCAGCCATGAGGCGTAAATGTTTGGCTTCGTCATCCTCAGCGAGTGGCTGAGGGAATGCATTATTTTTGACATACGAGACGAGCAACGTCAACTCTTTGATGAATAGGGCAATTGCAGTAAACAATCCGGGCACAGATGACACCTCCTGCAGTTTTACAACGATCTGGCCTGAGCACATAAGGGAACAGGGTCGATTTATTGTATGTAGGCTGTTGCCCAGAAGTGCACGTACACGTGAAAAAGGGTTTGAATCTCCAAGCAATCTTTGATATCTCTGCAGAAGGGATTCGACAGTCTTAAAAAATAATCAATCAGGGATTGTATTCTGCGCAGATTATTATATGATGGGGTATAACTATTTTAGCAACTTAGAGAGCATGAGCAGAAAGAGAGTGGTTGAGTACGATGCAAGAAGAAACATTAACGCGGGGGTTAAAAAATAGGCATGTGCAACTGATGGCCATTGGGGGAGCTATTGGTACGGGGCTGTTCTTAGGGGCAGGCAAAACCATTCAATTGGCTGGGCCGTCAATCCTACTTGCCTACATCATAACAGGAATCGTGCTGTTCCTGATCATGCGTGCATTAGGAGAATTGTTGTTAAGTAATTTGAACTATCATTCGTTTGTGGATTTTGTACGTGATTATCTTGGCGAGATGGCGGCTTTTGTTACCGGATGGACTTACTGGTTCTGCTGGATATCGATTGCGATGGCAGACGTTACAGCGGTTGGGCTATACACACAATTTTGGTTTCCGAACATCCCTCAATGGATGCCGGGCTTAATTGCACTGGTCCTTCTGTTGATTATGAATTTGGCTACAGTCAAATGGTTTGGAGAAATGGAGTTCTGGTTTGCTTTAATTAAAGTGATTGCCATTGTGGCGCTGATTGTCATTGGGCTCTTCATGATTGTCAAAGGATTCTCTACGGATTTAGGCCCAGCAAGCTTCACAAATATCTGGAGTCATGGTGGACTATTCCCACATGGGTTACATGGGTTCTTGCTATCGTTCCAGATGGTTGTCTTCGCCTTTGTCGGTATTGAACTTGTAGGTCTAACAGCTGGGGAGACAGAGAATCCAGAGAAAGTCATTCCTAAGGCCATTAACCAGATTCCGATTCGCGTATTGTTATTCTACGTAGGCGCTTTGCTGATCATTATGAGCATCTATCCTTGGAACGCTATCGTGCCGAGTGAGAGTCCATTTGTGCAAGTATTCGCTGCTGTCGGTATCGCAACAGCCGCAGGGATTGTAAACTTTGTCGTGCTTACGTCGGCGGCTTCAGCATGTAACAGTGCTATTTTTAGTACAAGTCGCATGGTATTTTCGATGGCGAAGGATCGCAATGCACCGTCTACATTTGCACGTGTTAATCGGAGAAAGGTACCGTCCAATGCGCTGTTTTTCTCGACGTTAATCATTCTGCTTGCGATTATATTGAATTATGTCATGCCTGAGGGTGTGTTTGTTCTAATTACGAGTGTGTCGACCGTTTGCTTTATTTTTGTGTGGGGCATCACCGTGATCAGTCACCTGAAATATCGCCGTACTCAGCCGGAACTTGCTAAGCGTGCGAAATTTAGATTACCGTTATATCCTTTCTCGAATTACATCATTCTCACTTTCCTGGTCTTTGTTCTGGTGATCCTCGGATTCGCAGAAGATACCCGGGTAGCGTTGTTTGTAACGCCGGTGTGGTTCATTCTGCTGGTGGGCGTATATCTTATGCAAAAGAGAAGACGTGGTGTGATTAAGAGCTGATTGGTAGAATAGGGCGTAACGTTAAGCAGTAATGTATTAAGAAGCGAAGCAATAAGCAAAAAAAGTGAAAATCAATAAAAGTAAAAAAGCCAAAAGTAAGCTGGAGTAAATAAAGAGTTGTCTCAAAAGTCGTTCATATGACTTGGGGCAACTTTTTTTGTTGAGTGCTAACCTCCATCCCTAACGAACTCAGTAGGCCTTATTGGCGGGAAAATTGCATTCCTGAAAAGATAACGAATCGCTGACACGCTAATACGCCTTTTGAGAGCGGAAATTGGATCCATTCTGTGATATTGCGTCATATAACGATTCTCACATTCCTTACTATTTCCATTCCTCGTGATCCGATCAAATAAGGTCTCTCAGATTCGTTAAAATCGACGGTGTATGCAGAGGAGATCGTTGATGAATATACTTTATCTGCTCGTTGCACGATTCGTTTGTTCTCAAATTACACTACATTATGTAATCCTTTTCAGACACGTATTACGTAGTAAAATCCCAAAGAAAAAAGAGCAGTGAGATTAACATCTCCTGCTCTTGTCATATAGCATTGCGTTGTCCAGCATATTAACTGATTAAATTCATTTCATAATTTAGCTATTTCAATCAAGATGAACATGCTTGTCATTGAATTGGGTTTTCATTCATTTGCTGCTGCATCTTTTCGATGCCATCAAGAATTTGATGCCCATAACCCCAGAACTGACCAAAATCAGTGACATAGATTTGTTTGTTCTTGATCGCATTCATACTTTGTAAGGCAGGGTTAGCATACAGATTCTGAATCAGTTTGTCGATATCCGGGGAACCGGTATACGCAGACAACAGCAGATAGTCTGGGTTAGCTGTGATCAATTGCTCTACACTTACTTCGCCCTGTACGCCATCGAACGTATTTTTCAATTTCAGCAGGCTGAGTGCATCCAGTTGATATGTATCATTTTGCATGCTGCTTACTGTAATGGAATCTTCTGAAGCAGGTACGATGTAAGCAAATGTATGCTCAGGCTGATCTGCAACACTTGCCTTGATCGCTTCAGCACGAGCTTTCAGGCTCTCAGTGAATGATTTGGCATTTTCCTGTACATCGAAGATCTGTCCAAGCTGTGCAATATCACTATAGAGGCTGTCCAATGTGCCTTTATGGTTCGTCGTTTGCAGGAATGTACGGATATTCATGTCGTTCAGTCCATCCACGGTACCCACGCCCCAGTCAGCATCTGCGAACAGGTCACCGCGACCCAACACGATGTCTGGGCTTGCGCCCACAACGAGCTCTTTACCTACATAGTTTTCGGATAGGACTGGAATTTTAGCGAAATCATCAGCAACATCTGGAGTTACTGAGCCATACAATGCAGCAACACCGACCATTTTGTCTGTTAGACCGAGCTTGATTAACATCTCAGCTACAGATTGTGTGTTGGCTACAACGCGCTCAGGTGCTTTTTCAAACGTCTGGGATTTCGGTTTCCATTCTCCGCCTTCACCGGAGATACTGAAGTTTTCGATCGTTAGTGGATAGGTTGTTTTATTGGTATCTCCAGCGGTAGTGGTTGATTCTGAGGTGCTGGTTGTATTTTCTCCTGATGCGGTGGTTTGCTCCGTATTGGAGGTTGTGGCATTGGAACAAGCAGCGAGAAGAAGTAGCATAAGACTTAGACAAGTGATGAGTACTTTTCTGGATGTAAATTTCATAATGAGAGAGAGCTCCTTTTCTGTAATGTAAATTGACAAAGATAATCATTCTCAATTATAATCCGAGAAAATACTTTGTAAATAGCTAAATTCTTTTTATTTTATTTTCGAAGGAAATGATGGGGGACAAGATGGCACAGACAGTTCAGCTTCAGACACCGCGTGTGGGGAAAAAAGAATCTCTTATTCACAGTAAATCTGGCTTTACATTATTAATCGCGCTTCTAATTGGTGTGATGGTTATTTCTGTTGGCGTTGCCGTATCCATTGGGCAGGTAAATATCCCACTTGCTGATTCCTATCGCATTCTTATATACAAATTAACAGGATTCCAAATCGGTCAAGCTCCGATCGAGGCAGGATCATTTACCGATATTATCTGGCAGATTCGTTTTCCACGTGTTCTGATGGCGATGTTTATTGGTGCGGGTCTCGCGATGTGTGGTGCAGTTATGCAGGCAGCTGTACAGAACCCGTTGGCGGATCCATACATACTAGGCATATCCTCGGGAGCTTCACTCGGAGCAACGTTTGCGATCTTAATCGGATTCGGTGCCATTAGTTGGTTAGGTCAGACGGGAGTGGCCTTCTGGGCATTTGCTGGAGCCATGGGAGCTTCCTTGTTGGTGCTGACGTTAGCAGGCATACGGGGCAAGATGACCTCAGTCAAGCTAGTGCTTGCTGGGATGGTTATTAATGCGCTGTGTACAGCCTTTTCTAATTTTATTATCTATTTTGCTAACAATGCTGAGGGGATCAAAACGGTAACGTTCTGGACGATGGGCAGTCTCGCGGCCTCGGGATGGAATAAGCTACCTTTGATCGGCATCGTGGTGATTGTGTCAATTGTGTTCTTCCTATTGCAATCTCGTGTGCTGAACACCATGTTACTGGGTGATGAAGCAGCAGTTACGCTTGGCATTAACTTGAGTGTGTACCGTAGGCTCTATATGTTATTAACGGCGCTGGTGACAGGCGTTATGGTGGCGAGCTGTGGCATGATTGGTTTTGTCGGACTCATTATCCCACATATCGTTAGAGGTCTGGTCGGTTCAGACCATCGCAAAGTCATGCCTGTATCCGTGCTCTTTGGTGCGATCTTCCTGATCTGGACAGACGTTATTGCAAGATCTCTGATATCCAGTGTAGAACTACCAATCGGGATCATTACAGCGATGATAGGTGCACCGATGTTTATGTATATGTTAGTCAAAAAAGGCTACGGTTTTGGAGGAAACTAACCATGGAACTGAATGTAGAGAACGTATCCATCACGGTGCAGAACACAGATATTATTCGTAATATTTCTTTGCAGGTAAAAGAAAAGCAGTTCGTTGGCTTGATCGGACCTAACGGTTGTGGCAAATCCACACTGCTCAAGAGCATCTATAAGGTCATTAAGCCCCAGCAGGGCAATGTATTTTTGGATCATACAGATATATTGAAGTCCAGTCCCAAAGTCGTGGCTCGGCATATGGGTGTAGTGGGTCAGTTTAACGAGTTAAGCTTCGATTTTACGGTGCGTGAGATGGTCATGATGGGACGTACCCCACATAAGAAGTTACTGGAGACAGATAATGGACGGGATCTTGAAATTGTAGAGCAGGCTTTGGAAAAGGTACATCTAACCGGACACGCAGACCGTAACTATATTTCGTTGTCCGGCGGGGAGAAGCAGCGTGTTGTTTTGGCTCGTGTGTTGGCTCAGCAACCCGAATTTCTGATATTGGACGAGCCTACCAATCATCTGGATATTAAATATCAGCTACAGATTCTCAATATCGTGAAAAGCCTCGATATCGGAATTCTGGCTGCGCTGCACGATCTTGAACTTGCCGCTTCGTATTGTGATCATCTCTACGTTGTGAAGCAGGGACAGATTGTGGTTCATGGTAAACCTGCCGATATATTAACCCGTGAGATGATTGGTGAAGTGTTTGAGGTAGATTGTGAAATCTACCAAAATCCCGTAACAGGAGGGCTTGGGATCGCTTATCTAAGCACGCGGTAAGCTCAAGAGGATAGATCATATTCATTCAAGTGTGACTATTAGACCATACATTACACAAGGAGTGAACTTATGAAGGTCAATCAGCTAACACCCGTAGCACAGACGATTACGAATCGCAGGACAATCAGGCAATTCAAGAGTACTCCCGTTCCTCAGGAGCTGTTGCTGTCGTTGTTAAATACAGCTAACTGGGCACCTAATCATGGCTTGCGTGAGCCTTGGCGTTATATTCAATTTTCGGGGGATTCCCGTCATTTATTTACAGAAGCAGTACTGGATGCCCTGTCAGCCGACGACCGTCGTAGATATGAAGAGTCACGTAGAGCCGAGTATGCGATTATTCCGCTGCACTTAATTGTGGTCATGAAGGAAGACCCTCGTCCCAAACAATGGATTGAGGATTTTGGCGCAGTATGTAGCTGGATACAGAGTTTTCAGTTGGCTGCGTGGGAGCAGGGACTTGGGGTTGTGTGGAAAACGAATGCGTACCAATTCTCTCCTAATTTCCGTGAGATGGCAGGGGTGCAGCCGGGTGAACGCATCGTAGGTGTACTGCACATTGGTTATCCCGAAGTCATTCCTCAGCCACGTCCGCGAACTGCTGCAGAAGATAAACTAACAATATTTAATTAGGGCGTGTCTCAAAACTCGCTGAAGTGCATCTTTTACCGCCTTTTCGCCCCCTGCTGCGTCACTTTCCCTTGACGTGCCCCGGCACGCCTGCGGAAAACTTTCTTGCTTGGAACGAAAATTCGTCAAAATCTGCTTCCTTCGGAGTTTTCAGACACACCCCTAGCTGGAGCCCTATGGCTTCGGCTTTTTTTCTGTTTATTAATTTTGAACGATACGGAGAAGAATGGAATGAACATAACAGCAAAAACCGTCCCGATTGCAATGTGGCGTTGCCTTGCTGGAATGGTCTATTTGGTCAGACTAGATGAGTCAGCGTAGCATGGGATCAACCGACTGTTGATGCTCACCATGACGAACTTCTTGGAAAATATCACTGGAATTATCCTGCTCTACTTTGGTATTCTGACCCTGAAGCAATACCTCTAAATCTCCAATCGTGACTGGACGCGCATGTCTTTTCAATACATAGCCCAATTGACCGTTTGGTTCTACAGTTGCCGTTTCCAGGTCTTCCACACTAGAGATGCCACTTTGGCGCAGATGCATCTCTAACTGATCCACGGTATAACGCATCTTTTTCAGATTGGGCACAATGATTTTGCCGTCTTCAACGACAATTTTGGAGCTACCACTCATCAGCCGTTCGAAAAAATTGAATTTCAACTGAAGCACCTCTACAACCAGTAAAGTCGCAATAAAAACAGTTGCTGATCCAATGGCTTTACCAAGCTCATGATTCGCAATAGGCTGTACAATCGTTGTTCCGATTGAGATCATAATGACCGTGGTTGCAACACTCATCTGTGAGATGGACTTACGTCCCGCAATGCGCAATAAAAGCATACCCACCAGAACAAGTAAGATCGATTTCCATATCCAATCCATGTACTTCGATCTCCTTTCTACTACAAGTCTTTTCCATCATTAGGATTAGCGTGTTCTGGACAAGGGGAATTTATACAAAAGGGAAAATACAAATCTACAATGTTCAACATGTTCTTTTTACTTGAATACCCGTTGCCTCATTCCCACTTCCTTATCGTTTGGGCACTAACCTCTAATAACTTGGATCCTGTTGTACAGTTCATTGCCTGGGAAATTTGAAGTTCAAACTGTTAGTGGAGATGGATTGTTATTTATTATAAACAGAAAAATCTAGTGTTCGTTAATGCGATCATGATAGGAATATGGCTTCATTTGTGAATAGACTTTGGAGAGTGATTGTATGTTTAGAATTATTTTGGAGACAGATGAGGGTAAGCAACTGGAGGAAATGCATGAGGAGAATAATGTAAACTATTTACCGCGAGAAGAAGAAGGTTTCTTCATTTTAGGCGAACTCTCAGTGCATAGTTATGATGTGTTCTCGTGCAAAGATATGGATCAATTGCAGTTGGAGCTTGAAAGATTAAGGAAAATACTTATACATCAGGATGATATAACTCACATAAATGAATTAATCGTGTTATCCGAAAAATGCAAATCAATTACAGGAAGTAGACTAATATTTACACCTTTTTAAATTTAAATGTTCTTTTCTAAAAGAAGATAATGTAACTTTGTCTGAAGTTCAGAACTACCAACAAAAAGAATGATTAGATAATTAGCATGAAAGGAGATGCCATATTAATATGCATTACGAAGATATCCGCAAATTACCTGATCATTGTGCTGCAGACTTTTTACATACGCTGTTCCATGACGCACTTCAACATTTTGAGAACGGTACAAACGATAAGCAAGAGTTCTTACTGATTCTTAGCGAGCTAACTGATCGACAAGCGATGACGTATGAGTTACTAGAAAAGGAACTACGAGATAATATAGACCAGGTGCTTCGAAAGCTGTGGAATACGGACTCCTATGATGAGGTAGACATCATGCTATCCCTAATAGTGAATCTAGGGTTAGAAGAATGCTTTGCACAAGTGCAAAATTCTTTACATCAGGATAATAAGCTAGACCCAGCCATTCGTAGTGAAATCGAAGAAACCATTGCAGAGGTTGGGGAACATATTGCCAATCCCCTTCATTCGTTAGAGAGATATAGGTAATAGGTCTTTGCATCCGCTATGCGATAAATAAGATATAAGCTGGATGGTTGAAGTATACATCATATGTTAACCTTTCTGTAAACACAATCTGACGGATCGATCCAATTATTAAGAGAGTTACACAATTGATGTAGAAGGAATTATTCAAAGGAGATCCATATGGAGAAGAACTACCCTAAGTATGTTACAGGACATGCAGTAAAGAGCCTGTGCAGTAAATTGAATCTTAAAGCACAGGGTGAATTTACACAGGACTGGGAGTATGAGGTTGCGGATGCTTCTAGGATAACTGAATTTCTGGATGCGTATGAACAATACCCATGGGATGTTGAAGAAAAGTTCGCGCTTATGATCATTATGATTGAATCTTGTAACGATGCTCTTGTGGAAGGAACGTGCAATCCAGAGATAATCAATGTACTGAAGCATCATCTCATTCTTGATGCGGACATTCACTACAATACGCTACGTTACTGGGCGCTATTAGACGAACCTGAATTGGACAACTGCTTCGCAATAACTCCCATTATAAGAGAGATCATATAATTACTTTTCTATGAACTATCATTAACTTTCAATCCACCCTGTAGTTCGTATACAATAGGGTATTGAACGTAAGCGAATAAGGGAGCGGGTAACGATGGCCAAATCTAAATATTATGTTGTCTGGGAAGGCAAACAGCCAGGTGTATATAGTACGTGGGCAGAATGCAAGGCACAGACAGATCAATATACTGGGGCTAAATATAAGTCATATGAATCCAAAGCTGCGGCAGAAGAAGCATACCGTGCAGGTTGGAAAGGCAATTGGGGCACTGGTGCTAAGGGTTCATCCAAGACGAAGGCAGGAAGCAGTGGACGTAGTGCTGGCATGGAAACTTCAGAAGAAGTCGATTATGACAGCATTTCGGTTGACGTAGGTACACGAGGTAATCCAGGGCCGGTCGAGTATAAGGGGGTTGATACCCGTACAGGTGAGATCATCTTCTCGGTTGGCCCAATCTCGAAAGGCACCAATAATCTTGGAGAATTTCTGGCGATTGTACATGCACTGGCTCATCTTAAGAAAGAGGGCAGTAATAAGACGGTGTACACCGACTCAGTCAATGCGATGAAATGGTTGAAGCAAAAGGCGGTATCGACCACATTGCCGCGAGATTCTTCGACTGAAGAAATTTGGCTGATGATTGACCGTGCAGAGCAATGGCTGCGAACCAACACATACAGCAATAAAGTACTGAAATGGCAGACTAAACAATGGGGCGAAATTAAGGCGGATTATGGCCGAAAATAACCTACTGATGCGCTCTCTAATCATGATATTCCTTGTCTATTAGAAACGATATTTACAATTTCCAATTTCCATTCTATAATCAGTCAATATGATAAGTTGCACATATGGAGGAGCCTGCCGTCTGCAGGCCCTCTTTATCTTTTTGGGTCGTTATTTTTACGGTTTATATGAAACAAATATGATGAAAATGGGTTATTTGAGTACACATTGCAGGAGGCAGACATGAGTTCCATTTACAGAAGTGAAGAAGGTAAGAGTTGTATTCTTGAGGAATACGAGGCATATGTAGATCAGTTGGGTGAAGGTATTACGCGTGAGTATGTTGAGACACGTTTTGGACAGACACATGTGTTATTGACTGGTCCTAAGGATGGCAAGCCGTTATTTATTCTCCAAGGCATGAATTGTGTGAATCCGATGACGCTGTCATGGTTCTCTTCCTTATTTAAGGATTACAGAATTATCGCACCGGATACGATTGGTCACCCAGGTTACAGTGAGGATACCCGAATCTCAGCGAGGTTTGATAGCTTGGCGATGTGGGTTACGGATCTGCTAGATCACTATGAGATTGATCAAAGTGCCTTTATCGGGCCTTCCTTTGGCGGCGGAATTATTCTGAGACTGGCGACGTATATCCCGGATCGAATTGCGTGCTCCGTTCTAGTTGCACCAGCGGGACTGATTGCTCGTTCCAAAATGAAAGTGGCTCAGGACTTCATGCTTCCGATTGTGACTTACCGAATGACTTCTTCACCAAATTCACTGCAAAAAATTGCAGACACCATGTCTTGTAACTGTATGAAGGAAGTAGATAAGAACATCATCGGCAAAATTTTCAAACATGTAAGTCTAGAACAGGATATGCCGAAGCTGACTGACCAAGAAGAATTGGTGAACTATACTGCTCCAACCCTGCTCTTGGCAGGTGAGAAGGATATCTTTTTCCCAGGAGATAAGTTGATTGAGAGAGCACGAAAGATTATCCCGAATGTAAGAACCGTGAAGTACGATACAGGACATTATCCATCCCAGGATGTGCTGGTTCAGATGAACGAGGAGATCAACCTGTTTTTACAAGAGAATTATTAAAGATTATATAAATGGTATAGAACATATAAACAGATGTATTTACATTTTTTCTTCAAATGCATTCATTAAATGTTCCGTTCTGTCGATAACATAAATAGAAGATAGAAACAATTATGGTATGAGTAAGGTATGAGTAGTATAAGAATGCAGCAAGTGTAGCACTAAGATAAAATAATTATATTTTTTTCGCAGGGATATGATTCATCTTGCATCATTTGGTTTATATATATGGTTAGCGATCCATTAGCTTGCTGACTGAACCAAATGATGCAACCTGCGGAAAGTTCCTCAGTTAGATAGGGGTGAGACGAAGGAAGTTATGAGAAAAAATAACTACAAAATGGCACTGCAACGCAATGTTATATTGAACGATACATATCAAGTAAGACAAGTCCTAGCTTGCAGCGAGCTGGCTATTGTATACATAGGAAGAGATCGGAATACAGGCGCAAAAGTGGCGATCAAAGAATTCTTCCCTCAAAGTCTGGCTTCTCGTCAGTCTGACAAACGGAGTGTGTACTGTTCCTCACGAGGATACAGTGGACAATATCAAGAATTACTAGCTTCTTTCCTGATTGAAGGAGAGCTGCTATCTGGTCTGAATCATCCTCATATTATTCAATATGTAGATCATTTTGAAGCGAATGATACTGGCTATCTTGTGATGGAATACTGTACGGGGATCATGCTGAATGATTATTTGAAAGAACGTAATCATGCATTAGATGCTGCTTTTATCAAAGGCACGCTTCTTCCTATTATCGATACAGTTGAACATATACATAAGCAAGGTATTCTGCATCGGGATCTGAAACCTTCTAACATTATGGTGATGGAGGATGGTACACCTAAATTACTAGATTTCGGTTCTGCTGTTCGCTGGCCGATGCCGTCCGGTGAGAAACAGGTCATTTTCACATCTGCTGGATATTCTCCGCTCGAATTTTATTCAGAAAAGTCCAGTCAAGGGCCGATGTCTGATATATATAGTTTAGCAGCACTGCTTCACTATTGGACATGCGGACAGCCACCGATGGATGTGAAGCAACGTCTGTTCCAGGATGAACTCCCGTCAGTGCGTTCGCACAATGAATATGTGAATCCATGGCTAGCGCATGTCATTCACTGGGGACTATCCGTTCGTTCTGAGAAGCGTTGTGCTTCTCTCAGGTGGGTGAGAAGATCATTGCAGATGCAGGCATTGGTGTGGAAAGTGCGTAAACCAGGGACGGTGGAGTGGTCATTGGCTGAAAATGAACATACTCAGGTCTATGAAGCGGAGTCAGGCAAACAACATGTGACCGCCTGAACCATATCGCGGGTATACGCTAAGTGTTACATATCATATGCATACGAAAAAAACAGGTTAGATTAACCCCGGTGGGTTGTATCTAACCTGTTTTATTTATAGGGTAGTCAATTTATAGTACCTATAGCTGCTTCAATCAGGATAAGTATCTGTGTGCAACAATCCTCGATTTCTCGAACGCTCAAGTCCTTCCGCTACGAATATCTCTAGTTGGTAGGTGAGTTACAATTCGTTCCCAACAGAGCACATCATAGTTAACTAAGACTGGTACGGTTCTCTCCGTTGCCCAACTGAAATATTAGTACTCGGTTTAATAGGCTTGTAACGAATTTCAATCTCGGTAATTCCATCCTCGAAGGTAACATACAACTTCTCATTATACTCCAGAGCCTCCGTATGGCGCCGTTTCACAGGTGTTCGACCTCGAACGACGGTGCAATTCGTATCATGCCGGATCAGCAATGTTTCTTTTTTACCTGCTTCCAGCCAGATTCGACCTGCTTCGGGTACCCTCACCCCGATATCCATTCGAGCAAAAAGCTCACTTAAGCTAACCTTTCGACTGTTCAGCGAAGTTAGAGGCCAATGGGTAACCGGAATATCTTCACCACTCGCTGTTGCAAGAAAATAACCCTCCAACCTGCCGCGAAACACAGGCTTAGGCTTCAACACAAACCAATACAAAGCAAAGATCCCACCTGCGGCAAGGATCCCCAAGCCAGTAAATAAGAAAATCTTTTCACGTAAAGAATGAATCCGCAATGGGATGTCTGTGGTCACACTCGCGCCTTCGGAATCCGTTGCTGTAATCTGAACGAACGAACTACCGGTGTGAAGAGAAGACAAGTGCAGCATATTTCCATTAATGCTCGCATTACCAAGGGTACTGGCATCCTGAACTGCACCGAGCGTATAAGTTAAAGGGTCATTATTGGCATCTTCAAAATATGTATTTAGATCCAGATAAGCATCCCCATCATCTTTGGACAAATCCATGGAAGTGCCTGTACTAACAGGGGCTTGGTTCGTAATATCTACTTCAACCGGAGTGATCTCTCGATAAAAGTCTGGACCGTCGATGCGGAGTCCCCACGTATATAGATCAGACTTCGGAAACGTATAATTCCCCGTAAACCCACTGCCTGTATTCGTTAGAGCTACGCGTTCACTCGTTCCTTCCGATGTGCTCACGATTAGCTCAGCTTCAAGACCTTTGTATACATCCAGATCCTGAATTGGCTTTGGCTCGGCAGCTTGATCGTATAACGCGGCGTTAAATGTAATGCTCTGTCCTTTGACTGGCAGCTCCGTTGCCATATTTGCAGATGCAGAAACGTTGTAATTGCCGAGCAGGTTAATCTTCACAAGATCTCCGCTACGTCCTTTGAATTTCAATTTGAACTGTCCTTTAACCGGACGAATGATCTTCATCAGAGCATATTTGTCTGAACGGATAAAGCTCACATTGCTGGATTGATAGTAGAGCTGAGCCTCAGAGACGGCATGATCCGAGAGCATAATGATATTAGCATCTGCCATACTTGAATTCGGAATGTCTACTGTGACCTCTTGCATTGCTCCGGTTGCCGTAACAGCAGCTACAGAAACGAGAACGGATTGAATCTGATCGGCAAAAATTCGATTGAAAATCTCGGGTAAGTCATCTGCACTTCCGGTGATAAAGGACGAACCACCTGTTTCTTTGGCAATTCGTTCAAGTTCAGCAGGATTTACAGTTCCATCTCGGTTAAGCCCAACCGTATAGATCGGGTAATCAGCTTGTTGTGCCATTTGAATTACCTTGTCGACATCTTTAGAAGAATCGGTAGGTGTTCGATTGGTTGAACCTCTTAGGTCTGTCTCCCCATCAGATAACAAAATCATAAATGGTTTACGTTGATCTGTCTTCGATTGTTCAAGCAAGCTGGCACCTCGGCGTAAACCGAGTCCAAGGTCTGTATAACCTGAACGTTTCAATCCATCCACACGGCTGCGAAGATTATTGCGAGCTCCGGAAGATGAGATATCCATTAACGGTACAGATGATGTGATCTTGTCGTTATAGGCTACAAAGCCAAGTCGGGTCTTAGGTCCACTACTCATATCCATAAACATATGTATAACTTCTTCGGCAATGCGATCTTTGTCAGTCTCATTCATCGAGTAGCTAACATCTAGAACAAACATAGCATCTAGGCCTTCATAAGCCTGGGTCTTGACGGATGAATCTGCGTGCACGTTTCCTGTGTACCAGTTGGGAAGTAAGATGCTCACCACCAATAGGGTAAGCCATGCTTTTTTGAATTTAATTAATATCATGTGAGGCTTCAAGTCTCCTTTCTGTTTGCACACAACTAGCTTATGTTGCTTGAAGTAAATCTACAAAATCTAATTTTTTTCTACTTTCACACGTTTCAACGTGGTTATGCGTAGTTTTGCATAGTCAAAAGAAGTGCAACCTCGCATAGATTATGTGTTTACATGCTCGAATAGGGGGAATACTCCATGGGTCTTAAATCCTTGAACAAGATCCAAATTATAGGATATTCTATATCATCGGTTCGACTTACAAGGAAATGAAGCGAATTCCAAAAATTAGTTCTATAGGTATATCGAAGGTTGTAAAATGAGCTTTTAGACCTATAGTGGGGAATATTGACAAAACATGTCGTTGATGATTAAGATGAATTCCATAAATCTCCAAAGCAAACGGCATAAACTGGTACATAAGTTCCAGTTACATGTTGACAGCTCGTTCTATCGATCGTCTTCCTTCTGCCTATTTTGATTCTTAAAGATCAAGACCAAAGGCGGAAAAGACGTGCGGAGTGTCAAAAATTGATGGAGGGGGGAAAGCATTCGCCCGAATTAAGTCTGCTCGTGGGGATGCTGCCTGAATGGACATTATTAATCAAACGAACCGAACGATGCTTTTTGAAGAGATCAATCCCGAGAAGTTGGATCTCATCACAATCGTTGGTGACGTGAAGGGCATTGATAGCCTGAGCGATGACAAAATCAAAGAGATTAACGAGCACTTGCTTGTTCGCAGCTTTGATGAGTTTCTGGATAAGTTCTCACCGAGCGTATATTCATTTTTCAATGCGGTGAACCAGAAAGTCATGTATACGCTTAAAAAACCGGAAGGTATTCCGGATGAAGCCATCTCGGAGATCAAAATTGATCAGAGTAACGATTTTCTAAGAATGTTGTTTACCCTGATCGATACGAAGCGTAGCCAAGGCATTACCAACGTAGATTTCAAGTTTGAGAATTTGCTCGACATGATCTCCCCGAAGAAAGTGATGGATGACATCCGCCAAGTGCGGAAGGAAATTCACTACATGTATGGCCAGCATGAGAAGCTGGATGATGGAGATCCGAAGAAGCTGGATATCGGCGACAAATTGAATGTGATGTTTGAGGAAGCTAGCCGGAATTACAACAACGTTATGGCTATGCTGCCACTGGCAATCGAAGATATCAAAACCCGTTTGTTATTGGGTCGTGCACAGGAAGAGACTTCTTCCGAAGCGATTCAAGTGGGTCAACTGACCATCGGTGAGAGCGGAGAATTGAAAATTATCGAAGCTCCTAAATCGGATAACAACGAGTTGATGTTATTGGATGAAGCGAGTAGTACAGATCTGACTCAGGTATTTGCCGAGGATTATCATTCATTGTCCGAGACACCTTCGCCTTATGTTCAGGATCTGGTTGTTCGTACATTCTCCCCACTTCCTGCGGTACAGACCGATGTGGATACATCCATGGAGGTACAGAACTACAATACATACCTGGAGTTTTACAAAAACGCCAAGGATGACTTTGTCAAAACAGTGAAGCCGTTGGTAGAGAAGATTTTGGGTGTCAAAATGTTCTTTGATCAATATGCAACGAAGAACAAAGGTATGGTTCCTTCCATGCTGATCTCCAACACGAAGCTGGATATGCTTGTGAAGAGCAGCAATATTCCACGGCTAGAGACGTACCTGAACACGGTTAACGCGAAGAATGACTTTTCGGATACGATCTGGTTCGGGATTGTACCTTCGGTTGAACTGGAGAATACAAGCCAAGTGAAAGTCAGTCGTACTCGTTTCCGTGGTAATGACAAGGTGGTTAAGCAGGACGGGAATAGCATGGAATCCCTGACAATGCTTCTGCAAGTCGTGAAGGACTACAAAGTCCAGGTCTTCTTCAGTTTTGAATCCGGGGAAGAGACGACGTTCAGTAGTATGGCTACCGCTGGCATTGATAAGTACATTGAGAAATGTTCTGTGCTAACCCGGAAGGAATACAGTGAGTTTGCGATTCCAAGTGCACCGAATTTCACCATTATTCCGAAGGAGAAGTCAGGTGTAGTCATCGATAGCCGTATGCTTCAAACCGAGCATGGTGTTGAGCTTTCGAAGGAAAAAGAAGATATCCTGAGACTTTGGATCGAAGGCGTTTATGTAGGAGCATCTTATGTATCTGCTGGTATTGTGGCAGCTTATCAATGTCCAGAGTACCTGCGTGGAGCATTCAAAACGGTCAACCGCGATTATCCGGGGGTACGTTTCGATATCGAAGCTGGCGATAACAGTCTGCGTGTCGTTACGACGATGACCAAGGAAATTTCGGGTTTCACGAATACCATTAAGGATTCCATTAACCGAAAGAACTTTGGATTTATTTTCTCATCGGAAAATGCTCAGATTCAGGACAGTGATATCAAACGAATCACCGTGTATAAAGCTAGAAGCATGGCGATGTCCGAAGATGGTTTTGACTCCTTGTATAAGACACTTGTTAGCACCTACATTGAGCGCTTGCTCCGTTTCCAAACCGGTGATTTCAAGCATGAAAATATCGTCAAATTCTTCAGCAACAATCCGAGCAGTCAAAAGAGCCGGTGGCTGGGGACTCGTGGATCGATCAATTCGATCATTCAAGAGGGTGATGACATGAGCTTTATCATCGATGAGAAGAGCAATATGTGCCATATCGACCTTGTCTTCAACGGCAACGTGAAGAACCTTGAGGTCATGATTACCAAAGGCACGAGTGCAATGAAAGTCTAGCTAGTTTAAATATATGAGTTTTAATAGTGTATATAGTTCTTTAAACAACGTATTAAAAACATTAATTTGGTGTTAGAGGCTGCCTTTACCGGCTTGCCTTTATACATATATTTCGTTGTCTTTCCTCAGATTTTGAAGCAGGATAGCGGACACATTTTTCCTAATCTTAAGGAGGTTTTTATTAATGGGTTTTGTATTGAAAGTAGAAGGCGCAGAAACAATCGAATTGGGAATGGATAATATCCGTACAGTCGTATACGACACAGATACGCCGGATGATTCCAATGCACGCTCCACAGATGTGGGCGCAACACTGCGCATTAGCGGCAAAATCATTACAGCAACGGATGGTGACAACGCAGATGACACGATGAAGCTGGCGCTGTGGTCCCTTGTTCCTGCTGAAAAAGCAGATTGCTATCGCAAAGTAACCCTTGAAGTTGTTGCAGCTGACCAAGTGGTACGCAAAATTTACATGCCTAACGCGTTTGTAGTGGATTACACAGAGCGTTTCGGAGATACCGAAGGTGTGGGCGAATTCAGTTTGTTCATCAAACAGAAAAAAGACAAAACGGAGTTCACGAAAATTGAAGGTGGATTCCCGGTTTAATAGGAAACATCTGATGTCCCAGACGAGTGCTACTGGCACTTGCATGGAACAAGCATCATAAGTTAAGGGGCCTTGTGCCCCTTAATCTTTATTTTGCACTGATAACAGTAAGGAGGGAGGAACAATCAAATGAGTGATTTTTATACTGTTCTTGGGGTAAGTCGAGATGCTTCGCCTGAACAGATTAAGAAGTCTTATCGCCAATTAGCCAAAAAGTATCATCCTGACGTGAATGGTGGCGATGCTCAGGCCGAAGCGCGCTTTAAGCAGATTCATGAAGCTTACAGCACACTTGGCAATCCAGAGCTTAAGGCTGCGTATGACCAACAATCTCGATCTGGAGGAAGTAGTAGCTCCAAGGGACCAGGCTCTAATCATGCAACAAGGGAAAACAAAGCGACTTCAGGCGGAAATCCGGTAACTGGCTGGTCAGATCCTTCGCGAATGCATGAGCAATTTGAACAATTTTTTGGGATCCGACCCAAGGGGAAAGAAAGTCCGAACAGTGGGAATAAAGCCGATTCTCATAAGGGAATGGATATGTCCGCCATGTTTGACCGTTATTTCGGAGTTCGAAAAAAGTAGGATGTTAACAATTTATAAGTGATTTTGGCTCAGGCGGAGGTTATGAAAGTGAGACAAGGAAGGTCGGTATTGACGATAGGGCTTGATGCATGTGTCGCCATCATTTCGTTAACCGTGCTCTATTACATATTTTTTGTGAACCGGGATATGGGTGCCCAGTGGATTACTGGAAGCATCGTGATTCTCTCGGGAGCGGCTTATCTGTTTTTTAAATACATGCCTGCTACCAAGGCGGAAAAGAAGAAACTATCCTCACGCGTTGTAAAACTTGTACTGCTCGATGATGACGGAACAAGTGTGAAGGAATGGTACATCCAGGGTGAGACCAGTGTGCTTATCGGTAAAAGTTCGAAACATAGTGAGGCAGATATCGATCTGTCAGATACACCATATGCATCTCTAATCAGCCAACAACATGCCGTGCTTAATAAAGCATCAGGCCAATGGTTTATCGAGGATATCGATTCAGCCAGTGGTGTAGGTGTGCGTAAGGGCAATCAGAGCCGAGCATCCAAATTGGAAATCGAGGAACCCAGTCTAATTGAGGCGGGGGATTTAATTTATATTGCCAATACCCGAATTCTGGTGAAATGACGTTGGCGTACCATCATACAAGCTTACGGGGGAATGAAACGAAATGAGTCTGACAAGATGCGGAAACGGACATATGTTCAGCACGAGACGGCACGGAAATACGTGTCCATATTGCAATCTAGCAGTGGAATCACCAGCTTCAAGTAGTAGTGATGGGGCGGGTGCAATCCCGCGGGCACCTCGTACATCTGAGGAAGACAAAACCATGCCGTATTTGGGAGAAACGACGGGGATTGAACCAGTCACAGGCTGGCTCGTGTGCATTGAAGGTGCACAGATGGGTCAGGATTATCGGATTATGGCAGAGAAGAACTTTATTGGACGTTCAGAAGAGATGCATGTTCGCATCCTCGGAGATAACACCATTTCTCGGCGTAATCATGCGGTGATCGTATATGATCCCAAAAAGAGAAATTTTTACTTGTTGCCCGGTGATGCCTCTGGCCTTGCGTATCATAACAATGAAGCGGTCTATTCTCCGGTGGAACTGGCTGCATACGATGTCATTCAATTAGGTCGAAGTAAATTCATCTTCATTCCATTGTGCGGAGTGCACTTTGAATGGGAGCAGCAGTGAATACGTTCATGATTCTCTGGAACGACAAGGAGCTAACCCCTTATTGGGTAATCTTAGCAGGCTGTCTGTCCATTGGATTACTATTATTCGTCCGAAGCCGGATTCCGGTAAGGCAGCGTGACGATAGACCGGTTGGAGTTCAGATTGGGAATGGACAGACCATTGGAGCCCGAAGTGAGCAAGACGATTATTTTGCCTGTGCTGTAGAGCCCTATGGCGTGCTTGCGGTACTTGCTGATGGAATTAGTGGATTATCGGGTGGAAAGGTTGCGAGTACCACAGCCGTTGAAACCTTCATCCGTGAGTTTGAGGCACTGGATCGATTCCCAGATCCGGACGAGTTCTGGAATGAGTCTGCGCACTTAGCGAATCAAGCTATTCTCCGTAATCTGCTTGGTGTTCCAGGAGGCACAACCCTAGTTTCGGTCATGATTCGGGGAAGAAATCTCTATTGGGGAGCCGTTGGAGATAGTATTTTATCTGTATTTCGCAAAGGTGAACTTATTCCGATCAATCACAAACATACGCTGGAAAGTCAGCTTGAAGAACAATATATGTCTGGAGAGATATCGGAGCAAGAAGCGCTCGATAACCCGCAGCGCAAAAGGCTGGTCAACTATTTGGGATACGACCATTTCAAGCAAATGGAAATCGCGGACGAGCCGTTTGCGTTGCATCCGGCGGACAAGATTGTGTTATGCAGTGATGGTGTATATAACTCGCTCACGGAGATGGAACTGGAAACCATATTGGCGCAAAGTATTCCGCCATTTGATGCTGCACAGGCCATTATTGATCTAATTGAAGAAAAACAGCTCGTGCATCAGGATAATGCCACGATTATCATTTTGGAGCAAGGATGGTAAGGGATAAGGCAGCGCACAGGGACGGGAAATGGGGAGACGGATGAGGAAGGAGAACAGTGAATTTAATACAGCGTTTGTCTCGGAAGCGGGATCTTTCCTGAAAAATCGAGATTTCTACGGTTGTGTAGAACTGGAGGATTGGGCTTGTTATGTCATGGCAGATGGACTGGACACGGACACAGAGGTGAACAGTGCACAGATCACGGTGCAGACCATTCTTGAATCCTTTCTAGACAAACCGACGATGTCGAAACGCAGACTCACCGAATATATCAAGATCGCCCATGAATGGTTACAGTATGAGAGCCGCCGGGTCAGACTCAAAGCGGGATTCGTCATTGTGGTCACAGATTATACACGTATGGTCTGGGCATCGGCTGGACATAGCCGCTTGTATCATTTTCGAGGCAACCGTATTGCTCTGAAAAGCAAGGATCATAGTGTGGCCGCCAAGCTTGCTGCGGAAGGACAGATTGCGGAGGATCGTGTAGATCAGCATGATGAACGCGGGAATCTGAATGAATATGCGGGCAAACCCGGTATGATTAAGCCTTATGTATCCGACAAAATCAAGCTTGCCGACGGAGATGTGCTTGTACTCTGTACGCCTGGTCTGTGGGAAGGTGTACAGGATGCCGAGATGATCGATGCCGTGGAGGGAGCCAATGATCCACAGACGCTGGCGGATACACTCGAAGAAGTGATGCTGAGCAAGCAGCGTGCGCGAATCGAGAATTACAGTGCGGCTGCTATTTATGTGAACAAAATCTTTCATGAAGAGCCTAAGAATCGGAAAAAGTGGATTAAGCGGATTGCGATTATGTTAATCATGCTTCTCATTTTTGGTGGGGCGGGCATATTCTATGCGGTAAAAAGCGCAGCCAAGAAGGCTGAGTTAGTTGTAGATATGCTGCAATACGAGCAGAATGCCGATCAGTATGTGAAGGAACAGGAGTATGCCAAGGCAGTCTCGGATTACAGTCTAGCGCGGAACAATTCTATTAAGGTCAAAGACCGGATACATAAGAAGTTGTTTACTGAAAAAATGGCTGCTGCTCAGACGCTCGTCGATGGAGACGCTCATCTGAAGGAAGGCGATATTACGAAGGCAACGGCTAGCTATACGAAGGCCCTCGAATTGACGGAGTCATACAGCATGTTCAATCGAGAAGTTATTTCAGAGCGACTGGAGCAAATGACGACCTTCCAACAAGTGCAGGATTGGATTACCGAAGGGGATCTGAAGCTTCAGAACGGGGACTATAGTGGGGCTATTATACTGTATAAACGGGCTCGAACAGCCGCAACGGAAACAGCTTATAAGGACGCCTTGAAGGAGATCGCCACCAAACTGGAGACGGCAGAGACGAAACGTGCAGATATCAAACGTCAGTCGCGCCAGCTTCAAGCAGATACATTGGAACAGAAGGGTGATCGATTCAATGAAGCGGGCGATTATGCGGGTGCGCTAACAGCCTACGAGAAAGCACAGGAAATATATCAGGAGATTGACATGCTGGAACGTGTGTTGGCGATGGAACGCAAAATTAACAAGCTGGACGAAAAGCTCAATCCGCCTGTACCAGCGGCTGACCTAAATACGGATACCGCGGGATTCGGATCAGCGGATATGTCAGGGATGAACACAGATCTGACTAACAACACAGGCGGGATGAACACGAATAATTCGGTGGGAAGCAGTTCTTCCAATACATCTAACACATCTAACACATCTAACACTACCAATGGTGACACGAATTCATCCGTAGGAACTGGAGCTACGAATGCGGTTAGCAATAATACAACTGAAATAGAGTCTGAAGAGCAGTCAACAACGGAAGGAGGAGATTCATAATGAAAGACATTATCCGTGACCGCCTCAATAAGATGGAGGATCTTGAACAACGCAGCATGCTAAAGAACCTTATGACGGGTGTTTTTCTGAATTTGGTGGAATATCAGGAGACGCTGAATAAGCAGATTGAGCAGCGTGTGTTCGATGAGGTTCTCCCACAAGAGGAACGTCATGATGTATATGTCACGTTATGTGCGCTGGAAGATGTAGATCCGATTCATGAATTCCTGTATCCGATTCTTCCCGAGGATGCTGTTCCTCAGAAGGTATATTTAAGCGAAGCATCAGAAGCCTTGTCACGCAAGGAAGAGATGAAGTTATTTACATGTTATATGGAGTGCGGACATCGTGAGCTGCAATCTCTGTTACATAGTAATCGCACATTTCGCGGGGAAATTGTAACGAGTGAGGGTAGACATGCGATAACCGTTCGATTGAAACCAAGCACCGCATATATATCCAAAGTTGAAGAATTGTACCGAGTATTTCGTAAAAACAGCCTTTCTTGGAAGTCAGTTAATGCACCCTATATATTCAAATTCGTTGATTGTGTTCTGGTCAGTTCGGATGACGGTGACGAATGGGACAAACAACAAACCGTCAAGGAACTCTCTATCCATCTAGAAGAATTTGAGTCCTACAAACGAACGAATATGATTCCACTGTGGAACATTCAGAAGCTTGATATGAAAACAGGTGGCTTCCCTGTACCAGCGTCGGATCGAATTAATTATGAGCATGTATTACCACTCCGCAAAACAGGAACAGAGCACGGATATCTGGTTGATGGAGAAGAATCGCACATCCGGTATATCAAAAGATCAGAAGAGGAGATTACCATCGTATCTCCACTAGAAAAGTCGGATTCTTGGACGGTACTTAAGGTAGCGGTGCCTGTTGCTACCCGAATTAGCAGGATGGACTACCCGCTATTTTCCAATAACAAACGGGAAGGTTTTGCTGGTAAGTATGCGCGTCAGGAGGGACGATCTGTTCGATCCAAGGGCGAGATTGCCCGCATGATTCATGCTTTTCAGTCGGCAGAAGGATTGGAACTAGAGGATGTGCAGGTTGTCGCACCTGGTTCGGGACTTGGGATAACGTATCCACTCAATGAATTTGTCAGTGATCATGTTCGTGTTGAGGCGGATAAACATCGAATGATTTTGAAGTTCAGCAAACATGGAATTCAGCCGGAGATGGCTATTTTCTTAGATGATTTGCTGAGCTTTCTCGTATCGGAAGTCCAGCTTGCCTTCCCGGAATACTGCTGTGAAGGGGAATGGGTGTGAGTATGGCATGAACTATATATGGGATCTCGTCATTCGAGCGAAGCGAAGTGGAGCTGATCTGCGCGATATTTCCTTTGTGCCTGCACGTGTGTACTCGCCTTACATGGAACTCAGTCATACCAATCTGAATGCTTCAGGGGTAGAACGGACGATCGAAGTGAATCCGTATTATCGTTTTTTTGATATATTCCGAGATTTGTTTGATATCAACAATGAAGAGCAGGTGGAATTACGGGAAGCGTTATTTGATCTGGTCATTCATTTTCTGGCGAATATGGATCTGATGCAGGGGATGAACAAGCGGGAGTACTACATTCGTTTCATTCTGAATGATATGCATTCGGGTGTATACGGGGAGCGAATTAAGCGGCGATTGGAGCTGTTTGGTCGAGAGGAGCAGGAAGTGATCGCTTGTAACATGCTCCGCTTGTACGATACGGGCGAGGCTGTACATCTTCTACGAGATACACTTGTTCGGATGTTTCCCCGCTCCACTCTTTATGCCAACTGTGAGGAGAAGGACGAATTGCTCTTATATATTGGACAGGCGGAACGCACGGAGGCGAAGGAGAAGTTGGAGCTGATTCTAGAATTATTTTTGCCGGTTCGCTTCGATACGGAAATCTATTGGGGTCATCATTTTGGCATATTGGATGTGGACTATACGATGATACAGGACGGTATTGCGCTATATTAGCAGCGGTAGCAGTTGTAAGGAGGAAACATAGATGAACGGTTATTCATACCGATTGTATCCTGACGCCACCGGCAGGGAGCGAGCCAGAGGCACGATGCGTTATACGCGTGAAGAACTAATGGATATGACGACATTCCAATTGCGGAACATTTGTTACAAAGAGCGTTTAGTTGAGGGATTGGGACCCAGAACGGAGCGCGAAGAGTTGATTCGAATCATTCTGAAATTTCTGGGGGCTGACGATGTATTATGGATCGATCAGTCGTATGATGGTGGATTTGAGCGCATCCAAAAGGCAATATCCCGTCATATGACAGCTCCGATGAGCAGTGATGGAGGAATCAGTGTTCCCGCAAGGCTTATTCTGTACGAAGGTTTGAAGGTGGATAAGCTGGATCAATACGTCGTCACCGCACCCGGAGGGTTAACGGAGTCTAATGTGCTGTTGGTCAATGAAAGCATGGAGCTGTGTGGCATCTTCAACCTCGTTAAGGATGACACTGTAGCTGGTACTTTTTATCTGACGGCAGGCAGTGGATCGACTTGGAAGCGTTCGGGAAACAGACAGTACAGTCTTCTCTTTTTCCGTAAACGCGATTCGGAATATTTGTACCAGACGTATTACTCCAACCGCCCTCTTCCTCCGGTTCATATTCAATATACTCAGATTCCACTGGCTGATCTGGATATTCGGGAGCTTGAGCCAACAGAAGCTGTGCTTGCGATAGATTTTGGCACCTCCAATACGACGGCAGGCGCCTTTTTGCATAACGGTTATATTCAAGCACCCAGCAGTCAGGATCTGTTGAATGGACGGGTTCGAATGGATGCCATTAACTATGTTGCATTTCCTGATCCCACTTACAAAGACACCGACTGGATTGAAGTGTTGCCTACGGCCATTGGTGTAGCAGATTGCTCCGATCCGGCAAATATTCGTTATGAATTCGGCTATGAAGCATTGCGAAGCATGCGTCGCGGAGGATACAGCAGCCGAGCCAGTGTGTTCCGGAGTATGAAGCGCTGGGTGAACAATTATACCAAGCTAGAAGAAATCGTCGATGTTCATGGAAATGCAGCTAACGTTTCTCGGATGGATCTGCTACGCGCGTACATGAGCTATATTATTCGAACCGCAGAGCATCAATTCAAGTGCAAGTTCCGCCATGTGCATTTTACGAGTCCGGTGAAGATGAAAACACAGTTTTTGCAGATGTTTGGGGAGATGCTTCCCGACTATCAGATTGAACAGACTTATGCGCTGGATGAGGGGATGGCTGTTCTCTATAACACGCTTGCGGATGGTATGGAACGCGGTGTGTTCATGGAAGGGCAGATGTATCATGCACTCGTGATTGATTGCGGCGGTGGAACGACCGACTTGTCATCCTGCGCATTTACGATGGAAGACGGACATATGGCGTATAAGCTGGACATCCATACCACGTACGAAAATGGGGATACCAACTTCGGGGGTCACAACATTACATATCGCATCATGCAGTTCATGAAAATTGTATTCGCCGATTATTACAGTGGCCGCCGCCAAGTAACGGATATCGATCATTTAATTGAAGCACCTGGTGCAGATGTATTTCGCCAAGTGGACGAAGAAGGCGTGAAGTCCGTGTATCAGAAGCTGGAGCAGCGTTACGAGGAGGCAGAACAGATCATACCTACTGCTTTTGCACGTAGGGAGAACCGTTCACGAGATGAATACTTGCGGGTAAGAGGCAACTTTTATTTTCTGTGGGAGATCGCCGAAGAGATGAAGCAGCAATTTTTCCGCAAAACAGGTATCCTACGCAATCGATTCCATTCCGAGATGGAAGATGATCGAGATAGTGATCTACAGATCACGACCATGGAACGATGGTTTCTGTCCGTGGAACGTGGCGGGGAACTGAAGGACGAGTATGAGTTTCCTGATGTTGTGTTCAACATCAAAGAGATTACTCAACTGATTAAAGCAGATATCTATGAGGTAGTCCGGAAGTTCCTGGATGACTTCTATCGGCAAGGAAAGATGAGTCAATACTCCATTATCAAGCTGACAGGTCAATCCTGCCGCATTGATGTATTTCGGGAAGCGTTGAAGGAGTTTGTTCCAGGCAGGAGCATTGAGTTTCGGCAAAAACCTGCGGAAGGACGTGTACCTGATCTCAAACTTGCCTGTCTCCGAGGTGCGATTCGTTATCTGAGTGCCCGCAAAACAGGTGCTGTTCAAGCAGAGATTACACATGATGCGGCTGTTATCCCGTATACCGTGAGTGCATACACCCACAATGGACGTGAAAAAGTGTTGATCAGTAGTCTGGATCGCAGTGACGGAATCCCTGGAAGCATATCTCGCCCGTTCGAGACAGCAGAAGTGGAATTATATCTGAGCGGAAACGATGGTCAACTGAGACAGAAATTTGTGTATTCCAATCGTCAGGATGCATATAAAGAGGTTCTGTACGAAGATATCCGTGCGCAATATGGAGACAAAATTCCGCAGGATGATACGGACTCCATCGTAAACGGAGAGACGAAGTTTTTTGTTTACCCGGATGATCGTCATTGGGGCTTCCACGTACTTCCTGTAGCTCGTAGAAATGAACGATTGTATCTCGGTTCGCAGAAGCTGCTGCCATTCGAGACGGATTTGTCCGAGCTGGATTTTTTTGACGGAATGAAATGAACATCGTCAGCAGAAAGGAGGGGAAACGTTCATGTTCACGTATTCCTATCCCCATTTTCATAAAGGCAGAATTCTAAAGACATCAATGCTGGAGGAACTACGGGACTATCCCCGAGACTACATGGAGTTGTACTACCGTAGTTACGCGGATGGTATCCTTGCAGGCGCAGAGGTGGAGGTATATCCTGACAAGCTGGTGGTTACTCCGGGAATGGTGCTGCACAAGGGAAGATTGTATATGTTAACCGAGTCTGCTGAACTGGAATATCAGGCTACGGGTAGGGTGAATGTGTTGAAACTTCGATTTACCGAGGATGAGAAGCTAAGTGACATGACAGCCAGTCATGCAGAACTTCGGCTGGATGAGGAGGCTACCTGTGATTCCAGTGAAATGGAGCTCGCACGGTTCAAGCTGAAGGAAGGCGCCAGACTCAGGCGGGATTATCAGACCTTTGCGGATCTCGCAACAGAGTTCAACACGCTTCATGTTATTCATGTCGCATATGCTGCGGAAGGTGTTAGCACACTATCTCCCCTCGTTATGAAAGATTATGCAGAGAGACTGCTTCGCACAGGAACCTCGGATCCCCAGGATCTGATCTTTGCCATGATGTGTCTGAACGAAGGTACTATTGCACGAAGCGTCATCCTGCATCACATTGCGAATCGGTTGGGACTCGAGTACCGGGAGTATGACAACGCACAGATTCATCGATACCTAGATCGCATATTGGCGAATGCTGGCCGCGGATCAGGTCGCTCAGGCATGCCGGTGGGCGGGCCACATCGGATGATTGTGGATTGAATTTGGAATAGCAAGGGAGGATGTAACCATGAAGCATTGGGATGAGAAGATTGTTGCAATGATGAACGGCATGAAAATGAATTCGGTTGAAGATGATGATTATGGGCATATCCCAGAAGACCCTGAGCCGGATTTGAAGGCAGCTTTTCTACAAATTGGCGGAAACCCGTATTCTTTTCAAGAAACAGAACTGCTGGAAGGCAAGCTGTGGATGATGCTGCCTCGAACGTTCAAACCGATGTCTGAACAAATGATGAATATGAAGTACCCTTCGCAGCATAGACCAAGCACAATCTACACCAATGCTGAGGGGACGATTAATATCGCAGTGAACCATACGATAAATCCATTACCTGCAGAGGATCTACCGTTATTTAAACAGAGCATGATTCAGATATTGCGGCGAACGCAGAAGCTCACCAAGTGGTACGGGGATGGAGATCGCAAGGTCGGAGGACGTGAAGCTGCGACTTGTGAATTTTTGACTCCTGTCGTAAACGCAAACTTATATCATTTGATGTTATTTACTTCTTTGGAGGATCGGGCACTAATCTGTACTTTCAATTGTACAGACCATGAACTGGATGACTGGCAGCGCGTGGCTTCAGCAATCATGAATTCGGTTCGATTTGAAGTCCATGACGAAAGGGATGCTGGAGAATGAGCATTGAAGCCTTATCTTACAAAAATGTGAGAGTGAGTCCATTTGAGGTAATTAGTCTTCGTGAGTTAACGATTACTAAACAGATGAATGAGCACGCTCGTGTGAGATTCACGGGAATTGTAGATGAAGAGAAGAAGGATTCTTATGTACGGTTAAGTGGTTCCGATACACTTGTGGAGATTAGCCAAGTCGATGATCAAGGCAGTACATCTGTATTGTTCAGCGGTCTAATCCTTAATGTTAGCGTTATGGTGCAGGGCGGCGTCTACTTACTTGAAGTCGAGGGTATCTCCCATACCCATGAACTCGATATCCGTAAGAAAAGTCGCTCTTTTCAAAACCACAGTATGACATATCCCCAGCTATTGGATCAGATTGCGGCTGGTTACCCTAATATCGATATTATGGATGCGGCGACGGACGGAGCAGCGATTGGAAAGTTTACTCTTCAGTATGAGGAGACGGATTGGCAATTTCTGAAGCGAATTGCATCTCGACTGCGGACAGGACTCATGCCTGCTTCCGTATTTGATACACCCAAATTTTATTTTGGTTTGTTCGATACTTCATCTAAAGGCAAGCTGCAGGATTTTAACTACAGAGTTCGCAAACGGATGGATAAGTTCCGATACACTTCTCAGAACACGAAGGTTGAGGTGGGTGAGGAGGACTATGTGTATTACGAGGTTGAGACGAACCGTGTACTTGATCTGGGAAATGCCATTGAATTTAAAGGCAAGCTGCTGTACGTATATGAAGCTTTTACGGAAATGAAAAATGGACTATTAAAGCACCGTTATACACTGAGTACTCACCGGGGTCTCAGACAAAATACATTTTATAACGATAAGATTATTGGGGTTTCCTTGCAAGGTGTCGTTATCGGTATTAGCAAAGATAAATTGAAGATACATCTGCAAATCGATCAAGCTCAGAATGAGGGTGAGGCACATGCTTTTCCTTACCAATCTGTGTATACCGCAGAAGGAAACAGTGGTTGGTACGTTATGCCGGAGAAAGGCGATCATGTGCGGGTGTATTTCCCTGGTAACAAGGAAGAGGAAGGGGTAGCTACAAGCTCGGTACGTCAGAACTCGGATGAGGGTGAGAGCAACAAGCTGAGCAACCCAGATCATAAATACTTCCGTACGGCAGCAGGGAAGGAATTGAAGATGACACCTGAAGAGGTAATTGTTACTGGCAAGGATGGGGAGATCTTTATTCGTCTCAGTGAAGGCGGGGGGATTGAGATTATTAGTAGCCAGCAGATCACGATCTCTGCTAAGGAAGATATTATGATGAATGCTGAGAAAAGCATTGTGTTCTCTGCGAAGGAAGAAATCAGTCTAACCTGCAAAGAGAGTAATATCAAAATGGACGGTACGACCTCTCTAGTAGGTACTGAATTGAAAACCAATTAAACGCTAGTAACAAAGAGTATAAAGTGAAAAATGTTTACAATATTCATCTGACAACGAATTAATAACATCCAAGGAAGAGGGGATGCTCGTGACTACTGCGCTTGAGCAGTTCAAGCAAGAGATCGTAATACCTCTGCGGAATCGTGTGATGCTGCAATGGGAGCAGGTCTATCAGCAGAATCGCGAACGACTGAAAGAAGAATTTATTCGGCATTTTGCCAAGCAGTGCCAGTTGGTACTGGACATGCAGAACATCGGTGAACATGGAGCGGTGGGACACTTCACGTATTCTCTACTTCGAACACAATTGCTAGAAGGGAAGGCTCTCTATTTGACCGAAGCTGCGGACGAAACGTGGTTATTCGATCCCTATCCTATTGAGGGAGCTTACGATGCTTCATGGGCCTTTGGCTACCTGGATATTATGCTGGCTTGCTGGAAGGAGGAATTGGAGCGACCGGGATCTTCCTATACAGGCTCCATTGCACAACCAGAACTGGAACGCTTGTTATTACGAGAAGCAGAGCATGGACATGCTTATGTAACTCATCTGATCCACCAAGCGATGCCGGAGGCCGTGCAATGCGAATCATTTATTCATCTAGAGAAGTGTCCTGCTATTGAAGTACGTGTAGGTGAATATTTGGATGTCAGTGAGTCGGTATACAAAACAGATGCTGAACCTGCGGATGAAGCCGAGATTCGAAAGTGGCTTGCTGAAAGAACAGAAGAAGTATATGGCTATGCAGCCTTAGAACATCTGGATCTGGCCGGAGGAGACTACAGTGGAATGGATTTCCGTTTCTCAGCGTTTCGCGATGTTGCGTTTGGCGGGAGTCAATTCGAAAATAGCAATCTGGTAAACACGGTGTGGGAAAAATGTGACTTAACGGACACTCGCTGGAATGGCAGCCAGATGTACGGGGCTCGGTTCCGAAACTGCAGGATGGTTGGCGCTCTATTTCATGGAATTGAAGCAAGGCAGGGGATGCCTAATCCAGAGATCTGGGATGCACCTGGATTCAACCCAGTTTCCTTCGCAGGGGCGGATCTAAGAGAAGCTGACTTTATACTGGCAGATCTTCAAGGAGCCGATTTTAGAGAAGCATCGTTTGAAAACACCGTGTTTGGCGTATGCAATTTGGCTGATACGGATTTTCGAGGTACAGATGTATCTAAAGTGGATTTCACAGGTTCCCGTTTGGACAGAGCGCAAATGGATTTTGGAACTTCTTGCCGCATTCTGGATCGCCCGGTAGTACGGATACGAGAAGGAATGGATCATATGGCTGGCATGATGGATCAACAGTTAGCGCAATTATTGGAGAAGAGCTCAGGGCGAGGAGGAAAGCTCGTATGAGGGACGATTGGTTCCAAGTCATGCAGGATACACGTGTAACAGGAGCGATTGAGCCCATGGGAGTCAAAGGTATTATTCAGCCTGAGTGGATGAGAGGCGAGCAATTAAATGAACTCGAACAATCGAATCTACAGTTTACCATCCGTCCGAATCGAAGGCCTGTAGCTGTAGATCTGATTGAACGCCCTTATCCATTGTGGTCGGATGAGCTTAAACGCCTGTTACATACCTTTGCCCCGCGTCTCATGTTTCGTTTGGTTGGATTGATGGACATGGAAAGACAGCAATTGCATCCGTATTGGTTCATGGTGCCTCCACGTCTGAATGCTCTATCTCGAAGCAGTACCTTTGACAATAGTGGCAAGTTAAATGTGCTTCAAGTTGATGCGGATCAATTAAGGAGCACATCTTGGCCGATTATTTATTTGGCGGATGAACGATTGCAAGAAACAGTGATATTGGTGAATCTTGCTCTGGCTGAAGCAATATTACGAAGGGACTATACTGGTTTGCGGTTGCAACGTGTGAATCAGGTTGAAGGGGAGAACCGTTTACTGAGTCTATAAAATCATCTGGGTGAAACCCAGCGGAGGAGGAAAATCAATGGCTGAAGCGATTGGAGCAACAAGACCGGATGTGGTGGATGAAGGGGCTGGAGGCCCAACGTATGTTGTGGCCGGAGCGATCTTAAGTTGTTCTTGTGGTACACAGTTGAATCGATTGAAAATACCTTACAGCCATGGCGTGCATCTAAAGGAAAAAGCACAACTGAACGTGGCCGATGCAACACCGATGATTCACATTATGCCGTTTGGTAACTGTACCAGTCAATTGAATCCTGTCGTGCAGACGGGCGAATTCGATATTGAAGGTGTCCAGAAGGCACCCTGTATTCCTTCCATCTCTACACCATGGATGGAGGGCAAAACAGATGTGCTCATTGAGAATGAACCTGCACTGTTAAGCACCTGCATGAATATGTGTCTCCACGGAGGCTACATCCAGATTGAAGATGATGGTCAAGAGCTTGGAGGGTCTTCCATAGGCGGCACAACCGGGTTTGGCGGTAACATCAGGTAATGAACATCTTAGAGCTATAGCTGAGACCTTTTTTCCGTGTGCTGACATTGCTAGGAAAGAAGTGAGACGATGAGTGTAGTGGAAGCGGCAGTGGGTATGGGGAATATCCGATGTATATCTCCTTACACGTTGCAGAACATACAACATTTGCGGATCGAGCGGAGTGCAGGAGAACATGCCCGCTTGTATCTACAAGGCATTATTCCAGAGGAACATCAGGATCAGGATCTGAACCGGCTCGCCAAAGATGAGACCGTGTCGTTGGTGGAGATCGGAGAACAGGGGCAGGAAGTTCGCAAGCTGTTCCAAGGACTTGTACTGGATGTCAGCATCCGCCGAGTACAAGGGATATACATATTGGAGCTGGAGGCAGTGTCTTACTCATATCTGCTAGACATTGAACCTCGTATTCGTTCGTTCCAGAACAAGGATCAGGACTGTGAGGACGTCATTCGGCAGGTATTGAAGGTTTATCCGAAATCAGATGTCATAGATTATGTGAGTGGAAGCTCGAAACTGGGAGCTTTGACGCTGCAATATCGAGAGACAGATTGGCAATTTTTACGCCGACTCGCGTCACGGTTCGGTGCAGCGATCATTCCGGAAATATCGGCTGACTCTCCTAAACTGTATATTGGCGTGCCAGATGGGCGGTATACAGAACTGCCAGACCAAGCATATACGCTAAGGAGAGATATGAAGGCGTTGAAAGAAGCTTGGTCGGTAGGTGCTACGGGCGTAACGGAGAAAGACTTCACGAGTTATATGATAGATACCCATCGCTGGTTGGCGCTTGGAGATACTGTGCTCTTCCACGAGGAGGAGCTGAAAGTAGCCGCTTGTGTAAGCCAAACGGTAGGAGGGTTGCTTCGACATACGGTTACGCTTAGTCCAGAAAGTGGCATTCGGCAAAATGAAATCAGGAACGATGACATTGCCGGAGCAGCACTAGAAGGCAAAATTATCGGTGTTACCAAAGACACGGTAAAAGTCCATCTGGATGTGGATGCCTCGCAATCGGAAGCGGAAGCAAGCTGGATGCCTTATTCGGCTGTATATGCCGGAGATGGCGGTGGATTCTACAGCATGCCAGAATCCGGCTCGGCTGTTCAAGTGTATTTTGCTAGTGGTCAAGAGAGCGACGCATTCGCGATGGGTTCTGTGCGTCGGGGCAGTCAGCCTTCTCCCAAGACCGCAGATCCAGCAACGAAGAGCTGGGGAACGAATTATGGCAAAGAAATGAAAATGACGGATTCGGAAATGTCTCTCATTGCGACAGAAGGCAGTCTATTCATTACACTGGACGGCGGCGGGGTCACCATTCAGAGTAATAGCGGAATTGTAGCATCCGGTGGGCAGGAGATTACGCTTGAGAGCGAGAAGAAGATAGGGATTGAGGCACAGGAAACTATTTTCCTACAGTG
This sequence comes from Paenibacillus sp. ACRSA, assembly GCF_022346845.1. Lineage (NCBI taxonomy): Bacteria > Bacillati > Bacillota > Bacilli > Caryophanales > Paenibacillaceae > Paenibacillus > Paenibacillus sp. ACRSA. The sequence continues at coordinate 773,414 of NZ_JAKRNP010000001.1, read as the reverse complement.
CGGAGACAGCAGTATGATTCTGGATGGCATGACCGACCTGAAGGGCAGTGAAGTGCTGCTCGATGGCCTAATCAAAATGCCTGTAACCGTGGAGGATCTTGAGCCAGTACCAGAAGCGCCATTTGTGTCTGAGGTACAGGTGGAAGAGGAACCCGAAGAGGAGAAGAAGGGCTTCTGGGGAAAAGTGTTGGATGTGACTCAGACCGTACTGGATGTTGTTGGTATGATTCCGGTGGTCGGTGAGGTCGCAGACCTTGCCAATGCAGCCATCTATGCGGCTCGAGGAGACTATACCAACGCGGCGTTGTCCGCTGCTGCGGCGATCCCGTTCGTAGGCTGGGCAGCAACGGGTGCCAAGTTCGCCATCAAAGGCGCCAAGCTAGTTAAAAAAGCGGGCAAAGTGGTCGAAAGTGTCGTAGGTGCAGCCACGAAGATTGCAGATAAGGCAGGTCAGGTCGCGAAGGCCATCGGTGATCTGGCCAATAAAGCTGGCGATGCGATCTCGGGTGCACTCGGTAAAGTCATGACCAAGGCGAAGGGACTTGCCAGTAACTTCAGTCCAGCAGATCTAGCGAACAAGCTCAAAGGCAAGCTGGATGCTCTGATGATGAAGTCGCCAATGCTTGAAAACGGACTTAAAATGGCGGGCGGCATGGCCAAAGGCTTCATGCAGAATCTACTCATGAGTGAAGCGATGAATTATGGCTTGGAGCAACTAAGCCAATACGTCGATTCGGATACGATAACTAAAGCCATGATTCTGATGAGTATGCTAAGTGGCAAGTCCAAGAAGAATCAGAACCAAGGGATTACTTCCAATAATAAAGGTTCTGGTGATAAGGATAAGAGCAAGAAAAATAAGGATTCAGGTAACAAGGATAAGGATAAATCGAAAGACACAGATAAGACGAAAGACAGAACCAAGGATGAACCAAACAAACCTAAACCGAAGGATCAGGAAACAGACAAATCTAAAGGGAAAACGGGAGATAATCCGAAGGATTCGTCGTCATCAGACTCTAAGAAGGATAAAGATGGTACTGATGGGACGGGGAAAGAAAACTCAACAAGTAAAGATAAAACAATGGTTGGCGAAAATGAACAATATACAAATGGAAGGAAAAATAGGTTAAAGCCTAATATTAGGTATAAAACAGGTGAATATGATTACTTTTATGAAACAGATGGTAAAGGTAGAATTACTAAATTCGAAACAGATAGTTTACAATTAACTAAGAGAACTGAAAGGTTATCTCACAGCAGAAATACACCAGGTAAAATAAAAGGACAAGACGAAGCAGGGCACTTAGCAGGTGATAGATTTGGAGGTTCACCAAAAGTTGATAATTTGGTGTCACAATTGTCAGATGTCAATCAGAAAAAATTTAAGAAACTTGAAAATAAATGGGCTGACGCTCTAAAGGAGAAACCGCCTAAGAAGGTAACCGTTGATGTTGAGATAGTTTATTTAGGAAATAATCTGAGGCCAGATAAATTTATAGTGAAATACACTATTGATGGTAAGCCAGGAAGTGCAGAATTTAAAAATTACTAAGGGAGTGTGTGAGTATGAAAGAATTTGAAGAACGGTTTAGTGAATTTCAGGCAGATATGATTGATATATGTATGGAGTATGTTGAAGATCGAACAGATAAAGTTTATATCTACGCTTCATGTGAAGAAGGTATGATATCGAGTAGTTTCTTTTATATGATTAATAACAAGTATGTAGAGTGTCATAAGGTAAATGATGCATTGGAAGATGCGGACAAAAGTTATGATGTGACTACAGAACGACAGTTTATGGTGTTAAGAATTATAAATGAAAATATTGAAAATATTGAAAAATTGTGCAATGAATATGAAACGGAGATGCCAACAGAGATGAAATTAATATATAATGCTACGAATGGTAAGTTTCAGGCTGAATACAAATATGATTTAGTGCATACAAATGATGAATTAAAAACAGCTGATGACTTTGCTGATGAATGGTTTGAAGAAATTAAAAGTAAACATTTATGAGTTTAATTCAGTGTGATTTTTGATAAATTGGTATACCATGATTCGCTTAAATTCAGACATACTTTTGTAAGTGTGACACTGTTACAAATTATAACAATTCAATGAACAACCACAATATGAGCTATCTGCCTATACTGTGGTTTTTTTGTTGGTAAGGGTATACAGAGTACACAAAAAAAATATTGAGCGAAAGCAGTGGAATTTTTCAAAAGGCTCTGGCCATGATTTTCTATGTTGGATTGGAAGTCTCTAAAACTGAGTGAACGTTATTGAAGGACAATACCTTGAAAAATAAAATGAGTCCAATTAATACCATTATGTATCCCGCAGTTGATCAGAATAAACTCGAAATTGCTAAGCGAGTGGTATCCTTGTTTGAAAATAGTGAAGCTTTCCAACCCTTGCTATGGGGTGATACAGAATCACTTAAACTTGAATATAATCGAGAAGAGATTTTGGAGTGATTGGAGAAGGGTTTATCTTCGAATATATATATTTATGGGGATAAAAAAAGTAAGTTGAATGGAGAGTCGACTTTTCATTTAATATTAGGTCCACTTTTAGTGTATCGGTAGGAAAAGCGTTCTCAAAAAAAATGGCCTGATTTTTTTGAATTATCAGCTGAATTAGCTAGAATATATCGACCTACCTTTGGTGTTGCCCATTTAGTCTGGCAGTCCAATCTTACATGGTCTAATCAAGATGAAGGTGATGGATTACCTGAATTCATCCAATGTGGTGGCAACCCCTGTTTTCAGCGAAAGATCGTGATTGGGTTGATTTTGGACCTTCTGAAGAATGGGATGTTTTCTTGAAAAATAATTGATAGGCAGGATACCACGATGAGTAATTCTTTGGATGAAATAAAGAATGAAATCCAAACTGCTATTATGAATGAAGAAATCTTAGATGGTTTAGAAATTGCAGAAATAGATCTTTCATTCAATGCAACGTTTGACGAAGGTGTGAAAGTAGAGGTAGAGAAATTACTTTAGTGTAATGTTACAGGGGTGTATACACTTTTTTACTTAGGAGGTATAAATATTGGAAATAAACGAAAAGTATATGACTTAATTGTGCATTTATGTAAAGAAGGAGATAAGCATGTTGAAAACGGGCAAACTTCTAAAGCGATTGAAAGTTACATAACTGCACTGGAGTTGGTTCCGCTACCTAAAAGTGACTGGGTTACAAGTACTTGGATTTACACCGCATTAGGAGATACTTATGTTCATATTGGTGATTTTGAAAATGCCAAAAATAGTTTTTATGATGCGTTAAACTGCCCTAATGGAATCTCAAACCCATTCATTTTGTTGAGACTTGGAGAGAGTTTGTTTGAGTGTGGGGAGCTCGAGAAAGCTAAGGAGTATTTGTTAAGAGCCTACATGTTAGAAGGATACAAAATTTTTTTTAACGAAGATGATAAATATATTGGATCAATTTTAGATATGATTTAGGAGGAAGATAAATGGCTACTTTACTACCGCAAATCAAGGAGAAATTTGAAAATATTATTAATGAAAGTAATGAAAAATTCAAGGATGCTAACTACGATGAATCCATTTTTTTGTTAGAAGAGGCATGGGACTTAATCCCTTCACCAAAAGGTCTTTACTCTGAAGAAAGCTATCATTTGGTAAAGGATATTATTGATACTTGTTTTATAAAAAACGACTTTAAAAAAGCAAAAGAATGGGCAGATAAAATATTTCTTACCGGATTTGATCGTATAGATTCCGGCGGTAAGGAATTTATTTCAGGAAAAGTTGCTTTTGAATTAGGAGATTTAGAGACAGCAAAAGAATTTTTTAGGATTGCCAATGACAAATCCGAAGGTAGATGTTTTGGGAGTCCAAAGAATGCTAAATATCTTAAGTTCTTTAAGAGTTAAAAAGTTGATGTTTGAACAACAAGGTTTGCCTATTAGGTTGGAAAATAAAAGATGGGTATACATACATAGCTAAGAGAAACGTTTCTTTGGAGGAGTACAAATTCTCAATTTATCTTTAAGGAGGAGTTTAATCTGAAAAATGAATTAAAACCGGAGTTTTTTCTAATTAGAATGTTTCCTACTGTAGCCATTAAAGGCGAGACTCTTAACAGAGTATTAGATGTTTTTGAAACTAGTGAGTACTTTATGCCAACTTTATGGGGAAACAGTGAAAAGTCCAAATATCAGTATGATCGGGGTACTCTTATCAATGAAGTTTCTTCGGATCAGATGCTTTCTGAGATATATCTACGAAGAAATAATTCCAACAAGTTTGAGGGGAGATTTTCAACAGAGTTGAGTCCAAGATCTTTTTTGAATTTTAAATTCGATAGTAAGATAACTCCTTCTCAATGGTCGGATATATTTGATCTATCAGATAAACTTGCAGAGATTATTAAGCCAAGCTATGGGGTAGCTCATGTTTTCTGGCCAATACCAGAAAAAATGGACATTGAATATAAAAAAACTTTCTTGTTAATGGATTATTGTGCCCAGCCTACTCCGGTAGACTTTGTACAAAGTGGGCCGGCTGGAGTTGCCATGAGGACATACTTTAGTGGCAAAGTTAAGGATTTGTTCGGGGATTATTTTATACAGAATATACCGGCGAAAGTAACTAAAACTGTATGGGGTGGCATACGTATTGATTTAGATGATGAGCCTTGGAAAACGGATATCTCTCAAGTTCTTTATAATTTCAAGGAAGTGATGGGGTATCTTGAACAAAAATCAATATTAGCTATACCGGAATATGATGAGCAGCTTAGAGGTATTACATTTAGTCCAAATATATCCTGGAAAAATCGAAAGAAATGAATTTTGTAGGAGAACCAGAGGAGGGATTAAAAAGATATGAGTGTAAGGGAGAAGTACTGACTAAAATTCAGAAAGCAATTAAACATAATGAGAAAGTAGATAATTTGGACATCAAGGGGGCTGATTTGTCTTTGTTAGATCTATCAGGAATTGTGGATGATAGCTGTCATTTAATTAGATGGGGTTACTGGTAGAAACTTTGAATCTAAAGAATAAATAATAAGGTGGCAGGAATAATAGTGAAACCAAATTTGTTCAACATATTAATGTATCCAACCGTCGATTTAAGAGAGAAAATGATTTTAGATCATTTATTGTGAACTTTTGAATGCAAGGAACACTTTATTCCAACTATTTGGGGGAATAGTGAAACCACTCGTGCAATTTATAATCGTGATGAAATTATACAAAAAGCGACTTATGATATGCCGCAAATAGCAGAAGTACATCTTCGACGTGATAAAATGACCAAATATTCAGGTTACTTTGATTTACATGCTAACTTACGATCTTTTCTAAATTTTTCGTTTGATAAATCTATGAATAGAAAGTATTGGGGAGATTTTTTTGAGTTATCAGATCAAATTGCTGAAATAGTAAAGCCACGTTATGGAGTAACTCATATATCTTGGAAAGCAGTAACTCCATGGCATACCGAAAAGGAAAGAATTCATAAATGGATGAATTTAAGTTCATATCCTGTGCCAGTAAAATTTTTTCCTAATGGACCTCTAGGTCTGGGAATGAGAACTTACTTGAGTGGAGATATATTAGAGATGTTTGGTAAGAAAGAATGTCATTATAAATACCCCAGCCTATATTAAAGAATTAAGTTGGGGAGGAATAAGAATTGATCTTGTCGACGATCCTTGGGAGTCTGATTTAGAGCATCTGTTAGAACGATGGTTAGAAGTTATGGAATATTTAAATAAAGCTGAAGTGATTGCTGTTCCAAATTTTGGAGATAACATGGGAGTTACTTTTAATCCGAACAGCAAGTGGAAAGAGTATTTAAGGAAGTAGATCGTATCATTGTGCAATGAAGGCGATGTTCATGCAGAAGAAGGGGAACTGAATCAAGCTGTACATAGATATTTAACTGCTTTGAATTTGGTGCCTGTTCCTAAGCACGTGTAGGAAGCAAGTACATGTATATATACTACATTAGGTGATGCATATTTTGACCTTGGAGAGAGTTTAGCAGAATGTAGAGAAATTAATAGAGCAAAGGAATATCTTTTAAAACTTATATGTTAGAAGGGTATGTGATTTTCTCAGAAGAAGATGAAAAATACTATGAGTTGATTAAAGACTCATTTGAAGGAGTGTAGACAATGGCTCAGTTAGAAGCAAATATTAAAGAAAAATTCGAAGTAATAATTAATGAGAGTAATGAACAATTTCATAATGGTAAGCAAAAAGAATCTATTGTATTACTTGAAGAGGCATGGGAACTAATACCAGAACCAAAAGGAATCTATAGTGAAAGTTATCATTTGGTAGAGGATATAATTGATACATTATTTCTTTTGCAAGATTTCAATAAAGCATATGAATGGTCAAAAAAAATATTTATTACAGGTTTCATGCGTTTTGATACAGGAACAAAAGAATTTATTTCGGCAAAAGCAGCTTTTGAATTAGGAAAATTTGATCTAGCCAGAGATTTTTTTAATTTTGCATTTAAAAAGTCTGAAGGCAGATGCTTTGAAGATGAGGATCCTAAATATCTTGAGTTTTTTAAAAGTTAAAAAAAATTTTAGTTTTAATTTAGATATTCTAAGTCTAATAAAGACAATTGGTTTTAGACATCACATCAACATTCTCTGGTTATTTTAATAATCGGAGAATGTTTTTTTTGAAATTTTAAGTAGTGAAATTTATGCGGCTCGAGGGGACTATACCAACGCGGCGTTGTCCGCTGCCGCGGCGATCCCGTTCGTAGGCTGGGCAGCAACGGGTGCCAAGTTTGCCATCAAAGGCGCCAAGCTAGTTAAAAAAGCGGACAAAGTGGTCGACAGTGTCGTAGGTGCAGCCACGAAGATTGCAGATAAGGCAGGTCAAGTTGCGAAGGCCATCGGTGATCTCGCCAATAAAGCTGGCGATGCGATCTCGGGTGCACTCGGTAAAGTCATGACCAAGGCGAAGGGACTTGCCAGTAACTTCAGTCCAGCAGATCTAGCGAACAAGCTCAAAGGCAAACTAGATGCTCTGATGATGAAGTCGCCGAAGCTTGCGAACGCGCTCACGAAAGCAACTGATTTCACACATGGTCTGATGGCAGATTTGATGTCGGATGCGATGTTCTCTGCCGCAATAGATATGCTTAGTAATTATGCGGATTCGAATATATTATTGTCGGCCATGATGATTGTGGGTAGCACAGGTGGTGGTGGCAAGAAAAATAAATCAAAAGGAAAAAGCCAGAAACAAATCAAAAAAGAAGTTGACGCTTTAGATCAGGAAATTAAGAAACGAGAAAAAGAAGGGGCAAGCAAAGAAGAACTCAAGAAATTAAAACGAGAACGAAGTAAGCTGGCCAATAGGCTGGATACACCAGATGATATTAGTCACAAGTATGATTTATCCAATGTAGAAGGGTATGAGCGTAAAATAGATAATTCAAAATATTATCATCATGATAAAGGTGACTTTGGAGAAGAAGTAGCCAAACAAATTGCTAAGGATAACAATTTAGGCAAAGATATTTCAGATTTATTCCAAGTTGGCCGAAATGGAGTAGATGGGACATTTTTATCAAAAGGCCCACCACCTAAATTAACGATGATTGAGGCCAAGACATCGGAATGGGGAAGCTTTTCATACTCTACAAATCAGAAGTTAGGAGGGGAAGGTTACTTCGAAAATATGTTGAAAAATAAAGATTCCAGATATTCTGATTTTAATGAAAGATACGAAAAATTGTTAAAGGAAAATCCAGGTTTGGAATTTGAGTATGTTAGAGTAGAAACAGATATTTCAAAAACAAAAGTTGGATTTGGAGTAGATATTGTGAAAGTAAAAGACTGGAGTAAAGCACTTAAATAATATTTAAGGAGAAACGAATGTTAAATTCAAAAAAACTACAATTAGCTTATAAAAGGTATGTTAAAAATTTCGCGGATAAATCAACTTTAGATAAAGTTCAGTTGAAATATGAAGAAGCTGAAAGTGAAAATACTCCAATAGTAGAAAGTCAAGATATTGAAAAAGATCATATTCTTTTAATTAATCTGTATAGAATCTCCTCCTATTGGCTATCTGTATGGAAAAATGAAGTCTTAATCAACGGTAATAACAGTTCTATAGGATTAAAACAAATGCAGCAAGTTACTTTATATCAATGTATGTGTAGACATATTTATAAAGATCGTTATCCGAAAATGAAATTGATCAATTATTCTTTTGAGTCCAACATAATCGCGCTAATTCACTTTAATATGTATGGATGGGCGAAGGAGGAAACATTATTCTTTAATTTTATAGAGGATTATTTTGGAGAGAACATTATGGAGGCCAATGATTGGAAACAACATATTTGGTTTTTGCTAGAGTTGTATCTACAATACACTAACAAAACGCTTTTAGGAACTAACGATCATGTTCATTTGGCTGCCAGATCAACATTAGAGGATCGGGATAAGCGTTGTGACTTGATTCCAGAGGAACTTGGTATCTATAGAGAAGTGTTGGATCGTTGGAATACACCTGATCTGGATGAGATCACACAGTTAATCGCTAAGATGTCAGATCATCATTCTACTTTGGCTTCAGAGTTAGGAGAGTCACTGGAGTTCGGCGATTTCGATTACGCGTTTTACCCCTATGAAATTCTCTTCTTACTTCATGTACGAAAAAAACGAGGACTACCTAATCCGGAGCACTTTGATGATTTTCTCATGAATACACCTGAAGCCAAAATGAATATACATGACCCTGAACCGTATCCTGAATTAGACCCACTGCTCAAAATGGTAGATGAATTCTATCGTAAGAATTACCCTGAATATATTCCTAATCAACATGGAGAACTATTTCAATAAGAGAGGAGGAGTACAACATGGATGAGGAAGAGTTGGTGCCTTTGATTTTCAAAGATCCCGATGACGTTGAACGTATCTTGAATGATCCAGAGGAGTCGCTTGCGTATTTCAGTATGCTGAACTATGGTCTGGAAACTAAAAGATTTTTGTTTTTGGATTACAAGGGAGAAGAGAGCCATGAGATCGTAAACTATATCTTAGATTACGAGTTCAATCACGACATTGAATTGGGAACCCCGGATGAACTGGAAGAGTTGGGAGAGTTTGACTACAAGTATCTTCCTGAGAAGATCAGAGAAGTTAACAAGTTGATCTCTCCAAAAGGATATGGTCTATACACCTATCCGACAACGGGTGATTTCTATGCGCTATTCATTGCTGAACTTGAACACAAGGATGCTTTAACGCAGGTGGATTTATTAGGGGATGAGGATATTCCTGAAAAAGAGCGACATATACAGTATTATGTCTAATAGTGATTAATAAAAGAAGGCAGGCAGGTTCTGGTTAGAATACGGAGCCTGCCTGTTTCGGTTGGTGAATAGAAGAATTACATAGTTAAAGACACTATTCTTTGAGGTGTTTATCGAATTTGCAAGGATTTGTTGACAATGTCAGGTGAAGTTCCGAATATTAAAGTTAGAGTTTAAATCATAGATTATTAAAATGTGGAAGGAATTCAGAATAAATTGTTTAGGAGGTAATGATATTAGAATTTTCTTGTTAAACTTAGAAGCGCAATCGATTCCAATGAAACCTTGCAATGAAGATGAAATCTCAATATTGAAGAATCTAAGTCCAACCAAAGAACTCCCCTTAACTTATTTGGAATTTATGTACAAAGCGGGTAATGGAGCCGATTTTCTGGCAGGAACAGATTATTCTATGAAATATATATTAGAGCTTAAGGAATGGGCAGTTGAACTTTTGGGAGAAAATAATTTTTCTGAGAAACTATCAGATAATGAGTTTGTATTTATGATGCATCAGGGATATATGTTCTGGTACTTTAATTTGGACGAGGGTGATGATCCGCCAGTGTTTCTTTATGATGAAAGTCTAGATCTAACTGAATTCAAGAAAGTTAGTGATACATTCTCGAAATTTTTAATTTCATTGTATGACTGATATTATGGTTTTAATAAAGATTCAATCTTTGATAATATAGGGTTGTATTTGTTTGAATCTTTATTAAAAAAAAGGGAAGTACAGAATACATATAGATAATACTTGAGTTTGTGTTTATATGTAATGATTTGTAAACTTATTCCATCATCTAAATATAATACTTAAAGAGTACTGGAAAGATTATCATAGAAAGATAAGAAGGCGGGTTTGATATTTTATGAAAGAGATTACTGTTAGTCAAGAGTTATTAAACGAGTTCGAGGATATTCAGTGGTTTGAAAATTGCGGAAAAATCGAAGCCATGGAGTTACTTTGTTCAATACAACAAGTGGAGGGCTGGGAGACAGCAGAAGAATTGGATGATAAGGAAGAATGGGAGGCGATAATCTCCAATAGTAGAGAACGTCTTGCGGAATTCATTCTGAGGAAATTAGGATATAGTGTTAGAGATTTTAATGCAGTTGTTGTTGCCGTAAGAGAGTCACAGCAATACAAAACGGCTATTGCTACACTTAACGATGTTATCGCAGAGAAGAATATAAAAGATGAATTTGCAGGAATAATAGCCTGGTTATTGCTTAATGCTGGTGTTGAGCGTGCGTTTGGCGAGTTTAAAGGTTGTCCAAGTTTCTTTGGACAAATGTTACTGGTTCTTAGATCAGGGCACTGCCCATGCGGATGGAAGGGAAGGTGGCCAAAAGGTACATTGTACATTTACTAACTATTTAAATCATAAAAATTTATTTCGGTTTTTAATTATAATACATGATGATTATTCCACAATAGATCGTGAGGTTCTGCATGAACAAATATATGTTATCTGTTACCCAAAAGATAGACCACTATTTTAACCAACAAGAAATTACAAATATCATTTATCTACAGGATGAAGAGGATCATGAACGATTAGACCAGGTTGTTTTCCTTGAAAAAAGTGATGGTGATGTCATAGGTATATACATCAGGGGAATGAATCCGTTAATATCGGCGAATCGAATAGATGATGTGGATGATTTTAATTTGTACGCTACATACGAAGGACTACTAGAATACAAAGAAAAGCTGAACTTCAAAATCGAATACATAGGTTTGGTTTTCGGTTCTCAATACAACGAATTACTGGGATTATATTTATCGAATGATGAAGCGTCTGAATCCATATTTATGTTATTTTTGCAGGATGAGATCCTTGTAGAACAGGGATGTAGTAAAGTTTACGCAACCAGGGTGCTTGATGCACGATTTTCAGCAAATGGGTATGTTACATATATTAAAGAGAGTGAAAAAGACTGGACTCCATCTTGCATGTAGATTCGAATTGCATCAGGGGAATGTTTTGTCACATTGATAAAAATTGAATGGATAAGGAGGATAACGCTATGAACAACCTTATTATGAAACATTGGTCTGCCGAACAACGCGAGTTGCCGGGGCTGAATTGTATTGTTTTCCCCAATGGGAACATCATCATGTTAAATGTCGAGACCTATTACGATCCCAACAACAATGAGCGCAGCATATACTGTTCTCCCCTCTGTGATACCACGATTGAGAGTGTGGGGAAATATAACGCTGACTGCTGGACTATTGTTGATCCGTGGACGAGTATTGATTATCAAGATGGAAAAATCTATGGCGGGGACGGGCAAATGGGAAATGAAGGCTTCATTGCTTGCACAGATGCAGACGACAATATGGTGTGGGGTATCTTTCTTGATGTAACCAATCCTATTAAACAGCTAGGTATTCAAGACACAATATTAACAGCCATTAACGAACACGAAGATATGAGAATTGAAATTAGTTTGCATAATCTTGTGGATATTCAAATGTCATATCTTAGATAAGTACTAACTTAAATGAGGAGATTGGGTATGAATTCGCAACTTAAAAGGACTATAGATCAAGTTAAAGAATTGTCGATGCAGGATCATGATAGTATAGTGTATGGTCAACTACATTCAGGTCTAGGATATACCCTACCTTCAGATTTTCCGCACTTGAGACAATATTATGATTTTCTTGGAATGAGTAATGGTGCCCGCTGTGGGGTGATTGATCTATGGTCATATGAAGAACTGGACAAGAAACAATATCGTCTGAACAATTGGGTGAATGATGTGGGTGAGTGGCTTGAGGCTGGGCAAATATTGTATGAGCCGTTAGTGATCAATCGAAAATCGGGTTTGCTATACGTTCTGAAAGAAGAACAGCACATAAAAGAAGAAGAAAACATAGGGGAATGGAATGACTTCCTATTCAACTATGTGTTTGGAGACAAGTACTATAGTATTGCTGCCGGTGTAGATGATTGGTGGCTACTTCTGAAGAGACTTCAATCTGTGTAGTCAGTAAATGAAAAAACTGGAACAAATCTAGCAAAATACTGATTTGAAATTCAGGAAGTTATCCAGAGAATTGTGAGTGAATTACTAAACCTAACATCTTCGCATCGATCCTATCATCATAAGAAACGACAGGGAGTGAGCACATGGAATTTGAGTTTCATATTACAGTGAATGATCTAAGTCTTGAAGAAAAAGCGAGCTTTATTGAACGTTGCCAGGCAGAACAGGTTAAACCGGTGATGATTGAGCTGGATCATGGGGATTACATTCATCAACCGATGATTACTGGCGTAATACATAGTACGAATTTTGATGAAGTACATAGTACGATTAAACAGATGGCTGCACGCTTCCAACATAGCGGGTTTACGGTCGTGCGAACCAAGGTAGAAGTTCCAGCGAAGGAAGAGACGTACTTTCATCAGCGAATGGTAGCTGACTCCACCCCCTATTTCGAATGGCACGGTAAAGTGAACGTAGATGATGTGAATCATTTAAAAGAACTATGCGAAGGTAACGGTGGACATATATCAAGAAACTCGCTTAATGCAAATGGCAAAATACGATTTGTAACAGTCCGAAAATATAACAGTTCTGAACAGTTCTACAACACAGTGAAGCAGATACATCATATCCTGCAACACAACGGAATCGAGCTCATCAAGGAACAGTACGAATTATGTGTCTATGACAGCAGAGAAGAACTGGATCGTGGCTGGATCTAATCACACATACATATAGGGAAAGAAGGAACTTTAGATGTCTGAAGTGAAGCATTTACACCAGTTCAACTGGGGAGAAAAATTAATCATTGCGTTAGAGGCACTGCTACGAAGAGCATCTCATGTAGGTATGCCATTTGTATTGAAAGGCAGCTTGTTAACGAGACAATATTTAAGCAACCGAGATATTCGGGATGCGGAGGATATCGACTTTTTGTACTTGGGTAAAGTCGAAGATGATCAGCAGGCCAAGAAACTTTTTACTGACTGGATGATCCAGGTCACGGAGCTTGATCTGAACGATGGTGTCATGTTTAGAAGTTTTCGCGAGAACGCATTTTGGCGAAGAATTGATTACGCGATGGCGGATGACTTTCCAACGATTAATACCGATCTAGCTTATTATTTCACGAGTGAACCTAGACAGGAAGATACCTATGAAGAGGAGCTATTTCTGGATATTTCATTTAATCTGGATATGGAGGTTGCGCCGATCCCACTCACGTATCAACCACTCATGGGAGAGCCTTTTGTGATTCCATATACTGTTCCATTATCGATTCAAGTTGCGTGGAAGCTGCATCAAACAATTGTTAGACCCCGGTTCAAAGACTTATACGATCTGAGCTTCCTGTTAACGCATCCCACATATGACAAGCAGACACTGCAACAAACGTTACAGGCACTAGTCAACGAATGTCATATCGATCCATCCATAACGGATGCAGCGATCAAGAAGGTATTGGTGGATGATCTAGTTGATCTAAGGGTAGCGTTATCCGAGTATGATCTGCGAGATTATGCGGGAAGTCTGAACGTAGACTATTATTATTCGGAGTTTGCAACGAAGCTGCGTGAGATCATGAACCAGGCGGGTATTAACATACATGCTTACGAAAATTTTCCTAGCCCTACCATTCATAAAAAATAGTTTATTGCTCGCGATATGAAATGAACCTTGTTCGCTCTTGCCCTTTTATTTCAATTCATAGCATCTATCGAGCATATTGATAGATTTGAACTGTTCGCCCTATCTCGTTACAATAGGGGCAAGTGATTCATAGAATGGATCCAAACTGGTTCAGAAATGGAGAATTACCTATGACTGATTTTATTAACGCTGATGATATTAATGATGTAATTATAGCTGCTGCAGCGAACGAGCTGGAGGAGATGGTGAATCGAATCTGCGAGCTGATTGGTACGCCGTTGGAGCAGACGACAGAACTGGAACGACAAGTTATTGCTGCATTTGGATTTGGCGCTGTATATGGCATCACCCATCGGGATCAGCTTCGAGAGCCACAGGCTCATGCTCTAAGTATTCGGATGCTAATTAAGCCGTTTCTTTACAGTGAACAACAGGCAGTAGACTTTGCAGATGACCTCATCCGAGTAGCTTCAGATCGTGAGGTTCATCCAGTCATGAATACGATTATTCATCGAGGCATTGATGGTCACTACCAATTTACACAGGATGATGACGAGGGACTTGCACGGAATATACAAGAGATCTTAACGGCTGTACGCTCCTAACGGTGTTTTACGTCGTAAGCCTAAGCTAACCCCGTTTTTCCCTTTGCAGAAGGAGTGCAAAAAAAACGGAGGTTAACAGCGACCTTTAAGTGCATGTTCAAAAAGGGCGGTTTTCAGTACCAAGAAGATGGGATGAAGATAGAAATGGAGTAGCGGAGCGTAGGCAAACCTACGTGAGCAACTACATTGTTTTCAAAGAAAACAAACTTCGTAAGAAGCCACTTATTTCGGCTGAATTCCATCTTCGACGCTGAGATGCCGCTCGTGCATCCTTCGTAATCAAAAGCGGACTTTTTGACAACCTCTTTAAGGTTTATTCTCTCATCGGAGTGAACAAGTGTAAATCTCTTTAGTTGAACCTATTAACCTACTTAGGAGTTGATTGCGATGGATCTGATGAAGCTGAGTAAAGAACTCTCTTATGCGTTGCGTCACGCTCCGTGGGAATATGAGCTGGAGTTAGACGAAGAGGGCTGGGTAGAGATCTCACAATTGCTTGTGGCGCTGCATGAGAGCCCGCATTGGAAGCATGTGACGGAAGCGGATCTAGAGAAGATGATCGCAGTCTCGGAGAAAAAGCGTCATGAGATTCAAGCTGGTCGGATTCGTGCTTTATATGGACATTCGACTCCGCACAAGATTGCGAAATTACCTGCAACTCCACCAAAGACGCTCTACCACGGCACGCCTTTACGTGCAGTAGAGTCCATTATGCAGCACGGTTTGCAGCCGAGACAACGGCAATACGTACATCTATCCGCAGATATGGATACGGCAACACAGGTCGGACGCAGACGAGATAATAAGCCTATCATTTTAACTATCCATGCTGCTAAGGCTGCTCAAGATGGAATACTATTCTATCACGGGAATGAAAATATATGGCTGGCTGATCACATTCCTGCGCAATACATTCAACAACCATGATCGGAGCATAAGAAAGAGCATGAGAGAACATACAAATGAGATATAAAAAGAGATGCAAACAGAACTACCAAAAGAGACAACACCGATCTATGATCGGGATCGCTCCACGGTGTATGCTCATTAAAATCGATCGTTATGACACAAATAGGGACACATCCAACCTTGAGTTGGTGTGTCCCTTTCTCGTAAGATCATGACATATTCTTAACAGAATCGATGTCGGTGAAACTCATCATCTCAACGGCTCATCGGATCTTATTGACCCACAATCGCTTGAATGCCCTCGCGAAGTGGCTGAGCTGGACGTCCAAGCAATTGCTCGAGTGTGTTGCTCTCTACTGCTAGTGCGCCATCTTTAATTGCAGCTTGCATATCCACTAACATGGATACGACAAAGTCTGGTAGACCTGCGCCTTTCATGATTTCAGCATAAGCAGCACCGTCTACGTTCTGGACGGGGATGTCCTTGCCCAGTACTTCACCAGCGATGGCAGCAAGTTCAGCTTGAGTTAGAAGTTTACCAGATAGTTCATAGACTGTGTTCTCATGACCTTCACCTGTAAGTACAGCAGCGGCAGCATGTGCGTAGTCACGACGGGTTGCCCAGCCTACTTTGCTGGAATCTGTAGCATGAACCCAAGGTGCGCCTTGAATCGCTGCTTGCACGGAGCCAGCTTCATTTTCCAGATACCAGTTATTACGCAGGAAGGAGTAAGGAATACCTGACTCCACAATGGCTTGTTCTGTAGCGCGGTGAACTTCAGCCAGGGAGAGAGAGCTATGCGCTGCATTTACAATACTAGTGTAAGCGATGAAACCAACGCCAGCTTCCTTCGCCGCCTGAACAGCAGCCTTGTGCTGACGAATACGCGTTTCGTTATCTGCATCTGCAGAGATCAAGAGCAGACGATCTACACCGGCAAAGGCTTGTGCCAATGTTTCTGGTTGATCAAAATCACCATGACGCACGTCCACACCTTGGGAGCGTAGATGCTCTGCTTTTTCTGGATTACGAACACTTACTGCCAGATTCGAAGCCGGAACGGATTGTAGCAAAGCTTCTACGACGAGTGAACCGAGATGTCCTGTTGCGCCAGTAACTAAAATTGTCATTTTTAATTCCTCCAATGGGTATGTTGTAGAATCATAGGGAAATGCCTAAGTAAATGTGTTGATATAGCTTTCCTGGTGTAAAAGTATTGATGTAACCATATACGTTATAACAGGTGTGATTACAACGAAGGGATAAAAAAAGCTCAACCCTGAGCTTTTTTTATGTTCACCAGAGTAGCCAGTTAACTTCACCGAACCATCCGAAAAATCGAAAGTGAATCATAGTGTACTGGCTATTCATCTGGTTGAACCTGATCCATCAACTGCTGAATTGTTACACGCTTCAATCTTTCCTCCATGGCAAGCTGAGCCTCTACCAGTTCGGCACGCAATGTATGCTCAATCATGCTACCTACCGAACAGGCTGGATTCGGATGTTTGTGAAAGTTAAACAGCTGACCATCCTCCACGACATCAAGCGCATGATAGATATCCAACAACGTGATCTCCGCAGGCGGCTTGAGCAGATACGCACCACCAACGCCAGGTCTGACATCAATCAAGCCTGCTTTCTTCAGCGTGGACATGATCCGGCGAATGATGACGGGATTCGTATTCACACTTTTAGCTATAAAATCTCCGGTGCACTCTGTAGGTACAACGGCAATCAGAGATAATGTATGAACTGCAATGGAGAAACGACTGCTGATTTGTTTCATTGTTAATCACCACCGTTGTAACCATATTAGTTACAAAGTGCGTCGAAGTCAACTGAAATTTTTACGTGGTCTTCCACAACTTGTTTTGGATTCAAGTGGGTCACATTCCATTTTCAATTATTTCTATCATCTCCACAATCCCCATGACTCCAGTCATATCAACCTTTGACAGCTCCGGAAGTGAGCCCGCCTACAATATACTTTTGCCCAATGAGGAACACAATTAACACAGGCAACGATGTAAGTACAATATCCGCACTAACCAGATTCCACTGTGCACTGAACTGTCCGAAGAAATTATATACAGCCAGCGTCATAGGCCACATCTCGACCGTATTCAGCATGTAGAGCGGCGCGGTGAATTCATTCCACACACTGAGGAAATTCAACACAAATACCGTAACCAGCACGGAGGTGAGCAGGGGGACAATAACTTTTAAGAAAAGCTTGATCCCGTTGCATCCATCCATGATGGCAGCCTCATCTAACTCTCTTGGAATATTTGATACAAACGCAAACGTAATGAACAGGGAGATGGGAATGCCCATCGCTGTGTAGAGTAGAACCATGCCCACATGTGAATTAATCATGCCTAGCGTCTTCATCACTTCCATCAATGGAATATAGTTCAGAGGCAATGTAATGCCTAGAATGAGGAAGAAGTATAGGAACTTACTCCACCGGGAGTGATTCCGAGATAGCGTGAAAGCCGAGAAGGCCACGACAAATACGAGTAAAAGGGAGGATGCTCCCGCATGTAACAGGCTGTTGAAGAAGGAGCTACCCAGATGCCCTTGCTCATATACAATTTTATAATTTTCGAAAATAAATGTCTCGGGAAGAGTTAGTTTCAGCACTTTGGCTTCCGCATCAGATTTGAATGAGTTCAAGACGATGACGGCAAAAGGAATCAACACGATTAGACTAAGGATCCATGCCAGCACATTTAGACATATAGAGAGAAGTCGTTTCTTCAAGCGCATCTAGAATTCCACCTTTCGGTTCATCAAGCGAATAATGAAGAAGGAGATGATCGCCATAATGACAAACAAGATGGTGGATAGCGCACTACCGAGTCCCCAATATCCTTTGGCAAAAGACGAATACACTGCTGTATTAATGACATCTGTAGCATTACCCGGGCCGCCGTTGGTGAGCACATAAACAGCATCAAATACCCGTAAGCCATACGTAATATTTAATACTGTTGCGATGGTGATGGTAGGCATCAGCATCGGCAGGGTGATCTTGAAAAGCTTCTGCCAGAAACCTGCGCCGTCAATGGATGCTGCTTCGTAATAATCACGAGGAATGGCGAGCAATCCCGCAATGAACAGCACCATAATATAGCCCATCCCTTTCCACGTATCCACAGCCATAATGGACGGCATCGCCCATGTCAGTGAGCCAAGCCAGTTCTGCGCGAGAAAATCGAGTCCGAGTGACCGCAGCGTAACGTTAACAAAGCCATTGTTTGGATCAAGCAGACTTTTGAATACTAAACCAATGATGAGGAAGGACAGCACCTGCGGTGAGAAAATAATCATCCGATGCAGATTTGCTGCCTTCACCCCACTAACGAGCAGCAAGGCGAGAAATAGGCCCAATACTGTTTTGGCAATCGATGTAACTAGCGTAAATAAGACGGTATTTTTGATAAAAAGTAGATAGGTTGGATCACCCGCCAAAATGGTGCGAAAATGCTCCAGTCCAACAAAGTTCTTCTCCGAGCTATAGCTGTTCCAGTCGGTGAAGGAATAATATATACCCAGCAGGGCGGGAGCGACGATGAATAGGAGGTAAAGCACAATCGCTCCGGATGAGAAGTACCAAGGATAAATTTTGTTCGCATTCATAACATGTAACACCTGTCCTTCCTGCCGCTTGCTTCACTGTAGTGACACGACATAACTACTGCCATGCCTCATCTTTCAACACTTTGGCTTGTTCCGCCCGACGTTTATCGATATTTTGCAAAATTTGATCAGGAGTCATCGCACCGGCAAACATACCCGAGATATCTTTGCCGATATCCATCCATTGAGGATCGATATACTTCACGGCTGCTTGCATAACTGTTCCTTTTTCATGATTTTTCTCATAATCGATATAATCCTGCGTCAGCTTAGGTTCAATCTCCGGCCAGCAGATGGTCAGATTGCCCTCGCCTCCGTCAAATACACGTTGTAGGTTGTCATGCTCCGTAATCCAGCGGAAGAACTTCAGCACTTCTTCAGGATGCTTACTGTTTTTGTTGCCAAACATCGCTGCGGAACCACCTGGATTGACACCAATTGTTTGGTTATCACCCCAAGGCATGACGAAGAATCCCATATTGTCTTCCATCTCAGGGTAAGCTTCGGAGACTTCTTTTTCAGTACCAGGCACACGCAGCAGCATTGCTGCTTTTTCCTGACCGAAGGCTTCGATACCAGCTTCAACGGTGTTGGACAAGAAGTCTTTGCCGAAATAGCCGAGATCTGCGAATTCTTTTAATTGCTCAATAACGGTCTTTAACTGCGTCAGATCTGCGACCTTCATCTCATTGTTGTTGAGCTTTTCGTAGGTTCCTGGTGTCGTATGTTCATAGTTAGGTCCTGTCTCGAACAGGGGGAGTACTTGGTACCATCCACTTGCAGGTGCTTGATAGAATGGGATGATATCTTGAGCCTTAATTTTCTCGCTAATGGCCTTAAACTCAGCGTATGTGGTTGGGGGCTCGATGCCCAGCTCATTAAATATCCGTTTGTTATAGTACACATACCAGATTTTCGATGGGGCAAAGGAAACGCCGTAAACTTTATCGTTATGGCTGACAGTTGGCAGAATTTCTTCAGACATTCGTCCGGCAAATTCCTCATTGGTCAGGTCAATCGCATTCTCTTCTGGTCGCACATTAGCTGGCATGCTTAGTGGATCTACATCCACATTGAAGATATCCGGTGCTTCTCCGGAAGCAAGTTTAACTTTGATCAGATCACGCCACTGGGCATCAGGCACGACCTGAAAGTCAATTTTTACACCCGTTTCTTGTTCATACTCCTTCGCCATCGTTTGCATAATCCCGGTGCGTGGAATACCACTTTGGCTGGTTCCAAACGTAAGGGTTACTTTACCTGAACCTTCCGATGTTTTAGCCGAGTTACAACCAGCAAGCAGCAATCCAGATACGAGTAACAAGCTGGCGAGTGATACCAAAAATCTTTTTTTCATCATTGAACCTCCTGGAAGAATAAGATATGATGTCTTGCAGTACAACGTAATGTAAGCGTATTCTTATGTGTTCAACATTACGCTGATTGAGGAATGGGCTCAATAGACAAAAGCGGTCTGTTGGGTGGACATTTTCGAACCCATAGATTGAGGTGTAACATGATTCGATACCGTTTTCGAACACTACAGCAAAGTCTCTTTATCTATTACTCGGCAGTATTTATTGTGTTTGCGCTTATTGTGGCAGGGCTACTGTACGTTTTCCTAGCCAATGATATTCGCAGTCGTAGCGAAGAACAGCAGAAACAGCTTGGTGCATCTCTTGTGAGTAATCTGGATCAGGAAGTGGTCAAGATGAACAATTTCTCCATGAATATTGTTTATTCCAATCTGGTTAAGGAGCACTTTAGTCACTACTTGTCTCCTGCGGAAGGAAGCGAGCAGGGGCTTGCGGCAGATCCAGCATTCTACAAAGATACAACCACGCTGATCGACGTCATATTAGCCATCATTAGCAGCTCGAATACAGCCAAGCAGGCTAACATCTATGATGTGAATGGCAAAATGCTAGGGGCGGGGGCTTTTAACGGACAGATGAATGTCGACTTAACGCAGAGACCTTGGTACAACGAAACCTGGAATCGCAATGGCTGGCGAGTTATCACGATGTTAGATGGAGGCAGTCTGCCCATGCCTACAGGTGA
This sequence comes from Paenibacillus sp. ACRSA, assembly GCF_022346845.1. Taxonomy (NCBI): domain Bacteria; kingdom Bacillati; phylum Bacillota; class Bacilli; order Caryophanales; family Paenibacillaceae; genus Paenibacillus; species Paenibacillus sp. ACRSA. Next base: position 752,184 of record NZ_JAKRNP010000001.1, on the reverse strand, counting down.
AGGAGAGTCGGATAGCCGATATGTCTCACTTACACGGGTGTACAAGAACGGGAATTACGTTAGCCAAGGCGTCGTCGAAATTTTGCAGGATGCTCAGACGATGTTCAACTATTTACATGAAATACAGGCTGGCAATGAAGAGCTGCATATTGATGTAATCGATGAGCGAGGATTGTTACTGTACCCCTTCTCCCGCTCTTCCTCGGAGGATGTTGAGGCAACAATGATGATTAGTTCAGAGGATCTGGCTATGATTCGCACGGGACAATACCCGCCAGGGGAAATGCAAGAGGTCGTTCACACAGGCAACTCTCCTCAGATGATGACATACATGACCTCAGCCGAAACGGGCTGGACAGTGATTGTGACACAATCGAAGCAATCGTTGTTCACCAACCTGAACCGGATGGCTACGCTATTTATAGGCGCTACGTTAGGCATGTTACTGCTCATCCTAGTGTTATCGTATCTGATCTCCAAAAGAGTCACGTTACCCCTGCATCGGTTACAGCGCATCATTCAAAAGATCGGTGTACAAGACCTCGCCACAGGCCAGGATTCGGGTCATTTGTTTAAGCTGGATCATCCAAGCTCCATCCGCGAGATGGATGAACTAAATGATACATTTGTTCTTTTGAATCAACAACTTATGCAGTCCTTCCAGGACATGCTTGCGCTCAAGTCGCAGGAAACGGATACACGCCTATTCGCGTTGCAATCCCAGATGAATCCTCACTTCCTTTACAATAACATCACGAATATCAGCATCATGGCCGAAGAGGGCATGAATGACCAGATCGTTGCTTTTTGTGGTCATATTACAGCGATGCTTCGTTACATCTCAGCACCTAACCCTGAAGGGGTGACCTTATCAGAGGAGATGAATTATTGCGAGCGGTATTTGGAGTGTATGAAAATTCGGTTCGAAGAGGATCTGCATTATACGTTCCATATTCAAGAGGCCATGCACCATATACGTATTCCTATGCTGCTGATCCAGCCCTTGCTGGAGAACACCATCAAATATGGATTAGGCGATTCACCGCCATGGAAACTGTATGTTGGGGGAGAGTTGAACGAAGCGGAAGAAACCTGGCAGATTATCGTTGAAGACAACGGGCCGGGCATGGAGCCAGAGGTATTAACATCCATACAAGCGTATATTGCATCTTCAGAGGAATGGGAGCGTATTCCTGAGCTTGCGATTAACGGCATGGGACTGAGAAATATTTGGGTTCGACTGAAATTATGGTATGGATCAAGAGCACAGATGCACATTGAAAACAGGCCTAACGGCGGGGTCAGAATTACCGTGGTTGGATTGATTCGAAAGGAGCGTGGCTGAACATGTCAGTGAACTACAGAACCATTATTGTGGAGGATGAAGCACTAATCCGCCGTAACGTGTCGCGGAAGTTCAGTGAGCTTAGCACACGATTCGAGGTCATTGGCGAAGCGAGGAATGGGCAGGAAGCACTGCAATTGATTGAACAGACGGTTCCTGATCTCGTTGTCACCGATATTCAGATGCCCGTGATGAATGGACTGGAACTGGCGAAGCATCTGTATTTTGCCTATCCTCAAGTGAAAATTGTAATCCTGAGCGGCCATCATGAATTTGAGTATGCGCGTCAGGCGATCAGCTATAAAGTGGAGGATTATTTGCTCAAGCCGATCTCAGAAGAACAGATTCGTGGGCTGCTGGACGCGATGGAGCTGAAGCTTGGGAATGTGGTTGATTCTCTCACGCATGTGAGTGCGGCTGTGGAGGAACAGAGGAAGCCAGAGGATATCGCAGAGGCGGTCAAACTGTACGTGAAGCAGCATTACATGCACGAGATTAGCCTTCAGGATATGGCGGGACAGATGCACTTTAGCGTGGATTATCTAGGTAAGTGTTTCAAGAAGGTAACGGGCGAAACTCCGCTCAAATATATGACAGGACTACGAATTAACGAAGCGAAGCGGTTGCTGGTTGCGCACCAGAACCTGGACATTCAATCGATAGGCAAAGCGGTTGGTTACGCGGACTCCCATTATTTCAGCCGTATTTTCAAAAATAAAACAGGGATATATCCGAGTGAATATCGGCAACAGTGTGCAGAACGAAAAAAAGCTCTGTCCCTGGATCACGAGAGCCATGGCGACTTGAGCTGATTATTCGGCGAGTGCCTCTTCAGTTATTTTACGAATATCAATCGGGGAACGGATGCCTTCCTGAATAATGTCGGGGAGGATGTGATGGAGGAAATAGTGAACACAATGGAGGTCGATGTTCTTGATTTTGATCAGGGCATATCGATACATCACAATGAATTCTTTCTCCGTATTTCCGCGTTGTAATTCTGCAAAGGCTTCATACACCTGATCCATCTTGTCGGCGACTTCAAGAATAAGTCCTTCAACGGATTGATCTTTACCTTCACGCAGTTGACAGCGGAATATGGCTTGGAACTCTTCGGGAATGTTCTCGTTGATAAAATGCTCAACCATACCTTCCTCGACTTGCTGCAGCATTGCACGAAGCTCAAGTGAATAATGCTTAACCGGAGTTTTGATATCTCCAATGAAGATCTCGCCGTAATCATGGCTGCTGGTGATCTCGTAAAGCTTTTTCCAATCGATGGCTACGCCGTTCTGCTCTTCAATATCCGCGAGCGTCTTGGCGTATTGCACGACTTTCCATGAATGTGCGGACACGCTGTGTTCCTCAAACTTGAATTTGCCTGGCGTTCGGATAATGCGTTCTAGATCATTGAGCGATCTGAAGTACGTGTGTATTCCCATATAAGCGATCATCCTTTGGTCGTTAGATATGTTAAGGCATGGTTCGACTATACGACTTCTATGTAAACGGGGGATTAACGCTGAGGTTGTGAAAGGTAAAAGGTCGTTAGGTAAATAAAGCCATGATATAAAAGACAAGTCGTCAAAGCTATCGTAAAAACATCACGTAAAAGCATAAAACATAACGTAAAAAACCATGCCCTCTGAGAGTCCAGAAAATGCATGGTGTATAGCATGAGTCATTGACGGGTTTTCTTTCTCACAGGTGAGACGAACCAATAGGCCATTCCGACAAACAAAGCGCCTCCTACGATGTTGCCGAGTGTGACTGGGATCATGTTATGGAACCAACCTGCCAGCGTGATGGTATCCGGATGGTTGGGTAACAACCAAGACAAGGAGAGTAATGTCATATTGGCAACGCTATGCTCATATCCACTGGCGATAAATGCATACAGACACCACCAGATCAGTACAAGCTTGGCAATGTCCTCTTTTGTGCGTGAAGACATCCAAATGGCTAGACAGACGAGCCAGTTACAGAGAATGCCGCGGAAGAATAGCTCAGTAACGGGGGCTGCCATCTTCTTAGCAGAAACGGCAAAGAGCAGATGCTCTGGTGTAGCTGTCTTGAACAAACCACTGCCTACAATGAGCAGACTCAGAATTACCGCGCCGATCAGATTGCCGAGGAAGACAAGTCCCCAGTTCTTCATCGTGTCTTTCACGGTAGTGCGACCTGCTAACGTACTCATGGTAAAAAACATATTGTTACCCGTAAACAGCTCCGATCCTGCAAAAATGACAAGGGTGAGCGCAAGCCCGAAGGACATGCCCATCAGGATCATTTGAAAAGGTGATTGCGTCGCCAGAAGCGGTGCACCGATACTGAAGATTAGAATAATACCAAGGCCTACGTATGCACCAGCCATCAAGGCAGATACCATATAACGTGCTAGGCCTGAATTCATTTGATCTCTTTTTTTGACCGCGGCTTCAATAATTCCTTCAACATTAGGTGTGTACATGTCGGTTTCCCCCATACTTAAGCATCAATCCCATGTGTTACCTGGACTGCAGCTATACTGCAATCCAGACCGTTCCATTTTCCACTTTAACCGAGTACATCTGAACCTGTCCTTGGTCGGGAGCTTGCACTAGACCTGTGCTAAGATCGATTTTCCAATCGTACAGCGGATCATAGAGATAATGACCTGAGACGATTCCTTCAGCAAGTGGCCCGCCTTTTGGATGAGGATTTCGATTATCAGCTGCGAAGATGGTGCCATCTGAGGCAAGAAATACAGCGAGCTGTTTGCCTTGAATCTCAACGACTCTACCAATGCGAGGTAGAAATTCATCTATCGTTCCGGCAGGGTAATAGGTACCGGCTGGTTTAGTTGTCATATTGAACTCTCCTTATCTGTAATGGTTTATCCTGCATGCTACGGACGAGCAGTTACTTCAATACCGTGAAATAGTTTGTTCTCACCTTGCTCATTTCGAATCGCCTTTTGCCAAGGTTCTTCCACGTGTCCAAGTGCGAATTCAATTCGTTCCATTAGCGCTTTACGTTCTTGAATATCGTCAACCACAACTGCACGTATCGATTCCAGACCCACACGTTCTACCCATTCCGAAGTCCGTTCAAGGTAGTTGGCAGTCTCCCGATAATGTTGCATGATGGCGCCGCACAGCTCGATCAATTCTTCGTCCGTTTTCACTTTGCAGAGGGAGTCCGCAAGTCTAGCTTTGATCCCGCCGTTACCGCCGATGAATATTTCCCAACCGCCGTCGTTTCCGACGATACCGATATCTTTCGTACATGCTTCTGCACAGTTACGTGGGCAGCCGTTCACGGCGTATTTGAATTTAGCAGGTAAGTCTAAGCGTTCGAATTTGCGTTCTATTAGGGCACCCATAGCCATCGAATCCTGTGTACCGAAGCGGCAGAACTGTGAGCCTACACATGTTTTGACGGTACGAAGTGATTTGGCATAAGCATAACCTGAAGGCATATCGAGCTCAGCCCATACGTTTTGCAAATCTTCTTTTTTGACACCAATCAAGTCTAGACGCTGTCCTCCAGTCACTTTAACGGCTTTTACATCGTATTTGACCGATACATCAGCGATACGTTTCAAGTCTTCAGGTGTTGTAACCCCACCATACATCCGTGGCACAACGGTATAGGTTCCGTCTTTTTGAATATTGGCGTTCATCCGTTCGTTGACGAAGCGGGATTCTTTCTCATCCTCATGTGTATCCGGTGCAATCATACCCAAGTAATAGTTGATTGCAGGACGGCATTTCGAGCAGCCCTCAGGCTGAGTCCATCCCAATACGTTCATCACTTCTTTGGTCGTTTGCAGACCTTTCTGTCTGATCTCCGCTACGATCTCATCACGGCTTAGGGAAGTACATCCGCAAATGCCCTGTTTGGCACCCGTTGTGAAATTATCACCAAGTACATATTGCAAGATTTGTTCAACGACCGGTTTACATCCACCACAAGAGCGAGTAGCCCCTGTACAAGCTTTGATTTCATCCACCGTTGTAAGGCCTTGATTCGTGATGACGTCCACAATGGTTCCTTTGGTTACTCCGTTACATCCGCAGACGATTTCATCTTCTGGCATCGTTTCAACAGAGGTTGTTTTTTTATGACCACCGCAGCCTGTGCCCATCAGGGAAGCATACAGATCATCGGTCATCTCCGTTTGTTGCTTGATCAGTTTTTGCAGCTCCGCTGAATCGGTGATGTCACCAAACAATACAGCGCCGACCATCACATTATCGCGAAGTAGAATTTTTTTGTACGTGCGTTTCCATTCGTCTTTGTGAGAGATAACGGTGTGCTCAGGACCATCGATAAACTCACCTGTCGAAAATACATCTACGCCCGAAATTTTCAATTTCGTGGATACTACAGAACCTTCATAAGGTGCAGTTTCAACACCGCATATATGTTTAGCCAGAATCATACCTTGTTCGAATAATGGAGCGACGAGGCCGTAACACACACCGCGATGCTCTGTACATTCTCCGACGGAATACACATTTTCAAGAGAAGTTTGCATGTAGTCGTCAACAATGATGCCTCGATTGACTTCCATGCCACTCTCGCGAGCAACAGTGATATTCGGTTTGATACCGACAGCCATAACAACAAAATCAACATCCAGTACCGATTCATCTGCAAAACGAATACCTTCAACACGCTCGCCGCCAAGCAATTCGGATGTCTGTGCGCCCATTTTGAATTGGATGCCTTGGCGCTCAAGTTCAGCCTTTAACATGGCAGAAGCTGTGGAATCTAGTTGACGTTCCATGAGATCCTGCATTAAGTGAACAACGGTAACCTCCATGCCGAGCTGAACCAGTCCTTTAGCTGCTTCTAGACCGAGCAATCCGCCACCAATGACAGCTGCTTTTTTGTAATTCTTCGCTGCATCCAGCATTGTATTACAGTCAGCGATATCCCGGAATCCAACAACGCCTTGTTTATCGTGTCCAGGCACAGGAAGAATAAAGGAATTGGAGCCTGTTGCAATGATGACCTTGTCATAAGGGACGCGCGAACCGTCTGTAGTCACCACTTCGCGTGTATTCGAATCGATTTTGGATACCGTTGTACCCATATGCAGCGTTATGCCGTATTCTTCATACCAATGCAGGTCATTGAGTACAATATCATCCAACGTTTTGCTGCCCTCCAGCACGTAGGACAACATAATGCGGTTATAGTTAGGGTAGGGTTCTGTACCAATAACTGTGATATCGAAGCGGGAGCTTAATTTTAAAATTTGCTCAACCGTACTAATTCCTGCCATGCCGTTACCGATGACGACCAGTTTTTCTTTATTTCCGTTCATGTGTATAAGCCTCCTTGGATAGACTGTACATTACTAACATTTTTAGTGGTTTATATTTTAATCATACAGATGATTGGCATCATCTAATGTGATAAATTTCACAAATAACGATAAACTCCTCACAAAATAAAAACTGTGGTCCCAGTCACAGAATTCAAAATTAATTTTGAAAATAAATAAGGATATACGAACTATTGTTCTCATTTTGAAATCAGTGTAATATCAGAAGTGGGTCAGTTATGTTCCCTATTTCGTCGAAAGGAAGTTTTTGCATCATGATGGGAAGATCCCACCTTATTATTGGAACAGGGGTATCACTTTCTGTTCTTCAATTCACAGGCCTGCCTGTAACAGCTCCAGCAGTAACGGTGGCGCTGATCGGTTCACTGTTGCCTGACATCGATGAACCCAACTCGCTATTGGTTTCGAAGGCTCTGCCAAACAGTCTCATTAGGCTGCTACAGACGATTTTGTTACCAACGGCGGTGTTTGTGTACTTCTATGTTCAGAGTCAACCTTGGAATCTGTTACTTGCTATCTTGATTGGTATGGTGTCATTTTTACCTTCAAGATCACTCCGTAAAGTGTTAATGTTTGCGATTGGCTTGGGGCTGGTTTTCTATGGTCATGTATTTGCACCTTGGAACTGGATTGCAGGTAGTTTGCTGATGTTATGTACAACGCTGACACACAGGGGACTAACGCATACAGTGTATGGAACTGCGGTGTGGGCAGGACTGCTGTATACTACGACTGCGCAACTGCAACCGGAGATCTGGATCGCTGGGGGTACAGCCTATGCTATGCATCTACTTGCTGATTCATTAACGAATCGGGGAATTCGTCCACTACCGCCACTTAAGTGGCGTATACGTGCGAATTTAATGAGTACCGGAACCAAGCATGGAGCCGTCGTTGAGAATGTGTGCATTGTACTTACGCTCATACTTGCCTGGATTGCATTTTCACCCCTATTTCTCTAACGATCCCAATAACGCCAGTCTGTACAATGAGGCTCAGACTGGCGTTTGTAGGGATACATATGATTTTTGTCCTGCATGCTAGGGTGGGGCTGTCGCCGACTCAGGCTTGGGAAGGGGCATCGGTTAGGCTATCAATATCTGAGGAACCATATACGAATAAAACAACAAGAATGACAATGATAATTAGCTCGGCGAATCCATTTCCATCGAAGTCAGACATGATCTCAACCTCATTTCTTGGTGTTAGGAATTGATTCTTTGTTGAAATGCCCGAATAACATCATTTAACGTCATATCGCCACCGATCTCATCTAGAAACTGCACAAGTTTGTCTTGATTCGATGGTGTAATCTGTTGTAGCGTTTTATATTGCCCGACCAATTCAACGACAAGTGTAGCTTCGCGAAACAACGTAACCGCATCCACTCTGAGCTTCCCGCTCACCAGTAATGCTGCCACAATAAGCTCCAGATTTCTTCCTTTAAGATTACCGCCAAGTAGGGAGTTGGCAGCATTCTCTTTTTTGGAGCCCTTATTAGACTTTCCATTCTTTCTTACTGCCATAGAAGCTCCCCCGCCGCTTGGTGTTTGATTCTTCTTCCGTTCTTGTATCTTATGTGTAATTTCCTATAATGTTCGACCTATTAATCTATCCTTTTTGACCACGCAATATTGGTGAAAACGTAAAAAAGAGACATCCCGACATAGTCAGGACATCTCTTGATATAAAGCGTACGTTCAGATGTTAAGCATTATTGATAATTGTATTCATCGTGGAGCGATCCAGCCCTTTGACAAGCTTCACAATCAATTCTTTCGCTGCATCATAGTCATCTGTATGGATGATGGAGGAAGAAGTGTGAATGTAACGAGCGCAGATTCCAATAACGGTGGAAGGGACACCAATACCGCTCAGATGAACCTGTCCTGCATCTGTTCCGCCCGGTGAGATGAAGTATTGCATCTTAATCTGGTTGGAGGATGCTGTATCCTGTACATACTCAACCATACCCCGGTGGGTGAACATGCCTGGATCAAAAATACGCAGCAATGCTCCTTGTCCAATGTGCCCAAAGGATTGCTTGTCTCCTGTCATATCATTGGCTGCACTGCAGTCGAGTGCGAAGAAGATATCAGGCTCAATGAGATTTGCAGCGGTACGTGCGCCGCGAAGACCCAATTCCTCTTGAACGGTTGCTCCGGAATATAGAATATTAGGCAATTTTTCTTTATGAAGTGCCTGAACGAGTTCCAGTGCAAGTCCAACGCCATAACGGTTATCCCACGCCTTAGCCATGATTTTCTTCGGATTCGCCATGGGTGTAAATTCACAAATAGGTACAATTTGCATGCCCGGATGGATGCCCCATGACTCGGCTTCCGCCCGGTTATCTGCACCAATATCCAGGTACATTGTGTTCAGATCCACCGGCTTGCTGCGCTGGGACTCATCCAATAGATGTGTAGGTGTAGAGCCTACAACCCCAGTGATTCGGCGCTCAGGTGTGATGATCTGAAGTCGTTGTGACAATACAGCCTGGCTCCACCATCCACCCAGTGGACGGAATTTAATCATACCGGTTTCTGTAATGCCAGTCGTCATGAAGCCTACTTCATCAAAATGCCCAGCAACCATTACTTTAGGGCCTGATTCATCCCCGCGTAATACACCAAACAGACTACCCAAGCGATCCTGAACAAATTCATCCGTGTAAGCGGAAAGCTGATCTTTCATCCAACCGCGAAGCTCACGTTCAAACCCCGAAGCAGAAGGGAATTCGGTCAGTGTGCGAAACATATCCATTGTTTTTTCATTCATATGTGGACAACTCCTCTGTTCTTATGTAGTTCAAGTCTCAGCAGAACGGCTGCTGGACATGAAATCCTGTTCATATCAGGATCAATTATTAACCACCGGTCATAACCAGTATGAACCTTGCGCACGTAATTGTCCATGTTTACGTCACGTATATCAGGCATATTGAGTTCTGATTTTCACTGCATATTTGTATGAAATCCGCACAAGCCCTGATCCACCGAATAGCTGTTTGAATAGGAATACATAGATAGGAATGGTTTACCTCTTAGGGAAACCACATCTCTTGTTCTATACGTTTGAGCAATAGGAAGGAGTTGCATACAACTAGATGAAGCCACCTGATGAAGGTAATGAAGCAGTTCTTTTCATCGTCTTATTTATTTTACTCGTTATCATCCTGCTTTATTTGTAAGAGCATGATTGTATACATTCAAGGAAGGCATAGAGGGAAAGCTTTATTAGAATGCAGTTTAGTTTGTAGCCCTATGAATAGAAATGATCCGGCGCTTATATCAGCAAATTCAAATCGTTAACACACTGGAAACATATGCTGCATTTCGCCGGATACATAACCTTCTGAACATTGACAAACAATGTATCTAGGATTACACACGTCCAACCATTGCATACAGGAATGAATTCGCGTTCTCATTCCATTTCGAAGGAGGTTCTGTACATTGCCAGCTCAGACGAAAGGAACCGGCAGCAAAAAATCACCATCACTGTCCATAAGTGAACAAGAATATAAAAAGGTAGCCAAAAAGCATGAACCCGCACGTCCTCTTGTGGCCAACTGTATCAAAGCGTTTTTTGTTGGTGGATTTATCTGCCTGATTGGACAGGCTATTCAAGAAGCTTTCATGGCGGGATTTGATATGACGTCAAAGGAAGCAGCAAGTCCCACCGTAGCGGTGATGATCTTTATTTCGGTCGTGCTCACTTGTCTTGGCGTATACGATAAAATCGCACAATGGGCAGGGGCAGGTACAGCAGTTCCGGTTACAGGTTTTGCCAACTCCATGTGTTCTGCGGCACTGGAGCATAGGGCGGAAGGGTTGGTACTTGGTGTAGGTGCAAATATGTTTAAACTGGCTGGCTCCGTTATCGTGTTTGGTGTAGTCGCAGCATTTATTATCGGGATCGTGTACGCCTTTCTCGGATATGGGGGAGGACATCTATGAAGCGATTAGGACGTCAAACCTGGAAATTTGAAAATCGTCCACGTATTGTCGGCAGGGCTGCTGTTGTGGGGCCTGACGAAGGACAAGGACCGCTCGCCTCTGACTTTGACTACGTATACGACAATCTGGAGATTGGCGAGAAAACATGGGAGAAGGGGGAGCGCAAGCTATTAGAGCAGGCGACTCAACTAGCGTTGATCAATGCGAATATTACCAAAGAAGAGCTTCAGTTTTTCATTGGTGGAGATCTCATGAACCAGATCATCAGTAGTTCGTTCTCGGCTCGTAAGCTAGGAGCACCCTTCCTCGGTGTATTTGGTGCATGCTCCACCTCGATGGAAAGTCTGGCACTGGCTTCTCTCATTGTAGATTCTGGTGGCGGTGACTACGTTCTTGCAGGGACGGTCAGTCACAACTGTACCGTAGAGAAGCAGTTTCGTTATCCGACCGAGTATGGGTCACAGAAGCCGCCTTATGCACAGTATACCGTCACAGGTGCAGGCTGCGGAGTTGTATCGCGTACAGGCGAAGGGCCTGTCATTACACATGCAACGATCGGTCGTGTTATGGATTTGGGCATTAAAGACCCATTTAACATGGGAGCAGCTATGGCACCTGCGGCTGCGGATACGTTGGTTTCCCATTTCCGTGATACAGGGCTTGAGCCGGGTTATTACGATCTTATTGTTACGGGAGATCTTGCTTCGGTCGGACTACCGATCACCAAAGAACTTTTGCATAAAGAAGGCATTCCAATGGAACAAACGGTGTTTAACGACTGTGGATTGATGATCTACGACCGTAAGAAGCAGCCTCAGGTTGTGGCAGGGGGAAGTGGCTGTGGCTGCTCCGCATCTGTAACCTATGGGCATATTCTAAACCGGATGCAAAAGGGCGATTTAAAACGTGTTCTGGTGGTAGCTACGGGAGCTTTATTGTCACCGCTGTCTTACCAGCAGGGCGAGAGTATTCCTTGTATTGCACATGCCGTTTCCATCGAGAAGGAGGGATAAAAATGCAATTTCTGTGGGCATTTATCGTTGGCGGCTTAATCTGTGTCATTGGACAGCTTCTTATGGATGGGGTCAAACTGACACCAGCACATACGATGAGTACGTTGGTAGTTGCAGGCGCTGTGGCTGATGCCTTTGGTCTCTATGATCCACTGGTGAAATTTGCGGGTGCAGGTGCTTCCATTCCCATTACGAGTTTTGGTAATTCCTTAGTCCATGGAGCATTAACCGAACTGGAGAAAGAAGGCTGGCTTGGTGTAATTACTGGTATCTTCGATCTAACTGCAGCAGGGATTTCCGCAGCGATTATCTTCTCATTTCTTGCGGCACTTGTTGTTCGTCCAAAAGGCTGATCGTTGTAGTGGTACAGGGGCAGTGTGGGCAGATAGAAGAAAAGAATTTCCAAAGAGGCTTCGGATAACTCTTATCCGGGTCTCTTTTTGTCGTATTCATGCGTGAATAGCGGTGAATCGGACGGCTGGAAACAAATTGTGATTCTCTTCGAGTGTACTCGCGCCCATGGATCATGTACAATAAAAGGAAATCTGTATGCTTTTTTAGGAGGTTAGACATATGCCTGTGCGCAAAGAGTCGATCCAAATCATTTCAGCAGTCCGTTCTAATCTAGAATCTTGCATAATGGGGAAATCCTTTGAAATTCAACTTCTGCTCACAGCTTTGCTTGCAGGCGGCCACGTTTTAATTGAAGACGTACCGGGAACAGGCAAGACACAACTGATCAAAGCCTTATCCAAATCGATGCGCGGCGAATACCGACGTATTCAATGTAATCCAGATATTTTACCGAGTGACATTACAGGTGTATCCGTGTTCCACCCACGTGATGAGCGCTTTTACTTCCGTCCAGGGCCAGTCATGACGAACATATTGCTGGCAGACGAGATTAACCGAGCTACAACGAAGACTCAATCGGCATTGCTTGAGGTTATGGAAGAACGCAGTGTAACGGTAGACGGAGATACGTACGATTTGCCACATCCGTTTATGCTCTGTGCTACGCAGAACCCGATTGATTTTGAAGGAACATATACATTGCCGGAGGCACAACTTGACCGGTTTATGTTGAAAATAAGCCTTGGTTATCCAGATAAGGATATCGAGAAAACACTGCTGAAGCAGCATCAGTCGGGTCAACCGGTTGACCGACTCGAGTCGGTGACTCACATGGATCAGATCTCTGCGATCCAGCAGGAGATCAAGGAAGTATTCATTGGTGATCCAGTGATGGATTATTTGCTGGATGTTGTTCGTACCACACGCTCCCATCCATCCGTATTGCTAGGTGCCAGCCCGCGGGCGGCCATTTCATTTATGTCAGCGGTAAAAGCCTTCGCCTTCTTACAGGAACGGGACTATGTGCTTCCGGATGATGTGAAGACGATGGCGCCATATGTCATCTCTCATCGGATTGTGCTACGTCCTGAGGCGAGACTGGATAGCATGAGTTCTGAAGCCGTTCTGAACTCTGTACTTCAGCAGATACGTGTGCCCGTTTCTATGGGGCAATAGTTTATGAAGCCGCTTTTGAGTACCATCAAAAGAGGGATACGGCACCCCCGCGTTTGGAGCATCGCGGCGGTGTGGATGTGCTGCCTTGCATATGTTCTATTTCAAGGTGGTAAGACATCCATCATGTTATTATCAATGGTTACCCTGCTCTGTCTGTACCTTGCCATTGCTGGTTTTAGTGGTGTAAGACGCGCTAAGGGAGCCAGGGCACTGTCATCAGGTCAGGATCATGAAGAATTGCTACATGCAGGCGATCAGGTTCAAGTTCAGCTTCGAGTGAACATTCCAGGATTTCTGCCACTTCCTTATGTGGTCGTGCGCGAGATGTTACATCGCCACAATGGTGAATCATGGTCGTTCCGTGAGAGCCTAATTCCCAATATGAGGGGCGTTGGTGAACTGTCGTTTCAGACACCGCCGCTCGAACGTGGAAAATATGTGTTTTCCGAAACGGAATGTTCAAGTGAAGATATTTTTGGACTGATTGAGCATCGCGGGACGTTTAAGGCCAAGGGTGAATTTCGAGTGTTACCACGAACTGTGTTTATCCCCTACTGGCAGTTATATGATCGCAAATCACGATTATCTGGGCCACAGACAGCACAGACACGCTCACGCCGAGAAACAACCCAGATTAATGGTGTCCGCGACTATGTATACGGGGATCGTCTCTCTCGCATTCATTGGAATGCCACAGCGAAGACCGGTTCATGGAAATCGAAAGAGTTTGAGCACGAATCTGTGCCCAAAACCGTTCTGGTTATCGATGCACTGGCAGCTAGCTATGAACAGAGTGAAACATTTGAATTAGCGGTGTCCACTGCAGCATCTTTATTGGAATATGGTTCAAGAGAGCGGATGGGGATGGGATTGATGACCTTGTCTGATAAGAACACATTCCTCGCACCTAGCGAAAGTCTCATTGACCGTCAGAAGATGATGCATCATCTGGTGGACGTTCAATACAACGGGCAGGATCGTCGCTTGCTTCCGGGTGTAGAGAAGCTTGGGCGTCAGTTGCCGCAAGGAGCTTATTTCGTTTTGATTTCACCTCAGAAGGATGAGAAGGCATTAGAATTGTTAAGATGGGCGGATACCCGGGGGATGACACCTTGTCATGTCGTGATCGATCCCCAAGGCTCTCGTCAGAGCGCAGAGTGGTCTGCCATGCTGCGTGGTAGAGGTACAAGATCCTTCACGGTTGCCCATCTTCAGGAGCTCCCAACGGTTATGGGGGGAGGTTCCGCATGAATACAACAGGCAAACAACTAGCATCTGGCAAAAGATCGTGGTATCAAGCCGCATCGCTACTATGGATCTTTCTGATCGCGATGCAGTGGCTGTCGTTTACCAAGGAATCATGGTATAACGAGACGACCTCTTTGGTATTGTGGACGCTGGCAGCTATGAGTGTACTTGAAGTGATTTTGCCATTTAAGCTTATCTATCGCACGATCATTAAAGCGATTGTTCTTATTTATATTTTGCATAAAACCTTAATTGATTACTCTGTGTATATTCCTTATGGTCCGTTTACGGAACGGATGGAGCAATTTATCTATAACTCTAATCCATATATCTGGTTTTCCCTATGTGCCTGGGTCATGCTTGAAGCTGCGTTACGCTTAGTAAACACAACTCGGCGCATTCTAGTATTCTTGGGTATTAATATTGTATCCATGGGTATTCTGGATTCCTTCACTCAGATTTCCCTATGGATTGAGGTTGCTTGGGTGATGTTTGCAGGAATGGGTTGGTTAGTATGTCAGCACTTCCGGAACTTTCAAGTTTATTATCCACAAGGCTGGAAGCGTCTCATTCGGTATCCATACAAAATCATTGCCAATATCGCCATCATTTTTTCTCTTATTATTGTAGCAAGTGTGAACATGCCGGAAGTACCGCCTACGCTGACAGATCCATATACAGCATGGCGTAACTATACCGGAACTTCGACCAGTCAGGCCGGCAATGGAACACTCGATATTCCAAATTCAACAGAGTCTGGATATAGTCGTGAAGATAATCAACTTGGCGGTGGTTTTAACTTTGACTACACACCTGTGATGTCTGTACAGACCAATGAGCGTAGTTACTGGCGTGGTGAGACTCGTGAAGAGTACACCGGAACAGGCTGGGATGACCGTAGACGGGCTTCGACTGAAGAGGTGCAGCCTGGCGAAACGTTGCAGAATGATGATGCAGGTAGTGGGAATACGAAACAAGTGACGCAAAAAGTAACGATGCTGAACGATACGGTTTATCCGATTATGTTTGGAGCGTACTCCATTGCAGAGGTCACTTCCATTGATGGACAGACGGAGTCTAATCGAATGCTCTGGAATCCAGAGCAGGCTGAGTTGCTGTTGATGACAAATCGACAACAACCTCAGTATCCCAAAACGTATACAGTCGTATCTGAAGCGCCAGTGGTTGTAGAGGATGAGCTTCGTACAAAATCTTTTGACGATCTGTACGGAAGTAATCCAGCCGACGATATGTATTTACAGTTGCCGTCCCGTTTCCCGGATCGAGTCACGGACTTAGCAAACGAAATTACGGCTTCTGCAAATACTCCGTATGAAAAAGTAGCATTACTGCAAAACTATTTACAAACCAATTTTGAATACACCAATAATCCGGACTTATCCCGGAAAGTGAGCAGTGACTTTGTCGAAGGATTCCTATTCGATGTAATGGAAGGTTACTGCGATTACTTCTCCACAGCTCTAGTTATGATGGCGCGTTCTGAAGGGATTCCGGCTCGTTGGGTTAAAGGTTATGCACCAGGACAATTGTCTCTCAACTCAGACATGCAGGCACCTCGTCAACCTGGCTCTGAGATTGAGACCACCTATACAGTAACCAATGCAGATGCTCACTCTTGGGCTGAAGTTTACTTTGGTGAGTATGGATGGATTCCAGTTGAAGCGACACCAGGCTTCGATATGCCTTTGTTAACAGAGGCACCTGATGTGCAGCCGGTTGACGAGCCTGAAGAGCAGCCAGAAGAAGAGCCGGTGCAAGAAGAAGAACAGACACCTGTATCTGAGCAAGCGACATCTGGTGTACCAACATTCGTCATTTGGATGGCTGTAGCCATCCTGATCGCATGGGTTGCCTACATGTTCTGGCGGAACCGCTTCTCTCTTCGTTTCTTGTTACTTCGTCTACGAACAGGCGAGCCGCTTACACCAGAGCAGAAGGTTGTAGCTGAAACGGAACGCTGGATTCGTTATGTGAAACGCAAAGGCTTAACCCGTAGTGGGGATGAAACGCTGCGTGAATCAGTTAACCGCTGGAGCCAGTCTGTACCAGCATCTGCAGCCACGCTGCATGAACTGTTAACATGGTTTGAACGCACGCGTTATAGTCCAGCATCTGTAACTTCAGATGATTGGAAGGCAGTGTATGAGACAGCCTTGAAGCTACGGAAGGAACTCAAAGCGGAACGGGCGTAATTATCGCCTGTCCCGTTTTTCCTTTTTTCCAGCGCATCAAGCGTTGTATGCATTTTCAGGAAAGACGGATTTGTGATATAGTGTGTCGTATGAAACTGAGGTGACTTCTTTGTTTAAAATGTTAATGCCCAAGCTGCGAGTAGACACAGTTTTTGACATTAATCTGGAAGAGCTGTACGCTCAAGGCTATCGTGGAATAATAACTGATCTCGACAATACGCTTGTTGGAGCTAAAGCCCCTGATGCAACGCCAGAATTGATTGAATGGTTTGCACGTGTGAAAAAGGCAGGCTTCAAGCTGATGATTGTGTCCAATAACAATTTGAATCGTGTATCCTTGTTTGCTACGCCACTGGATATCCAGTTTGTGCACAGTGCACGCAAACCATCGAATGCACCGTTTCGTAGAGCAATGAAAATGATGGAGTTAACTCCAGATAAAACGATTGTGGTAGGTGATCAGATGTTAACTGATGTATATGGAGGTAACCGGCTAGGGCTTCATACCGTGCTGGTATTACCCATCTCCATCGGTGATGAAGGATTCATGACCCGCTTCAATCGACGCGTGGAACGGATTGCTCTAACGAGTTTACGCAAGAAAGGCTTATGGCTTGAGGAGGAAAATAAGAAATGACAGACACGCATAACGGCAATCTTGCCGTAAGATGCAGCGGATGCGGGGTGCATCTGCAAACAGAAGATCAGGATAAACCCGGATTTATCCCTGAGAAGGCGCTGGATCGCGAACCGGTAATATGCCAGCGTTGTTTCCGTATCAAAAATTATAATGAATCGTCATCAGTCACCGTTGACCAAGACGAGTTCTTAGCATTGCTGAGCCAGATCGGGGATAAGGATGCACTTGTCATCCATATCGTTGATTTGTTTGACTTTGACGGTAGCGTGATCTCTGGCCTACAACGTTTTGTCGGTAACAATCCGGTATTACTTGTAGTAAACAAAACGGACTTGCTACCTAAAGTAACAAACTGGAATAAGGTTCGCAACTGGGTGCAAAAACAAGCTAAGGAGCAGGGACTGCGCACTGTAGATGTGTTGCTCGTTAGCGCTAAGCAAAATCAAGGCTTCGAACGTCTCCTTGAATTGGTAAGCACTTATCGTGAAGATCGTGACGTTTACGTGGTCGGGGGCACTAATGTGGGTAAATCTACATTGATTAACCGACTGATTCGTGACTACAGTGATCTGGAACAAGAACTGACAACATCCCGTTATCCAGGAACAACACTGGATATGGTGAACATTCCATTAGAAGATGGAAAGTTCATTATTGATACACCAGGGATCGTGTATCCATGGCGTTTCAGTGAGATCGTATCTCGCAAAGACTTAGCTGCAATTATGCCGGACAAGCCGCTTAAGCCTGCCGTGTATCAATTGAATGCAGGTCAAGCGCTGTTCTTTGGCGGTATGGCTCGTTTCGACTTTGTAGAGGGTGAACGTCAATCCTTTACATGTTTTATCAGCACAGCGTTGAATATTCACCGGACGAAGCTAGAACGCGCGGATGAATTGTACCGTGATCATCTTGGAGAATTGCTTACCCCGCCAACACGCGAAGGTGCTTCGGAGATGCCAGAATGGACTCGTCATGAATTCCGCATCAAACGTGGAAGTCAATCCGATATCTTTATCTCCGGTCTAGGCTGGGTTAAAGTGAACGGAGACAATGGGGCTCTCGTAGCTGTTCATGTACCTAAAGGTATCCGAGTACTCGTTCGTCCTTCTCTGATCTAACCAGGTCAGTAACATTTTCATCAGATCGGAGGTGGACGCGTTGTCTGAACAAAAGAAAACCACGACTTCACTTCCAGCGTTGCTGGGTGTTATGGGTGATCCTATTGCTCATTCCAAGTCTCCAGCTATGCAGAATGCAGCTTTAAAGGCTGCAGAAGTGAATGGAATCTATATGCCACTCCATGTTCATCCCGAACAATTGCAGGCAGCGGTTAGAGGCATTGTTGCTCTGGGGTATCGCGGTGTGAATGTCACCATTCCTCATAAGGAGCATGTTATGTCTTATCTGGATGAGATCGATGAGAGTGCACGGTTGATTGGTGCAGTGAATACCATTGTCAATAAGGACGGAAAGCTGATAGGCTATAATACGGATGGCATTGGTTATGTACGGTCACTTAAGGAAGAAGCTGTGCCTGACCTTGCAGGCAAACGGATCGCTGTGCTAGGTGCAGGAGGAGCTGCTAGAGGAGTCATATATGCGCTGGCTCTAGAGAAGCCTGAACGCATTCATATATTGAATCGTACAGCTGAGCGAGCCGTCGAACTCGCTTCGGATCTGCGGGCACATGGTTTAGGTGAGATTACAGGCAGTGGAATGGAGGAAGCGGCGGTTGTGCTTGCTTCCGCTGATATTGTCATTAATACAACGGCTGCTGGTATGCATCCCCACGTGGATGATGTTCCGGTGGATCCTACACTGATTCGTGTAGACGCAGCCGTAAGTGATCTCATCTATAATCCACTGGAGACACGTCTGCTGCGTGAATCACGCCTACGTGGATGTACAGTGCATGGTGGTCTGGGGATGTTTGTATACCAGGGCGCAGTGGCTTTTGAACATTGGTTCGGTATCCAGGCTCCTGTGGAGACAATGAGACAAGCGGTACTAGACAGCTTCGATAAGTAACAAGCAAAATTAAGTGAATAATAAATAATGACATTAAAATATAATTGAACAGCTAAGCCTGACAGAGATCTTCTGTCACATGTCTGCGCTGAGCATAAGGAGTATGGAATATTCATGTTAACAGGTAAACAAAAACGCTTTTTGCGTTCACAAGCACATCATCTAACCCCGGTGTTTCAGATCGGTAAAGGTGGCACAAACGATCATCTGTTCCGTCACATTGAAGATGCGATCGAAAAACGCGAGTTGATGAAAGTTCAAATTTTGAACAACAATCTAGATGATAAAAACGAAATCGCGGCAGAACTTGTTCGTGAGACTGGCAGTGAGCTAGTACAAGTGATTGGTAGCACGATTGTCCTGTATAAGGAATCACGCGACAACAAACAAATCGAACTTCCTTAGGACGGTGACATCATGAAGATTGGTATCATAGGTGGGACATTTGATCCAATCCATATGGGACATCTGTTGGCCGCTGAAGCTGCGAGGGATTCCCATGCACTGGATGAAATCTGGTTCATGCCCTCCCATGTTCCACCACACAAGCGTGGAGCCGGGGCTTCGGGGCAGCAACGTCTGGATATGACGGAAGCGGCGATCCAAGATGTACAGCAATATGAGATGCTGGATATTGAAATGGAGCTTGGTGGCGTATCTTATACGATCGACACGATGAAGGAGCTATGGAGTCGTTATCCAGAGCATGATTTTTACTTTATTATTGGTGCGGATATGGTGAACTATCTACCCAAATGGGAACAGATCGAGGAGCTTGCAGCACGCTTGACCTTTATCGGAGTAGGCAGACCTGGCTTTCAGCTTCATCTGGATGATTTACCCGATGAGCTGCAAGACAAAGTATTGCTGGCAGAGATGCCGCTCGTCGACATATCATCCACTGCCGTACGTAAACGTCTTGCGAAGGGACAATCGGTACGTTTCATGATTCCTGTTGCAGTTCATGAATATATTGTAAGGAGCGGTTTATATGGCACTAAGCCGTGAGGAACTCATCCAAGCTGTTTCGGGTCAAATGCCTGAGAAACGTTGGAAGCATACACTTGGCGTGATGCAATCTGCCGTAGTTTTGGCTGAAAAATATGGTGCAGATCCCGTAAAGGCGGATCTAGCCGCCATATTGCACGATGTTGCCAAGTACTGGCCTGTATCCGAGATGGAAGCAGTCATCCGTGACAATGGATTAAACGAAGACCTGTTGCAGCATGACAAGCAGCTCTGGCACTCAGAGGTGGGTGCTTTTGTAGCACAGCGGGATTACGGAATTGATGATCTGGAGATCATTAATGCTATTCGTTGGCATACCTCTGGGAGAGTGGGCATGAGTCTACTGGATAAAGTGGTATGTCTTGCGGATTATATTGAGCCGGGAAGAGATTTTCCGGGTGTGGATCGCATCCGTGAACAGGCTGAACACAGTCTGGAGGAAGGGTTAATTGCTGGTTTTGACTCAACGATTAGCTTGCTGTTATCACAGCGGAGAGTGATTTACCCTTTAACCATGTTTGCACGTAATGATCTGATTACACAATTATAAACTATGGAGGTTGGTTCATGACATTATCATCGAAAGAACTAATGAATATGGCGGTTACAGCCGCAGACGATAAAAAGGCATCCAACATTGTAGCACTGGATCTGGTGGGGATTTCACTGGTAGCGGACTATTTTGTGATCTGCCACGGTAACTCGGATACGCAGGTACAATCTATTGCAACAGAGATTCGTAAACAGGCTCACGCCGCAGGTGTAACGATTAAAGGTATTGAGGGTATGGATTCGGCACGCTGGGTTTTGATGGATCTAGGGGACGTGGTTGTTCATATCTTCCACCGCGATGAGCGTGAATATTACAACATCGAACGTTTATGGTCGGATGCTAAAGTGGTGGAAACAGTATGAGTTTGATTGCAGGAACTGTTGTCTCTTTGCGGGTTGAACGTGAAGTATCTCCGTTTGGCTACTTTTTGACGACTGGATCGGAAGATGTACTGCTTCACTATACAGAGCTGACACGTGATATCAAAATCGATGAGACGCTGGAAGTCTTTATCTTCTTCGATACGGAAGATCGTCTTGCTGCGACGATGAAGAAGCCTTATCTTACTCTTGGGGAAATGGCACGACTTGTTGTGGCTGACATACATCCACGGCTCGGTTGTTTTCTAGAAATGGGTCTGGGTCGGCAACTACTGCTTCCTATCCGTGAATTGCCTGAATTAGAAGAACTGCGTCCACATGTTGGGGACGAGGTTTTTGTTATCATGGAGCATGATAAGCAAGGTCGTCTTCGTGCGAAATTGGCTGGAGAACGTGAACTTGCACCGTTAGCCTTCCATGCACCGACATCATGGCTCAATGAATGGGTCGAAGCGACGGTGTACAAGCCATTGCAAATGGGTACTTTTGTGCTTGTGGAAGGTGGTGTGCTTGGTTTTGGTGCCATTGGCATGATCCATTCCTCCGAGCGTACCCACTTGTTGCGTCTCGGCGAGAAAGTGAAATGCCGGGTAACGCTGGTTCGTGAGGATGGACGTGTGAACCTGGCAACGTCTCTTCGCAAAGAGGTAGGTCGTAACGAGGATGCTGACAAGCTGCTCGCGTTTATGAAAGAGCGTCCAACAGGTGGTATGCCTTATTCGGATGCGACGCCACCGGATATTATTAAACAGCGTTTTGGCATCAGCAAATCCGCCTTCAAGCGTGCTCTAGGTAAGCTAATGAAAGATGGACTGGTGACCCAGAAAGAAAACTGGACCTATCTTACAGATGCTGCTTCGCAAGCTTCTGCTCCAGATTCGGACAAGAACTAGTAACGTTATTAACGTTGAACTTAAGCTAAACGAAGACTCATGTGAGTCCAATGTAAAAGCAGGGCAAGGCTGGGTGAACACCGGACGCCCCTGCTTTTTTCGTTTATAACAAATTTATATAAGCTCAACTAATTCTTTACACGAGAACGGAGAAGACAGAAATAACGTGAAGGAGCGAAGCGTTCGCCTGAAAGCTTTCTGAAAGAAAGCTGCATCGGAAGCATAAGCTATCCCCGGATTTTCCCTTTGGAAAAGGGAATCAAAAAAATCTGGGGATAACAGCGATCGGAAGGTTGTTCTGTCATCGGAGTGGCAAGTGTAAATATTTTTGAGTTATATAATAAAATGAATTGAAAGTGCGGTGCCTGACATGTCTTACCGTAAATTTGCCTATGTTTACGATGAATTAATGGAAGATATGCCTTATCCGGACTGGATAAGGTTCGCGAGAACAGCCTGGGAGCGGCACGGGATGCCCAAAAGCGTAGCAGAACTTGGTTGTGGTACAGGTTCGATTACGATACCCTTGGTTAACTCAGGATTCGAGGTGACAGGAATCGACCTGTCGGCGGATATGTTATCTGTGGCTCGCAGTAAGATGGAAGCTACTCCCCAAGGGCATCGTTTGTACCGTGAAGGCAGTGTACGGTGGGTACAGCAGGATATGTGCGAATGGAGAGTACCTGAGCCTGTAGACTCGGTTATCTCATTCTGTGACTGTATTAACTATTTGCTGGAACAGGACGATGTCATCCGCACCTTCCAACGAACGTACGAAATGATGAAGCCAGGAGGAACATTCCTGTTCGATGTGCATCATCCTAATACATTCATTCGATATGAAGAAGAACAGCCTTTTGTACTGGACGAACGCTCGATATCCTATATCTGGACAAGTGCGTTAGACTCGGAACGATGTGAGATCGAACATCATCTCAGCATTTTCTCGCGTGTTGATGATGGGGGTAAGGATCTCTATCAGAGGTTTGAAGAGGTGCATGTGCAGCGTGCATACGATCCGGAGTGGATGAAGCTGGAGTTACGGAAGGCGGGATTCCGTGATGTCAGCGTGTACGCAGATTTTGAATGGGAAGAAGCAGGGGAAGGCGCGCAGCGTCTGTTCTATGTTGCTATCAAATAATTAGTCTTGTTCATCGCCCTTGCATATTCTGAGGGCGTTTTTTTATTTTGATCAGAATAGGAGTATTGAAACGTGATCTAAGCTATTGCCAGTTAAGTGTGAGGGAGCCATAATAACACTAATAGAAAGCGTTTTCCTTTTTTGATAAGATGACGAACTTAAGAAGGACAGGTGATTATGGGGTGGAAAGTAAATACAAAACAAAGCTAACTTCAGAACAGTTAGAACGGATAGTAACCCAAACATTAAATAGTCGACTATCTGAATATCAGGAAATGAATGAAGGCTGGGCGAACCAGGCATATCGGATCCTGTTAAAAGATGGGCAGACGGTGGTGCTCAAAATAGCCCCTACGGATAAATCTAATCTGATGCGTTGTGAACAAGGGTTAATGAAGACTGAAGTCGAGGCGCTGCGCCTTGTGTCAGAGCTAACGGATGTACCAGTTCCCCGTGTACTTGCGTATGATGACTCGCTAACTCTTGCTCCCTCAGAATATTTTATTATGGAGCATATGACAGGTAAGCCGTATAACCAAGTGAAAGAGCACTGTAGTGTTGAAGAACAGGAAGCGATTGAGGAACAGATTGGGCGTTACAATCGAAGATTGAATGGAATCAAAGGCGAACAATTTGGTTATTTCTCAACGGGAAGACAACGTTATTCCACATGGAAAGAAGCTTTCCTACAACTGATGGATGATGTATTAATCGATGGGAAAAAGGCAGGGATTACGTTTTCGATGTCTTACGAGGAGTTGGAGCGTTTGATTCAGGCCAGAGCTGATGTCCTCGATGATGTACTAGAACCTGTGTTTATTAGCTGGGATCTGTGGGATGGCAATGTGCTGGTGGAGAAAGGACGAATTACCGCCATTATTGATTTTGAGCGATCACTCTGGGCAGATCCATTGATGGAGCATTATTTTAGTCATTTTAATTACACGACTGGCTTCTTGAAGGGTTACGGTACATCCATTACAACACCAAGTGAACGAAGCAGAAGAGCGTTATATGATCTGTATTTTGATCTATTACTTCGCATCGAATGTGCATACCGGCAGTTTGATGATCATAAACATATTCAGTGGACGATTCATAATCTGGAAGAAAGCATTGAACGCTTTCGGTTAGGCTGAGGTCTGTCATTGACTTTGGCGGTACTTTTTTATATAATGTTTCCGATATTGTATACATATTTCGATGATAAGGATCAGTAATGAATTCTGTACATGACAGAGAGTCGGCGGTTGGTGCAAGCCGATTGACAGTATTTCATGAACTCGCCTTGGAGAAATGCGGTGATTACACCATTCGATACTTAACCGATGTCTATTCGGTGGTTGCAGGAATGGAAATCCGCATCGGTTAACCGCCGTTACAGGTTTAAAGGGAGTGGATGACGAAGCACGTTCATCCGCTAACTAGGGTGGTACCACGGGAATTCAACCTCTCGTCCCTAGCGCTGCAAACGCTACGGGATGCTGAGGTTTTTTTGTTGTAATTTATGTGAATCAACCAGAGGAGGAACAATAGATGAGTGAGAATCACCAGCCGAAGCACGGCTATCAGCCGCAAGTGATGGAGAAAAGTTGGCAGCAATTTTGGGATGAGAATAAAACGTTCAAAACAGGCGAGGACCCGGCTAAACCGAAGTTCTATGCATTGGATATGTTCCCATATCCATCAGGCGCGGGACTGCACGTAGGTCACCCGGAAGGATATACAGCAACGGATATCGTTTCTCGTTACAAACGTATGCGTGGATACAATGTTTTGCATCCGATGGGTTGGGACGCTTTTGGTTTGCCTGCTGAGCAGCATGCACTTGATACGGGTGAACACCCACGTGAAATCACATTCCGTAACATTGACAACTTCCGTCGTCAAATTAAATCCCTTGGTTTCTCCTATGACTGGGATCGGGAGATCAGCACTACGGATCCGGATTATTACAAATGGACGCAATGGATCTTCATCCAGTTGTACAACAAAGGCCTCGCTTACGTTGACGAAGTGCCTGTAAACTGGTGCGAAGCATTGGGTACAGTACTGGCTAATGAAGAGGTCATTGACGGTAAAAGTGAGCGCGGTAATCACCCTGTTGTCCGTAAACCGATGCGTCAATGGGTATTGAAAATTACTGAATATGCTGAGCGTCTTCTGGAAGACCTAGAAGAGCTGGATTGGTCTGAGAGCATTAAGGATATGCAACGCAACTGGATTGGTAAATCCACAGGAGCAGAAGTGGTGTTTGCCATCGAGGGACGTGAGGAAGTAATCAAGGTATTCACGACTCGTGCGGACACTTTGTTTGGAGCTAGTTATGCTGTACTGGCACCGGAACATGAGCTGGTAGAAGCCATTGTGACTGCAGAACAACGCGAAGCAATCAAAGCTTATCAGGAGCAAGCTGGACGTAAGAGTGACCTGGAGCGTACGGATTTGGCCAAAGACAAAACAGGTGTATTCACAGGGGCTTATGCCATCAATCCAGTAAATGGAGCGAAGGTGCCTATTTGGATCGCTGATTATGTTCTGGCTGGTTATGGTACAGGTGCAATTATGGCGGTTCCTGGGCATGATGCACGTGACTGGGAATTTGCGAAGCAATTCGGACTGGATATCATTGAAGTTGTCGCTGGTGGGGATGTGACCAAAGAAGCGTATTCCGGAGACGGACCACACGTTAACTCTGATTTCTTGAATGGTCTGAATAACGAAGAAGCGATTGCGAAGATGATTGCATGGCTGGAAGACAACGGTAAAGGTGAAGGCAAAACGACATATCGTCTGCGTGACTGGTTGTTCAGTCGTCAACGTTACTGGGGAGAGCCGATTCCAATTCTGCACCTGGAAGATGGAACGATGAAAACCGTACCAGAGGATCAGCTTCCATTGTTGCTGCCAGATATCGATCAGATCAAGCCTTCGGGTACAGGGGAATCACCACTGGCGAATGTAACAGAGTGGGTGAATACGGTTGACCCTGAAACGGGAATGAAAGCACGTCGTGAGACAAACACGATGCCACAATGGGCGGGAAGCTGCTGGTATTACCTGCGCTTTATCGATCCACATAACGACAAGGAACTGATCTCTCAGGAGAAACAACAACAATGGCTGCCTGTCGATCTGTATATCGGGGGAGCAGAGCACGCTGTGCTTCACTTGCTGTATGCACGTTTCTGGCATAAAGTATTGTACGATCTGGGCGTAGTTCAAACCAAAGAGCCATTCCATAAACTCGTGAACCAAGGTATGATTCTGGGAACTAATAATGAGAAAATGAGTAAATCTCGTGGTAATGTTATTAATCCAGATGAAATTGTAAATGAATTCGGTGCAGATACTCTGCGTTTGTATGAGATGTTCATGGGGCCACTGGAAGCAACAAAACCGTGGAATGCTAACGGGGTTGAAGGCATGTACCGCTTCCTGTCACGTGTATGGCGTCTCTTCATCAACGAGGATACAGGCGCAATTAGTGATAAAATTACAGCGGATGGCGGTACAGAAGAATTCAAGCGTACTGCTCACAAAACAATTAAGAAGGTTACAGATGATCTGGAACATCTGCGCTTCAACACAGCGATCAGTCAGTTGATGATCTTCATCAACGATGCATACAAAGCAGATACGCTGCCACGTGAATCGATGGAAAACTTCGTGCAATTACTGTCACCACTTGCGCCGCATATGGCGGAAGAGCTGTGGAGCCGCTTAGGTCATGAAGGTGGAATTAGTTACGTAGCTTGGCCTGAATATGACGAAGCTATGACGGTAGACGCTGAGGTGGAGATTGTCGTTCAAGTGAATGGCAAAATTGTAACACGGGCAACTATTGCGAAGGATTTGGATGCACAGGGCATGCAAGACTTCACAATGGAGCTTGCATCTGTGAAGCAGGCTCTGGAAGGCAAGACCATTCGTAAGGTCATTGCCGTTCCAGGCAAACTGGTTAATATTGTTGCCGGTTAATCTCACTGGCTTGGAATAGTTCATTAAGCTTTACCAAATCTTCATCATATTTGTCGTGGGTGGTGTGAATGAGGCTATCAAACACACCGTCCAGACTAATCTTGAGTAGTGCCAAAGCTTGGGCAGTGATGCCACCGGGAACAGCAACTCGAGCTTGAAGTTCTTGAGGCGTATACCCTCCTTCAGTGAGAAGTTTACCTGTTCCAAGGAGCATCTCGCCTGCAAGAGCGCATGCATCTGCTCGTTTGATCCCTGTAAGCTTGACGGCACTCTCAATCCACTGTTCCAAAAAGAACGATATGAATGCAGGTCCGCAACTGGAAAAGTCGGATGTTATGCGTGTGCAAGCTTCATCCACTTGGTAAGGTTTGCTGAAATGACTCAGCAAGCCTTCCAACACAGTGCGATCTTCAGGTGTCATTCGTTCACCGTGTATACATAATGACGCTCCGCTGCCGACCTGATGTGTGACGCTTGGGATAACTTTGGAGACTTTGCAAGGAAGTGAAGATTCCAGATGACGCAGCTGCACGGGACTAGTGATCGAGACAATCATATGATTGGGATTCACGACGGGCAGGATCTCGTCAATAACATGTTTGAATTCCAGCGGCTTCACACAGAGGAAGATAATGTTGCTTCGGATAACGGTTTCCCGATTACTCTGTGATTCGTGCAGACCGGGATAACGGAGGGATAACTGACGCACTTTGGAAGGGGTACGATTGCTTGCGGCGATCTGCCGCGGCTCCAATGCTCCGGATTGGATCAGGGCATAGATCAGCAGGCTTCCCATGCTGCCGGTTCCGATAAATCCAACCTTCATTGTTTCAGGCCTCCTTTCATGCTTTACGGTACTGGCGTAGTTCGTTCCTTCTAGTCTATGCAGCATAACTTGTTTGACATGACATGAAAAAAGGAATATGTAGTTTGTAGTCCATTTATAGACGGTTCGGAAGCACCGCCCGTGTTCAAAATTGATCTATTTTGATAACAGGGAGAGGTGTAGACGAATGAGATGGAAACAAGGATGGATTATTGGTGCTGCGGTAATTGGAACAATACTTATATTATGGTCAGGCAAAAGTGAACAGCCGCCTTCTGGCTGGGAACCGATGCAGTTCGCCGCCCAAACGCCGACACTCAAACAGGAGCCTACTGTTGTAGAGTCGGCTGTTTTGGGTCAAAATAGTGAGTTGTCAACGCAAGCTGTAGTAGAACAAGCCACACCAGTCAATGCGGGGGTGAATCCTGCTGGAGGCAGTGAGGTTTCTTCTACGGTGCAGGGGAAGGTGTCAGAGGAGAAGAGTCCAGACGTGGTTAATACGGAATCTGCTACGTCTGCAGCTGTCGCGAATACTTCAAATGAAATAGAAATGAAGCCTGAGCAGCAGGTTGCAAGTCCACCAGAGCAACAGGTTGTCGATAATGGTAAGATTGATATCAATTCAGCACCTGTCTCTAAACTCACCGAGCTTCCAGGCATTGGAGAGAAGAAGGCGCAGGCCATCGTTGATTATCGAAACACACATGGGCCGTTTGCAAGAGTTAGTGATCTGACTAAAGTAAAAGGAATAGGTATGAAAATGCTGGAGAAGATGGCTCCTTATGTGCAGATTCGCTAATTTAGATTATTTCAATCGGGAGAGGATGCAAATATGAGTACAACAGATGTACGCAAAGACTGGGATACTTACTTCATGGATATTGCTTATATGGTCTCTACCCGCTCCCGCTGTTCGCGTCGGCATGTAGGTGCAGTGCTTGTCCAAGGGAAAAAACTGCTCGGAACAGCATACAACGGGGCACCTATGGGCGTACCTGATTGTTCAGAAGCAGGATGCATGATATCCGAAGAGTATGAACTGGTTGTGACAGATGGTCAAGAAGAAATGGTCAAGAAGCAACGGTGTATTC
This sequence comes from Paenibacillus sp. ACRSA, assembly GCF_022346845.1. Taxonomy (NCBI): domain Bacteria; kingdom Bacillati; phylum Bacillota; class Bacilli; order Caryophanales; family Paenibacillaceae; genus Paenibacillus; species Paenibacillus sp. ACRSA. The sequence goes on along the minus strand of NZ_JAKRNP010000001.1, from coordinate 722,991 downwards.
GCACCATTCATGCGGAGCAAAATTTGCTTCTGTTTACGGATCGAATCGATCGGGAGGGCTCTTCTGTTTATGTGACGGATGAACCTTGCTGGACCTGCTCTAACATGCTTGCGAACAGTGGCATTACAGAAATTGTTTTCCATCGCCCGTATCCTAAGGATACCGGTAAAGTAACACGTATGATGGCGCAAAAAGGGATCACATTCCGCAAGCTGGAGCAATATCAGCCTCCGCGTGAGACGATGATGACAATTAGTGATTAAACGGTTAGGCATGGGAAGGATTTAAAGACTTCGTTGTACTATCGTCTCTGTCACTAGGCATGTGTATTGTAATGTGTTATCACTTAACTAAATTACGCTTTAGATCGAGGAAGAACCTCCGGTTAGCTACGTTAGCTACCGGGGGTTTTTTTGCTTCTAGAGGTTGTTCAAAAAAGTTCACTTTTAATTGCTTTAGATAAGTTTCTGCAAAAAACGATAAGGGGGGATTAGGATGAAAGGTAGGCCGTTATTGCTATTTACAGTCTGTTGGTTATGCGGAAGTGTAGCGGGATGTGCATTATCAGGATGGACACTTATGTGGGGGTTGGTGGGAGTGCTGGCATGTATGCCTCTCCTTTTTCACTGGATGGATATTCGTGGCTGGACTCGTCTATTACTTGTTGCATCGCTTCTAGGTGGTCTTGCCCACTGGGAATGGAATGATCTGCGTAATGTCAGCGCCTTGCCGGAGATCACTGGAAGGAGTCATCAGGAGCTTGATGGATATGTAGTGAAGCTAGAAGGTACAATAGCGTCAGCTGTTCGTGTGGATGGAGATCGGGCCGATTTTGAGTTGTTACTTTCGACAATATATCCAGAATCAGACCCGTTATCTGGCACCGAAGAAAGGGCAGATCCGAAGCAAACGCAGATGCATGACGTAGGTGAGCGTTTGATGGTACAAGTCAAACTAGCTGAGGAAGAAGAGCAGGACATAGCGATGGCGTGGAGCCGCGGGGATACCATGATATTGACTGGCTCGTTCACAAGCCCGGGAGAAGCCCGGAATTATGGTGGCTTTGACTATCGTAATTATTTGCGGACACAGGAGATCCATTGGTTGTTTAAGGTCAAAGGTGCCAGCTCAATCACTACCATGCAGCCTGAGGGCTGGAGCCGTATTGATATTTTTCGTTGGAATGACAGGATCAGACACCAGTTAGGTACCGCATTAGAGGTATTATTTCCCGAACCTCATGCTGGATATATGAAGGGGTTAATCATAGGTATGGCTAAGGACATTGATCCGGATACATATGGTCACTTCTCACAGCTTGGGCTTACCCATATCTTAGCGATATCAGGCACACATGTTGCCGTGTATGTTGGTTCATTGTTATTTCTGATGTCTTGGCTGCGGTTAACTAGGGAAACGTCACTCACAATTGTGTTATTTCTTATCCCTGCATATGTCATGTTATCTGGTGGTTCGCCTTCAGTCATTCGTGCAGGCATTATGTCCATGCTTGGTTTATATATGGCTAGGCGAGGCTTGGCTAGAGATGGGTTGCAGATGATCAGTGCCGCAGCATTATTAATGATGTGGTGGAATCCATATTTTTTACTGAGTGTCAGCTTCCAGCTTTCTTTTCTAGTCACCGCTGGCTTAATGATCTACATGCCCTTTATTAACCGTCTGTTTAGAAAATTACCGAAAGCACTGGCTGCGACAGCCTCGGTGACTGTTACAGCGCAGCTCATTTCTTTTCCAGTGACCATATTGTATTTCAATCAGTTTTCAATATTGTCGTTTGTAGCAAATTTCCTCTTTGTCTCTCTCATAAGCGCTGTAGTCTTGCCCCTTGGGGCGGTTGCATTGCTGTTATCTATGATATGGCTACCTCTAGCCAAACCGTTCGCTTGGCTGGTGATCCTCCTAAATAAACTGACCTTTACAGGCATTGAATGGTTGAATAGTTTGCCTGGTTTTGTACTCATCTGGGCTACGCCTACCTGGCTGTGGGTTGGAGTCTATTACGGAGTTTTGTATGCACTATTACGGATATGGTTTCAAGGGAATGGTCAAGAAGCTCAATGGAGCAGTCATGTTGATGAAGAGACGAAACCTTTGAAGAGGGAAGATGCAGCATGGGCGACATCTAGGATGAATGGGAGACTTGCCTTCAAGTCCTCTCTTTTCCCATCGAATCAGAATCATATAGCGCAAGCAAAGCACAAGGGTTCGATGACAACACTCAGCGCAAGTATTGCCTGGCCAGAGTATACAAGTGCATTTCGGGCTAGAGGAGCGGGAGACGGTTCAGGAAAACAACGATCTGTTTATCAACGATGGTTATGCGGGTTGCTTGCGATTACTTTGATTGCAGGGTTATGGTGGGCCTATCAGACTCCACAACCTTCGCGGACGGGTGTAGTACAGTTTCTCGATATTGGTCAGGGGGATAGCACGTTAATTACAACGCCTGAGGGCAAGCATATTTTGGTTGATGGTGGGGGTACAGTTAGCTTCGGCAAACCTGATCAATCGTGGAAAACTCGGCGTGATCCCTATGAAGTTGGGGCCAAGGTGGTGGTACCCTTGCTGAAAAAACGAGGCATCCATCGGCTGGATGCCGTTATCGTGACCCATGCCGATCAGGATCATGCTGGGGGATTACAAGCTGTACTCGAACAGATTCCAGTAGAACGTTTTATGTTTAATGGCACAACAAGTGGTAAGAGCAATTTTGATAAACTACTGGATACAGCTATTGAGCGTAATATACCGTTATATGCCATTCGGCAAGGGCTGTCTTACGTAGCAGATAAGGAGACTACTTTACATTTTATTAATCCAGATCTGGATGTACTGCATACGGGAGCTAGGGAGGGTCTCCCTGTATCTGAGCATCAAAATCATGATTCGGTTGTCTTTTTATTAGATATGGCAGGGGCTTCGATGTTGTTCACAGGTGATATGGATGCAGCTGCCGAGCAAAATTTGCTCTACATGATTCAGGATGGATCGCTTGCTACCCAGTTTGAAAGACAGAATGTAAAAGGTGAAATTGTTAATAATGATGTTCCTCTGGAGCTTATGAAAATGATTTCGAGCAACAAAACGATGGGGAAAGTCACTGGTGATACAGAAGAGACGGCAGCAAAGGAGGGGGATGAGTCGATTTCCATTGACGTCCTGAAGGTGGCTCATCACGGTAGTAAAACGTCGTCAACCGAAGCATGGCTTCAATATTGGAATGCCAAAACCGCTGTAGTTTCTGCTGGAGTCAACAATACCTATGGGCATCCGAATGCGGGTGTGCTTGAGCGTCTTGAAGACACAGGGTCAGATATTTATCGAACAGATCTCATGGGTGAAATTCAGATGCGGGTGAAGGATGGGGAGATTAAGATACGCCATAAGTTAGAGCCGGAGAATTTGGGGGAATGATAAAAAGTTTGTTTTATGCATAGTGAGCGACGATAGAGAATAGGTCAAAATAAGCAAAAAATAAAGCCCGGCTTTCCGGTATCCGAGCTGGATACGGGAAGCGGGCTTTATTACATGGGCATGAGAATGAAAAGGATTATTCAACACCGTCTTTAAAATGTTTGTTCCAGTGCTTATCACCTTTATGCAGAAGGTCTTCTACTGTTTTCTCAAGCGTAAGCAGAAGCTGCTCACGAACATCAAGTACGGTTTCTCTGTACAAGCGTTCTTCCGATCCGACAATTTTATCGCCGTATAACGCTTGTGCAGCAGTGTATTTCCGATGTTCCTCTACCAAGGTATCAATGGATTCCAGTGCATGTTCTACAAAATGAGAAATGCTTTGATATTCCTTAGGCATTTGTTCTTTTAACAATTGAATTTTCGCTAGAGCTGGCATGCTCATCACCTCGTATTATGAATGTAAATTTACAATACACCATTTTCATGAAAATTGCATTAAAAAGAGCTTAAATTTGTACAAAATTCGACTTTTTTTATTTTTTGCTTCTGAAAGCCTGTTTGCTATAATATATGCTATTGCTCATCGATTGAATCGTGTAAGTACTGGAATAGCTTTTTACTGCTGTGATGACGCTTTATGCAATTTCTGTTATTCTAAGAGAAGATTTTGGGCGGCCCTAATACATAAGCCGTTATTTTATGGTGCCAATAAAAAAATACTTAACTTTGCAACAATTTTATTGATGGTCACGTCTGTAAGGTTGCAGGGAGAGGGGGATCCTTTGTGGTAGAGCCGGAACTCATCAGAGCCGCTCAATCGGGCGATCGCGACGCTCTAATTACCCTATTGCGGAACATTGAACAGCATGTTTTTCGATCCGCATTTTACATTTTAAATAATGAACAAGACGCTTTGGATGCTGCTCAGGAAGCGTTGATCCGAATTTACACCAAGATTAATTCATATGAAGAAAAAGCACAATTCAAAACATGGGTTCAACGCATTGTAACGAATATCTGTATTGATAAATTTAGAAGAACCAAGCCTTCTGTCTCGATTGACGAGCATGAGATGGTTTTTCAAGATAATCAAAATGTAGAATTTGAAGTCATGTCCACGTATGTGGCAAAAGATATTCAGGAGGCGATCAACAAGCTTCCAGAGCATCATCGAACCGTGATTGTTCTAAGATACTTACAGGATTTATCGTATAACGAAATTGCGGATTGTCTTGATCTTCCGTTGAATACGGTGAAATCTTATTTATTCCGAGCTAGACAACAATTGCAAAATCTATTACAGGAGTATCAGAAAGGTGGTGTGACAGGATGAAATGTGATGAGGTGGTGGAATGGATGCACCGGTATCTGGATCATGATCTGGGTGAGGTGGAGACCGAGCAGTTGCTACAACATGTGGCCAAGTGCCCGGAGTGCGCCGAGAATTTTAGCTTGCTCAGAGCTTTGTCCAGAGAACTGGAAGATTTACCCCAAGTAACCCCAAAGTTTAGTTTAGTGGATGCAATTATGCCTCAATTAGATGCGATCGACGAAGCGCGGAGGGAACAGAGCAGTACAATGCAAGAAATGAGTCCTGTCCCTGCTGCATTTGAAAATTTACAACGATCAAGTGAGCGGAAAGTTAAACCCTCATGGTTTAATTCTATGGTTGGTCGAATGTCTATGGGGGCAGCGGCAGCAGTCTTCGTATTAGGCGTAGCTATATTGGGCTATAAGCCTGAGAAAATTGAAAATGCAGAGTCAATGATGGGTGCAGGGAGTGCTCAAGAAAGCGGTAATGAGGATCAGAATGCTTTGAGAATGGAAATTAGCAACGAGGATTCCGCTGCTCCTACAGAAGGAGATAACAGTACAATGTCAGGGCTGTCCAAAGATCAGCCTGATACGCAGCCTGATACACAAGAATCTACTACGACAGTAACTCCTGAGGAGAATGAGTCGGAGAACGTGCAGGAAACTCAACCACAGGAAGATGTAACACCGAAACAGCCTTCGGCTGATGCTGGGGCAAAAGTCGATGCGCCGAAAGAAACACCTTCTGCGTCAACTCCTTCAGAGAATCAGGGGAATGCTAATCAAGTACAACCTGATCAACAAAAGAGTGTAGATCCGGGAAGTGCTGATGCTCCTCAAGGACGTTCAGATGATGGCGCTGGAACTGAGCCTGAAACTGGAGAGTCAGAGTCTTTTTCAACGCAAGATGTAGTGCCGCATGTAAATAATGACGAACCAGCAACGGGGATGGTCGCTCCTAATGCAGATCAGAGCCCTGAGCAGTCGACAGAAGGTAACAATGGATTGGTTGCTCCAGATCGTGGGTTTGCTGCTGCGGTGACTCCTCCTGCAACAGAGTGGAAGTCTCCGAATGGTTCTTATCTGGTCATACAGATCGGCAACCAGCTTAGTATCTATTCTAAATCTGCCAGTGATTCTGACGTTCTGAATCTAGTAGAACAACGTGATCTGGAAGGAACATTGAAATCGGCTAGCTGGTCCAAGGATAGCACTGTATTCAATTATGAGACAGAGAAGGATGGAGCAGCACTGAAAAAATCATTTAATGTAGTTCCAGCAGCAGACAGCGAGAATTCCGGGAAATAATCGTACCATGTTATGGTTATCAACTGTCCATGGAAGAACATTCTAGTTGCATCCGAATATAATGGAAGTAAACCACGTCCTATATCAGTTATAACAACTGACGTCGTATGACCGCGCATCAGCCTCTACTAGTTATGTGTTCAAAAAGGGCGATTTTCAGTACCGAGAAGATTGGATGAAGCTAGAAATGGAGTAGCGGAGCGTAGGCAACCTACGTGAGCAACGGACATTTCGGTTGAATTCTATGTTCGACGCTGAGATGCCGTTAGGCATCCTTCGTAATCAAAAGCGAACTTTTTTGAACAGCCTCTTCTAGAGTGGTTGGTGCTGCGTTTATATAGATGTAGGACTAAGGGGTCTTCATCCACATGGTGGATTGAAGGCCCCTTTGTTGTCTGTCACGTTTTCTGGTAGGATAAGAGGGATAAGGAGGCACCGTGATGGATGTGAAGAGTGCAACAAAAGCAATACGAAGTGGGGATACGGCTCCGATATATGTGCTGTACGGAACGGAGAAATACCAGATACAGCAATTTACGGATATGTTGAAGGAACAGGTTATTGAGGAGGAGCATCGAGATTTTGCGATTGTACCTTATGATCTCTCGGAGACGCCTGTAGAAGTTGTTATTGAAGAAGCGGAGACGGTTCCTTTCCTTGTGCCACGTAAACTAATTATTGTTAGAGATGCGAATCTGTTTACAGCCGGTAAGGATTCCAAAATTGAGCATCAAGTTGATCGCTTGCTGACATACATGGATAATCCTGCGGATTACAGTACAATCGTATTTTTAGCCCAAGGGGATAAGCTGGACGAGCGCAAAAAGTTAGTGAAAGCTGCGAAGAAGCAAGCCATTGTGCTTTCGTTTGCTCCACTTAGTGGGGAAGAGTTGTTGAACTGGATTGTGAAGCTGGCTAAACAACGTGAGGTTACCTTTGAGCCTGGAGCTCCAGATATTCTGGTTAGTTTTGCTGGAACAGGTCTACAGACGTTATCTGCTGAAGTAGACAAGCTCTGCCTTTTTGCTGGAAACGGTGGCATGATTAGACGTGCGGATATCGAATCGTTGGTTGCACGTAGCACGGAGCAGAATGTATTTGCTCTAGTGGAGGAATTGGCGAATCTAAGGCTTGAGAAGGCGTTATCTCTATTCTATGAGTTGTTGAAACAGCGTGAAGAGCCTATCAAAATTGCGGCATTGATCGCTAGACAGTTCCGAATCATGATTCAAGTGAAGGAGCTTGGGCAACAGAGCTATTCACAGCAGCAGATTGCAAGCCAGCTTGGACTTCACCCCTATGCAGTCAAAATTGCTGGGGAGCAGGCACGTAAATTTCAACCTGAACGTTTACGACTGATTTTAAGCCATCTGAGTGAGCTAGATTATCAAATGAAAACAGGCGCTGTAGACAAAGTGCTTGGTCTGGAGTTGTTTTTGTTAAAACTTGGTGCCTAAGAAATGTTGCGTGATGTGGTGTAATGTTAATCATTATTGCGAATCATTCATTAGGGCAAATGGACAAAAGCGGCTCTCATTCCGTTGATCATTGATCAACCGAGTGAGAGCCGCTTTTTGTTCTGATAGTACTCAACCGACCACATAGCTAAAAAATCCTGAAAGCACATGCTGTTCAGGATTTTTCCATTGGATCGTATAAGTAACGCTTCTTACGCTTGTGCGGAAAGAGCGTTCAGTTTTTTCGCCAAGCGAGACTTTTTGCGAGCTGCAGCATTTTTATGAACCAGACCTTTAGTTACAGCCTTGTCCAGCTTTTTGGAAGCAGCTTGAATTGCAGCTTTAGCAGTATCAACTTCGTTGCTTACCAGGGCAGCATCAGCAGCTTTAACAGCTGTACGAAGTGCAGATTTCTGGGAAGCATTGAGTGCGCGGCGCTTGTCGCTCGTTTTTACGCGTTTAACAGCGGATTTGATGTTTGGCATTACATTCACCTCCTGTAAGGCATTTGCATGAATACAAACGTTTCACAACTTAAAATATTCTAGCATGATGGCATGCAAATTGCAACAGAAATTCCTATCATATTCGGGCATGTTGCATAAAGTATCCCTTTTTCCCACACAATATGCTCAAATGCGGTAAGGGAGGCAAGAACGGATGACACTTGATTTACAAAACTATACAGTACGAACTGATTTGGCGATTGATTCAAAGGAAATGGTTCAAGGTGAACAAAAGCAAACGATCCCAGGTCTGCAAGAAGATGTAGAGACCAAAGAAGGAATTACGATTACGCGGATTGATGTTCTGAACGATGCTGCGGCACAAGCCATTGGACGTGTGAAGGGACATTACGTTACGTTGGAGGTTCCAGCCCTTCGCAATGGAGATACCGAACTACAGGAGCGTGTTGCTGCGGAGTTCACTCGAGAAATGGAAGACTTTATGACCAAAGCAGGCATTAACAAAGACTCCAAGATCTTAATTGTGGGATTGGGAAATTTAAATGTGACGCCTGATGCACTTGGCCCGTTAGTCGTGGAGAATCTCATGGTTACCCGTCAATATTTTGAATTAGTACCTGATCAGGTAGCACCAGGCTATCGAGAAGTGAGTGCTATTGCTCCAGGGGTACTCGGAACTACGGGGATTGAATCGAGTGATATCGTACAAGGTATCGTGGATCGAACCAAGCCTGATGCGATTATTGCAATTGATTCTCTTGCTTCCCGTTCATTAGAACGTGTCAACACGACGATACAAGTTGCAGATATAGGGATTCACCCAGGTTCTGGAATTGGGAATAAGCGGCGTGGCTTAACGAAGGATATTCTGGGTGTGCCTTGTATTGCAATTGGTGTCCCTACGGTATGTTATGCATCAACGATTGTGAATAACGCAATTGAAATGATGCGGAACCATTTCCGCCAGGAGACGGATCAAACGAAACAAATCATGGGCATGCTTGACGACATCAGTGAGCATGAGCGCCTCAGTTTGGTCAAAGAAATATTGGAACCACTGGGTCATGATCTGATCGTAACCCCTAAAGAGATTGATGAGTTTATAGAAGACATCGCTAATGTCATTGCAACAGGGCTGAATGCAGCACTACATGATGCTGTAAATCCTGACAATGTAGCCGCCTATACACATTAAATTGAAACTGGTGAAATTGGGTTTTGGTTTTATAAAAGTTAATCATTTTTAGCTACCTCCTATCTCCTCCTGGAAAAAGCAACCTCCAAGCCCTATTTAGAAGAGAGTCCGAATCTATCGGACTTTCTTTTTTTTGGAGATTGCCCTCTTCTAGTTCTATCAATTCTAACTAGCTCATAGAGTTGAAGTATAAGAGTTGTCCAGCAGGGAAGGAGACAGAGGCATGAACAAAATATTGGCCTGGAATATTGGTAAATGGAGAAAAAGATTTCTGCATGTACTGGCCATGGGTCGTACATTGCTGTTGCTTATGATTATATCGGTTCTATTTTTTATAGTACTCGGTCTAGGAGGAATGGCAGAGAAGCAATTGAATAACTCGCCTGTTTCTTCAATGAAAGGATTCGCCAGTACCGTGTCTAGTCGTTTTTTTGTAGATATGCTTGGTATGGAAGTACCACACTTAACTCAAAAGGAACAAACTTCTGCGTTTTCAGGTGAGAATTTAACTACGTTTGTTTTTCAACTGCTCACCAATGTTAATCCTCAGGATCCCAAAAGCTTAATTGCTAGAGAAATGCCAGGAATGGGTTCGAATCAGCCAGTGTTGCTTCGACCAGGCTCGGGCAATGAAAAGGCAGAAGCGCCAGAGGATTATCAACCCGGTCCCGGATTAACGGACACAGCTTCAACGAACGGTGGGAAAAGTGAGGGAGAACTGCATACTCCACCAGGGCAGGATGATACGAACTCACCAGATACGGACGAACCTGAAGATCCTGCAGATTCTAAAGATCCAGAAGGTCAGGAAGATTCGCCTACGAAGGAGCCTGAGAATAAGCCCAATCCTGTATCTGATAAAAAGACGGTTCTCATCTATCACTCTCATCCACGAGAAGGATACAATCCATTATTAGGAACCAAGAGTGATAATCCTTCTTCCGGTAAATCCACAGGTAATGTATTTCAAGTCGGGAGCTATTTAACAGATAGTTTGGAAAAGCTAGGAATAGGGGTCGAACATGCCAAAGACGATTACCCAACGAAGGTCAAGGATTACAACTGGAATTATTCCTATAAGTATTCACGCCAGACGGTAAAAGCTGCACTTGCCCAAAATGATGATCTTACCTATCTCATTGATATCCACAGGGATTCACAGCGCCATAATAAAACAACAACAACGATTGAAGGTCTTGGATATGCAAAAGTCTACTTTATCATTGGGCATGAAAATCCAAACTGGGAGAAAAATGAAGCCTTTGCGGCTAAGATTCACAAGAAGCTTGAGGCCAAGTATCCTGGGGTCTCTCGTGGGGTCTGGGGGAAAACTGGAGGAGGAGCGAACAATGGTGAATACAACCAGACGCTGTCTCCAAACAGTATCCTTATTGAAATCGGAGGCATCGATAATACGGCAGCTGAATTGGAGCGAACCTCTAAAATATTAGCTGATATGATTGCCGAAGTGTATTGGCAAGATCAGAAGGTAGATAAGGCAAGTGCGGAAACAAAAACACAAGGTGGTTAGCATTTAGTCAACGGAGAACATTTTAAATCATGTATCGAGGGGGCGAAGGGTGTGTCCAGATTCGGGAGAAAGCTGCTATCGGTTGCTGTTCTGATGTTACTGGGAATTCTGTTTGGGATGCAGCTGGCAGGCAGTAACTTTCAGCTTGGTGGAAATGATCAGCAGGAAAGTCCTACACTGGTAAAGTCAGAGCCAGTATCCGTCGCAGTTGAATCTGAGCCAGAGCAGCCTGTGGAGCAGGTCGAAAAAAAGGAACCGCCGGTTGTACCTGTCCAATCGCCGAGTCAGGTATTAGGAGCAGAACAGAGCCAAGCACCGGTTGATGTTCTTGCTGATAAAACGGCGGGCCTTCTACAAAACCTTTCTCATAGTGGAATTAAATGGGTGGTTTCCCTGTTTAGTGGCGTTGCTGAATAAAAAGCAATACATTCAAGGCAAAATATACCCTTGGCAGTTCTTCGTAGTGATAAATTATGATAAAGTTGAAACATCATGGGATTGATGCACCCTGCATCAACTGTTATAATGAAGTGATTGACACTAGGCTGTTTCTGGGGGTAAGGAATGACTGACATTCGGGCAAGACAACGTAAAATTCGTAACTTTTCAATTATTGCACATATAGATCACGGCAAATCAACACTTGCGGACCGGATCTTGGAGTACACAGGTGCGCTTACATCGCGTGAGATGCAGGAGCAAGTGCTGGATCAGATGGATCTTGAACGTGAACGTGGAATTACGATTAAACTGCAAGCTGTGGCTCTGACGTACAAAGCAGACGATGGTGAAGAGTATCTATTGAACCTGATTGACACGCCAGGACACGTAGACTTCACATATGAAGTATCACGGAGTTTGGCTGCTTGTGAAGGCGCATTATTGGTAGTGGATGCGGCTCAGGGGATTGAAGCGCAGACACTGGCTAACGTTTATCTAGCATTGGACAACAATCTTGAAATTTTACCAGTTATCAACAAAATCGATCTACCAAGCGCTGATCCTGATCGTGTAAAGCAGGAAGTAGAAGACGTGATTGGACTGGACACAAGTAATGCAGTGCTGGCTTCCGCCAAGGCTGGGATTGGTATCAAGGAGATCCTTGAACAAGTGGTACAGAGCGTACCTGCACCTGCGGGTGACCCGGATCAACCACTGAAAGCGCTGATTTTTGACTCGCACTATGATCCGTACAAAGGTGTAATCGTATACGTACGTGTTGTGGATGGTAAGATCAAATCCGGTTCGAAGATCAAAATGATGGCAACAGACAAGACATTTGAGGTTATCGAAGTGGGTGCCTTCAAACCACGCATGACCATTGTGGACGAGCTAAACGTGGGTGACGTTGGATTTATCGTAGCAGGTATCCGGCACGTAGGAGATACGCAGGTCGGGGATACAGTAACCGATGCCAAAAAGCCAACGGCAGAGCCTTTGCCGGGTTATCGCAAAATTAATCCAATGGTATACTGCGGTCTGTATCCGATTGAAACATCGGATTACGTGGATCTGCGTGAGGCATTGGAGAAATTGCAGTTAAATGATGCTTCACTGAGCTTTGAGCCAGAGACATCCAGTGCACTTGGATTCGGATTCCGTTGCGGATTCCTCGGATTGTTACACATGGACGTTATCCAGGAGCGGATTGAGCGTGAGTTCAACATTCCGTTGATCACTACTGCACCAAGCGTAATCTATCATGTCACTCTGACCAATGGTGAGATGATTCAGATCGACAATCCATCTAACTACCCTGAGGTAGGACGGATTGATTATGTTGAGGAACCATATGTTAAAGCAGCCATTATCGTACCGAATGATTATGTAGGTACCATTATGGAATTGTGCCAAAACAAACGTGGCGAATACGTTAATATGGAGTACTTGGACACTACGCGGGTTACGATTACGTATGAAATCCCATTGTCCGAGATTGTGTATGACTTCTTCGATCAATTAAAATCAAGCACTAAAGGTTACGCATCCTTCGACTATGAGTTGTCTGGTTATCGTCAGTCTAATCTGGCGAAAATGGATATTTTGCTCAATGGAGAACAGGTCGATGCTCTGTCCTTCATCGTTCACCGTGACCGTGCATATAACCGCGGCCGCATTATCTGTGAGAAGCTGCGTGAGCTGATTCCACGGCAAATGTTCGAGGTGCCGATTCAAGCATCCGTTGGAACGAAGGTAGTGGCGCGTGAAACGGTAAAAGCAATGCGTAAAAACGTACTTGCTAAGTGTTATGGTGGTGACATCTCGCGGAAACGGAAACTGCTTGAGAAGCAGAAGGAAGGTAAGAAGCGGATGAAGCAGGTTGGTAACGTTGAGGTACCACAAGAAGCGTTCATGGCAGTATTGAAAATTGATGATTAATAATTCAATTTCGGGTACAACACAGAATGTGTGTATCGAAATTGAATTGTAAGATAAGACGTTTGCTTGCAAACGTCATGTGAATAACGAAGTTTTGAGGTACAACGCTGAATGTATGTATTAAATTTGAATGATAATAGAGTATAGATTGAACTGACACCTACGAGTAAATTCAATTTATATAATGAAGCTGAGAGGGGAAGCCGGATGGCTTTCCTTTTTTCAAATAGAGGGGGACTTACCCATGACATTGACATCACAAAGCCGGAAAACAGGTTCACCCCAAGCGGTGTATCTTCACATTCCCTTTTGCACGAATAAATGTTTTTACTGTGATTTTAACTCCTACGTTCTGAAGGATCAGCCTGTCATGCAGTATTTAGAAGCATTGGAACGGGAAATGGAGCATACCGTTAAGGCGAATCCGCCGGGCGAGATTAAAACTATATTTGTAGGTGGGGGCACACCGACAGCCTTGAAGCCTGATGAAATGGCTTACTTCCTTCGTTCCGTCAAAACGTATTTCCCCAATTGGGCAGACGATATTGAGTTCTCAATGGAAGCGAACCCGGGCACTACAGATGCGGAGAAGCTTGCTGCGATGAAAGAAGGCGGCGTTAACCGTGTCAGCTTTGGTGTGCAGGCTTTCCAAAATGACCTACTCACTGGCATTGGTCGTATTCATAACACAGATGATGTATATCGTAGCTTGGAGAATGCGCGTAAAGCAGGATTGAGCAACTTGTCCATCGATCTAATGTTTGGTTTGCCAAACCAGACGGTAGAGATGTTGAATGAGAGTATCGACAGAGCGCTGGAGCTGGATCTGCCGCATTATTCAATCTACAGCTTGAAAGTGGAAGAGAACACTCTTTTCCATACACTGTATCAGAAAAATCAATTGCCGCTACCGCATGAAGATGATGAATTGCAGATGTATCTTCTATTAATGAGCCGAATGAAAGAAGCGGGCTATGAACAGTATGAGATTAGTAACTTTGCTAAACCTGGCTTCGAGAGTCGTCACAATATTACCTACTGGCGCAATGAGGATTATTATGGACTTGGAGCAGGTGCACATGGATACGTAGGACGCGAACGGCATATGAATATTAAAGGAATAAATCCGTATGTTGAAGCTGCCAAAACGGGACTGCCGCGTTTAGATCATTTTGAGATCAGTCGTCCAGAAGCGATGGAGGATTATCTCATGGTTGGACTCAGAATGCTGGAGGGTGCCTCGGCCTCTCGTTTCAGTGAGCAATTTGGTGAATCCATTGAAGAGGTGTTCGCAAAACCATTGGGCAAAATGTTAAACGCAGGATTACTTGAGCGGACGCCAGACGGCTTCCGGCTGAGCGAGCAGGGTATCCTGTTCGGAAACGACGTTTTTGCCGAGTTTATTGGCTCTATATCGCTAAATTCGTAGCTTGAAATTCTATACGCTCTGTTGTATATTTATTCATATTGATTTGACAGAGCGTGTAATTTAACAACTACGAAGTTGGCTTTCCTTCGGAAAGCTTGGTAATAGGAGGAGAGCAGAATGTCGGTAATATGCAGAAAAGCCGTGCCGGAAGATGTTGAACCGCTATATGAAATGATTAAGGGATACGCAGAGCGTGGGATCATGCTTCCGCGATCAAGGGAAGTACTGCATAGGCAACTGGAACACTTTGTCGTCGCTGAAGTGGATGGAGAGGTCGTGGGATGTGGGTCGCTTTGCCGTTTGGGCAACGATCTGGTGGAGGTTAGATCCCTTGGTATCTCAGAAGGACACAAAGGACTGGGAATAGGTTCCCGGTTGCTGGATCGACTGGTGGAAGAAGCTCAGAATCAGAAAATTCCTAAAGTGATGGCACTCACATATGAAGTTTCTTTCTTTGAGAAAAATGGCTTTGCCATTGTAGATAAAGAGATTTTTCCTGAAAAAGTATGGACGGACTGCGTGCACTGCAGCAAACAAAATTGCTGCGACGAGATTGCAGTATTGAAAGAACTAGAAATTTCCGCCTGATGCATAATGGGTCGCATGAACAGAGTCTTGAGTGAACAACTCTACTCACATGCGATCCTTTTTCATGCATATTATGTATAATGAATGTTGAGTGTTATGACTGACGGAGAATGGTCTATACTATTAGAGATATCGCATAATTTCTATCTTCTTCGTTCTAAACGTGTTCTAAAAAACATGTCAGATTGAACATACGTAACAAATTGATGAGCATCGTTATGAAACTGACTTGACAATGTTCATGTCAGTTTGGTATTTTTGTATTACCGCTTAGCACTCATCTAACCTGAGTGCTAACGACATGGGACATTGCAGTCAGAAGGAGGGATACTCACCATGTTAACAGAGCGTCAACGTATGATACTGAACGCTATAGTGGATGACTATATCCGTTCAGCTGAGCCCGTAGGGTCCCGAAGCATCTCCAAACGAGGAGATGTTGGATACAGTCCAGCGACGATCCGTAATGAGATGGCGGATCTTGAGGATATGGGATTTTTGGAACAGCCGCATACATCTGCTGGACGAATTCCTTCCCACAAGGGCTACCGATATTATGTAGATCATCTGGTTCCGTGGAATCAAGTGGAGCCTCAAGAATTGGACGATCTGAAGTCATTTTTTGCTGAGAAGTTAAACGTGATGGAACAGGTCATACAGCATGCATCAGTCATATTGTCACACATGACAAATTATACTTCGATCTTGTTGGGACCGGAAGTATTCCACACCTCGCTTCGCCATTTCCAACTGCTTCCGCTCAATGAACGGGAAGCTGTGGCGATTATTGTAACGAATACAGGCCAAGTCGAGAACAAAACTGTACAGATTCCACCAGAAATCTCGGTTGCCGAGATGGAGAATGTGGTACGTCTGTTAAATACCAAATTGGTCGGTGTACCTATTTATAAACTCAAATCACGTCTTTATACAGAGCTTGGGCAAGAGATGGAACGACATATTAATCGCTATGAAGAAGTAATGCAGGTGCTTAATAGCGCTTTTGATAATGAGCACGACAATCGTCTGTTCCTTAGCGGTGCTACAAATATGTTAACTCAACCTGAGTTTAAAGATGTTGAAAAGGTTAAAGATATTCTTGACCTGTTAGATGAGACACCAACACTGATGAAGTTAATGATGCCCGTGCCGGGTGGATCTGGGATTCAGGTACGGATTGGTACCGAGAATGATCATGAAGCCTTTGCCAATTGCAGCCTGATTACAGCATCCTACTCATTGGATGGAGAGGCCTTAGGTTCCATTGGTATACTGGGACCGACGCGAATGGATTACGCACGTGTCATTCATATATTAAATACACTCTCTCGTGACTTGACTTCGATGTTAACGCATCGTTTCAAATAAGGATTGTGTGGGTTATCTCGCATGATGCTTATCTGAACGGGAAATAAACCATTTCATTCTTATAAGGAGGTGAACATCTTGAAAGAGGAGCAATCATTCGCAGCAGAAGAACAGGAAACAACAGCGGCTGAAAGCCAGGAGCCTGTTAACGAAGCAGGTGCTGCAGAAGCACAGGCTGAGGAGATGGTAGATCAAGAGCAAGGTGAGATCGCACGTTTGACGGCAGAAGCTGAGGAACATCAGCAACGTTTGGTCCGTGCGCAAGCTGATTTTGACAACTTCCGTCGCCGCACTCAAAAGGAAAAAGAAGAACTAGCGAAATACGCTTCGATGAAGCTGATCACCGAACTCGTACCGGTTATCGACAATTTCGAGCGTGCTATGGCGACTGTACCTGAAGGTACAGAAAGTGAATCTTTTTCCAAAGGCATTCAAATGATCTTCCGCCAGTTGGAGTCCGTGTTGAACAACGAAGGTCTGACTGCAATGGAGACGGTAGGACAACCGTTCAATCCTGAATTCCACCAAGCGATCATGCAAGTGGAAAGTGACGAGTATGAAGAAGGTACCGTTGTTGAGGAAGTCCAAAAAGGCTATATGCTAAAAGATAAAGTGCTTCGTCCAGCTATGGTTAAGGTAAGCTCATAATTCCTCTTTGTGAGGGTATGATGCCCGCGAAGCTTCATATAGAGGTTTGCACACATAGAGCAAGAAAATAAATCATAATACAGCGAAGGATCGAAGGATTCTTCTCAATTGTCGAAGGAGGAAATTTTCCGATGAGCAAAGTAATCGGTATTGACTTAGGAACAACTAACTCATGCGTAGCGGTTATGGAAGGCGGCGAGGCTGTCGTAATTCCAAACCCAGAAGGCGCACGTACAACGCCATCCGTGGTAGGTTTCAAAAAAGATGGTGAGCGCGTTGTAGGTGAGACTGCAAAACGCCAAGCAATTACGAATCCAGATCGTACGATCATCTCGATCAAACGTCATATGGGTACTTCCCACAAAGAAACAATCGATAGCAAAGATTATTCTCCACAAGAGATCTCTGCAATCATCCTGCAAAAACTAAAAACTGATGCTGAAGCTTACCTGGGTCAAACGGTAACTCAAGCGGTTATCACAGTTCCAGCTTACTTCAATGACAGTCAGCGTCAAGCAACGAAAGATGCTGGTAAAATTGCTGGTTTGGAAGTTCTGCGTATCGTCAACGAACCAACAGCAGCAGCTCTGGCATATGGTATGGAGAAATCCGAAGATCAAACGATCCTCGTATATGACCTTGGTGGCGGTACGTTCGACGTATCCATCCTTGAACTCGGCGATGGCTTCTTTGAAGTTAAAGCAACTAGTGGTGACAACCAACTAGGTGGAGATGACTTCGACCAAGTCATCATTGATTACCTCGTAAGTGAATTCAAGAAAGATCAAGGTATTGATCTGAGCAAAGATAAAGCAGCGGTTCAACGTTTGAAAGATGCAGCGGAAAAAGCGAAAAAAGAACTTTCCGGCGTATTGACTACAACGATCTCTCTGCCGTTCATTACAGTGGCTGACGGCGTTCCTCAGCACTTGGAGCTTAACCTGAGCCGTGCGAAATTCGAAGAGATCTCTGCAAGCCTTGTTGAGCGTACACTTGAGCCGACTCGTCGTGCATTAAGTGATGCAGGCATGACTGCTAACGATATTGACAAGATCGTATTGGTTGGTGGTTCAACACGTATTCCAGCAGTACAAGAAGCAATCAAAAAACTGACAGGTAAAGAGCCTCACAAAGGCGTTAACCCGGATGAAGTTGTAGCTTTGGGTGCTGCTGTACAAGCGGGTGTACTGACAGGTGATGTGAAAGACGTCGTATTGCTCGACGTAACTCCATTGTCCCTGGGTATCGAAACTGCAGGTGGGGTGTTCACTAAAATGATCGAACGCAACACAACGATCCCTACAAGTAAATCTCAAGTGTTCTCCACTTATGCAGACAATCAACCTAGCGTTGAGATCCACGTCCTGCAAGGTGAGCGTGAGATGGCAGCAGGTAACAAATCCCTTGGACGCTTCATGTTGGGAGATATCCCACCAGCTCCACGTGGTGTTCCACAAATCGAAGTTAGCTTCGATATTGATGCCAACGGTATCGTTAACGTATCTGCAACAGATAAAGGTACAAACAAAACACAAAAAATCACAATCACTTCTTCCAGCGGTTTGAGCGATGCTGAAGTTGAGCAAATGATGAAAGATGCTGAGCTGCACGCTGAAGAAGATAAAAAACGTAAAGAACTCGTTGAAGCCAAAAACAGTGCAGACCAACTGATCTACTCTGTGGACAAAACGATTAAAGATCTTGGTGAGAAAGCTGACGCTGGTGAAGTTGAAAAAGCTAACGCTGCAAAAGAAAAATTGCAAGGTGTAGTAGCTACGGACAACTTGGAAGACATCAAAGCAGCTACAGAAGAACTGACAGAGATTGTTCAACAACTGTCCGTAAAACTGTATGAGCAAGCACAAGCACAAGAACAAGCGGATCAAGGTGCTGAAGAGCAACAAGGTTCTGCTAAACGTGATAACGTTGTTGACGCGGATTACGAAGTTGTAGACGAAGATAAAAAGCAAAACTAATTCGCGCATGTAGGCGAATGAACATCGGTGACGTTCGGATTAAAGGGAAAGTCATAGCCGGGGCTCCCGTGCTTTGACTTTCCTTTTGTCACGATGTGCGATATGGTGAATGTTATGGGGGTGGAAGAGTGGCTGAAAAACGTGATTATTATGAGGTTCTCGGCGTTGGCAAAAATGCAAGCGACGAGGAGATCAAAAAGGCATACCGTAAGCTTGCACGTCAGTATCACCCTGACGTAAACAAAGCGGATGATGCGGAAGCCAAGTTCAAAGAAGTGAAAGAAGCTTATGATGTTGTCAGTGACAGTCAGAAACGTGCACAGTATGACCAATATGGGCATATTGATCCGAATCAAGGTGGATTCGGTGGTGGCGGCGATTTTGGTGGCGGTGGATTTGGCGATATCTTCGATATGTTCTTTGGCGGTGGTGGTGGCGGACGACGTGATCCTAATGCACCGCAACGTGGGAACGATCTGCAATACACCATGACCATTGAGTTCAAAGAGGCTGTCTTTGGTAAAGAAACGGATATTACAATTCCGCGTACTGAAGGCTGTGACACTTGTCACGGTTCAGGTGCTAAACCAGGAACAAAACCAGAAACATGTACAGTCTGCAAAGGTAGTGGACAACAGGAAGTTGTTCAGAACACTCCATTTGGTCGTATGGTGAATCGCCGTGCATGCTCGAACTGTAGTGGTACAGGACAAATTATTAAAGAAAAATGTACAACGTGCAGTGGTAGCGGTAAAGTGCGCAAGCAACGCAAAATCCATGTTCGCATTCCAGCGGGCGTAGATGATGGTGCACAACTGCGTATGACAGGTGAAGGTGAAGGCGGTCTGCGTGGTGGCCCAGCGGGAGACTTGTATATTGTTATTCGTGTGAAATCACATGATTTCTTCGAACGCGAAGGAGACGATATTTACTGCGAGATTCCACTGACGTTTGCTCAGGCAGCATTGGGAGACGAGATTGAGATTCCAACGTTGACTGAAAAAGTGAAATTGAAAATTCCAGCAGGTACGCAAACCGGAACTTATTTCCGTCTTAAAGGCAAAGGGGTTCCACGCCTGCGCGGTATGGGTCAAGGGGATCAACATGTGAAGGTGGTTGTTGTTACACCTAGCAAGCTGAATGACGAGCAGAAAGATCTGTTACGCCAAATCGCTGCCCTAGATGGAGAACAAACCCACGAACATGAGCAATCCTTCTTTGATCGAGTAAAACGCGCATTCCGTGGTGACTAATAGATGGATGTTATCCAACAATTCGGTGTAAGGCATTAGCCGGAAAGATTCGCATATGTAGTTTGTTACAGTTATTGTAAATATAAAAGGACATCATTGCTGTTATTCGGCATGGTGTCCTTTTTTGTGCATAAATGGAGAAGCAATGCGGCAGACTAGCATAGCGAGAACGATAAGGGATAACCCATATACGAAAACTAGGGAAGCAGGTGTGACCAGATGAGTGAGAAAAACATTTTGGCGTACTTCCATAGCCCAGAGCAAGCAGAAGGCGCTGCCAAAAAATTGGAGGCGTTACGTGTGGAGGACCTGTCGATCAATCGTTTCAGCCGTTATGCAGGTGTAGGGCCGAGTGGAGCATCATACACACCAGGAGTTTCTGGTAGTTACTCTTCTTGGGTGCCTGGAGCGATGGGCATGAATGTAACTGCTGGAATTATGGCTGCTGCAGATCCTGCCGCAAGTGGGATGAGTGATGGCGGACAAGAAGGCCCAACAGGTAGGGATGTCTTGCTCACTGTAGTCGTAGATGAATCAGTACATCACCGCGCTTTATCGATTATCGAGCAAGCTGGTGGCATGATCTAGTTAGACCTCATCCATAATAGAGCACTGATATTAAAG
The DNA here is from genome assembly GCF_022346845.1 of Paenibacillus sp. ACRSA. Lineage (NCBI taxonomy): Bacteria > Bacillati > Bacillota > Bacilli > Caryophanales > Paenibacillaceae > Paenibacillus > Paenibacillus sp. ACRSA. The sequence goes on along the minus strand of NZ_JAKRNP010000001.1, from coordinate 702,016 downwards.
GAGGAACATAACATGGCAGAACATGAACGCCCAGGCAAAATTTTGACGAAGACCGAGAAAATGAAACGATTGCAATCTGCAAAAAATGAAGATGTGGAATTTAGTAGTGAGGCAGCCGATCATGAAGACGTAGAGGCATTGCGTCGTAGTGAGGCAGCTGATCGTCGTCAAGGAAGAGAGCTGCATGACTGAAGACGTTCGCTCAACAGTAAGGATTGAGGCAGTCTTTACGAGTTGGTCTGACGCTGAATCTGCACGGAGAGCTCTCGAACTATTACACCCCAATCAATTGCGTATTGAGAGTCTTCCTCTGCAATCTGATAAACCGATTGCCAAACAGGATGAGGAGGGAGAATTCTCTCCCACGGCGGTGATTGGTGGATTTAGCGGAGAACTTAACGTTCTTTCGCTAATTAGCGATGATCCGGAAATGCTATCCAATGGTCAGGTATATGATATGCCTGAGACTACATCGACAGGGCAACCCAAACAAGGTATTTTATTGACCGTGTCGGTGACTAACGATTCGTTTCCACAGGCTGCCGAGATGATTACACAAAACGGTGGGCGTTTTTATTAACAAATGTAATAGAATAAGCCATTAGAACAGGATGCTCTAGCAATTGCTACGAGATCCTGTTTTTTTATTTCCATTAAGAAGTTGTGTAGATCCGTTAGTTATAGATGATGAGATATTAGCGGCGCCTCAACCGGCTATTCGAACAGGTACTTTTAATTACTGCATTTTGTATTCTGACTCGCTTGTGTAGTACAATGATGGGGATGTTTGAAAAATGAGGAGGAAAAATTACGTATGTTATGGCATGAACTAACAATACATACTACCGAAGAAGCGGTGGAGATGATTTCGAATTTTTTGCATGAAGCAGGTGCTGGAGGGGTTTCAATTGAAGAGTCCGGTACTTTAAATAAAAAGCGTGATGCACCCTATGGTGAGTGGTATGAGTTTCCTTTGAATGATATCCCTGAAGGTTTTGCTGAGATCAAAGGGTATTTTTCCGAAGACACAGACATGGAAGCATTACAGGCAGAAGTGCGCCCGAGAATTGAGCAACTTGCTGAATTCGATATTAATGTGGGTGACGTGCGTTATGAGACAAGAACGGTTGATGAGAACGACTGGGCAGATGCTTGGAAAAAGTATTTTAAACCTGTGCGTGTGTCAGAACGTTTGACAATTAAACCGACATGGGAGGAGTATACTCCAGAGAGCCCAGACGAAAAAATTATCGAGCTTGATCCAGGCATGGCTTTTGGTACAGGAACTCACCCAACAACTTCACTTTGTCTACGTACACTGGAAACGGTGATTCAAGGCGGGGAAGAAGTCATTGATGTCGGAACAGGTTCAGGTATTCTTGCTATTGGCGCGGTACAACTTGGGGCGAAGCATGTTCTAGCTTTAGATTTGGATCCAGTAGCTGTATCCAGCGCGAAGGAAAATGCACATCTGAACGGGCTTGATGACCGTATCACCGTGAAGGAAAGTGATTTGCTGTCTGTTCTGGGTAGTGAAGACCCAACACTAGGTGTAAAACTTCCAGTCAAAATCATTGTAGCTAATATTCTTGCTGAGATCATTATGCTGTTTGTGGATGATGTCTACAATGCTCTTGAATCAGGAGGCGTTTATATTGCATCAGGTATCTGGAAAAATAAAGAGCAGTTAGTTCATGATGGACTCATAGCTGCTGGGTTTGAAATAAGTGCCGTTCACCGTGATGAGGACTGGCTGGCGTACGTAGCTAGGAAGAGGTAACAGATGGATTTTCTAAATTCGCTCTTTCGTTACCCACTAGATCAGTTACCGTTTTTCTTGTTAACGATTCTAATTGCTTTTACTGTTCATGAATTTGCACATGCGTACTTTGCCAATAAATTTGGAGATCCAACAGCGAAACTGTTAGGGAGAGTAACGCTTAATCCGGTTGTGCATTTTGATCTATTGGGCGTATTAATGCTACTGATCGCTGGTTTTGGTTGGGCTCGGCCTGTACCCGTGAATCGAGCCAACTTCGATAAACCGCGGAGAATGAGTTTGATTGTCTCCTTGGCAGGCCCTTTGAGTAATTTGTTACTTGCGATCATAGGAACCATCGTATTTGCTACGCTTGTGGGTACTGGTGTTATGCACAACATTGAAAATGAACGATTGTATACAGCGATTGCAACCTTCTTCTTCATGTTCAACCTCACGAACTTTTTCCTGTTTTTATTCAACCTGATTCCATTACCACCTTTGGACGGTTATCGGGTTCTGGAAGAGTTATTACCGCCCTCCATTAGTCGCAAGTTACAGGGTGTGGAGCAATGGTCTATTTTTATCTTCTTGCTTATTCTTATCGTGCCCCCGTTACGGGATGTAACGATTAATCCGTTATATATGTTGGCATACAGTATGTATGACGATTTTGGAAATCTAATTAAGGGTCTATTTTAGAGACCTTTTGAACTCGCATTTCTAGCAAACGAGTGATAACGTTTTGGACTGAAATACTGGTCAGAAGGACATAAAAGTTGTATGATCATCTGTGGCGTATGGATTCACGCCTGCTTGTGAGCAGGGTGAATTCCATTCATAACAGGATAGAATGGTGGACAGACCTATGCAGCGTTATTTTGTATCTGAAGAACAATTCCAAGAGCGTTCGGTTGTGATCACAGGGGATGATGCGCGACATATCAGTAAGGTTATGCGTGGCAAACCTGGTGATAAACTGATTGTCAGTGACGGACGTACCAGAGAAGCTCTGGTGGAGATTGAAGGCATAGAAGCCGGTGAAGTGACAGCGAATATTGTGCAGTCTCTGGAGATGGATCATGAGGCTCGTATTCGTGTAACGGTAGCTCAAAGTTTGCCTAAAGGTGACAAGATGGAAACGGTCATTCAGCGATGTACTGAGATCGGAGCGGTAGCGTTTGTTCCTTTTCTCTCGGAGCGGACGATCGTGCAATATGATGCCAAGAAGGAAAGTAAACGACTAGAGCGATGGGGGAAGATTGCCAAGGAAGCTGCTGAACAGAGCCATCGCAACCGTATTCCGTCCATTGAGCAGCCGCTTTCCTGGAAAGGGCTGTTGTCTTCTTTTGAGGGATATGATCTGGTATGCTATTGTTATGAAAAAGAAAACGGCAAGCAACTGCGCGATGCGCTTAAACCGTTCGTAGAAAAGCTTGCGCCTGATGAGACGGCTAATGTGTTGATCGTGGTAGGCCCAGAAGGCGGGTTCTCAGAGAAGGAAACACTGGAAGCTGATCAGGCTGGCGCCGTATCGGTTGGACTGGGGAAACGGATTTTGCGTGCAGAGACGGCTGGAATGGCCGCGCTGACTTGTGTTTTATACGAATCTGGAGAAATGGGGGGAATGTAATTATGCCATCCGTGGCGTTTTACACCTTAGGCTGCAAAGTTAACTTTTATGATACAGAAGCAATCTGGCAACTGTTCAAGAACGAAGGATACGATCAAGTGGACTTTGATGAACAGACGGCCGATGTATACTTAATTAATACTTGTACAGTGACGAATACGGGTGACAAGAAAAGCCGTCAAATTATTCGTCGTGCCATTCGTCGGAATCCGGATGCCATAGTGGCAGTAACTGGCTGTTACGCTCAGACCTCTCCTGCCGAGATTCTAGATATTCCAGGAGTAGACCTGGTTATCGGAACACAAGATCGGGATAAAATTTTGCCATATGTTAGAGAAATTCAGGAATCACGTGAGCCGGTAAACGCTGTACGCAACATTATGAAGACACGTGTGTTTGAAGAAATGGATGTGCCTGATTTTGCTGATCGTACTCGTGCTTTCCTGAAAATTCAGGATGGATGTAATAACTTCTGCACATTCTGTATCATTCCGTGGTCGCGTGGTCTGTCTCGTAGCCGGGAATCAAACAGTATTGTTCAACAGGCGCATCAATTGGTGCATGCGGGGTACAAAGAAATTGTGCTTACAGGTATCCATACTGGTGGATATGGTGACGACATGGAAAATTACGACTTAACCGATCTGCTCTGGGATCTGGATAAAGTCGAAGGCCTGGAACGTATTCGTATTAGCTCCATTGAAGCTAGCCAGATCGATGATCGTATGCTGGATGTGATTAAACGTTCGGATAAATTGGTTCGTCACTTCCATATTCCGCTGCAAGCAGGTGACGATGCAGTATTGAAACGGATGCGCCGTAAATATACAACCGAAGAGTTCTACAATAAAATGCTCCGCATTCGTGAAGCAATGCCGGATGTAGCCATTACGACAGATGTTATTGTGGGCTTCCCGGGTGAAACGGATGAGATGTTCCGTAACGGCTATGAACTGATGAAGAAGATCGGTTTTTCCGAAATGCACGTATTCCCTTATTCTAAACGTACCGGAACGCCGGCAGCACGTATGGAAGATCAGGTGGATGAAGAAGTGAAAAATGCTCGTGTACATGAATTGATCGATCTGTCTGAACAGATGCAGCTGGCTTATGCACAGCAATTCGTGGGACAAGTATTGGATGTTATTCCTGAAGGAGAAGCCAAAGGTCGTGAAGGCAGTGGTAAACTCCAAGGATACAGCGATAATTACATTCAATTGGTATTTGATGGTTCTCAGGATATGATTGGTAAAGTATGCCGCGTGAAGCTCACTGAAGCTGGCGTCAATGAGAGCCAGGCTACGTTGGTTCGTGTATTGGAAGATCAACCGAAGTCTGCGGCGATGTAATCGAGATGACAAAACAAGGATTTCATTTCCTTGGGGAACGTACCCGGGCGATGAAATCCTTCTTTTGCAATAAAGTGGCTAAAAAGTTGTAAACAGACCATAAGCATTCCGTGATTGGGGGAGAACAAAATGAACAAAAAAGAAATTTCAGCAGGTGGCGTTGTTTATCGCAAAGACGATGACGGAAAACTACAGATCCAATTAATTGTGGATCGTTACGGGAAAACGACATTGGCTAAGGGCAAAATGGAACCAGGCGAAACGATCGAGCAGACAGCGCTGCGCGAGATATTAGAAGAGACAGGCATGGTTGGACGAATTGTTGAACCTGTCGATGTTATCGCCTATACGTACCAACATGCAGAGTTCGGTCCGGTAGACAAGGAAGTTCACTATTATTTAGTGGAGGCAGAGAGCGGCGATATGCAGCCTCAGATTGAAGAAATTAAAGGCGTAGATTGGTATACACCTGAGGAAGCATGGTCAAGACAGGAAAGTAACGGCTATGACAACAATGACAGCATTCTACGTGACGCACTGAGCAAACTGGGCATTAACGTTTAAAAAGACGAAGGAGCAGTCCTGAGGAATCGGATGAAGCTAGTAATGGATTCGCTGGACTTTTTAAATAACCATTACTTGTGACGCATCTTTAATTATGGTTGTGAGCACTATGCCACGGGTGATTTCGCCGAAGGGGCGGTAACCGGTGGTTTTTTGTGCCAGATTGGTAAATAACATAAGGGTAGAGCTAATAGGGAGCAGATGACGTTAAACAAAGTCTGTGCATGGGCGATCTGTGCTCCGTGATCCGCGGACAGCCAAGCTGAAGCTGCATGAAGCTGATCAATGAGTGGCATGAAAAGTAGTGCACCTGCCACGTTTAATATGACATGCGCGGCTGCGACGAATTTGCCTGCGGATGCTCCACCAGCGGCAGCAAGAACGGCTGTGATGCATGTGCCCACATTGGAGCCGATCACAATGGCAATGCCAATCTCTACGGGCAACACACCTGTTGCGGCAAGTGTTATAGCCATGCTGATGACAGCTGCACTGCTGTGAATTAGTGCTGTCAGACAGGCTCCTGCAAGGAATCCCCACCATAGGCTATCCGCGGAGCGATCCAAAAACCATTGGAATACACCCATGCTTCGTAGTGGAACTGCAATGGATTGCATGACCTGAATGCCTGTCATGACGAGTGCGAATCCTGCTGCTGCCAAAAAACTGCATTGTATTTGGAAAAGCGTTAGCTTGGTTTCTTCGGAAGCCGCCCGATTGCGTTCTGCAAGGACAACAAAAGTAGCCCAGCCAAGCAGGGAAAGAACGAGTAGAGGTAGTGCAGCGCGTCCAATCTGCAATCCAACAAGTTCGGTGGTTAAACAGGTCCCGATATTTGTACCTAAAATAATCCCAAGCGTGCGCCCATAGGTGATGATTCTTGCATTGGCAAGACCAATGGTGAGCACGGTAACAGCGGTACTGCTCTGAAGCAGTGCAGTTGCGCCTGCACTGAAAGCCATCCCTTTCCAGGGGGCAGAAGTGGCGCGATTAAGCCACCCGGCGAGCATAGGTCCAGCCATGCGCTGTAGCGACATTTCCATGACCTTCATGCCAGCAAAGAAGATAACAAGCCCATATAATAAAGGAAACACAACTTCTCTGAACATCCGTAACCTCATTCCTTCCTGCATTGCTCTTACCTTCATCTTATGAGGAAGGAAGGACAACCATGACAAGCATGAGAAATTACAGTGTGAAGAGATCAAAAGACCAAGTCGCTGGTAGCAATATTTTAGTGGTTTGCTACGGCACAGCTATTCCAAAGATACGGAGTCCGTACAATCGGAGCGAAACAGACGAAAAGGTACTAAAATAAGCGAAGCGAGCGCCTTTTCTTTATCAGTTCCCTTTTAAAAAAGGGGAACTGATAAAGAAAACAGCCATCAGTCAAGGGTCTACCCATACGTACCGCCATATTCAAAAGATACGGAGATATGTGCAAACGGAGCGGAGGGGACGGAATCGGATCTGAAGAAGCGAAGCGCTCGCCTAAAAGCTTTCTATAAGAAAGCTACATCGGAAGCATAAGCTTATCCCCGGATTTTCCCTTTTGAGAAAGGGAATTCAAAAAATCTGGGGATAACAGCGATCGAAAGACCGATCCGTCCCCGGAGCGTCTCCCTTTGCACTAAACCTATCTTTTCAACAACTAACTAATAAGGAAGTGGATTTACCTTGCCATCGGTTACCCTAGAACGCAGTCGCAAAAAGCGGCTGGAACATGCACATCCATGGATCTTTAACAATGAAATTGCCTCAGTTGACGGAAATCCAGAGCCTGGAGATCTAGTTAATGTATTAAATCATCAAGGTCGCTACCTGGCGACAGGGTATTACAATCCTGCATCACAAATTACCGTACGGGTTGTATCCTACCAACCATTAGATTTTGCTCAGATGGATACGGCGTTCTTTACAGCACGTTTCCAGGATTGCTTACGCCATCGTGAACGTTTCATCCAAGACGGAGAAGCGTATCGCTTGGTTTATGGTGAAGCGGACTTTTTACCTGGGTTGATCGTTGACCGCTTCGGCAGCGTACTTGTGGTACAGCTATTGACACTCGGGATGGATCGTTGTCGTGAGGCGATTGTCCAAGCTCTGATTGAAGTGATGCAGCCTGAAGGCATTTACGAGCGGAGCGATGTGTCTATTCGTGAGCTAGAAGGCTTGGAGCAGACCAAAGGTCATCTTTATGGAGAGTGCCCACGTCATGTGACTGTAACAGAGAACGGTTTGCTCATTAAAGTAGATATCGTGGAAGGTCAGAAAACAGGCTATTTCTTCGATCAGCGTGAGAACCGTGCAGCGATCGAACCCTTAATGAAGGGCTGGGGCTACAAAAGCGGTATCCGTCTTGAACAAGTGGAGCAGGATGGAAGTGAACAATGGTTGCCTGTTAACAAAAGTGGTAAAGTTGTAACATTCCCTTACTGGGATGGTGCGACGGTACTGGAGTGTTTCTCTCATACAGGCAGCTTCACGTTGAATGCTTGTAAGTATGGAGCGAAGAAAGTAACTTGTCTGGACATTTCAGAGCATGCGATCGAAAGTGCTAGAACGAATGTGGAGTTGAACGGATTCACTGATCGAGTTGAATTTGTCGTAGCGGATGCTTTCCAATACCTGCGTGAACAGGTTAAAGGACTTGAAGATCGGAATGTCCGTGCACGTGCAGGCGAGCAAAAAGTAGACACTTCCAAAGCAATCGCTGCTGGCGGAGGTAAATCGTTTGACGTGGTTATCCTTGACCCACCGGCGTTTGCCAAAACGAAATCAGCAGTCAAAGGTGCATGCCGTGGATACAAGGACATCAATCTTCATGGTATGAAACTCGTCAATGAGGGTGGATATCTTGTAACGGCGAGCTGTTCATATCACATGCGTCCAGACCTTTTCCTCGAAACCATCGCAGATGCGGCTGAAGATGCTGGCAAAGTACTTCGCCTCATTGAGTGGAAGGCAGCAGGCAAGGATCATCCACAGATTTTGGGTGTAGATGAAGGACACTATCTAAAATTTGCGATCTTCGAGGTTCGCAGTAAAACAAAGTAATGTAGTCAGTCACATGAGCATTTAAACGACCAATTATTTTGTATCAACAATCATATCAACATCAAGTTGGAGGTCTGCAGTTATATAGCTGTAGGCCTTTTTGTTATGCTTATGGAGATGTTTCCGATGCTGCCGAATAGTGGCAAACGTATGTTCCGAACCGAGTCAGGTATGGTATACTGAGAATTAAAATCTTGTTCGTGATGATTTGGAGGATTAGACATGTCCGTACGCTTCGTTATTGGCCGGGCAGGCAGTGGCAAGAGTGCCCTGGTTACCCGGGAAATTACTACCCTGCTTCAACAGGAGCCACAGGGGAATCCCCTTATTTTACTAGTACCTGAACAGAGTTCATTCCGTACAGAGCAAGCACTCGTCTCTTCTGGCATGATCAAAGGATCTATGCGCGCTGAAGTGCTTGGTTTCCGAAGACTAGCTTACCGTGTCATGCAGGAGGCTGGTGGTTCGGCGCGTATTCCAATCGGTGCTGAAGGTAAGAAGATGCTGCTCTATAAAGTACTGCAACGGCGTAAGGAAGAGTTGAAATTATTTGGTGCTTCAAGCAGCCAATTAGGCTTTATTAGTCATCTGAACAACCTATATGGTGAATTTAAACGTTATGAGCTTGATCCTGCATCGCTGGGAGACGGAGTTTCCATGTGGAATGCCTCTTCGTCAGCACCGATATTGGGAGATAAGCTTCATGATCTGCTTTTAATATATCGTGATTATGAACAGGAATTAACGGATCTCTACATTGATGATGAAGATACGCTTAGCGAATTGACTGAACGGTTATCTGAAGGCACGATGCTGCAAGATTCTCAGATTTGGATTGATGGATTTCAGGGATTCACTCCACAGGAACTGAGTGTGATTGGAAGACTGATGTTGCAGTCTTCTAATGTTACGATTGCATTGACGTTAGATCGCCCATACGAGCATGGTGCACTTCCTAACGATTTGGATCTGTTCTATCCCACAGCGAGTGCTTATGCACGTCTCAAAGGTATGGCTGATGATTTAGATGTGCCAAGCGAAACGTTGATTCTTCAGCCAGAGGTTGCTCCAAGATATGAAGGAAGCCCGGGATTAGCGCATTTGGAAGCGGGGTTCGATCGTAGAGTTCGCTGGAGAAGTGACGGGCGCGATTCTGGTATTAAGTTGTACGCAGCCGAGAACCGTCGTGCAGAACTGGAAGGTGCGCTACGGGAAATGAGACGTTTGGCTCAAGATGAGGGTGCTCGTTACCGTGAGATGGCTGTGTTGGTTCGTCAGTTAGATGCTTATGCAGATATTGCCGAGCCGTTGTTCCGAGATTATAACATCCCTGTCTTCTTGGATCGCAGACGAAGTGAGCTGCATCATCCGCTCGCAGAGTTTATTCGTTCAGCACTGGATGTTGTTCGTCGTCGCTGGCGATACGAAGATGTGTTTCGTTGTGTCAAAACAGATCTCCTCCTGCCTCGTGATGGTTCAGTGAGCCGTGAGGACATGGATCAACTCGAGAATTACATCCTAGCTTGTGGTATTCACGGATACCGCTGGACAGACGGCAAACCTTGGAAGTATGTGCCTAGCTTGTCGCTGGAGGACAACGGTCAGGATAATCGGAGCCGCGGACGTGAACAAATGTTATCGTTGATGGAAAAGTGCCGCACGGTTATTACAGATCCAATGGGTGCTTTTGAGAAGCGAATGAGCAAGGCAAAGACAGCCAAGGAACAGTGTGCTGCATTATACCATTTACTTGAAGATGCGGAGATTCCATGGAAGCTGGAGTCGATGTCCACCGAGGCCACCGCTCAAGGTGATCCGGAACGTTCACGCGAGCATCGACAAATGTGGGGAGCCGTTCTAGATCTGCTTGATCAGATGGTCGATATGATGGGAGCCGAGCGACTGGACTTGGATTTGTTTGCTGGATTAATTGAGACAGGACTAACGGAGCTTAAATTGGGTCTGGTTCCACCTGCATTGGATCAGGTGTTGGTTGGTTCGATGGATCGGACGCGTCTGCAGGATATCAAGTATGTATTTATTCTTGGGGCAGTGGATGGAGAACTACCGGCTGTACCTCAAGAGGATGGTGTATTGACTGAGCAGGAGCGACTTTTGTTAACAGAAAGAGGTCTGCCTCTGGGACCTGGAGCAACCAGACAAATGCTGGACGAGCGTTTTCTGATCTATACAGCCTTAACATCAGCTAGTGACCAACTGTGGCTAAGTTACCCTGTCGCGGATGATGAAGGGAAGTCGCTGCTTCCTTCGGAGATTGTAAGACATGTGCGGAACATGTTTGGCAAACAGGAGCAGCCTCTTCTGACTGAACCTCAGGGATCAGTAGCTTTACAGAATCATTGGGCCTATGTTCGTCATCCGGAACAGAGCTTATCTACGTTAATTGGACAATTGCGCAGATGGCGCCGCGGTGAGGACATTCCAGAATTATGGTGGGCAGTGTATAACTGGCATGCTTCGCAAGAGCGCAGCAAACCGCTATTGAATCGCTTGCTGGGATCCGTCTTTTATCGCAACCGGGCGTTACCGCTTCGTACATCCACAAGTCGGAGATTGTATGGTACGGAAGTTCGCACAAGTGTCTCCAGGATGGAACGGTTTGTAGCATGCCCATTCTCTCACTTTGCTTCTCATGGATTACGCTTGAAGGATCGCCAGCTTTACCGTCTTCAAGCGCCAGATATCGGTCAATTATTTCATGCTGCACTCAGTCAGTTGGCGATGCGCTTGCGTGAAGAAAATCGTAGCTGGGGGAGTTTATCGCCAGAGCAATGCCGACACGAGGCAGAGCAGACGGTGGAGCAGATTGCTCCACAGCTTCAAGGAGAAATTTTGCTTAGCACCAAACGGTATGGTTACATTTTCCGGAAGTTGAAGGAGATTGTCAGCAGAGCTTCCGTTATTCTGGGAGAACAGTCTAGACGAGGAAGTTATGAACCGATCGGGCTGGAGCTTGATTTTGGACCAGGCAAGCCTTTGCCGCCGTTACGTTTTGAGCTGGAAAATGGCTGTGTGATGGAGATTGTCGGTCGAATTGACCGTGTAGATGTTGCTGAAGGGGAAAATGGACTTCTACTACGAGTCATAGACTATAAGTCAAGTCAGACGGATCTCAAACTACACGAAGTGTATTATGGTCTATCACTACAGATGCTTACGTATCTGGAAGTGTTGCTTAGTGCGGCTGAAGAGTGGCTTGGTGAATCTGCCATGCCGGGCGGCACGCTGTATTTCCATGTGCATAATCCGCTACTGCAATCTTCCAATGGCATGACCTCGGAGCAAGCAGGACAAGAGCTGCTGAAACGCTTCAAAATGAAAGGACTATTGCTCGCAGACCGAGATAACATTGCTCAAATGGATCATACCCTGGAAAAAGGGTATTCTGCGATTATTCCTGTTGCACTGAAAGCAGATGGTAGTTTTTACAGCAGTGCAGCTGTAGCTACACCCGATCAATGGGACACATTACTTGCAACAGTACGAAACAACATTCGAGAGATTGGTACACGGATTACGGACGGGGACGTGGGCATCGAGCCTTATCGTATCCAACAGGAAGTCGCATGTACTTTCTGTCCGTATAAGCCAGTCTGTCAGTTTGATGAGAATATAGAAGGTAATGAATATAATCTGTTATCCAAACCAGGCAAACAGCAAATATGGGAGTTGTTATCCCACAACAAGGGAGGGGAAACGTTATGACGAATATGCCAAAACCAGAAGGTAGCTTCTGGAGTGATGACCAGTGGAGTGCAATCTCGCAGAGTGGAGAAGACATTCTAGTTGCCGCCGCTGCGGGATCGGGTAAAACGGCTGTATTGGTCGAACGGATTATTCGCAAAATTGCCGACCCTTCTCAGGGATTCAGCGTAGATCGTTTGCTTGTAGCAACATTTACAAAAGCAGCCGCGGCCGAGATGAAGCAACGTATACGGGAAGCATTGGAACGTGCGCTGGAAGATCAGCCTGGAGAAGAGCATCTGCGTAAGCAGCTTTCGCTTCTTGGACGTGCGTCCATCACGACACTGCATTCATTTTGTATGGAGGTCATACGGCGTTATTATCAGCAGATTCCGCTGAATCCTGCCTTCCGGATATTGAATGAAAATGAAGCTGAAATGATGCGGCAAGAACTGCTGGAACAGCTTTTCGAAGAAAAATATGGGGAGCAGGATGAAGGCAGTACATTCCGCAAATTAGTGGATTGGTTCAGTGGCGAGCGGAACGATGATGCCATGCATCGGCTCGTACAACGGCTGTATGACTTTTCTCGCAGTCATTCTTGGCCAGATCACTGGCTGGCAGAAATGGCGTCTGCTTTTCAGGTGGAGAGTGTAGAAGCACTTGGACGTACGGTCTGGGTACAGAGTATTTTACGTGATGCCTCACTTACGTTAAGTGGTGCCGCTGGGGTGTTGCGCCAAGGGATTGAAATTGCTATGCAGCCAGAAGGGCCGGCACCTTATGCGGATACGCTCAAGGAAGATCTGGTGATGGTAGAGGAGCTCCGTTCTGCCGTTCAGATCATGCCATGGGACAAGTTGCCAGACGTCTTTCAATCAGCGGCATTTGGCAAGCTCAAGCCTTGTAAGAAAGATCAGACAGACCCGGGGCTTCAAGAGCAAGTTAAGGAGCTGCGCGAAGCAGCCAAGAAAGCAGTAACGGATCTGAAAGGATCATTGTTCGGGAGAACTGCTTTTTCATTCTGGCAGGAATTAGAGCAAGCCGCACCACTTATGAACGAGTTATCTAAACTCGTCAGTGAGTTTGGAGCACGATACCAACAGGCGAAGCAGGAACGTGGACAGGTCGATTTTAGTGATCTGGAACATTACTGTCTTCAAATTTTGCGTCATGAGGATTCTACACCAGCTGTGTCCATGCCTTCAGATGCAGCGATGGAATTCCGTGCACGTTTTGATGAAGTGTTACTGGATGAATATCAGGATACCAATACAGTACAGGAAGATATCGTAAGACTAATTTCTAGAGAAAATCCTGGTAACCGATTTATGGTTGGTGATGTAAAACAGAGTATTTATCGTTTTCGTCTGGCCGAGCCGGGACTGTTCCTTAACAAATATCGTCAATATGCTTCAAGTGCTGAACTGGATCAGGACGAAGACTTCGGCGAGCGCACGGGCAGACGTATTGATCTAGCACGTAACTTTCGAAGCCGTGAAGAAGTTGTTCATTCGGTCAATATGCTCTTCCGGCAGATTATGAACGAAGGTGTGGCGGAGATTGCGTATGATGAACGAGCCCAGCTTGCTTATGGAGCATCATTCCCGTCAGAGACGGAAAGAGATGAGGCGTATACACCTGAGGTCATATTAATTGATCGTCAAGGTGGTGGGCCTGATCTGTCTGAAAGCACAGAGGAGCAGGGAGATACACTGGCTACTGCTGAACTGGAGAGTGCTGAGTTAGAGACTGCTCAACTGGAAGCACGTGCAATGGCTAGACGTATTCGAGAGATTGTGGGCGACACAGATCAGCCTGCATTGCAGGTGTATGATAAAGCGCTGAAAACGATGAGACCGGCAAGGTACGGTGACATTGTCATTTTGCTGCGTTCTGCTCAGATGTGGGCACCGCTTATGATCGAAGAGTTTAGACAACAGGGCATTCCTGCTGGTGGTGAGCAGAGCAAAGGGTATTTTCAGGCAATAGAAGTGGAAGTGATGTTGTCCCTGCTTCAGATTGTTGATAACCCAAGACAGGACATTCCTCTTGCTGCGGTACTTCGGTCACCGATTGTTGGTCTAGACGAAGAGGAACTGGCACAGATTCGTCTCGGGGATAAAACTCAATCCTTCTATGATGCTGTAGTTTTGGCTACAGGAGATATAGATCATTCAGGGCATGACCACAGCTTAGATCAGCAACGCATGCAAGTAAATGGTGATGATCAAGCCGTTCAGATGAATTGGCCCGAAGCGTGGACAGAGCTGGAGCAGGCACGACGAGAGACGGCGGTTACTGCTGAGTTAGATCGTGTAGAAGATATGGCACAATCCAGCAGTGATGTTGATGCGGCTCACTGGGCGGGACTGGTCAATCTTGTAAGTGATAAGGACAATGTCGTTCAGCCTGACGAGGGTGTAACATTACAGCAAAAATTGATTCAGTTTGCACGTCAATTGAAGCAATGGCGATTGGAGGCCCGTCAAGGCAGTCTGAGCGAATTAATCTGGCGGATCTACCGGGAGACGGGGTACTTGGACTGGGTAGGTGGTCTCCCCGGTGGCATGCAGCGTCAGAGCAATCTTAAGGCGTTATATGACCGGGCGCGTCAATATGAGGAAGCAACGGCCAATCGAGGTTTGTTCCGCTTTTTGACCTATGTCTCTAGACTGCGTGAGAACGGTGGAGATTTAGGAACAGTCGGCGGTGCTGCTGAGCAAGACAACGAAGTAAGGATTATGACCATTCATCGAAGTAAAGGACTGGAATTCCCAGTAGTCTTTGTGGCGGGTTTATCCAAAATGTTCAATCAGCAGGATCTGAACGCACCTTTTCTCATGCATAAGGAGCTTGGATTCGGCCCAAGGTTTGTGGATCAAGAGAATCGTGTTGCGTACCCGACACTTGCCAATCTAGCGATCCGCCGCCGGGCTCAATTTGAGCTGTTAGCCGAGGAGATGAGAGTGCTGTATGTGGCACTCACACGTCCAAAGGAGAAAATGATACTCATTGGAACAGTGAAGGATGTTGCCAAGAAGGCAGCCGCTTGGTCACAGGTGAAGGACAGTTCGGAGTTGTTATTGCCAGACTACTTACTTGCAGCAGGACGTAATTATTTGGACTGGATCGGCCCGTCCCTCATTCGTCACCCAGCAGCGGCTTCCCTTCGTGAATTGGCTGGAGGAAGTGATTCCTATTCATCTTGCTTAATGGACGACGAGTCGCGCTGGAATATCACCGTGGTTTCTGCAGATCAGGTTTCGCGGGACATGGTTCTTGGGCATCTCAAGGACGAGGAAGAAGCGATATCAGAAGTTCGGAAGGAACGAATTGCTGCGTTGCAAGCAGTACAGCCTGTTCAGTTACGTATTTCTGAAGAGAGAAGCGATGAAGCTGCTGACTTGTTAGAATTAGCTCAGCAAGTTAACGGTGATGGTGATGAAGTTACTGAAGATGGGCATGCAGATGTCTCGCTTATGGAGCAAGTCAATCAACGATTATCCTGGGCATATCCACACACAGCGGCAACGCAGGTTGCGGCAAGCACATCCGTGTCTGAACTCAAGACATTGCTCGCCAAGCAGGAATACCAGCCGCTACAAGTGATGGAAGAGATGGAAAGAAGGCTGGAAAGTAACACTTTGCCTACAGATGATGCGCCCGATGAGAAGTTGAATCCAGTAGTACAGCTTGATAATCGTAGAAGCCATGATTCAGATTCGTCCTTCAAATTGCATCTGCGTCGTCCTAAATTCATGGAAGAGAAAAAACTAACAGGTGCAGAAAGAGGAACCGTGTACCATACATTGATGCAGCATCTTCCTATGGATGGAACAGGGGTTGATGTCGAGGTTGTAGAAAACACGCTTGCGCGCTTGCTGCAACTGCAGATTGTGCTACCTCATCAGGCAGAGGTCGTTGATGCTATGCAACTCGTTGCTTTTTTTGATACTGAGCCTGGATTGGAACTTGTGCGCGCAGACTGGGTAAAACGGGAGATTCCATTTATTTACGGATTGCCTGCACATCATTCTCCTGCTGAGTGGTTGCGAGATATAACGCCACATGAGGGGATGCAGACAGTAGATGAAGGCGAAGGACTCCAGGCATCACTGGTAGATGAGACGGTATTGGTTCAAGGGATCATAGACTGCCTCTATGAGGTGGAGGGCAAACTTGTGCTGCTCGATTATAAAACGGATCGTGTCTGGAATGAAGCACAAGGGTTAAACGATTTAACTGCAAACTATCGTTTCCAGCTAGAGTTATATAGCCAGGCAATTGAAGATATTTTGGGACGTAAGGTTGACCACCGGTGGCTCTATTTCTTTGATGGTGGACATGCTGTGAAATGTTAGGATAGGGATTCATTTAATATAGCTTTAGCTACCTTAATTAGGACGAGATATAGTTCAGAACGGTTAATTTTGTCTATATCTCGTTACATATATCATGTTTAGTGAGTTATGAGATGGATTCATGGGCAGTACTTTGAAATGTTCTTGGAGAGGGGATGAACGGACAATGCGTATTTTGCATACAGGAGACTGGCACTTGGGGAAAACACTCGAAGGTCGGAGCCGTCTGCGGGAACAGGAAGACTTTATTGATGAGCTTGTGAAACTAGCAGACGATCAGCAGGCAGATGCTATTCTAATGGCTGGCGATGTGTATGATTCAGTAAACCCTCCAGCTTCTGCGGAGCAATTATTCTATGAAGCAGCCGCAAGGCTTACCGAGCGGGGCAGACCACTTGTGGTCATTGCGGGAAACCATGATCAGCCCGAACGGGTTGCATCGGTAACTCCGCTTGTGAATAGACAGGGTATCACCCTTGTAGGAATGCCTACTGCTGAAGCGGTGACCTTTCATGCAAAGCGTACAGGTGAGACGGCAAACATTGCGGCATTACCTTATCCATCTGAAGCTAGATTGAACGAACTACTGACAACAGATGGGGATGAGAATGTACTTCGTCAAGCGTACAGCCGGCGTGTAGGGATGCTGATGCAGCATTTGGCGGCATCATTCCAACCAGATACAGTGAATCTAGCCATGAGTCATATCTATGTGCTTGGCGGCGTAGAAAGTGATTCCGAACGTCCAATTCAGGTTGGTGGTGCCTACACTGTAGATCCTTCAGCGCTGTCTATAGGTGCCCAATATACAGCACTTGGACATCTGCATCGTGCACAGGCGGTAAAGGGAGACGGTATTATTCGTTATAGCGGTTCGCCATTAGCCTACAGTTTCTCAGAAGCTGGACAGAGTAAATCGGTGACGATGGTGGATCTAGCACCTGGTGGTGTTCCACATGTGGAAGAAGTGCTTCTAACCTGTGGTCGTCCCCTTGTTCGCTGGAAGGCGCGAGGAGGGCTTGCTGAGGTGCATCGTTGGTTAGAGGAAGGACGAGATGCTCAGGCCTTTGTGGATATGGAAGTATGGCTAGAGGATGCGATGTCTTTAAAAGAGATACAGCAGCTTCGAAGATCCCATGACGGTATTATTCACATCCGTCCGGTGTATCCCGAGATGGCTGCTGCGGGTCTGTTAGAGCAACGCTCTGAGCTGCCTGTGCATGAATTGTTCCGAAAGTTCTATCAGCGGCAGACCGGTGGGGCAGAGCCTGAAGAGAAGCTTGTACAGCTATTCTTGGAGCTTGTCGATGAGGACGAGCCAGGTGTTCGTGAGGAGGCTGAGGCAAAATGAAGCCGATTTCGTTAAAAGTGGCTGGTCTACAGAGTTATCGTGACACGCAGGAGATTGATTTTACCGTGCTGACAGAGACAGGGTTGTTCGGTATTTTTGGACCTACGGGAAGTGGGAAATCCTCGTTGCTTGACGCCATTACACTAGCGATGTACGGAAAAGTAGAACGTGCGGTGAATGGTACGCAGGGAATTATGAACCATGCCGAGGATGCATTATCGGTTGCATTTACGTTTGAATTATCATCTGCGGAAGGTACGCGTAGATTCCGCGTAGAGCGGCGGTTCAAGCGAAATAATGAAGTATCTGTAAGCAATACGGTTAGTAAATTTATTGAGACCATTGACGGGGAAGATCACGTACTTGCGGATAAGTTAGCCGAGGTTAACCGCTCTGTAGAGGATGTAATTGGGCTCAAAATGGATGATTTTACGCGTGCGGTTGTGCTTCCACAAGGGAAATTTGCCGAATTCCTGTCTCTGAAAGGCAGTGAGCGACGCCAGATGCTGCAGCGGCTTTTCCATCTAGAGAAATACGGAGACCAGCTTGCCATCAAGTTGAGCAGGCGAGTGAAGAATAATGATATGGTTCATCAGTCCCTAGTTGCGGAGCAGCAAGGGTTAGGCAATGCAAGTAAGGAGACTCTTGAAGAGACGGCTCGGCTTCTTGAAGAGACAGTTCGTGCTGCAGCTTTGTCCCGTAAAGCGTTAGAAAAGGCCACGGAGGAAGCCGAACAGCTGGGCAAAATTCGTGAATGGAGTCATGAACGTCAATCTCGCTTAGAGGAACAGCGTAAGTTAAAAGCACAGGATGCACACATTGTTGCAGGTGAAGAACGGTTGAAACAGGCTAGTGCAGCAGATGTGATCTTACCTGCATTACAAACGATGCGTGAAGCTATGGCAGAGCAGCAGTTGCGCCAGCAGGTATCTGAGACTGCACATCAGCAAGCGATAGAACATGAGAAGCAGTCTGTACTTGAAGCGGAAAAGGCAGAGGCTACCCGAGTCCAACTGTCTGAGGAAGAGCCCAAATTAATACTGCGCCTGGAGCAATTGGAACAGGCAAAAGAACTGCAAAAGGAACGTGACGGGCTTAGAGAGGATGCTTCACGTCTGAAGTATTTACTTGAGCAAGGTCAAGCAGAGCAGACGGTTGTGGGTCAACAATTGGAAAAAGAGCAAGAGTTGCAGCAGCGTGGACGTAAACGGCGAGAAGAATTACAGGAGAGCCTGAAGCCCAACGAAGTCAAAGCCGATGAGCGGAGACAGCTACAGTCTGCGTTAGAGCTTCAGCACCGGATGGACACGGTAGCAGAGCAGTTACGTCAGAACAAGGTGGAACTGGAGGCGAGCCAGCAATCAGCTATACAGGGAGCCAATAAGCTGCAGGCGAGCACTGAAGAGGAAAGCCGCCTGAGCATACAGCGTGAGCAATTAATTCAACAGGCGGCTGCAGGTCTTGAAGCCTTGCTTGCATGCGAGCAGGACATCGGACGCGAGCAGAGCATGCTGGCTGGGGCGGAGGAACAGCTTCGAGGCACGATGCGTGAGCAGGAGCTGCATCGGCTATCCTCCGCCTTGCGCGCCGAGCTGAAGGGCGGCGAGCCTTGCCCGGTGTGCGGCTCCGCACACCACCCGCTCCCGGCTGCGCCGGCGGGAGAAGGTCCGCACGCAGACGATGCGGACCTGGAACTGCTGCGCAGCCTGCACGCGGAGCTGCAGGAGCTGCGCTTTGGGCTGCGCCAGCAGCTGCACGAACGTCGCAGCCTGCTGACGCAGCTTGGCGCTGCGGCCGGCGAAGCTCCGTCCGCAGCCGAGGCCGCGCCTGCGGCAGCGGAGCCCGAGCCCGCCGCGTCGCCCGTGAACGGGCGCTCCTCGGCGGACTGGGCAGCGCGTACCGCCGCGCTGCGCGAAGCCGCGCGGGCGCTGGCTGACGCTGCAGCGCCGCTGCAAGCGGAGGCCGCTGCGTTGCAGCAGGCGTCCGTAAGCGCACAGCAGCGCCGCATGGAGGCGGCGGCTGCGCAGGAAGCCGGCCGTGCCGGGCTCGCCCAGGCGGAGCGCAAGCTGGCCGAGAGCGAGGCTGCAGCGACAGCGCTGCGCGATCGCTGGGCCGTGGAACTGCCTGACATCGCCCCAGAACAGGCCAAGGCCTTATATCAGGCGATGCAGGAGCGTGATGCACGCGCCGAGGACATCAAGGAACGTCTGAACAAAAGCGTGACGTTCCTTGAAGAGAAGCAAGAGATCGTTCAATCACTTCAGCGCAAGCTGGTCGAATTGGATAAACAATTAATCCAGTGGCAGACAGAGTGGCAGGGCAACAGCAAACAACTTGCCGAGAAGGAAGACCGGTTACGGCAATGGGTTGGTGAACAACGAGTAGAAGACCTAATTGCTGCTGCGCAGGCTCAGCTGAATCGTTTAAGAACATCTGCAACCGAGGCAGCACAGCGTTTCAAGGAAGCCGATGGCCTGAAACAAGATTCTGCGAAGAAAGATGTTATCGCTCATCAAGCCGCTGTCTCTGCTGGCGAGCATCTGCAGCAAGCGCAAGAGCGCTGGAAGCAACTGCTGGATCAATCACCATTTACTTCGGAGGAAGTTGTTATACAGGCAGCCATTGCTTCCGAGGAGGCAGAACGACTGGCTGCGGCCATCCAACAGCACCGCGAACAGGAACGTGAGCTGGCATCGCAGTTACGAGAACTGGAGCAGAAACTTGCGGGAGCTGAGGTGACCGAGGAACAGTGGATGGCTTGCACGGAACAGTTACGGCTGAGACGGGCTGAGGATGAAGCGGCACTGAGTGCCAAAGCTCGGACTGAGCGGGACTTGGAAGATGTTCAACAGCGTCACGTACGCTGGACTGAACTGGAGAACCAACGAGTGGACGTTAGTCGAGAAGGCGAGCTGCTGAGTAAGCTACAAGCTGCTTTCCGCGGGAATGCATTCGTAGAATACATTGCTGAAGAGCAATTGATGCAGGTTAGCCAGGCAGCATCCCAGCGATTACGCTTCTTGACCAAACAGAGATATTCGCTTGAAGTCGATTCAGGTGGTGGGTTTGTCATATGTGATGATGCCAATGGAGGGGTGAAACGCCCAGTGTCCACCTTGTCGGGCGGTGAGACCTTCCTAACCTCTCTGTCGCTAGCATTGGCGTTGTCTGCACAGATTCAGCTTCGAGGACAGTACCCACTGCAATTCTTTTTCCTGGATGAAGGGTTCGGCACACTTGATCCTGAACTGTTAGACACGGTCATAACCTCACTGGAGAAATTGCATGACGATCGTCTAGCCGTTGGTGTCATTAGCCACGTACCTGAACTGCGGGCACGTCTAGCACGTAAGTTGGTTGTCATTCCGGCAAGTGAGGCTGGTGGCGGCTCTCGAGTTGTTCTGGAGACATTGTAGATATAAATCTATGCCTGAATTCATTTAATCACAAAGTGAGTTACATCACAGATACAGGTTCATCGCATTGTTATACTACAGTTAAGCCGACAAACTTGATGTAAGTACCCCGGCGGACGTTTGATCAGGAATGATCCTGAATAGACGTCCGCAAGCAGTGACTTCCTTTAGGAAGCTACACACGGGGTGCTTCTTTTTTTTTACCTGTTATTGCAGTGTCAATTCGCCCAGAGCTGAATACGATGAAAGGGTGATGATGAGCAATGATCAGGGAGGCGTTAAGAAGTGGAAAAGGTGGAAGCGAAGAAAATCTGTAAAGAGCACATGCATCGGTACGTATGTGTGCAGATGCAGGATGGCAGTCACTATGACGGGATTATGGAAAATGTGGATGATGAAATGATCTATTTGGCTGTTCCTGTTGGACCAGAAGCAGCGATGCACCATGCGAACTGGGCACCTAATGCAATGCCTGGAGCGAACTATCCATTAGCACATGCGCGTGGATTTTACCCAGGTTACGGTTATCCTACGCCATATCCTTATTATGGCTACGGACGTAGACGATTTAATCGGCTTGTACTCCCGCTGTTTGCCCTTACTGCATTGACCTTGTTACCGTACTATTAAGACCAGAAGTTAGTATAGATCTGCGGCAAAGTTACTTTTCATATATTTGAAGGGTTCGTTCTAATTGAACACATAGATGATATAGTGTGTGCATTGCGCTAATAGATGCCTCGAATGGATCAGTACTTACGTCCTTATCTTAAGGAGTGCTACATCTGGCAGTTGAGGAATCCAACATTATTGATTAGCCAAAAAACTACAAAATCATGCCTCACAGAAGGTTTGCTTCTGAAAAGGCATGATTTCTTTAATATCCTTTATAAACCGGATTCACTTAATGCAGAAGTCAGATCCTCGATTAAATCTTGGGCATCCTCAATGCCAATCGAAATACGTATCAACCCATCCGTAATCCCCAATTCTTGCCTACGTTCATATGGGATGGAAGCATGTGTCATCCGAGCAGGAACAGAAATTAAACTTTCAACCGCGCCTAGACTTTCAGCCAATGTGAAATAACGGACTTTACTTAATACTTCATCGACCTTTGCGGAACCACCTACGTCAAAAGATACCATCCCGCCAAACCCTCTTGCCTGGGTGGAAGCGAGAGTATGCTGCGGATGATCGGACAAGCCAGGATAATAAACCTTGCTCACGACTGGATGTTGGTTTAGAAAAGCCACAATTTGCTCGGTATTGCGTTCCTGTGCCTCCATCCGCAACCCTAATGTTTTGAGTCCACGCATCAATAACCACGAATCCATCGGTCCTAAGACTGCGCCAATTGCGTTTTGTATGAAATGAAGTTCTTCACCGAGCTGTTCACTGTTCACGACCGCAAGCCCGGCAACGACATCACTATGGCCGCCGATATATTTTGTTGCTGAATGTAACACAATATCCGCGCCCAGAACGAGAGGAGTTTGCCAATACGGTGTACTGAAGGTGTTATCCACGATGAATAATAGTTCGTTAGCTTTAGACCATTTTGCAACGGCAGCAATATCAGTCACCTTAAGTAGAGGGTTCGTTGGTGTCTCAACATAAATAGCCTTTGTATTCGATTGAAGAGCTTGTTCCAGTGCTTGCAGTGAGGTTGTATCCACGAAGGTAGATTCAATACCTAGACGATGGAGCACTTTGGTGAAAATGCGATATGTCCCACCGTACACGTCATCGGTTAGAATAACGTGGTCGCCACTTTTCAACAGAGACATTACGGCATGAATGGCAGCCATTCCTGAACTGAAAGCGAAGCCCCGAACGCCATCTTCCAGCTCTTTAATCACTTCTTCCAATGCATGACGAGTCGGATTGCCTGTGCGTGAATATTCATAGCCTTTATGCACACCAACAGCTTCTTGTTCATACGTGCTTACTTGATAGATCGGCACACTCACGGCTCCCGTATGAGGATCACCAACAATGCCAGCATGGATTAACTTTGTTTTTGGTCTCATATTATTATCCTCCATTATAGATGTTTTGGCTCAAATAACGCTCACTGCTATCTGGGAATATCACCACAATGTTACTTCCAGGCGCGGCATGATGGGCTTCATTTAATGCAGCTTGCATCGCTGCTCCAGACGAACTTCCTACCAACAAACCTTCCAAGATTGCCAGATCTTTAACCCGAGCAAAGGCATCCTCATCTGAGATGGTATGGATAGCATCAAAATAACTCACGTCCATGAATGAAGATAATGTTTCGACTCCGATGCCCTCTGTGCGATGTGATCCTGGTGAACCACCAGCAAGGATTGAGCCTTCGGGCTCTACAATGCAGGTCTTAATGGAAGGATTCTGTTCCTTTAAGAAGCGTGAGCCGCCCATAAAAGTCCCGCCAGACCCAGCTCCGGCGACATATATATCTACGTTCCCGTTCAGATCACGCCAAATCTCAGGACCCAAATGTTCATAATGTGCTCTAGGATTATCCGCATTAGAGAACTGACCAGGAATGTAGGAACCCGGTATCTCGGTTGCTAGTGTTTCTGCTTTGCGTATAGCGCCTGTCATTCCATCTGATGTAGGTGTGTTGATGACGGTAGCGCCTAGTGCACGCATCAATTGCTGTTTCTCCACACTGAACTTCTCGGGAACGGTGAAAATAACGTTTAAGTTCAGCCCTATGGCTGCCATGGCGAGACCTATGCCCGTATTACCCGCGGTAGCTTCAATGATTGTTCCACCTGGCTTAACATCTCCCCGTGCCAAGGCTTGCTCCAACAAATACTTGCCGATCCGGTCTTTCACACTGCCTCCAGGATTTATGAATTCCAACTTGGCATACAAGCGAACACCTTGAGGTAAGGGATAACGAGATAATTCAAGTAAAGGCGTATTGCCTATAAGTTCTTGTACATGTTGATAAACAGTCAAATTAACCAATCTCCTTTTGCGCTCTCATTAACCATATATACTTATTCAAATGGGAGAAGTTTGTTCTAAAACCAAGTTTCGATAATATGCGTTCTAAATAACCTTAGTGCTTGTATAGTACTCCATTCGTAGCTCGGCATATATGGGACTGCTTGTTCCTTCTCTGCTCATTAATGCGATATCCTCCTTGGTAACGTCCAGATAATAACAACTATATCAATGGGAGTTATATACTATAAAAATGTTAATTAAAATAAAAATATGGAATTTTATGGCTCTAAAACAGTATTCCTGCATCTCAGTACTTGAGTGATTAACGAAAGTTTATATACTTTGATTCGCTGCAAAGATAAAACATAAATTCACCTTGGCTATGATTGGATCGTTATTTTAAGTTGTTCTTAAATCCCCATAATTGTCCTTGAAATTGGACGTTGCGTAGCACATCCGGTATGATAGGAAGGTATACATAATTACTGTTTAAAGGAGGGTATGAACAATGGATTGCTTGTTTTGCAAAATTGTAGAGGGCAGCATTCCCTCCAACAAAGTGCTGGAGAATGACCATGTTGTCGTCTTCCATGACATACAGCCTGCTGCGCCAACACATGTGTTAGTGATTCCTAAGAAACATATTGCTTCCATGAATGAAGTGACGGCAGAGGATCTGCCTTTAATTGGACAAGTTCATTTGGCTGCACAGGAAGCTGCAAAACGCTTAGGCGTTGACGAGTCTGGTTACAGACTAATTAATAACTGTGGCCAGGATGGCGAGCAAACGGTGCATCACTTGCATTATCATCTGCTTGGAGGCACAAGACTCGGAGCTTTGACTAGCCTATCTGATTCGCACAAATAAACAGTTGAAGTGCTGAAAATCAACGTTATTTTTTGGCACTATTGAACAATGTAAGGCATCTTGCTTGTTTAAATTAAATGATCATTTTACGTTGAGGTTGACACGTTTATTACCTTTCGCCTATAATGAAAGGTGATGAACCGTGTTATTGCTCTTGGACGGTCTGGTCGGAGGGAGGGAAAACTGGTGTCTGAAACTAAAGTTCGCAAAAACGAGACTATTGATGCTGCACTTCGTCGCTTTAAACGTTCCATCGCTAAAGATGGCGTCTTGGCTGAGGTGAAGAAACGTAAGCATTATGAGAAGCCAAGCGTGAAGCGCAAGAAAAAGTCCGAGGCTGCTCGTAAGAGAAAGTTTTAGGAGGATTTTAACTACATGAATCTTAGCGAACGATTGAACGAAGATATGAAGCAAGCGATGAGGAGCAAGGACAAGTTCAAGCTCTCCACCATTCGGTTGATTCGTTCGACGATCAAGAATCTTGAAATAGATTTGAAAAGAGATTTGGATGACAACGAAGTGCTTGATATCCTAAGTCGTGAAATCAAACAGCGCAAAGATGCCCTCCAAGAATTTGAAAAATTGGGCCGTGAAGACCTCGCGGCAAATGCAAAAGCGGAAATTGATATAATCGGTCAATACCTTCCCGAACAGCTTACCGAAGAAGAAATTAAAGTTATTGTACAGCAGACCATCCAGGAAACCGGTGCTTCTTCGAAAGCCGAGATGGGGAAAGTTATGGCGGCCCTTATGCCGAAAGTCAAAGGCAAAGCGGACGGCAAGCTGGTTAACCAAGCAGTTCAACAATTTCTGCAATAAAGCAATCAATAAACACTTCCTGACTTGTCAGGGAGTGTTTTTTCCTTTGTTAAGATCTCTTAGTGAATGCTATGAGCGAGCATAGAAGTTTTTCGAAGCAGGAATGGGTTTGTGTTTTGACATGGACAGGTGGACAAAACGTGAATAAATACATCACATTTTTTCTTTAAATTGGATTTTTGGCATGAAAATGGATTATGAATGTTGCAATTGTTGCAAGATTCAAATATAATTTTAAGATTTTGAAACGAAATGCTGATTTGTACGTAATAACAACCATAAGCTGGACAGTATAACGATATTGGAAAAGGGGGGATTATTGGTGAAGGGAAAGCACCGGAAGATGCTTACAGGGCCATTCATGCTCTTAATGCTGCTGACGCTGTTGCTTCCTGTTTGGATTGGATCGCCTTCAGCACATGCGGCTGAGAAGAGCGGCGCCGTATACATTATTCCGGTTGATAAACCAATCGAGCAGGGGCTTGGCAAATTTATGGAGCGTGGCTTCAAAGAAGCTGAGAACATGAACGCAGGCCTGATCGTACTGGACATTAATACGCCGGGAGGACGTGTTGATACTGCCGAGGCACTGGGAATTTTGATTAAAGATAGCCCAATTGAGACCTTAGCTTTTGTGCGTGGTGACGCTGCTTCTGCAGGGAGCTTTTTGGCTTTGAATGCGGATAAGATCGTAATGTCGCCAGGTAGCATGATTGGTGCGGCAGCGATGGTGGACAGTACAGGTAAACATGTAGATGATCCAAAACTCGTTGCCTTCTGGAAAAGCAAAATGCAAGGAGCGGCCGAAAAAAGTGGTCGCGATGGCAAAATTGCTGCTGGAATGACGGATGTTAATATGGTGGTGGAAATGCCAGAGATTAATAAAACCAAGCAAAAAGGTGAAATTATTGCACTCTCGGCAGAAGAAGCGTTAAAAGTTGGATATGCAGACCATATTAGTAACACTCCAGAAGAGGCAGCTACCTGGTTAGGATACAGTCAGGATGATGTGTTCAAGGTGGAAAGAACCACAGCTGAGAACATCTCTACATTCCTTACGAACCCAGTGGTTATGACTGTGCTCTTGTTCCTCGGTATTGCAGGGGTGATCATCGAATTAATCGTTCCTGGTTTCGGGGTACCTGGTATTGTTGGTATCGTATGTTTTGTACTTTATTTCTCCGGAAACTATATTGCTGGTTTTGCCGGAGCAGAGACATGGGTATTATTTACTGTTGGTCTCATCATGATGATTCTTGAGATGTTTATACCGAGTTTCGGTATACTGGGTATTCTCGGATCTATCGCACTCGTTGCCGGTGTTGTGCGAGCAGCGTACGACACAAGCGATGCGTTTGTATCACTCGGTATCGCCTTTGGAGCAGCGCTCGTAGTTATCGCGATCGTTGTCATTCTGTTTAAGGATAAGGGCATATGGAATCGATTCATATTGAGTGAGAAGCTGTCTGCTGATCGTGGGTTCTCATCAGCGACAGAACGCAAGGAACTGATTGGAATGCAAGGAATCAGTCTTACTCCGCTGCGTCCGTCTGGAACCGCTATGCTGAATGGGGAACGGGTCGATGTTGTATCAGATGGTGATTTTATTCCAATCGATACACCGATCATCGTCATTAAGGCAGAAGGTACTCGAATTGTAGTGCAACAATCTCTGCCTGTGTAACCTTTTTCCATTGCCGGAGCCGATGAGGTCTTCGGCAAAGTACATATCCATTCTGTGAGGCTGTTGCCAGAGTGGGGAACAAAATAAACAGCGGAGTTAAGCTGGGTTTGTTATGCTGTATGATGGTACAAAATTAAAAATGCAAATGGAGGAATTTTGACTATGGAACCAACCTTGATTACGGTTTTGCTCGTTGCGGTAGTTGCGATTATCGTACTTAGCGTATTCTTCAGCTTTTTCCCGGTAATGCTCTGGATCTCAGCGATTGCATCCGGTGTGCGTGTCGGAATTATTACACTGGTAGCTATGAGACTGAGACGTGTAACACCTAGTCGGATCGTAAACCCGTTGATCAAAGCAACAAAGGCGGGACTTGGATTGAATATCAACCAATTGGAAAGTCACTTCCTTGCTGGTGGTAACGTAGACCGCGTTGTTAATGCTTTGATTGCTGCACAACGTGCAAACATTCC
Organism: Paenibacillus sp. ACRSA; assembly: GCF_022346845.1. NCBI lineage: Bacteria > Bacillati > Bacillota > Bacilli > Caryophanales > Paenibacillaceae > Paenibacillus > Paenibacillus sp. ACRSA. Next base: position 674,025 of record NZ_JAKRNP010000001.1, on the reverse strand, counting down.
ATTGGAGTTTGAACGTGCTGCTGCAATCGACCTTGCAGGTCGTGACGTATTGCAAGCCGTGCAAATGAGCGTTAACCCTCGTGTAATCGAGACACCAATTGTATCCGCTGTAGCAAAAGATGGTATCGAAGTTAAAGTTAGAGCGCGTGTTACGGTTCGTGCAAACATTGATCGCCTCGTGGGTGGTGCTGGTGAAGAGACAATCATTGCCCGTGTCGGCGAAGGTATCGTAAGTACGAACGGTTCTTCCAATTCCCACAAAGACGTATTGGAAAATCCGGATCTGATCTCTCGTACGGTATTGTCTAAAGGTTTGGATGCAGGTACGGCTTTTGAAATCCTGTCCATTGATATCGCGGACGTAGATGTAGGTAAAAATATTGGTGCATTCTTGCAAACGGAACAAGCAGAGGCAGATAAGCGTATTGCCCAAGCAAAAGCCGAAGAGCGTCGTGCAATGGCCGTAGCCCAAGAGCAAGAGATGAAAGCGCGCGTTGTAGAGATGAGAGCACGTGTAGTTGAATCCGAATCCCAAGTACCTTTGGCAATGTCCGAAGCGCTTCGTAGTGGTAAAATCGGTGTTATGGACTACATGAACCTGAAAAATATTGAAGCAGACACTCAAATGCGTAACACATTAGGAAAACCTGGTGAAGGCTCCAATTCCAATGATCAGGGTGATTCCAAAAACGGAAGATAGGCGGTGAATGCACATGAGCCTATTAGATTGGGTATTTGACAATCTGTACATTGTAGCGGTTGTTGGCTTTATGCTATTTTCATTCCTCGGGAAAGCCGCCAAATCGGTTGATCCGAACAAAAAGCGTCCGAGCAACGGGATGCCTACCTTTGGTGGTAGTGGTGACTCTGATCAAAATGGACGTTCTTCTGAGGATACAAAAACGCAACCCCAAGGGTCTTCTAATCATGGAGACACTCGTTATGATGAGCAATACGATGATCGTTATGATGATAGAAGGTATGATGAGGAAACGTATGATGATCGCTATGAACCCATGTACTCTGAGCCTGCGCCAAGTTCTAGGCAATCTGACGAATATGGCGGCCAGAGTACAGTAAGTGCGATGAGTAGTTCACTTGAAGAGCAGATGAAGCAGATGGAACAGCAACAACGTGTAATTCAAGAACGTTTGAATCGTATTTCATCAGCGAATACTCCGGTTGTCTCTGATTCTAGTTGGGATGAAACCACAAACGAATCTGGGCAGTCTATGCTTCGCAGGGAAGATATTCGTACGGGTGTTTTATGGGCTGAAGTATTGGGTTCCCCACGTTCGAAACAACCGTTTGGGACTCGAGGTAAGCTGTAATAATTTCTAAATGAATGAGGAAAAGGGTCGTCTCTGGTGAGTGTTTGAGCCAGATGACGGCTCTTTTTTTGTTTTTATAATTCTTTTATCCGTTTCTAACTCAACCTTTACCATAGTTCTCATATATTCAGGCTTAACCGCATAAGTTGAATTGTAGAGGAAGGGGGAAGACCTTCAAATGACTCGAATTAGTCGCAAGCTGCGCAGATGGACTAGTGAGGTGCTAGATCTGCCGCAGGATGTGCTTTATGATATGCCACGGTTAACCCTGATTGGCAATAAGCAATTGTATATAGAGAATCATCGAGGTGTCATCCATTTTACACCGGATCGCATCGTTCTTGCTCTATCCCAAGGTGAACTGGAGATTAGAGGGGCTGAGCTGATGATCCGTAATATCTTACCAGATGAGGTGGCTGTGGAAGGCACGATTCTAGATATTCATATGAATGGAGCGGAGGGGAACGGATGAAGCAGCCCAGTCTGTACAAACTGCGTGGAGCGGTCCGAATCACGGTTACTGGGGGAGACATTGAGGGGTTAATTAACTTGCTGGCAGTGCAGGGACTGGAAGTTTGGAACCTGCGTGCCAGGGATGGACGACGGGCAGATATGAACATTTTGCTGCCTGATTTCTTCAAGTTGCGTCCGTTACTGAAACGGACAGGCTGCAAGGTGAAGGTGACTCATCGTAGAGGATTCCCGTTTTTTGTTGCCCGACTATTGAAAAGGAAGTTTTTCCTTGGTGGAATGTTATTTTTTATCGCAGCTTTGTTTGCGTTAACGTCTATGGTCTGGAATGTAGAAGTGAAGGGCAATGTGAAGATTCCAGAAGACGAGATTCTTGCGGCTGCCCAAAAAGAGGGGTTATATCCTTTTCAGTGGTCATTTCGTCTTCCCAGCCAGGACAAGCTCTCTAGACAGCTTGCGTTGACGCTGCCAGATGTAACTTGGGTTGGGGTAACCAAGGAAGGCACGAATGTCACCATTCAAGTTGTAGAGTCAGCACAACCGAAGCGAGAGCCTTTAATGAACCCTAGACATCTAATAAGTAAGTCCGACGCGGTGGTCACTCAGATTTACGCGGAGCAGGGGCGGCCGGTTGTACAGGAAAACATGCGTGTGAAAAAAGGACAAGTGTTGATCTCAGGTATACTAGGAGATGAAGAAAATACGGAAAACGTAGTGGCGAAAGGTGACATTCGCGGTTTAGTGTGGCGTGAATATCAAGTTGAAGTGCCACTTATACAAAAGCTCAATACGATGACTGGTGAGAGCAAAGAGAGATTTTACATCGTGCTAGGGAAATGGGCAGTACAGCTATGGGGGTATGGTAAGGTTCCTTTTAACTCATATGAAACATCCAGCAACCATGATCCGCTCACTTGGCGCTCCTTTACTCTTCCTATGGGGTGGTTAACGGAGACAGATAGGGAAACCCGTGCACATGAAGTACAGCAGAGTGTAGAATGGGCGAAAAGCAAAGGATTGGAAGGGGCTAGAAACGATATTATCGCTAAAAATGGGAAAGAAACTAAAATTATAAGTGAAAAAATTTTGCATGAGAAGAAAGAGAATGGTAAAGTTTATATGAAAGTATTATTTGAAGTAGAAGAAAGTATTGCGGAAGAACTTCCGCTAGTCCATAGTCAAGGAGAATGAGGCTATTTGTCAGAACAAACACGCAGCATACGAATCTCCCTCCAAAGTGCGGGAGAGGGTCAATCTCTGTTTGGACCCCAAGATATTTTTCTGAAATTAATTGAAGCTGAGATTCCTGCTCAGATCTCATCCCGTGAAGCGGAGATCGTGATCTTCGGGAATGCACAGAACGTAGAATCGCTAGAACAGTTATTTGATGTGTTATTGCAATTGGTACGTAATGGATATGTGTTAACTGAGAGGGATGTTAAATACGCGATTGAGCTAGCTAAAGAACTGCGTGCAGACCAGCTTCTTGACCTGTTCAAGGGTGAGATTACAACGACCTATCGAGGGAAGCCGATCCGGGTAAAAACGATTGGACAGAAGCACTATGTAACTTCGATTAAGAAACGGGACGTTGTATTTGGTATTGGTCCTGCAGGTACAGGTAAAACCTATCTGGCAGTCGTGCTCGCTGTGGCAGCGCTCAAGGAAGGTAGTGTAAAGCGGATTGTGCTTACAAGACCTGCGGTTGAGGCTGGTGAAAGTCTAGGCTTCCTCCCGGGTGATTTGCAAGAGAAGGTAGATCCTTACTTACGTCCACTGTATGATGCACTATATGATGTGATGGGACAAGAGCAGACAGCAAAAGCGCTAGAGCGAGGGTTGATAGAAATTGCACCTTTGGCATACATGCGTGGACGTACGCTTGATGATTCATTCATTATTTTGGATGAAGCCCAGAACACGACGCCTGAACAAATGAAAATGTTTTTGACCCGTCTTGGTTTTGGCTCCAAAATGGTCATTACCGGCGATGTTACACAAATTGATTTACCCCGCGGCAAGAAATCCGGATTAGTGGAAGCGAAAACGATACTGACTGAAGTGGAAGAAATCGGATTTGTGTTCTTTGCAGAGCAAGATGTTGTAAGACACTCTCTCGTTCAGAAAATTATCGTTGCATACAACCACGCCGCAGAAAATCAAGAATAGAAAGGGATTGTCTAAGGTGACCTCTAAGGAACTGTCAAAAGGCAAATCTTTTCAGAATAGAGCTACAGGATGGAAGTATAGCGTGTGGGCACGCTATCTTCTGTTTTTGTTTCTGGTGATTCTCTTCTTCGTGAGCCTAGCTCCCAAGCTGCTTCCTGAGCGGTACGATATTCAGGAAGGGACACGGAGTGAAGTGGATATTGCTGCACCTATGCAGATTCCGAACAATAAAGCTACGCTAAAAGCGCAAGAAGAAGCCGCTGAACGTGTGCAGCCTATTTATCAAATTGTTCAGATGCGCAATGAGAATCTAATGACGACATTACTTGATCGTATTGACCGATTGAATCAGGATGATCAGATATCAAGTCAAGATAAGATTGACATTTACCGGGAAGAAATTCCGCAGCGTCAGAAGGATTTTGTGTCCAATTTTATCAACAATAACCGGAAGTCAGGTACATACTCCGAAACGTTACTGGAAGAAATCAGAAATGTAGTACAGGAGCAAAGCTACCGGATCCCGGAAGAGACATATATCAAAATATCTCGTCTCACGTCGGATGATATTCAGGAGATGAAATCTGTTGCCAGGGATATTGTCTCTAGACTGATGACGGATCAGATCAGTGATGCAACAACGGCTCGTGCGAAAGTCGCCGAGATGGTTAGTGTCAGCTCGCTTAGCAAACGTACACAGCGTGAAGTTGTGCAGGAGCTAGGACGACTTGTTCTGACGTCCAATCGTTTCTACGATGAAGAGGGCACAAAAGAAGCGAAGGTACAGGCTCGTGAGAACACGCAAACCGTGTTTATCAAGCAAGGAGACACTCTAGTAGCCAAAGGAGAAATAATCACCCCAGAGATGTATGCACTGCTGGATGAGAATGATTTGTTGAAAAATGAAGTGAATTATTGGCCGCAACTTGGATTGCTCATGCTGTCCTGTCTGTTATCAGCGGCGATTCTCATGTATATTCAGCAATGTAGCGGCACACATTTTAAATACAACAATGCACAGCTGCTAATGCTTGTCCTTATATTCATCATTACGATTGTAGTTATGCATGTGACCGCATTCATCCAGACAAACGAACAGTCGTATGTAGGATTCCTTGCACCGGTTGCTGTGGGTGCGATGTTGATTGCTTTGCTACTGGATACTTCGCTTGCTTTTGTATGTTCCATAATCATTGGCATGCTCTCAAGTATCATTCTTAATACGCATCAGGGTCAGATTTTTGACTTCGAATTTGGCTTCTTCGCTGTATTGGTTTCCTTTGTTGCTATTTTTGCAACCCATAAGGCGAGTCAGCGCTCAACGATCTTAAAGGGTGCTATTATGGTCTGTCTCTTTGGCTCCATTGCTGTTTTCACACTCGCTTTAATCGACACAGGTGACTGGAACCGCACAACGACATTATATGGTGTAGGTTTCGCCTTTGCTGGTGGTGTGTTAACCGCTATACTTGTCATTGGACTTATGCCATTCTTTGAAACATCGTTTGGCATCTTGTCTGCTCTCAAACTTGTGGAACTATCCAATCCAAACCATCCGTTGTTACGCAAGCTGTTGACGGAGACGCCAGGTACGTATCATCACAGCGTCATGGTGGGTAATCTGTCAGAGGCTGCGGCGGAAGCGATTGGAGCTAACGGACTGCTCTGTCGTGTCGGATCGTATTATCATGATATCGGGAAGACGAAGCGACCTATTTATTTTATTGAAAACCAAAATAATATGGAGAATCCTCATGATTCCATTGATCCAAAGCTGAGTAAGTCGATCATCGTTGCTCATGCTAGAGATGGAGTGGAAATGCAAAAGGATTATAAGCTACCCAGACCGATTCGCGATATAGCGGAACAGCATCATGGGACAACATTCCTGCACTTCTTCTACCATAAGGCGTTACGACAGGCTGAAGAAGCGGGGATCGAACCTGATTTTACGGAAGAGGATTTCCGTTATCCAGGGCCGAAAGCTCAATCTAAAGAGTCTGCCATTGTTGGTATAGCAGATAGTGTGGAAGCGGCTGTTCGTTCGCTGCGTAAGCCAACGGTTGAGCAAGTGGAGTCCATGATTGAGAAGATTATCAAAGGTAGATTGGACGATCATCAGTTTAATGATTGCGATCTAACAATGCGGGAACTTGATATTGTTGCCAAAACTTTGAAAGAAACGGTAATGGGCATTTTCCACTCCCGGATCGAATATCCAGAGGAAATGAAGAAACCAAAACCTACTTCACCCGAAGCAGGTTGATTGAATAAAACCTCTAATAATCAGTAGACAGGAGTTATGAAAGAATGAGTCTTAACCTGGCATGGAATAATGAACAACAGGATAAAGAAATTACAGAGCCTATGATTGCGATGCTGGAGCAATTGCTCAACCTTGCAGGGGAAGCCGAAGGTGTTGCTGAAGGAGAAGTAGCTCTGACATTTGTAGATGATGAACAGATCCATGAATTGAACCGGGATTATCGTGGTATCGACCGTCCAACAGATGTATTGTCATTCGCGATGAATGAGACTGTGGATGAAGAACTGGATATCATTTATGAACTCGACGAAGATGAGGAAATGGAAGAAATGCCAGATGTACTCGGCGACATTATCATCTCTGTTCCGCGTACGATTCTGCAAAGTGAAGAGTACGGGCATTCCTTTGAACGCGAACTAGGCTTTCTGTTTGTCCACGGATTTTTACACCTGCTAGGCTATGACCATCAGGATGAGGCTAGTGAGGCTGAGATGATGGGTAAGCAGGAAGCTGTATTGGCTCAGGCCGGGTTGACACGATAATGAAGCGGCGCTCCTGGGGTCTGGTGTTCCGCAATGCAGCGGAAGGAATTGCATACGGCTTCCGAACTCAGAGGAATGTAAGAGTCCATACAGGAGTAGCTCTCATCATGTGTGCAGCTGGATTTTTTTTCGGGATTTCCAGAACAGATTGGCTGTTTGTTTTGACGGCCATTTTTTTGGTACTGGTGACCGAATTAATGAACACGGCTGTAGAAGCTGCGGTTGATCTCGCACATCCGGATATTCACCCGCTTGCCAAAGCGGCGAAGGACACCGCGGCTGGAGCAGTACTTCTGGCTGCGGTATTCGCTGTCATTATTGGGTGTGTTGTATTCTTTAAACCGGTACTGAACTGGTTAGGATTGTATTAATTTTTTAAATGTAGTTGAATTTAATTTATAGAGCCTAGCTTTATATGACCTAAGGGAGAGAATGTAGTATGGATAACGGACTGCTGATGCAGGAAGCGATTAAGGCGCGTACCAAAGCGTACATCCCTTATTCGCATTTCGGTGTAGGCGCGGCATTACTTGATCATGAAGGTAATGTGCATCACGGATGTAATATTGAAAATGCTGCGTATACACCTGGCAACTGTGCTGAAAGAACAGCTTTGTTTAGTGCGATTGCAGGTGGCCAGCAGCCGCGGAGCTTCAAAGCCATTGCTATTGTAGGTGACACGGATGACCCGATTGCGCCATGTGGAGTATGTCGTCAAGTAATGTTCGAATTGTGCGAACCAGACATGAAGGTTATTCTTGGAAACATGAAAGGTGACCTGCGCGAGACTACGGTTGCAGAATTGATTCCATATGCTTTTGGACCGTCTGATCTAAATTCGTCTCAAAAATAAACTATTACATTCCAGGCCTAGGCGCCTGAGGAGGAACATATGAAAAAACAAGCATTTAAATCCGGATTTGTAGCCATCGTTGGACGCCCCAATGTAGGCAAATCGACGTTAATGAATCAAGTTATTGGTCAAAAGATTGCTATTATGTCGGACAAGCCGCAAACGACACGTAATAAAATTCATGGTGTATATACTTCTGAGCATCAACAGATCGTTTTTCTAGACACACCTGGTATCCATAAGCGTCAGTCTAAACTAGGTGATTACATGAATCAGACTGCACTGAACACACTTCACGAGGTTGAAGCTGCGCTATTCCTGATTGATGCTTCTGAGGGCATGGGTGGAGGCGATCGTTACATTGCAGAACAATTGAAAAATGTGCGCACTCCAATCATTTTGGTGATGAACAAAATAGATAAAGTTGAACCTGAAGCATTACTTCCTTTGATTGAGGAATATCGTAAACTTCACGATTTTGCTGAGATTGTTCCTGTATCCGCTAAGCTTGGCAATAATGTGAATACATTGCTGGAGCAGATCAGTAAATACTTGCCAGAAGGTCCGCAATACTACCCTGAGGATCAGGTGACAGATCACCCAGAGCAATTCGTTTGCGCTGAGCTGATTCGGGAGAAAATTCTGCAAATGACTCGTGAAGAAGTGCCGCACTCCATTGCGGTAACGATTGAAGACATGAAAGTGCAGGATAATGGCGTTGTCTACATTTCGGCAGTTATTTTTGTAGAACGTGATTCACAAAAAGGGATTATTATCGGCAAGCAAGGCGCCTTGCTCAAAGAAGTCGGTAAACGTGCTAGGCAGGACATTCAAAACCTGTTAGGCTCCAAAATTTTTATGGAACTGTGGGTAAAGGTGAAAAAGGACTGGAGAAATCAGGATCGTGTGTTGCGTGACCTTGGTTTCGGTCGTGAGTAATCATCTGAGAGGTATCCAGTAATTGCAACGCATAGTTTACCTTGCAAGACTCCATCCTATCTTCTAGATGCACACGTCATTTCCGAAGAGAGGATGAAATTCCGATGCGAGATTTTTCGTGGAAGGTTTTTGCGATGACGGGGGATGTAGAATCCTACTTACTGTACGCTGAGGCATGCAGCTCATTGGAGCAAGAGTCGGATCAGGCAGGGGAAGTGATTGAAGATGAAGAAGCCGAGCATTGATTGGCGGATTCAAGAATGGTTAGGTGACGAGGCATGCTATACAGGGTGGAAGGGATTGTCATCCGCAGCATGGACTATGGCGAGGGAAACAAAATTATTACGCTTTGCACCGAAAGCGGCGGAAAAGTAGGTGTACTTGTCCGTGGTGCCAAAAAGCCCAAAAGTCGACATGCTGCACTTGTGCAGCCGTTTACGTTCGGTCAGTACGTTTACTTTCGGAACACGGGTTTGGGAAACTTGAATGCAGGCGAAATTATTGAGTCATACCATGAGCTGCGTGAGGATCTGGTCAAAGCTGCATATGCGTCTTATGCTTGTGAGCTGCTTGATCGCGTGCTACAGGATGAGGAGACAGGTACCTTCTGGTTTAAACAACTAAAAGCCTGTCTCCAAGCATTAAAGGAAGATAAGGATCCAGTCGTCATGACTAGTTTATATGAAATGAAAATTTTGCAATCGGCTGGTTATGGGCCTGCACTGGATGATTGTATCTCTTGTGGTCAGGAACGACCGGATGAGCAATTGTTCGTGAGTCCTAGACTTGGGGGCGTATTATGCCGTGCATGTAAGCATTTTGATCCGTCTGCCATGTCAGTAAGCCCTAAGGCGCTGAAATTGCTGAGATTGTTCGCACAGTTTGATCTGCAACGGCTGGGTAACATATCTGTAAGCGAAGGAACCCGAGCTGAGATCAAAAAAATCATGCGCGCGTTTATGGATCACCAATTAGGTTTGAATTTGAAGTCCCGTTCTTTTCTTGATCAAATGGAGAAGTACGGGATTTGAGTTGTTTGTAGAAGTGATGAAATACAACTTGACTTCATTCTTATTTTTATATATGATGGACTATAATTTCTCTTTTGGAGACATGCATTGAACGAGAGAGTAGTAGACAGAATTTTATAATTTATGATTTAGGGCATTAGCTCTAATATCATAATAGAGCGAGCCGGGGATGGTGGAAGCCTGGATGAATTGGTCTATGAAAGGGCACTCGGGAGCATGAATGGACACGGAAAAGTGGGCTTAGGTTTAGCAGGTTATCCTGTATTCCTTGAGCCAAGTAGGGTGGAACCGCGGGAATAGCTCTCGTCCCTACGTCTGGACAACAGGCGTAGGACGGGGGCTTTTTATTGTCTAAACCGTTCTAGGCTTGCCAACAAACCATTGAAAAGGAGCATGATTATGAATTTTCAGCAGATGATTTTAACGCTGCAACAATTCTGGGCTGAGCACAACTGCATTATTGTCCAGCCGTATGATACGGAAAAAGGGGCAGGTACGATGAACCCAATGACCTTTTTGCGTTCGCTTGGACCTGAGCCGTGGAAAGTAGCTTATGTGGAGCCTTCCCGTCGCCCATCGGATGGACGTTACGGTGAAAATCCAAACCGTCTGTATCAGCATCATCAATTCCAAGTCATTATCAAACCTTCTCCAGACAATATTCAAGAGATCTATTTGGAGAGCTTGAAACGTCTAGGTATTGATCCGCTCAAACATGATATTCGGTTTGTTGAAGACAACTGGGAGAATCCGTCTCTTGGTTGCGCAGGTTTAGGTTGGGAAGTATGGCTGGATGGTATGGAGATCACCCAATTTACGTATTTCCAACAGGTAGGCGGAATCGAGACGAATCCGGTTGCTGTTGAGATTACGTATGGTATGGAGCGTCTTGCTTCTTACATTCAAGATAAAGAAAATGTGTTTGATCTGGAATGGGTTGAAGGCATTACCTATGGTGATGTATTCCGTCAACCAGAATTCGAGCATTCTAAATATACATTTGAAGTATCAGATGTGAAAATGTTATTTACGCTTTTCAACATGCATGAAGAAGAAGCGAATAAAGCAATGGCACAAAACTTGGTATTCCCTGCATATGACTATGTGCTGAAATGTTCGCATACGTTCAATCTGCTGGATGCTCGAGGCGCAATCAGTGTAACAGAACGTACAGGTTACATCACACGTGTTCGTAATCTAGCTCGGCAAGTGGCTGCCACATACATGGAAGAGCGTGAGAAGCTTGGCTTCCCGCTGATTAAGAAAGGGGGAGCTGAGCATGTCTAAGGATCTATTATTTGAAATTGGTCTTGAAGAAGTTCCAGCTCGTTTCATGTGCGGTGCAATTGAGCAGCTGCAGGAGCGCGTTGTGAAATGGTTGGACGCATCTCGTATCTCTTACGGTGAAGTGAATGCCTATGCAACGCCACGCAGATTGGCAGTATTGATTCAAGGAGTAGCTGAGAAGCAAGAGGACGTGGAGGAAGAAGTCAAAGGTCCTTCGCGTAAAATTGCACTGGACGAGAGCGGCAACTGGAGCAAAGCAGCTTTAGGATTCGCTCGTAGCCAGGGTGTAGACCCAGAACAATTCACGTTTAAGGAACTTAGTGGCGTGGAGTACATCTATGCAACGAAGAGCAGTAAAGGGGTAGAAACCTCCTCTGTAATCGGTGAAGGCCTGTTGTCTATCCTGCATGCGATGACGTTCCCTAAATTCATGCGCTGGGCTTCCTACGATTTCAAGTTTGTCCGTCCAATTCGTTGGATTGTTGCTTTGTTCGGTAGCGAAGTCATTGAGCTTGAAGTAGCGGGTGTGCAGTCTGGAAATGTTACTCGTGGACATCGCTTCTTGGGCAAGGATACCGTAATCAGCAGTGCTTCTTCTTACGTAGAGACTCTTCGTTCTGAGCATGTCATTGTAGACATTGCTGAACGTGAACAGATGATTGTCTCCCAAATCGAAGCGCTCGCTGCTGAAAAAAAATGGAGTATTGGCATCAAAGAAGATCTTCTTGAAGAAGTACTGTTCTTGGTTGAGACGCCAACCGTGCTGTTTGGTACATTCGACTCTTCATTCTTGAATATTCCTCAGGATGTTCTGATTACATCTATGAGAGAGCACCAACGTTACTTCCCTGTGCTTGACAGTGAGGGACAATTGCTGCCGTATTTCGTTACGGTTCGCAATGGTGGTGCGGATTCACTTGAGATCATTGCCAAAGGAAACGAAAAAGTATTGCGTGCAAGACTTTCGGATGCAAAATTCTTCTATGAAGAAGATCAAAAGCTAGAGATCAAAGATGCACTATCTAAGCTCGAAACGATCGTGTTCCAAGAAGAGCTAGGTACTGTTGGTGATAAAGTTCGCCGTATTCGCAAAATTGCAGATGCTCTGGCATCTAAGCTTCAGGTGTCGAATGCTGTAGCAGAATCGGTTAGCCGTGCTGCGGATATCTGCAAATTCGATCTCGTTACCCTGATGGTTGGTGAGTTCCCAGAATTGCAAGGTGTCATGGGTGAGGATTACGCACGCAAAGCTAACGAAAAAGAAGATGTGGCCAAAGCCGTATTTGAACACTATCAGCCACGTTTTGCTGGAGATCAATCCCCGGCTTCCCTGATTGGTGCGATTGTGAGCGCTGCGGACAAAATGGACACGATTGTAGGTTGTTTCTCCATCAACATCATTCCTACAGGTTCACAAGATCCGTACGCACTTCGTCGTCAGGCTGCAGGAATCGTGCAGATTTTGCTTGATCATCAGCTTCCATTGACATTGTCAGACGTATTCGGAGTTGCACTTGAAGTACACGCTCAGATGAACCTGTTGAAACGTGCAGACGAAGAAGTACGTAAAGACTTGCAGGACTTCTTCGGACTTCGTGTGAAAAAATTGCTGTCCGAGACGGTAAGATACGACGTAGTTGATGCAGTGATCTCTTCTGGCTTCGATGATATTAGTGCTATTGTTCCTAAGGGTGAAGCGTTGATGGCGGCTGTTCAAACCGGAGATGCATTCAAAACAACGGTCGAATCGTTCAACCGTGTGGGGAATTTGGCTGCCAAAGCATCTAATGCTTCCGTACATCCTGAATTGTTCGTAGAAGAAGGAGAGCGCCAGCTGCATGAAGCTTGGAGCAAAACGAGCGAAGAGTACAACCAAGCGTTGTCTAAACATGCGACTGCTGAGGCACTTGCGATTGCTTCTGGATGGAAAGAGGCAATTACCATATTCTTCGATTCCGTTATGGTAATGTCCGAAGATGAAGCGATTCGAGCTAACCGTTTGGCGCTACTTGCCACGATTGATCGTGACCTGAAACAATTCGCTGATTTCTCTAAATTAGTGTGGTAATTCTTCTTCTGACCGCTTAGACCAAGTGGTTCAGAGACAAAGCGCAATTTCAGTATTAAAGCGGGATATAACAGGGTATAAATATACGGAACGGGTTGTGAAATTTATTTTAGACACCTGTTCCGTATTTTAGCCTTTGAATTACGTTGACTCGTCAGAAGGATTTCGCCTAACTAAGGTCGTATATAACAATATGCAGTTTATTTTGTGCATTTTGCATCTAGACATGATGACAACATGCGAACTTTATGAAGCTGGGTGGTCTGGGATTGAGTGAGTTGAATGTACGCCACATTGTTGTGGATGGCGATGCTTGCCCGGTTAAGGCCGAGATTGCGGAAACGGCTCGCCGTTTCAAAATCCCTGTGCTGCTGGTTTCTTCTTTTGACCATCTGCTTCAAGGTGGAGAAGGGGTACGAACGGTGCAGGTAGATCGTAGTGACCAAAGCGCTGACCTATATATTGCTAATCATATTAAGCCTTGCGATGTGGTCATTACACAGGATTATGGTTTGGCTGCGCTCGCTTTAGGCAAGCGTTGTTATGTTTTATCATTTCGTGGTCGTGAGTTTAACGATCGTGACATTGATTTCATGCTTGATTCCCGCCACACTGCGGCTAAAGCACGAAAAAGAGGTCACTATGGGAAAGGGCCAAAGCCTTTCACAGAGCAGGATCGTGAAATATTTCAACATAAACTGACAAAACTTTTAAAAGATTTGCAGGAGAATGTGTAAGTTTATCGAATTATATTTACGTGCTAAAGAGATGAAGGTGGCCAGAGATGAGTACCGGACAAGGCAGTATACCCGAAAGTATTATTGAATCGGTGTTACAGCAGAATGATATTGTCGATACGGTGAGCCGATTTGTGCATCTGACCAAACAGGGGAAATATATGAAAGGCCTCTGCCCTTTTCATTCTGAGAAGACGCCTTCGTTTACAGTTACACCAGAGAAACAAATTTTCTATTGCTACGGCTGCGGCACGGGTGGAAATGCCATCAAATTTAGGATGGAAATCGAAGGGTTATCCTTTCCCGAGGCTGTTAAGACGATGGCAGAAGAAAGCCATATTTCTATGGGTGACTGGCAAGGGCGTGAATCTGCTCATGTGAATCCGGAGACTGAGCGTCTGCTGGAGGCATACGAGCTTACCGCGAAGCTGTATCACTTCTTATTGAAAAATACAGAGCATGGCAAAGTGGCTATGGATTATTTACGCTCACGGGGCTTCAATGACAAGCTGATTGACCATTTCCAGATTGGTTATGCACCTAATCGCTGGGATACCGTGGTTCAATTTTTGGAGAAACGCAATTTTCCGCTTGAAGAGATGGAGAAGGGTGGTCTTCTGTCACAGAGAAACGAAGGTCAAGGTTATGTCGATCGATTCCGTGACAGAGTCATGTTCCCGATTAATGGCAGGAGCGGTAAGCCAATTGCATTTGCGGGTCGCATTTTGGGAGACGGACAGCCTAAGTATCTTAACTCTCCGGAAACCCGGTTGTTTAACAAAAGTCGAGTGCTCTACAATCTGCATCATGCCAAGAATGCAATTCGTAAACAAAGGCAAGCCATACTATTCGAAGGATACGGTGACGTTATCTCCGCTTGGGATCAAGACATCCAGAACGGTATAGCAGCTATGGGAACCGCACTTACCGAGAATCAGGCTTTAATGCTGAAAGGCATGTGCGATGAGGTTATTATCTGTTATGACGGCGATCGAGCTGGACAGGCTGCGGCGCTCAAAAACTTCCCTATTCTTGAGGAAGCAGGGCTGCAAGTTAAGGTAGCACTCATTCCCGAAGGGCTTGACCCGGATGATTTCATCCGCAAGCATGGTGGCGAACGATTCCGGAATCAGATTATAGATGGTGCCGTAACGACAACAAAATTTAAGCTTATAAACCTTAAGAAAAACCATATACTGCTAGAAGGTGGCGGACAAATCGCTTATTCAAAGGAAGCCGTGAAACTCATTGCGCCTTTGCCTTCCCCAACAGAACGGGAAGTTTACCTTCGTGAGCTTGCTGCAGAAGTCGACGTTTCGTTTGAAACATTGAAGCAGGAGTGCAACGAAGAGCGAGAAGCCATGAAAAATAACGAGCAGTTTGGGGATAATAATTCGAAAAGGTGGAATAATGGTAGGCAACAAAATAGGCAGGTGCCTACACCTAATCTGTTGCCAGCTTATCACGCTGCTGAGCGTAAGCTACTCGCCTGGATGCTTCAGGACGACGAGGCTGCACAGTACGTTAACGAGCATCTTGGTGAAGCTTTTAACTTGGATGATCATGCAGCTATTGCTGCTTATCTATATGCCTACTATGCGCAAGGCAAACCGCCGGATACGAGCCGCTTCATGTCTTCGCTGCAGGATGACCGCCTTGAGAAGACAGTCAGTTCAATCTCGATGATGGATGGTCCTGGTGAATGGAGTGTTCAAGTACTCGACGATTGCATCAGAGAAGTGCTGAAGTATCCGCGTAAGAAAGAGTACGACTTGAAGAAAGAAGAAATGATTGCTGCAGAGCGTGCAGGTGATTCAGTACGTGCGGCACAAATTGCAATTGAAATGATTGCCCTAGAGAGACAGTGAACGTCTGAGTATTGGATGTTTCTAGGGAGGAGGGAGTCGAATTATGGCGAATGATCAGCATACTGAACTAGAGACAGAATTGACGCTGGATCAGGTTAAAGATCAATTGATTGAATCAGGTAAGAAAAGAGCTTCGCTAAATTACAAGGAAATTATTGAAAAACTCTCCCCGTTTGAGCAGGATGTAGAGCAAATGGATGAGTTCTATGAGCAATTGAGCGATCTCGGCATTGATGTTGTTAACGAGAATAACGAAGAGGTAACACTTCGTCCGAGCGAGGATTCGGAAAACAACAACAGAGAAGAGGGCGATGAGTTCCACTTTGATGATGATCTGAGCTTGCCTCCAGGCATCAAAATCAATGACCCTGTCCGTATGTATCTCAAAGAAATTGGTCGTGTCCCGCTATTGTCCGCAGACGATGAGGTAGAACTCGCTAAACGGATTGAGAATGGGGACGAGGAAGCGAAGCGTCGTTTGGCTGAAGCCAACTTGCGACTCGTTGTCAGCATAGCTAAACGTTATGTTGGACGCGGCATGTTGTTCCTCGATCTGATTCAAGAAGGTAACATGGGTCTGATCAAAGCGGTTGAGAAGTTCGACCACAAAAAAGGTTACAAGTTCAGTACGTACGCGACATGGTGGATTCGCCAAGCGATTACTCGTGCCATTGCTGACCAGGCACGGACAATTCGTATCCCTGTACACATGGTAGAAACGATTAATAAGCTGATCCGGGTATCCCGTCAGCTACTGCAAGAGCTTGGGCGTGAACCAACACCAGAAGAGATCGCTGCTGAAATGGATCTGAGTGTTGAGAAAGTGCGTGAAATTACGAAGATTGCACAAGAACCGGTTTCCCTTGAAACACCAATCGGTGAGGAAGATGATTCCCATCTGGGTGACTTCATCGAGGATCAGGAGGCATTGGCTCCTGCTGATGCTGCCGCGTATGAACTGTTGAAAGAGCAACTTGAGGATGTTCTGGATACATTGACTGAACGGGAAGAAAATGTACTACGTCTACGCTTCGGTCTCGATGATGGACGGACGAGAACACTCGAAGAAGTCGGCAAAGTATTTGGCGTTACGCGTGAGCGGATTCGTCAGATCGAAGCCAAAGCTCTTCGTAAGTTGCGTCACCCGAGTCGCAGTAAACGACTCAAGGATTTCCTCGAATAACAACCTTTGGGAGACTTTCCGCAAGACGCTAACGCGGCTGCGGGGTCTCCTTTATTTTTAAATTGAACGTCTTAATTTCTTGGTTTTGGTAATTCATCCTTGAAATGTTTGATTGGATTTTATTTTATCGCTTTTCGTTGTTCAATGCAAATCAATAAATTAAATGAATGGTGTAGGTGTGTCATGAAACTTTCGAATCGTTTAGAGCAAATACATGTACAAATTCCGAAGGGAAGCCGTTTAGCGGATATTGGTTCAGACCATGCGTTGTTACCTGTAGCAGCTGTTCGCAGTGGTAACGTTATCAGCGCAATAGCTGGTGAAGTAAATCCTGGACCTTATGAAGCAGCGCGGAAACAAGTGAGTGATGCAGGTCTGCAAGAGAAAATTACGGTGCGTCGCGGGGACGGTCTTGATGTAATCGAGCCCGATGAAGTGGACGTGATTACAATTGCTGGTATGGGCGGAGCATTAATTGCGTCTATTCTGGATCGCGGTCTGTCCAAGTTAGAAGGGGTTAGCCTGCTTGTGCTGCAACCCAACGTAGGCGAGGATATCTTGAGACGTTGGCTTCTAGCTCACAACTGGGTGGTCGTGGCGGAGAAACTGCTCGAGGAAGATGGGAAGGTCTACGAAATTATCACGGCTATGCCACAAGCGAGTAGTCCTATTGCGAATGAAGAAGTATACAAGCCTCGTCCCCTCATAAATGGTGTAGAGTTGACAGAGGAAATTTTGCTTCGCATGGGACCATATCTGGTCGATCAACCAACAGACGTATTTTTCGCCAAATGGGAAAGTGAAATCGTTAAGCTACAGGGCGTAGTACAGTCGATCATGAAATCCGATCAAGAATCTGCTCGAGAGAAGGCTGCGGATGTTGAACGACTGATTGCGAATTTGAAGGAGGTATTGGCATGTTTGCCAAAGGTCAAACTGTAATTCAATTGATGGAGCAGCTGGCTCCCAAACATTTAGCTGTACCTGATGACCGGATCGGTCTGCAGCTGGGAAGTCTACAAAAGGAAATTAAACACGTTCTTGTTGCATTGGATGTCACTGATGAAGTGGTCGAGGAAGCGATTCGCTTAGGTGCCAATCTCATAATTGCGCATCATGCCATTATATTCCGTCCAGTCAAATCACTAACAACAGATACACCTATGGGAAAACTGTACGAAAAGCTGATTAAGCATGACATTGCTGTGTACATCAGTCATACGAACCTAGACGTAGCAGAGGGTGGTATGAACGATTGGATGGCAGAAGCGATCGGAATCGATAGCAGAGAGTCATTGGAAGATGTACATACGGATCATCTTTTCAAGCTGGCGGTATTCGTTCCTCGTACACATCATGAACAAGTGTTGAATGCTATTCTAGAAGCTGGTGCTGGCAGCATTGGACAGTATAACAAGTGTAGCTTCAATACGGAAGGCACAGGTACATTTGTACCTGGAGAAGGCACGCAGCCTTTTATTGGTACACAGGGGCAGATGGAACGTGTAGAGGAAATGCGCATCGAGACGATTGTGCCACAAAGTCTGCGCAGTCAAGTTATACAAGCGATGTTGAAGGCACATCCATATGAAGAAGTGGCATACGATCTATACCCTATGGATTTAAAAGGGCGCACGCTTGGTCTGGGGCGCTTAGGACCACTCAAACAATCAATGACACTCGGTGAGCTGGTTGACGTCGTGAAGGCCCAACTGAACGTGTCTCACGTCCGAGTGGTAGGAGACTTGAACCGTAAAGTGAAAAAAGCAGCTGTTCTTGGTGGCTCAGGGAGCCGTTATACACTTACGGCACGTTTCAAAGGAGCAGATGTCATCGTAACTGGGGATATTGATTATCATACGGCTCACGATGCGTTAATGGCAGGCATGTGTATCATTGATGTTGGACATAATGCCGAGAAAATTATGAAGCCAAAAACAGCCGATTGGCTGCGGGAGCGCTTAGACCATAAACGTTATGAAACACAGGTAACAGCATCGGAGGTAAATACAGAAGTATTCCGTTTCCTCTAAACGTGCCTGTTCCCAATGCTTCCATTAATATTAAGCTTGTTTGTAAACTGAAATCCTTGTATACTATGTAATGTTGTTTCGGAAAGCTTGACAGACAATCGCTGGTGGCCTTGTTGCCACGAGAGGAAAGTCCGGGCTCCACAGGGCAGGATGCTGGATAACGTCCAGTCAGCGCGAGTTGAAGGATAGTGCCACAGAAATGGACCGCCGATGGCCGGATTTTCCGGCACAGGCAAGGATGGAACCGAGGTGTAAGAGACCCCGAGGAACGCTGGTGACTTCGTTCCTGGTAAACCCCATCTGGAGCAAGACCTAATGGGACACAGTCGACTCTTTGGAGGAGGCAGCCTTAGCCCGAGGTGTGTCTAGGTTGGTCGCTTGAGCTGTACAGCAATGTATGGCCTAGATAGATGATTGTCGCTTGTGGTGGGAGGGTAGTTCCCGTATGAACCACGAAGAGCACAGAACCCGGCTTACGGTAAGCTTTCCTAACTACAACAACAGCTAGTCATTTGGAATTCATTCATGTGAATGGTAATTCTCATGATGAACATAGCATAATTTTAGTGTTATAAACAGAGATGGCGTCAGAATCCGATCTATACGGAATCTGACGCCATATTTATTTGCTATTGATAAAGTAAGCAATAATCGCAGTTATATTGCAATATAACTGCGATTATCAAAAATTACATGGTCACTGTAGCATCGGATTGTACTGAAGCATGCCAGCGTTTAATGGCGCGATCCATACGTTCTACAGCCTCAGGGAGTAGTTCTGGATCGGTGTGGGTAAAGTTAATCCGCATCCGGTTCAACTCAGGCGTGCCTGCGTAGAAGGAATCACCAGGAACGATACATACTTTTTCCTGAATGCCGTAAGTGAACAGATTGCTGGCAGACATCGATTCAGGTAATTCGAGCCAGAGGAACATTCCCCCTTGTGGTGAATTCCACGAGATGCCTTCCCATGCCTTTTTCGTCATCAGCTCAGTCATTTTCTCCATGCGCTGTTTATAATCAGCGGAAATTCCACGAATGTGCTCATCGAGATCAAACGTCTCCATCAGGGCATGAAGCGCTCTTTGGTCAATACTGCTAGAGTGCAGATCCGCACCCTGTTTAGCTCTTGCTGCGATTTTAACAATATCCGGTGCAGCCAGGATCCAGCCTGTACGAAGTCCAGGAGCAACCGTTTTGGAGAAGGTACTGGTATAGATCACGTTGGAAGGTCCTTCATAAGCAGCGTCCAATTCAGTAAGTGCGGGCGCGTCCAGCTCTTCCGGATTAAAACGAATTTCGCCATACGGGTCATCTTCCAGAATCAGGACGCCGTATTTCCGGCAAAGATCCACCGCTTTCTGACGTCTTTCACGGCTCCACACTTTACCCGAAGGATTGGAGAAGGTTGGGTTGATGTAGACCAATTTTGGACGATGCAATTGAAGCAGTTCTTCTAATGATTCAGGTAGCATTCCTTCGTCATCACAGCTTACACCGTGCGATATCGCCTGGTAGGAATGAATCACTTGAAGCGCAGCCAGATAGGTTGGTGATTCAACGAGTACGCAATCACCTGGATCAAGCAGGATGCGACATACAAGGTCAATGGATTGCTGAGATCCTGTAGTCAGCAGCATATGATCTGGAGAAGCAGGTATGCCTTTGGATTCGAGGCGCTCCGCGATTTTGGCGCGAAGTGGACGATATCCTTCCGTTTCTGCATATTGAAGAGCGGATGCTCCGGACGCAAATACTTTTTCATAAGCGACACGAATCGCTTCCAGAGGGAATGATGATTGTGCGGGTAAACCTCCAGCTAATGAAATCATGCCCGGAGCCTGCGCTGCTTGCAACATGTCGCGAACGACAGAGGACGGTGTGTTTAGTGCCATTTTAGACCAAGGGATATTCATTGTGTTCTCATCTCCTGTTATTCACTGTTATAGAGGTGCTTCATAAAGTTCGTTTTGCAGCTTTTTCCATCGTCTTCGTACTAAAAACGAACCTTTGAACACGAACTTATAGTAATGTTATATTCTATAATAGACCGAAACTGTATAACAGTAAAATGTAGATCATAACAGTTGGGAGGACGGGAACAATGCATATCGAACTGAAGCGGGGAAGTCGTACCAAATTGTACATACAGATTGCACTTACTCTTGCAGATCGTATCCGATCTGGGCTTATTGAACCAGGAACCCGTCTGCCATCCGTCCGAAAGCTTACCTCAGACCTTGGTGTAAGTTTAGTGACGGTGTCCAAAGCATATGCGGAGCTTGAAGCGATTCAATTAATTACGTGTTCTCAAGGCAAAGGTTGTTATGTGCGGGGAGTGCAGGAGTCCGAGAGAAGCGAAAATATAGATAAGATGTATCCAGTGCAAGGAAACGGGGAGAAAAATACACCGTGGAACTGGCAGATGGCATTGGTTGATTATTTGCCTCGGGCTCAGCTTTGGCGACACTTCGACACTTCTCCACAAGTGCGTTATGAGCTCCATATGTCTGCTATTCAGCCTGAATTGTTGCCTACACGAGAGATTATTGAGAGTGCTTATCGTCTCTCCTCAGATCATCCGGAACGGATGGCTGCGTATGGTTCTTTCCAAGGAGACCGTGAGCTTCGCCAGACGTTTGCAGATCATTTTGCAGAGAGAGGTTCGCAGGTGATGCCTGAGCGCATGTTAATTACTAGCGGCACGCAACAGGGAATTGATTTGGTGGCTCGGACGTTTGTGGGGCCTGGTGATGTGGTTTACATGGAAGCCCCGACGTATACGGGAGCCATCGATGTATTTACGAGCAGAGGCGCCAAAATTATTACCGTACCGATGGATGACGAGGGGATGCGCATCGATCTGTTGACCCGGTTATGCGATACCCATCCGCCGAAGTTAATCTATACCATTCCAACGTTTCATAATCCCACAGGTATCACGCTGAGTGCTCAAAGGCGAGCACAGTTGCTGAATTTGGCTCAGAGCTACCATTGCCTCATTCTGGAGGATGATCCGTTCTCTGATCTTTATTTCCGCGACCCGCCTCCAGCCTCCATTAAGTCAATGGATTCAACCGGGCATGTCGTATACCTCAAAACGTTCAGTAAAGTATTATCACCAGGCTGCCGTGTGGCCTGTGCTATCGCAGATGGAAGTGTTCTTACGCGGCTGGTGGCTGCGAAATCTACTGCAGATCTAGGCAGTCCTCTGTTAACTCAAAAAGCGTTGCAATCCTTCATTCAGCATCAGTATAGCGCGTATATCCGCCAGCTTCGAGATGAGCTGTACACTAGATTGAGCGCAGCATCGGCTGTCTTAGAAGCGCATGCACCACCAGGGATGTTCTGGGTCTTACCGGACGGAGGGTTGAACCTGTGGCTGCAAATGCCCGATGGTATAGATATGCGTGAACTACATAGACACGCGCTGGCTGCAGGCGTTTCCTTTTTGCCTGGTTCAGCTTGTTATGTGGGGGAACCAGACACTTCAAATTTGCGAATTTGTTTTACGGTGACGGACATGGAACGATTGTGTGAAGGTCTGCGTGTCTTATGTAATGTGATCGCAAACGAAGCCCTACTTAAGGGAGGGGCGGCTGCGGACAGGCTCCCGCTTATTTAATTTCTCAAAAATGGACATACATCCAATCCACTTTCGTCCTAATGCAATACGTTATAGTATCACTTGAAAGGGAGTTGGTTTTGAAATGAACCATTTCTGTCCACCGGTTTGCCCGATTGTCTGTGATCCTATCCAGGTTGTGCAAGACTACTACATTCCACAAATCGTACCTGTAATTCATCCGATTGAAGTTATCAAGAAGCACCACTGTGTGCCAATCCCTCACCATATGTACCCAGTCGTTATAAGAGAAGAAGAAACAGGTTATGTATCCAGCCACAACGGCAAGAAAAAATCCGCCAAAAAATCAAGCAAATCCCGTACAACTTCACGTAAACGTTAAGCGCAGCCTAAGCCCCCGGGAATGATAATTTGATACGATATCAAAAAGCAGCATACGCCCGGGGGCGCAGCTGCTTTTGTTGTTGTCGAACATAAATAACCACTACTTCGTATATTTCTTCATCGTATTGTCCATTTGCTGTCTCACATGTTGTGGCCAAAATTGCAGAGGAGCACTATTGCTCGAAGCGGCTTGAAGCGCTTTGTAGACATCCACTTGACCGTATCCATAATATTTATCGTGCCCAGGATCGCCGAGATCGATCACGCTCTGACGCATGAGATCCATCACTTCAGTATTCGTTAAGTCAGGGTTGATCGAACGAATTAATCCTGCAAGTGCGGCCACGTGGGGACTGGCCATGGATGTTCCCGACAAAGCAGCATACTGGTTGTCAGGATAGGTGCTCGCAATGCTGGTGCCTGGTGCCATAACATCAACGTAGTCACCATAGTTGGAGTAGGAAGCTTTATTCATATCAGGGTCAGTAGCAGATACGGCGAATACTTCGGGATAGGCAGCCGGATATCCAGGACGTTCTGTATTATCGTTGCCTGTAGCGGCTATCAATACAATATCGCGGTCAAACGCATATTTGATTGCATCATGAAGAAACTGAGCATCTGCATAGTTTCCCAAGCTCATGTTAATGACCTTGGCTCCATGGTCTGCTGCCCAGATAATCCCTTCAGCAACAGCATAAGTCGTGCCTGAACCCGAGCTATCCAAAACTTTTACTGGGAGTACATTATTGTACCAGCTCATTCCTGCTACACCCTCATTGTTGTTAACAATCGCCCCGATAATTCCAGCAACGTGCGTACCATGACCGACATCATCTAGAGGTTCGCTAGTAGGGTCGATCACATTGTATCCCTTAAGCAGCTTTCCTTTGAGATCAGGGTGATTGATGTCTACCCCAGTATCCACCACGGCAACAATAACATCCTTGTTCCCTTTTGAAATATTCCACCCGCGGTTGGTTTCAATTGCAGGCAGGTTCCATTGGTAATCGCTAAACAAAATATCATTAGGAACGGTGACCTCAGTCGAATTGTCCTTTTCAGTCAGTGTCTCATTGGTTAAATACATGTAGTGGGGCTCTATATAAAGTGGATTCCATTTGCGCTCAAAATAGGAATGCAGTTGTTCATAATTCATATGTTCTGAACGGAAAACATACGTGTATCCCAATTTGCGAGCAGACTGTGTTCGCAAGTCAGATTTAATGATACGCATGTCACGTTCGCCCGGCTCCTGTCGGAAACGAATTACGATTTCATTTTCATAAAAATGGCTGGCATTTGCGTTATCATGTCCTGTTTTGACCGTAATTTCGTTTAAGGTATCTGGATGTACCGATTCAATTTTGAACTTGCCTTCCCGAGGGTAAGGAATCATACGCAGATTTTTACGTTGATGCTGTTCTACCGCGTTAAGCACGTTTTGGCTGAATAAGGCGATGACAGCTTGCTTGCCATCCTTGGAAGGCTGACCTAACACAAAATACTTTTCTTTACCCATGGCAAATGAAGAAGACTCGAAGCTTTGACGTTTCATAACGGCTTTTTTGGCTAGGCTAAGAGAATGATCGAAGCGTTGTTGCTCCAATTTACTTCCTTTTGGCAGGTCTTGGCCGAACCGATGGCGCTGTGAACCTGATTTATTGTCCATGAACATGAGAGAATGGATGTGTTTGTGAGATTGTTGAAGGTCTTGCACATACTTACGCAATTCTGAATCTGACATGCTGGAGGTTTTCTCTAACATGGTGCTTAGATGCTGTTTCGCATCCATTCGGGTGAGGAGATCCGTAGCTTTCACGTCTTGAACTTTCAGGCGCTGTTTATTCCCTTGCTCCACGTGAGGAGCATCAGGTAATGCACTATGCTCTGGCAGCGTGCGATTGGATGTTGGTAGTAGCAGGGTTAGAGCAAGCGTTCCTACACCTGCGGCAATAACCCAGTTAATCCATTTTGGTTTAGACATCGAGATGATAACCTCCTCTGTAATTGGGACAATAATCTGAACCGTGCTCAGGCCTCATCGTTGTCCGTGCATAGTTCTATCGTTAGGAAAAGCAGATATTTTTATGCAGATCTAGACTATGCGTAGCATTTTGCAATTAAGATCGTCGAACACTTGTAGAGACCGGTTGGATTATGGGATACCGCTCGTCAGCTTTTTATGGTAGGATAGTACCTGAGAATTGAAGGTCAGGTGAAATTCACCGCCCGACCTACCTATATGTAAGGACTTATTTAAGGGGGAGCTACCTTTATGTCAGCAGCCAATGTACAGAAAATTTGTGAGTCAACTAGGGAAAAGTTAAAACCTGCTATCGACCGGATTGAACAATTTTTGAACGAAAATGCTTTGCCTGAACTGGATCAGAATCAGACGGAAGAATCAACTACGTTCTACAAAGGATTTCTTTCGGATCTCCGTCATCTGCTTGTTTTTTCTGAAGTTTCTTACGAAAAACTTGGCGTTGTGCTGCGTCGTGCTAATTTCGATGTCGATTTTGCGGAAAAGGCGCTTTATAATACGTACCACCAAAGTGTAAATAGCTTTTTCTATCCCAAAAATGAATGTTACTCTGAAGACGGTAGATATGCTTACACAGGGCAAGATGCAATTCGTTTCCGTGACAAGCCTATCCGTGCAGTGCGTGACGTCATTCTTGAGATTTCCAAAACGTATGAAGAATTGCGCGACGACTTGGCTTTCTATGAGAGTGATTATTTGACTCAGCGTCGGATGCAGAATCAACGTAACCACGCCTAAGCGTAGACTACATGTAGACTAACTATATCAATGAATGAAACCGCCGATTTTGGCGGTTTTTTTGCGTTCTCACTATATAGCTGCGAGAGGGGAATTCATGTCATCATCTGACATTTAGAACGGGAATAGCTGATTATTACCGTGGAGACAATAGGTGCGAGGTGATAAATAATGAGTCAAGAAAAGCCAATCGTTAAATGCAGTGTCTCTAACTGTAACTACTGGGGCGAGAATAACTTCTGTCAGGCGGATGCCATCATGATTGATATCGATCAGCATGCTACCCGCCGCCTACATGAGGAATTCGCTGGAGAGACGTTTGATTCCGATCATCACGATCATGCACGAACATCTTCTGCCACATGCTGTCACACATTCAAACCCAAATGAGCAGTCATTCCCATTCTTAATGGAGGTGCTTAGTAATGAAAAATGATTATAAAGATCTTCTGCTTAAGCGCTCTGAATCTGAGGACAAGAAGTCTCGTGAACGCGTTGATTATCCAAGACGTGAACATCGAGAAGAATACGGTGCTGAGGTTGCTCCTCCAACGGCTGTGCGTACTGAGCGTTCTGAACGTCCAGTAAGTACGCAGGAGAATCATGAGGCAGATGCAGTGATGGAGTCCACAGGCAGGGTTGCAGGTTATGTTGGATTGGCCTCAGGAATCGCATCATTATTCATGTGGTCTATCG
Source organism: Paenibacillus sp. ACRSA (assembly GCF_022346845.1). Classification (NCBI taxonomy): domain Bacteria; kingdom Bacillati; phylum Bacillota; class Bacilli; order Caryophanales; family Paenibacillaceae; genus Paenibacillus; species Paenibacillus sp. ACRSA. Next base: position 647,796 of record NZ_JAKRNP010000001.1, on the reverse strand, counting down.
TGCTTGGACCCGTCGCGGCTGTACTCGGTTATTATGCTTTTGTAAATGGCCGTAAAACGGCAGGTGCGTGGTCTATGGGTCTAGGTATTGTAGCTACACTCAGTTATTTCTTCATGATTCCTTTCGCGCGGTAAGAGCGGAGGGTTATGCTTCTTGCAGCTTCTTGAACGAACACAGTACTTTAATATGATGACCTTTTCCGTTCCCTATTCGGGGAATGGAGAAGGTTTTTTTCGTCTATGTGCAAAAGAGAGCATTTATGCGTTTATTTTTTTGAAAATGATGGCAGATTCATGTAAAACGATGTAGAATAAAGGCAGAATCTAGTTTTAAATTACGGGAGTGGATATACACATGCAGATTGATCCCAATGGGTCACGGCAGTTGCTTGAACTGCAATTGTCCAACGTTGCCAATCCATCAAGCGGGTCAGCCGGAGCGGCCAATTCATCTGTAGATTTTGCTAATATGATGGACGGGCTATTAGGCACTGGAAACCGTGGAACAAGCAGTAGCGATGCATCTTCAGCATCTCTTGGTTTGTCCAAACGATCCAATGACGGGTTATTATGGTTACAATTGGGCAGCCAGTACAGTTCAGATTCGGGTACACTTTTAACTGCCTCCACAAGCAGCAGTCCATCCGTATCTCTTTCATCTCTGTTGGATGCAGTGTCAACGAATGGGGAAGAGACTGTGCCTACCGATTATGATTCCTTAATTGCGGCAGCGAGTGCCAAGTATGGCGTTCCTGAGTCGTTAATCAAGGCAGTTATCGATACAGAATCCAATTTTAATCCAAACGTTGTTTCCTCAGCAGGAGCCAAAGGCTTAATGCAATTGATGGACGGAACGGCTGCTGGCCTCGGAGTAAGCAATTCATTCGACCCTGCGCAGAATATTGATGGGGGAACGAAGTATCTTTCTCTTCAGCTTCAACGTTTTGGTGGAGAAGTGAAGATGGCTCTCGCCGCGTACAATGCAGGACCTGGACGTGTATCACGCTTGGGCGTATCCAATGACACTGAACTGATGAATGCACTGAAGCTTCTGCCTACCGAGACGCAAGCTTATATCTCAAAGGTAGAGAAAGCACAAGCGAAATATACGTTGTAACTTTGAATGAAATGCATATACAGTGAGTCCAGCCAAAAGATCAATTCAGGAACTTGAAGGGGCGTTTTTACCTGTTTCTGTTTGGTCTTTTTGTGTTGGAGCGGTATCGTGTTACAATGCTCACTGTACAATCATGAAGTTTGAATGCACATGATAAGGAGGTTTAACCTCGTTTTGAAATATTTTGATTATGCAGCGACGACGCCTCCAGATCCAGATGTCGTAAGAACCATAACTGAAGTGATGGAGGCTCAGTATGGTAATCCTTCATCCATCCATGGTTATGGTGAGCGGGCACACCAACTATTACGGCGAGCAAGAGCTGGTTGTGCTACAGCAATCGGGGTTAAGCCTGACGAGATCATTTTCACCTCGGGTGCAACGGAAAGCAACAATCTCGCGCTTAAGGGGGCGGCATTACGCTACCAATCACGAGGCAAACACATCATTACCACGGCTACCGAACATGCATCAGTGTATGAGAGCGTCCTCCAATTGCAACAGTGGGGATGGGATGTCACATGGATTCCTGTGGACTCACTTGGGAGGGTTACCGCACAGCAGGTTATCGAAGCGTTAAGACCGGATACTGTCCTTGTAAGCTTAATGCATGTCAACAATGAGACAGGTGCTATTCACCCGATTGCTGAGATCGGTAAACGTCTCAAGAGAGAAGCTCCCCGTGTTTTGTTTCATGTAGACGGTGTGCAGGGCGTTGGCAAGCTGGAGGCTAAGCCTGCTTCCTGGTACGCTGACCTGTATAGCTTATCTGCTCATAAATTTCGCGGCCCTAAAGGAGCTGGACTCTTGTACGTGCGTAGTGGGATTGAACTGACTCCACTATTATCCGGGGGTTCACAGGAAAACGGGATGAGAGCAGGGACGGAAAATGTAGCATTGCTCGTAGGTATGGCGAAGGCGATACGTCTTGCTGTAGAGCGTCAACCTCAATTTGCTGAACGCGTGACGGTGTATCGTGACCAGATCATGGCGTTTATTAAGGAAATTCCGGGTCTAGTGCTGAATAGCGATCAACAGGGAGCACCTCATATTATTCATTTCTCATATCCTGGCATGAAAGCCGAAGTGGTGCTTCATACATTGGAGCAGCTCGGGGTTACGGTATCGACCCAGTCAGCATGTTCTTCCCGTTCTGCTGAACCAAGTCGTGTACTGCTTGCGATGGGCAAAGATTCGGCTTGTGCAGCTGGAGGATTACGCATTAGTCTTGGTGATGAACATACAGAAGAAGATGTAACCCTGCTGAAGCAGGCTATACATCAGATGATGGCGCAATTGCGCCCGTTGGAAAGGCGGATGTAAAGTCAGATGAAATACGATATGTTACTTCTCCGTTTTGGAGAATTTATGTTAAAAGGAAAAAATCGTGCACGTTTCGAGAAAACGATCATTACTCAAGTGCGTTCCTTGCTCAAGCCTTACCCTAGTGCGAGTTTGCGAAAAGAGTTTGGTCGCCTGTATGTAGATCTTGGTAATGAATCTTATACAGATCTGATCCAGGTATTAAAAAGGGTTTTCGGCGTGATGTCGATTAGTCCTGTTAAAGTGACTCCTTCTGAGCGGGATGCCATTGTGGAGACTTCGGTTGCTTTTATGGAGGAGAGAAAGCACGAGTTCGAAGGCGGTATGACTTTCAAAGTAAATGCTCGCCGTGTATGGAAAGAGTTCCCGCACTCCTCGCATGAGATGAACCATATGGTGGGATCGCCCATTCTCAGAACCTTTCAGGATCTTAGCGTGGATGTGCGTGAGCCGGATATCGAGCTGCGTGTAGAGATTCGTGAGCAGGGCACTTATATTTTCAATGAGGTAATCCCTGCTGTAGGAGGATTCCCTTTAGGTACAAACGGAAAAGCTATGCTTCTGTTGTCCGGTGGTATCGATAGTCCTGTAGCGGCTTGGTCTTCGATGCGTCGTGGACTCGAAGTAGAATGTGTACACTTCTACAGCTATCCATTCACAAGTCAGCGTGCCAAGGAGAAAGTTATTGACCTTGCCCGTGCACTCGCAGATCATGCGGGAACGATTAAGCTGCATCTTGTTCCTTTTACCGAGATACAAACGGCATTCACGCAGCTCGGACAGGACAACTTAATCATTACGCTAATGCGGCGCTCTATGTTGCGGATTGCAACCAAACTGGCTGAACGTGAACGGGCGCTTGCATTGATTACAGGCGATAGCCTAGGTCAGGTGGCCAGTCAGACACTTCCAAGCATGAACGTAATTGGACGTGCAACGGATCTGCCGTTGCTGCGACCGCTAGTTATGATGGACAAACAAGAAATTATTACGTTGTCCAAGCAAATTGGAACGTACGATATCTCCATTTTGCCTTATGAGGACTGCTGTACCCTGTTTGTGCCAAAATCGCCAACGACGAATCCTAATCTCCGCATTGTGGATAAAATTGAGGCAACGATGAGTCATCTGACTGCATGGGTCGACGAAGCTGTAGCACAGACCGAAACGATTGTGTTACATGCAGGTGAACCTGTCACTGGAGCAAGTTCTATTGATGACTCTGAAATCAAAGAAGACTGGTTTTAATCAACGAGTCATTTAATCTTCATAGTGACCTCAAGTGGATGGAAAGACATAACAAGGAATATGTTTACCCGCATCTTAAAATATGACAAAGTTAAACAGAAAAAGGACTGGTCGACATTAATCGACCAATCCTTTTTTTTGAAAATAATAGCATTTAAAGTTTTCAGCAGAGCTGAGCAATTCGATTATCGCAATCCTTTTTACGAATAGGAGCGCTCATGCTTTTTGACTGCTTTGTCATGACTTACTCGTTTTCGATAACCTGCCAATACGATGCCGGCAACGACAAGAACGATGAACAATATTCGCAGTGCCGGATGCTCAGTGAAGAAAGGCACAAGCTGATGTTCCTCCGTGATCATGTTGGTAGCCGTGTAACCTAAGACAATCGCGCCAAGATAGATAATCCATGGAAAACGATTAATCAGCTTAATGAACAGCGTACTGCCCCACACGATAATAGGTACGCTAATCAGAAGTCCAAGGATAACGAGTAGGAGATGCTGCTCGGCTGCGCCCGCGACAGCAATGACATTATCCAGTCCCATGGCCGCATCGGCAATCACGATAGTGCGAACTGCAACCCATAATGAGTTACCTGCCTTAATATCGCTGTGCTCTTCTCCTTGATCTGCTAACAATTTATAGGCAATCCAGACGAGAAGCACGCCTCCAGCTAGGAGCAACCAAGGCACTTTAAGGAGCCAGAGTACAACAACGGTTGCTACAATTCGTATGAGGAGTGCACCTGCTGTTCCGTAAAGAATCGCTTTTTTCTGCACTGAGGGATGAAGATTACGTGCAGCTAAACCAATGACGATGGCATTGTCCCCAGCTAACATGAGATCAATAAATACAATTTTAACTAAAGCAATCCAAAAAACAGCGCTAAATATGTCCATTTGCTGTCACTCCTTCATTTACATGCCTGTCTAAAATAAGCTTGTTCAATCGATAAGAATAGCATGGACAACTTTGACATACAAGTTAGAGTGGGGGGATGATTATGGATACTTTATGGCTGTTGACTGAAATATTAATGATCAATCTGGTTTTGAGTGGAGATAATGCGGTTGTTATTGCGCTTGCTAGTAAGGATCTACCTGTGAGGCAGCGTAAGCAAGCCGTTTGGTGGGGGGCATTTGGAGCGGTAGTATTACGCTGTGTATTGACCTTTGCCGCCGTTTTATTATTGGGGATTCCGTTTATCCAAGCAGCAGGTGGACTGATGTTATTCTGGATTGCCATGAAGCTTTTGCTTCAAAATGAGGATACTGTACATATTCGTGAAGCAAAGACGACGTGGAAAGCGATTCAAACGATTCTGATCGCCGATTTTGTCATGAGTTTAGATAATGTTCTAGCTATTGCTGCATTAGCCAAAGGTGATCTAGCGCTTATTGTTATTGGTATTGCCATTAGTATTCCTATCGTCGTATGGGGAAGTGGTCTGATCGTTGGATTGTTGAAGCGATACCCAATCTTGGTGTTTGTGGGTTCTGGAATTTTAGCTTTTACCGCGGGTGAAATGGTTATGAATGATCCAAAGCTTGGGCAATGGTTAACCGGGTTGACAGCCGAAGCACATATGCTGCTCCCAGCAGCCATGGCTTGTCTGGTTCTTGCTGTTGGAGGAGCAAGCAAGTTTGTAAGGCGGAACATTTAATATACTTTCTGAAGAGAGAAACATCTCATCTCCAAAAGAAGTCCAAGCCGCTCGGTTAGAGCGGTTTTTTTGTTGAGTTTGGTTTGCTTAAGAAGGTTACTGAGAAGAATAGGAAGTGTATCCCTATCATCGGATGACATCGAGATCCAAGAATATGGAGTAGCAGCAGCGTATGACATAAAGGATAGTGTTTTGCCGAAACTTCAGCTACACTAGATACCATAGATGCATGTCTGGCATCGCGAAAAAGACTGTATGTTAGCCAGGCGAGGTACATAGCCAAATGGGATAAGAGGTGACTTGCAGAAGTGAGAATGAGAAATGAAAAAGCCATCGGAATTTTTATAGTTGTTGCAGGTGTGATTATTTTGCTCGGTAAGTTAGGGGTGTTTGGATTCATTGGGCGCCATTTCTGGCCGTTGTTGATCCTTCTGCCGGGTATTGCTCTTCATGCGCTGTATTATGCACGACTCTCGCCTTCATGGTCACTGGTTCCTGCGGGAATTCTTACGGTATACGGCGTGTTGTTCGGCATAACGAACACATGGGGAGCGGGACTGATGACAAGCTTGTGGCCGGTTCTTTTGTTAGGTGTAGCTGTAGGTTTATTGGAATTCGGACTAGCTGAACGTCGAAGACCTCAATATGTGTTACCTGGCGGAATGATTATAGGAGCTGTAGCTGTCATATTGCTCGGATTTACCTTGCTGCAGACGGGAATCATCTATGTACTTGCTGTTCTGTTAATCTTAGGTGGAGTCTGGTTATTACTAGGACGGGGACGTCGCGGTACGGGCTGGTAATAATCTCAGTGCTACTTTCAAGCGAAATATCTTGATTTTTACCTATGATAAACTATAATATAAGGGATATAGACATGCGTCGGGTTATCACCGACGCTTATTTTGTGAGTAACCTGCGATTTTGCGGGAAGTTTAGTAGATAAGATAAGAATTGAAATTGGAAAGGATATGGATACAAACCATGCATTCAAGAGAACACATTCGCAATATTGCGATTATTGCCCACGTCGACCACGGGAAAACGACACTCGTCGACAAGTTGCTCCAGCAATCCGGTACATTCCGTGATCACGAGACGGTACAGGAGCGCGCAATGGACTCCAACGATTTGGAGCGTGAACGCGGTATTACGATTTTGGCCAAAAACACGGCTATAACTTATAAAGATTTCCTGATCAACATTGTAGATACACCTGGTCACGCCGACTTCGGTGGTGAAGTAGAACGTATCATGAAAATGGTTGACGGCGTATTGCTCGTTGTTGATGCTTATGAGGGCTGTATGCCACAAACGAAGTTCGTACTTCGTAAAGCACTTGAGCACAACCTGACTCCAATCGTTATTGTAAACAAAATTGACCGTCCAGCGGCTCGTCCGGCTGAGGTTATTGATGAAGTACTTGACCTGTTCATCGAACTGGGTGCCAACGATCAACAACTTGAATTCCCTGTCGTATATGCTTCCGCATTGAACGGAACATCCAGCATGGAAGACGATCCTGCCAAACAAGATGACAACATGATGGCAATCTACGATACCATCGTAAGTCATATCCCTCATCCAACAGAGAACGTTGAAGAGCCACTGCAATTCCTCGTTACGCTGATGGACTACAATGAATACCTCGGACGTATCGCTATCGGTCGTGTAAACCGCGGCGTGATTCGTCAAGGCCAATCCGTTACTGTTATTATGCGTGATGGCAAAAGCAAAACAGCTCGTATCGAGAAACTGTTTGGTTTCCAAGGTCTGAAACGTGTTGAGACAGAGGAAGCTGGAGCAGGTGACATCGTTGCGATCGCGGGTATTAAGGATATCAACATCGGTGAAACGATTGCTGACCCGAACAACCCTGAAGCTTTGCCGGTTCTGAAAATTGATGAGCCAACACTGCAAATGACATTCCTCGTAAACAACAGTCCATTCGCAGGCCGTGAAGGTAAATGGGTAACTTCCCGTAAACTGCGCGAGCGTTTGTTGAAAGAATTGGAAACTGACGTATCCCTTCGTGTTGAAGAAACAGAGAGCCCAGATGCATTTATCGTTTCCGGACGTGGTGAGCTTCACTTGGGTATCCTGATTGAAAATATGCGTCGTGAAGGTTATGAGCTTCAAGTATCCAAACCAGAAGTTATCATCAAAGAAATTGATGGTAAGAAAATGGAACCACTTGAGCGCTTGTTGATTGATATCCCTGAAGAAAGCATGGGTTCCGTAATGGAGAGCCTGGGCGCACGTAAAGCAGAGATGGTTAACATGGTCAACAATGGTAGCGGTCAAGTTCGTCTGGAGTTCCTGATCCCTGCACGTGGTTTGATTGGATACAGCACCAACTTCCTGACATTGACTCGTGGTTATGGCGTAATGAATCATGCATTTGACAGCTACGCTCCAGTAGTATCCGGTCAAGTGGGTGGACGTCACCAAGGTGTACTGATCTCAACTGAAACGGGTACATCTACGTTCTATGGAATGATGGGTGTTGAAGATCGTGGTACGCTCTTCCTTGAGCCAGGAACAGAAATTTACGAAGGTATGATCGTTGGTGAGCATACTCGAGACAATGATATCGTTGTCAACATTTGCAAAGAAAAACAACTGACTAACGTTCGTTCTTCTGGTAAAGATGATACGGTTAAAATTAAAACACCAATTATCTTCTCGTTGGAACAGGCGCTTGAATATCTGAATGAAGATGAATATTGTGAGATCACACCGAAATCTATTCGTCTTCGTAAAAAGCTTTTGAACAAATCCGAGCGTGAGCGTTCAGAAAAACAACGCAAAATGGCTCAAAATAACGCTTAATCTTAACTAACAAAAAAATAATATGTATAAGTTAACGTTTGATGATGTAAACCGCACTGTCATACGTTTGAGTTCAAACCGCTCAAAGTAGTGTAGGATCGGAATCGATTCTGTAGAAGCGAAGCGTTCGCCTTTGTCTCCGGGTTTTAACCTTTGAAGAATTATTCAGGAAATCCGGAGACAACAGCGATCGAAAGAACGATCCGAATCCGGAACGGTCTCATACGACGGTTTTGTAATCAACTTGGAAGTGTTGTTTCATCAACCAGTTTACTTATACAAGCATGATCACGAAAGGAGCTGGCTGTGCATGCAAGCATGGTTTGCGTCAAACCCGATCGTAGCCTATATCGTCATCTTTGTGCTAATAACTTACGTATACAACAAGGTGTTTCGGGTACGTCAGAAGTTACCACTCGTTAAGGAAATTTTCCTCTATCTGTTGATGGCGATGGGCACATTCATGCTTCTTATTTTTCAGATCGATAAGCTTCCCATCATTCAATGTTTGCTGGTAGCGGTTGGTTTGATGTTGTTAGTACGAGTGCGCTATTTTATTGAAGGTCGTCAAAAGAAAAAAGCGGAAGCTTCCGCACGAAACTCATAAATGTTGTCTTGTACAAACCATCCGTTTTCCCTCGGGAAAGCGGTTGTCTTTTATTTAGACAAAAAAACAGATGTGATAAAGGTGTTGAAGATATGAATTCGAACGGCTTACCTCCACGGAGACAGGCACCGACGAAATCCAGTACTTCTGGATCGAAGAATAGCAAGGGTCAACCTAAGAAAAAGAAAAAAGGGTTGCGAGCATTTGCGAAGATCGTACTCAGTTTGTTCGTCATCGGCATATTGGTGGGGGCTGGATATATCTACTGGGTGTACAACCAAGTAGCTGATACAGGTATTGATAAACCGGTACCTGCAGGGATGTCGGCTAAAACCAAACCGATTACGATGCTACTTTTAGGTACGGATAATCGTCCTGAGACAGGAACCTATCTTTCCGATGTAGTGATGGTGGCTTCCATGAATCCGGAGACCAAAACGGCAACGATTGTGTCGCTACCACGCGATACACGAATTACATTGGATGGATATAAATCGAATAAATTGAACTCATATTATCCAAGATTTAAGGCACAGGAAAAAACCTCCGGTAAAAAAGCGGAAGATCAGATGAAAGAAATGATGGGCAAGTATCTTGGTGTGGACATCAATTATACAACCGTCTTGAATTTCCAAGCCTTCCGTGATGCCGTCAATGCGGTTGGCGGGGTAGATGTAACTGTTGACAAAAATATGTGTTACCGAGATAAAGCAGATGGTACAGATATTAATCTCATAGCAGGCCCACAGCATCTCGATGGTAAAGAGGCGCTTGACTTCGTTCGTTACCGTAAATCGAATTGTGATCCCAAAACACAAGAATCCAACGATTTTGACCGAAATAAACGCCAAAACCAAGTGTTGAATTCCATGTTAGATCAGATGAAGTCACTAGGTGGTGTTACCAAAATCGGTAAGGTCATTGGGGCAGTGGATGACAATATGACCACAGATGTGGAATCAGAACAAATGAAAAATTTCATTTCCACGTATTGGGATATATCTAAATCGGATGTACACTATACTCCAGTGACAGGTGAGTGGAGAAGTCCATATGTATATATCAACGAGACAGAGCTAGCGAATGCGAAGCAAGCTCTGCAGGATACGTTATCCGGTAAAGTGACTGCGTCTCCAGCAGCAGAATAACTCTCATTCTTTGGGGATTGGAAGCAAGCTTAGCGGTATGCTATAATGACTTAAGCAGTGAAGCAAGTCTTGCCTAAAGAAGATTAGGGGGCTGGTTGAATGTCCGAAGCCGTCACACAATTAACTGAATCTCTTTTGCAACAGTTCAAACATGAGACATTTGTCCTCCTGAACACCGTTGATTTGGAATTCGGAGGCCCTACATCTACTGCGATTTCATGGATTTATGCAGAGAATGCTTCGACTCTTCGTGTTGCACTGGATCATCGTTCACGTCTCGTGAAGAATATGATGCATAATCCATTAATAACGGTCACTGTATTTGGAGAAGAGATGGTATATGCCATTAACGGTCGTGCTTCGGTACGCCAAGATCCACTACAGGATGTTCCATTTAATATGTGCTGTTTCGACATTTCAATTGAAGCTGTGCGAAATGCGTTGTTTTATGGAGCTCAGCTATCCTCTGTGCCTCAATATGTCAAAATATACGATCAGCGTGCTGCTGAAAAATTAGATGAGCAGGTCTTTGCTGCGATGAAAAAAGCCTAGTGAGAAATCACTGGGCTTTTTGTTGTCTTTTGTCTGTAGAATGTTGTTGCTGCTGTTGTTGCATTTGAGGTTCCTGCTCATTTTGTTCGTCGGGATTTTGTCGAACCTGAACATCTTTTGGCAGCTGCGGGATGATTCGTCCCACCATATCAGCAAGCTCTGAGGCAAAACCGGAGATCGGGTGTCCTTGACGGATATGCTCACCAATTTCTTTGATTCGTTCAGTGACATCGGCATCTGCCGTAACAATAGAATCTACACCTTCAGGGTCTTTACGAAGAGCCTCGGCAACAGCGTATTTAATGGTTCCAACGCGTGCACGCTCAAGCTCGCCATCAACATCGATACCAACCACTGCAGTATTACCTAGAATGACACAATTGGCATCCTCTACACCTTCCACTTGCTTAGCGAGTGCTTTGAGGTGATGAATTCGTTGATCATTAGGCATCCGGCCTGTTTGTGCATCATCTACGATGTTTGTATCATGGACTTCACCTGTATTTTCAGGGATTTCTTCCAATCCTGAAGGGTTATTAAGATCATCTTGTGCGTCCAGCATATGAGATCCTCTCTGCCCGTCTTGCTGAGTTGTAACATTGCCTCCATAACCTCTAGCATGCTGACCTTGCTGCTGCGAAGCGTTATGCGAAGTACTGTTACAGCCTGTAAGTATAAAGATCAGAAGCAGCGTGCATATCCCAAATTTCATAAATGTTCATCCTTTCCTGGAGTTTTTCAGAATGGTTGACAATTATTTTGTCCTAGTCGAATACATTTATGTATGGGAGCATGATTGTCCATGCCGCTGCTGAAAGATCGCACTTATCCATGCCTTTAACGACGCCGCTTTGGAGGGGATTGAATGAAAAAGATTTTTGTATTGGATACCAACGTGCTTCTGCATGACCCCAATGCCATATTTGCCTTTGAGGAACATGAGGTAATCATTCCCGCGGTTGTACTGGAGGAGATCGACTCCAAGAAAAGAAATGCCGATGAAATAGGCCGCAATGCCCGCAACGTATCAAGGCTGCTTGATGGACTACGTGAGTTAGGGCATCTGCATAGTGGTGTGCCTCTTGCCAATGGAGGGAACCTAAAAGTTGAGTTAAATCATCGCAGTTTCGTAAAGGTACAGGAGATGTTTGGTGAAGTATCCAATGATAATCGTATTTTGGCTGTCGCTGTGAATTATCAGATTGAAGAAAATGAAAAAGAGGTCGCAGAACGACAGGTCGTTCTGGTCAGTAAAGATGTCCTTGTTCGGATCAAAGCTGATGTACTTGGTTTGGTTACACAAGATTACTTATCAGATCGGACAGCAGGGCTGAGTGAACTGTATCCGGGTTATACTGCCTTGAAGGTGCACCCATCCGTTATTGATGAGTTCTACACCTATCGCTTTCTCCCGATCAAGCCATTACAACTATCCTATTCACTCTATCCTAATGAATTTGTCATTCTCAAAGATGAGATGGGTACGAATAAATCAGCGTTACTCAAGGTAAATACAGAAGGAACCAAGCTTGAGCCGCTTTTCCTTAGTAATGATAATGTGTGGGGAATTAGTGCACGTAACGCACAACAACGTATGGCTCTTGAACTGCTGCTGAATGATGATATCCCTCTTGTGACGATAACGGGAAAAGCGGGAACAGGCAAAACGTTACTGGCACTTGCGGCAGGATTGTTAAAAGTGGAAGATGATCATAAATATAAAAAGCTATTGATTGCTCGTCCTGTAGTTCCAATGGGAAAAGATATCGGTTATCTACCTGGTGAGAAAGAAGAGAAGCTACGCCCGTGGATGCAACCGATCTATGATAATCTGGAGTTTCTGTTTGATACCAAAAAAGCAGGCGATATTGATAAAATCCTAATGGGTCTAGGTAGTATTCAGGTCGAAGCACTCACGTATATCCGCGGACGCTCCATCCCAGGACAATTCATTATCATTGATGAAGCGCAGAACCTCTCCCGTCATGAAGTGAAGACGATTGTATCAAGGGTTGGTGAAGGCAGTAAAATCATTCTGATGGGCGACCCTGAGCAGATTGACCATCCTTATCTGGATTCTGCGAGTAATGGTCTAACGTACATCGTAGAGAGATTCAAACAAGAAGGAATTAGCGGACACATCATGCTCGAAAAAGGAGAACGATCCAAGCTTGCACAATTAGCTGCAGACTTGTTGTGATTCATGGGAATAGCAGGGATATTTCCCGGAAAATGTTTCTAGCATAACCGGCTCAATAGAGCCGGTTTTTTATTGCGAAAAAACCGAACATCACATAATGTTCAGAACTCGATATGCTCAAATTATGCAAAAGTTAGAAAAACAGTTTTTAGGCAGATTAGGACAAGAGCCCTATGAATTTGTTACAATGGACATCGCAGGAAATAATTAGAAAGTAAGGAGGAGAGGTAATGAAGCGGAGACATCAGATCGTATTGTTTGCAGTGTTGCTGCTTTCGTTAACTATACTTTCTCCAAGCTTTGACTTTGGTGGCTCACAATCAAGTGAAGAGGGTAACCCGGATCGTACTACATTTCCAAACCAAACATCCCGTGGAGAAGATCAACATGCACCTGTGGAAATTGTTGTTTCCATGACTCCAGAGGAGTTTCTTATATTTCAAACAATTGCTAATCAAGTTGCGGATTCCTCTAGCGTAAAAATTCAGTTACGTAATTTGGAGCAGAACACATTCGAAAGTGTGCTTGAATCTGAGTTTGCGGTTGGAGATAGTGGAGATGTTATTCTGCTAGAGGGTACCGAGATTCAGAATTATGCCAAAAGAGGATACTTGTATCCCTTAAATGGGACTACGTTGTCCAAGTCACTTGGAGAAACAGTCATTCCTTTGCGGGAAATGACTGAATGGAATGGCTACCAATGGGCAATGCCGTTTGATTTTGATACTTACGTGCTTGCGGCTCGTTCTGCATTTCTTACTAAAGCTGGTTTAGATACATTGCCACAACGGGAAGATCAGTGGATTAAGCTAATACAGCAGGCAAGTAACGCGGGGACGAAACTGTTATCAATCGACAGCGATGATATCTACGCAACGAGTGCATGGTTGAATCATTTCGAGCCTGGTCTTGCAATGGACGGCATGATGAATGGGGAACAAGGTAGTCTTTTAGAGGGAGATTACCAACAGGAGTTACAGTTAATAGAACAGATTCAACCATACCTGCAATTGAACGCGGAGAGTGCTGGATTTTCAGAGGCATTTCAACAAAATATAGTTCCGATGACGGTCATATCACTATCCAGACTTCTACAAGAGAACAAGACAATAGTGGATGACAAGGGTTCATTTAACCGGATAGCGCTTACAGCTCTGCTGCCAGTAAAATCGCGAAGCTTTGTCATTACAACCGGCTCTTCTGAGACCGACGGAGCCAGTCGATGGATTGAAGGCATGACATCCGCCTCTGTGCAATTGGAATGGTTCCAACGAGCGCGTTATTTGCCAGCTAAACAAGATCAGGTGAATGTCCAGTCTGGCAAATTGGCTTCTCTTTTTGGGAAAATGGACATTAAAGCTTTATTGGCTACAAAGACTGTACCTTCCGAAACTGAGATAACGTATGTGCCAACGGGAAAGCTTCAACAGAAGATAAAGCAATTTATCCAAGGTCAGATCTCAGCGATCCAGTACATGAATAGTATTGTTGAAATACGAGATTTATCAAAATGAAATAGCTAATTTCACTTCCAGCACACCTTCACTTGTAGATACCTCTGTCGCTTTTACGAAAGATAGAATCTTCTGTGGATAAAACCCGAGATCGAATTCCTTTTCCAGCATCCGGCGTGTTGTATCAGGCAACTCCAATTGGTTAAATAACAGCTTGTCAACATGGAATCGAATGGAATTCTGAGGCTCGTTCTCCACCGTATAATGACCTTCAATGCTTAACTCCAATTGATCACGTTTACCCGATGCTGTGATTCGATCTTCTTCAAATTGAAATGCAAAATCATTAAAAATAGGATTCTGCTCTCGCAAAAATTGATTAAGCTCATTCTGTCCAATTCGAATCGTGTATGTTGTTCCCGTTGTAGAAATTCCACCATTCTGATTTTGAATAAAGTCGGGTAGATTTTGCATGGCTGATGCCAAAGCTTTGAAATACCGTTTAACCTCGTATATACCGATATTCTCCCAATAGATTGTAAGTTCGTTCATTAGCTTCTGAATGGCATCTGCATTTCCGCTAGCTGCTACTTGCCCATCCACTTCTTTTTGTAATGTGATTACACGCTCCCGTTGATTCTGCAAATTAGATTTTAGTTCATCGAGCTCTTGAGCCGTTTGAGCAATGCGAGTTGACGTTTGCTGCATGCTTCTATACCTCTCCTGAAACTTATCCAACACAGCCTGGTCTCTGCCAATAATAATCTGATAGTAATCATAAAGAATAAATAGATCTTTGAATGATCTGGCACCAAGGACGGTCATGAGGAGGCTGTCACGTTCACCTGTATAATAGGATCGTACAACCGAACCTGCCCGTTCTTGTTGAATATGTATTTGTTCCTTTTGCTCCTGAAGCTGACTCGTCAACGTAAGTTGCTGCTGATCCAATTCATTCTGTCTTTGTGTGATCCGTTCAATCTCATGGTCGATCTCAACGATGGACAAGCTTTTTTGCAATATCTCACGTGTTTCCTCAGGAGAGGGCTCGGCATAAACGGAAGTCGATGAAAGTTGGACAAAAAGTAGGATGGATACGAGTAGAGCAATGATGTTATACCGACGTTTCACCAATATCATTCTCCTTTCCTTAGTCATATCTATTGTACAGGCTTCTCTCTTTCAAACAATATATGAAACAAACCTGTGAAATATCCTTAGTGGTTACATAACGCGATAAACCATACTTCAATCATCAGATTCATCATAGATTTTGAACGACAAAAAAAGCAATCCGGAGTAAACTGGATCGCTTTTTTGCTGTTGGCGGATTAGAGCGGCAAATCCATTTGGAATACGGTCCAGTAACTGAACCCCGTAAAGGTAACGATCATATAACCCCAGAAGAGCAATATGTACGTTCTTTCGGTAAATTTCAGATATCCCAAAATGACGAAAAACGCAGTCTGCAAGAAAAAAAGCAAGGCCATCTCGACCAAATTCCCTGCAAAAGCCATCAGGCCAATCGTGAGTGTGAAGAACCCGAGTACTCGAAACATGCGTGCCACGGTAAGTCCTCCTCTCTATGTACGATCATAGATTGTCTACACAACATTATACCGGGAAAGGAAAAAGGTGTAAACAGAATTGGATATGAAAGCGAATTCTTTTTTTTGCCCTAAAGCGCACAATTATGCTTTCTTTTACACATGTGACGTATGAGTGCACTTAAATGTGGAAATACATTTTAGTATGAAATCAATTCTATGAACTCTATGAGAGGCATAAGAATGAATGAAGCAGCTTTTATACCTCATTCACAAGCCGAGAGATCGGTAAGGTGAACGGTTATTTTAGGATGTTGTTAGGAGGGTATTATAGCATGACTGCAGTGAGACAGGATGCTTGGAGTACAGAGGACGATTTGATTTTGGCTGAGGTTACATTACGTCATATTCGGGATGGAAGCACGCAGCTCGCTGCATTTGAAGAAGTAGGCGATAAAATTGGCAGAACGTCTGCCGCTTGCGGATTTCGCTGGAACAGTTTTGTCCGGAAAAAGTATGAATCTGCGATCAGCAATGCCAAAGCACAACGCCAAAAACGTAGTTATCTTAGAAAACAACCTGCATTGCTTGGTCCACAAGTGGCGGCACTCTCTACATTAGAAACGGAAGAAAGCTTGTATAAGTCAGATGGAATCTTGGAAGAGACTCTCTCCATCGATGCTGTGATCCGTTTTTTACGTCAATGGAGAGGAACAGTGCAAGAAAATGGACGTCAGCTTAAAATGCTGGAAAAAGAATTGCGAGAAAAAGAAGACGAACTTCACGAGCTTCGTTGTGAGAATGATCGTTTATCGAAGCAAGTAAATGAAGTTCAAACCGATTACCGTGTAGTGAACGACGATTACAAGGCATTGATTCAGATTATGGATCGTGCAAGAAGACTTGCATTTTTGTCAGAAGAAGAAGAAGAGCTCAAAACACGGTTTAAAATGGATGCTAACGGAAATTTGGAGCGAATTGAGTAGTACAGATCCGTGCTTAATCTTCGATATAGGAATGAACCCGTCACATTTCCGTTAGATACGGCAGCGTGCACGGGTTTTTTGTTTAATCGTTTTGTTCTATGATATATAGATCTAATCTAAGGTATGATAATGGCGAGAGGAGGGTGTCGTATGATTATTGACATTATAGGCGCAGGATCACTTGGATTATTGTACGGAAGTAAACTGCAGGCTGCTGGTCACCAGGTACGTTATTGGACTCGAACTTCTGAGCAAGCATCCAACATGAAGAGGCTTGGTTTGCAAATTACAGAGCCTAACGAAGCAGAAGCACTGAGCATAAGCGGAGCTGATATTCAGGCCCATTGCATTAAGAAGTTGGCCGAAACATGGGCACATTCACCTGGGAGTTGGTTACTCCTGATGGTGAAGCAGACGGCAATGGATGATATTATCCATGACATTAAGTCTATAAGTAAGGAACCACTCAATATCATATGTTTCCAAAATGGGATTGGACATGTGGCAAAATTACAAAAAGCTATGCAAAGAGCTACTATACATAGCGCAATCACTACAGAAGGAGCCAAAAGAGTAGGTAACGAGGTAATCCGTGCAGGTGAAGGACAGACTTGGATTGGTCTAAGTGAGGAGGCTTCACCGCGTCATATAGGACATGCAGGAGAGAATGGACTAATAAGTTTGGTGCACACTATACAACAGGCAGGATTTGACTGTACAGTGTCGAATCAAATCGATAAGCTGATATACAGGAAGTTGATTATCAATGCAGTCATTAACCCACTTACGGCAGTCTGGCGAGTACCGAACGGCGAATTACTTCTAAATAAAGAACGCACCACGATTATGCGCCAGCTATATGATGAGGCAATCACAATATACAGAGCAAGCGGAATTACGGCGGATGCAGATCTGTGGGAACAACTGTTGAACGTATGCCAGACGACAGCTTCGAATACCTCTTCTATGCTTGCGGATGTTCTGGAAGGACGTCGTACTGAGATTGACTCCATCAATGGGCAAGTCGTAAATTTGGCGCATCAGTGTGGACTGACTGCTCCGTTGCATGAAACATTGCTGCATTTAATCAAAGCTATGCATCCGGAAGGAGTGAATTGATGAGCTTTTTTATCACGTTGAGTATACTGCCCTTCTTTCCTTTCATTATTGTATATTGGGTTATGTATGCTTGGAAAAAGGATAAACGGGTTGCGGTTCGAAAAGCTATGGATGTTACAACGCTATTTCTAATTTTCTCTGTATCTGCGTTATTCAACTTAACATTCGAGATGAATTTTGGTTTTTATTTGACGCTTATTTTCATACTAATAGCACTTGGATTGGTAGGAGGGGCGCAAAATCGACTAAAAGGTAAGGTCGATGGGGGACGAATGTTCCGGGCAGTTTGGCGTATGGCATTTGTAATGATGAGTTTTGGTTATGTTTTGTTTACTATATTTGGACTATTTAGATATTTCATGAAACAGATGTGAGGTTACATAACGCAAAAGGGTTAAAAAATGTGTCGATTTTGTCGAAAAATGAAAAAAACATTACTTTCTGAAAAAGTAATGTAGATTTTTTTGACCGGTGGTTGTATAATCTATAAACATAAACCACATCAATTTAGGGGGAAAGTGTTAGATGAAAAGGAAAAGTCTATTAGTCCTTTTGACGCTGATCTTGGCGTTCGGTACCGTACTTGCAGCGTGCGGATCGAAAAATGAAGGCACAGGTAACAACACCGATACTGGTTCTGCAAGCGAAAGTAATGGTCTTGCAAAAGATCAAGTGCTGAAAATCAACCTGACAGCTGAACCTCCTACGTTGGACCCGGCTCAAGCAAAAGACAGCCAAACCAACACAGTTTTGAAATTCTTGTATGAAGGTCTTGTACGCATCGATGCTGATGGTAAAGAACAAGCTGGCGTTGCAACTGACTGGAAAATTTCCGAAGATGGTTTGAAATATGTTTTCAACCTGAACCCGGAAGCAAAATGGAGCAACGGTGATGCAATCACTGCTGAAGACTTTGTTCGTTCTTGGGAGCGTGCATTGAAACCAGAAACTGCTTCTCCTTACGCTTACCAATTGTACTACATCAAAGGCGCTGAAGGTTACAACCGCAGCTCTGATGAAACATTCGAAGGTACTAAAGTTACAGACTTCGCACAAGTAGGTGTTAAAGCAACAGACGAGCATACGCTTGAAGTTACTTTGGAAAACCCTACACCTTACTTCTTGGGTCTGACAGCATTCTATACGTACTACCCAGTACACCAGTCTGCTGATACAAATGACAAATTCTTCACAGACTACAAAAACATGATCGTTAACGGACCATTCACTATGGATACGTACGCTAAAGGTCAAAAAATCGTAGTTAAGAAAAACG
Source organism: Paenibacillus sp. ACRSA (assembly GCF_022346845.1). Taxonomy (NCBI): domain Bacteria; kingdom Bacillati; phylum Bacillota; class Bacilli; order Caryophanales; family Paenibacillaceae; genus Paenibacillus; species Paenibacillus sp. ACRSA. The sequence continues at coordinate 628,722 of NZ_JAKRNP010000001.1, read as the reverse complement.
ATGGCTACCATGCAGCATCTGATATTAAATTGACACAAATCGATATGTCCCTGACAAGCAGCAGTGCTTCTGAACTGCAAGCTTACAAATCCGGACAATTGGATTACACAGGTGCACCTAACGGTGAAATTCCAACTGACCAAATTCCTTCTGTGAAAGCAGAATTGCCAGATGAGTTCAAAGCTACTGGTATTGCAAGTACGTACTACTATCAATTTAACGTAAATGAAGCTCCATTTAACAACGTTAAAATCCGTAAAGCTTTTGCAATGTCGATCGACCGTCAACCAATCGTTGACAAAGTAACACAAGGTGGACAAATTCCAGCATTCGGTTTCGTACCTCCAGGTATCCGCGGTGAAAACGGCGAATTCCGTGATGAGCACAAAGATGACTACTTCACTGAAAATGTAGAAGAAGCTAAAAAATTGCTTGAAGAAGGTATGAAAGAAGAAGGTTACACTACGTTGCCTGCAGTTACTTTGATCTACAACACAAGTGACAACCATGCGAAAATCGCTTTGGCTATCGCTGATATGTGGAAGAAAAACCTTGGTGTTGATGTGAAAACTGAAAACCAAGAGTGGGGCGTATTCCTTGAGAACCGTCAAAATCAAAACTTCCAAGTCGCACGTGCAGGTTGGTCTGCAGACTATAATGACCCGTACAACTTCTTGGAAATGTGGACTACTGGAAACACAAACAACGATTCCAAGTTCAGCAATGCTCAGTATGACAAAGATGTAAAAGACACTGTAAAATCTGCTGATGCAGCTGCTCGTATGGCTGCTTTCGCTGACGCTGAAAAAATCCTGGTTCAAGATGAAATGGCTGTAATGCCAATCTACTACTACACTAACGTATCTTTGACTAAGCCTTACCTGAAAGGCGTACAACTTGATTTCAGTGGAGCAATTGACTTCACTCGTGCATATCTGGAAGAGAAATAAGTTGTTCTGAAGTCTATATGATTACTTCGGGATATATATGTGGAATTCCATATATATCCCGATTTTTTTGTATGTGAACTGATTTTCCTTATAATTCTTGAAATTTCCGATAAATGGATTGGACTTTATTGTTGTCTAATTCTACAATCGATTTGTATACAAAATATTGTTTTTGGAGGTGTGCAAGGGTTGGTTAAGTACGTGCTGAAAAAACTGTTATTTATGCTGCTATCGCTTTTCATACTCGCATCAGCAACCTTCTTCCTAATGAAGGCCATTCCGGGTGACCCTTTTACATCCGAGAAAAAAGTAACGCCTGAAATTCGGGCACTACTAGAAGTGAAGTATGGATTAGACAAGCCTATGTTTGTTCAATACTTGAAGTACATGGGTGGTATCATTCAAGGGGATTTCGGGGTTTCTATGAAATACCTGAACCAAGAAGTAAGCGACATGATTACTCAAACGTTTACAGCGTCACTTAAACTGGGTGTTTTTGCAATTATTATCTCAGTTATAGTGGGTGTACTGCTTGGTCTAATCGCAGCAGTATATCACCGTAAACTCATTGATGATGTCACGATGGTGCTTGCTGTTATTGGGATCGCGGTACCAAGCTTCTTGTTAGCGTCCCTATTGCAATACATTTTTGCATCCAAACTCGGATGGTTTAACGTAATGGGCTTCGACGGACCACTCGACTATGTGCTCCCGGTTGCAGCTCTATCTGCATCTCCGATTGCCTTTATCGCACGTTTGACACGCTCAAGCATGCTGGAAGTTCTTCATGCTGATTACATCAAAACAGCAAAAGCTAAAGGTCTGAAATGGCCTGCAATTATGTTCAGACACGTTGTACGTAACGGTATTCTCCCGGTCGTAACTTATGTAGGTCCAATGACAGCGAATATCATTACAGGTTCTGTTGTAATTGAGCAAATCTTTAACATTGGTGGTATTGGTAAAGTATTCGTAGAAAGTATCACAAACCGTGATTACACAATGATCATGGGGATTACGATCTTCTATGGTATTCTCCTGATGTTAGCACGTTTCTTCACAGATATTGCATACGTGCTAATTGATCCTAGAATTAAGCTGGAAAGCCGGAAGGGGGCATAACGTTGTCTGGCACGAACAATAAAAAAAATGAAACGGCTAACACTGACCTGAACAGTCAGGCAGCGGTTAAGTCGCAAGAAAGCATATCTCTTTTTAAAGATGCTATGTATAGACTTGCAGCCAATAAAGCCGCAATGATTAGTCTAGGTATCTTAATTCTTGTCGTGATTTTCTCTATAATTGGTCCAACTTCGTTGTTTACTCAGTATAACTATTATTCCAATGATCTGATGAATTCCAACTCAGCACCGAGTGCGGAGCACTGGTTCGGAACGGACGAGCTTGGTCGTGACGTTTGGGTAAGAACTTGGGTCGGCGCACGTGTATCCCTTACTGTAGGTTTGGCAGCAGCCTTGATTGACCTTATTATCGGTGTTATTTATGGGGCGATCATGGGCTTCTACGGTGGACGTGTAGATGGAATTATGAACAAGTTTTCCGAAATTCTTTATTCCTTGCCGTACATGCTGGTAGTAATCCTGTTGTTGGTTGTATTGGAGCCAAGTTTGACTACCATTATCATTGCACTCACCATTACGGGCTGGATCAGTATGTCATGGATTGTCCGTGGAGAGATTATGCAACTCAAGAACAGAGACTTTATTCTCGCGGCACGTTCCATGGGTGCAAGTACTACTCGTCAATTGTTCCGTCATTTGCTGCCTAATGCAATCGGGCCAATTCTCGTAACATTGACGTTGTCTATTCCAAATGCGATCTTCGCCGAAGCTTTCTTGAGCTTCCTCGGACTAGGTGTATCTGCACCGAGATCTTCACTAGGTTCAATGATTAATGATGCATTGACAGGTTGGACACTGTTCCCATGGCGGATGTGGTTCCCAGCAGGTTTGATGGTTATGACGATGTTAGCATTTAACTTGCTCGGTGATGGTCTACGCGATGCACTTGATCCGAAATTACGTAAATAGAAATAGGAGGTGGGAATAATGGAGCCGATTTTAACTGTCAAAGATTTGAGCGTGTCCTTTACGACACGTTCTGGAGAATTTGATGCCGTTAAAAATGTAAGTTTTGAACTTGGCAAAGGAGAGACGTTGGGAATCGTTGGTGAATCGGGTAGTGGTAAGAGTGTTACCGCTCAAACGATCATGAAGTTGATTCCCTCCCCGCCTTCGAAGGTCAAAAGTGGAGAAATTACTTTTCACGGGCAAAGCCTATTAAATAAAACAGACAAACAAATGGAAGCCATTCGTGGTAAAGATATCGGTATGATCTTCCAAGATCCAATGACTTCATTGAATCCTACAATTAAAATAGGTAAACAGATCACTGAAGTTCTGCGTAAGCACCAGAATATGTCCAAGAAAGAAGCACAAAAACGCGCCCTGGAAATGTTGGAGCTCGTGGGAATCAAAAATGCGGATATTCGTATGAACCATTATCCACACCAATTCTCTGGTGGTATGCGTCAACGTGCGATGATCGCGATTGCGCTGGCGTGCCGTCCATCTCTTCTCATCGCGGATGAGCCAACAACAGCACTCGACGTTACGATTCAGGCGCAAATTCTGGATGTTATGAAGGATATGCAGCAAAAACTCGGAACATCGATCATGCTGATTACCCATGACCTTGGTGTAGTTGCTGGTATGTGTGACCGTGTCGTTGTTATGAAGGAAGGCGAAGTGGTTGAGACAGGAACAACTGCCGAAATCTTTAGCAATCCTCAACATCCATACACGATCAAGTTGCTGAACGCTCTACCACGCTTGGATGAGCCTAAGAAAGAAAAACCTGCACCGGCTGGTATTATCAAAGGTGCCAACAAGCCGCTAGTTCAAGTGAAGAACTTGAAACAATACTTCAATTTGGGTAAAGGTAACATTCTTAAGGCGGTTAATGATGTTAGCTTTGATATTTTTGAAGGCGAAACACTTGGTGTTGTAGGCGAATCTGGTTGTGGTAAATCTACAACAGGTCGTACTATTCTGCGCCTTTATGAACCAACTGGCGGAAATGTTAACTTTAACGGAACAGATATCTACAAGCTGTCTCCACGTAAGATGAAAGAAATGCGTAAAGACATGCAGATGATCTTCCAAGATCCTTATGCATCCTTGAACCCTCGTTTTAACGTTATGGATATTATTGGTGAATCCCTAGATATCCACGGTTTGGCTTCCAGCCGGGCTGAGCGTAAGAAACGGGTTGAAGAGTTGCTTGATCTGGTAGGCTTGAATCCTAGCCATGCGCTTCGTTACCCACATGAATTCTCTGGTGGTCAAAGACAACGGATCGGGATTGCCCGTGCCTTGGCTGTAGACCCTAAATTCATCATCTGTGACGAGCCACTGTCAGCATTGGATGTATCGATCCAAGCGCAAGTCGTTAAACTGTTGGAAGAGCTCCAACAACGTCTTGGCTTGACGTATCTCTTTATTGCGCATGACTTGTCTATGGTTAAACATATCAGTGACCGCGTAGCGGTTATGTATATGGGTAAAGTGGTTGAGCTTGCTGAAAGTGAAGAGCTCTACGCTAATCCGATCCATCCTTATACGAAAACGTTGCTGTCAGCAATTCCGGTACCTGATCCGGAAGTTGAAGCAAACAAACGTCGTATTTTGTTGCCGGATGAGCAAGCTGGCCCAATCCAGAATGCAGGTAATGGCCCTGTAAACGATCCTTATAACCTGGAAAATGCTCAATTAATTGAAGTTTCCAAAGGTCATTGGGTTTCAGAGCCTTACGTATAAACCAATCGTAACTGGACTTATCTATGTATCTTAAACCGTCGACTTGTTCGGCGGTTTTTTTGTAGTTTTTGTGACTTTCTTTTGACGAAGAGGCATTGGATTCGGTACAATCAAGAAAGGCTTTGAAGCAGAATAGGAGGCAGACCTCATGAAAGGTGTTACAGAGGCGCTCCGCAGCGGATCACGGCTTGCAGAAGACTACATCTGTTCACGTGATGCTGCGCGTGGCCTTTATGAGTATGACATTCACTGGGAATCTGAACTGGATAGACGTGCCGGATGGCTCGACCAATCGGAAGACACACGTATTAACCGTCAGGACTTAGTAGAATATCTACGTATATATAATAAGCGATTAAACCCTGATGATGCTGTGCAACGATCACTCGATCGTTTAGCTGACGAGAATGCGCTGGTAGTCACAGGGGGTCAGCAGAGTGGATTGTTGACAGGACCCTTGTTCGTTATTTACAAAGCAGCCACTGTAGTAGCAGCTGCGCGTGAAGCTGAGACTAGATTACAGCGCCCGGTTGTACCCGTCTTCTGGATTGCGGGAGAAGATCATGACTGGGATGAGGTTAACCACACCTATTTACCGGATACCCAAGGCGATATCGTGAAGCTGAAGCTGCATGGACGCTTTGAAGGGCGTGATTCGGTCAGTAACGTGAAGGTTGACACAGAACAATGGATGGCTTCAATTGAGCAGGTAGAGCATCTATTACCTGACACGGTACATAAACCGAGCTTAATGAAACTGCTCGTTGATATCCATAACTCAAGTTCCAACCTTAGTGACGCTTTTGCTCGATTGATCGCTGCGTTGTTTGGCAAAAGTGGACTTATCCTGATGGATGCTGCTTCGCCGGATCTTCGCCAATTAGAGCAACCCGTTTTTGAACGGATCATCCGTGAAAATGATATATTGCGTGAGGCTTATCTTCACGGAGCTTCATTAGTGAAAGAAGCAGGCTACGACATGCCAGCAGAAGTAGCAGACGACGGTGCCAACTTGTTTTACATTCATGGAGGAGCACGCCTGTTGTTGCTTTTGAAGGACGGTCTATACACGGATCGGAAAGGTCTGGTTTCCTTCTCAGAAGAACGCTTGTTACAAGAACTGGCGGAACACCCCGAAAGATTCAGTAATAACGTACTTACCCGTCCGTTAATGCAGGATTCGATTCTGCCTGTTGTCGCTGTTATTTTGGGGCAAGGTGAGATCTCCTATTGGGGTTTGACACGCACTGCATTTACACAGTTTGGTCTTCAGATGCCGATTCTGTTACCACGTTTGTCATTTACCATCCTTGAGGATGTTCATCAGAAACATATGAATCAGTACGGGCTTTCTTTCCAAGATGTGCAATACCATCTCGAAGAAAAACGTGATCAGTGGCTTGCTGGTCAAGAGACGTTTCAGGTAGAGGAACAATTCAGCCAGGCTAGTCAGGCGATTGCTGATATCTATCGTCCTTTGCTTGACCAAATTACTGCAATTCATCCCGGTTTGGATCGAATCTGTGATACGAATTTAAGAAAAATCAACGAACAAATTCAGTATTTGCAAAACCAGACGAACAAAGCGATTTCACTTAAACATCAGGTTGGGCTTAGACATTGGAATGGCATACAAAATGCTCTGTTCCCAATGAATAAACCACAAGAACGCGTACATAATGCGCTCTATTATCTGAACCGCTACGGAACCGAGTGGATTGAAGAATTGATTCAAGATCAGCGTGAATTCCGGGGGCAACATCAAGTGATCTCACTGTAACGCTCTTTATAATAGAAGGAATATAAACTAAGGAGGATCTGTAATGACAACACCCGCTTTGCAAAATAGTATTGTGAAAGACATGGGGCTTGCTCCAGAAGGACATTTGAAAATTGATTGGGTCGAGGCACATATGCCTGTGCTCAACCGGATTCGTCGTCAATTTGAGCAGGACCTTCCATTTAAAGGACTAAAAGTTGCGATCTGCTTGCACCTTGAAGCCAAAACGGCTTATCTTGCTAAAGTCATTCAGGCTGGTGGGGCAGAAGTGACGATTACCCACAGTAACCCATTGTCCACGCAGGATGATGTGTGCGCCGCTCTTGTTGAAGACGGTGTAACGGTATATGCAAAATACAATCCAGAGCCTGCGGAGTTCAAACAACTTCAACTTCGCGCTCTTGAAGTGAAGCCTGATCTCATCATAGATGATGGTGGCGACTTTGCTACGATTATTGCATCAGAACGTCCTGACCTTGCTGCCACGATTCGTGGTGGTGCAGAGGAAACGACAACAGGTATTATCCGTTTGAAAGCATTGGCGAAAGAAGGTCAATTGCAATTCCCGATGGTTGCAGTTAATGACGCTTATTGCAAATACTTGTTCGATAACCGCTATGGCACGGGTCAGTCTGCATTTGATGGAATTATCCGTACGACCAACCTGGTCGTTGCAGGCAAGAACGTCGTGGTTGCAGGTTATGGCTGGTGTGGAAAAGGTGTAGCTATGCGTGCCAAAGGGCTCGGAGCGAATGTTATCGTAACCGAGATTGACCCAATCAAAGCAGTAGAAGCGCACATGGATGGGTTCCGCGTGATGACAATGGTGGAAGCAGCTAAGATTGGTGATTTCTTCATCGCAGTTACAGGAAACAAAGACGTAATCACAGGTGAGCATTATGATGTAATGAAAGATGGTGCAATCCTAAGTAATGCAGGTCACTTTGACGTCGAAGTGAATAAGCCTGAGCTTGCTAAACGTTCCGAGTCTATTCGCACGGTTCGTCGTAACATTGAAGAATATCGCTTCAAAGATGGACGTAAGATGTACTTGTTAGCAGAAGGTCGTCTTGTGAACTTGGGAGCGGCTGATGGCCATCCGGCTGAGATCATGGATACTACGTTCGCACTTCAAGCGCTCGGTTTGCGCTATGTGAGTGAAAACTATGCAAGTCTTGGGAAAAATGTGGTTAATGTACCGTATGAAATCGATCAACAAGTGGCTAGCTATAAGCTTGAAAGCCTTGATATTACGATTGATTCACTCTCCGCGGAGCAAGAAAAATATCTGGACAGCTGGAAATTCTAGACGTTTCCCAGTAATTACAAGCTGAATAACTGATTCAAACGGTCTACAATAGTGTATTGATGATATGGCTCATAATCGGGTAAATATTCATTTGCCCGTAGAAGGAAACGTCTTTGATCCTGAGTTGCAGGGTCAGAGGCGTTTTTTTACTTGCTGAAATTAAAAAAAATCAAGCAAGTAAGAAGGGTTTTGATTTTTTAGTGCGAATCTATTATGCTTAGGTGGTGGAAAGTGGGGCAAAGTGGGAGAAACGGGTGAGGAGTGAGTGGGCCAATGTTTATGGGGGAGTTCCAACATAGCATTGATGATAAAGGGCGGGTTATTATCCCTGCCAAATTCCGCGAATCTCTAGGATCGTCTTTCGTTGTCACACGGGGGTTGGATCAATGTCTTTTCGTGTACCCTATGGAAGAGTGGGGGGTCATGGAACAGAAACTCAAAGCACTACCTTTAATGAAGTCAGATGCGCGTGCATTTACTCGATTTTTTTTCTCTGGTGCGACTGAATGTGATTTAGACAAACAGGGTAGGGTAAATTTGCCGGGCAATCTAAGGGAATATGCCAAACTAGACAAAGATTGTGTTGTAATTGGTGTATCGAACCGGGTAGAGATCTGGAGCAAAGACATCTGGGAGAATTATTTTAATCAATCAGAAGAAGTATTCAACGACATTGCCGAAAAGCTAGTCGATTTTAATTTTGATTTATAAAGTCAGGAGGGGTGCAGGTTGTTTCACCACATAACCGTACTCAAAGAAGAGGCAACAGAGGGATTAAACATCAAGCAGGACGGTATATACGTGGACTGCACTTTAGGCGGTGGCGGACATAGTGCCGTAATTGCTTCCAAGCTTGGTCCAGGGGGACGTCTGATCGCACTGGATCAGGATGATTGGGCTTTGGATAATGCACGTGAGAAGTTAGCTGCTTATGGAGACCGTATAACGTTGGTCAAAACCAACTTCCGTGATTTGGAACAAGTTCTAAAGGAACTGGACATTCCACAGAAGGATGGCGTACCACAGGTCGATGGTATTTTGTACGATTTAGGTGTATCCTCACCGCAGTTTGATGAAGGAGAACGTGGATTTAGTTACAATCATGATGCTCCACTCGATATGAGAATGGATCAGGATGCATTTTTGACTGCCAAAGAAATCGTAAATGAGTGGCCAGAGAATGAAATTGCTCAGATCCTATATCGTTATGGTGAAGAGAAGTTCTCAAGAAGAATCGCACGTGTCATTGTAGATAAGCGAAGTCAATCGCCTATTGAAACTACAGGTGAGCTTGTCGAGTTAATCAAGGAAGGGATCCCTGCGGCGGCTCGTCGTACCGGTGGACACCCTGCTAAGAGAAGTTTTCAGGCTCTACGAATTGCAGTTAACGATGAGTTAGGTGCATTTGAGGAAGGCTTGCATCAGGCCGTTCGATGCCTAGCACCAGGTGGACGTGTATCTGTCATAACCTTTCACTCGCTTGAAGATAGGATATGCAAACAGATTTTTAGCAGTTATCTGGAGAAGTGTACATGCCCTCCCGATTTCCCTTTATGCGTGTGTGGCGGTAAGGGAACGTTGCGTTTAGTCAACAGGAAGCCTATGATTCCGACGGAATCAGAATTAGCTGAAAATTCCCGTGCACGCTCAGCCAAACTGCGCGTAGCAGAGAAATTGTAAACTTAAAGAGTGAAGGAGGAGCCTATGCATGGCATATACACGTGGTAATCTGGCTGTAAAAGAAAAAGCGTCTCAACAGCGTGTGACCCAGCAACGGTACAAAGAAACTACGAAAGTAGTGACGCGTCGTACCGGACTTCCCGCACGTGAAAAATTTCTATACTTACTCACTTTGTTGGCAGTAATCGTTGTAGGCGGTTTAATGATGTCACGTTATGCTCAGATCTATGATCTGAACAAACAAGCACAATCAACGTTATCCGAGGTAAGAGAAGCTGAGAAAACGATTGCTGATTTACAAGTGGAACGTGAGAAATTAAACAATTTGGTAATCGAACATGCACGTGAACTTGGTTACGTTGAAGCGACGGACAAAAACGTAATTTATGTACCACGTTCAACCAACGCAGGATCTTCTTCGGATACAGCAAAGTAAGTAAAGAGGTGTACCGATGGTAAAAAGAATAAAAATGCGCACGCTACTTATAGGGGGATGTATTACCCTCTTTTTTCTTGTACTGGTGATTCGAATCTTCTTCATTCAAATTGTGAATAAAGAATTCTGGACAGAGGAAGCTTCCGGATTGATTGAACGTGAACAGACAATTAAAGCCAGTCGAGGTTCGATAACAGATCGAAACGGTAATGTACTGGCAACGGATGCGCCTGCATACACCGTATCTGTAAACCCTCTACTGATTAATGAGCTGGGTATTGAGGATGAAGTTACAAGTAGACTCTCTTCTATACTAGGTAAAAATGAAAGTGAAATGCGTGCGATCGTCACAGCGAAGAAACCAGATAATGGCGGATTCTATGCCCAACGTGAAGTGCGCAGTGAGGGGTACAAGATTGGACCTGACCTCCAAGCGAAAGTAAATGAGTTTCGGGAAGAGTTGCAGGAAAAGTATAAGGCAAGAAATGCTATTGTAATGACACAGGAATCGAAGCGCTATTATCCAGAGGAGACACTTGCTTCACATCTGCTAGGTTATATGAATCGTGATGGAAAAGCGGTCAATGGGCTCGAAGTGTCTTATGATGATGTATTGACAGGTACTGACGGGCATTTGAATTACCAAAAGGATGCCAAAGGAATTAAACTTCCGGGCTCTGAGGACACGTATCTGCCACCGAAGAATGGTAAAACGTTGAAACTTACGATTGATGATACGATTCAATATTATATTGAAGATGCCATGAAAGAAGCTGTGGCTAAATACAATCCGCTGAGTATGACTGTCATTGCAGCAGATCCTAATACGATGGAAATCTTAGGTATGGCTAACTGGCCAACCTTTAACCCGAATACGTATGGTGAAACACCGGATCAGAAGAACTTTATCAACCATGCGACGCAATCCATCTATGAGCCAGGTTCCACGTTCAAGATTGTTACTTTAGCAGGCGCAGTTGAAGAGAAGTTATTCGATCCGAATGCGACCTTTGAATCGAAACGGGTTTATATTGGCGGTTATCCGATCAGTGATAATGGTCATGCATATGGCTGGATTTCATATTTGGAGGGTGTAAAACGCTCAAGTAACATTGCGTTTGTTAACCTCGGTTATAACATGCTGGGCGGTGATCGGTTACGTCACTACATTGACCAGTTTGGCTTCGGTAAGAAGACGGGGATTGATCTTCCAAGTGAGTCGGCTTCACCAATTAAACCACTGGTGTATAAGTCAGAGATTGCAACGGCTGCTTATGGTCATGGTCTTGTACAAGTTACACCAATCCAACAGGTGGCAGCTATTTCAGCGATTGCCAACGGTGGGAAACTACTGACACCTCATCTGGTTAAAGAGATCATTAATCCGAATGATGGAACGACAGAGGTTATTAAACCGAAGGAAGTTCGTCAAGTTATTTCGAAAGAGTCTTCCAAACTTGTGAGTGGTTATTTAGAACAGGTTGTGGCAGACCAAACGATTGGTACAGGACGTAACGCCTATATCGAAGGATATCGAGTAGCTGGTAAAACAGGTACAGCAAGAAAATGGGATGGCAAGGAATATAGCAAATCCAAGGACGTCGTTTCCTTCATTGGTTTCGCTCCTGTGAACAATCCCAAAATCGCGATGTTGGTTCTTATTGACCAACCAAGCGGTGCTAACATTGGAGGCGGAACTGCTGCCGCTCCGGTATTCAAGAAAATTGTTAGCCAAACCCTTCAATATTGGGGAATTCCCAAAGAAACAGTTTCAACGGGGAACAGTAAAACTAAAGCCGCTCCTGTCATTCAATCCAAGGCTCCTGATCTGATTGGCAAAACAGCGAAGCAAGCTAGAAGTCAATTGCTGAATGCTGGTATTGCCTATGAAACATTAGGTCAAGGCGAGAATGTAATTCGTCAGTATCCAGCTGCTGGTTCTTTAATGAATCCTGGACAACGCATCTACCTGCTGACGGAAGAAAGCAGTAAGATGAAGATTCCGGATCTGAAGGGTTCTTCTCTCCGAGATGCACTTGAAGTTCTCTCTTTAATTAAAGTAGGTGTAACCGTTAAGGGAGAAGGCTTTGTGGTGAAACAGACGGAGCAGGTATCAGGTGAACAGCGTACAGTTCAGTTGGTACTTCAAACGGCCAAGGCGGCTGTCACGGGTATTGCAGATGATGCTCCTGATTCTTCGGACGCGGCAGTCGATAAGAATGCCGAAGATTCAAAATCAGATGCTACTGGGCAGGGCGAAGAGGCGAATCAGTCCAATCAGAACGATGCATCTTCAAGTGACACCGAATCGTCCGAAGGTAAGCAAACGGACAGTTCACTTCCATAACGCGATAGCATTTAAAATAGAGCTTGTTCTAACCCCTGGTTGTCCCGAATATTCATGAATGTAAGGAAGGTCATGATTTTGGGACGAGTGGGGGGATCTTTTTCGTGAAGGGATCAAGTGTAAATTTACGGCGCAGGCTGTTATGGAGTTTAGTTGTTTTAATCTTTTTGTTTTCGGCTCTGGTTATACGACTGGCTTATGTACAACTCGGGAAGGGACCAGAATTGTCGGCTAAGGCGGAGGAATCGTGGCGTCGGAATATTCCATATTCGGCAAAACGGGGAGAGATTCTGGATCGGAATGGAACCTCGCTTGCTTATAATGTGACGAGCCCAACTATTATGGCTATTCCTGCCCAGGTGAAGGAAGCAGAGGTCACCGCAAAAGCACTCGCTCCACTGCTAGGCATGACGGAAGAGAAAGTGCTGGCAACCATCAAGAAAAGAGAACTCATTGTCAGACTACAGCCCGGCGGCCGCAAAATTACGATGGATAAAGCTCAACGCATCCGTGATTTGAAGCTTCCGGGTATCGTTGTTGCAGAAGACAATAAACGCTTTTATCCTTATGGTGATTTGGCTGCTCATATTCTTGGGTTTACTGGGATCGACAATCAAGGTTTAACTGGGGTAGAGAAAAAGTATGATGATAAGCTCAATGGCTTGAACGGCAGCGTGTCCTACTTGTCCGATGCGGCCGGAAGGCTAATGCCGGGCTCATCTGAGAAGTATGTGGAACCGAGGGACGGGCTGAATCTGGAGTTGACGATTGATAAATCCATTCAGTCAATCATGGAGCGAGAGTTAGATCAGGCAATGGTCAAGTTTCAAGCAAACTCCGCACTTGCCATAGCGATGAATCCCAAAACGGGTGAAGTGTTAGGGATGGCAAGTAGACCAGGATATGAGCCTGCTGACTATCAACAGTATCCTGCTGAGATTTATAACCGCAATCTGCCAATCTGGATGACATATGAACCAGGTTCAACGTTTAAGATCATCACATTAGCAGCAGCGCTGGAAGAGAAGAAAGTGAATCTGCAGCAGGATCAGTTTTTTGATCCAGGCTATGTAGAGGTTGGCGGTGCAAGGTTACGCTGTTGGAAGAAGGGTGGGCATGGGAGTCAGACATTCTTACAGGTTGTCGAGAACTCTTGTAACCCGGGATTCGTAGCTTTGGGTCAAAAGTTAGGGAAGGAATCTCTTTTCTCGTATATTAAAAACTTTGGATTCGGAACCAAAACGGGCATCGATCTTAGTGGTGAAGCGAGTGGTATTCTATTCAAGCTCTCACGCGTAGGGCCTGTAGAGCTGGCAACTACTGCATTTGGTCAAGGTGTATCCGTGACACCGATCCAGCAAGTTGCAGCAGTCTCTGCTGCAATTAATGGCGGTAAGCTCTACAAGCCTTATGTTACCAAGGCGTGGGTTCACCCTGAGACAGGTGAAGTGATAGAGGAAGCCAAGCCAGAGCTAGTGCGACAAGTCATTTCGGAGAACACGTCCAAACAAGTGCGTGAAGCATTAGAGAGTGTTGTGGCAAAAGGTACTGGTCGGCCAGCTTTTATTGATGGCTATCGTGTAGGTGGTAAAACAGGAACGGCGCAGAAGGTTATAAATGGTCGTTATTCTTCGAGTGAACATATTGTATCATTCATTGGCTTCGCCCCAGCTGATGACCCACAGATTGTTGTGTACACTGCGGTAGATAATCCTAAGGGGATTCAATTTGGTGGTGTCGTCGCGGCGCCGATCGTACAGAATATTTTGGAGGATGCGCTTCACTATATGAAGGTTCCTGTGCGTAAGGATCAAGTTGCCAAAGAATATAAATATGGTGAAACAAAAATCGTGACCGTACCTGATCTAACAGGCGCGACCGTTGAAGACTTGTATGAGGATCTGAACATGAACTTCATGCTCGCGAAGTCCGGCAGCGGAAAATATGTAATTAATCAAGCACCCAAGCCTGGAGCACGTGTTGATCAAGGTTCAACGATACGAATTTATATGGGCGATGTCCTCAACGATGCTCATAATCATTCAGCAGAAGAAGGTCAGGAGCCTTGAGTCTCAATCAAGGCCTGACCGCAACAAAATTGATCGAGATGCGTTTCATTAATTGGTTATAATGACGATAGTATAATAAAGACATATACAGAAGTAGTAAACTTTGAGAAGTGAGGTTATCCATGTGCTCTTAAAACAACTTGCATCAAAACTTATAACTGCTCGTCTGAATGGTGAACCCAATACAGAGTGCTTAAACTTGCAGACAGATTCTCGTCAGGTGCAACCGGGAGATCTGTTTATCTGTCTTCCGGGACATACCGTGGATGGGCATGAATATGCAGAGAAGGCTGTACAGGCAGGAGCTGTAGCTCTAGTTGTGGAACGTCTACTCGATCTACCTGTACCACAGCTTCTTGTGAGAGATAGCCGAGTAGCGATGGCTGTGCTTGCTGATTTCTTTTTTGACTCGCCAAGTCAAAAGATGAATATGATTGGAGTAACAGGAACGAATGGTAAAACAACGACCACGTACTTGATCGAAAAAATCATGAGCGACTATGGGCAAAATACAGGATTGATTGGTACGATCCAAATGCGTTATGCCGGTCGTACTTATCCAATGTCAGGCACAACACCTGAAGCACTTGATTTGCAGCGGAGTTTGAATGATATGGTACAATCGGGTACGCAGTGCTGCGTCATGGAGGTCTCTTCTCATGCTCTTGAACAGGGGCGTGTAAAAGGGACAGAATTCCGCACAGCGGTGTTTACCAATTTGACACAGGATCATCTAGATTACCATCATTCCATGGAAGAATATCGCGCAGCGAAAGGTTTGTTCTTTGCCCGCCTAGGCAATGGTTATGCCGAAGAAGCTTCCAAACGGAAATTTGCGGTCATTAACGCGGATGATCCGGCAGCGGCTTATTTCATTTCTGTTACGGCGGCTGAAGTGATTACATATGGTATGGGCGACAATGCAGACGTACGTGCATCCCAAATTTCGATTACTTCTCAGGGTACAGCATTCCATGTGGATACATTTGCAGGCAGCACGGACATTTCGCTACGTATGGTTGGTAAATTCAATGTGTATAATGCTATGGCTGCAATTGCTGCAGCACTCATTGAGGGCATTCCTCTTGAAGAAATTAAACGTAGCCTGGAGACTGTGCCAGGGGTAGATGGACGTGTAGAGGCAGTTGATGAGGGACAACCGTTTGCAGTCATTGTCGACTACGCACATACACCGGATGGACTGGAGAATGTGTTAAGAACCGTCAAAGAATTTGCTGAAGGACGTGTAATCTGCGTATTTGGCTGTGGGGGCGACCGGGATCGTACGAAACGGCCGTTGATGGGCAAAATTGCTGCTGAATATAGCGACATCGTTTTTGTTACTTCTGATAATCCACGGACAGAAGATCCTGACCTGATTCTTAAAGACATTGAGCAAGGGCTGATTGAGGAATCCGTTCCTGCGGATCGCTATGTTATGATTGTTGATCGACGTCAGGCTATTCATGAGGCTATTGAAATGGCAAGCCCAGCCGATGTAGTATTGATTGCGGGCAAGGGACATGAAACCTACCAGATTATCGGCACAACCAAAACCGATTTTGATGATCGAATCGTAGCCAAAGAAGCGATAAGGGGCAAATCCAATTGATAAAAAGAACATTGGCACAATTGGCGGAGATGTGCGGAGGAACGTTGTGTGACGCTGCCGCATATGGTGAGACGCTTGTAGAAGGCGTATATACAGACTCACGTAAGCGAGCGGTCGGCAGCTTGTTTATTCCGCTTGTGGGTGAGAGGTTTGACGGGCACGAATTTGTGCCAACCTGTTTAGAGACAGGAGCTGCAGCAGCGCTATGGCAAAAGGATCATGGGGCTGCTCCTCAAGGAGCGATCATCCTTGTTGAAGACACGCTGCTCGCACTACAGGCGCTTGCTTCAGCTTACCTGAACGAGAGTCGTGCATCCGTTGTAGGCATTACCGGCAGTAATGGTAAAACCACAACAAAAGATATTGTGGATGCGGTTCTGTCTACGACCTATAAAGTACACAAAACGCAAGGTAACTTTAATAATCATATCGGTTTGCCTTTAACTGTTCTATCCATGAACGAGGACACCGAAATTATTATTTTGGAAATGGGCATGAGCGGACGGGGAGAAATTGAGGTACTATCCAAGATCGCCCAGCCTGATGTGGCAATCATTACGAATATCGGAGAATCTCATCTTCTTCAGTTGGGATCTCGTTTGGAGATTGCTAGAGCCAAAGTTGAAATTGCGGCAGGTATGAAGTCGAGCGGTGTGTTGATCTACAACGGAGACGAGCCGTTGATTGCTCAAGTGCTGGCTGAACCATCAACGATACAGCCAAATAACATGCAGCGAGTTACATTTGGACTTCAAACCGATAACGATGATTATCCAACAGGCATCATGAATGCTCCGAGTGGCGTTGTGTTTACGAGTAAACAATCGGGAGAAGCAGCCTATACGCTTCCACTGCTAGGTACTCATAATGTGGTGAATTGTCTGGCAGCTCTTGCTGTCGCGCGTCACTTCGAAGTGAAATCGGAGCAGATTGCTGAGGGGTTATCTCGATTAAAGCTCACAGGTATGCGTATTGAGGTACTCCAGTCCTCCAGTGGACTCACGATACTTAACGATGCCTATAACGCTAGTCCAACCTCGATGAAAGCAGCGGTGGACGTTCTTGAAGGTTTACGAGGATATCGTTTCAAAGTCGCTGTACTAGGAGATATGCTTGAACTAGGACCACAAGAGAAAGAGCTTCACTATGGCATTGGTGCGTATGTGACTCCAGATAAGATGGATATGGTACTGACATATGGCTCGCTTGCTGCAAGTATCGCTGAAGGGGCTAAGCAGCATATGCCGGCGGAAGCCGTTCTAGCTTTTGATAATAAAGAGGAACTGACCCGTTACCTTATGGAGAAGCTCCAGCCAAGAGATGTTGTCTTGTTCAAAGCTTCCCGGGGGATGAAACTTGAGGACGTGGTCGAAGCACTAAAAATAGCACCATTACAGAAATGAAGTAGACTAGAGGGGTGAACCCATGGATTTCCAGGTATTACTGTTAACAATCGGCGTTTCATTTATTCTGGCGGTGATTGCCGCACCGCTCCTGATTCCATTGCTGCGTCGTATGAAATTCGGGCAGCAGGTAAGGGAGGATGGCCCACAGAGCCATCTCAAAAAAAGCGGAACACCTACAATGGGCGGAGTCGTGATTTTGCTCGCGTTCACATTGGCATTTTTGAAATTTTCAGCAGTTAAGAATACAGACTTTTATGTCCTGCTTGTAGCTACACTGGGCTTTGGTCTGATTGGATTCTTAGATGATTACATCAAAATCGTATTTAAACGTTCGCTTGGACTGACAGCTAGACAAAAAATGCTTGGTCAGTTGTTCTTCAGTGCAGTGATGTGTTACTTGTTAATTCAAAATGGACACAGCACGGCGATCTCTATCCCAGGGACATCGGTTTCCTTCGATTGGACCGGATGGTTCTATTATCCGTTTGTAGTGTTCATGATGCTGGCGATCACCAATGCGGTTAACTTTACCGATGGACTAGATGGGTTGTTATCCGGAATTAGCGCCATAGCTTTCGGAGCATTCGCCATTGTTGCAATGCAAGCCACTTCAATGCCTGCTGCGGTGTGTGCGGCTGCTATGATTGGTGCTGTACTTGGTTTTCTTGTATACAACGCACATCCTGCTAAAGTATTTATGGGAGATACCGGTTCTCTTGGGATCGGTGGAGCCATTGGTGCAGTAGCTATTGTAACCAAGACAGAACTGCTTTTCGTCATTATCGGCGGTGTGTTCGTGATTGAGATTCTATCTGTTGTTATTCAGGTGATATCTTTCAAGACACGAGGCAAACGTGTGTTCAAAATGAGTCCCATTCATCACCACTTTGAATTAAGTGGATGGTCTGAATGGAGAGTTGTTATTACCTTTTGGGCGGTAGGCGCAATTCTGGCCGCTCTTGGACTTTATCTCAACAAGGGGTTGTAGATCATGAACCATCCTGAATCGTATCGCGGACAACAAGTTGTAGTACTAGGACTTGCCAAGAGTGGTGTGCAGGTAGCTAAAGTACTGCATCACGTTGGGGCAATCGTCACAGTGAATGATAAAAAAGAAAGACAACAGTGTCCCGAAGCATCCGAATTGGAGGCTTTGGGAATTTCTGTTGTATGCGGAGGGCATCCGGATGATCTGATTCACAGCGAGGTGAAGCTAGTGGTCAAGAATCCTGGGATTCCTTATCAAGCCCCACCAGTTCAGCAAGCACTGAATTTAGGTATTGAGGTCGTGACAGAAGTTGAGGTTGCCTATCACTTGTGTGCTGCTCCGATGATTGGAATTACAGGCTCCAATGGGAAAACCACCACGACAACATGGGTAGGTAAGATGCTTCAGCACGCGGGCTTGCAGCCTATCGTTGCTGGCAATATCGGAACCCCGCTTTCCGAGGCAGCGCAACAAGCCACTGCCGATAATTGGATGGTCGTGGAGCTCAGTAGCTTCCAACTCAAAGGTACCACCGATTTCCGTCCGCGGATTGCTAGTCTACTCAATGTAGCCGAGACTCACCTGGACTACCATGGGGATATGGATGATTATGTGGCTTCCAAAGCCAAATTGTTCTCCAATCAGCAATCGGATGATATCGCCATTCTGAACTGGGATGATCCGGTATGTCGTGGACTTGTACCCTACATCAAGAGCAAACTGCTTCCTTTCTCCATGACCGAGACGCTAGAAGTAGGTGTATATGCTGAACCTCCTTATGTGGATGGCGAAGAGGATGATGTGAAGCGTCAAGTGATCTATGCGGATGAGCAAGGTAATCGTCATGTGATTGTTGATGTGGAGAACATCGGTATTCCCGGCAGATTCAATGTAGAGAACGCGCTGGCAGCTGTAGCTATAGCGGTATCCGCTGGAGCCGATCCTGCTGTGCTTGCAGCTCCTCTTACGGAGTTCAAGGGAGTGGAACATCGACTGGAATATGTATTGCAGCATGACGGTGCTACATACTTCAATAACTCCAAAGCAACCAATTCCAAAGCTACGGTTATGGCGCTGAATTCTTTTAAAGAGCCCGTTGTTCTTATAGCGGGGGGACTCGATCGGGGTTCAGATATGATGGAGCTCTTACCACTTTTCCAGGAACGAGTAAAGGCAGTTGTTGCACTCGGTGAGAATCGTGCAAAAATCGCTCATGTAGCTGAATTGGCTGGGTTAAAGCAAATTAAGGTCGTCGATAATGAGGAGGACGCTGCCAAGACGTTAACCGCTGCAGTGCAGGAAGCATCTCGCCTTGCGGCTCCAGGTGATGTAGTTCTTTTGTCACCAGCATGCGCAAGTTGGGACATGTTTGCATCCTATGAAGAGCGGGGACGCATTTTTAAAGAGGCGGCGCATAACTTGTAAGTAGGGGGGTGGAAAAGCCCCTACTTCCATGCAAGGGGTGGCCTCCTGATGAAACAGTCGCGACCGGCGCCAGATCTCTGGCTCCTGATTTGTATTATGGCATTGCTTGCCATCGGCATTATTATGGTATACAGTGCAGGTTCGGTGCTTGCTTTCCACGACTATGGGGATTCGTTTTACTTTGCCAAAAGACAACTTCTGTTCGCAGGACTTGGACTTGCCGCTATGTTGGTAACGGCAAATGTGGATTACCGTGTTTGGAGAAAGTATGCGAAGCCGATTTTGATTGCCTGTTTTATTATGCTGATTGCTGTACTGATTCCGGGCATTGGTGTTGTTCGCGGTGGAGCGCGGAGCTGGCTTGGCATTGGTTCGTTCGGTATTCAGCCTTCCGAATTTATGAAGCTAGGCATGATATTATTTTTGGCACACTGGCTTAGTAAAGACCCTGGGAAAATCAAGACCTTCACTACCGGTTTGTTACCACCGCTTGGATTGATGGGGTTGGCATTTGGGATTATTATGCTGCAGCCCGATTTGGGGACAGGCACAGTTATGATGGGTGCATCCATGTTAATTGTGTTTACGGCAGGTGCACGCATGAAACATTTAATGTTCCTTGCTCTCGGTGGTGTGGCTGGATTCGCGGCATTGATCGCGGCGGCACCTTACCGTTTGAAACGGATTACAGCCTTTCTAGATCCATGGTCTGACCCACTGGGCGCAGGTTATCAGATTATTCAATCGTTATATGCGATTGGGCCAGGGGGACTCGCGGGTCTTGGATTAGGTATGAGCCGTCAGAAGTACAGTTATGTGCCTGAGCCACAAACGGACTTTATTTTTTCTATTTTGGCCGAGGAGTTAGGCTTTATCGGTGGATTAATTGTTTTGCTTTTATTTCTAGTATTAGTCTGGAGAGGTATGCGTGTAGCAATGACTGTTCCTGATGCTTTTGGCAGCTTGCTCGGTGTAGGGATTGTAGGTATGGTTGCTGTTCAGGTGATCATTAACATCGGTGTTGTTATTGGGCTCATGCCTGTTACAGGGATTACACTACCATTAATCAGTTATGGTGGGTCGTCTCTAACACTCATGCTTACTGCTCTAGGCATTTTATTAAACTTATCCCGTTATGCGAGGTGAATACGATGCGAGTCGTTCTAAGCGGCGGCGGTACGGGTGGACATATCTATCCGGCTGTTGCCATAGCAAGGCAATTGGAGGCGGAGAATCCCGACTCGACATTTTTATATATTGGAGGAACCCGAGGTTTGGAAAGCAAACTGGTGCCTCAAGAAAATATTCCGTTTCAATCCATCGACATTACAGGTTTCCGTAGGAAACTGTCGATTGACAACTTGAAGACCGTCATGCGATTTATTCAAGGTGTAAGCAAATCCAAAAAAATGCTCAAGGAATTTAAGCCTGATGTCGTTATTGGTACGGGTGGATATGTATGCGGCCCAGTCGTTTACGCTGCGGCCAAGCTAGGCATTCCATGTATTGTTCACGAACAGAATGCCATTCCAGGTCTGACTAACAAGTTCCTCACACGTTATGTGGATACCGTAGCGGTTAGCTTTGAAGGTGCTGAAAAAGCATTCTCTGGCGCTAAACGAGTTATCTATACAGGTAATCCGCGTGCAACGACAGTTGCTAAGGCAAGCCGTAACCGCGGTTTTGCTACGTTAGGTGTTCCGATGGATAGTCGCGTTGTCCTTGTTGTAGGGGGCAGTCGCGGAGCCAAGGCAATCAATAAAGCAATGGTAGATATGGCGCCTAGGTTAGCTGAGCTGGATGATGTTCATGTCGTATACGTAACGGGCGATACCTATTTCGATGAAACAAGAGAAGCGATCCGAAGTTCACTCGGCACGATGCCTAATCATCTGCATGTATTGCCTTATGTACACAATATGCCAGAAGTGCTTGCTTGTACTTCCCTGATTGTGAATCGTGCAGGGGCGTCATTCCTTGCGGAAATTACGTCACTTGGCATTCCATCTATTCTTATCCCTTCGCCGAATGTAACGAACAATCATCAGGAAGCGAATGCTCGTACGCTTGAAGGTGGAGGAGCATCAATAACGATGTTGGAAAGGGATCTAACGGGTCTAAAACTCTATGAAACGATTGCTGGCATCATGAATGATGAAGGAGCTCGCAGGAAGATGGCTGCAGCATCCAAACAGCTTGGCAAACCCGATGCAGCCGAGGTGCTTGTGAATGAAATTCGGCGACTCGCTGTGCACCGCTAAAGTGTGTTCTGGGCGATTGTCACATACCTGCCGGGACTGACATAAGATACCGTATAAATCGTGACAATCGTTCCACAGCGTCGTAGCCCAGCCTGTTGAAACAGCAGCAGGCTTGCTCATCGGTTCGAAGTAAAGGAGGTTTTCAACATGCAGCAGTGGATATCGGTACTATCCCAGAATAATGTCGGCAAAGTTCTTGAAAACGAGCCGCTCGCAAAATATACGACATGGAAAATCGGCGGTTCTGCGGATGCGCTAGTCATACCGGAAAATAAAGAGCAGATGGTCAATCTAATTCAGTTGTTACAGAAGCATCAGATCCCGTGGATGCAACTTGGACGTGGATCAAACATGCTAGTATCTGACAAAGGAATACGCGGTGTTGTCGTGAAACCAGGAGAGGGCTTTGACTTTGCGGAATTTCACGAAGATGGTGTAACAGCCGGAGCTGCATTTTCTTTTGTTAAACTGAGTGTGATGGCTGCCAAAAAAGAATTTACCGGTTTGGAATTTGGTAGCGGCATTCCTGGAACTGTTGGTGGAGCTGTGTATATGAACGCGGGAGCCCATGGATCGGATGTGTCACGGATATTTCAATCCGCTGAGATTGTGCTGGAGACAGGGGAATTGGTACGTTACAGCAAGGAGGACATGAACTTTGCCTACCGCCACTCTGTATTGCATGATCAGAGAGGTATTGTACTTGAGGCTACGTTTGCTCTACAGCAAGGCGAGCGCAAGGTGATTTCGGAAGCGATGGCAGCCTATAAGGATCGCAGACGGCGCACACAGCCACTGCAGATGGCTTGTGCAGGTAGTGTTTTCCGGAATCCACCTGGTGATTATGCAGCTCGCTTGATTGAAGCAGCAGGGCTAAAGGGTAAGACACAGGGAGGCGCACAGGTATCCACCATGCATGCCAATTTCATTGTTAATACCGGCCAAGCAACAGCAGAGGACGTCATCACCCTTATGCAGCAGATTCAGAGCACTATATCATCTCAAAACGGTATTGACCTGGTACCGGAAGTCTTCGTAGTGGGTGAGCGGTAAACCCCGGAGGTGATACATTGGACAAATTGGTGATTGAAGGCGGGAAACCCCTCTCAGGATCCATACGCATCCATGGAGCAAAAAATGCCGCTTTACCGATAATGGCCGCAAGTTTGTTGGCAGATGGGGAAGTCACCCTGCATAACGTACCACACTTGCTGGACATTGAAGTAATGCTGTATATCCTGGAACGGCTTGGATGCACGTGTCGGCATGAACAGGGAACAGTGACGATTAATACGTCGTCCATTCAGTCTTATGATGTGCCTGAGGAGCTTATGAAACAGATGCGCTCTTCCATTTTCTTAATGGGACCACTGCTCGCTAAATTCGGGCAAGTATCCGTGTATCAGCCTGGTGGCTGTGCGATTGGAGAACGTAAGATTGATCTTCACCTCCGGGGCCTGGAAGCGCTCGGAGCAACAATCGAGGAACAGGATCAACAGATCATCTGTCGTGGTCGTTCGTTGGTTGGAACGGATATTCATCTGGATTTCCCGAGTGTGGGAGCCACGGAGAATATTATGATGGCAGCTGTGGTAGCTAAGGGCACAACAACCATTTTTAATGCAGCACGTGAACCTGAAATTCAGGATTTGCAGCACTTTCTGAATGCTATGGGTGCGAGTATCATAGGTGCCGGAACAGATACCATTACGATTAATGGTGTGGAAAAGCTGGTACCATGCTCATACGAAATTATTCCTGATCGCATCGTGGCTGGAACGGTGATGATCGCAGCCGCAGCTACGCGAGGGAATGTAACGCTTACACACTGCAATCCGGCACATCTTACTTCTCTTATACATGTGTTGAAGCGCACTGGTGTTCAAATTACAGTATGCAATGATATAATGACGGTGAGCTGTATGAGCCGTCCAAAATCAGTAGATCGAATTGTAACTTCACCTTATCCTTCGTTCCCCACAGACCTGCAGTCGCAAATTATGGTTCTGCTTAGTCTAGCGGATGGTTTTAGTGTAATGAAGGAGACCGTGTTTGAAGGTCGATTTAAACATGTGGATGAGCTGAATGTAATGGGAGCCGACATATCGGTGGATCTAAATGCAGCCTTTATACGTGGTGTTCCCCGTTTATATGGAGCCACAGTGGAAGCAACCGATTTGCGCGCAGGTGCGGCTTTGGTTATTGCTGGTTTAGCAGCACAAGGCAAGACGGTTGTAGAGCAAGTTCATCACATTGACAGAGGGTATGATTGTATCGAAAAGTTGTTCCAGAGTCTCGGAGCTTCCGTTGAAAGACAATCTCCCGTTTCGAAACAGCTCGATTTTGCCAATTAACGTCCTTTGAGTCCCCTTCTTCAAGGGAAGGGGGCCGAAGGCTTTGTGGAGCGCGATCTATGCCAAAAAGTCAAATTCCGGTTCTCAAAAAGAATCGGCCTAAACGAAACACAAGCCGTAAAATTGTATTTATTTTGTTACTTCTTTTTGTTGCATTACTTGCAGTATTGTTCTTTCGCTCTTCAATGAGCCGGATTTCGGAGATTGAGATCACGGGTAATGTGTACACATCAACTTCGGAATTGTTGGAGAAGAGTGGTCTGAAGGTGGGCGAACAATTTTTTGGGACAAGCTCGTCAGAGATCATTGAACAACTGAAGACAGATAAGGCGATTTCCAATGTGACAGTGGACAAGCAATTCCCTGGCACAATTCATATCAAGGTCGAAGAATATTCTACGGTTGCATATGAACTTGCCGCGGACGGAGCACTTAAAGCGATACTTGCCAGTGGAACAAGCTTGATTGTTCCACCTAACATTGGAGTTGCTGTAGAGAAACCTATTCTGACGCAGTGGAAGACAGACGATCCGCTCAAGGCCAAATTGAGTGAAGTCTTAGCTATCATTCCCAATGAGCTTACGACGGACATCTCGGAGATCATTCCGAATCCGACGCCCTCATTTCCGGATCAGATTAGGATCTATACAAAATCGCAGTTTGAAGTGATTACAACGGTGTCTATGTTGCCGGATAAGGTGGAATACCTTAATCAGGTTATTGAGACGGAACGACCAGGAAAGATAACGATGTTGGAGGCCGATACCTATGTACCTTTTATCGCCGACAACCCTGAGGATGATGTTGAACCAGGAGCAAGTCCCTGATTCCGGATCGTTGGGCTTGAAAAGAATTTAAAATGCCTACGGAGTCGGGGTTTGCCCACGTCTAACCTGTGAAAGTTGTTCTTTCTGAGATGAAGAAAAAATGATACACTTGAACTTATGGCACTAGAGTTGCCTCCTTCTTTTTTCTTCAAGGTTTTATGTCTCGCAACCAGATCTTGGCACCCAAAAAAATTGTAGAAAAAAGAGGGAAAGCCTAAAGTGTGTTGAATATGTTTTAAGAGTGTTTAAACCCGAACGTATTTTACTATTGGAGTCAGGAGGTGCCACAGACTTGAGTAACAATGACATCATTGTTAGTTTGGACATCGGTACATCCAAAATTCGCGCTATTATTGGGGAAATTAATAATGGAACCTTTAATATTATTGGAGTTGGATCTGCCGACTCGGAAGGAATTCGCAAAGGTGTAATCGTAGATATCGATCAGACCGTGCAGTCGATTCGCAATGCTGTGGATCATGCTGAGCGTATGGTAGGTATTCAAATATCCGAAGTATATGTTGGAATCTCGGGAAATCATATCGGGCTGATGAGCAGTCACGGCGTCGTGGCAGTATCTAATGAGGATCGTGAAATCGGAGAAGAAGACATGGAGCGGGTGTTGAAAGCAGCCGAAGTTATTGCGGTTCCACCGGAACGGGAAATTATTGATGTTGTCGCCAAGCAGTACGTTGTTGATGGCTTGGAAGGCATACAAGATCCCCGTGGTATGATTGGTGTTCGTCTGGAAGTGGAGGCGACCATCATTACGGGTGCAAAAACCGCGATACATAATCTTTTGCGCTGCGTAGAGAAAGCGGGTCTGAAAGTAAGTGATTTGGTACTCATGTCACTTGGTGCAGGACAATTGGCTTTATCTAAAGATGAAAAAGCAATGGGATCTGTGCTTGTTGAT
Source organism: Paenibacillus sp. ACRSA (assembly GCF_022346845.1). Taxonomy (NCBI): domain Bacteria; kingdom Bacillati; phylum Bacillota; class Bacilli; order Caryophanales; family Paenibacillaceae; genus Paenibacillus; species Paenibacillus sp. ACRSA. Next base: position 602,523 of record NZ_JAKRNP010000001.1, on the reverse strand, counting down.
GTTGGAGCAGGTGCTACAACGATTGCTATCTTTGAAGAGGATAGCCTTGTGGCAACTTCAACGTTACCAATTGGCGGTGAGTTCGTAACGAATGATATCGCTTATGGTTTGCGTACTCTAACGGATCAAGCTGAAAAGGTGAAGCTGAAATATGGCTGTGCTTGGCTGGATGATGCTGCTGCGGATGTCATGTTCAAAGTGACACGAATCGGTAGCAATGTGGATAAAGAATTCTCGCAAGAGGATTTGGCAGCCATTATCGAACCAAGAGTTCAGGAAATATTCCAGATGATCTCTCAAGAAGTGAAGCGACTTGGTTACACGGAGCTTCCTGGAGGTTATATACTAACGGGAGGAACCGTCTCCATGCCAGGTGTTCTGCAGGTAGCTCAGCATGAGCTTGCTGCATCGGTGCGAGTAGCCGTTCCGGATTATATCGGTGTACGTGACCCAGGCTTCACTAGTGGGGTTGGGATTCTGCACAATGTAATCCGTAGTTTGCGTCTTCGTCCATCGAGTAGCAACGGCGGTGGCAGCAACAATAATAACAATAACAACAAGAAACCGACCAACCGTGTTAAGCCGAATACGTCTCCGGAATCGGAGCAAAAACCGGGTTTGTTCGAACGGCTGAAAAATATGTTCAGCGAATTTATATAACAGGTTGAATCTTTTTCATACTTATTGAAGCCGTCTGAATGCGCTGAAACTAACATAAACGCTTTCGTTCGTCGATATATGAAATTGATTCGGTTCAATCAAAAATTGGACGAGCCATCCATGCACATTGAGGGGGAGATGGAATAATATGTTGGAATTTGATTTCGAGATGGAGAGCTTGGCTCAAATAAAGGTCATCGGGGTAGGCGGCGGCGGAAGCAATGCTGTGAACCGAATGATCGAAAATGGTGTACAAGGTGTGGAATTTATAACGGTAAATACAGATGCTCAAGCATTGCATTTGGCTAAATCCGAACATAAATTGCAAATTGGTGACAAACTAACACGTGGTCTTGGCGCAGGTGCTAATCCCGATGTTGGTAAAAAGGCAGCGGAAGAGTCCCGCGACCTGATCATGAATACGCTCAAAGGTGCAGACATGGTATTTGTTACAGCCGGTATGGGCGGTGGTACAGGTACAGGAGCGGCTCCAGTTATCGCTGAGATCGCTAAAGAATGTGGTGCACTTACAGTCGGCGTAGTAACACGCCCGTTTACTTTTGAAGGACGTAAACGTTCTAGCCATGCAGAGCAAGGCATTGAAGCTCTGAAGGAAAAAGTAGATACGTTGATCGTTATTCCTAATGATCGTTTGCTTGAGATTGTAGACAAAAAGACACCAATGTTGGAAGCATTCCGTCAAGCAGATAACGTATTGCGTCAAGCGGTACAAGGTATTTCTGACCTGATCGCTGTTCCGGGTCTAATCAACCTTGACTTTGCTGACGTCAAAACGATTATGCATGAACGCGGATCTGCGCTGATGGGTATCGGTGAATCTACTGGTGAAAATCGTGCGGCTGAAGCAGCTCGTAAAGCGATCATGAGTCCTTTGCTTGAAACGTCTATTGAAGGTGCTCGTGGTGTAATCATGAATATCACAGGTGGCATTAACCTGTCGCTATATGAAGTTAACGAAGCAGCAGAAATCGTCACATCTGCTTCCGATCCGGAAGTAAACATGATCTTCGGTGCTATCATTGATGAGAACCTGAAGGAAGAGATCAAAGTTACGGTGATTGCTACTGGCTTTGAAGATAAGCCTGTATCGCCGCCACCTGCTCGCAAAACTGCTCCAGCTAGTGAACCTACGGATAACCGTGCGCCTAATCTGCGTCCGTTCGGCAATCAGCCAAGCGGTGATCAGTTGGACATTCCGACATTTTTACGCAATCGTTCACGTAATACAAATAACGACTAAGCAACATATAGTTTGTAATCTAAACCCGGTTCTCCTTCATGGAGTTCCGGGTTTTTTATATTTTTTTGCACCCTGTATACATAGCTTGAGCTAGACCATAGAGCAATCAAATTAACTGTATCATACGGTAATGAACAAATTCTGAACAATCCGAAGCGTAATCCGACAAAAATAGTTGAGCCCATCCCCCCATGATTAGACAGACTTTGAAGAGGGGGCTGCGTATACTTGTGAATATCCTGATAGGTGTATAGCGGTGCATTATATCGAATTCTGATATGGATGTAGGCAGGTGAAGAGTTGGTTGTTTATGTGGATCTTATCTTTTTGACGAACTTGTGTATTGACGGTGCACTCATTGGTCTTACGGCATGGATGCGCAGCATCAAGTTAGTGTGGTGGAGATGGCTACTGTCAGCAGTGGTGGGTGCGCTATATGTGGTTATGATGTTTGTGCCAGAGCTTGAGTTCATGTTCACCTTTCTGATCAAGTTCGGCTTATCACTGGTGATGCTCAGCATCGCATTTGGCTTTAAAGGTCTTCAGACTTTTGTACGAACCTTGGGTACCTTCTACGTCATTAATTTTGTGGCTGCTGGAGGCATTCTAGGTATGCACTATATGTTACAGAATTCAGGTGAGATATTTAATGGGATCTGGTTTACCACCTCTGGCGGGATGTCCTTTGATCTGAAAATTGCGTTTTGGTTTACATTTATCGTATTCTTTACAGTTTTATTTCTATTCAAAGTTGTTCAGAACTCCAAACGTAAAACAGATCGTATGACCACCTATTTAGGCAGAGTCGAGGTTGTGATTGACGAGGTGAGCATTACTTGTACAGGCCTTGTGGATACCGGTAATCAGCTGACTGATCCTCTTTCCCGCTTACCGGTCATGGTAATGGAAGTCTCGTTGTGGCAAGACCTGTTGCCTGAGGCTTGGAAAGGTAGGTTGAAGGATGAGACACCGGACAACCTTATTATGGAACTGGATCAAGAGCAGTTTCGTTGGCAAGATCGTTTAAGGCTTGTCCCATTTCGCGGGATTAACAAAGGAACTGCCTTTATGCTCGCGATAAGACCTGATCTCGTTCGAGTGAGTTTGGGTGAAATATGCTATGAAACAACGAAGGTATTGGTAGGTCTGGATGGCGGCGTATTGTCTTCAGAGGGCAAATATCGTGCTGTGATTCATCCTGAACTCGTGTCAGAAGCTGTTAGCACACAGTCTACGGCTCTCACTGTGGGAGCAACAGAAAAGCCGCTGAATGTGGTATAGGAGGGACGAACATGCTTGTAAAATGGAAATTGGTAGCTCAGTTGCAATACTATCGTGTGTTGTTTTTGTTCGGTCTGAAGAGTGAAGAGATTTATTATATCGGTGGAAGTGAAGCGCTGCCACCTCCATTAACCCGTGAAGAAGAGGAATTCTTACTTCAAAAGTTATCCTCAGGAGACGCTGCAATTCGAGCGATGCTAATTGAACGCAATCTGCGATTGGTCGTTTACATTGCCCGCAAATTTGAGAATACGGGCATTAACATTGAAGACTTGGTCTCCATCGGAGCCATTGGACTTATTAAAGCGGTGAACACATTTGATCCGGAAAAGAAAATTAAACTGGCAACCTATGCATCACGTTGTATTGAAAATGAAATTTTAATGTACTTACGGCGTAATAGTAAGATTCGCACAGAAGTTTCTTTTGACGAACCACTCAACATCGATTGGGATGGGAATGAACTATTATTATCCGATGTACTCGGTACTGAGAACGATACAATCTATCGAAATATTGAAGAGCAAGTAGATCGTAAGCTGCTGCACAAAGCATTGGAAAAATTAACGGATCGTGAACGAATGATTATGGAGCTTCGTTTTGGGTTGACCGATGGGGAAGAAAAGACACAAAAAGATGTTGCAGATTTACTCGGAATCTCGCAATCCTACATCTCTCGTCTCGAAAAAAGAATCATTAAAAGACTCCGCAAAGAGTTTAATAAAATGGTCTAAATAGAGTGAAATGCAAAGTTGGGTATTAATGGCAAGGTTGCCAAGGACGAATAAAAAAGCCTGCCCCGGAGATAATGTACATTAATGTTTCTCCTTGGGAGGTAAATCACGATGACCCGAAACAAAGTCGAGATTTGTGGCGTGGACACCGCAAAATTGCCTGTTCTCACCAACACTGAAATGAGGGAGTTATTTCACTCTCTTCAGCAACATCACGATCGCTCAGCAAGAGAAAAATTAGTGAATGGCAACCTGCGTCTAGTACTTAGCGTCATTCAGCGCTTTAACAATCGAGGGGAGTTTGTCGATGATCTGTTCCAGGTTGGATGTATTGGCCTGATGAAAGCCATTGATAATTTTGACTTATCCCAAAATGTTAAATTTTCAACGTATGCGGTTCCGATGATTATTGGGGAAATCCGTAGATACTTGCGCGACAATAACCCGATTCGGGTATCTCGCTCCTTGCGGGACATTGCTTATAAAGCACTTCAGGTTCGTGACAGCCTGACGAATAAAAATTCCCGTGAACCGACGATATTCGAAATTTCTGAAGCACTGAATGTGCCGAAGGAAGATGTCGTGTTTGCACTAGATGCCATTCAAGACCCGGTTTCACTCTTTGAACCGATTTATCATGATGGTGGAGATCCGATCTATGTGATGGATCAGATCAGTGACGATAAAAACAAGGATGTATCATGGATTGAAGAGATTGCTCTTCGAGAAGCGATGCATCGTCTTGGGCAGCGTGAGAAAATGATATTGTCCATGCGGTTTTTTGAAGGGAAAACGCAAATGGAAGTGGCTGATGAGATCGGCATTTCTCAAGCGCAGGTATCGCGTCTAGAGAAGTCGGCCATACAACAAATGCAAAAGCATGTTAAATCGTAATATGGATTAGAGCCAAGAAGGCGATCAGAGGAAAAAAAACCTAGGATCGCCTTTTTGCTTTGATCCGAGATATAGGACATTTTTCGCAGCAGGCACATATAATTATATATAAGTGCGTGTTCAAAAAGGGTGGTTTTCAGTACCGAGAAGATGGGATGAAGGTAGAAATGGAGTAGCGGAGCGTAGGAAAAACTACGTGAGCAACGGACATTTCGGCAGAATTCCATATTCGACGTTAAGATGCCACAGGGCACCCTTTGTAATCAAAAGCGGACTTTTTGAACAACCCCTATAAGTGATGGTGGGCAAAGGCGGGAGGAAGCCGAATGAAGGGAAATACAGGAGAATCCGTATCAAGAGGTGTGAAGATCTCTGATTTTCAAACAAAGGAAGTTATTAATATTACCGATGGTAAGCGGTTAGGTCAGATAAGTGACTTGGAGCTGGATCTTAAGCAGGGGCGTATTGAAGCCATTGTGGTGCCGGGGTATAGCCGCTTCATGGGGTTATTTGGGGGTGGAACTGATCTGATTATCCCATGGAGAAATATTGTGAAGATTGGCTCGGATGTTATTTTGGTCAAAATGGATGAGGTGAAGGAAACGGTTCTGGATGATCGTGACCGGGAAGCGCGGATGTACGATGAACAGCAGGGGCGTACACAACGTGAAGAACGAATTGAGCGGTTAGAGCGTAGCCAGCGGCGAACGATATAGTCAAGACAGAATGCGCTACATTTGGTAAACTGGAAGTTGTGAGGTGAGAAGATGGAACCTTTTATTTTAGATCGAAATTATACAGAACAAGATATAAAGCAGGCAGGACAAACAGATACTGAACCGAGGTTGTTACATCTGGAGCCGTGGAGACGGCAATTTAGTCAGATGACTGCAGGATTTACTACGAGGCAGGGAGGCGTTGGTATTGCTCATTATGCCAGTCTGAATTGTGCCTATCATGTGGGAGATAACGCAGACGATGTTCTTCATAATCGGAAGCTTGTTGCTGAACAACTCGGCTTCTCGGTAGATGCATGGACTTGCGGAGAACAGGTACATGGCAAACATGTAGAGGTAGTCACCGCCGAGGATCGAGGCAGAGGTTTGAAAGATCGACAGTCTGCTATTCAGGATGTCGATGGATTGGTTACGAATGTACCAGGTGTGTTGTTAACGTCATTTTATGCAGACTGCGTACCTCTTTATTTCTATGATCCTGTTCAACAAGCGGTTGGGCTTGCCCATGCGGGGTGGAAGGGTACTCTTGCTGGGATTGCTCAGTCGATGGTAGAAACAATGGAAAAGACTTATGGAAGTCGCAGCCAAGACATTCGATGCGCCATTGGGCCTTCTATTGGGGACTGTTGTTATGAAGTGGACGAAAACGTTATGCAGCATGTACGGGTTTGGCTAGATGATGCTACGGGTAATGATGAATACAAGGAATCTGCTCCTAATCGCATCTATCGACCTGCCAATCATGGTAAAACGATGTTAAACTTGAAAGAATGTAATCGACACATTATGATGAAAGCAGGAATATTGCCGGATCATATCGAATGTACAAGTTGGTGTACAAGCTGCCACACGGAACTGTTTTTTTCTTATCGCAAAGAAAATGGAACAACCGGGAGAATGGCGAGTTGGATTGGGCTGGAAGAGAGGTGACCTCTGTGTCATTGGGGGAGCGTATACAACAGGTAAATCAGAAGATTGAAGACGCGTGTCAGCGCAGTAACCGTGTACGTGAGGAAGTGAACGTAATTGCAGTTACCAAATACGTCTCGCTTGAAACGACGGGAGCAGTGTTGCAGCATGGTCTTGAGCATATTGGAGAAAACCGCTGGCAGGATGCGCAGGCAAAATGGGAGGCTTTTGGCCAACAAGGCACATGGCATTTTATTGGTCACCTGCAGACGAACAAAGTGAAGGACGTTATTGGAAAATTCCGCTACATACACTCCCTGGATCGTTTATCCCTAGCGAAAGAGCTAGATAAAAAGGCGGCTGCACTGGGTATCCAGGTGGAGACGTTTCTACAAGTTAACATTTCGGGTGAAGAGAGCAAGTATGGATTACAGCCCGAACAGGCACAACCATTTTTACGTGAGATCAGTTCATTTAGCAACCTAAAAGTTGTCGGGCTAATGACGATGGCGCCTCATGAGGAAAACCCTGAGCTTACCCGTCCTGTATTCCGTGGACTTCGTGAGCTTAGAGACGACTTAAATGGACAAGCCTTGACCTCAGAACCAATAACCCAGCTCTCTATGGGCATGTCTAATGATTTTGAAGTAGCCATTGAAGAAGGGGCAACATGGGTTCGGCTGGGTTCAATTCTTGTAGGAAAAGAGGAGGGTTCACGATGGGCGTAATGAATAAATTCATGAATTTCCTAGGGCTCCAGGAAGAAGAAGAGATTGTGGAGCGTGAACGTTTGGCAGCGCAAGAGGAAACTGAGGCAGAACATCAAGAAAATGAAACCTCCAGTCTGGATAAACGTAGAAACCAAAGGGGGAATAATGTCGTGAGCATTCATTCCCAGAAAAATGTTAAAGTTGTCCTTTATGAACCGCGTTCATATGACGAAGCTCAAGAGATCGCCGATCATCTTCGTTCCCATCGCACGGTTGTTGTTAACTTACAGCGAGTGCGTCAGGATCAGGCATTACGCGTGATCGATTTTTTGAGTGGTACAGTATATGCCCTGGGCGGCGGAATTTCTAAAATTGGCGGCAACATTTTTCTCTGTACGCCAGATACAGTTGAAATTCAGGGAGCAATTTCGGAAATACTGGCTGACAGCGAGCAAGATTATAACAGAATGAGGTGAGCCGTTTTTGAGTCCGATGATTTTTAGTTTGTTGGATACACTGTTTAACATTTATTATTGGATGATTATTGCGTATATTCTGATGTCCTGGCTACCTAACGCTAGAGAGAGTTTCATCGGTGAGATGTTGGGTAAATTTGTAGAGCCATACTTAAGTCCGTTTAGAAGGTTTATACCTCCTCTATTCGGGACATTGGATATCTCTCCAATCGTAGCGCTCTTTACGCTGACGTTAGTTCGTATGGGGCTATTCACAATTTTGGGCTATTTATTGTAGGCAGGGTGAGCACAGATGAGTGGTGAAATTTACGAGCATTTTAGTCATGACGAGCGAGACTTTGTGGATAAAGCCTCCGATTGGATAGAACGTGCAGGTAAGTATCATGATATGAAGCTTACTGATTTTCTTGATCCAAGACAGGTTTTTATTTTGCAAACGCTTGTGAATCGCCGTGATGATGTACAGATTCGTTTGGACGGTGGTTATGAAACGGCTGAACGTAAACGCGCGTTGATCGCACCTGACTATCGTTATCTGGATGATGAAGACATGGGTATGCAGGTGATGAGTATCACATCGGATGACCAGAAGATTAGTGAGCTAGAGCATGGGGACTATATGGGTGCCCTGCTCGGGCTTGGGATGAAGCGGGGTAAGATTGGAGATATCCAAGTGCTGGATGACGGATGCCACACTGTAGTGGCTGCGGAGACCGGCGCTTTTTTATCGCTTCAATTGAATCAGGTGCACCGTGTACATGTCTTCACAGAATTGTTGCCGATCGATCAGATGAAATGGTCAGAGAGCAAGCTGGACACGATGGACATCACGGTCGCTTCGCTGCGTCTGGATGGAATCTGTGCAGATGTTTATCGTTTAAGTCGCAGTAAAGTCCTGGTGCCTATTAAGGCAGGGCGTTGCCGTGTGAACTGGAAGGTGGAAGAGGATCCTTCCAAGTCATTGAAGGCTGGCGATGTGGTCTCGATCCAAGGCTTTGGCCGTTTCAAGGTGATGGAGCAGGATGGTATGACCAAAAAAGGACGCTGTCGCGTAAAAATCGGCAAATTTGCCTAGATGTGTTGCAGGAAAACAAGCTTTCTTGTCGAAATGTTTAAAATAAAGGTGTAAAAAACATTCGATGTTTCCGATATACATTGGAGTGCAAAGGGTTATCCTAACCGATACAGATCACAAGGTGGTCTAGCCGTATACTCGTATAGATCTCTAGGGGACTCTGCATACGGATTTTTGGGTTGAACCCATATGCTGCAAACCTTCTCAAGGGAAGGAACTTTTACAGGAGGTGGACAGCATGCCATTAACGCCGCTGGACATACATAACAAGGAATTTTCCCGACGCTTGCGTGGGTATGACGAGGATGAAGTCAATGAGTTCCTGGATCAAGTCATCAAAGATTATGAAGGCGTCATTCGCGAAAACAAAGAACTGAGCAATCAGTTGCTGTCCGTTCAGGAGAAACTGGATCATTTTGCAACAATTGAGGAAACGCTCAGCAAAACAATTATTATCGCGCAGGAAGCTGCCGATGATGTGAAGAATAACGCGAAGAAGGAAGCACAGTTGATCGTGAAGGAAGCAGAGAAAAATGCGGACCGCATCGTCAACGAATCTTTGGCTAAATCGCGTAAAATTGCTTTAGAAGTTGAAGAGCTCAAGAAGCAAGCTTCCATCTATCGTGCTCGTTTCCGTACACTTGTTGAAGCACAGCTTGAATTGTTGTCTCAAGATGGTTGGGAAGCGCTGGAGAGCCGGGAGCAGGAAGTCCGTGATCGGGAGCGGGAAATGAAGGAAATTTATTAGTCCACGTGCCTGGTTGACTTTTGTCTGCAAAGAGGCTATAACTATATTCATAATGAATAGTGATTCCATGACGGGTTCAGTACGTTATGATCTCATCCCTCAGAGAGTTGGCATATCGGTGCAAGCCAATGGATGAGTTATAGCCGAATATCTCCCCGGAGAAGTGACGCTGAAGCGGTGACTATGCCGTGCGTAAGCGAAACCGTGAGCCGAACGTTATATCGGCACCCTGCTGAAGTTAGCGGGGCATAAGCGCTGTTGATGACAGAGCATACCCAATTTTATTGGATGTGGTTTGTGATGAACAGAATTAGGGTGGTAACGCGAGCACAACCTCGTCCCTTTCCAGGGATGAGGTTTTTTTGTGTCTAAAAAAAGGCGAACGTCCATGAGCCCCGTAGGGAGCTCAAGGAGAGAGCCAGCGCCGTCCGAGCGAAGCGGACGGCAAAGGGGTTCGCTAAGGCGAACGTCCATGAGCCCCGAAGGGAGCTCAAGGAGAGAGCCACTCGCCGTCCGAGCGAAGCGGACGGCACAGGGGTTCGCTAAGGCGAACGTCCATGAGCCCCGTAGGGAGCTCAAGGAGAGAGCCACTCGCCGTCCGAGCGAAGCGGACGGCAACCGAACCCACGCAGTGAGGCTCTGCGGCGTTCACGCAGGGAACGAGCCGCATTAGAGCTGCCGCAGCGCACGAACACACATCCCATAGCGCCGTAGACTCTCCCAAGACAAACCCATCCCGGGTGTCCAGAGGGCGGAGCGCCTATGGGGTCCCCCTTGGCAAGGGGGATTTAGGGGGATTGAAACGCTTTTGTGGACGGTCCACAATTTAACAGCTGAAAGGAAGATGATCATCATGCAACGAGTTGATGTCAAAGAAAAAGCGCGGGCTAGAGAGCTACGCATGTTAAACAAATGGAAAACAGAGAACACATTCCAGAAATCGATTGAGAATCGTGAAGGTAAGCCCAACTTTGTATTTTACGAAGGACCACCAACAGCCAATGGTAAGCCGCATATTGGGCACGTATTGGGTCGGGTCATCAAGGACTTTGTGGGACGTTACAACACGATGAAAGGGTACCGTGTCGTTCGTAAAGCAGGTTGGGATACACACGGTCTTCCAGTTGAATTGGGTGTACAGAAGAAACTGGGTATCTCTCACAAATGGGAGATCGAGGATTACGGTGTCGAGAAATTCATCAATGAATGTAAGGCCAGCGTATTTGAATATGAACAGCAATGGCGTGACCTGACAGAAGGAATCGGTTATTGGACAGATATGGATCATCCATATATCACGCTGGATAACAACTACATCGAGAGTGTATGGAACATCTTGGCGACAATCCATGAGAAGGGGCTGCTCTACCGCGGTCACCGCGTTAGTCCGTATTGCCCATCTTGTCAAACAACGCTTAGTTCTCACGAAGTTGCACAGGGATACAAGGATGTTAAAGATCTAAGTGCTACAGCGAAATTTAAGCTGGATGACAGTGGTGAATTTGTCCTTGCTTGGACAACAACGCCTTGGACACTTCCTTCTCACGTTGCACTTGCGGTGAATCCGGATATGGACTACTCCCGTGTGCGTCAGGATAACGAAGTATATATCTTGGCGACCAACCTTGTAGAAAAAGTAATGAAGGACTCCAAAGGGGAGTATGAAGTGATCGGAGCATTGAAGGGTTCTGATCTGGTTGGTCAAACCTATAGCCCTCCGTTCAACTACGTACAGGCTGAGAAAGCAAACATTGTCCTTGGAGCAAGCTTCGTAACAGATGCAAGCGGTACGGGTATCGTACACATGGCCCCTGCACATGGTGAGGATGACTACCGTGTATGCCGTGAGAATGGAATCAGCTTCGTGAACATGGTGGATCTTGAAGGTAAGTTTGTAGCAGAGGTTACAGACTTTGCCGGACGTTTCGTGAAGGACTGCGATATTGATATCGTACGTTATCTGTCAGAGAATGGGCGTTTGTTTAGCAAAGAAAAATATGAGCACAGCTATCCATTCTGCTGGCGTTGTGATACACCACTTCTGTACTATGCAATGGACAGTTGGTTTATCCAAACGACAGCGATCAAGGATCAACTCATCGCAAACAACAGTGATGTAGAATGGTATCCAGGTCACGTTCGTGAAGGCCGTTTCGGTAAGTTCCTGGAAGATCTGGTGGACTGGAACATCAGCCGTGATCGTTATTGGGGAACTCCGCTCAACATCTGGGTATGTGAAGAGACGGGAGAACAATTCGCTCCACATAGCATCGCTGAATTACGTGCTCGTGCGGTAGGGGACGTGCCTGAGAATTTGGAGTTGCATAAGCCGTATGTAGACGATGTAAAGGTGTTGAGCTCTTGTGGTAAATACGAGATGACACGTACACCAGAAGTCATCGACGTTTGGTTTGACAGTGGATCGATGCCGTTTGCTCAACAACATTATCCGTTTGAAAATAAAGAAACCTTTGAACAGCAATACCCAGCAGATATGATCTGTGAAGGTATCGACCAAACTCGTGGCTGGTTCTACAGTTTGCTGGCGGTTTCTACACTTCTGACAGGCAAAGCGCCTTACAAAGCGGTTATGGCAACAGGCCACGTATTGGATGAGAGTGGACAGAAAATGTCCAAATCCAAAGGTAATGTCATCGACCCATGGGAAGTTATCGAAGAATATGGTACAGATGCATTCCGCTGGGCATTGTTGTCTGACAGTGCACCATGGAATAGCAAACGTTTCTCCAAAGGGATTGTCGGTGAAGCTAAATCCAAAATGGTGGATACACTTGTCAACACACACGCATTCCTAACGTTGTATGCCACGATTGATGGATTTGATCCACAGGAGCATCCGTTCAAGCTCTCTTCACACAAGCTGGATCGTTGGATTTTGTCCAGACTGAACAGCCTGATCCTAGTTGTAGAAAAAGCGCTCGCTGTGAATGATTACTTGAATTCTTCCAAAGCGATCGAAGCGTTTGTGGATGAGCTGAGCAACTGGTACATCCGTCGTTCCCGTGACCGGTTCTGGGGAGCTGGATTAACAGAAGATAAACTGGATGCCTATCGTACACTTACTGAAGTGCTCGTGACTACAGCGAAGCTGGTGGCTCCATTTACACCGATGCTGGCAGAGGATATCTATCTGAACCTGACTACGGGTGAGAGTGTGCATATGGAGGATTATCCGGTAGCTCAAGAGGCATGGATTGATCTGAAGCTGGAACAGGATATGGAAACAGCACGCCGGGTCGTTGAATTGGCTCGTAACGTACGTAACGAAACAGGCATCAAGACACGTCAGCCATTGTCCGAGTTGATCGTATCACTAGATAAAGGCTTCGACTTGGATAGTTATGAAGAGATCATCAAGGAAGAGATCAATGTGAAGGCAATCCGTACAGAGAATGATGATGCGGAATTCGTTGACTTCTCATTGAAACTGAACTTGAAAGTCGCAGGGAAGAAGTATGGTAAAAATGTTGGATTCCTGCAGAATTTCTTCAAAGGCATGTCCGCTGACGAAACTCGCAAAGTTGTTACGGAAGGTGTACTGAATGTGGTTTCTCCAGAAGGAGAAGAGCTGCAAGTGACTCAAGAGGAACTGCTGGTAGATAAGCATGCCAAATCAGGTTTTGCTTCTGCGTCTGGTTATGGTTTGACGGTAGCGCTCAATACGGAAATCACAACAGAGCTGGAACAAGAGGGCTGGGTTCGTGAAGTGGTTCGTGCTGTTCAGGATACTCGGAAGAAGCTGGATCTACCGATTGAGAAAAGAGTCCGTTTGACACTGGACGTAGATGCGGAGCTTCAAGTAGCCATCCAGGCATTTGATGATGTACTGCGTGAGAATGTCCTCGTAACTGAAGTTACATTTGCTAAAGTGGATAACATGGTACAGATCGAAGCTGGTGGCAAAACGTTCGGTGTTTATATCGAGGCGTAATGTCCTGATCTGAAGCTTGAGTACAGGTTGAATGAGTCATGATCTCAGTTACGATGGAGTAGCCCCATTTTAAATGGGATAGAATATACCTTAAAGCGCATGTTCAAAAAGGACGGTTTTCAGTACCGAGAAGATGGGATGAAGCTAGAAATGGAGTAGCGGAGCGTAGGCAGAACTACGTGAGCAACGGACATTTCGGCTGAATTCCATCTTCGACGCAGAGATGCTCTTAGGCATCTTTCGTAATTAAAAGCGGACTTTTTGAACAACCTATTAAAGACAAAACGAGCCTTAGATGCAAGGATAAAAATCCCTGTATCTTGGCTCGTTTGGTTTTTCGGCAAATGGGCAATGATTGCTATTGTGCAGTCACTCTATTCTAAAGGACTGAGCGAAACATGAACGATAACGAGAAACAAGGTGCTTCACCTTTGTCAGCAACGAACGATGCAGATGATAAAATCGGAGAGCTTCATACGTTAACCAATCGAATTGCTAATGAGCTCGAACGGTCACGTATTGCTCAATATACAGAGCTGTTGAACCGACCGTGGAAATTAATCGGACTTAACCTGTTATCTGGAACTGCCCGGGGTGTAGGAATTGCCATTGGCTTTACCTTTTTTGCAGCAACCATCATTTATGTGTTACAGGTACTGGGAGCACTTAATCTACCTATTGTAGGTGATTACATTGCGGATATCGTCAGAATCGTACAACGCCAGCTCGAACTGAACTGAGCACCTATTAAAAGAGGGTAGAAGTCAGTACAGATCGTCCGAAGATGAGTCAGGCTCTAGAAGGTCATCGCCTTCTCGATTTTCTAGATACTGTCGATATTGCCGATTACGGACGATGGACACGTCATGACCATAGATGTCGGTTGCAACAAAGCTCTCGTAGGCTTCAACACAACCTTCAATCTCATCCGTGGCCTCGATTGCCATGACGTCATAACTATCAATGTCTCGTCCTTCAGCCATCGCCGGTGAATTAGAGCTTCCCCAGCTTTCAACGATCTGCCAAGCATCTTCTCCATCGAAGCCATTTTGATCATCTCGTTCATCCAAGCTGGTTCGGCCAAAAGCAGGAGCAAGAAATTCCTCCTCCACCGGTCGATTCTCAGAAACAACGGTCTCGGGTTGATGTTTTTTGCAGTATTTGGTGTAAGGAACTGCCTGCATGCGTTCAAAATTAATGGGTTGCTGACAGACAGCGCATATGCCGTAATGTCCCTCTTGAATGGCATGAAGAGCAGAATCAATTCGTTCCAATTGGAACTCATCGTGCTCCAGCAAGGAAATATCTTTTTCACGGTCGTACATTTCGGTAGCTAGATCACCGGGATGATTATCGATTGGCGATAATTCACCTGTCTGAAATCGCATTGAATCACCCAGACCATAATGTTCGTTCTGCTTGAGCCTGTGCTCAATATCCTGCTTCTCGGTAATAAGCTGAGATTGAAGGGATTGTAGTTGTTTGGCTGTAAAATGTGACATCATGTTCCCCCTTTCTGCTCCATGCATAAGCCGGATGTGGACTCTACTGTAGGATGTACCATTGCGTGCGGGAATACAGAAGGGAATTGTTATCGTTTTTACCAACCGATTTGCAGCACAGCGCGCCCGTGGACGATTTCTAAACAGCTGTGCTACAATGAACAAGTCTGGCGTTAAGCCTGGTATCGTTTGGAAAAGACAAGATCGGAGTGACAAACAAACGTGGTGTATTATATCCTCGCTTTTATCGTATTTTTGGTGGATCAGGGAACAAAATTCTTAATTGCAACTCGGATGGAACTAAGAGAAGAAATCCCAGTGATCGGCAATTTCTTTGTCATCACATCACATCGCAACTCGGGTGCAGCCTTTGGCATATTACAGGATCAACGTTGGTTCTTTATTGTCGTTACTTTGGTTGTCGTTGTTGCATTGGTCTGGTATTTGCAAAAGGTAAAGGATACCCCGCACAAATTGCTGCCTATAGCGCTTAGTTTAGTGCTTGGTGGAGCAATTGGAAACTTCCTTGATCGCGCATTAACCGGAGAGGTTGTCGATTTTATCCAGCTTAATTTTGGAACGTATACGTTCCCTATCTTTAATATCGCTGACTCGGCAATCTGTATTGGTGTAGCACTGATCATCATCGAAACCTTGCTTGAGGGACGTCGAGAGAAAGCTGCTGCACAGACTGAAAGGAATGAACAACATGAGTAATTTACACAAGGAAGAACACAATAACGAGAACACATCAACTGAGGAACTGCGTATGAATGTTGATGATGAGATCACGAACGATGAACGTATGGAATGGATCATTTCTCTTGAGCATAAGAAGGAACGAATCGACAAATATATTACTGAATCTATAGATAATGTATCGCGTTCTCAAGTACAGCTATGGATATCAGAGGGAAATGTTACTGTGAATGGCGCTGTGGTCAAAGCAAATACGAAATTAGCAGAAGGTGATCTTGTTGTACTGCAGATCCCTGAGCCGAAAGCAGTAGAGATCATTCCAGAAGATATTCCACTTGAAGTTGTATACGAGGATAGTGACGTTATCGTCATTAACAAACCTCGGGGGCTTGTTGTACATCCCGCACCTGGACATACATCGGGTACGCTCGTGAACGCGCTGATGCATCATTGCAAAGACTTGTCCGGGATTAACGGAGAACTGCGTCCAGGCATTGTGCATCGTATCGATAAGGATACATCGGGTCTACTCATGGCTGCCAAAAATGATCGGGCGCATGCCTCATTAGCTGCACAGCTTAAGGATCATAGCGTCAATAGACGGTATATCGCGCTTGTTCATGGCCACTTAAGCCATGATCAGGGTACAATTGATGCACCCATTGGACGAGACACCAATGACCGTAAAATGTTTACGGTAACAGAGCGAAACAGTAAGCATGCTGTTACTCATTTCAACGTGACGGAGCGGATCAACGACTATACCTTGTTGGAACTGAAGCTGGAGACAGGACGAACCCATCAGATTCGTGTGCATCTGAAATTTATCGGACATCCACTTGTTGGAGATCCGGTATATGGACGAAACAAAGGCATCAAAATGCAAGGACAGGCCTTACATGCTGCGATCTTGGGTTTTGTTCATCCGACCACAGGAGAGTATCTGGAGTTCTCTGCTCCGATCCCGCAGGATATGGAAGATGTTCTCTCCTCACTACGTAGCCGCTGACTTCTCGTGAAAGTACAAATGTTCAGATACTTTGTCCATGGCTAAGCCTCCGCAAATGCTTCATATTAAAGTGTAGAAATTTGCGTCAAACGAGGAGATGAACACGTAATGAGTATCGATAAATATCAAGAAACGTACATTCAAACTAATTTTGCCGACCGCATTGGCGGCTCCAACTATGGTAAAGACACAAACATTTATAAATTCGAGAAAATTAAGCGCGCTAAAGCGTCAGCCAAAAAGGATTTCCCTGATGTAGAGCTGATTGACCTTGGTGTAGGCGAGCCTGATGAAATGGCAGATGCAGGTATCGTAGCTGCACTGGCGCAAGAAGCTTCCAAACCGGAGAACCGTGGTTATGCTGACAATGGTATTCCTGAATTCAAGGAAGCTGCTGCAGCTTACCTGAAGAACGTATTTAACGTGGATGGTATTGATGCAGATACGGAAATTGTGCATTCTATCGGTTCGAAGCCAGCACTGGCAATGATGCCTTCTTGCTTCATTAACCCAGGCGATGTAACGATTATGACGGTGCCAGGATATCCAGTAATGGGTACGCACACGAAATATCTTGGTGGAGAAGTGTTCAACATTCAGTTGACGAAAGAAAATAACTTCTTGCCTGATCTGACAGCGATTCCTGAAGACATCGCCAATCGTGCAAAATTGCTTTATCTGAACTACCCAAATAACCCAACGGGTGCAAGTGCAACGGTAGAGTTCTTCACCGAGGTTGTTGAATGGGCGAAGAAATACAATGTAGTGGTTGTCCATGATGCTCCTTATGCAGCCCTTACGTATGATGGCAAAAAACCATTCAGCTTCTTGTCTGTACCTGGTGCAAAAGACGTTGGGGTTGAACTGCATTCCTTGTCTAAGTCCTACAATATGACAGGCTGGAGAATTGGTTTCGTAGCAGGTAATCCGCTTGTTGTCAAAGCATTCAGTGATATTAAAGACAACAACGATTCCGGTCAATTCATTGCGATCCAGAAGGCTGCTGCTTATGGATTGAATCACCCGGAAATCACTGAAAAAATTGCAGAGAAGTATTCCCGTCGTCATGACATGCTTGTTGCTGCATTGAACGAACTGGGCTTCCAGGCTGAAAAACCTAAAGGTTCATTCTTCCTTTATGTTGAAGCGCCAAAAGGTGTAGTTGGTGGACGTCGCTTTGAGTCTGGGGAAGATTTCTCCCAATTCTTGATCCGCGAAAAATTGATTTCTTCTGTACCTTGGGATGATGCAGGTAATTTCGTTCGTTTCTCCGTTACTTTTGTAGCGCAAGGAGAAGAGGAAGAGAAACGTGTTATTGCTGAAATCAAACGCCGCCTGAGCGATGTACAGTTTGAATTTTAATTGTAACTTTTAATTCAACACAAACATTTGTATGAATAAGATAGATCACAGAAGAGACCGGTAACGGTCTCTTTTTTGTGTTTTAGGATAAATTTCCCTTTACAAAAATATACAAGCAACATATTATAAAGTCTTTACGTTGTTTTTAAAGACAGAAGTTGTTATTGAAGGGAGTTATGGAAATTGTTATCTTCACGTACAAACACAGTGTCTAGTTCTGTAGGAACTGGCAACACGCTATCGGGATTATTACGATTGTTAAGGCCTAAACAATGGACTAAAAATGGATTATTATTTGCAGCATTACTGTTTTCTTTTGAAGAAATTCGCACCGAAACGGTTCTAACGACGATACTTGGTTTTATTTTATTTAGTCTGGTTGCAGGCTGCGTTTATATTCTGAATGATTATGTGGACAGAGAAAGGGATCAGCAACATCCGGTGAAGAAATTTCGCCCTCTTGCCTCAGGGCAGGTGAATCCGACGCATGCCCTTCTATTTGGTGCCTTGCTGTTGATTGGCTCAGTAGGAACAGCATTTGTGGTCAACTCGATATTCGGCGTATTGTGTATCGTGTACTTTATATTGAATGTATCTTATTCATTTGTGCTGAAACATCTTGTGATATTGGATATGATGACCATTGCTGCTGGCTTTGTGTTACGGGCAATTGCAGGTGGAGTGTTAATTCATGTTCCTTTTACACCATGGTTTCTAATCTGTACGCTGTTACTTTCGCTTTTTCTGGCCATTGGGAAACGGAGAAACGAACTTACTTTGCTTGAAGGCAATACTGGCTCCCATCGCAAGGTTCTTGATAACTATTCGATTACCTTGTTGGATCAGTTTAATACTATTGTTACAACAGCAACCATTATCAGTTACTCGTTATTTACATTTACGTCGGATCGAACAATACACCTCATGTGGACGATTCCTTTAGTTATTTATGGTATGTTCCGTTACCTGTATTTGATTCATATGAAGAACCAGGGTGGTTCACCGGATCGGGTATTATTTGAGGACAAGCCTATACTTATTACCGTGATACTGTATGTGATTAGCGTAATCTGCATTTTTGCTATTTTCGAATAAGGCGTTTGTGATTTCTAGAGCGTAAGGGGGATCAAAGTGAGAAGTACAAAAATTGCGATATTTGATATTGATAAAACGATTATACGTACCGATTCCATGTTTCAATTCGTGCATTATGGTGTTCGGCGTTACCCAGAACAATCGTGGAGATTACCTGTGATTGCTCTACACACACTGATGTTTAAGGCAGGGCTTATGAGTGTTGAACGAGTCAAACGCTCGTATTTTAAAGGGATTGAACGTATGACGGAAGCAGATCTAAGTCATTTTTTTGACTCCAAATTGCGGAAAGCCATCTTTGCTGAAGCCAGTGTGGAGATGCAACATCGCAAGGAGGCGGGGTATCATGTTTTGCTCGTTACAGCATCTCCACATGCGTACATGAAGTATTTTGAGAACTTCCCTTGGGTCGATCACGTAATTGGAACAGAACTTGTTCGCCATGATCAAGGATATACGTGTATCGTTGAAGGCTTGAATTGCAAAGGTGAGGAGAAGGTACGACGTATACAAGCATATCTCGATCAGAAGGGCATGGTCATTGACTACGATCAGTCCTGCGCTTACTCAGATTCCTTGTCTGATATGCCGGTGATGCAGCTCGTGGCACAGCGGTATTTTATCAACAGACATGTGCCGGAGACGGAGGCGTTATCGTGGGGGAAATAAGAAGTCGCCATACGGGAAAACTGCTAATGCTTATCTCTGCTTTTCTTACAGCGACAGGTCAACTGTTCTGGAAATGGGGACTGACGGACTGGTTTTTCTTGGGTGCCGGCTTCCTATGTTACGGATTGGGTGCAATTTTGATGATCAAAGCCTTCGCGTTGGAAAAGTTGTCAGTTGCTTATCCCTTGATGTGTGCCAGTTACATTTTTGCACTGATCTATGGATATTTCCTACTTGGTGAGGATATTACCGTCCAAAAGCTGGCAGCCGTTGTATTGCTCGGAATTGGGGTGACATTGACTAGTGTTGATCGATAGCTGGATGATTGTTGTGCTCATTGTGATGACGTTATGCGGGGCGATGGGGGGAGCAGGATTGAAAGCCTATGCGACCAGCCGCAGACGAATACATGTATTGATGGGACTCGGCTTCTATGGTACAGGAGCACTGCTTAATATTTTATTATTGAAGTTTCTGCCACTGACGGTGGTATTACCTGCCAATGCACTCACCTATGTGTGGACGCTGTTCATCGCTCGATTTGCATTTAAGGAAAATGTCGGCAGACTGCGCTGGCTAGGCGTCATTTGCATCATGGGTGGGTTATGTTTTCTCGTACTGTAGTCCGGGCGAGGCTACTCTACCTACAGCTTGGTCTTAAGTTCATAACATGTTTGTAATCAAAGAAATTGGATGTGAGTGCATGAAATTTTCTGAATACATATTTTACAATCGCAAAACGAATTGGGCAGCACTATACTTGTTCGTTGGTTTTGCCCTTTTTTACGGTGTCATGAATCTGGCATACGTAAGTTATATTTCGGAAAATGCAGATCGCTTGGCAGTCTACTCGCCATTCAGTACACATCTTTTTCCGCTTAATTTATTCAATTTCGATCCATCGATGTATTACGGAACCAATAGCTCATCTATCATTCATCCGCTAATTTCGTTTATGGCTCTTGCTCTGGGCGCTGGAGCGCAGTTGTTAGGTGGCAATGGATTCTTTCTCGTCCTGCAATCCTTTATAAATGCTGCTTCTGTTGTATTGGTATTTGTTTTTCTAAGTAAGAAAGACAGAACGATCACGATACCGTTACTTTTTGCGCTTTTATTTGGTTTTAGTTCATATCTGATGTTCACGGCTTTAATTCCTGATTCCTACCCATATGTGCAATTTGTAATCTTGTTATCTGTGGTATATCTGCAATATTCTCGGGAACAGAATGAAGTTCGTGTTGTACCTCATGCTGTTCTGGCCACTGTGAATTTTGGGTTAACATCAACCAATATTGTTCCATTTGCTGCTGCATTATTTGGCAATATGCGAACGTGGAGAAGTAAGGCTGGATGGACAAAATTTATCGGCATTATGTTATTGGCAGGTGCCTTGATTGTAATATTTACCGTTATTCAATATGTATCCCTCGGTGGACGAAGCTGGGTAACCAATTGGCTGCTGGGTATTCAAAACGGAGGAACGAGTTATGCAACACCTTTTCAGTTCGCCGTTCACTGGAAAGCACTGAATTTATTAACCATTAATCCGATCTTAACGCCAAAAGTTATTTTGCTTGACCCGAGTATGGTTGCGTTTGTCACGGATCTCACACGATCCAACCCAATATATGTGCAAATTACAGGTGTGTTCATCTTGCTTATTGCTCTTACCGGAGCAATCAAAGGTATTCGGGAACGTGAAGTCTGGACACTGCTTCCTTATGTTATATTTGCGTTTTTGCTTCATATTGTCGTTGGTTTTGGACTCGCTGTATTCCAATATGACATGTATCTGTATGCTGGGCATTATTTGTTTGCTTTCTTCCTATTAGGTGGAGGATTTGTTACTGGTTTACGTCAGGGAACGGGAAAAAAAGTGCTGGTTGGTTTATTGATCGTAAGTATACTCATAACAGCAGGCAATAATATATATCGTCATGTTGAGACACTCACAACCATTAAACAGTCCTACGAGCAATTAGGGAAGAAGGCTGTTGTTGAGTAGCAGAGTTGGAATTAATCCGTCGATTGTTCTACTCGTGATAACAAATAATGATGTGCCTATTCATGAAAAAATATCTTATCGTAATGGTTCATTAAATACATTCACGAAACCTTTTATAACCCTTTACCGCATTATTAATGTGGGAAAAGGGTTATTTTGGTGTACAGCCTTGAATAATTACCTATGGATAAATATACAGATTTATTGTATAATTATGAATGACGAATGAAATGTAGTGTGCATGGATGTTTTTCAGCCCTAATGCTGATTCTAAGAGAATCACAGCAGAGGAATTTCGCCTGTTATGGTGAGGTGTTGACAGGGGGTTGTCTTTCTGTCATAATTCATGAAGATAAAACGACCTGATGGATAATAGCACCCTGTGAGGTACTGCCAGATGGACGTCATGAATAGCACCTTTAAATCAGTCCCGTGAGACTGGCAAGGTAACGTGAACGATACATCGTTTATTTGCTGCGGCAAATGAGATGATGCATCCCCGAGAGTAAACTTTCTTCAGCGTAGACTGAAGTTTGGAGACTCCTTGCCATTAAACACGGCAAGGAGTCTTTTTTGTTCTCCTCGTCACGGGGCCATGATCTGAAAGGAATCCTGAGGAGGCTGAACGCATGAGCACAGAAACACATGTCATTATGGATGAAACGGCGATCCGTCGCGCTTTAACAAGGATTGCCCATGAGATATTGGAGAAAAACAAAGGCATTGACGGATGCGTACTTATTGGAATTCGAACGCGGGGTGTGTATCTTGCGGAACGAATTGCAGCCAAGATCGAAGAGATCGAAGGTACGCCAATCCCCTGGGGAGAACTGGATGTAACCCCTTATCGTGATGACCGCCTTGATGTAGCTGGCGAGACACGGAAGGAACTTTTGATTATGACACCTGAATCACTTTCCATTCATAACAAAAAAGTGATTTTGTTCGATGATGTGCTGTATACCGGCAGAACGATTCGCGCAGCAATGGACGCTCTGATGGATTGCGGAAGACCGCAAAACATTCAACTGGCCGTTCTTGCGGATCGCGGTCACCGCGAGCTTCCGATTCGCCCTGATTTTATCGGCAAAAATGTACCGACTTCCAAATCAGAGGAGATCGAGGTTGCACTCATGGAGACGGATGGACAGGACGAAGTCAAAATCATTCAGAACCGGGGGGAGCAAGCATGATGATTACACAACCAGCATTGAAAGATCGCAGCCTGTTAGGACTTAAAGAATTAAGTCGTGGAGAGATAGAATCAATCCTAAACAGAGCGGCTCACTGGGAAGCTCAACAAGAGAAACTTGTCCCTGTTCTAGAATCACGATTTGTCGCTAACATGTTCTTCGAGAACAGCACACGCACTCGTTTCTCCTTCGAAATGGCAGAGAAACGACTAGGTGCTCAAGTGCTGAACTTTACTGCGGCGGCGTCTAGTGTAGAGAAAGGCGAGTCCATCTACGATACGGTGCGAACCCTCGAATCCATGGGCATTGATGCAGGGGTTATTCGCTTGAAGCCATCAGGAGTTCTGCAACAGTTGGCGCAAAAAGTGAATGTGCCGCTGGTGAACGCGGGAGACGGCAATAACGAGCACCCGACACAGGCTTTGTTGGATCTGTACACGATGCGCAAAGCGTTCGGTGAGCTAAAAGGTCTGCGTGTTTCCATCATCGGAGACATTAAGCATAGCCGGGTCGCTCGATCCAACCTGTGGGCGTTGCAGAAGTTTGGTGCAGATGTACGCTTCTGTGCTCCAGAAACGATGCAGGCACCTGAACTTGCAGAGCATGCTCCATATGTAGAGCTGCCAGATGCTTTGGATGCGGATGTAGTCATGATGCTTCGGGTTCAACTCGAACGTCACAAGCAAGGAATTATTACCTCGGCAGAGGATTATCGCGAACACTACGGATTGACGGAAGAACGGGCGGCAAGCCTTAAACCAAGTACCATCATTATGCATCCAGCACCTGTAAACCGTAACGTCGAAATTGACGACGCGGTTGTCGAAAGTGCGGCATCGCGGATTTTCCCGCAAATGGCAAATGGAGTTCCAATCCGCATGGCGGTTATGGAACGTGCGATGAAGCTGTAGCAACGTTGGGCTCAAGGGCATAGGCTTACGGATGAGAGTTCTTATAGAGCAATAAGAGGGTAAACGATAAACCAAATCATCCGGCTTCTAGGAAGTCGGACAGAACCGAAGCGGAGGGCAATCATGGTACAGATTATTAAAAATGCAAATGTCTTGAATCAAAAAGGGGAACTTGAACGGAAAAGCATCATTATAGATGAAGGAAAGATTCAAGCTATCGCTGGAGTGGAAGACGAGGCCGTACAACTTGCAGAAAAGTCAGCTGAGCGTATAACGGACGCTTCAGGCAAACTGGTTATCCCAGGGCTGATTGACATGCATGTGCATCTGCGCGAACCGGGATTCGAGCACAAAGAGACGATTGAAACAGGCGCGCGGTCAGCGGCACAAGGCGGTTTTACTACGATTGCATGTATGCCAAATACTAGACCTGTAACCGACAATCCGGATACCGTGAAGCTGGTACTGGATAAAGCGAAGGAAGCTGATCTGGTTAAAGTACTGCCGTATGCGGCGATCACTAAAAATGAACTTGGCCGTGAGCTTACCGATTTTGCCGCACTGAAAGAAGCGGGTGCGATTGGATTCACGGATGACGGAGTAGGCGTACAAAATGCTCAAATGATGAAGGACGCGATGACTCTTGCAGCAAGTATGGATATGCCGGTTATTGCCCACTGTGAAGATGATTCATTAGTTGTGGGTCGCTATGTGACCGAAGGGGAATTCTCCAAACGTCACGGTATCAAAGGTATCCCGAATGAATCTGAAGCGATTCATGTTGGGCGGGACATCCTGCTAGCCGAAGCAACGGGAGTTCACTACCATGTATGCCATGTCAGCACAGAACAATCGGTTCGCTTGATCCGCTTGGCGAAGTCCATTGGGATCAAGGTAACTGCTGAGGTATGTCCGCACCATCTGCTCTTATCTGATGAAGATATTCCGGGGATGGATTCTAACTGGAAAATGAACCCACCGCTACGCTCACCACGCGATGTGCAGGCTTGCATTGAAGGCTTGCAGGACGGAACGCTGGATATGATCGTAACGGATCATGCACCGCATAGCGAAGAAGAGAAAGCAAAAGGAATGGAACTTGCACCATTCGGAATCGTCGGTTTCGAAACAGCTTTCCCACTTCTCTACACGAAGTTTGTGGAGACAGGAATCTGGACACTCGACTTCCTGGTTAAACGAATGACTGCTGATCCAGCACGAGTATTCCGACTGGATACAGGTAAGCTTGAAGAGGGCGCTCCAGCCGATATCACGATGATTGATCTGAATCAAGAAAAAGCAGTTGATCCATCTACATTTGCCACTAAGGGAAGAAACACACCATTTACAGGATGGAAGCTAAAAGGCTGGCCTGTGCAAACGTGGGTAGATGGCAAAAGCGTATGGAATAACACGGTACAACAGTAAATTGGTAAATTACTAACTCGAGGCAGCTATGCCGAGAGTCCAATATAAGAAACAACCACGTTGAATGCAGACTTTTGAACTTGGACGCTGAAGTAACTGCGGAGCGGGCAGAAAGAACCCGAAGAAGCAGAGCGCTCGCCTTTATCACCGGATTACATCAATTGAAAAATTGATAAAAAGTAATCCGGGGATAACAGCGTTCGCAGGGCTTTCTGTCCGTGGAGCCGCTCAAACTTAAGCTAAGTTCAACCTAAATGACATTCAACGTTGATAAACACAGAGGAGTGAGATGGGATGGCACAGGCGAGATTATTGTTGGAAGACGGCACACTGTTCACTGGTAAAGCGTTCGGAGCTGAAGGTGAAACAACGGGTGAGGTCGTTTTTAATACGGGAATTACAGGCTACCAAGAGGTGCTTTCGGATCCTTCTTATTGCGGTCAAATCGTAACCATGACGTATCCGTTAATCGGTAACTACGGAATTACACGTGATGACTTTGAGTCGATTCGTCCATTTGTACACGGCTTTGTGGTACGTCGCCATGAGCCAACGCCAAGTAACTGGCGTGCAGAGTACAGCGTAGACAATCTGCTCAAAGAATACGGCATTGTAGGTATCAGCGAAATTGATACACGCATGTTGACTCGCCGGATTCGCCACCATGGCACGATGAAGGGAATTCTCACAACAGGATCGAAACCTGTGGAAGAACTGCTGGAGATGATGGGCGATACAACAATCGCTGAGCTGCGTAACCAAGTTCCACTGACATCGACTCCTCATGTGTACAATAGCCCCGGAACGGCTGAACGCATTGTGTTGGTAGATTACGGTGCAAAAACAGGGATCTTGCGCGAACTTAGCAAACGTAACTGTGACGTAGTTGTTGTTCCTCATGATGTAACTGCAGACGAGATTCGTCGCTTGAACCCAGACGGCATCCAGTTGTCTAACGGCCCTGGGGATCCAAAAGATGTACCTCACGCAGTCAAAATGATCAGTGAGTTGCTCGGCGAATATCCGATCTTCGGCATCTGCCTTGGTCACCAACTCTTTGCGCTTGCAGCAGGAGCAGACACAGAGAAACTGAAATTCGGACACCGCGGCGGAAACCATCCGGTGAAAGAGCTTGAAAGTGGGCGTTGCTTCATCACTTCTCAGAACCATGGTTACACGGTAAATGAGGATTCTGTGAAGAACACAGATCTGGAAGTAACACATATCAATAATAACGATAAGACCATTGAAGGTCTGAAACATAAAACATTCCCAGCGTTTTCGGTACAGTACCACCCGGAAGCAGCGCCAGGACCTTACGATAACAGCTATCTGTTCGATCGTTTCATCGAGATGATTCGTGAGCACAAAATCACTAACCCACCACAGCCACGTCAAGCCGTATTGGCAGCTGCAGTGAAAGGAGCACAATAACATGCCGATTAACAAAGACCTCAAAAAAATCCTGGTGATTGGTTCCGGACCAATCGTCATCGGTCAAGCGGCCGAGTTCGACTATGCCGGTACGCAAGCTTGCCAGGCGTTGAAAGAAGAAGGTGTGGAAGTTGTCCTCATCAACAGCAACCCTGCAACGATCATGACCGATACAAACATGGCTGACAAAGTATATATCGAACCAATCACATTGGATTTCGTAACTCAAATCATCCGTCAAGAGCGTCCAGATGGATTGTTGCCAACACTGGGTGGTCAAACTGGTTTGAACATGGCGGTAGAACTTGCGCGTGCAGGTGTACTGGAACGTGAGAACGTGAAATTGCTGGGTACACAGCTAACTTCGATCGAAAAAGCAGAAGACCGGGACTTGTTCCGTGACCTGATGCGTGAACTGGAGCAGCCTGTACCTGAGAGTGTAATTGTAACAACACTGGAAGAATCGCTGGATTTTTCCAATGAGATTGGCTATCCGATCATTGTTCGTCCTGCCTACACTCTGGGTGGAACAGGCGGCGGAATCTGTGCAAATGAAGAAGAATTGCGCGAAACAGTAGCAGCAGGTCTTCGTTACAGTCCAATCGGGCAATGTTTGGTTGAGAAAAGCATTGCTGGCATGAAAGAAGTCGAGTATGAAGTTATGCGAGACAAAAACGATAACTGTATCGTAGTCTGCAACATGGAAAACTTTGACCCAGTTGGCGTTCATACAGGCGACAGTATCGTAGTGGCACCAAGTCAAACGTTGTCTGATCGTGAATACCAAATGCTGCGTTCGGCTTCCTTGAAAATCATCCGTGCCCTCAACATCGAAGGTGGATGTAACGTACAATTCGCTCTGGATCCACACAGCTTCCAATACTATGTTATCGAAGTTAATCCACGGGTAAGCCGTTCATCCGCGCTTGCTTCCAAAGCAACGGGCTATCCAATTGCCAAAATGGCTGCCAAAATTGCTATGGGATACACATTGGATGAGATCGTAAACCCGGTAACAGGTCAAACTTACGCTTGTTTTGAGCCTACACTCGATTACATCGTAAGCAAGATTCCTCGTTGGCCGTTCGACAAGTTTACATCAGCTAACCGGAAGCTTGGTACACAGATGAAAGCAACGGGCGAAGTTATGGCGATTGGACGGACGTTTGAAGAATCCATTCATAAAGCTGTTCGCTCCCTCGAAATCGGCGTACACCGTCTCTATTTGAAAGAGGCAGAAACGCTTGATGAAGCAACGCTGAACGAGCGTCTGATCAAAGCGGACGATGAGCGTATGTTCTTGATTGCTGAGGCGTTCCGCAGAGGATATACTCTGCAACAACTTCAAGATTTGACGAAGATTGACTGGTGGTTCTTGGACAAAATTGAAGGTCTAATTAAATTCGAGGATACTATTCGTGAAGAGTCCGAACTATCATCCGAAACGTTATACCAAGCGAAACGCCTTGGATTTACGGATCGTGCGATTGCTGAATTGCGTGCTCAGGGTCAACCTGGAGGCACATTGACAACAGAAGCAGAGGTTAGAGCGCGCCGTGAAGAAGAAAACCTTCGTCCGGTATACAAAATGGTAGATACATGTGCGGCCGAGTTCGAAGCAACAACGCCTTACTATTACTCGACTTACGAAACAGAGAATGAAGTCCTTCCTTCGGACAAGAAAAAAGTAGTTGTACTTGGTTCCGGTCCAATCCGGATTGGTCAAGGGATTGAGTTTGACTATTCCACAGTACATGCGGTGTGGGCTCTGCAAAAAGCGGGCTACGAAGCAGTTATTATCAATAACAACCCGGAGACGGTGTCTACGGACTTTAATACATCAGATCGTCTGTACTTCGAGCCACTGTTCTTCGAGGATGTTATGAACGTAATCGAACAAGAACAGCCAGTGGGCGTAATCGTACAGTTTGGTGGCCAAACGGCAATCAATCTCGCAGCACCACTGCGTAATGCAGGTGTAACCATCCTGGGTACGGATCTTGAAAGCATCGATGAAGCGGAAGACCGTAAGAAGTTCGAGCGCCTGCTCTCTCGTCTAGAGATTGCACAGCCGAAAGGTAAAACAGTTACTTCAGTGGATGATGCAGTAGAAACAGCTCAAGGTCTGGGATATCCAGTACTCGTTCGTCCTTCGTACGTGCTTGGTGGTCGAGCAATGGAGATTGTATACTCCGATGCTGAATTGCTGACATATATGGAGCAAGCGGTTAAGATCAATCCAGAGCATCCGGTACTAATTGACCGTTATATGTTGGGTAAAGAGGTAGAGGTAGACGCGATCTGTGATGGTGAAACGGTTCTCGTTCCAGGAATCATGGAGCATATCGAACGCGCAGGGGTACACTCTGGTGACTCCATCGCGGTTTATCCGCCACAACACCTGTCCCAAGATCTGAAAGAGAAGATTGTAGAAATTACAATCAAAATTGCGAAAGAATTGAAAACCATTGGCCTGGTCAACATCCAGTTTGTCATCCATGATGGCCAAGTGTATGTCATTGAGGTGAATCCACGTTCATCCCGTACGGTACCGTTCTTGAGCAAAGTAACGAACATTCCGATGGCTAACTTGGCAACACAAGCTATTCTTGGTGTGAAACTGAAAGACTTGGGTTATGTGGATGGTCTCTGGCCTGAAACAGATCATGTATCGGTTAAGGTTCCAGTGTTCTCCTTCGCGAAGCTGCGTCGTGTAGAACCAACGCTTGGTCCTGAGATGAAATCTACAGGTGAAGTCATGGGCCGTGATCCGAATTATGCCAAAGCGTTGTTCAAAGGTCTCATCGGAGCAGGTATGAAAATTCCGGCTACGGGAGCCATTGTAGTTACTGTAGCGGACAAAGACAAAGATGAAGCAGTGCCTTTGCTCGAAGGCTTCTACAGATTGGGTTACAAAATTATGGCTACAGGCGGAACAGCGGCAGCTCTCGAAGCAGCCAACATTCCGGTAACGAGAGTAAACAAATTAAGCGAAGGTTCACCAAACATTTTGGATATGATCCGCAGTGGTGAAGCGAACTTCGTGTTCAACACATTGACCAAAGGTAAAACACCACAGCGTGACGGATTCAGAATCCGCCGTGAAGCGGTAGAGAACGGTATTGTGTGCATGACTTCATTGGATACGATTAGTGCCCTGCTGAAAATGCTGGAAACAATTAACTTCTCTTCTGAGGCTATGCCAGCCTTTGTAAACTAAAAGTGCGAGTTCAAAAAGGATGGGTCTCAGTACCAAGAAGAAGCGGACTTTTTGAACAACCTCTAATAAGACGATTTGTCACTGATGAAGGACATCAGTCAACCTCTGGGTTGGCGGGATGTCCTTTATATCGGGCAAAAACAACAAAAATAAGCCTTACAGGCAGAGGAGTTGCTGCGAAATGAACCATCCTGATTTCAACCAAATGGCAGGACGTTTAATGGTTGCACTGGACTATCCTGGAGCGGAGCAAGCTAAGGAACTTGTACAGGCGCTTGAGGGAATTCCCTGCTACCTCAAAGTTGGTATGCAGTTGTTCTACGCAGCAGGACCAGACTTCATTCGAGAGTTGAAGGCCAAAGGATACTCCGTATTCCTTGATGTCAAAATGCACGACATTCCGAATACTGTGCGTGGAGGTGCGGAGAGCATCACTCGTCTTGGGGTGGATATGTTCAACGTTCACGCTGCCGGAGGAACGGCCATGATGCGAGCAGCTCGTGAAGGTGCAGAAGCTGCACTGTTGGCTGACGCTTCGCTAACTAGACCAGAGATCATTGCGGTTACGCAGCTTACCAGTACAAGCCAAGAAACGATGAACACGGAAATCGGCATTGACGGCTCAGTGGAAGCGACGGTTGTCCGTTATGCCAGTCTCGCCCATGAATCAGGGTTAGATGGTGTTGTAGCTTCTCCTTTGGAAGTACCAGCGATTCGAGCGGCGTGTGGAAGTGAGTTTCACACCGTCACTCCGGGTATTCGCCCAGCAGGAAGCGGTCTCGGAGATCAGACACGTGTGTTGACTCCTGGAGAAGCGATTGCTAGAGGTAGTCATTATATCGTCGTAGGAAGACCGATTACAGCTGCCTCGAATCCGCGTGAAGCGGCAGAGGCTATTTTGAAGGAGATGTTAAACGCATGATTACACTTAATGAGATTCCGAATCATATTGCTTCCCAATTGTTGAAAATCAAAGCGGTAGCACTGCGTCCGCAGCAACCTTTTACATGGACGTCTGGCATCAAATCACCAATCTATTGTGATAACCGTCTGACGATGTCCTATCCCGAGATTCGGGAGGACATCGCTGAAGCTTTTGCAACGATCATTCGTGAACAGTATCCAGAAGCAGAAGTGATTGCCGGAACAGCTACAGCAGGTATTCCTCACGCTGCATGGGTAGCCCAGAAGCTGAACCTGCCAATGGCCTACATTCGTGATAAAGCCAAAGGACATGGTAAAGAAAACCTGATTGAAGGTCTGATCCAGGAAGGGCAGAAGGTCGTAGTCATCGAAGATCTGATCTCAACAGGCGGAAGCTCCATTAAAGCTGCACAAGCTGTACAAGCCGCTGGCGCAACACCGCTCGCCGTGCTCGCTATTTTCAGCTACCAGTTGGATAAGGGTATAAAAGCCTTTGAGGAAGCAGGGATTCCACTGCAAACTCTGTCCAATTATACAGCATTGATGGATGTGGCTTTGGCTCAAGGAACGATTCAAGAAAGTGACTTTGCCTTGCTTAAATCTTGGCGTGAAGATCCTTCTTCATTTGGTAAATAATATCATACAGGCATAAATATGCAGTCCTTGCATGAACGGTATCAAAATTGTAACGATTGTTGATGTACAGGCAAATTCCACCGTTTAGTATGAAGCATCCCGCACTTTGGGGTGCTTTTTTGTTGTTCTCTATAGAATATTAACTTTTTCTCCGGAACGTTGTAAAAAGCTTGTAACTTTTAGTTGTGATTCGTCGTTTATAATGCAGTGTAGTATGGAATAGATTTCTAGTTTTAGAGTCTTAATGAAATGAGCGGAATGTAAAGAGAGGATGAGTGTGATTGCTGGCATGAAGAAGTTATTTTCCAAAATTAAATCTGCCAAAAGTCAGCCAGGGGATAAGCATGATATTGAGGGAGGAGAGCAGCCGGAGTCTGCCCAGCAGCAGGATCAAACATACATAAGCGAAGCGAAGATTCCGGTGGGGGAGAACCTCTCAGATGAGACTCTCACTGAACAGAACGAATCTAGCTCCGACGAACTGGCAGTTGCTGCTCAAGACAAGAAGCCGAAACCTGTGAAGAAGCGGGATCTGTTGCCTCCATATGATGGACCCGTGCTGGAAGTACGTAATGTGCATCGTAGTTTTCAGACAGGTAGCCGAATTATACATGTGCTCAAAGGCATTGACATGGAAGTTAACCCACAGCAGCTTGTGATGTTAAAAGGTCGTTCTGGCTCTGGTAAAACAACACTTCTTAATATGCTTGGTGGGCTGGATCAGCCTTCTAGCGGTGATATCCTATTCTCCGGGCAGCCTCTGCAGGATTGGGGTGACAGGCGACGGACAGCGTTACGGCGTAGGGAAATCGGATTTATTTTTCAGGCGTATGCCCTTATGCCGTTATTATCTGCTTGGGAAAATGTAGAGCTGTCGCTAAGAATGGCAGATGTGCCTCGCTCGGAATGGAAAGAACGAGTAGGTCATTGTTTGGATCTAGTTGGTCTGACCAAACGGGTGAAGCACAGACCATTTGAGATGTCCGGGGGGGAGCAGCAGCGGGTCGCGATTGCTAAAGCGATTGCACATCGGCCGAGATTGTTGCTTGCGGATGAGCCGACAGCTGAACTGGATTCCAAGATGGGTGCACAGGTTATGGCTGTATTTCGCAATATTATTGAAGTAGAACAAGTAACGATATGTATGACTACACACGATCCTACAATTCTGGAGGTTGCGGACCATGTTTATGAAATGGCGGACGGCAGATTTATTAAGTAAAGCTGCCGCTACGAAGAAGGGGAAACGTGCAGCGCTTATCGTGCTGAGTGCGATAGTTGTTGCAACGATGTCGGGATGTTCTTTGTTACCGGCAGAGACAGAGGAGGAAGTACTTCCGCCAATTACACCGCCAACGATCTCCAAAAAGCCGGAATATGAAGTCCGGACCGAGACACTGGAGAAGAAAGTAAGCGGTAGCGGTAAAATGATGAGTCAGAGGGAAGAAAAGGTGTATTTTACGCTGGACGGTATGCATGTGAAAGAGCTGAATGTGAAACTAGGGGATAAAGTCAAAAAGGGTCAGCTCCTTGCTGTGCTTGATGTGGAGAGCGTGGAGAAGGAAATTCGGGCGAAGAACCTTCAGATTCGCAAAGCTGAGGTACAGATGAAAGAAACGCTGCGTAAGCGGGATGAGATGGATCCAGTGGAATTCGAAGAAGCGACGATTGCTTTTGAAGAGCTGCGTCAGGAATTGGCTGATCTGGAGGAGCAGTTGGGGAAAGCGACTCTAACAGCTCCATTCGGGGGAACAGTCATTGCCGTTCAGGTGGAAAAGGGTGCTGCTGTCAAGGCGTATGATCCGATTGCCACGATTGCTGATACTTCGAATCTCGTCGTTGCAGCTACGTTTGCCAAAGAAGATCTTGAGAAATTCTCTGTAGGCATGAAAGCAGACGTTGATATTAATGGCGCAGGTAAGGTCTCTGGAGTTATTAAAGTTATGCCAACTGCGCAATCTTCAGACAGCGGAAGTGGTAGTGGGGGAAGTTCAGGAGACGCCAATACACCTCCGGCAAAAGAATCACTTGATCAATATGTGATCGTTTCCTTGGCGAAAATGCCTAAGGGCGTTGAACGCGGTACACCGCTTACAGTATCCATTGTAACGCAGCGTACCAAGGACGCAGTTGTTATTCCAGTGTCGGCTCTTCGTTCCATTGGATCAAGAACCTATGTCCAGGTTGTAGAGAACGATGGCAGCAAACGAGAAGTGGATGTTGAGGTTGGCCAGCAGACGTCTACAGATGTAGAGATTCTGAAAGGTCTTACCGTTGGACAGAAAGTAGTGGGTCGCTAATGGGGCTGCCATTGCTTCGGCTGCTGTTCCGCAAAATGTGGAACACTCGCTGGATGACTTTCAGCACATTGATTGGATTAATCGTGGCGGTTGCGTTCACCGTCAGTATTCCGATGTATGCCGACGGTGCGCTGAAGCGAGTTGTAGCCCAAACCTTACAGGACAATAGCGAAGGTTTGCCAGCAGGTTCATTGCTGATGAGTTACCAGGCTCCTGGTGGAGTGAAGACAGATACACTTGGTTTGGAAGAAGTGGATCGGTATATCCGTGAGGATGTGCCGCGTGATATTGGTTTTCCCTTCCATACCTATGTGAACTCTCGTTCTATCCGCAGTACGGAGGTTAATCCAGAGGATCCAACGAAGGTAGATGCAAGCCGGGTCCGTAGCATGAGTCTGGGAACGATGTCTGGCTTGGATTCGCAGGTCAGCTATTCGACAGGACTTAAGCCTGGTAACCAGGTGAAGGATGGGATCATTGAAGCGGTAATGCTGGAAGAGGGCATGTATCGAAACGATCTACACATTGGAGATATTATTGAATATCCCGTGTACAGTGGTTTGGACATTACGCTCCGCGTGAAGATTACGGGTGCCTTCACAGCAGACGATACAAGCAGTCCGTATTGGGTGCAGGGATTCGATAGCATGATGAATGGACTTTACATCGATGAATCCGTATTTAATGACGTTTTGCTCAAGGAAAAAGGAATTCCGCTTCAGAACTCACGATGGTATTATGCGTTTGATCTGAAAGACATTCAGACCAGCCAGATCTCGGGGCTTTCTTCTGTGCTGGAGAGACTTGATATTGATCTGTATCAACGGTTAAAGGATACAAAGGTAGATATCACCTTTGGTGATTTGCTGAAGCAGTTCCGCAGTCAGAGCCTACAGTTGCAGACGATGCTGTTCACTCTTGCGGCACCCATGATTGCAATGGTCTTTTACTTTATTGCAATGAATGCAAGACAATCGCTCCAGAAGCAGGAAAGTGACATTGCTGTTCTTCGCAGTCGTGGTGCTTCAGCAAAGCAGATTTTCTCTTTATATCTGTTAGAGGGAATATTCCTTGGCGCTATTGCCTTAATTGTAGGTCCATTGCTGGGCTGGTTTATGGCGAAGAGTATTGGTTCGGCAAGTGGTTTCCTCTCCTTCGTAGATCGGAAGTCAATCCCGATTGGTGTATCGAAGGAAGCGATTCTCTTAGGACTTGTGGCCGTCCTTGTGGCAATCATTGCGTCTCTAATTCCTGCGATTACGTATGCGCGCGCTACGATTGTGTCAGCGAAGAGAAGGCAGGCGCGGACGGATCGTGCCCCAGTCTGGCAGCGCTGGTTCCTTGATGTTGTTCTGCTTGGGCTTGCCGGATATGGATATTATCTGTTTTATGAACGACAGATGTTGACCTTCCAGACGGGCATGACCACAGATCAACTGCAAGTGCAACCGTTTTTATTCTTTGTGCCTGCACTTGCCATTTTTGCGCTGGGTCTGTTCTTCCTACGGATATTCCCGTGGATCTTGAAGCTGATTCAGTGGATGGGTAAGAAATTTTTACCGGTTCCACTATATCTGACGCTGACGCAACTCTCGCGCTCGTCGTCTTCCTATTATCCGTTGATGATATTGCTCGTTCTGACCTTGGGACTTGGCGTATATAATTCTGCCGCAGCCAGAACCATTGACCTGAACTCTACTGAACGTACACTATACCGATACGGAACAGATGTCATCATGCAGACGGTATGGGAAGGTTCTCCTGAAGTGACTCCACAAGGTTCCGGCCAAAGTGGCGGTTCAGGTGGAGGGCAGCAAGGAGGCGGCAACAGTGGCGGAGGCTCTGCTGGTGGAGGTGCGCCAGGTGGAGGTGGTGGCGCTGGTGGGGGTGGAGGTGCTCCTGGGGGAGGTTCACAACCGACCAAAGTGATCTATTCTGAGCCACCCTTTGAAGTGTTCCGCAGTTTAGACGGAGTAGAGCATGCAGCAAGGGTGATGCAGACCAAGGGGAACATCATCGTGTCTGGAAAATCAGGTGGACAGGGGATGCTCGTAGGGATTGATAATGTGGATTTTGCCCAAGTAGGCTGGTTCCGTAACGATCTTTTCCCAGCACATCCTTATAAGTATCTTGATTTGCTCGGTAAATATGAAGGAGCTGTACTGGTTTCCTCCAAATTTGCTGATAAGTATAAGCTCAAAACCGGGGATTTAGTCTCCATTGGTGTGCAAGGTCAAGCGATTGAATTTGTTATATTCGGCATCCTTCCATACTGGCCTGCACAGTATCCAGATCAGACACCGTTCTTTATTGCGAATCTGGATTATATCTATGATCAAGTACCACTGATTCCTTATGAAGTCTGGCTGAAGATGAAGCCGGATGCCAAAGTTGCACCACTGATGGAAAAACTTGCGGCAGAAGGTATCGAGCTATCATCTGTCCGTGACGTGCGTACCGAACTGGTAACGCAGGGGAAACATCCATCACGGGGCGGCGTATTCGGTATATTGAGTCTGGGCTTCCTTGTATCGGTCATTATATCTTTGATCGGTTATATTCTGTACTGGTTCTTCAATCTCTCAGGACGGGTCGTACAGTTCGGCGTTCTGCGCGCCATGGGTTTATCTCGGGCTCAATTAAGTGGGATGTTGTTACTGGAGCAGGTGTTTACTGCGGGCTTGTCGATCCTTCTCGGCATTGGAATTGGTCAAGTATCAAGTCGTCTATTCTTACCATTTCTACAAACGACAGATAATGTATCTGCACAGGTGCCACCATTCCGAATTGTGTTTGAAGAGAAGGACATGCTGCAACTGTACGGCGTGACCGTCGTTATGCTCATTATTGGGGCTACGATGCTGCTGTGGCAGATTCGTAGACTACGGGTACACCAGGCGGTCAAAATGGGAGAGGAGAGGTAACCGTGATCCAGTGCGAAGGACTTGTGAAAATTTTTAAATCCAGCGATGTGGAAGTCGTTGCCCTTCAAGGTCTCAATTTGACGGTCAACCAAGGTGAGATGATGGCGATCATCGGTAATAGTGGTAGCGGGAAATCAACGTTGCTCAATATTCTGGGTGGACTGGATCGTCCAACAGCAGGCACAGCCGTTGTAGGCGACTGGGATCTGCTTAAGATGACAGATGCGCAACTCGTTGAGTACAAACGTCATACGGTAGGTTTCATCTGGCAAAACAATGGTCGAAACCTACTGCCTTATCTCACGGCACTCGAAAACGTGGAAACACCTATGATTCTTGGTGGTAAGCGTGATCGTGCCTATGCCATGCAATTATTAGAGTGGGTAGGACTCAAGGATCGGATGCACAACAAGCTGCATCAGTTGTCAGGTGGAGAGCAGCAGCGGGTTGCTATCGCGATATCTCTATCAAACCGACCTAAGCTGCTGCTTGCCGATGAACCTACGGGATCAGTGGATTCCGAGACTTGTGACACCATTATGGGAATTTTCCGCAAAATGAACAAAGAACTAGGCGTCACGATTGTCATTGTTACGCATGACTTAACGCTTGCAGGTAAGGTGGATCGCATCGTTGCGATCCGTGATGGACTGACGAGTACGGAGTTTGTGAAACGTAACCCGAACTTGGATGATGATCAAGGCTTATCGCAGATGGGTGCTCAGGATATACATGAAGCATTTGTCATTATTGACCGAGCAGGACGTCTGCAGGTACCTAAGGAGTATCTGGAGGCCTTATCCATCGACAATCGGGCTACATTGGAATTTGACGGTGAACGTATTGTGATTACACCGCCAAGATAATGAATAGGGGGAATTGGGAGATGAAGAACAGGTTGTGGGGAAAACGGGTGCTCGCTGTCTTGGCGACTGCGAGTTTAGCTTTGCCATTGTTAGCAGGCTGTACGGCAAGTGAGGCTAAGGACACGGAACAGCGTGTTTTACGCGTAGCAACACTATGGGGCGGTCAAGATGACAGTTACTTCCGTCAACAGTTTACAGATGCGTTTGAATTGACACATCCGAATATCACGGTTGAAGTCGTTCCTGCTGTCGAACAGAGCAGTTATGGTTTTGGAACGCAGGGGGAGAATCAAGAGATCCCTGATACGGTTGAGAGCCTGAAGAAAATTATGACTGGTGATAATCCTGTTGATGTTATTGTTGCGGATACAGCTACCGTTAAGTCCTTGATTCAGGAAAACATGCTGAAGCAGTTGGATCCGTTGATGCAAGAAGACAAATTCGATACCACGGATATTGTACCAAGTGTACTAGAAGGCATTAAGGACCTGGGAGACCAAAGTATCTACGCATTGACGCCAACGTTCTCCTCTTCTGCGCTGTTTTATAACAAGGGAATGTTCCAGAAGGCAGGCGTAGAGCCACCGACAGATAACATGACTTGGGATGATATTCTGAACCTAGCGACTCGTATGACCAAAGGTGAGGACAAAGACCATGTGTTTGGCTTCTCCTTCAGTACGTATCAAGGTGGCTCACCATACTATTCCATGCAGCAGTATTACAATTCTCTACAACTGAAAATATTTGATGATAAAGCAGAGAAAATGACGGTTGATTCACCACAATGGGAAAAAGTATGGAGTACAATTAGCAAGCTGGCTATCGACAAAATCATTCCTAAAGGCGATGAACCTCAGGATCAGGATCCAAACGGAAGATATAATCCGCTTCAGGGCGATCTGTTCCTCAGCAGCAAAGCAGCGATGGTTATTGGGGACTACAGCTATATTAACCAACTCATTGATGCCAACAAAAATGCGGATAAAATGGAAGGATTCACAAAGGTAGAATGGGATGTGGTTACACCACCGGTTCACCCTGAAGCTCCTGAAATTGGAGGCAACATCTATTTGAGCAGTTTGATGTCCATCAATAGTTCGGCTCAAAATCCGGATGATGCCTGGGAATTAATCAAGTATATGAACAGTGAGGACTGGGCAAAAATCAAAGCACGCAGCAGCTACGAGATGGTATCCCGGAAAAGCTTTATTAAACCGAAAGAAGGTTTAGACTATAATATCCAAGCGTTCTACACGTTGAAGCCTGTTCCACCAACGAATAACAACCTGGATAAACTGTATCAAAAGATGCCTAATCTCTGGCAGGTAAGTGACAAAGGAATGGAGTACTTCAATCAGGTTCTCGATAACAAGAAAACACCAAAAGAAGCGCTTGGTGAGTGGGCAGCCAAAGGTAATGAAATGCTTGAGAAGCTGAAGAAAGATCCAAAAGCAACATTCTAACGCTCGTCGCTTGTTCTGAAGAATGTGTAAGCTAACTTCATGAGCATGCCTTCCTTAAATAGCCGCTGAAGAATAATTTCTTCGGCGGCTATTTTTACTTGAATTGGGGCAACCTACAAGAAGAGGTGCAGGATACATCACAACGAAGAAAGGACGAGCAGCATGCATTGGATATATTTCAGTAAGTTATATGCAACCAAGTTTCAGGCAGGCTGCCTTGCCAAACGTTTAGAGCAGGATGGATGGATCTATGGTCACAATGAACCTGCTGAAGTGGAGGTATACCGTTCCCGTAAAGGTCGATATGGTGTACGATTTATTCCCTAACATTACCCCTTGACTTATTGGGTAGATATGATGTATATTAATTAAGTCGCTGTTTTACATTTTAACTGACGCGGGGTGGAGCAGCCCGGTAGCTCGTCGGGCTCATAACCCGAAGGCCGCAGGTTCAAATCCTGCCCCCGCAATTTAATTTTTACTAGATGATTTACAGCCATCATCTGAACGTTATACATTATGTCGAGGGCCCTTAGCTCAGTTGGTTAGAGCGGTCGGCTCATAACCGATTGGTCACAGGTTCGAGTCCTGTAGGGCCCATACTTTTGAAACCTTGCTTATATGGCAAGGTTTTTTTCTTTTCAGTTGTGATTTAATTAGGGTGGGTGTAAGGTGGGATAAGTTCCCTCCCAAATATGCTGAAGTTGTTTATATTAATTGATGTGAGAGGTGAAGTTGGGGAATGAGCAATAAGCGCTGTACTATATTGATAGCGGTTACTTCGATGTTCTTACTAATCTGTATGCTTCTTTTGTATAAAACTGTTCAGGAGAATCAAAGATATGAACAATTTATATCTACACAGCTAAGTGAATCTTTATCGGCATTGGTTACAGCGATTGTGGCCAATGATGAGATACTCCAGCAATATCATTTAAGTGAAGGGGAGAACCTCTTACCAGAACATGCAACCAACCTATGTGCCAATTTCACAACTGTGAGTACAAAATATAATCATTTACTGAACGCAGCGTTACATCTAAATAAAGTGAACAATGCGGATATCAATCCTGTGCTAGGAAATGTTGCTCAGGATATAACCTTTTTTCTGGCACGATCTGTTATTGGCAATGATCTCCTCGGGGACTGCAGCCTAATCGAAACAACCATTTCACTAGATGCGGTGCAAAGTCAGAAGATAGCAGAAATACGAGAACTGAACAACCAGTGGTCAGGTATAGTAAAAAAATACGTACCTGAAGCGACAGCAAGGGGTGTCAGTGATGTTGATTGGAACGATATGATTAACGATAAAATGTGGATTCAATTGTTAGAGGAACTTTCTGTAGATGCGGGTCAATCGGGGATTAATCATTTTTTTAACTAACCTTGTTCATTTATAGGCCTACACACCAAAAGAACACTGGCATATCTGACCAGTGTCCACCTTG
Source organism: Paenibacillus sp. ACRSA (assembly GCF_022346845.1). Taxonomy (NCBI): domain Bacteria; kingdom Bacillati; phylum Bacillota; class Bacilli; order Caryophanales; family Paenibacillaceae; genus Paenibacillus; species Paenibacillus sp. ACRSA. The sequence goes on along the minus strand of NZ_JAKRNP010000001.1, from coordinate 561,992 downwards.
GAACAAGTGAATGGATTCCTTTTATAGTAAAGGCAATAAAATGGCGATCACACCGATCATGATGAAGATAACACCTGAGCTTATGCCTATGATTCCACTTGTTTGGGAGTTATGTACGTTGCTTTCTGTACGTGAAATACGACTGAAAAACTGTGATATTTTGGAGTTAGGGTTTTTATAGTCGTATAGGGAGAGTGCAATGACGATCACGCCCAATATAATCATTAATATTACGGTCACCCCCTCGGTAGTGATGTATATTTTATATACGGGAATTATTTGAAATAGTTCCAATTATAAAGTCATTACCTTTTGAAAGAGCCTAGATGATGGAGACTAATAACTATAATTATTGAGATATATGATATAATTGTTATAATTTAGCATGAAGTGGGGTTGGATACATGAACAGCGGTGGTGCAAGTGCAGTAGGTTTGCCAGGATTATTACTTTTAGTATTGTTTGTCGCAGTCATTGTATTTATAGTCTATTTAATCATTTCAAGAGTTAGGAAGAGCTCGGGTAGTGTACAAAAAGAAATCTCTAATCTTCGTAAAGATATCCAAGTTCTGCAGGATAAAATGGATAGGAATAACGGTCATACAGGTGACAGAAACGAAGGACAAGAAAAGGTTTATACACCCAAGTAACAAAGAACATCACGACAGGAGCGCCTGTAAAAGTGCAAGTTTGCTGCTGGGGTAGGGATGAATTTCTTAATCTGCTTCGGTGTGGTTACTTCAAAAGGATTAGGGACGATACGGAGGGTCATTGGGTGATAAGCCCGATGATCTTTTTATTTATGCAAACTAGTAACAGTGTCCATGCCATATTATAAATCTCGCATATATTATCGTATCCCAGTATTAGGAGGTAGATTTAATGAGTCAATTTATTGATGCGAGAACTTCGCAGAATGCAAGTTTGGCGAACTCGATTGCTATTCCAATTTTGGTTCTGAATACGCCCCAGTTATTTGGTCAGATTGGACTGGTAACCACTGCAGGCATTGGTGCTAATCCGCGGGTGCAATTCAAGGGTACAGTATCGGTACAGCTGCCATTGGCACTTGTAGGGATCACGATTACAATTGTCAGAGGAACTCAGCCAACTGATCCGGTTATATATTCGGCTACTTCTACGTTTAGTTTAAGTGTATTGGCTCCTCAAATTATCACCTTCTCCGCGGATGACTACAACCCACCGATCACACCCCAGTTGACTTATACTGCATTTGTAAGTTCGAACTTGTTAGGATCGGTTCGTGTAGGCCCTGAAAACTTTGATGGGGTATTGTATTCAGACTAATGTACAGCTATACGCCATACGTTTGCGGGTACGAATACTCTGTGTTAATGATTGATCCTGCCTTGATATAGGCAGGTTTTTTATTTGGTATAGCTGAAGTTTCTGCATATGAGGATCGATTTGGTTTATTTAAGAGAGACCTTAACATGGGGCAATTCTGGTTATGATATAATGCATAACAGTGTGTAACGTTTACATGACTGGGATTTGCTTGATTGGCTTAGACTGTGTGAAGTCTTGGAACGTTAAGAATTATGGATAAAAGGCGGTTTATAATTAATGATGCATAATGAAGGACAACGGTTCCGTTTCAGTGAAGCACCTGTGTGGGAATGGCAACGTGCTTACTATGAAGAGCGTGGGCTTGATGCGTGGACGGAAAATCAAGTTCCGCAATATATCACTAGTAACCCGATGATCGCAGCGGCGTACGCCGAAATGATATTTGGCTTTTTGCAAGACTTGGCAGCGAAGGGTAAGACATCGGAGCCAGTTACGATTCTGGAACTAGGCGCTGGAGTAGGTCGTCTAGCGTTTCAGATACTTACGAAATTGATTGAATTGCGGGATTATGCAGCAACGGAGTTGCCTGCTTTTCGTTACGTGATGACAGATTTAGTGATGGAGAATGTAGTGGGGTGGAGAAATCATCCGTCCATGGAGCCTTATATTCAGCAGGGAGTGTTGGATTTTGCTCTGTTTGATGCAATGAAGGATACTGCGCTGGATCTAGTGGTTGCAGGTGAAACAATTCAGCCGGGAGATCTGCAGCAGCCTTTGCTCATTATCGCAAATTATTTTTTTGATAGTATCCCACAGGAATTGCTATATGTAGGTGAAGGACAGATTTATGAATGTGATCTCATTCTCTCTAGTGCCGAAGAACACGTCAATCTTGCACCTTCAGAGAAATTAAAGGCGATGGAAATCAGTTATGCTTACCGCCTTGCACCTCAGTATAGTGCGGAATCGTCCCCTTATCGCGATGTTGTTTCATTGTATGAGGACGAGTTGGAGGATTCACACATTCTGTTTCCAGAAGCTGGACTGTCCTGTCTTGAACGACTGGGGACTTTATCTAGTGCAGGGTATATGCTTATTACAGCAGATAAAGGTGATCACCGGCTAGAGTACTGGAAATTCGCTGAGCCGCCTGAATTTGTTCTTCACGGCAGTTTCTCGTTGACGGCGAACTATCATGCGATTCGGTATACGTTGGAGCAGCAAGGAGGCCTAGCTTGTTTTACAACGCATCATTATAAGGATATCAATGTCGGCTGTATCCTGATGGTCGCAGAGCCTAAAAGTTATGTGAATACCCGTCTGGCTTACCTGCGAGAGGTTGAACGTTTTGGGCCAGATGACTTCTTTAGTTTGAAAGAATGGTTCGATCAGCAGGTAACTAGAATGGAGCTCAAACAAATTCTGCCTTTTTGGCGTCTAGGTGGTTATGATGCAGAGTTTCTAATTCTATGTGCGGAGCGTATTTCTGATCTGCTACCAGATGCAACCGATGAAGAAATGATGGATATGCAGCACGGAATGCATTCCATGTGGTCTTCATACTATGTGATGGATAAGCAAGGGGAATTGTCATTTATAACAGGTCAGTTGTTCCATGCGATGTACATGTACGAGGATGCAAAGTATTTTCTAGAACGATCAATGCTGTCAGACAAGGACAAGTTCAACACGGATGTATTGTATGATCTGGCTGTTTGCTGTTATGAGCTTGAGATGGAAGAAGAAGCTCTAGCGTATACACGTAAAGTGCTGGCATTGGAGCCAGACCATGAAGAGGCTGGTTCGTTGCTTGAAAGTCTGGAAGGCTGATGATTACGTTCTGTCTAAGGTGCAAAGGATACACTAGTTAGAACCCAATAGAAGAAAATTAAACCAACGAGGAACAGGGCACTTAGTCCTAAAAGAACACCAATAATTAGTTTGTCCCACTTTCCAATTTTTCGCATATTAACCCTCCTAAAATATAAGTGTGTTATGGAGTGAATTGACTTTTGTAGATATAAGTTGATGGAACAAGTATACATTATTGTCTGCTATAGGAGGAAGATGGAGAATGAGGATTATTATTGGGCAACCCAACCTTGAGCCCGGATTAATACAATTAGAAAAAGAGCTTAGGGAATACGCGAATGCGGATATTTTGTTGTATCCCGAAGGGTACTTGAACCAGAATGTAGAAGAGGCTTGCAGGCTTGCGGCTACATACGGAACGATGATTGTATCGGGACACTGCAGATTAGATGAGCGTCCCAAGGATCGAACCATTATCATCGACCAGCACGGGCAGGTTGTGATGGAGAAAGCGAAGTACACACCTGCCGTAGTTGTCAAGCAACAGGATGTGGCGATCAGTACTCTATTATGTGATGAGATTGTTTTACAGGGGTTTCAGCATGATGAGGAGCGGGTTGATCTACTCTTACATTCAATCGGGGTAGGGATGTTCAGTGAGGAGCAGTACAATGAATGGCTGGAGGTGGCTCGCGCGATCGCTATTCGCAATCAATGTATGGTGATGGGTACCAGTCATGCGGATGGATCGTATCGCGACAGTGACACCTCTATTCCAATTGCTTACTGTATATCCTCCGATGGTGAGGTTGTATTTGCATCGCATAATGATACTCGAACCCGAGTCGTTCTAGTGGAGCGTAAAGGAACTGACGAGGTCACTACACCGAAGCAAGGACGTTTTTTGATAAAAGTGGAGGGGTTAGAGTGATCCCATGAGGATTGGGCGTTGCATATAGGGAGAAGCCCGGTCATTTACTCAGCATTGGCATATGTTATCTCATACCTTTTAAATCAAAGGAGGCCAATCACATGAGTCATGTTGGATACGGTTGTGGAAATGTCGGAGGAATCGGACAGGGAATGTGTACTTCTACTGCTGCAATTCTGGTGCTTTTCATCCTGCTCGTCATCATCACGAAGTCTTTCTGGTGTTAGTTTATAACTAAGCTAAATGGACGGTTACACCAAGCTCTGCTGAGATCTCAGTGGAGCTTTTCCTTATGATTTACAGTAAACTATAGAAAGTCTGTCATTTGACAATAGAAAACAATGTACTTAAAATCACATAAGTAACTAAATTTAAAGATTGAAGGGATTGCAATGCCGTTTATTCGCTTCAGAGGCTTTACAGGTCATCAGTTAGAAGAAGTTGTACCTAAAATCACAGAGCAGATGTCGCTCACTTCTAATATTCCGCAAGAAAGAATTAAGGCTGAGCGTTATGATGTACAAGCACTCACTCCTTCTCCAGCTTCTATAGAAATTGTTATGTTTCAGCGTGATCAGGAAATCCATAATCGAATGGCCTCTTCCATATACGTCATTTTGGTCGAAGCAGGTTTGCCGGATGTACACATATTTTTTAGTGTTTTGGAGCCTACTCTATATTACAAGCAGGGGAAACCATTAACGGATTACCCTCTGAATTGAATGAGATGTGACCCAGTATATAAGTTGATCAAATAAAAAATCTGATCCAATTGTGCTTGGATCAGACACAGACGAGCAAATGCTGCTCGTCTTTTTTATTTATAGTGAGATCTGATTATAAGGTAAGACAGTTAGAATAAAATTCATTCTTGCATGCATAAATGCCTGTTTCTCCGACATATACATGATCGATTGTAACTGTGGTATCATGCCGCCACGAGTGAAAATGCAATTAATAACATCACTAAACTAGTCATACGAACAAAGACCATATACGGCTTGCTAGGCTCGGATTCCCCCTTCACAATCCAACCGTAACGTAGGAACCATCCGAACTTTGGGAAACAAAGATTGATAATGCACAGTATCATGAAAATAAAAAAGAGGGTTCTCATGCTCGATCTTCCTTCCTCGTTCAGGAATGGCCTCAATCCACTTATCGACGACGTCTATTGAAAATGAATAAGATCAGAATAACGATGATGAGAATGAACAGAAACTTCATGTGTATTCCTCCTAAGTTTATGAAAACATTAACCTTTCCGGCACCGTTTGAACAACTATGTTACAATTAATGATATTGAATTAGTATGATCACATACCAAATTGATGACATGCAACCATTTATTATTGATCATTGTTGAAGGCAGATAGAAGCAGGAGGGAAGCATGACCATTCAAAATCAGTATTCCATGCCCATTCAGTGGGAGTTTTTAATTTCTAAGCTTAAATCTTCCGTAACTGTGGTCGACGCAACCTCACCAGAACTGCCCCTGATCTATGTAAACGAGCACTTTACAACATTGACAGGATATTCGTTAGAAGAGTCTATTGGGCAAAATTGTAGGTTTCTTCAAGGGCGTGATACCCTCCCAGAGACAGTAACTAAGATTCGTGAAGCACTCAGAGAGCAGAAGTCAATTAAGATAGATATTCTGAATTACACCAAAAGTGGACACAAGTTTTGGAACGAGTTGAATATAGATCCGATCTTTAATGACGAGGGAGAATGCCTCTTTTTTGTTGGGATACAATATGATATCTCAGAGCGGAAATATGCCGAAGAACAGCTTCGCATGGCAGCGAACATGGCTGAATTGAATAGCCGAGGACAACTAGAATTTATCGGCAAACTGAATCATGAGTTGCGAACGCCGCTCAATGGAATTATGGGAATGATTGAGCTGGTGGGAATGGAAGAAACCAGTATCGAGCAAAAGGAATACCTGGAGCTTGCTCGTCAATCGGGAGAGGCCATGCTGAACATTGTAAACAAGAGCTTGGATATGGCAAAGTTAGGTCGTGGGAAAATGAAGGTAGAGCAGATTGAGTTTCAGCCTTCTAAACTAATTCAGCAGATCATTAAGACGCATGAACTCGCTGCTATACAGAAGCAGATTTGCTTAGTCTGCCATGTTGATCTTGAAGTGCCAGAAGTGCTCGTTGGAGATCCATTGCGCTTACGACAGGTGCTGGATAACTTAATAAACAATGCGATTAAGTTTACGGAGCAAGGTGAAGTGCATATTAAATTGGATGTAGAAGAGACATTGGAGGATGTAACGACGCTGGTCTTTAGCATTCAAGATACAGGGATTGGGATTCCACAAGATCAGATGAATCAATTATTTGAAGCCTTCACTCAGACAGATGTGTCTCATGCACGGAGGTTTGGGGGCAGTGGTCTTGGATTAACGATCTGCAAAGAGTTGCTGGAATTGATGCAAGGTGAAATCACGGTGGAAAGTCAAGAAGGTCAGGGTACACAATTCCAGGTCACTGTACCATTAAAGCGGCAACCGGTGATGCCAAGTATGGGTCATGTAGGTTAAAGGATTATTATATGATCGGAAGAGGGCAGTTCGGGAGAGATCCGGGCTGTTTTTTTTCTGTGCATTCACGTTGTTCCGCGAACGAATGTTCTGATATAATGTAATGGTGAATGGGGGAGAGACAGCATGACGCGTAAACGCACAAGGAAGAGAAGAAATAAAGGAACAGCCAGGTTGAAGAAGCAATGGGTCACCTTGGTCACCCTTGCTTTAGTCGCCTGTTTAGCATGGTTTAATGGAGAATATAAGCTGGGGGATTGGACTTCTATATTTAATGGGAGTAGTAGCCAAGGTGTAGATCATACGCTGATCTTCCCTTCTGAACGCTACCCAGAGACAGCTAATCATATTCGATCGGCCGTTAAGGCAGGTCATTCTGATGTGTGTACAATCGATCGTGATGGTGCTGAGGCGAATCGGGATCTTTCGCTGAAGGGAGTGCCAGTGAAGAAGGGGAAGGATCGAGACGAGTGGCCGATGGCTATGTGTGCAGAGGGTGGTGCTAATGCGGATATCCAATACATTACGCCAAAGGACAATCGCGGAGCAGGTTCATGGGTTGGCAATCAACTTAGTACATATCCAAATGGAACACGAGTGAAGTTTGTTGTTGAATAGCGAGATCTAAGACAGTTCCTAGTGATAGAGTAATGAAGAACGCCAGACTCCTCAAAGTCTGGCGTTCTTCATCGTCCAATGATTCACTTGATTCACTGATGGCTACAAACGGCTGTTCACAGTGCCATACTGCTTAGATGATGCGAACGAATGCTTAACAGGCGTGTGACCTGCTCAACTTCCTCAAACGGAATCCAGAGATTCCCTTGTACTGTACGTAGAAGGAGGATGGAGGAATCGGCAGAGCGTTCTGGAAATCCGGTTACAGATTCACCACTTGTATTACGAACCACAATTTGTTGATTACGACGGATGGCAATTTCTACCTCTTTGTTCATATGTCATTTCTCCTGGTTATGAGATTAGAATCGATATGTCAATAATTTCAATGGTTAATTTGTCTTCTTTATCTAGTCTATCAGAACTAGGTATGAATTTCCAGAAGAGAAGTGATTTTGTGGGTTAGGTGATTCGCCTTATCGCATGATTAGCGTTTGTTTCTTTCAGTTAGAGGGTTATAAAGGGTACTGAAGCTAAAGTGTATGTTAAGGAGGATTCCGTATGACAAAGTTATTGATTGGAATGGTGCGTACTGAGAACGAAGCCATTTTAATGTTGAATCAGCTTCGACAGGCAGGAGTTGATTCCGATTCACTGGGCGTAGTCGCTAAAGAACAGCTTAATTTGGAGTTGATTAGTGAGAAGGCAGGTTTACCTAAACCACTTAAGGGTGCAGGTACGGATGGAGCATTAGGAGCCTTTAAGGGGGTGCTGGCTGCGCTAGGTAAACGTAAAGATCACACGATGTCTGCTGGGAAGGCTGTTCGCCGGCTTGCTGGTAATGAAATCGGTGAAGAGACCGATGATTTTGTACTTACCCTGACGGAAGCCGGTATCTCTGAGGATGACGCAAACTATTATGAGCAATGGCTTATGCAACAACATTTGCTTGTGATTGTGGAAACCAGTGAAGACGAGATTGCTCGGATCACGCCTATTATCATGAAGCGTGACTAATACATGTGAGCTTATTTTCTTTTTTAGCTTAATTTAATCCTGATTTTAGGTTTCTTTAATGTTGGGGAGGTATTCTTACCTTACACCTCCCTTAATATAGATGGTTTATAAGAAAGTTCGAGACCGCAACTCGACCTTTCTAGGCACTGCCGGCTTACGCTGGTGGTGCCTGTTTCATTTCTAAAATATTTTTTTTAAAAAAAGTGTTGCATAATAATAAAATACATGATAAGATATTTCTTGTCGCCACATTTGATTGAGAAATACATAATCATGCCGGGGTGGCGGAATTGGCAGACGCACAGGACTTAAAATCCTGCGGTAGGTGACTACCGTACCGGTTCGATCCCGGTCCTCGGCATACGAATTATCAAGAAAATTAAGGGTTTCAGCTCAAATGAGCTGAAACCCTTTTTCGTTTAATGAGCGAGTTTGCTAACGGAGCTTCTCTTTTGTCTCTTTTCTGGTTTTCTGATACGCTCAAATGCATCCGTAATGTTTTTGTAGACAATTTATTTTTTTGTTGCTTGGTCGTCCTGATGTTTGGTTCCATGATATTTTTGCAGATGCATCGGTTGCACTTCTTGCAAGAGCATATCGTTTCTACTCTTAAAATAAGGGTATACAATTTGTTACGACCTCTCGTACCTTTCGCAAGTAGTTTCCGCAACCTGCTTTAAATGACTTTTTGAAGCCAATCCAGCATTAAGTCTGTGAAGGTAATTCGCTGTGGCAATACGAAACTATTGTTGTCTAAGTGTCTCAAGAAGAAACTTCTCTGCCTCCGATCTCCAGCATCATCCTTCAGTTCTATGATGATAATGTACCAGTATTACTGAGTTTATTCAAACTATCCTTCCTAAGGTTCCACCTCCGCCCGACTGCCAGACTCCTTCTCACCAACCCAGCAAGCTACGAAGACAAATGAGGATGTACATGTGGAAACAATGGAAAAAGCTTCGAATGAAGGTGCAATACCTACGAAAGTTGGGGATACCGGAATGGCAGGCCTACCAATGGAGAATCACCAGCTGGGCTATAGGCGAATAAACGGAAGAGTAGTGCTGAATCGCCCTGTAACAAACATAAAGCTCGCATAGGTAGGTTGCATGGCTTCCCTGCACAGTACAAGTGCTTGCGTCAATGTACTCAAATGGTTGAAATGCTGCATTTAACGGTCCGTACAGTGATGTATAAGGTCGACTACTCAATTAATGGGTAGCCGCCTTTTCAATTAGAAACTTTCAGGACCTATTTTGGATAGGTATCAGGGATTAATATGTATTCATCTTTACTAATATTACGTTTGAATAGAACATTTGTTTGGAAGGAGATGGAAGGAGTCGTGGAGAATTATGTTGAAAGTTGTAGTTTTAAGTCACTGCTAAATGAATTGTGTCTGAGGTTAAAGGATTCATGCCATTGTAACATACGCTTCAAATAGCAAGAGTTGCACCGTTGAGGGTGTTCTGTCTATAGTAGAGCGCCTTCGACATAATTAAGCCCGAGAATTGGAGCGTAGCAATCTGCTACTTGAGAACCGAAAGTCTCTGATTCTTCAAGATTCGATGCTTCATAATCAAAAACGGACTTTTTGAACAATCTTTGTTAGTCATAAAAGAGCTAGGTCGGTGAGATATGTCAACCAATATTCATTCTGCTAGACCTTCTATGTAAGGATATCGCTTTCAGCCACTTTATGGACTACTGGTGCTTTGGAACGAATCAGAGGATGATTTTGATGAAATGAGCGTTGAAACAGAAGATGATATTACATTAAAGGGAAGTGGTTCCATAAACCTTTAGCGTAAGAAATGAGGGTTGGCTGGCATCCATTCTTTAAAGAAAAATTAACTCAATAGTACAAAGAAGGGATGCTGATGATTTCGATGTTTTCTCAATTACTAAGTCCTGCACTAGGCTCTGAGAAAGATTGAAGAATCGAAATGACAAATAAAGAGGGGGTGGACTGTATTCCAATAAAATAACACTTGGGATTTTTATGAAAAATTATATTTTTACCCCGTTTACCCGAAGTGATATGGATAAGAATAGCTAAGAAGCCTACTCTGATTCATTAAAAGATGACTACTAAATAAGCATAAAGATGAGGGACATTATTATATGACTTATGATAATATGGATAGAAGAGATCTTATTGATATTTCTGCAAACAAAATAAACAAAGAGCTATATGATGTATTTAATGGCTCGGATAATAATACTGTTCGCAGATGGATTTGGGAGCTGATTCAAAATGCTTGTGACACTTCCAGTATTCCGGTCGATATCTATGTCAAACATGATATCGAAAAGAAGATAGTCTCATTTTCTCATACTGGTGATCCTTTTGATAATAAGTCGCTTAGAGGCTTAATTCTACAAAAATCATCTAAAACCGAAGATATTGAAAAAGGCGGTCAGTTTGGTACTGGCTTTATTACCACGCACTTATTGTCAAAGAAAATAAATATTACAGGGACTTTCATTAATAAAAATCAAGAACGCATACCTTTAGATTTTAATTTAGATAGAAGCAATTGGAAAAATAGTCTTATATATAAAGAAGCCATACCAATACTCAAAGCTCATATTTCAGAAGCACTAGAAGAGTTGGATAAGATAGATGAAACTCCGGCTTCAAGCAGTAATCTTGCTAATATTACAACTTTCAGATATACTTTGGAATCTTTATCAGAACATCCTGACGAAAATAAATCTCCTGTTGTACAAGGAATCATGGATTTAGAAAAAAATATTCCACTATTATTATCTTTTAGCCGAAAAATAAATTCTATTGATATAAATGGCGTTAAATATATCCGTAATCGTGAGGATGATTATTCAAAAAACGATTTTTTTAGCTATAGAAAAGTTCGGATAAATGATAACCCAGAACAAATTCTTTTGATTAAGCATTTAGAAATGAATTTTGAGATAGCAGTTATTTTGAAAAATAAAACAGTAATGAGATATCCTGAAAATAGTTCGCGCATTTACTGTCGATACCCTTTGATAGGAAGTGAATACTTCGGGTTACCGTTTGTAATAAACGATGAATCCTTTCAAGTCACAGATCAACGTGATTCATTACAGATACATAATAAAAACAACACTATTTTGGATGCAGCTATTCTTTTATACGATAAGATTATTGATATTTTGATTAACAATTCTTTTAGCGATATACATAATATCTGTTATATGGAAGAACAAAATAACACTGATAATCTTAGTCAAAGATATTATATCGAATCGAAAAAAATATATTGCGAGAAATCTATTATCGAAACTGCCAATGGCGGAAAGAAATCGCTGAAGGAAATTAAGTTCCCATTTATTTTTATCAGTAATTTCAATGATGAAATAAAACAAGAAGTGAATACTGACTCTAAGAAAAATGTCATAAAAGACTGTCAGAAAGATTACTATGATTTGATGTTGAATTGCAGCAATATTGATTTACCAAAGTATGAACTCTGTGAAACTCTTTATAAGATTTATAAGGAATCACATCTTTCTATTCAAAAGGTCATAGAGTTTATCTCGAAAGGTGAAGGACTACTCAACAATTTAAAAGTTGATACCTTTGAATGGTTGAATCAATTTATTGAGTTGTTACAAAAGTTAGATATTTCCATTTGGAAGGATAGAAAAATATTTGTTAATCAAAGAAATCACTTTTGCACCCTAAGCAATCATTTTATTGATGAAATGGATGTAACGCTAAGAGATGTATATGCGGGTTTGTTGAATGAAAATGAAAATAAGGCTGGCGATTTGGAAAATAAATTAATTAATAAAAATATAGATTTATCAAACTCTATATTTGTTGGTCTAATTGATAAATTCGGTAATAAAGAAATTGCAGTACAAATTACAAATATCATAACGAAGAAACTATCTGAGGAAAAATCAAGAGGCAGTTTTGAAAGAGAAAAAAAACTTCAAAGCGCCTATGACAAATTGTTTTTTTGGATGTTAAAATATGAAGAAGATTCTAAAAATATATTCCCTTTATTATTTGGAATGAGAATGGATCTATGTTCAAATAGTGAGCATATAGATAACTACAATGCACGACTTGAAAAAGATAAATTCTTAGAGGAAACGAACAGTGATTCATTAGATGCAGCCAAGACTAAAATCATAGATTTGAAAAAAGAATTAAGTGAAATGCAAGAAAAAATAAATATATTAGGAAATGTAGTGGGAATTGAAAGTAATATTGATTTAAAATTAATGAATGAATTTGAGAGTATGGATGTTGCGGAAATATTTGAAAATCTGGCTAAGCTGGCAATTTATAATGAAACAGATATGCTACGATATCTAGATTATACAAAACAAACCCCTGAAAGAAAAACGGCATTTCTAAAATATATTAGTACTGGGCTCTCCGAGTATTATCAAAAAGTTCAAAAGATGCTGAGCATATCCGAACAAAGAGTTTCGAGTTATTTAATATCAAACGGATATAATTTAAAGAGTAAGAGAAAAATTGCACCAACTGCTTATGATACCATTAAAAATAAAGATGGCGATAATATTATATTGATTATTCGTCCAAGCAATAAGAAAAAAGTGATTTTTTATTATGACAGTGAACCTAATTTTTTAAGAACTAATAGTGAATTATGGGTTGTTGACACTGATAATCCGACGGATATTCCGAAACAATTAACTTTAGGAGATATATTGTTAGTTACACAAATAAAAGTTATACCTTTAAAAAATTTATTTGTATAAAGGAGAACCGATATGTTTTACATGGATGATATTTTTAAAGAGAAAATTCAGAAAAAGGAAACTAGAAATGTTAAATACTATTTTACAGTGCAACCCGCTGATAAAATGGCAGAAGAGATGGTGGCATTTGCTAATACTGAAGGTGGTTACATATTTTGGGGAATAAACTTTAAGACTGAATTTGAATTAGTCGGAATTACAGGGGTATGGATTGAAGAAAGATTGCAAGAAATTGTTAATCAAATTCCTAAAGAATTGAATTATTGCATGAGTAATTTTCATGTGGAAGGGAAAATGATTTTTGGGATTAGAATTTTCAAATCAAAGGATTGTTTGAAGTTTAATGGGAAAAAATATATTATGAATGGCAATATTAGCGAGCAAGTTAACTCTAAAATATTTATCAGCCATGCATCGAAAGATGAGAAGTATGGCGCTGCTCTTGTGGGGCTTCTCGAGGACATTGGAGTTAAAAGTAAAGATATTATTTTTACAAGTGATGATGAACATGGTGTTCCTTTGGCAGCAAATATTCCTGACTATTTAAAAAATCAACTTGATAATAATTGTTTTATGATTTATTTATTATCTGACAATTACTTTGATAGCCCAGCCTGTTTAAATGAAATGGGCGCGGCTTGGGTAAAAACAAATGACTATATAAGTATTGGTGTTCCGAGTTTCTCTTTTGGAAATAATAAATTTAATGGCGCTTTTGTCGATACAAGAAAATTGGGTTTAAACATGGACAATAGAACTAAACTAGTGAGTTTTAGAAATTTAATTCAAGAAAAATTTAATATTGAAAAGATGGATGATGAAAGATGGAGCAGAAAACTAGAAGAGTATCTTAAAAAAATCGAGGAATAACTTAATTTTATTGGATATTATTAAACAATTGAAAATAAAAGGCATGCTTTAACGAATTTATTAACCTCTTGTAACACAAGGTTTCATGCCTTAATTTCCGCTATCTCCTTAACCCTATAAAATTCCTGGAATTTCGGAACCTACGCCCCTGGCGGGGTTCTTTTTCATTCTTGAAAGTAAGGTGTTTTTGTCACACTAGCAAGAATGGAGAGCAATTTCATACCAAGGGGAACAGAAGTACATTGCTTTTACTTGAAGATTTTTTCTAACATTTTTGCTAACATAAATCTACTCGACATCTCTATAATTTTGAATGACTGCTCAGGACTTAAAATCCTGCGGTAGGTGACTACCGTACCGGTTCGATCCCGGTCCTCGGCATCCATTTAAGAAAAAGGAAACTCCTTGATATACCAGGGAGTTTCCTTTTTTTTGTGACTTTTTAATAGAGTCTTGATCTGATATGTCTAAACATCTTTTTTCTCTGTTGGGGGCGAGTTGGGGACGCCTAACCATTACATCACAGCTCCTTAATGAAAGGCAACATTAGCAAGTAATGAAACAATCCGTGGTGGTCGTTATGAAGACAAGGGATGTTGGTGTATACTGGCTATAGGCATATATTACCTTTATCTTGCGGAGCTCAAAGTTAACCAAATACATTTTTAATGGAGGACTCGACATATGTTGAAACAGCTTCAGTCTTATCAAGTAATCCAGGAACGCAGGATGGAGGAACTGAAATCTGACGGCTACTTGCTGGAACACAAAAAGTCAGGCGCCAAAATTGTCCTTATGTCCAACGAAGACGACAATAAAGTATTTAGTATCGGTTTTAGAACACCACCTAGCGATAATACAGGCGTACCTCATATTCTGGAGCATTCCGTATTATGCGGATCTAAGAAGTTTCCAGCGAAGGATTCCTTTGTTGAATTGTTGAAGGGTTCACTCAATACGTTTTTGAATGCAATGACGTACCCGGACAAAACGATCTATCCTATTGCAAGCCGTAACGAGCATGATTTTCATAATTTGATGGACATCTATCTGGATGCGGTGTTAAATACGAATATTTATGAGAACGAAAAAATATTTTTGCAGGAAGGTTGGAATTACAAATTACCTTCTGCAGAGGATGAATTAACATATAACGGCGTTGTTTACAACGAAATGAAAGGTGCTTTTTCTTCACCTGAACGGATTGTTCGCAGAGCGGTGCTCAACTCTCTATTCCCAGATACAACGTACTCCAAGGAATCGGGAGGTATCCCGGACGAGATTACAGATCTAACCTATCAAGGACTTTTGGATTTCCATACGAAGTATTATCATCCCTCTAATAGCTTTATTTATTTATATGGAGACATGGATATGGAAGAGAAGCTTAAGTGGTTGGATGAAACGTACCTGAGTCAATACGATCGGATGGTGACGGATTCGGAGATTGAGCTGCAGCCTTCATTTGGTGAGCGTGTCGATGTGGTACAAACGTATTCAGCTGGAACGACAGAATCGGAAGTGGACAACAGCTTCTTAACCTATAATGCAGTTATTGGAACAAGCTTGGATCAAGAGCTGAATATCGCCTTTCAAATCTTACAGTATGCGCTTCTGAATGCCCCAGGTGCGGTATTGAAGCAGGCGTTACTCGACAAAGGAATTGCCAAGGACGTATATGGCTCATATGATGATAGCTTGTACCAGCCGGTCATGACGATTGGGCTGAAGAAGAGTAATTTGGAGAGTAAACAGGAGTTCCTCGATACGGTTCACGAAGTGCTTGAGCGCGTTGTGCGCGAAGGGATCGATCCAAAGGCACTTCTAGCCGGAATTAATTCATATGAATTTAATCATCGGGAAGCAGACTTTGGAAGAATGCCTAAAGGGCTGATCTACGGCTTCTACACGCTACAGAGCTGGTTATATGACGACAAGGCACCGTTTACCCATTTGGAGGCCAATGCTGTATTTGCTTCGCTCAGAACGAAGATGAACGAAGGGTATTTCGAGCAATTGATTCAGCAATATTTATTGCAAAATACACATACGTCATTTGTGGCCGTGACTCCAGATAAAGGGCTCAGTTTGCGTAAGGAAGAGGCATTGAAATCTCGTTTGAAATCACTCCAAGCCAGTCTGAGTACGGAAGAGATCGAACAATTGGTTCAACGTACCAAGGAACTCGCGGATTATCAGAATGCACCTTCAACCAAAGAACAACAGCAGGTCATTCGAACCTTGTCGATTGAAGATATCGATCCGCAAGCGTCCAAATTATCGAATACATTAAAGTCCGTCGATGGAACAACGATTGTACATCACAATCTGTACACGAACGGAATTGGATATCTGAAATTATTGTTTAATGTGAAGGAAGTTCCGGAGCATCTACAGCCTTACTTAGGACTTTTGAAAAGTGTGTTAGGTTACGTGGACACCGCAAACTTCAAATTCAATGGTCTGTCTAATGAAATTC
Source organism: Paenibacillus sp. ACRSA (assembly GCF_022346845.1). NCBI lineage: Bacteria > Bacillati > Bacillota > Bacilli > Caryophanales > Paenibacillaceae > Paenibacillus > Paenibacillus sp. ACRSA. The sequence continues at coordinate 545,650 of NZ_JAKRNP010000001.1, read as the reverse complement.
ACATCCATTCCGGTGGAATCAGTGCCAGCGTAGGTGCGAGCGCCGATGCTCGTCAATATAATACGTATAAAGCTCATTTTGAGATTGAAGCTAAAATTTTATACGATAAGCTGGATTTTGCTTTTGATATGATTGAGGAGATTGTACTGACTTCGCAGTTCCATGATACGAAGCGGTTGTACGAGATCATTTCCCAATTGAAGGGCAGACTGCAGCGTAGCTTAATCAATAGTGGACACTCAGCAGCAATGGGCAGATCCTCTGCCAAGCATTCAGCCGTAGCTGCTTTTCGTGAAGCGGTAAGTGGCGTAGCGTTCTATCAGTGGCTTGAGGAGCTACAGGCAAATTATGAAGATCGCAAAGAAGAACTAACGAACCGTCTGAAAGAACTGACGGGAATGATCTTTAGACCTGAGAACCTACTGGTAAGTTATACGGCTGATGATCAAGGATATGCTAGTCTAGAGCAACACGTATCGAAACTAAAAGCGAAGCTATATACGCAAGAGGTTGTTAAAGAACATACTGAGTTCCAAGCAGTCCATCACAACGAGGGCTTCAAGTCTCCATCAGAGGTTCAGTACGTCGTGCAGACAGGCAACTTCATCCATAAAGGATTCGAGTATACAGGCTCACTGCGCGTATTGCAGGGAATTCTGTCACTGGACTATTTATGGACAAATATTCGCGCTAAAGGTGGCGCATATGGCTGTATGACAGGTTTCAGACGGAGTGGCGACAGCTATATGGCATCCTACAGAGACCCTAACCTAGAGAAAACCTATAATGTGTACGAAGAGATGCCGCAGTATTTGCAAAATTTCAAAGCAGATTCGCGCGAAATGACACGTTATATCATTGGTGCAATTCAAGACCTCGATGCGCCTAGAACTCCATACGCAGAGGGAACCTTCTCATTGGAGTGTTACTTGTCTAATGTGACGGAGGCAGACCTCCAGAAAGAAAGAGATGAAGTGCTGAGCACCACAGAAGGACACATCGTTAACTTTGCTCCGCTGATCTCTGCAATCCTTGAGGAGAAACATCGGTGCGTTATTGGTAACGAGAGCAAAATTGAGGAACAACGTGACTTGTTCGACGAAACGCTTGATTTGATCAAGTATTAATCATAAGCATCCAGAGGCATTTGACTTGACTTGTGATTACTTGACTTGAATGGTACAAACTAGCGCCTTCTCCGGTGGATAACACCTTGGAGAAGGCGTTTTTGCTTATGTGCATATGTGTTTGTATTTCGATACCATTGTGGCTCAATATCAGATAGGTTTAACAACTAAAATACGGTTCGTACGGCACATAGTACACTAGCAGAGAGAGGCTCAAATTGCAGGTGGTGTGCAGATTTCTAGCCTGTGGTCTTCGGTTATGTTAAAATGATGGATAGTCTATGAGCCGATGGTAGCGGCTCACACAGCTAGCAGCCAGCTAGATGGCTGCAAAGGTACGTATTCATCCAGGGGAAGGAGCCTACATCTATGTTTGGAAATGATTGGGATTCGGTGTTGCATGAAGAAGTGAATGCCGAGTACTTCAATAAAATTCGTTATGCGCTGGCGGCAGAGTACAAAACTCAAACTGTATATCCGTCTAAGGAAAATTTGTTCTCAGCGCTAAAGCTCACCCCGTATCATCAGGTGAAAGCAGTCATTATTGGACAAGACCCTTATCATGCTGAAGGCCAAGCTCATGGGTTGAGTTTTTCAGTTATGCCAGGTGTACGCATTCCGCCATCTTTGAGAAACATCTATAAGGAAATGCATGCTGATCTGGGTCTTCCTATCCCTGAACATGGTTATTTGGTTCATTGGGCCAAACAGGGGGTATTGCTGCTTAACAATGTGTTAACTGTACGTGAAGGTCAACCTAACTCACATCAAGGTCTAGGCTGGCAGACATTTACGGATGCCGTTATACGGGAATTGAACGAGCGTTCGGAGCCTATGGTGTTTATGCTATGGGGCAGTCATGCCCAGAAGAAGGGTGCCTTTATCCATCGAGATAAGCATCTGGTGTTGGAGTCTACACATCCAAGTCCACTTGCTGCCCATCGCGGATTCTTTGGCAGTCGTCCCTTCTCTAAGGCCAATGATTTCTTGACCTCCAAAGGTATTGAACCGATCGACTGGAATATACCGCAAAACTAGACAAATGAGGGTGAGGACATTGCGACATTGGGTGGGACGAAAAGTAGCTGTATACCGAGCGACTGGCATTCGAGAGCCGTTAAAAGGAACGCTGGTCGATTGGGACGAAGAATCGGGTTGTGTACGAATTGGGCCTAAACGTATCAAAGTATCGTTCGATAATATCGCAATGATCAGACCCTTGCCCGAGGAGAGCCTGCCTTTGAAGAAGGCGCGTTCTGAGGTGCATAAGGTTGGATATGTCATGAAGAAGGCGATACAGTTTGATAATGCGATTTACTTTAAATCAGAAGTGATGATATGGAGAAGAGCCAAAATTGTAGCTTTATCCACCACCATCCTCCGCCATGACGAAGACCAGGTTGAGATTGCAGATGGGCGATTTCTTCGTAAGGACAAGTATATGTTTGTCGTGCGTTCACGACGAGGAATTCGTTAAACATACGAATATATTTAATATTCATTTCATGTACAGATCATCTGGATTTAATCTTTAGTCGTTATATTAAGTGTAACAACCCCTTCTAAATGATGTGTAATAACATGGGAGCCCGACCGGCTGCAAACGGTCGGGCTTTTCTGGTCTTGTGGGAATGTAAATTGGAGTAACATAGCAATGACATTTGTGATATATACTAGTGAGATCAACAACAAGAGACAAGGAGTGAAGACGTTTGAAACGTATATGTGTTTTTGCAGGTTCTAATCCAGGTCATCAGCCGGAATATACACAGCAAGCTATTGAATTAGGCAAACGAATTGCTACAGGCGGGTTTACTCTCGTCTATGGTGGATCATGTATGGGACTTATGGGTGCGGTGGCCGACGCAGCGCTGCAGCATGGTGGTGAAGTGATTGGTGTTATGCCTACAGGGCTGTTTCGGGGAGAAATTGTACATGGAGGTCTCACACAGCTGATTGAGGTAGGCACAATGCATGAGCGGAAAGCTACGATGGCTGAGCTATCGGATGGGTTCATCGCTCTACCTGGGGGTATGGGCACGTTTGAGGAATTGTTCGAAGTATTATGCTGGGCTCAAATTGGTATTCACCGTAAACCTGTAGGTCTATTGAATGTGAAAGGGTACTACGAACCCCTTATGAAGATGGTGGAACATAGCGTGCATGAAGGATTTTCGAATACTTCACATCTTAGTCTATGGAGTTTGGAATCAGATCCAGCAACATTGTTAGAACACATGTCTGCCTATGTTCCAGCTGAATTATCTCAAAAGTGGTCCCAGCTAGATAAAAAGTGACAAACGGGGTGCTGTAGCCATTGTGGGAAACTTTCCGTTCTGCCCAAGCAAATTACAGTCTTAGACATAGTCTATAGTGTACTTTCTTACAGAAGGGAGTGTCACTCATGAGCGGACTTAAAGGTGCAGGCTATGGTTATTGCGGAGGTTTCGGCGGCGGAGCATGGACATCTACAGGCGCGATTTTAGTATTGTTCATTTTGCTGGTTATTATCTCCAGTGCGTTCATTCTGTAATTTCGTCAGCCATTCTAAGATTGGGCGGGGCACAGACGTGTGACCGAACCCGGCAGGTAAATGGCCCTTCCAAGGAACGCCGGGGATGTTCCGGCGTTTCAGGGGAAAGGTTTTTTTGCTTTTTCACCAAGAAATGAGTCGATTAGAAAAAGATAAATCCTGCCTCCAATGGAATAGTTAGAAGCAGGACTAATCATCGCTAATGTAAAACGTTTGAGTTTGCACAGTTTATACCACAACAGCAGTCTGATCTGGGATACTTAAGGATTTCCAGGCGATATACAGCCCGATGGCAGCCGCGATCAAGGAAAGTATTGCCGCGATAACTGCAAGCTGATCCAACGTCCTGCTTGTGATGGGAGTGAAATTGCGCTGATTGGCTGAATTAGTGGATTTGTTTTTAATGTGCGCAGTAGGTTTGGAAAGCCTGGAAGCCGACTGTGATTGTGATGTGCGGTGGCGCTGGCTAGATGGAATTTTCGTTGAAGGCTTCAATAGTCAACCTCCTTATGGTGCAGTGAGAAACATCTATCGTTCATACTATGTTATGTCAAATTCACAGATTGAGTTCGCAAAAATGAGTGAATCCCCAGCCTGCTGGATGTTACCCTATATCTTTACCTTAGACGATGAGCAAGTACATAAGTAAACGCTCTGTTAATACTGGAATGACAAACGATATGTATAGTGAGGAGATAGAGGGATCGTAATGTGAGGAGGCTACGGAAGTGAAAAAGTTAGAGATTATTGCCCATCGAGGAGCATCGGCAGTGTGCCCAGAAAATACAATGGCAGCATTTGAACATTGCTTGGAGCTGGGTGCTACAGGTATTGAGACGGATGTGCAGATGACAAGCGATGGTCGACTCGTGCTTATCCATGATGAGTCATTAACGCGGACAGCGGGTGCAGCGGGCTGGGTCAAAGATAAGACTTATGAGGAATTGCGAGAACTTGATGCAGGCTCATGGTTTCATACAGCGTTTGCAGCGGAACGCATTCCCTCTTTAGAGCAACTATTTGGACTAATTCGAGGGAAAAATATTCTGCTGAATCTTGAACTGAAAAATGGGATTGTTAGTTACAAAGGAATGGAAGAGAAGATCGTACAGGTCATTCGAGATTGGGATCTCGAGCAACAGGTCATTCTCTCTAGCTTCAATCACGCTTCCTTAGTAAGATGTAAACGTCTGGCGCCCGAGATTCAAACAGCGCTTCTATACATGGAAAAGTTGTATCGTCCTTATGATTACGCGGTTAAGTTGGAGGCATCCGCATTGCATCCTTATAAATTCGCTGTAACTCGAGAAGAGGTTGCTGCTTCAATCGCGCAAGGGGTGGCGACTCATCCATTTACCGTGAATGATCCTGAAGAGATGAAAGCGATGATTGAGATGGGGGTTCAGGGTATTATTACGGATGTACCTGATGTATTGGTAGCATTGACTGCTGCACATACGCGTTGATGATCTAATGTTTCATACATGTATTGACTAAATAGAGAGAGGGTTAACACATAACACGTAAACATCATGCGGACACATGATGTACATATAGCCATACTGGGTTTTTGCCAGTGTGGCTTATTTTTCGTATTAGAGAAAAAGCTGTAGAACTGCTGATTTTCAGGTTTTTTTGCTCTAAATGGGCTATCCAATAAAATAAGTGCAACAAACTTGTCCATTTTGTCCATTGCGAGAAATCGTTCATTGACATACAATGTTGTATGGGAATGAGAATCAATATCATTAAAGTTCGGCATTTACAGAGAGGTGATTGTTATGTACATAGAATCGGTTTGCACTCATAACGAAGGTGGCAGCATATGATTCCTCAAGATTCATCAGCAACTCAGAATACAGATTCGCCGACAGCCAAAATACATACTCGTCCCTGGGCTGCAACGCTAATTTTGATCGGCGGAACCATATTACTTGTTTTGAGCATGGCGTTATCCGTTTCCTTCGGAGCTGCAAGTATCAAGTTGAGTGTGGTATGGGAAGCCATCTTCAACTTTAACCCAGATATTAACCAACATCAGATTATTTGGGAAATTCGGTTACCCCGAATTCTAGGTGGTGCAATGGTCGGTGCTTGCTTCGCCGTAGCTGGCGCAATCATGCAAGGGATGACGCGGAATCCGCTTGCGGACTCGGGATTGCTCGGACTGAACGCAGGTGCAGGGTTCGCGCTTGCGATCTGTTTTGCATTTTTTCCAGGTCTACCGTATATGTACATCATTATGTATTGTTTCCTCGGTGCAGGGCTTGGGGTTTTGCTCGTCTACGGCTTCGGCGCATCGTCCAAATCGGGTCTCACACCTCTGCGACTTGTCCTGGCTGGTGCTGCGGTAACCGCAATGTTGTCCGCTTTTAGCGAAGGGATTGCTTTGTATTACAGAGTTGGACAAGATATTGCCTTCTGGACAGCAGGTGGTGTTGCAGGAACCAAGTGGTCTCAATTGGAGATTATGTTCCCTTGGGTTTTGATTGCACTTATTGGAGGTTTGATTATCGCTCGCTCGATTACCCTGTTAAGTCTCGGGGAAGAAATCGCTATGGGATTAGGTCAACGTACAGGTCTCATTAAGCTCGTTGGTCTTGTTGTTGTACTTATTCTGGCAGGAACAGCAGTATCCATTGTTGGCGCTGTTGGTTTTGTTGGACTTATCATTCCCCATCTTACGCGTAAGCTGGTTGGAGTCGATTATCGTTGGATTATTCCTTGTTCGGCCATCTTGGGAAGTCTGCTTATCGTATTTGCAGATCTGGCTGCACGCATGATTAACCCGCCATACGAGATGCCAATAGGCGCTCTGGTTGCCCTGATCGGGGTACCCTTCTTCCTGTATCTGGCGCGGAAAGAAAGGAGAGCTCTGTAAAGATGGCATCCTCAAGTATGGTTGGAACAGAGCGTAAGAAGAGACTGAAAAGCACAATTGTGCTATTTGTACTTGGTGCGCTAATTATATCTGCATTTATCATAAGCATGAACACAGGGTTTACCAAGCTGTCAGCAATTGAGGTATTAAAAACACTGTTTGGAGCCGGCACGCCTAAGCAAGAGCTAATCCTCTTTGAATTTCGTTTACCGCGGATTGTAATTGCCGTGTTGGTTGGGGCTGGCCTTGCTTTATCAGGTGCGATTTTGCAGGGGGTATCCCGCAATGCTTTGGCAGATCCGGGTATCCTTGGGATTAATGCTGGAGCTGGACTTGTCGTGATGTTGTTTGTTTCATTTTTTCCAACAACTACAGCCGCTCCGATCTTTTTGCTGCCTATTTTGGCTTTGATCGGCTCAAGCTTTGCTGCATTCCTTATCTACGTACTCTCTTATAAAAAGGGAGAGGGCATCATGCCTACGCGTATGTTGCTTACAGGTATTGGGGTAGCCGCAGGGATTAGTTCCGCAATGATCGTGCTAACCCTTAGACTAAGCCCAGAGAAATATCAATTCGTAGCTACTTGGATGGCGGGTAGTATCTGGGGTTCCAACTGGAAGTTTGTGTGGGCGCTACTACCGTTTATCGTCATTTTGGTACCGTTGGTACTGTATAAGGCTCGTGTACTTAATGTACTTAATCTCGGGGATCAGACAGCAACCGGTCTTGGTGCACCGGTAGATCGGGAACGATTGATTTTGCTGGCTGCTGCGGTAGGGCTTGCTGGCTCATGTGTATCCGTTAGTGGTGGTATTGGGTTTGTTGGACTCATTGGTCCACATCTGGCTCGTCGTCTGGTTGGGCCCAAACATCAATTTTTGCTGCCTGCATCTGCATTGATCGGTTCGTTGTTGGTTCTGGTGGCAGACACTGTAGGACGCGTTATACTACAGCCTTCTGAGATGGCAGCCGGCATTCTAGTTTCAATTATTGGTGCACCATACTTCCTGTATCTCTTGAGCAGGACGAAATAGAAAGTGATCATAATGGAGTGGTTGCTATAAGGGGGAAATCTGTATATGCTTCGCCGTTTTATGGCCTATTATAGACCTTACAAAAAACTATTTATTCTAGACTTCAGCTGTGCGATTTTCGTAGCAGCTTTAGAGCTTGCTTTTCCGTTAGCTGTAAATAAAGTTGTGGATGAACTGCTGCCAGGAGGGCGCTGGGACTGGATTTTATGGGCATGTCTTGGATTGCTCGGTGTGTACTTTCTCAGTTCTTTCATGAACTATGTGGTAACCTATTGGGGGCATAAACTGGGGATTAACATTGAGACGGATATGCGCAAAAAATTGTTCGATCATGTGCAGAAGTTATCATTCCGTTTCTTCGATAATACAAAAACCGGTCATTTGGTCTCCCGAATGACGAATGACCTGATGGATATTGGCGAGATTGCCCATCACGGGCCAGAGGATGTATTTATCGCCGTGATGACATTGGTTGGTGCATTCAGTATCATGATGAGCATTAATGGTAATCTCGCTATATTAACGTTTATCATTGTGCCATTAATTATTTATATATCCTTATACTTCGGCAGTAAGATGTCCAAAGCGTTTAGCCGAATGTTCGGAGATATCGCCGATTTCAATGCTCGCGTTGAAAACAATGTAACAGGAATTCGTGTTGTTCAAGCTTTTGCTAATGAAGAGCATGAGAAAGCACAATTTGCAGTTAACAACAGTCGTTTCCGTCAAACCAAGTTAATTGCTTACAAGATTATGGCGTGGAATTCGTCCATCAGTTATATGTTAATGAAGCTTGTTTCTCTCTTTGTACTTGTATGTGGAACGTGGTTTGTCATTCAGGGAAGCATGAGTTACGGTCAATTTATTGCATTTATTATGTTATCTAACGTATTCCTAACGCCAATCCAGAAAATTAATTCCGTCATTGAGACCTATCCAAAAGGAATGGCAGGCTTCAAACGGTATACAGATCTGCTTGATATGGAGCCTGATGTAGAAGATCGTCCTGGTGCAGTGAAAGTGTCGCAGCTACGCGGGGATATCCGTTATGAGCAAGTGACTTTTGGATATTCGGAAGAGCCGGATCAGAAGCCTGTGCTGAAAAACGTTAATTTAAGTATTCGAGCAGGTGAAACGGTTGCGCTTGTGGGGCCTTCAGGAGCGGGCAAAACAACACTGTGCAGTCTGCTTCCTCGGTTCTATGATGTGTTGGAAGGACGCATCTTGATCGATGGACAGGAGATCCGGAATATGACGCTGGATTCATTGCGTAGCCAGATCGGTATCGTTCAACAGGATGTATTCCTGTTCGATGGCACGATTCGTGAGAATATCGCGTATGGGAAATTGGATGCGAGTGAAGAAGAGATCTGGATGGCGGCTCGTCGCGCCCAGATGGAGAGCTTGATATTGTCCATGCCAGAAGGTCTAGATACGTTAATTGGGGAGCGCGGTGTGAAGTTATCAGGAGGACAGAAACAGCGTTTGTCCATTGCACGTATGTTCCTGAAAAACCCGCCAATCCTGATTCTCGACGAAGCGACATCTGCACTGGATACTGAAACAGAAGCAGCGATCCAGCAATCTCTTGCTGAATTGTCTGAAGGTCGGACAACACTTGTCATTGCTCACCGATTGGCTACGATTAAGAATGCTGATCGCATAATCGTCGTAGCTGAGCAGGGTATTACTGAAGAGGGACGTCATGATGAATTGCTTGCCGCAGGAGGCGTGTATAGTCGTCTGCATTACGCTCAGTTTGGGGCATAACTTGTGACGTAGTTTTAAGAATTGTTCAGAGGGAATTCTATATGTGCCATCGCCTTGACTTGGAAGGAGTCGGGTGATGGCTTTTTTTGTTATGAATGAAATAAGACTAGCGTATTGTAGATGATAGGATACCAGCAGTAACGCTTATTTAATGAATTGCTCTGAACCGCTTTGAATGAAATGAACGTATACAAAGGAGTGGGAAGTGGAGAGGAAGAGGGCACATGGAATAGGAGGAAGAGGGTTTGTGGTATCTGCATGCCAAATGGGTAATTTTAAGTATCGGCCTTATGTAATATGTCATTACCATCGTTCATGAATATATCCAAAATATAAAGAGATGGATTGCCATTATTCGTCCTGATCTTGAAGAAGGAGGTAATGAAAATGTTGAAAATTCTGATGACCTGCGCTGGATTTATTTTAATTCTAATGTTTCTAATACAAGGCATTCGTAAGCTCTCCGGCGGTGGAACCGGCTGGGAGTCAAAACGCTGGGGTGCTGGACTGATTGGACTGTTTATCGTGGGAGCGGTACCACTTGGATTTGCACTGTATACGGAGATGTTTGATCAACGTCTGGATGCTAATATCGGATTGGGACTTGCCATGCTATTTGTGTGGGCATACTGTCTTATTTTGTTGTGTGTGACCTTGGTGATCTGGGGAAGATACATGTATAAAAAGGCAAACAGTAAGTAATCCGATAGAATCAATCTCATAATATTTACAAATGCAAGAAGCCCTCAATTCCATGCAAAGAGCAGGAACTGAGGGCTTTACCTTATCTATATTCGTTATTGGTGATCAAACTTTATCACACAAGAAGTCAGCTTAATCTGTAATATTGCCAGCCATTTTGAGGCGACGTGCAATTTCTTTGAAATCCTCTTGTGAAATGCCTGGAGCAAACTCTTCCTCGACCGGAGGAGCTTCAGGAATAGGAACACCTTCTGGTGCACCTTGAATGACCTCTAAAGGCAGCCCATCTTCAGGATGAGTTCCTTTCCAGATCTGGTTGATCGCATTGAAATCATTATCACTCCACGTATATAGCTTGGTGTGTACGCCTTTGTCTTCATATTTGCGAGTTTCATTAAAGGCTTTATTGTTCAAGGAAGGAATCGGAACCAGCTTTGTTACGTTGACGCCGGTTGCAATCTCCAATGCTTTGGCATAAGCCACAACATGAACGCCGCCGCGAACTAGCAGGAAACCAACAACTTCTCTTGCTGCAGGATGATCTGTCATTTCATACACTTTCATCTTATGGGTACGTGCGCCACATTCAAGGAAGAAATTGTGTAGCAAATCCTCGACGAGATTGCCGCTATTGAAGACGTTAGCACCTGTCCATGGATTCCCCATTGAATCAAAAGGCATAGCTCCTTGTGCCCCTGCCAAGTAGTGATACGAGAGGCGAGCATCCTTCACGGAACCTAGCGGGGTGTCATCAGGCTCTTTGTACTCCGTTGAGCCTCTAAGACATTTGTTAATGCCGTGTGACACAAGCTCAACATGGCCTAGTTCTTCCGCAGTAATACTCATCACCAGGTCATAGAACGGCTTTAACTTCTCTTTGGAGCGGAAATTAAAGGACTGATAGAGGTAGTTGTTCAATGTTGACATTTCTCCGAATTTGCCACCCAACAATTCTTGTATTGCTGCGGCTGCATTCGGATCCGGCTTCTCGACATCAGGAATTTCAATTGCAATTTCATCCATGCGTTTGAACATTCAAATGTAACCTCCTCTAGAATAAGTGCTAGATCAGTGAAGTCGTTCTGTCACTTGCCTATTACACTGGATTGGAGGTGCTCAAACAGTTTTATACATAAATGGTTCTTTTGTGGGGGTAAGGGCTTCTAGTTTTTTTTATTTTCCTTTTAAGTGAGATTTAAGTAGAATCAGTAATCATCCTAATGTAGTGTCAGGTGATTGGGGGATGAGCCTCGATCCTTCAACAACTAGGTATGAGATCATCTTAAGTATGATTCTGTGGGTTAGGCATCCAATCATCATAATTGTAAGCTCTTGGTGTAATTGGAGCCCTTGCGGGGCAGGCTAACGGGAAACAATCCCAAGGAGTGAGTAATATGAAAATGCTCATCGTTACTTTCATGTCGGTGATTCTCAGTTTTACGGGAGTTTTTGCAACAGGTAATGGAGCGACAATGCCGGATTATGCGAAGTGGGGAATCATTGCGGTTAAGGAAACCCAGACTAAGTATAATGTTGATATTGTAGATTATAAACATATTGGTCGTACCTCTCTTACAGCTAATCAGTCTAGGGAACAATTCAAGTTATGGGTACGAGCCAAAGACGGTAGAGAATTCGCGGTGTATGTCAATGTTGATTTTAATCCTTCAACTCAGCAATTAAAAAACGTACAATTTACAGAATCAGATCGACACTGAGTGCAAAGCTTGTTATAGCGGATTGCGAACTATAGAAACCAGGCAGCCCTGAGCAGAGGATGTCTGGTTTTATTTTTTATCCAAATCCTTTTTTTAGTTGTTGAATAAAGAACTTATGTTCGCATATAATAAATAACAAACGTATGTTCTTATATAGGGGGAGTCGTTAATGTTAGGTAAATACATCGGACAGATGGTTGAGCTTGTATACATGGATCGTGCAGGGCACATTACACAGCGGCAGATTCGAATTAACAGTGTACGAGGTGGATTGATTAAAGCATCCGCAGGAAAAGATGGGGCACCCCGAACATTTCTTGAACAGGGTATCCTAGCCTGGCGGCCAGTACTTCAAAAGGAAGGGAAGCTGGACTATGCTAAATGATTTTGATCGTAAAGTCTTACGAATTATTGTGAATTACGCGGGACAGCGCCGTCGTATGCCTCGTATGGATGAGCTGGAGACCAAGACAGGCAGAAGTAAAACGCTCATCCAAGAGTCCTTGCAGGAGCTTGAGCGCAGACAATATATTTACTGGGAGAACAAGTCAACACTTGAAGGTATTCAAATATTGCAGGCATGGGAGCAGGTGCCTACACCGATTCAAAAGCCCAAACCCAAAGTGGATGCCCTGAAATATTTTACGGAATATTAAACCGGCAATAAGAGTAATATCAAAAACGCCAACCCGTTAACACGGATTAGCGTTTTATATATCAGATCGATGATCTCAACTTAGAAGCTTGGCAATTGGTCGAGATTATTGGATGGATCACCATCGGCATCACCACGGATATACATCTCCCCATCCTTGCCCTTGAATACATTGACACCAGCAATCGCGCCAGCCTGTACTTCTGTCAGCGCCTGTTGATAATCTAACACCCGACCTGTTGAAGTTTGAAAGGCAGTTAGATCACCATCTCCATTCTTCTGCACGGCGGTGAAGCTTTCACGAGTTGTCTGATCCATGTTGTCACACTCTCCTTATCTGAACAAGTAGGATTCTGGTTTCAACCTTATCCTGTCCGGAACAGTAGAAAGTATGCATTGGAGAAGAGAAGTATAAGCCGTAAGTATTGATTATAATGCTTTTCTCATGCGAACATGCAGAATACCTGCATCGTAAAAAGGTTCATCCGAAATCACTTCATACCCTAATTTCTCATAGAACTTCTGAGCCTGACATTGTGCATCCAGTAGAGAATACGTTAAGCCTAGTTCACGTGCCCGCTCTTCCATCGCTAACAAAAGCACACGTCCATAACCAAATGAACGGTGGGATTGAAGTACAGCAATACGCTGCATTTTGGCGGTATCCTTGCTGTAATAGAGAAGACGTCCTGTTGCTACCGCTTGTCCATCCGCATACAATAATACATGGTGTGCATCGGGACTAATAACATCATATTGATCAATCTCCAGATCGGCGGGCACCTGTTGTTCGATTACAAAAACCTGATTGCGTATATCCAGAGCTTCTTGGAGCTGAGCCTCTGTTGTTACATAACTAATTTCCGCTGCCAATTCCATTCCTTCTTTCTGCTCTTGCGCGACGTGTAAGAATGCATTATACAAAAAAATGCATTTCCTGTATAGTTAAAGTGGAACATAATGGAAAGGGGTGTTGATGATGGGTATGGTAGGGGTTATGACCATAACACTCTTGTTATCTGCCGGCATGTTTGCTTTATTATATTATGTCACCAAGAAGGCGTATTCTAAGAAGTGGGATGAAGATGAGTAGTTGCGAGTTACACGATTAATGCAGAACTTAAGGTAGAATCTCACTATTTCCCTGCGGAGAATATACGTCCTGAATAACCGATTTGGAATATACATCAAGCCAGACCGGAAGTGCTTCAGTCCCACTTGGGCTCTGTAACTGTTGAAATTGTACAGTATGCTCATCCCGTTCCAAACTGCAGCCAGAAGCTACAATAATGACTAGGGAGGCACCGAGCAGAGCCACTAGTTTGGCAGTAACGTACTGTACGTTGCGTAATTGTATGTGCTTCATAGAGAATCACCTCATTATTCAATTGGGAATCATTCCTTTATTGTTCTCCAATATGGTGGTAATCTAACCACAAAACAATTGACAATGTACGCGGTTACTTGGTATGATACTGTTACTTGATTTACATATATATGTACATGATCTGTTAGCTCAGCTGGGAGAGCACTATCTTGACAGGGTAGGGGTCAGTGGTTCGAGCCCACTACAGATCATAGCTAAAAGCCCTTGGTTATCAAGGGCTTTTTTAATTGTTTGACCGTCAGCAGGAAGATGAAAAATGATTTTGGGGACGAATTGGGAATCACCATCTCATTTCAAATTAAAACATTCTCTCCTACTACGCTCAACTTCACATTTTAGTTCGTAGTCGCCCCAAATCCTTGACCCACTCACGATCTTTCCAGATCTCAGGATTATCAATCACCTGGTCTTCCCCGCGGATCATAGAATCATAGCTATCCTTCCCGCTAGTATACCAATCCACGATAACTAAATTTCCGCGTGAGTTCTGGATGAGAAATTCAGTAGGCTCGGCATAACTTCCCACATCCTTAATGACCTCTGCGTCTATTTTAAGATAGAAAAAGTCACCTTCATCATGAAACTCTGCTTTCTCAACACCTGCTTTAAGACCTGTTACTGTATTATCCGTAAGGTTATTTTGCAGAAATAATTCATGCTGGGAATCAATTTTCGCTTGCATATATTGTTTTAAGTTATCGTTGTCGAAATAAGTGTTCACATCAAATTCCGAGTCATTCCAAGTGGCTTTGTAATACGTTGTCAGAGCAGATACACACATGGCATAAGCCGATTCGAAATCTCGTACAGACAGACTATTCTGATCTAATGCTACAAACGTGGATGGTGTATTCGGAGTGTTCTCGGTAATCGTAGTCGTTTTGTTCTCTGGATTTATAACTTCTTGCTGAACATCTGTAACAGGGCGGACTAACTCTTCGTTATCCTCATTAACATTCGTACATGCACTAAGCATGATTAAAAGTAAAAATAACAAGTAAACTTGCTTCATCTACTCTCCCCCAAACACCAATCATTTGTAAAATGATATATTTATTCCATATTATGTAATCCTATATAGGCTGTCAAATCTGTTACCAACAAATGGGGCTTCCTAACTTTGATCAATATACTTCTCTTTTAAACGAAATACCGCCTTTTTTTAAACCAAAATTAAAGAAAACACAAATTCAACATAAGGTTCTTCTTCTAAACTTAAATCAACATTCAACATAACGTAGAGGAGAGAACATATGAAACATTCCAGATCATTCAAGTCCAAGTTTGCCAAAACCGGGATTACAGGTGCACTTGCCCTCATGTTTGCAGCGTATCCACTTGTGAACACCGATTATGCTATCGCACAGTCGGTATCTGCAACGATCCCAACTACAGGGTTAACGCAAACGATCCAAGACAATGTTAAGCAGCCGCAGGCATCGATTCAATACCACATTCAAGCTAAATTGAACGAGAAGGACATGACCTTGGAGGGTAGTGAGCGAATTACGTATCTCAACACAAGTAAGGATACATTGGAGCAATTGGTTCTTCATACATATGCGGATGCGAACCGCTCAGCATCCACGCAGGCAGACACGTTTGAACAGTCTAATGAGCAGATCAGCCAGAATAGTCCGGATAAAACAGCGCAAGATTTTCTCGGGGGGATCGACATCAAGCAAGTGGCACTGGCGGGAGGTCAAGCTCTGGATTATAAAAATGAAAATCAGGCGTTAACAGTGCAATTGCCAGATCCGATCCAACCAGGGGCATCCGTATCCCTACAAATTGATTTTCACTTGAAGATACCTTATGGATTGCAACGAATATCCTATTACAAGGACATCATCAATGGAGCACATTGGTTCCCTGTCATGTCAGTCTACGATGAAGGTAAACAAGTATGGAATACAGCACCATATAGCCGCACTTTCGAAAGCGATTATTACACCTCATCCGATTTTGACGTGCAACTGAGCGTGCCAGAGGATTATGAGGTAGCAATGCCTGGTGTCATGACAACAAGGGATGGTGCAGAGCAAGGCCGAAAAATCATATCCGCTCAGGCGAACAATACGCGGGAATTTGTTTTGTTTGCCAGCCCGAATTACACAGTGGCCAGCGTTACCCGCAATGGTTTGACGGTTGAATATTATTATTTGGACGACGAGCCTGGGAAGAAAGAAATTGCTGAACAATATATCGATCAGGCTTTCAAAGCTATGAATTTCTTTGGCAAGAAGTATGGACAGTATCCTTATCCAGAATTCCGAATTGTTGAATCGTATGTGGAGAATGTAGCTGTGGAGTATTCAAGACTGATTCAGATGGGACAGATGTCATCGGACTCTTTGCCAGAGAAAGACACCACGTTCATACATGAAATCGCGCATCAGTGGTTTCATGCGTTAATTGGTAATGATTCAGAGAACGAGTCGTTCTTAGATGAGGCGTTTGCTGACTTTTCGATGGTATATTTTCAGGAGAAGCAGGGAGATAAGCTCAACGGCTTTAACGCTTTACGTTTCGATAATGAACCTGTAGACTTAGCGATCGCTTCAACGAATGAAGAGGCAGGAGACATGGCAGGACTGTTGTACTATCAAAAAGGACGCCAAGCCATCTACCAGCTATTCCGCTCTGTCGGCGAAGAGAAATTTGATACTTTTATGCAAGCCTATTTCAAGCGATATGTCTACCAGAATGCGACGATTGATGGACTGCTTCGGACCATTGAAGATGTCTTAGGTAATGAACAGCGCAAGGAGATGGAAACTGCCTTATTACAGCCTAATTTTGTGTTAAAGCCTGAATTTCAGTTATCGCTTGAAGAGAGAACCGCCTATTTTCATGATATTTTTCAATTACAATATCAACAATCCTTAGATCTGGTTTCCGATCTTCCTGTTGAAGTGATGAATCGTCTGATGGCCAAGGTTCTTCAGGATGAGCCATTAACTATTGTCCTCAGTGATCAGCTAAGTAAACAAGCGGATAAGCAGCAAGAGGCGATAATGGGTCAATTAACGGCTTTTTTCAATACAAGTGGTGTGAAATATGATGTGGTGAAAGACCGCGGGGATTTGAAGCAAAAGATGAAGAGTGAGATATCAACAAGCAACTTGATTGTCTTTGGTAACGCGAAGAACAATGGATTCGTGCAAGCATTGAAACCCAGCATTATGGATCGAGCGAAGCAGATTGGTTTTGCTTGGAAAAATATGATGGAACAGCCTCATGCCTCAGGAGCATATATCATTAAACATCCGTATAACCAGAATCGGTTGATGCTGCATTATTTCTGGAATGAGGATCATCTGAGTGAAGAGGCCGCCCAAGCTTACCTGTTACAAATGCAGAACACAATTGGATTTACTAACGACTACTATCAGTACTATGTGATGGATGAGAAAGGTAAAGAGATGGCTGTCAAAAAAGTGAAAAATCCAATTGCGCATTACTTCTCTGAGGAATAACCCTGAAATTTTTGATAAATGACCTAAGATTGACACCAAACTGGGCGAACCCCCATATGATGCACTACATCAGTAAGCACTTGGGGAAATGGGGAATCCAGGATGGCAAAAGCAAAAGGCAAAAAGACGGCTGCATTAAAGAGTGACAAAGTGCGTGTATCCATGAAGCTGGTTACATCGGATGTATGTGAACGCTGTAAAACGCCCTGTACCCGGGGTATGGGCTATGCAGCCAGAATGCGGGTGGATGGAGCAATCGGTAAAGGTGTGCCTTGCATTTTAACCCGTCATACGTCATCTTGAACCCAATAGATGGAAATAACAAGCGACATGTAGCAGCTGCGTATAATAGTGCATTCATAAGAAACATATTATAGAAGCATTTCCTTTTAGGGAGTGCTTCTTTTTGAACGTTCCAAGGCGTGGAAAAAATTCTGGATAAAAAATGAAAAATGATGAAAAACAGCGCAACTTTGTGGCTGAATCTGGAGTATAAATGTACAACACCTAGCAGCGGGGAGGGAATATGACGGGATGAAATGGAAGAGAGTTTTGCTGTGTGTCACGGTTTTTTCCTTGCTCGGCGGATCCTTATTGTTTGCGGATTCAGTGAATGAGAAAATCCGAGTTCTAATTAATGGCAAGGAAGCGGCCGATGGCGGTTATTTAATTGATGGAACGACATATGTACCTGTTAGAGAAGCTGGCGGTATCGCCAGATGGGATAGTAACAACAAGAGAGTCACGGTGATCAAGCCGAATGTACATATTTTTCTGTTCAAAGGAGACACTGTGTTTGGTAACGTCAACGTAGGCAAACTGAAATTTAACGTGTTTTCTCAAGTGGACAGTCTAACAGCAGATGTGGCTGCCGTTAAAGTAACCATTACGAATCCAAATGGTCAGGTGAAAGATATTCAGTCACAGGAGCTTACAACGCAGAAAGACAACTTCTGGTTCCGCACCTATGATTTTACGTATGACTTCAACCGTGCTGGTAAATACCAAGTCGGATTTCATATTAAAGAAAATGCAAACAGTAACTATGTTCTGGTAGCTGAGAAAATCATTACCGCTCTGAACGATTGAACCAAAAATAACCTAGCTGGGTAAATTGACCTGGATTCATGAACATGTTACGATATGCAAGGTTACACTATTACTATTTACAAAGCGAGGTATTTCAATGAGCGATCACACACATGAACACGGCGCTGACTGCGGATGCGGTCACGACCATGACCACGACCACGAGCATGAAGAAGTTCTTCTGACACTAACAGACGAGAACGGAAACGACGTGGAGATGGTTTTGGTGGAGACGTTTGACGTGGAGAACCATGTTTATGCGCTCCTGCTGGAACGTAATAATCCTGAAGCTGACGGCATCATTCTGCGTATGGAAGAAGAAGACGAAGAAATGGTGCTCTACAATATTGAAGACGAAGCCGAGTGGGGCCGTGTTGAAGCGGCGTACAACGAACTCGTTGCAAGCCAAGAATAGTCATTCTTTCGGAATAATAACAAGACTCCTTGATATCAAGGGGTCTTGTTGTTTTGTTTGTTCTTTTGCACAAAAAAAAGAACCAGGCGGGCAAGCCTGGCTCTTGGTCTAAGCATTTATATATGACTGCAGCAAGATCTTCTAGAAGATCGCATCTGCTTCCACGATTACTTTTACATTCGTCACGCTTCGGTCTTCAGGGCCTTTAACGGGCAATCCAACCTCAACATGGTCGATAATGTAGTCAATATTCTCTTGAGTAATGACTTCACCTGGAAGTAGAATTGGAATGCCTGGTGGGTATACATAGATAAACTCCGAGATAATACGTCCTGCAGATTCTCTGAAAGGAATGACTTCCGTATCTCCGTAGAAAGCATCACGCGGCGTGAGCATCAATTGCGGAATATCTGGAACTTTAACAACAAGCTCATGAGCTGGATTAACCTGATAATAGGTTCTGGACAGATCCTGCAAGGCATTGAGTAAGATTCCTACAGAGTCGTCTGTATCACCTGGCGTCACAAGGCACAGAATATTGTACATATCACTGAGTTCGACCTCAATGTTGTAATGTTCACGTAACCAGTTTTCCGTTTCGTAACCTGTAATACCCAGGTGGCGAACATGAATCGTAACTTTGGTTGGATCATAATTAAACGTCGCTTCCGTACCCAGCAGTTCCTTGCCGAAGCAATACAATCCATCGATATCATTAATGGTTCGTCTGGCGAATTCAGCCAAGTCAATTGCTTTCTGTGCAATCTCATGACCATGCAGAGCCAGATTGCGTCTAGATGTATCAAGTGAAGCAAGCAAAATGTATGAAGTTGATGTCGATGTGAGCAGGCTCAGGATTGTCTGTACACGCTGTGGATTCACGAATCCATTCTTCGTATTCAGATTGAGTACGGAACTCTGTGTCATGGAACCACCGAGCTTGTGGACACTTGTTGCAGCCATATCAGCTCCTGCTGCCATTGCAGACAAGGGAAGATCCTCATGAAAATGAATAAGCACGCCATGTGCCTCGTCTACAAGGACAGGAACCTGGTAGCTGTGTGCCAGCTCAACGATTGATTTTAGATCTGTACATACGCCGTAGTAGGTTGGATTAATGACGAGTAACGCCTTAGCATCCGGATGGCGCTCAAGAGCGCGACGTATGGATTGAATCGTTACTCCGTGATCGATACCAAGATTCACATCTTGTGCAGGAGAAACGAAGACAGGTTTCGCGCCTGAGAAAATGATGGCAGACAGTACCGATTTGTGCACATTACGGGGCACAATAATTTTGTCGCCAGGTCCGCAGACCGATAGAATCATCGTCATAATCGCACTGCTTGTACCTTGTACACTAAAATAGGTATAATCTGCTCCGAAGGCATCGGCAGCCAGCATCTGAGCTTCCTGGATCACACCTGTCGGCTGATGCAGGTCATCCAGTGGTGCGATGTTGATTAAATCTATGGAGAAGGCATTATCGCCAATAAATTCACGGAATTCGGTATCCGCTCCCAATCCTTTTTTATGTCCCGGAATATGAAACTGTACCGGATTGAGTGCCGCATGGTTTTTTAAAGCGGTAAACAGCGGCGTACGGTGGTGATTCATCAGTGCTGTCACAACCCTTCCTAATAAAATTGGTAAGCAAAGATGAGTATAGCAAATTAAGAACCGAATGCAAGCGGTATGAGCGACAAATTTTTGAATTGCCGAGATTTGGTCACATTCCCCGCGGTTACACTAAGGTTAAGGGAAGGGCAATGAAGCGTCGAAAGGAGAAAAAAGAATGCAAACCAACACGAAACCTGCCAAAATTTTGCGGTCACCTTTTTTTATCGCAATGTGGCTGACGCTTTTCTTAGTCGAAATTATCAAAGGAGCCTTGCTGGTCGCTGTTTTACCTGTGTATATGGACAACATTTTGGGATTGTCAGCAGGTGTGATTGGTGTAGCATTTGCCCTTCAATATTTAGGTGACAACCTATTCCGAGCGCCCTCGGGCTGGGCAGCTGAACGAATTGGGTTTCGTGCAACGATGGTGACTGCTTTAATCTGTACGTTGATTGCGGTCATTATGATTATATTTTTCAAAAGTGCCTTCGGTCTGGCTATGGCTTGTCTCGTTCTGGGCATAGGTACTTCACCTCTCTGGCCTTGTGCCATGACAGGTGTGACGGCGATGTCAGGCCCACAGAACAAAAATGGAACAGCGATGGGTGCACTGGAGATGGCCGCTCTTGGAGGAACAGGGCTTGGACCTGTCGGTATGAACTGGATGCTGGAACGTACTCATCATGATTACCGTATGGTGTTTTTAGTGTTAATGGGTTGTGCCATTCTCGTCATTCTGGTTGCCTTAATTTTGCCAGGACGTGTCGTTGTGGAAGGGGAGCATGCGCATGCAGAGGCAACAAGCACGCCTGTACCTTATCCACCTAAGCCTAACCTGCTTACACCGTTTATTAAGCTCAAAAGAAGCATTCAAGCCACCTTACAGCGTGTGCGAAGTACACTAAATGTGAACCCGCTCGTATATCCTGCATTGTTCATGCAATCGTTCGTTATTGGGTTACTCAGTCCAGTCATTACACTTTATACGCGTACCGATCTGCATATCTCACCCAATCTCTACAGCTTGTTACTAATTGCGGGTGGAGGCATTACCGTGATTGCATTGCTGCCCGTAGGGAAAATGGTGGATCGGTTTGGAACATCCGTGTTTTTGCACATCGGTTTTTTGATGGCGTCCGCAAGTTTGTTCGCGTTCGCTTCTATTACCGCCATCCCGGTGGTCTTTGGAATTGTAATGCTCGTTGGGGTTAGTTACGCTATGATTTTGCCGGCGTGGAACACGTTCGTAGCCACACTTATTCCCAAAGGAGAACGGGGCGCCATTTGGGGCTTTTTCCTTACATTACAGGGGTCGGGCATGGTGGTTGGACCGATCGTCTCCGGGTTGTTGTGGGATCATATCAGCCACCCAGCACCGTTTATCGGTAGCGCGATTGTGATGGCTGGACTTGCGATAGTGCATTTTATATTGTCGCGCAATCCATATCGTACAGCACCTGCCAAATAGCGTATCTTAATGAATAAAGGGTTCAATGCAAAAAAAAGGGAGTGTCGTCAACCAGATCGGTTGTGACATTCCCTTTGTTATTATTTAGAAAGACATTCTGTATAACGGTAGTAACGTTTTGAAGGTGGAACGAATCGTTTTGAGTAAATGTTCCCCATCTGCAGCAAGTGGATCATCTCGCTCAATACGAAGACCACACATAACCTCAGCTTTTTTAACCGTCTTAAGCTTAGTGATGATCTTGTCATAATCCTCAGACTTCATATCCTTATGAAATGTACCCTGTGGATCCATATGATCCATCGACCAATAGAACTCTCCAGGCAGATTGCGGCGCACCTCATCCAACTCACGCTCCAGTGCTTCTGCAAACGTAATTTTGTTCGGACTTTCGTAGATGACAGCGAAAATGACAAACATATGTGTATCGAACATGCCCACCTCAAAGTGAGGCAGTGCTTTATATCCCCGTTTGGAAGATCCCCAGGCAACCCATGTATCTATGGGAGGATTAACGGTACGACGTGCGTGTTTGGCGACATGCACAAACATCTCTTCCCCGCACAATTCAGTGAGGTAAGGTGCTAGCTCTGCACCAAGTGCTTCTAGCTTCGGACGAACTCGTTCAATCAGCATCTCCATACGTGGCTCTAGCCCAGGAACTTGAAATACATCAAAATCGCGACTGTTAAAACCGGAAAAATTCATCTGTATTCCTCCATTTCGCGTCTATTATATCATGAAAATCAGGGGGCTTGCCCCTGTGCGCTTGCGGAAAGGTTCGATCACTGGGTTGATTCAGTGAAAAATAGTCAAATAACCAAGTACCCTTACATAAAATGAAGTATAAAATAGGGTAAGCCGATGTAGAAGAAGCGATGTAAGAAGCGAACCGGTGTAGATCCGGTACAGATGGAGGGGAGTGCCGTGAATAAGAGTTATGAAGTTGAATATTGCAATCTGGAGCTGCGGTTCAACCGTCGGCATATCCAAAATTTGATCAAAGACCTTATTCGTGAGGGCTATTCACTATATTGGAGCGAGGACGAATCCTTCTTTATCTTGTCAGTCCGTACTGGGCGTAAGCTGGTAAAGCTCCGTTTTCAACAGACACGCAGTGGCAACTACAAAATGACGGGTGATTACATCATCAAAGATGCGAAGCTAGCGGAATGGCTGGAGAAGCTTATTGGTGACACACGAGGGCATGCCGTTGTAAAACGATTCAAGGATCAGCAGATGACGGTAGAGAACATTTTATTTGGTGAAGTGATTCGTTTGGTGGAGGTATCTGGGTTCAAGCAACGTGTTATTTTTCAAAAGGAACCTGCGCCTACGGCGGAAGAGATGGAAGAAATGTTCCTCTCGCGTGAAGGAGAGGAGCGACTAATGCTGTTGCGCATGGAAGTGGACGATGAACTGGAACGTTTGCATAACGCTATACAGCTCAATAACATGGAAAAGGCAAACGCTTGCCGCGAAGTATTACAGCGGTTATCCGGACATCTGCTGATGCTGGAAGCATGAAACATACCCATTCTAGACTACATCTGTAAACAAAGCCCCGGCACACGCCAGGGCTTTTATTGCTGTATAAAAAAAATCCTCGTGAAAGGGACAATGGTGACGTTACGAGCGACAAGGGTCGATAATAGAGAAGTGCGAGCTTTCAACCAAGACATCAAAGTTCTTCTATCCCTTGATTCAGGATCAGGTCAGCTTCATATGGAGTAATCGGTACGACCCACAGCAGGGGAATCGTCTCTTGGCCTACCTGGATTTGTTCCAAAGATTCGCTTTCTCCACGTAATTCATCAATAAGTAGAGCAGTTGCATTCCAACCAGTGGGTGCAATGTTGCTTGGTGGTAATTATGAAAATACAATGACACCTTGAAGGATTGGGGCATTTTCTCGTTGTGTAGGCGCTCTGCGGGGTTCACTTCTATACATAAAACCGTTAAAATGAGAGTGTTGTTGAGAGACAATATCATTAAAAATCAATTGGAGTAAAGGATGGGAGACCAGATGACTAAACAACAGATCGGCGTAATCGGACTGGCTGTCATGGGCAAGAATTTGGCCCTTAACATTGAAAGCAGAGGTTTCACGGTGTCGGTATATAACCGTTCCCGAGAGAAAACAGAGGATCTTCTGAAAGAAGCCGAGGGTAAAAATTTGACAGGTACGTTCTCGATTGAAGAATTCGTAGCATCCCTGGAATCCCCGCGCAAAATTTTGATCATGGTTCAAGCAGGTAAAGCGACAGACGCAACCATTGAACAATTGCTACCTCATTTGGATGAAGGCGACATCATCATTGATGGAGGAAATGCATACTTCCCTGATACCCAACGTCGCAGCAAAGAGCTGGAAGATAAAGGTATTCGTTTCATCGGTACAGGCGTATCTGGTGGTGAAGAGGGTGCATTGAAAGGTCCTTCCATTATGCCAGGTGGACAAGAGAGTGCTTACAAATTAGTAGAGCCGATTCTGACAGCAATTTCAGCTAAAGTCGGCGATGATCCTTGTTGTACATATATCGGACCAGATGGCGCAGGACACTATGTCAAAATGGTTCACAATGGTATCGAATACGGTGATATGCAATTGATTGGCGAAGCATACCACCTGCTCAAATCCGTACTTAACGTTTCCGTAGAAGAGTTGCATGAAATCTTCACAGAATGGAATCAAGGTGAGCTGGATAGCTACCTGATCGAAATTACAGCCGACATCTTCTCCAAATACGATCCAGAAACCGGCAAACCAATGGTAGACGTGATCTTGGATGCAGCTGGACAAAAGGGAACAGGTAAATGGACAAGCCAAAGTGCGCTTGATCTCGGCGTGCCATTGTCCATGATTACCGAATCCGTATTCTCCCGTTTCTTGTCTGCGATGAAAGACGAGCGCGTAGCTGCAAGCAAAATTCTGAATGGCCCTGCGACAGAAGCATTCTCTGGCGACAAAAAAGCATTCATCGAGAACGTGCGTAAAGCACTCTTCGCAAGTAAAATCGTATCCTATGCTCAAGGCTTCGCTCAGATGCGTGCCGCATCCGATGAGTACGGCTGGGATCTGAAATACGGTAACATCGCTATGATCTTCCGTGGTGGCTGCATCATCCGTTCACAGTTCTTGCAAAACATCAAAGAAGCATATGATAAAGATGCAGCGCTCAAAAACCTGCTCTTAGATCCATACTTCCAAAACATCGTTGAATCTTACCAAGGCGCATGGCGTGAAGTCGTAGCAGCAGCTGTACAACAAGGAGTTCCGGTTCCTGGCTTCTCCAGCGCACTGTCCTACTACGATAGCTACCGTACTGAGCGTTTGCCTGCAAACCTGTTGCAAGCACAACGTGACTACTTCGGTGCACACACGTTCAAACGTTTGGACAAAGAAGGCAGCTTCCACCACAACTGGATGGAGTAGTCTGGAAGGGCGAATCGCTTGCGATTACCTCTAACAAGAAGACCCACAATTTCGGCAATGCCGAGTTGCTGGGTCTTTTTTATTTCATACAGAAGGCCATAGATGGCTCTGACCTCTGCCGTCGGCGCTCTAGCCTTCCCCAGTTAGCAGGCCTGTGTTATGATAGGACAAAAGTGCTCAAGAAATGCTTGAAATGCGAATTCAAAATGCTGTTTCGTCATCCAAAGCGAACTTTTTGAATAACCTCTTGAAATAAAGGAGTGTACCTTTTGAGCAAGGCTAACAATATTATACTCATCGGTATGATGGGAACCGGCAAATCAACAGTTGCTGATCTGCTTGCACGCGAACTAGGCTATCGACTGGTTGATGTGGACGCCGCAGTGGAGAAAGAAGAAGGTTGCACCATTCCTGAATTGTTCACAGGTAAAGGTGAGACTTACTTCCGGGATGCAGAGAGTCGGGTGCTGTGCTCTATACTAGAGAAGAAGGCACAGGTCATTGCAACTGGAGGCGGTGTTGTACTGCGTGCTGACAACTGTGATGTGATGTCCAAGAATGGCTGGGTCGTTGCGCTGACTGCAAATCCCGCAGTGATTGTAGAGCGTGTGAGTGGTTGTGACAATCGTCCATTACTGGCAGGCAATGCGGAGGAACGGATTCAGACGATTATGGAGGAACGCAAAGACGCATATCGGTTTGCACATTACACGGTGGATACCACGTCGTTATCCGCGGCAGAAGTGACTCGTTTAATTTTAGCGCATTACCGCGTCTAAGCCTGTAATCGTTGCGTGTTTTCGATAGAGGTGTGAGAAGTAAAGGTTTAAGAAAAAAACGAGCCGATCGGCTCGTTCAATTAGTCTTCCTGTTGCCATTGCAGCATGCCGCCAACCATGTTGGTGCAGCCTTCGTAGCCGAGTTGTTGCAGATATTCAGCAGCACGCTCGCTGCGGTAACCACTGCGACAGATGAGGACAATCTCACCAGACTTCTCAATCTCAGATAATCTGTCCGGGATTTGACCTAGGGGGATGTGCTTCGCTCCCTCGATCATGCCTTGTGCGACCTCTTCGTCCTCGCGGACGTCTATCATCTGCAACTTCTCGCCAGCCTGTAAACGACGGCGTAGCTCAGACGTTTCAATTTCAGCAATTTGCGTCATATTCAGATCCTCTTTTCTGTATCGACTTAACGCTTATAATGATACCCAAGCGATGCAGGGAATGTCAATTTAGGCAAGATACCCTCGGGTATGATTCTAGTGATTAATTAATTTGAATAATGAAGGAGAATTCATTCATGGACGTTATCGTAACACCTACTCCCTCCCTGAAAGGGGAAATTGGAGCCTTGTCCTCCAAAAACTACACAACACGTTATTTGCTAGCTGCTGCATTGGCAGAAGGCACAAGCACCATCCATTTCCCTGCGCATAGTGAAGATAGTGACGCGATGCGTAGATGTATTCGTGATCTAGGTGCAGTTCTGGAAGAAGACGATAGCAAAATCGTAATCCAAGGTTTCGGTAGTCGCCCAAGCGATGTACGTGAACTGAATGTAGGTAATGCAGGTGCTGTTTTACGTTTTCTGATGGGTGTAACGGCATTATGTCCTGAGGTTACTTTTGTTAATACGTATCCAGATTCCCTCGGCAAGCGGCCACATGATGATCTGATCGATGCTTTGGGACAACTTGGTGTGGAGGTTCAGCATGAACAAGGACGTCTACCTATTACAATCAAAGGTGGCAAGCCCAAAGGTGGACATATCCGTGTGTCCGGTTCTGTGAGCTCCCAATATCTCAGTGCATTACTCTTTGTAACACCTATGCTAGTAGAAGACAGCACGATTGAAGTGCTGAATGACCTGAAATCCAAGGTCGTGATCGGACAAACGCTGGAGGTTTTGGAGCAAGCAGGAATCGTGATCCATGCGAGCGATGATTATATGTCCTTCCGTGTACCTGGTGGCCAGTCATACCAACCACAGACGTATACCGTTCAAGGAGACTACCCAGGTTCAGCAGCAGTTCTCGCGGCGGCAGCGGTGACACAATCGGATGTGAAAATCTTGCGTTTGATGGAACAGAGCAAACAAGGGGAACGTGCTATCGTGGATGTGCTGCGCATGATGGAAGTGCCTCTGACGCATGAGAACAATGTTGTACACGTGCAAGGTAACGGAAAATTAAAGGCAATTGAATTCGACGGAGATGCTGCAACAGATGCTGTTCTGGCCATGGTAGCAGCGGCTGTATTTGCGGAAGGAACCTCACGGTTTTATAATGTAGAGAACCTACGCTATAAGGAATGTGACCGAATTACGGATTACTTGAATGAGCTCCGTAAGGCGGGGGCGAACGTTGAAGAGCGTCAGGCTGAGATCATCGTGCATGGACGTCCAGAAGGCGTCGAAGGTGGCGTTGAGATTAATGCTCATTATGATCATCGGGTCATCATGGCTCTAACCGTTGTTGGACTTCGTGCCAAGCAACCGCTCCGCATTCGGGATGCACACCATGTAGCCAAGTCTTATCCACAATACTTTGATCACTTGCAGGCGCTTGGTGCCTCTGTACAATGGGTAAAAGAGTAAAATAACACGTTGAGCAGAAAAGGATGGTGCTTGAACATGGAATTTAACAACCCTACTCGTGAAGAAATTGGACAAATTTTGCGTAATGCAGGCAACATCGCAGTCGTTGGTTTGTCAGACAAATCAGATCGCACATCCTACATGGTTGCTGAAGCTATGCAGAGCAGAGGATATCGCATCATTCCTGTGAACCCTCAGGTGCAAGGTGAGATTCTTGGAGAAACGGTGTACGCCACGCTCGCAGATATTCC
The DNA here is from genome assembly GCF_022346845.1 of Paenibacillus sp. ACRSA. Classification (NCBI taxonomy): domain Bacteria; kingdom Bacillati; phylum Bacillota; class Bacilli; order Caryophanales; family Paenibacillaceae; genus Paenibacillus; species Paenibacillus sp. ACRSA. Next base: position 517,487 of record NZ_JAKRNP010000001.1, on the reverse strand, counting down.
AGAGCCAGTAGATATCGTTAATGTGTTTCGTCGCGAAGAGTATTGTGCTGATGTAGCACGAGAGGCGGCGGCGATCAAAGCTAACGTATTGTGGCTGCAGCTGGGCATCCATAATGATGAAGCAGTGCAGATTGCGGCTGAGAACGGTCTGAAGGCTGTTACGAATCGTTGTATCAAGGTCGAAGATTCCATCGTTCTGCGCGGTGCTGGACGCGACTAAGTGCTATTTCCGTCGTTTTGTGGCGGTCTTGATATTATGCCAGGTGTTAGGAAAGACCATTCTATAGGATCAGGCTATGCACGTAGAGAATCCCGTTAACGGAAGAATAAGTTAACGGGATATTTCTTTTTTTTATAGCATAACTGCATTAGGTTGATCGGAATATAGCACCAGTGGCTTAGATGAGCATCTTGTCTTTCTAGAGACTATATAACGTTTTGTTATTGTTATGGCCACATCAACATGTGGTCTTTTTGGTATGTGATTGCGGAGTCTAATTAACTTTCCAACAGGTTGCTGTTTTGCTTTGACAAAACGTTTCTTAAAGCTTACCATCAAGGATAGAAAGGAGAGGTCGCCATGAATTGGCTCGGATCCTTGCAGCAGCTCGGAAGAGCGGTAATGCTGCCTACAATGGTCCTGCCCGCCGCCGCAATATTGCTTAGTGTTGGCAGTTTACCCTGGGACGCCTGGGGCATAAAAGTTGTTGGTGAAGTGTCTACCGTGGCTGGACACGGTATTTTTTATTTTTTGCCCTATTTATTTGCGGTCGGTGTAGCGCTGGGACTCTCCAACCAGGCCGGACAAGCGGGACTCGCTGCACTGGCTGGTATCGTCATATATGATCAGGTGACTCGTAATTTCGGTGATGGCACCGTTCAGCCTGCTTCCTTAATCGGAATTATACTCGGCGCACTGGCTGGCGTAATGCATAATCGATTTAAAAGCATTAAGCTGCCAGAGATTTTGCAATTTTTTGGCGGTTCGAGGTTCGTTTTACTCATCGTTGGGCTCTGCTCGGCGTTGTTCTCCTGTTTTATGTTATGGATCGCTCCAATACTACAGCATGGATTGAATGCGGTTGCCACATGGGAATACAGTCTCGGTGGCTTTGGATTGTTCATCTATGGCGTGCTCTACAGGGTATTGGTTGCTTTTGGCTTACATCATCTGCTGAATAATGTATTCTGGTTTCAATTGGGAACGTTCGAAACGCCTGACGGAAACATTGTACAGGGGGATTTGCCCCGTTTCTTTGCAGGTGATCCATCGGCAGGTTTCTTCATGGCCGGGCTGTTCCCAATCATGATGTTCGCTATTCCAGCGATTGCTTTTGCCATTATTCAGGAAGCTCGGGAAGACTTGAAGCCGAAGATTAAGAAAACATTTCTTACTTCAGCATTAGTCTGTTTCCTGACAGGAGTTTCCGAGCAAATTGAGTTTGCTTTTTTATTTGCAGCTCCTTATCTGTTTATTGTGCATGCGGTTATGTCTGGTGTTGCGATGTGGATTAGTTATTGGCTTGATATACGCCATGGGTTCTCGTACTCGGCAGGTATAATTGATTACATACTCAATTTCCATCTATCAGAGAATGCTTGGAAGCTTATCCCGATTGGCATACTATATGGGCTAGTTTATTACTTCTTATTCCGCTGGGCGATTCGTACATTTAAGATTCCTACGCCAGGACGTGAAGAAGGTTCGATGTTAGAGGATTGGGTAGGCAATATTCCTTATCAGGCTCCTTTGATTTTGGAAGCATTGGGTGGCAAGAGTAACATTGTGCAGGTGGAGGCGTGTATCACACGTCTGCGTCTGACGGTGCACGATGATCGCCTGATTGACACGGGGGCGATGAAGAGCATGGGCTCGGCTGGGTTAATTAAGCTGGGTGGAGGCAATGTGCAGGTGGTATTCGGTACCTATTCCGAATTGATCCGTGAGGAGATTGCGAAGCTACTGGAACGAGATCTGCCACAAGTGCTGTTCTGTGCGCCTGTACAAGGGAAAATGCTGCCGATCGAAGAGGTTCCAGATCAGATATTCGCAGCCAAGCTTGTTGGGGATGGGGTAGCCTTTGTCCCAGAGCGGGGAGAGCTGGTTTCTCCTGTCTTCGGTACCATTATGCACCTGTACCCAACGATGCATGCGTTAGGCATTTCCACCCGAGAAGGGCTTGAGGTTCTGCTCCATATCGGGATTGATACTTCACAATTGAAAGGTCATTTTGAAGCTTTTGTTCAGGAAGGCGATACGGTTGAGCCAGGACAATTGCTGATTAAATTCGATCTTGCGGTTTTGCGGGAACAAGCAGCATCATTGACAACGCCGATGGTAATTACCAATCCGGATCGTGTCAAATCATGGAGTTTTGCTCCATTCAAGCAAGTCAAGAAAGGTCAGGCATCCGTTATGTCCGTGGTGCTCTATGACAGGAACGTTGGAGGGGTAGAATGAAGATACAAGGCATCAACGGCGCTGCAGGCATAGCCATCGGCAAAGCATTTGTCCTGCCCAGTTGGGAATGGGATCTGCCGGATCAGAAGATGGATTCGGTGGATCTCGCCCAGGAATTCGAACGGCTGTATGAGGGCATCCGGACTTCACGGGATGAGATAGAGTACATCAAGAATGAATTCAAGGAAGTTGTGGGTCCAGAAGAGTCAAGCATCTTTGATGCGCATCTAGCGATTTTGGAAGACCCTGTGTTTATGAACGAGATTCGAGGCATTATTGAACGGCAATATAAGGCTGCCGAAGTGGCGGTAAAAGAAGCGATTGACCACTTTGTAACGATGTTTGACTTGTTGGATGATGAGTACATGAAGGAGCGGGCGATCGACATCAAGGATGTCGGCAATCGATTGTTGAAGCATCTATTGGGTGCACCAGAGATTACCCTTCCTTCAGATACTCAGCCATATATCCTTGTAGCGAAGGAGCTGTCGCCTTCACAACTGGCGCATCTCAATCCTACGCATGTGCTTGGCATCGTTACTCTAATTGGTGGCAAAACATCTCATTCCGCTATTATGGCTCGTGCCTTGGGTATACCTCTCGTTTCCGGTCTGGAGGCGAGTCTTGGCATGCCAGTTGAGACAGGTGATATGCTTGTAGTAGATGGGGACAACGGACTTGTATTTACTGAGCCGGATCGCAAAACGATTGAGCGTTACACGATGATTCGTAGCAAACAGCTTCAGAAAAAAGAACAATTGCAGGTGCTTGCTACAGTTGATGCCGTGACCAAAGACGGTTCAGTACTTCATCTAGCATCCAATATCAGTTCTGTGAAGGAATTGGATCTCGCTCTGAAGCATGGGGCGAAGGGGGTAGGGTTGTTCCGTACGGAGTTCCTTTATATGGATCGTGCTACGTTCCCTGGTGAGCAGGAACAGTATGAGGTATACAGATTGGTCGCTGAAAAAACTGCTGGTCAGTCTGTCGTCATTCGCACACTGGATATTGGCGGAGATAAGCAACTTGATTATTTCGAGCTACCTGAAGAGGATAATCCGTTTCTTGGATACCGGGCCATCCGCATCAGCTTGGATCGTAAGGATCTATTCAAAACACAGCTTACGGCAATTCTGCGCGCAAGTGCTGCAGGGAATGTGAAGATTATGTACCCTATGATTTCGTCAGTCGAAGAACTTCAACAGGCGAATGAAATCTTGCGTGAAGCTATGGCCGATCTGGATGAGCGTAAATTGCCATATGATCCACATATCCAAGTGGGTATTATGATTGAAGTGCCTGCAGCGGTGATGATTGCAGACTTATTGGCAGAGGAAGCGGATTTCTTCAGCATCGGTACGAATGATCTTGTTCAATACGTCTTGGCTGTCGATCGGATGAACGAACAGATCGCTCATATGTATCATCCATATCACCCAGCCGTGTTGCGTATGCTGAGAGCAACGGTAGAAGCAGCCCACACTGCTGGGATTGAGATTAGTGTATGTGGAGAGATGGCAGGGGACGAGCGTTCGATTCCACTATGGCTTGAGCTAGGCATACGCAATCTAAGTATGTCTCCTCAATCACTTTTGCGTGTGAAGCATAGAGTGTTGAACACAACTGCAGCAGCGGCCAAAGAAATAGCACACGAGTGCTTCACGTTGCGAACAAGCCTAGATATCGAACAACGTTTACAGACGTTTAATGACGGAGCAGGCAGTCCGGATGAACAGAGTGGCTCGAATGCCTCTTAATGGTCTGAATTTAGTAAAAATATCTTAAATGGTTTTAACTAATAGGTTAAACATCAATCCATCCTCACGTATTCTGTTAAGTGGATTGATGAGAAGAGTTCCATCTAAACCATGAAACCCCCACGCCACAGAGCGAGGGGGTTTTTGGTGATTCAATGATTATTCCGTTTTGGCTGTAGCTAGCGCATCACAGAACGCTTTTCCATAAGGGGGAAGGTCTGGAGGACGACGCGCCGATATGATATGTCCATCCACAACAACAGGTTCGTCTTTCCAAATTGCACCTGCATTCTCCATATCGTCTCGAATGCCTGGAGTGGAGGTCACGGTAACACCTTCCAGAATTTTGGCGGAGATCAGCACCCAGCCTGCGTGACAGATTTGTCCGATCGGCTTGCGATCTGCATGCATCTCCTTCACAAGTTCAAGCACTTTAGGATAGCGGCGGAGCTTGTCCGGCGCCCAACCGCCAGGCACAAGAATACCATCATATGCAGAACTGTCCAACTCGTCGAAGCTGTATTCCGCTTCGGCGGGAACACCGTATTTTCCAATGTAGGTTTTACCTTTTTTCTCCCCAGCTAGATGCACCTCGGCACCTTCTTCACGTACACGATGTACGGGATACCATAGCTCCAGATCCTCGAATTCTTCATCAACTAGAGCGATAACTTTTTTACCTGTTAATCTCATATCCATCTCTCCTTTTGAGGTAGCATGAATCGACTCCATTGTAACAGATTCCTAGCCTTGCTTCACGGAACACACCATCTCCAGATCAAGTAACCGATTTCAAAGGTTGTTAGCATACGTGGATAACCTTAACCTGGCGTCAGTGGTAATTTGTGCAACCTTTGGTTTGCAGCAGGATTTAGGCGGAAAAAGGTCGAATGGTAACAGTATACGAGTATAGAACGAATGAGGTGATGAATGTGCGCAAATCGTGCAGATGCGGACATGTAATGGAATTAGAATTAAGAACGGTTGTGTACGCCAAAAAAGTAGAGATTCGTAACGTACCTGTATTTGCATGTACAGATTGTATTTCATACGAAGTGCTTCAACCGGTCAAGCCTGACCTGAAAGAATGTATTAGTAAATTGGGTGAAGAGCCCAATAAGCAGGATGTCTTATTTGGTGAACAAAATGAGCTTGCAGACCTGTTCCACGAGCAATTGCTTGCTAGACCCAATGCAACGGATCAAGAGATGCAGGATCAGATGCAGCAGGCTGTGAAGGAACGGATTAATTTATTGCTTGATATTTTGGGTTATGCTCAAAAGTCGGGTGATGCAGAATGGATTGAGACAACGCAGCGTAGACTGGGTCAGTTATCGGGGTTCGTTTGGCAGGCGCATTTCTCGAATGCTGTCTAATTTTGACGTGTAAAATGCTTGTTTTCATGAAAATTGGCTTTTTCGCGCGCTTTTTGTTAAGATATCGAAGAGTGAAAACGCTCAACATAGCGGTATTCCTGAAAAAGGGGGATGTATATCCAATGGCTGACATGACTAAAATGACAAGTATTGAACAGCTAAACTCCGCAGTGGAGGCTACCGAGGAACAACCTTTGCTTCTGTTTAAGCATAGTACACGTTGCCCAATTAGCGCGAATGCTTATCAGGAGATGAACAACTATTTGCAAAACAATCCGAATGAACAAGTGAAATACGGCATTATTTATGTTGTGGAAGACCGCCCTGTATCAAACGAAGCAGCAGAAAAACTGGGTGTTAAGCATGAATCTCCACAGGCAATTCTAGTTAAAAAGGGAACGCCTATATGGCATACTTCCCATTCTGATATTACTTCGACCACGCTCACGCAGGTTTTAAGTGAGTCCTAGAGCCTATTTTAATTGATTAATGCAAAAATTTGTCGTAATATAATTCTTAATGAAAATGGGTTGAAAATTTACTGGTAATGGAGAGAAGTACTGTGACGGTAACCATTTATGATGTGGCACGCGAAGCTGGGGTGTCCATGGCAACGGTATCACGGGTAGTTAACAATAACCCTAATGTGAAGCCACAAACACGTAAAAAAGTATATGAAGCCATTGATCGGTTGGGATATCGTCCAAATGCTGTAGCCAGAGGTTTGGCTAGCAAAAAGACGACAACAGTCGGTGTGGTAATTCCTGATATTTCGAACTCGACTTTCGCTGAGATTGCTCGCGGAATTGAGGATATTGCTAATATGTATCACTACAATATCATTCTATGTAATGCGGACAAGAAGAAAGAAAAAGAAATTCGTGTTATTAACACGTTGCTAGAAAAGCAAGTTGACGGTTTGCTTTTCATGGGCGGTACAGTAACGGATGAACATATCCAAGCCTTTCAATCCGCAGCAGTACCTATCGTGCTCTGTGCGACAAGTGACGAGAAGGGAACATATCCTTCTGTAGATATCGATCATGAATCTGCAGCATTTGATGCGGTGAATACATTGATTCGTCATGGTCATAAGGAAATTGCGATGATTAGTGGCACGTTACAAGATCCTGCTAACGGCTACGCGCGTTTCCAAGGGTACAAGAAAGCTCTTGAAGCAGCAGGTATGGACTATCAGGAGGATCTGGTGCGCATCGGTAACTATCGTTATGAGTCCGGCGTGGAAGCCATGAAATATTTCCTCGGACTGAAGAAGAAACCAACAGCAATCTTCGCTGCAACAGATGAGATGGCTATTGGCGCGATTCACAGCATTCAGGATGAGGGTCTGAAAGTACCGGATGACTTCTCCATCATTAGTGTGGATAACATTCGTATGGCTTCTATGGTGCGTCCGCAATTGACAACGGTCGCTCAGCCAATGTATGACCTTGGTGCTGTTGCGATGCGTTTGTTGACGAAGCTGATGAAAAAAGAAAATGTGGAGAACCCACGGGTTATTCTACCGCATGAAACGATTCTACGTTTGTCTGTAAGCCATGCTGGATAAGTAAATATAGCATTGGAAATGGTATAGGGCAGGGAGAAGACATTCTCTCTACATATCGAATTAGCAGAAGCTCCGGAGACGGAGCTTTTGTGCTGAATAGAATCTACTGGAGGGCTTAGGACATGCGCGAAACAATCGGTATTATTGGTGCTATGGATGAGGAAGTAGAACTGTTACTTGCGGGTATGAAGCAATTGGAAACGGTCAAACAGACCGGAATAACCTATGTTGCAGGCGAGTGGTTAGGTAAACAAATCGTTGTCTGCAAATCGGGTGTAGGTAAAGTTAATGCGGCAGTAACTACGCAGATTTTGATTGACCGCTTCCAAGTGGATCGAATTATTTTTACAGGTGTTGCAGGTGCAGTTCACCCTGAGCTAAATATCGGAGATATCGTCATTTCTTCGGTATGCGTGCAGCATGATATGGATGTTACTCCACTTGGGTTTGAACGGGGTGTTATCCCGTATCAAGAAACCTCTGCATTTCCTGCCGATGCTTCACTGATTGCTCTTGCTGAAGAAGCATGTAGGGCGCAAGGGGCGAAGTACTTGATCGGAAAAGTTCTGTCTGGAGACCAATTCATCGCGAGCAAAGAAACGGTAAATATGTTATACAACCAAATGGATGGAGCCTGTGCAGAAATGGAAGGTGCGGCTGTTGCGCAGGTAAGTTTCATGAATCGTGTACCCTTTGTTGTTCTGAGAGGCATGTCCGATAAAGCAGATGGTTCCGCGCATGTTAATTTTGCTGAATTTACAGTGCAGTCTTCCCAGCGCTCACATCGCATCGTGGAGCATATGTTGGAGAACATGTAAGTTTTTATCTGATAAATAAAAAAAGCTCACAGTGAGCCGCCTGAACAAAAAAATTAAACTAAACCGCTTCTCACCTAGCTCCTAAAGTATACAGAGCTAGGTGAGAAGCGGTTTTTTAGATGATAGAATGTATAAGTTTTCAGCGGAGCTGAACCATTTGATTATCGTAAGAAAAACTACAATTAAACACAGTCAGTCTCCTGTGGAGGTACGACGATAGGTGTTTTTCTTATGTAAGCATAATTCAAGGTTAACTCAATACATAAACCGATAGCGGAAGCGCACACGATCGAACTGTTCCTCAGACGCGAGTGGTACCTGGCTGCCGATTCTCACCATAAGACAGTTTGCCGGGTGAGAACAGATTTCAGGATCATCGGTCGCGTACCAGGTCATATCTACAGTTTGCATTAACTTCTCCATCATTTTACGATAATCCCACACAGACAGACCGCTGCCCTTCAGATCCCAATGCCAATAATATTCGGTCGTAAAAATGATATATCGCTCCATCTGTTCACCTTCGAACGCAGTGAGTAGCATCTCACGTCCTATGCCTAGAGAGCGATACTCGTCAGCCACCTCGATAGCTCCCAGTTCTATGAGATCCGTCATATTACCTTCAGACCAACGTTCACATTCGTCAGCGTAATGGAACGTAACGTAACCAATAATGATGCTATTTTCATGTGCTAGAATAATACGACCTTCCGGCAGATCGGCAATCTCGGTTAGAGCTTCCTGCTGCTCTGATGGTCTCCGAAAAGCATCGAGATCCGGATGGAAACCTAGCTGTGAAATGGCCTCAGCGGGCATAGGGCCTTCAATCGTGATGTGGTGACCGGATTTGAAGATGGAACGCATATGATGCTTCTTAATATGCTCCATGGTTCATGCTCCTTTCTTCCCCCTAGACGATGATTGAGAAGATTTGCTATAATGGCGTAGACAAAAAATGTTCACAATTCAAGTGCAGCTTAAAATTCATTCAGTAGGTCAAGCAAGTAAATGAAGAGAATGCTCTCTCTATTAATGTAAGCGCTAACTGGAAGTTCAGTCAACACAAGGCAATGAGAAGTCACCCATTTAAGGGAATCGAAATGTCGAGTTGAAGGAGGCTGGCAAGCATGAGTCAAGCATTTGAAGAGATGCTGCAAACGGTTGTGTCTGAATCTAACTTGGGCGATTACGCGGAGGCTCGAAGCCGATTCGATTGGGAATCGGTGGAAAGGCACTTTACGTGGCACGCCAGCGGAAAAGTGAATATGGCTCATGAGGCGATAGATCGCCATGTGCTGGAAGGAAAAGGCGGTAGAACGGCATTGCTATACAGTGATGCTTCACGGGAAGAGGCATACACCTTTGCCGATCTTAGCGAGCAATCCAACCGGTTTGGTAATGTACTTCGGAAATATGGTGTGACCAAGGGGGATCGAGTATTTATTTTTATGCCGAGAAGCCCTGAGCTGTATTTCAGCCTTTTGGGTATCTTGAAAGTGGGTGCAATCGCAGGGCCGCTGTTTGAAGCTTTTATGGAGACCGCCGTCAAAGACCGGTTGGAGGACAGTGAGGCAGTTGCACTTGTAACGACACCTGAGCTTCTTGGACGAATTAAGCGCTCCGAATTACCGGAGCTGAAGCATATATTTGTCGTTGGTGGTGGGGAGCAGACGGAAGATGGACTCATTGATTTTGATGCAGAGATGTCTGTTGCTTCGGATGAGATGGACGTGGAATGGCTCACTCGTGAAGATGGACTCATTATCCATTATACTTCGGGTTCTACTGGTAAACCGAAGGGCGTATATCATGTGCAGAATGCAATGGTTCAGCATTATTATACAGGCAAAGTTGTGCTCGACTTACGCGAGGATGATGTTTATTGGTGCACCGCAGACCCTGGTTGGGTCACAGGCACGTCTTATGGTATTTTTGCACCATGGCTGAACGGGGTAACTAATGTTATTCGTGGAGGTCGTTTCAGTCCACAAGACTGGTATAGCACGATTGAAAAAAATAAAGTGACCGTCTGGTACAGTGCACCAACGGCGTTCCGGATGTTGATGGGTGCAGGAGACGAGACGATCGCTCAGCATGATTTGGGTAGTCTGCGTCACGTCATGTCTGTCGGCGAGCCGCTCAATCCTGAAGTGGTTCGTTGGGGCTGGAAAGCGTATGATCAACGAATTCATGATACATGGTGGATGACGGAAACAGGTGCGCAATTGATCTGTAACTATCCGGGTATGCCGATTAAGCCAGGTTCAATGGGAAGACCTTTGCCCGGAATTGAAGCTGCAATTATCGATGATCGTGGGCAGGAGTTATCTCCGTACAGTATGGGGAATTTGGCAATACGTAGCCCATGGCCGTCGATGATGGCGAAGATCTGGAACAACCCCGCTAAATACGAGGAGTATTTCCGGCTCTCTGGCTGGTACGTATCTGGGGACTCAGCTTATATGGATGAAGACGGCTACTTCTGGTTTCAGGGCAGAATTGATGATGTGATTAATTCATCTGGCGAACGCATCGGCCCTTTCGAGGTAGAGAGTAAGCTCGTAGAGCACCCTGCTGTAGCTGAGGCTGGCGTAATCGGTAAACCGGATGTAACACGGGGGGAGATCATCAAAGCCTTTGTAGCGCTTCGTGATGGGTATGAGGCGACACCGGAGTTGAAGGAAGAGATCTATCGTTTTGTAAAAGAAGGCCTGTCTGCCCACGCTGCACCGCGTGAGATTGAATTCAAGGATAAATTGCCGAAGACACGCTCTGGTAAAATTATGCGTCGTGTCTTGAAAGCCTGGGAGCTCGATTTGCCGACAGGTGACCTGTCCACCATTGAAGACTAAATGTTGAATGTGGTAAGCCACGAGTCGCCGAATTGCAATTGATATAATCATGAAGAAGCCTGATCTGCGATGTCTAAGAGATCAGGCTTTTTGACGTGTTAAACAAAAGACCCCCTAAGATTAAACTTAGGAGGCCGTTCGGAGTAATCGTATTGATCTAACGTTAAGGTTGATAATGTACCGCTACTGAAGGTTCAGATTCTCCTGCACTGTTGTTCGCAGAGACCTTAAACCATCCACTGGTTGTTGCGGGTACGCCGAAGTCAAGCGAGGTACCCGAGGTAGAGCCGATTTTATTAAATGGAGCATTGCCCGTTTCACTGTAATAGACGGAATAGCTCTGTACACCTTCTGCTTCAGCATTTGATCCCCATTGGATACGAATACCCTGGGATAGAGCTGTAACACTTACCTGACTAGGTGTGCTTGGTGCAGTTGCTGCAGTATCGTCTGATCCTTCGCCAGGCGTGATGATCGTTCCAGGAACATTAATAGGTTCCTTCACTTCTTCCTCTGGTGGCGGCTCTACAACGGCAGCACTAGTAGCAATTGCGCTTGGTGCAGACTCTCTGCCAGCTACATCAACTGCTGTAACGTAGAAGGAGAAGTTACCACCTTGTGCATACGCCGTAAATGATCGAGATTCCCCTGTAAGGACGACTTGCCCTTGATTCTGGAATCCTCCGCCATTAACAGAACGATACAACCGGTACCCGACAACATCACTTTCCGGTGTAGCATTAAATGTAATGATAGCTCTGCCATTGGACATAGACAGTCTTACATTTCCTGGAGCATCAGGAGCTTTACCGTTATCTTGTCGTGGATCAATCTGAGTTGGCATGTCTGAATCTGCGTCCTGTGGCAGGTAATAAGCAAGTGACTCATGCCGGCTCATACGAGAAAATGCATTTTGCAACTCTTTAATGAGATCGGAGATTGGTTTTTTACGTTTGATTACGGTTTTTTCTTTTAGCATATCGCTAGGCGTTTCATCACGAGGGATGTAGTTCACACCATTGTAAGTGATGTACTTCGCCTTGGCGACGCCATCATCGCTATCTTTAGGAACAAATTTACTGTTAAAAATATCTGTAACAAAGCGATCTGTCAGCGCCGTAGGCAGTTTGCCGCTATAAGCGGAGACGGTCTTCGTCACTATACCTGACGGCTTCTCGAACTTATCCGTAACAAATAGCTCTTTGTCTGAGGCAATGACCTCATTCATAATTTGAGTCCATAGTTGCTGAGCACGTTTACGTTGAGACTTGGTCTCCAGTGTGTTAACAGGCTGTTTGTATCCAACCCATACACCCAAAGTGACATCTGGGGAGTAACCTTCAAACCAGACATCGGCATAGTTCTGGGTAGAGCCTGTTTTTCCGACAATCGGTACACTCTTCGAATATTTGTAGCTCTCACGTACTTTATCCGCTGTACCCTCTGTCACGACCGTACGAAGCATGTCGGTCATGAGATATGCCGTCTGCTCGGAGAACGCCTGAACAGGGGTAGCTTCGTGTTTATATACGATGTTTCCTTTAGAGTCTACAATTTTACTGATCATATATGAATCGTTGTACACACCGTTATTGGCGATGGCACCATAGGCATTGGTGAGTTCCTCAACGGTTACACCATATTGAAGACCGCCCAGAACACCGGTTTGTGCTTGATAATCGTTTTTCTGAATCGTTGTAATGCCAAGTTTTTTGGCAAAAGCCCATGCTTTATCAATGCCCACGTCTTCATTAAACAACTTAAGTGCCACAGTATTCAGTGAGTAATTCAGTGCTCTACGAGCAGTGATCAGGCCTTGGTAGCGGTTATTTGCGTTTTTTGGAATATGATATCCGCTTGAGCCACCATCTTTAAGGATAATTGGTGAATCATCCACGACGGATCCTGGCTGAACCAAGCCTTCATCCATAGCAGGTAGGTATGCTGCAATTGGTTTCATAGCAGAACCTGGTTGACGCACCATTTGAGTAGCGTAGTTCATCTGCTCATCTTGGAAGCTTCGACCTTCGATCATGCCCAGAATCGCACCAGTCTTATGGTCGATCAACATAGCTGCCGTTTGTTCTTTTCCCTTTTTGGGATCGTCTGCAGCAAAATTACTATCATTTTCAGCAATCGTACGCATGGTTTTATATACACTTTTGTTAATTGTGGTATAAATTCGATATCCACCTGTGCGCAATTGCTGCTGAGCCTCTTCCAATAATGCACCGCTATCTTTAGGTGCTGCATCCTTGTCGGTAGCTTCATCTGTGCCTTTGGTAGCGTCTGCATTCAACTGTGTCATCAAAATTTGAGCAGCTTGTCGTTCAGTTTCCATCATAAGATAAGGATAAGTGTTGTAAGCTTTAATCGTTTTGGGCGCGAGAGAGCTCTTGATGTCAAAAGCAAGCGCTTCGTTATATTCGGTTTGATTGATTTTACCCAGTTCTAACATTCGACGTAATACCAAGTGCTGGCGATTAATTGCACGCTCAAAATTATCCTCAACAAAATCGCCTTTTCCATTAAAAGCAGAGTATGAAGAGGGGAGCTGTGGTAAGCCAGCAAGGTAAGCAGCCTGAGCCGTATTTATTTTCTCTAGATCATTAATATTGAACAAACCTTTGGCAGCAGCCTTAATGCCATAGACATTATATCCACTGGAGCCATTACCGAATGGAACCTTGTTCAAGTACGCAGTCATAATTTCGTCCTTTGTCAAGAAACGTTCCAGACGAAGCGAGAGAAGAATTTCTTTTACTTTCCGATCCTCGGTACGATCTAGATTGAGGAACACACGACGCGCTAATTGCTGTGTAAGTGTGCTTCCGCCTGTTTGGACGGACTCTTTAAGCACTTTCTGTTTTACGGCACGAAGTGTACCGTTCATGTCTACACCTTTATGTTCGTAAAAATGATTGTCTTCAATCGAAATGACTGCATCAATAACCTTCTGTGGGATCTGGTCAATGGTGACTGGACGTCTGTCTTCTTCTGTACGTAATTGACCGATTGGACTGCCATCGGCAAAGTAAGCAAAGCCTGTGATGGAGTTTTCGCTGACTTTCTGTTCAATCAGGGCCCTGGAACGGACAGGCTCGTCTTTCACAATGGAACTGACGTATCCCATTAAAGCGCCGCCTACAAATAGTACCCCCATGATACCCAGGACGACCATCCATTTGACGACACTGCCTAGTCTGCGAATGAAGCTACGTTTGCGGACAGGCTGTTCATCGGGCTTTTTCTTATTAACATCAACCATTCAGTGTCTTCCTCCTTTTAACAGCACTTATTATAGCATAAAAAGGTGGGTTTGCATGCCTGAGAAATACAAGCAATAGTCGAATAATGCCATTATTTTCGAAATTATGTTATTTATTATGCTTGAAAATGTACCATATCATAAGGAGATAAGAATAAGGCCAGAGAAGTTACTTTCTATCAGTCTCTTTTAGAGTGCGGATTTAATGTAAAGTTAGCTTGACATTTTGGGGTTTGAGGGATATATTTTTTGTAAAGTCAGCTTTACAAATAAAGAGTGAGGACACGAAATCCATGAAGAATAAAATTGAGATCTACCGTCGAGAGTTTAACATGACACAACAGGATCTGGCCGAGAAGGTTAACGTATCACGTCAGACCATTATTTCATTGGAGAGAGGGCGCTACAATCCGTCGATCATGCTAGCTTATCTAATAGCCCAGGTATTTCACAAAAACATTGAGCAAGTTTTTATTTTTGAGGAAGAAGGGGATGTTGAGTGAGGAAGTGGACTTTAGTATCTATTGTTATGTGTATTGTCGGGTTACTTGTTTTTTCAATTGCGCTTTACCAGAAGTTTGCGTTAAATAATTCTAACCTCTCGTTTGCTATGCCTTTAGGATTTGGGTTGCTTGGGTGCTCCATTTTAAATTTCAGTATGTTGGCTATGGACAACAAAGGAATTAAACGGGTTGTGGACTCCGAACATGATGAAAGAATAATTTCGCATTTTAAATCGTCACTTTCCATTGGATTTATAGTTATGATTTTAGTCATAATTACAATCCTTGTGATAGATCAGTTCGGAATGGAATTAGAGGTGTTTGAATCAGCAATTATTATTATGTTGAGTGGTGTTTTTTCGTCTTTGTTGTACTTTGTATACAAGTTCTTTAAGTATTAGATCATCACTTCCTGTTAGTGGAACATAGAAAAACAGCTGTCGAGAAAATCTCGACAGCTGTTTTGAATTGATGCTTTAATGTAATTACAACGATTAACGGTTGTAGAACTCGACGATTTGTTTCTCATCGATTTCTTGGGACAATTCCGAACGCTCAGGCAGACGGATGAATTTACCCTCAACTGCTGTATCATTGAATTCAACGTATGCTGGAAGATGCGTACGGTTTTCCAATGCTTCTTTAACAGAAGACAAACCGCGGCTTCTTTCACGCAAGCTGATTACGTCGCCAGTGCTTACTTGGTAAGAAGCGATGTCGACTTTTTTACCGTTTACTGTGATGTGACCATGGGATACCAACTGACGTGCTCCTGCACGGGAGTTAGCAAATCCAAGACGGTAAACGAGGTTGTCAAGGCGGCACTCAAGCAAGAACATGAAGTTTTCACCTGCGATACCTTGCATTTTTTGCGCTCTAGCGAACAGAGTGCGGAATTGTTTTTCGCCCAAACCGTACATGTGACGCAGTTTTTGTTTTTCTTGCAACTGCATACCGTAGTTGCTCATTTTTCTGCGTTGGTTAGCTCCGTGCTGACCTGGAGGGAAAGGACGTTTCAAATCTTTGCCTGTTCCGCTAAGGGAAATGCCGAGGCGACGGCTCAATTTAAATTTAGGACCAGTGTAACGTGCCATGTTTAAAGTAGCTCCTTTTTAGTTAAAGTTCATATAGGGCTCTGTTTGCGCTCCAATTTGTTGATGCGGGCTCAGCCTCGCATAGGACGATCAGGAGAGTTCAGCCGCTGTCCTGAAAGCAACAAAAAGAATGAGGGTGACACAACCGGTAATGCCCAAATTTAAAGACCCATTTAGTAGTCTTCATCAACAATTCATATTACAGTTTAAGAGAAGCAAAGTCAAGGTTAAGATAAAAGAAAAAAACGTCTAAATTTGTCGATAGGTCATTAGGCCTAAAATAATGGGACAATTTTCTGGAATATGGATGCAAAAAAGTTGCAAAGAGAGTAAAATAGATTCTATCTTAACTTTAAATAAACTTATGCTGTAAGGTTATCAGACGAATTTGCAGGTTTGCGATAACCTATGCAGATTAATGCATCTATGAGATGCAAAAACGGTGCAAAGGAGCGCCTGACATGTTAGAACATCTAGGAAGTTTACCAGCCAGTTTGAACTCGCCAAGTTCGGGCGATCCCGCATCTGCTGCATCTCTTCATAACGAGCATGCGCTCTGGATGCAGCAAGTGGATATCACACCTTTTGATTTTTCATATTTGGGGAGTCTGCTACAACAGGCTTTTGCCGATTGGCAACAACAACGTAGCCCCGCACAAGACCATGCAGCGATGATATTTAATGTATGGAATACTGAAGGCGTTAGGGTGGGAGATCCATATGAGGATGCCGTAAGTATGGAAGTGAGTCTCACCGTATTAAGATGTCTGGAAAAGGGACAAGAACAAACCCTGCGTAGCAGTGATCAACATGGTCAGTTTCATTTGCTTGCCCTTCCTCTCTATTCGAGAAGCAATAAGGATATGTTCGCTGTATTCACTGCATTGATCTACGAACCCAATCCATATGAGACGTCAGAAGCCTTGGTTCGGTCTGAGGCATCACATTATCGGACTTGTTTTTACCGCAGGTTTGAATACATATTCATGACGGATCTGTTACATGCTCATGAGCAAACGGCACGTGAAGAACATCGGAGATCAATACTGTTCCAGATTGTTCAACGGATGCACGACAACATGGATGTGGATGCGATATTGGATGAAGTGTTTGGTAGTATGGATTATTTATATCCTACGATGCGAATTACGCTTTTTATGTCTCAGGATCAGAGTAGCACGAATGCCCGGATCAAACCTTTATTGGTTCATGAACGAGGCGAGGATATCTGTGTACGTTCTTTTATGGAAGGACGACTGATTGTTGCTCGCTCGATCGATGGGGAGAACAGAATTACTGAGGTGGGGTTACCTCTCAAAGGCAAACAGGGCATATATGGTGTGTTTTACATTGAAATGAATGATGAACTAATGGAAGAGTCAGATCTGCAATTGATTACGATGATGGCAGATACGGCGGGAACAGCCTTCGAGAATGCGAAATTGCATGAACAATCCAATATGCTTATCCAGGAACTTCGTCTAATTAACGATTTGACACAACGTTTGAATAAAAGTCTTCAACTGATGGAAATTTTTCAATTTGCTGAGCAAGAGATGCTTGGTATATTCCAAGCTGAATCATGCTGTATTCTCCAGTTGAATGCTAGTACGAACCAATTTGAAGTGATGTCCTCTAACGTTCATCAGCTAACGCGCCAATCATTTCCGAATAATTACGGTATTGCCGGTGCGTTGTATCAGTCGGAAGAGCCGCTTATTATGTCTAACTATCGTCAACATGCTCAATTTCCTTCTCAATTTATGGAGCAAACGAAATCGTTATCTCTAATTGCGTCACCAGTTTGGGTGAACGGTGAAGTGAAATGTGTAATCATGCTTGGACATACTCAGGAGCAATTTTTCTCTTACGATAATTATCGTTTGTTGCAGATGTTAGTGATTCATATGGGGCTTGCGCTGACCAATGCAACGCTCCATGCCGAAGTGCGCCGTTTGGCCAATCTGGACATGCTGACAGGGTTATATGTTCGTCATTATCTAGATAATGTTATTCATGAACGGCAGGCGCATGAGTTCTGTGGTTCTCTCATTGTGGTTGACATTGATCAATTCAAGCAAGTGAATGATACATTTGGCCACCAAACGGGGGATCAGGTGCTTAAGCAGGTAAGTGACATCGTCGTCAGTTCAGTTCGTCCAGAGGATATATGTGCCCGTTGGGGTGGTGAAGAGTTGGCGATTTATATGCCTCAATTGGGGATACGAC
The DNA here is from genome assembly GCF_022346845.1 of Paenibacillus sp. ACRSA. Classification (NCBI taxonomy): domain Bacteria; kingdom Bacillati; phylum Bacillota; class Bacilli; order Caryophanales; family Paenibacillaceae; genus Paenibacillus; species Paenibacillus sp. ACRSA. Next base: position 499,559 of record NZ_JAKRNP010000001.1, on the reverse strand, counting down.
AGGCTCTTGAATATGCCGAGACGATACGTCTCCGGGTGTCGGAAGAGACGAGGCCATCGGTGACTGTCTCAAGCGGCATCGCGGAGTGGAGCTGGATGGATGAAAAGGTGAGTGTTGAGTCGCTGTTTTATCGTGCAGATATGGCTCTCTACCAAGCCAAGCACGGAGGACGTAACCGTATCGTATTAGAAGAACAAGAAGTTACGCGTTAAGGGAGAACAATTCCGAAGTCGGAGTCGTTCTCTCTTTTTTTATGCGAACAGATTGTGGATCACACAGTATAAGTCATTAACGGAGGGGTAGCCTATGGAGAACGTTTGACAAAAAGGTGGGGGTAGACATGTTTAGTTATCGGAACGTACGCGTAATGTTACTGATTTTGAGCTTGATACTGATCTGCACGCCAGGTTGCGGATTTCTACAGAAAGATCAAACGCCAGAGGAGGTTTTTTCGCTTGCTTTATCTGGGCTTGCTGGCAAGGAGAAGCTCAGTTTTGAGGGTCAGGCTGGACTGCGGCGTGAGAGCAACGGCGTGTTTGAGAACCAATTCAAATTTGCAGGCAAATTGGAAGATCATAACCGCCTGACTTTGCAGACTCGGCTTCCCGGTGTAGCCACTTCCGGAGGTACACAGATGAGCGCTACCTCTGTGCCTCCTGCCGGGCAACCTGGGGGTTTCAGTGCATCCTTCCAGCGGAAGAAGGGGCAATGGATGGCTATGTCTAATGATCAGGAGCCATTACGTGGGGCGTTGTCTCGTTATAACCCTATTTCACAGCTAGAGAATATTGATCGTATGAATAAAACGATTAAGGCGGAATATGGCGGAGGACGACGCACACAGATTCTGCGGATTGAGCTTAAGCCTGAGGATGCCAAGGCATGGGCTACGACACAGTTGGATGCTGAGATGGGTGCTATGCGAGAGGAGTACATGCGTAAGGCAAAAGCAATCGGGGGTACGAATCAGGCGAAGCTTGAGCAGGAGCTGGAGCGGGTATGGGAGCAGGGAGAGGTAACGATGGATAAGATGATGGAGCAAGCTAGTGTGCAGACCGTGTACCATCTTACCGTCGATCGCAAAACTAGCTTGCCTCTTCGGCTCTCATCTGAAAGTCAGGTTAGCTATCAGGATATGAATAATAAAAAGAATACAGAAGCTCTCGTTACGGATGTAAACTTTGGAGCTTATGAGTAGACAAGGGTGTGTGCTACAGCTCCAAAAGGAGCGGTTTCGCTAAATTTAGGCTCCAAGTCAGAAACCTTTTCGTAGGCGTACCGGGGGTGCGTTTAGAGAAAGTGAAGCAGTGGAGCGAAAAAAGCGGTTAAGGAAGCCCTTAAGTGTGATGTAAGACACGCCCTAGTTACGGGTTGCTTGCTGACGAGATCACGGTAGCGTGCTACAATAGTATCGTAATTTACCGTTGTTCAATTATGAATGACACATGACAGGAGGAATATACAAGATGAAAGATCCAAGAATTCAGAAGCTGGCGGCTAACTTGGTCGGTTACTCCGTAGATGTACAACCAGGCGAGAACGTCCTGGTCGAGATGATCGGAAGTGAGCGTGACTTAATCAACGCTGTGGTTGAGGAAGTGGGGAAAAAGGGCGGTAACGTATTTGTGCAGTTGACTGACAGAACGGTACAGCGTGCAATGCTCAAGAATGCAACGGAAGAAATGATGAAAACATGGGCAGAGATTGATCTGAACCGGATGAAACAAATGGATTGTTATATCGGGATTCGTGCGGGCGAGAACGTAAACGATCTGTCCGATGTACCTGAAGAGAAGATGAAAATGTATAATTCATTATATTCTCATCCTGTACATAGCGAGCAGCGTGTGAAGCATACCAAATGGGTTGTATTGCGTTACCCGAATGCAAGTATGGCACAACTCGCGAACACGAGCACAGAGGCATTTGAAGACTTCTACTTCGATGTATGTAACCTCGATTATGCCAAAATGGATAAAGCACAAGACGCACTGGCTAACCTAATGAACCGTACGGATAAAGTTCGAATTACAGGACCTGGAACAGACCTTAGTTTCTCCATCAAGGATATCGGTGCTGTGAAGTGCTCTGGTCAAAAAAATATTCCAGACGGAGAAGTGTATAGTGCTCCTGTACGGGATTCTGTTAATGGATCTATCAGCTATAACGCGGCAACACTGTATAACGGTGTTACGTTCGAGAATATTAAGTTCACGTTCAAAGACGGCAAAATTGTTGAGGCGACAAGCAATGATACAGAGCGCCTGAATGATATTTTGGATTCGGATGATGGTGCACGTCATATTGGTGAGTTCGCCATTGGGTTCAATCCATACATTCTTCACCCCATGAAAGATATCTTATTTGATGAGAAAATTGCGGGTAGCTTACATTTTACACCAGGACAGGCATATGAAGAAACAGATAATGGAAACCGTTCATCCATTCACTGGGATCTGGTATTGATTCAACGTCCAGATTACGGCGGTGGAGAGATTTATTTTGACGATGTACTGATCCGTAAAGACGGTATTTTTGTTATTCCTGAACTGGAATGCTTGAATCCAGACCGTTTGAAATAGCATCTGTATTTTGCTGTTGCTAGGAAAGCGGATTCACGGTATCATGTAGTGGTAATTAATAGATGATACCAAAAGTGAAAAGACGGAGGGATTCCTATGTCGAGTAATAATGTGGCTGTAGTGGAAATTGCTCAAACAGCAGGCAAGTTTACTTCTTCAATCGTGCTTCATTCAGACAACAAGTATATTGATGTGAAAAGTATCTTGGGATTGTTTACAACACTGATCAGCACTCATAGCTATGAATTGCATGTTCATGGTCCAGATGCCGATGAGGCTAAAGCAGCCATGTCTGATGTGTTTGCTAAGCATGGACTGAATGTAAAGATCGCATCGGAGTAATGGTTATGAGAAGCACCTTCGCCAATGGCGGCGAGGGTGCTTCTTTTGTATTCTGAGCTCAATCATACGAAAAGCCCCTTGTGCTGTATCTGAAATAAGCAATCCTGAAGACACTCACTTTGTTCGGATATTTTGGTCAGGTTCTTGTATTACCTACTGATTTCGTCTAATATTAGAGATAGAACGTCTTTACGCGATTTTTGGGACATAGGGGGGAAAAATGCATGACTTCATCTGATCTGCAGGACCAGCTGAATTTGAAAGCGATCAGTCTTCTTCAAGAAGATGCAGATAAAATACAGAAGCTTATTGAAGTACAGATGGAGAATCTGGCTACCCGCTACTGCCCTCTCTATGAGGAAGTATTGGATACACAGATGTATGGGTTCTCCAAAGAAGTTGATTTTGCTGTTCGTGCAGGTCTCCTTCCAGAAGGTGCTGGTAAGCAGATGGTTAGCGCGCTTGAGCGGAATCTAGCGATTCTATATGAAGCCTTGAACAAAAAGAATGAGCAATAGCCTGCATATGCGCGGGTCAGAATAGAAGGCATGCAGGTTATTGCATGCTTTTTTTGTGTGCTCTTTCTTGAATTGCTCCTCGCTAATGTGTGCAGTTCCAGCACGTAGTCCTCTGCTCAGCTTGATGCCAAGGGTAGGTTAGTTAACCGCCGGCTGGGAGTGGAGTGGATATTCAGAGTGAATGGATGTAAAAAAAAGTAGCCTGGTGAAACATCACCTAGCTACCTTTTTTTATGAGCTTTATTTATATATGTAATCTGAGCATCTTATGGAGTGACCTGGTTATTTTATACCAGAAAGAATGACACCCCAAGGATGATATAGACCACAAGTAACAGCAAGCCCTCATACCAGTTCGTTGAACCATCCTGCGTGATCGACTTCGCAATAAACACGGATACACCGATCGCGACAAGTTCAATGGTGGTAAATACAATATCCATTGTTCTGCCTGTGAAGTAGCTGACAAAAATCAGCACAGGTGCAACAAATAATGCAATTTGCAAACTACTGCCGACCGCAATCTCTACTGCGGCACCGATTTTATTTTTCATGGCTAACATAATGGCTGCACTGTGTTCCGCTGCATTACCAATGATGGCAACAAGGAACGCACCGACAAATAGCTCACTCAGTCCGAACCGCTCTGTAAATACTTCAAGCGTGCCAACTAGCCACTCACTGACAAAGGCCACCATAACCGTTGCCAATACGAGATAAAGGATTGATTTTTTCTTCGACCATTCAGGTGCATGTTCATGCGGAAGTTCTTCATCCTCATCTACCGTGACATCGGCAAGATACTTCTTATGTGTGACCATAGAGAACAGCAACCAAGCAATGTAGGCCACAATCAACAGTCCCGCAACAATAAGACTGAGTGTATTTGTGTCTTGTTGAGTGATAGAATGGGTGTTAAGGAACACGGCGGGAATGAATAAAGCGATGATAGCTACAATCATCAAGGAGCCGTTTAGGCCTGCAAGCGAAACATTGTAATTCTGGATTTTGAACTTGAGTCCACCCGCGAAAATGCTCAGTCCTAGAACAAGTAACAGGTTTCCGATAATGGAGCCCGTCAGACTGGCCTTGACCATGTCGAACAATCCTTCTTTAACGAGGAAGATCGCAATAATCAGCTCGGCAGCATTGCCGAAGGTAGCATTCAAAAACCCACCCAGCCGCTGTCCGGCATAGTGGGCAACATTTTCAGTAGCTTTGCCTAAAAAACCAGCGACAAAAATAACCGAAATGGCTGAAATCACAAACTGTAGAATCGAATCCCATTTCATGTAGTGGGCAATCGCGCTGAGTACAAAAGTAACAATCAGCAGAATGGATGAAATCCGGTTTCTCACAAACACACACCTCGGTTACATATTATTTGGTTTGCAACACGTGATCACATGTTGGTCATCATAATCATTCGAATCATGCCAAATCTTGTGAAAAGGTGACGAAATGATTATGAGATTATTTTCATATTTCAATATAACCAAATCATAGTAGGTTGTAAACGCAACTTTTTGAGTTTAATTTGCTTTTTGGGGTGGAAAGGATTTAAAATACGATTAACGAAGTGAAGGAGGATGTGGCATGGCAGAACAACTTCAACTAGATGGCGGTAACATCCGGATTGCTGACGACGTGGTGGCGAAAATTGCCGGAATGGCTGCGCTTGAGACACCCGGGATTGCCGCAATGTCTGGAGGATTGTCAGAGGGCTGGGCCAAACGTCTCAGCGGTAAAAACGTACAGAAAGGCGTGGGCGTTGAGGTCGGCCAGCTGGAAACAGCCATTGATCTGCGCATCATCGTCCTGTACGAGACACCGATTCATGAAGTTTCCCGCATGCTTCAACAGAATGTGAGAGAAGCGGTAGAGACCATGACGGGATTACGAGTTGTCGAAGTTAATGTGAAGGTAGAAGGTGTATCTTTCAAAGGCGACGACGTATAAGCTGATCGGCTTCCAGCGTAGAGGGGTCATTCCTAGAGCATGTGCTCACGAAGTGAACCTCACCCAAAAAAAGACTTCCTATCCATGATGGATGGGAAGTCTTTTTTTTTTACGTTCTATGATTATCGAATGCGGCGAATGGATTCTCTTGAACGAAGGGCAGGAGAGGTTCGAGTCTGTACGGTTACGGACTTTGTTCTCTCTTCCTTGATTACGTCCAGATTATTGGTGCGGGAAATACTAAGCAAGATGCCCATAGCGACCATCATGACGAAAAGTGACGTGCCTCCATAGCTAATAAACGGGAGCGTGACACCTGTTACAGGTATGGTCTGAGTAACGCCTCCGATATTAATAAAGGCTTGAATCGCGATGAGTCCCATAATTCCGATGCCGACCAATGTACCGAAAGGATCGGGACAGCGGAGAGAGACAATAATGCCTCGCCAGATAAAGTAGAGATAGACGAGCAGAAACAAGGTGCTTCCTAGGAATCCAAGCTCTTCACCGATGACGGAGAATATAAAATCGTTATACGCATTCGGCAGGTAATGTAATTTAATTGTACCTTGTCCAATACCTGAACCTGTAATCCCACCATCTCCAATCGCTACAAGGGAGCGATAGAGGTTAAGGCTTCCGTCGGTAGGGTCAGAGAGTGGATTAAGGAACGCCTGAATCCGTCCGATCTTATAGTTCGCCTTGGCTTCTGTTATGGTACTTGTTGTATCATCTGGCGAAGACATAGAGGAGAACAAGGCGTTGGCTCCAAAAGCCAGCGCCCCTCCTAGGACAACGAGCAGAATTGAACCCATGATATGCTTCATACTCGCACCACCTGCATAGATCACCAAACCACATGTGGAGACCAGAATGAAGCAGGTACCAAAGTCAGGCTGCAGCATAATGAGTCCGGCAATGAAGCCTACAATGATAAGGACAGGAAAATAACCAGTTTTAAGATCTCTAAAGCGTTCGCCTTTCTTGGTGATTAGCGCAGCGAGATACAGAATAATGGCGATTTTGGCGAATTCGGCTGGTTGAACACTAAAACCAAAAATATGGATCCAGCTTCGAGCACCATTGAGTACCTTACCGGAAACTAAAACAAGCAGCAGCATAACCGTTGTGAAGAGAAAAAAGGGTGCATACAGCTTTTTGTACTTCGTAAAACGAATATTCATAGCAAAAAACATACCAACTACACCAATGATAGCCCACATAAGTTGTTTTTTCGTGAAGAACAGGGGATCATTGTTAAAGCGATCGCTAGCAATTGCAATGCTGGAACTGGAGCTGAATACCATCACCAGTCCAAAGCCCACCAACAATAAAGTGAGGATTAGCAGTTGGAAATCCGGCGTGCCTCTCTTCGTTTTCGTTTGGGCTGTTTGTTGTTTCATCGCTCAGCCCAACCTAAGCTTCCAGCAGTTCTTTGAGCTGCTGTAATTTTTGAGTGGCCAGCTTCACGACTGGCTGTGGAACGGTAGTATCATAATCCAGACCATGCGGGAAAGTAGCTTTTCCAAGATAGACTGCTTCTACAGAAAGAACAGAATCTGGTTTTTCAAGCTTGCCATCCACAACACGAGTATTAATACGTACAAAGTATTCCGATTTAGTAAGTTCATCTTCAATTTTGTAGTCATATGTAGCACGGTAATACTCCCATTGCCACCGGACAAATCCGACTTTCTCGGCGCTCTCATCCAGGTATGCCAAGTCGCTTTTCAAGCCATCTAAGCCTGTATTCTCAAATATCATAAGCGTTTGATCCTCCTCATAAGCTTCCGAGTATAATTTCTCGTTGTTTCTCTAGTTTATGATAGTATGTTTCCCCTTCCCGTGCAAGCTTTCAAGGGCTTGTTCATATCGGTTTTCTTCCAATTCTGCTACAATATACTGCAATAGGTTTGAAGTGAGAGGTTCGGGCTTGATGAAAGTGCCGATCGAGAGCGAAAGGATGAGGAAAAATGACAAATAATATATGGTGGGATGATCTGCAAATCCATATGGTGGAGTGGCGCCGTCATCTTCATCGCAATCCTGAAGTTTCCTTTCATGAGGAGAAGACCTCATCTTTTATAGCAGATATGCTGGAAAGCTTTGGCGTGGAAGTGAAGCGTCATGTGGGGGGGCATGGAGTTATCGGTACGATTTGCGGAGATCAGCCAGGCCCTGTGGTCATGCTTCGAGCTGATATGGACGCTTTGCCTATCCAAGACGAGAAGGATGTAGAATATGCATCTAGAAAAGATGGAGCCATGCACGCATGTGGTCATGATGGACACGTTTCGATTCTGCTGGGAACAGCATTGTATTTCAGTCGTAATAAGGCTGCAATTAAAGGAGAGATTCGTTTTCTGTTCCAACCAGCAGAAGAGTTACTGCCTGGCGGAGCAGTTCACGTCATTGCCGACGGTGGGCTTGATGGCGTAGATGTCATCTATGGAATTCATCTGTGGACACCTCTCCCTGTAGGTGTTGCAGCGAGTACGGCGGGATCAATGATGGCTGCGGCGGATGATTTCTATATTGAGATCACAGGCAAAGGTGGTCATGGCGGGATGCCGCAGTCGACTGTGGACAGCTTGGTGGTAGGTTCAGCACTGGTGATGCAATTACAGACCGTAGTTAGTCGTTCCGTCGATCCATTGCGCCCGGCGGTGCTGACGATTGGTACCATGCAAGCTGGAGCTGCACAGAACGTTATTGCGGAATCCTGTAAAATGAGTGGCACGGTCAGAACGTTTGATGAAGAGACCCGATCCGGGATGAAAGAACGCATCCACACCATGGTGGCTCAGACGGGTGCAGCTTATGGAGCTAAGACGGATATCAAATATATTATGGGTTACCCGCCAGTTGTTAATGATGAGCGGGAAACAGAACGGTTCTTCCAAGAAGCGGTGCATGTGTTTGGCGCGCAAAATGTACAAGCTTCACCGATGATCATGCCTGCAGAGGATTTTGCTTATTATTTACAGCAGATTCCTGGCTGTTTTATGTTTGTTGGTGCAGGCAATCCAGATAAAGGCGCAATCTATCCGCACCATCATCCGAAGTTTGACTTTGATGAAGATGCGATGCAGCATGCAGTTAAGCTGTTTATTGCTATGGCGACAGGTTACACGGCTGAAGTATAGAATGATTAACCAACTCATTGGGCATCCTTAAACATAGGATGCTCTTTTTTTATTTGGTGAGCTAGATCGTTAGTAGGTTCATAAGGTTCATTTTCGGAGCTTACCGGGACTGGGCTTTTTGTCATGCGTGTGATACCCATTCAGCAACGAACAGACCAGCAGTTAGGAGGCGTGTGTAATGGAAATCTCAGGTGCCTGTATTGTCCAACGGGATTTTACCCTATTACTTGAGGTAGGTCATCCCCAATTTGAACAAGCTAGATCACAGATCGGCATGTATGCTGAACTCATTAAAACCCCTGCTGGCTTCCATACGTATCGGATGACTTTCTTATCCCTGTGGAATGCTGCGGCCATTGGTTGGAATGCTGATCGCATCATCCATAGCTTGGAGTCTATTTCGCGTTGGACTGTGCCGGCAGCATTGATACAAGATATTCGGAGAATAGTTGGACAGTATGGCAGGCTGAAGCTGCACTGGGATCAAGATCAGGAGAATATGCGTCTAGTTGGAGACCATGAGCAGCTGTTGAATGAAATATCCATGATGAAAACAGTTGCGGCCTTTCGAATGGAGCGTGCTGCACCTGTGGAATTCATTGTGCGAGGAGAACAGCGTGGGTTGTTGAAGCAGGAACTCACTCGCCTAGGCTATCCGGTTCTTGATTATGCAGGCTATCGTCAAGGAACACATCTTCATTTTGGCTGGAAGAAGACAGACAACGATGATGCGTTTGAGCTACGTTCCTATCAGCAAAGAGCGATAGAAGCATTCGAGGGCAGTGAAGGGATGGGCGGAAGTGGGCTGTTGGTATTACCTTGCGGGGCAGGCAAAACGGTTATTGGCATGGGCGTATTAGAACGGCTGCAATGTGAATGTCTTATTTTGACCTCAAATACAACATCGGTACGACAATGGATTGAAGAGTTACAGCGTAAGACAACAATTACTGGAGAACTCATCGGCGAATACTCAGGTCAGAAAAAGCAGGTGAGGCCAATCACTGTGGCAACGTACCAGATTCTAACTCATAGAAAGTCCAAGGATGCTGATTTTACCCATATCAAACTGCTTAGTGAACGGAAGTGGGGATTGATCATCTATGACGAGGTTCATCTGCTTCCAGCACCTGTATTCCGAGCGACAGCGGATATTCAAGCTACTCGAAGATTGGGATTGACGGCAACATTGGTTCGAGAAGATGGCTGTGAGCAAGATGTTTTTTCGCTGATTGGCCCTAAATTGTACGACATGCCTTGGAAGGAGCTAGAACAGCAGGGCTGGATCGCAGATGTGAAATGTCAGGAAATACGGATTCCGTTGCCTCCAGAATTAAAATTGAACTATTTGGAAGCAGAAGGGAAACATAAGTTTCGCTTAGCCGCTGAGAATCCAGCTAAATTAGATGTGATTAGAAGGCTTTTAGATCATCATCGAGGTCTTCCTGCGCTTGTCATTGGGCAGTATATAGATCAACTGGAGACCATTGCCCGGGAAATTGAGGCTCCTCTCGTATCTGGTGCAATGTCACAACAAGAACGAGTGAAATGGTTTGCTGCATTCCGGCGCGGCGAGATTCAAACGATCGTTGTCTCTAAGGTAGCGAACTTCGCTGTTGACCTGCCTGATGCGGCTGTTGCCTTGGAAATATCGGGTAGTTACGGTTCAAGGCAAGAAGAAGCACAACGTTTGGGACGAATTCTAAGACCTAAGCCAGGGGATAATAAAGCTTATTTTTATGCGCTTGTATCCGAGGATAGCAAAGAACAAGAGTTTGCGCTGCGGCGGCAGATGTTTTTGGTGGAGCAGGGTTATGAATATGCGATTGTTCGTGAAAGGAGTGCACTAACCAATGCGGAATCATAACACACAACAAGTGCAATTGAGTACAGAGCTCCTATCACGTGCGGAGCAAATTGTACTCAGTACCCTTTTTCGGCAGCATGCTGGAGCCTTTTTCTCTCCGAAGTTTTCTTCCGCGGTGTGGGTAACAGAAGGATTGAGTGGTGCCGAAGCCAGGGTGGCTCTGATTGGTCTTAGACAGAAGGGCTGGATCAAAACGACTCGCAAAACCTGGGGGGAGCATCTGTACTACATTCCTAATGTCCTGCTTCCCCAATTGACTGAAGTTTTTGCCATTAAAGTTGGCGCTGGTAACACACATGATGGGTCAGCAGATGCACAGCATGTTGAGCGATCTGAAATGATAGCAAAGGATCGCATGCAGGTGCTTTATGAGGCCGAAGTGGATATAGCTGCTGAGCTTCTTCATCTTATGGCGTGGATCATACATGAGGGTTTGCCATTAACCAGTAAAGGTACAATACATAAAAAATCGATTCGACAATTATGTAACATAACTACGTTGCACGAGAGTCATTTTCAAGCACTGCATATTCGTTATGATGATCCAGAGGTATATCCTGTTCATATCGCCATCGTACTGGATTTGCTTTTGCATTTAGGGTTGCTTGAAAAGAGTGATAAACACGTGTTCATATCCACTGAACAGTTGCAAGCCTGGATTAATCAATCTTGGTCATCTATGTATTGTGAAATTTATAACATTTGCGCAGAACGTTACGGAATGTCCGAACCATATGCTCAGCATTTTCGATCTCGATTGCTCATACTTGCACCCGCAATGAATGAGTGGTTTCCTATAAGACCTTTCCTTCCATGGAGGGACGAGCTACAGGTCGAAGAACAAGATCTATTGAGATGCGAGAATTCCAATCCAAAGAGTTTATCGTCTCTCCATGTTGTTCAAAGCTGGCTACGAGCTCTTGTAGGCTTGGGGTTCGGCGAAGTAGGTCATGATGCGACAGGTGAAGTGGTCTATCGTTGGTTAGTTCCGCCGGCCGATTTATGCTGCTCGGCTCATGCACTACAGGATAAAAGGTTAGAAGAAGAGAAATCAGGACTGTTTATCCAGCCTGATTTTGAGATTCTGCTTCCCCCCGAAGCACCTCCGCATGTCCGCTGGAGACTGGCGCTATGTGCTGAGCTTGTGACTCGAGATCGAATGAGTATTTACCGGCTCACAAAGGAATCGGTAATGAAAGCAGTAAGGATTGGCTTTACGCTGGATCAGATCGTTCTATTCCTGAATAATCATGCCATGACTGGCATTCCAGAACATGTACACTTGGCGATGCAGCAATGGGGACAAGAACCGGAAGAACGTCTAGCTAAACCACCTAACCCAAGTGACCCCGCTCTCGAAGTGGCACATCAGGGCGATGAATCAGCCGTCAATCTAAATGTACGAAGCCAGGGCATCATACACACAGCGGATAAGCTTTACGAGGAAGAAGATGAGCCATACGTGATCACAGAACGAGATAACTTATGGCCTGGCTATAAGGATATTCCCGAAATGTGGCACAGAGAATGGAGGAAGTACCACCTATCAACCACTCGGCAAATTGCCTCCAAAGCGATTGAATGGCAGACAAAGCTAGAGCTGAAACGAAATGAAGATATAGTCTATATCATACCGGATAGAATTGAGGGTCACGATGACTGGACGTTATCGGGTTGGGTGACATCCAGTAACGGGGAGAATGTTCTTGAACGGCAGGTGCTCTCTCCAACAGACTGGGGCAACATACGGTTAATTGTTCCTCAGTATGAACGAAGTGACCCATAGTATGGGACTAAGAGTGAGGTAGATAACACCAATAGACCTTGATCAGCATAACCCTCTGCGTTACCTTGTTTTCTATTTGCAGGAAAAACGCTTCTTAACTAATCGGGGATATGCTATGATAATGTAATCTACATTACGTAGAACTTTATATATAGATAGGATGAATTTCATGAGCGTAGCGGAAATGAACACGGTCGATATGGCCCAAGTGTTAACGGGCGCATATGAATTAGGCGACATGATTAACCAATCTGCCGAAGTATCGGATTATTTATATTGGAAACAGCAAGTTGAGACAAACCCGGAGATTCAAGCCGGTATACGCAAGCTGAATGCCAAGAAAGAGCTATTCGAGGAAACCCAGCGCTTTGGACATTTTCATCCAGACTTCCATGCAGCCAAGGATCAGGTTACAGCGTTGGAATTAGAATTAGAGGGTTTTGAGGCAGTGGCACGTTTTAAGCAGGCTGAGAAATCCCTGGACGACATGCTGCATCAGATGTCAGAGACGATAGCATATGCTGTGTCTACTACGATTAAAGTTCCAAGCAATGATCCGAATCCCAAAGGTGGTTGCGGAAGCGGCGGGAAGTGCAGCTGCGGTTAAAATGACGTTTGATTTAATCCATTAGGCCGGATGCGGGAGCATCCGGTCTCCATGATCGAAAGGCGGGGGAAGAAGATGTTTGCGGAAAGGACAGGATTCATTATTTGGGTAAGTGATTTGAAAGCGGCTCGTAATTTAGAAAAGTATGGCACTGTTCATTACATCTCCCGTCGTATGCATTATGTTGTGATGTATGTTAATGCAGAACGTGCTGAAGATACGATGAAAAATGTGAAACGACTTTCCTATGTGCGCAAAATTGAACGTTCATATCGGAATGAGATCAAAACGGAGTACGCAAGTAAAACGATGGACAAGACAAGTTATTACGGCATCTAAATATCAATGTATGATCGCATAACAAACGATTATCCATGATTCATGGTGCATCAAGTATATAGAGTGACTCCTCGGAGTCGCTCTTTTATTCAATTGACATCGTACATGTCTTGTGAAAAAAATCTTAACATATACCTTGAGCTTACGGGACTTATGTTGTAATATATTTGGTAATAAATAGATAGAAAGTCCTATCTGGTGGAGAGTGATTCCCATGCGTGATAAGGTGATGCAACGTTGGAGCACCTACGAGCCGTTTTTCGTAGCTCTTGGAGACAAAAAAGTGGCAGACATCGTCATTACCCATCATGCCAAGATGCGGTATGCAGATCGCATTGAGCCGACACGTAATGATGATGACCATATTGCGGCATGGTTATGGGAGTGTCTGAAGCAGGATCGTATTACACCATACTACCGTAATGAGCAGGATGTATACCTCATTGATGAAGATTTGGTTGTTGTTGCTGAATTTTCCGAACTTGAAGGGGAATATGATATTGCCGGCAATCCACTTCACAAAATGATTGTGGTTACGTTTTTGGGTCGTATGTCAGAGACCATTGAGCTACGTGATTTGAAATCGTATTATTCGTGGCTAAGACATTCAAGACGAATGACTCTAGTCAAGAACAGTCGGAAGCATAAGTGATATCGGGAGATCTCACATTTTCTTAAATGATAGATTCAGGCTACATGGCATGCAGACAAGCTGCATGCTTTTTTTGTTGGAATTCGCGAAATCGGATACAATGAGGTAAGTGTACAGAAGAGGGGCGAAGATATGAATTTCCATCAATTACACATTTTCTATACAGTTGCCGAGAAGGGAAGCTTCTCTGCGGCTGCTCAGGCGTTACATATGACTCAACCTGCAGTGACGATGCAGATTCAGTCGCTGGAGGATTACTTTGGCACCAAACTACTGCACCGTTCCACCAAAAAAATAGAATTATCTGAGGCGGGAATGACATTACTCCCTCATGCTAAACGAAGTGTTGAATTGGTTAGACATACAGATGAAGCGATGTCTGCGTTCACTAAAAAGCTTCAGGGGAGATTACAGCTCGGAGCTAGCTTGACGATTGGAGAGTATGTGTTACCTCGAATGCTGGGACCTTTTGCTCGTCAATATCCCGATATTTCAATCGTGATGAAAGTCATGAATACATCACAAATTATGGACGAGATTCTGAAGCACCAGCTAAACTTTGGCTTGATTGAAGCGCCTATTCATCATCCAGATATGATCGTAGAGCCTGTTATGCGGGATGAGCTGAAGCTAATCGTTCCAGCGGGTCATGCCCTTGCTCAGCGGGGTGAGGTAGAGTTGGAAGAAGTGATGTCATATCCATTTGTGTTGCGGGAGAAGGGTTCAGGAACAAGGCAAGTGATGGAGGATCAGCTGCAAAAAAGAAAAATAGACCCTCAGGATATGAACGTGGTCATGGAGCTCGGCAGTACAGGTGCGGTAAAATCAGCCGTTGAGGCTGGTGTGGGCATAACGATGTTATCACCGTCATCTGTTCAACACGAAATTGCGCTTGGTCTGGTTCATATCGTCGATATTCGTGGGCTGGAATTCAAACGTCAATTCTATGCGATTCATCTCAAATCTTCGTTGCTGCCCTTATCAGCGGTAGCTTTTCTAAACTATTTGCGTGAGCAGGAGCGGGTCGAGTTACAACAATAATTCAAGCCATATCGAAGGGAGTCGTTCTTGATGAATCAGCCTAACGGACGTTGCGATCTTCATACACATAGCCAAGCTTCTGACGGGATGCAGTCACCCGCCGCGAATGTGGAGCTTGCTAAACAAAAAGGTTTGGCGGCAATGGCACTCACGGATCATGATACGGTGGCCGGTGTTGCTGAAGCACTACGTGCAGGTGAAGAACTGGGAATCGAGGTTGTTGCTGGCGTTGAAATTAGTACTCGTGCGGGTGGAAAAGACATCCACGTGCTTGGCTATTATGTAAATATTGAGGATAAGACGTTTCTGGAACGCTTGCGAAACTTAAGGGAAGCACGTGAGGAGCGCAACCATCGGATTATTACTAAGCTGCAAGAGCTTGGGCTCGCTATTAACTGGCAAGAAGTAATTGAAGGACTCGGACGTCCACTGGAGCCGGATGAGAGCATTGGCAGACCACATATGGCTGATGTACTAGTAAGTAAAGGATATGCGACGGATATGCGAGATGCATTTGATCGTTATCTAGCAGAAGGAAAGCCCGGATTTGTGTCAGTTCCCCGGGTGGCTCCAGAGGAGGCGTGCCGATGGATTCGGGAGGCAGGGGGAGCTGCTGTTATAGCGCATCCTGGTTTGTATGGGAATGACGAGCTTGTTCGAGAGATCATTCAGAACTCGAAACCCGACGGCATTGAGGTGTTCCACGCGGATCATGATTTGGCAGAGGAGCGCAAGTATGCTGATCTTGCCCTAGAATTTGGCTTGATTCAGACCGGAGGGTCGGATTATCACGGTGTGAGACAAGGTGTGGTTTTCCATGGGGATCTTGGCAGCAAGTCGGTCGCAGTTGACGTGCTGCAGAGTCTGCAAATAGCAGCGAGGCGCAATAGGGAGTCTTGATCGTTGGTTAGAGAAGAGAGCCTAAGAACAACGTAGAAATAATTTCTCTTTCCCAAGAAGGGTAGTCAGGTTAAATAATCATTGTAGGGCATGTGAACATGAGGGGGTAACCCATCGTGCTCACATGTTTTTTTTTGAATTATAAAATTATGTGATTGAGTAATTCACCCATGCACCACGCGTTGCTCCAAGACGTTCGAATAATTGCTGCGCGCGTACATTGGTTTCTGCTGTGATCCAGGACATATAAGGGCACCCGTGTTCACGCGTATATTGCTGACACTGTTCAAATAATTTAGTTTCAACTTCGCTGTCTCGGAATGCTTCTACAACAAAAAGATCATTCATAATCGCTACACGTTCTGCTTTCATTGTGCTGTAGGTAAAATATAATGTGGAGAATCCAATCAGTTGATTATCTTGCTCCGCCACGAATTGAACCCCGATCTGATGATTGAGCAGGTTGTTGATCAATAGGTGGATAGCTTCGTCACCAGGCCAAAGGTTGTTATAAAATCCTACTACATATTCATGCATAAGTGCAGTAAGTGGGGTTAAATCCTCAGGTTGGGTAGTTCGAATAATAACAGTCATGTAATCCCCCTCTTTTCTTTTCGATAAGGTAATAAAATATTAGTTGAATTATAATACTGTTTATTGAATAAAAATGCAATACTGCATATGGGGATTGATACGTAAGCCCGTCTATTCCCGAAAAATTAAAATCCCCTAACCATGCGATGGTCAGGGGATTACTTGTCTTTATTTACACTCAGTTTAGGATGAGAAATGATTTATCCATTTTTGATGGTGGAAGGCAGACTCTTGATCAGTTCCTCATTG
This sequence comes from Paenibacillus sp. ACRSA, assembly GCF_022346845.1. Classification (NCBI taxonomy): domain Bacteria; kingdom Bacillati; phylum Bacillota; class Bacilli; order Caryophanales; family Paenibacillaceae; genus Paenibacillus; species Paenibacillus sp. ACRSA. The sequence continues at coordinate 482,977 of NZ_JAKRNP010000001.1, read as the reverse complement.
GGTGTAACAAACAAGGTTTTCTGATGATCATAGATGACAAAACCAGGTTTGGCACCGCTTGGTTTACGCACATGGCGGATAAATGTGTAATCCACAGGTACGCTGCTGGACTCTTTGGCTTGACTGAAATAGGCTGCAAGCTGTGCGGCTTCTTCCAATGTAGCTTCGCCAAAGTCGGTGCTGCGGATGACAACATGTGATCCCGGGATGTCTTTTGTGTGCAGCCACGTATCATTAGCGGATGCAAGGCGGTTCGTTACATATTCATTCTGCAAATTGTTCTTACCTACAAGAATATCAATCCCCTCTGAGGAGGTGAACTGATGCACAGTAGGACGATCATTTTTCTTTTTCTTTTTGCCCTTTTTGTTACGGTCACGAAGGTACCCCTGTTGCACAAGCTCATCTCGAATTTCTTCAATGTCGTTCATGGATGCGATGGATAGCTGTTGCAGCAGGTTGTCGAGATAAGCGATCTCGTCTTTCGTTTTTCCAAGCTGATCATGAATGACAGCTAGACTATTCTTGTACTTGTTATACCGCTTGAAATAACGCTGGGCGTTATCGGACGGCGTAAGTAACGGATCAAGCTGGATCGTGATGGTTGCTTGATCTTCATCATAGAAATTAACAAGCTGAGCCGTTTTGTCGCCTTTGTTAACTTGGTGCAGCGAAGCAAACAGAAGCTCTCCCCACAATCTGAACTTGTCCGCATCATCCGCTTCTAGTAAATCCTTATTCAGGTTGTCCAACTTTTTGATATTTTTACTTCGTTCGTTTTGCAGGAAGCGGAGCAAGTCACTTACTCTTTGCTTTACGGTATCCCGTTCGGCTTTATCTCCGTAGTAATCTTCCATACATTTGCTGATCGTGTCGTACGTCTTCTCGCCATCTTGAATGCTCTGAAGCTGGATGGCAGAGAAGATCATTTTGCCTTTGGTATTCATGCCAGTGACAGGGGTGTAGGCATTGTTCTTAACGAGTCCCATCAGGGATTCAAAAGTATTCCAGAGCGCTTCCGCCTCGATGCGGTGCTCACCCTCAGTTGAAGTTAGCTTTTCGCTGTCAGCAGCAACTGCCCGAGCAGTAATCTCACCTGCAATTAGCGGACTAAGGCCGCTAAACGCGTTCACGAGCCAGCGTGAAGCATCCTCTTCGGCAGTGGTGTAGCTGTTCTGGAACTCCGTTTTACTTATTTCAAGCGGATTGCTCTTATGTTGTTCTGGCGGTGCAGTATACGAGAAACCAGGCATGACCACCCTGTAACTGCTGATGGACGGAGTGACATGATGAATACCGTCTAGAATAGTTTCGGTGATGGGATCAAGCAAAATAATATTACTGTGTCTTCCCATAAGTTCAATGATGATGCGTTTTACTGAAACATCACCCAATTCGTCGCGCTGCCGCACATCGATATGGATGATACGCTCCATGCCGATCTGACGAATGTTCTCTATAATTGCCCCTTCACAATGCTTACGAAGCAACATACAGAACATCGGTGCTTCCGTGGGATTCAGGAATGTCTTTTCTGTATAATGCACGCGGGGATAGGTTGGACTTGCTGATACAAGCAGTTTACTGTTACCGCGCTGAGCACGCAGGGTGAGCACGACATCATGACCATTAGGCTGATGGATCTTACTAATACGTCCACCGATACAACCTTGCAGTTCATGAACAATGGCTCGGGTTACAATGCCGTCGAGTGCCATTTTCTCCACTTCCTCTCTATCGAGCGTCTGACTTCATGCCAGAGGCTACATCTATAAGTGTGTGTTCAAAAAGACCGATTTTTGAACTACTTCTCTAACTGAAACGAGCAACCGGGCTATGTATACAAAAGATAGGGCGGTTGTAGTTTTGCTGTTACTTACCTATGGAACGCTAAACTCGGTTGCGTATATATCCACAGACTTTTATTTTAGCCTATTATGCCCCTTAGGGAAAGGATTCACCTTCCGTGTGCTAATCAAGGTCCTGTCCGAATACATATAGATTAGGTAGTTTGTCCGGCATAGTGTACAGCCTGTCGACCAGCGCGCCGGTGAAGCATGTGAGCTAGTTTTGCAGATGAAATACAGACTGGGAGGGAACCAAGAAGCATGGAACATACCAAGTGGCATCAGCTAAGTGATGAAGAGTTACGTAATACTCTTGGCGTTAGCCCGCAGGAGGGATTAACGGAAGAAGCTGTAACAGAGAAGAGGAAAGTTGCCGGTTCAAACGAACTGAGTGAAGGAAAACGCATATCTCCAATCACATTATTGCTGAATCAGTTTAAGGATTTTATGGTACTGGTGTTGATGGGAGCGACGCTGGTATCCGGACTGCTTGGGGAGTATCTGGACGCGGTAACAATTGTAGCCATTATTGTACTCAACGCTATTCTAGGGTTTGTACAGGAATTTCGGGCAGAGCGATCTCTTCGTGCTTTGAAGCAATTATCAGCTCCTGCCGCTAAAGTACTTCGATCAGGACAAGAGATTCAGGTTGCGGCTAAACTGCTTGTGCCTGGTGATATTGTGCTGGTTGAAAGTGGGGATCGTATTCCTGCCGATGTGCGCTGGCTGGAAACGAACAGCCTGGATGTGGAAGAATCCGCTCTGACTGGTGAATCCGTACCTGTAAGCAAGCATTGTATGCCTATTGCCGCTGATGATGTGCCGCTGGGAGATCAGAAGAACATCGGATTCATGGGAACGATGGTTACGCGCGGAACGGCACGTGGTGTTGTTATTCGTACGGGTATGTATACCGAGATGGGCAAAATCGCTGATCTGATCCAAAATACCGATGAACAAGAAACACCACTACAGCACAGGCTTGAACAGTTGGGGAAAATACTGATTTTCGTCGCACTTGGGCTTACCGTCATGGTTGTCGTTGCAGGTATTCTTCATGGACAACCAGCTGTAGGCATGTTTCTCGCTGGGGTCAGCCTTGCGGTTGCCGCAATTCCAGAAGGATTGCCCGCGATAGTTACCATTGCTTTGGCGTTAGGTGTGCAGCGCATGATCAAGCGAAAAGCCATCGTGCGGAAATTGCCATCTGTCGAAACGTTAGGCTGCGCATCAGTCATATGTTCAGATAAGACAGGTACACTCACCCAAAACAAAATGACGGTGACAGATGTCTGGTTAGAAGGCCGCGGAATTAAGGTAACCGGGGATGGGTATTCGCCAGAAGGACAGATGCTTGAGAATGGACGTCCTGTTGATCTGAAGAGTGACCAGACGTTGCGACGCCTATTGCAGATCAGTGCTCTTTGTAATAACGCCAGTATTGTTGAGAATAGAGGAGAAGAGCTTCGGAATAAGAAAAAAGGCAAAGATTCGAAGAAAGATTCCGACCAAGGTGTGGTTTGGGAACTGAAAGGTGACCCGACAGAGGGCGCACTAGTTACGCTGGCTTCCAAAATGGGACTTACACCTAACGGGCTCAAAGAATTATACGTACGTCAGCAAGAGTTCCCATTCGATTCTGATCGGAAACGTATGTCTGTCCTTGTTCATCATCAGGGAGGACGAATGATCTACACCAAGGGGGCTCCTGATGTCCTGATTGGACAATGTAACTACATTTTATGGGAGGGTAAAGTAGTACCCTTTACAGGAACCTTACGACAGAAGGTCATGGCTGCGAACGAAAATATGGCTGCATCAGCACTTCGAGTGCTTGGGATGGCATATCGTGATGTACGACCAGAAGAAAGAGTCGAAGATGAGAACACTGCGGAGAGCCAGCTTGTGTTTGTAGGCTTAGCAGGCATGATTGATCCACCGCGCCGTGAAGTTAGGGATGCTATTGCAACCTGCCGCAGAGCAGGTATACGAACCGTGATGATTACGGGTGATCATGGCACCACCGCTGAAGCCATTGCACAACAACTCGGCATTCTTCCGCGAGGAGGAAAGTCATTAAGTGGACTTCAGTTAGCGGGCATGGCGGATGAAGAACTGGATAAACACGTTGAGGGGATTTATGTCTTCTCCAGGGTATCTCCTGAGCATAAATTACGAATAGTCAAATCGCTACAAAGGAAAGGACATGTCGTTGCGATGACGGGGGATGGCGTTAATGACGCTCCAGCCATCAAAGCGGCAGATATCGGTATCGCGATGGGGATTACCGGCACCGATGTAACGAAAGAAGCGTCTGCCCTAATTTTGAGTGACGATAACTTCTCAACTATTGTATCTGCTATTGAAGAAGGGCGTAACATCTATGAGAACATTCGTAAATTTATTCGTTACTTACTTGCCTCCAATGTGGGTGAGATATTGACCATGTTCTTCGCAATGATGATGGGCTTGCCTTTGCCACTCGTACCGATCCAGATTTTATGGGTCAATCTCGTGACGGATGGTCTTCCAGCTATGGCGCTGGGCGTGGATCAGCCAGAGAAGGATCTCATGGAGCACAAGCCGCGTGGTGCGAAGGAAAATATTTTTGCCCGTAGATTGGGCTGGAAAATTATAAGTCGTGGTGTCCTGATCGGTTTATGTACGCTGGGCGCTTTCTGGCTTACATTACAAGCGGCTCCGGATCATCCGGGTCAACTGATCAAGGCGCAGTCTGTGGCTTTTGCGACTTTGGTTCTGGCTCAACTGATCCATGTGTTTGACTGCCGGAGTTCACGTTCTATTTTTCATCGGAATCCGCTCCAAAACAAATATTTGGTCCTTGCCGTCATTTCATCTGTCGTGCTGATGCTGATTGTAATGTACGTAGAGCCGTTGCAACCGATCTTCAAAACTGTACCGCTCGGCTTGCGTGAATGGGCGATCTGTATCGTTGCTGCCGGAATTCCTACGTTCCTTATGGGAGCAGGCAGTGTGTGGGGAGGCCGTCGCAACCGTCGCCGTATGGGGCCAGGCCGTTTCGTTCCGAAAAGTACAAAGTTTTCTGCATAAAATCAATACCTTTTACTTCCCATTTTCGTTATGCTATCCTCAAAATGCGTCGAAGCAAACGGCTTCGCCATTTTGCAGGATAGCTTTTTTTTGGAAGCGGAGCTTCATCTCTTCTTCCAGTCATGAGAGCCTGACTTTTCAAAAAAACATAACTTGAAATGAATAAATGCTTTGGCAGCAGACTGCCAAAAGGAGTGGGAAGATCATATGGAATTTACGAAAATGCATGGACTAGGCAACGACTTTATCGTTGTATTTGGAGAAGAGAAGCTTCCCGCAGACGCGCCAGAATTGGCTGTGAAATGGTGTAACCGATTTTTCGGCATTGGTGCGGATGGGCTCGTCTATATACTGCCTTCCGAGAAAGCAGATTTTCAGATGCGCATTATGAATTCAGACGGTTCCGAAGCCGAACAATGTGGTAATGCCATTCGATGTGTCGCAAAATATGTGTATGATCACGGTCATGTATCCGGTGAGAATATTACGATAGAGACGATTGGTGCAGGCGTACAACCGGTTAACCTTAACATTCGTGATGGTAAGGTAGAGACGGTTCGTGTGGATATGGGTGAGCCGATTTTGGACGGGCTTAAGGTTCCAACGACAGTGGATGCAAATCCTGTTGTTGATCATTCCATTGAAGCGAATGGTCAACAATTTAAGTTTACCGCCGTATCCATGGGGAACCCACACGCTGTTATTTATGTAGAAGATGCTGTGAACTTTGATCTCTCAACATGGGGGCCACTGCTAGAGGTACATCCGATGTTCCCGAAAAAAATTAATGTGGAATTCGCCACTGTTCGTGACCGCGGGTATGTAGATATGCGTGTATGGGAACGTGGAGCGGGGCCAACGCTGGCATGTGGAACAGGAGCCTGTGCAACACTCGTATCGTCAGTTCTGAATGGACACACCGACCGTACTGCTGTCGTTAGCCTCAAAGGTGGAGATTTGCACATTGAGTGGAATGAATCAGATAACCATGTTTATATGACAGGGCCTGCGGAAGTTGTTTTCAAAGGGATCACCTCATAAAATGAAGATTTAAGCCAAGAGAGGCCTGTGTGCCTCTCTTTTTGTATTGCAGAAATAGAATTCGGGTATATATGTTCAGTCATACATTCCATGAGAACAGACAGAACAGAACATATATCATCATGATTCCGGGAAAAAACCTGCGTTTTCCTTCGTTTTTTAGCGTTTTTTGTGTTACATTAGTATGAAATTGATCACAGCCAGGCGGGGGGAAATGGGATGAAGGCGGATTTACGGAGCGTAATGCAGGAGCGGGTTCTCGTGGGAGACGGGGCGATGGGAACATTCCTTTATCAAATGGGATTTCCGGTAGGCATTTCCTATGAAGAGTTGAATTTAATTTCACCTGAAGTGGTGGCTGATGTACATCGTCGTTATCGAGATGCAGGGACTGAAATATTCGAGACGAACACATACTCTGCCAATTATGATAAGTTATCCAAGTTTGGCCTGGAGTCTAAGGTTGAGAGTGTGAACCGGGCTGGTGTGCGTATCGCCAAGGAAGTGGCAGGTAGCCAAGGTTATGTGCTTGGTGCTGTAGGTTCAATTCGCGGGGGGAAACGCACGAATGTATCTACAAGTGAGCTGAAACGCTTTTATGAGCAACAGATTTTTGCACTTCTTGACGAAGGAGTAGACGGTATTCTCCTTGAAACCTTCTATGATATCGAGGAGATGGACATTGCCCTTCTGCAGACTCGTAAGCTGAGTGACCTGCCCGTAATTGGACAATTTGCGGTTGAGCATGTTGGTCATACACTGGATGGATATACAATGCCTGAGGCGTTCCGGATTATGCGTGAACAAGGTGCCGATGTGATTGGCTTCAACTGTCGCACAGGTCCTAACGGTATTATGCGTGCGATGGAAACGGTATCTGGCCGAATTGGTATTCCAATGTCCGTCTATCCTAATGCGGGAGCCGCGGATTACGTAGATGGTGAATTCCGTTATGGTGCAACTCCGGAGTACTTCGGTCAGACAGCAGTACAGTTTGCCGACTTGGGTGCTCGGATTATCGGTGGTTGCTGCGGAACAACGCCTGATCATATCGCTGCTATGGCTGGAGCCTTAGCCGACTATCAAGCTGCTCCAATTGTCCAGCCTGACCTAACGGATCCCAAACCACGCATTGTCCTGCATGAACATGTGGATGAGCGTGCTGGTCGTGGAGGACAACCTACGATTGTTGATCTAGTGAAAGAGCGTCATACGGTTATCGTTGAACTTGACCCACCACGTGATCTGGATATCGCTAAATTCATGAAAGGTGCCGAGGTGCTAAAAGCAGCAGGAGCTGACGCATTAACACTCGCTGACAACTCGCTTGCTGTTACCCGGATGAGTAATATGGCTCTGGGACATCTCGTTCAAGATCGCACGGGACTGCGCCCGCTTGTGCATATCGCATGCCGGGATCGTAATCTCATCGGTACGCAATCCCACATGATGGGCTTTGATGCGCTTGGAATTAATCATGTGCTCGCGGTAACCGGAGATCCAGCCCGTTTCGGTGACCTCCCGGGTTCAAGCTCGGTATATGATCTAACCTCCTTCGAAATTATTCGAATGATTAAGCAACTGAACGATGGTGTAGCCTTCTCGGGTAAACCACTCAAGCAAAAAGCGGGGTTCGTTATTGGAGCTGCATTCAATCCAAACGTGAAATATCTGGACAAAGCCGTTCAACGTTTGGAGAAAAAGATTGCCTCCGGGGCCGATTACATCATGACCCAGCCGATTTACGATCCACAATTAATTGTCGCAATGCATGAAGCAACCAAACATCTGGAAATCCCTATTTTCGTTGGCGTAATGCCGCTCGCAAGTGGACGAAATGCGGAATATCTCCATAACGAGGTGCCGGGAATTCAGCTGTCGGATGAGGTGCGTTCACGCATGGCTGGTCTGGAAGGCGAAGAAGGCCGCGCGATGGGCGTGAAAATCGCCAAGGAACTATTGGATGTAGCCACCACGTATTTTAAAGGCATCTATCTAATGACGCCATTTATGTTCTACAACATGACGGCGGAACTTACGCAATATGTGTGGGAGAAGTCAGAGCACCAATGTCCTACTTGTTTCAACCCTAATAATCAATTACAATAGTGTAACGGATGTGATGCCGATGTCATTCAGTATGACCGGATACGGTCAATCCGCTTTTCATTTTGGCGGCTATAAGGTACAGTTGGAAGTCAAATCGGTCAATCATCGTTATTGTGAAGTGATGATGCGTCTACCGAAAGAGTGGACATGTTATGAAGACGGATTGAGGAAAATCGTACAGAGCCGTTTGAAACGTGGGCGGATTGATGTTTATGTAATGAAAGAAAAAGATGAAGACCAGGCTCTTCCTGCCGTGCTCAATGAGCAGGCGGTTAGAGCCTATCTGCAGGCTGCAGAGCAGTTGGAGACCCGGTATGGAATGCAGGGCAAGCCGACCATTATGGACATACTTTCGTTGCCAGATGTCATGGTTCATTCAGAAGGGGTTAATCTCCTGACGGAAGAACAGAAGGATGAATGGGAACGTGTTCTGCAGGAGGGACTTGAAGAAGCTCTGTCCGGTCTGGAACAGATGCGCGCTCGCGAGGGTCTTCATCTGGCCAGTGACCTGGAACGACGAATAAGTCGTCTGGAGTCACTGCATACCGAGATGCTTACTCTTGCACCTACTGTGGTAAGTGATTACCGCAACAAGCTAAGACAAAGGCTTACGGAAATGCAGGAAGAAGGCTCTTTCCCTTTTGATGAGCATAAATTGGGTATGGAAATTGCTGTGTTTGCCGATCGTTCTAACATAGAAGAAGAGCTTACGCGTTTACTCAGTCACTTTGGACAGAGCAGGGAACTGCTGAAGAGTGATGAACCTGTGGGACGCAAGCTGGACTTTCTTATTCAAGAGATGAATCGTGAAGTTAACACGATTGGATCAAAAGCCAACCATTTGGCTCTAGTGAACCGTGTTGTCGAGATGAAGGCGGAACTGGAGAAAATTCGTGAGCAAGCAGCGAATATCGAATGAACGGTCATATTTCGGCAGAAGAGTCGCATGTATAGGGGGAAGAACCTGATTATGGCAATCAAACTCATTAACATTGGATTCGGTAACATCGTATCGGCGAACCGGATTATATCCATCGTAAGCCCGGAATCGGCGCCGATCAAGAGGATTATACAAGAGGCAAGAGACCGTCATATGCTGATTGATGCAACGTATGGAAGACGTACTCGTGCCGTAATTATTACGGATAGTGATCATGTCATTCTGTCTGCGGTACAGCCAGAAACGGTTGCCCATCGTCTTTCTTCGAAAGATGATGATAACGACGAATAAAATGGAGTGTAATATGTCTAAGGGATTACTGATAGTGTTGTCCGGCCCATCTGGGGTCGGGAAGGGTACAGTATGCAGCGCGCTGCGCAAACGGGTGCCGAATTTGACTTATTCCGTATCGGCAACAACCCGCCAGCCTCGTCTGGGTGAAGAACATGGAGTTAACTACTTCTTCCATTCGCATGATGAGTTTCTGAGTATGATTGCTGAAGATCAACTGCTGGAACATGCAGAATATGTTGGCAACTATTATGGAACTCCACGTGATTTTGTGGAGAAAACAATTAACGAAGGCCGCGACATCATTCTTGAGATTGAAGTCCAAGGTGCGTTAAAAGTAAAAGAAAAGTTCCCGGAAGGGATCTTTGTGTTTCTACTTCCTCCTTCGTTGGACGAGCTTAAAGATCGCATTCAAGGCCGCGGTACGGAAAGTCAGGCTACAATTGACCACCGGATGTCCGTTGCTGTGGATGAGATCAGCTTGTTGGAGCAGTATGATTACGCAGTTGTTAATGATGAAATTGATTTGGCGTGTAAACGAATAGAAAGCATCATTATCGCCGAACATTGTAAGATCAATAAATAATCTCTTTTACCGCAGCAATATGCGATATTCCACACGACTACAGTCATAGGATATATAGATAAAGAACGCGTTCGTGTGGATGACGGATACAGACTGGACTGTGTAGGTGCATGTTCAACTTAATCGTTTTGCATTACCGTGAAAATGATCTATCTGAACAGCCTCTTGAAGTTCAGTCTGGCGGTGAAGGGTGATTATACTAATGTGAAGAGGTGTTTTGTAACTATGCTGTATCCTTCTATTGATGAAATGATGAACAAAGTCGACAGCAAGTATTCTCTTGTTGTTGCTGCTTCTCGCCGGGCTAGACAACTTCGTGAAGGCGAAAAATCCGATCTGAGAAATGCAAAATCCAATAAACAGGTTGGCGTTGCGCTTGAAGAGATTTATGGTGACTTGCTCGTTGTCATCAAAGGACAGGACGAAGAAGAGGAAGAGTAAGCCGTCAGCGGCTGCTCTTCAACTGCATACGGCGTAAGCCGGATTTATTTGACAACCGCGAGGTTGTTATTTTTTTCTCTATTGAATTCTATTCATAACGAACTAAAGGGATGACAAGATAGATTCCTATTCATCGTTTATATGTCGCATAGACTGGGGGAAATAACATGTTGAACGGCAAAAAGATCGTGCTTGGAGTCACAGGAGGAATCGCTGCTTACAAAGCAGCAACACTATGCAGTAGACTTGTGCAAAGAGGAGCGGATGTTCATGTCATCATGACGGAATCTGCTAAACAGTTTATTACAGAGTTAACACTGCAAACCTTGACGCGTAATGTTGTATATAGCGATACGTTCGATGAGCGCGAACCATCGGTTGTTTCACATATTCATTTGGCTGATCTCGCCGATCTTGTATTGGTAGCTCCAGCCACCGCGAATGTGATTGCGAAGATGGCACATGGTATGGCGGATGATATGTTAACCACCACGCTCCTAGCTACTACTGCTCCAGTAATGATTGCACCGGCTATGAATGTTCATATGTATGATCACCCGGCTGTGCAACATAATATGAACCTATTAGTCGAGCGTGGAACGTTAATGATTGAGCCAAGCGAAGGGCAATTGGCCTGTGGTTATGTAGGCAAAGGAAGGCTGGAAGAGCCAGACACAATCGTTGATGTCGTGGAACATTTTTTTGCGAATAAAGCGAGCGGCAACAATGCTGGACAGATCTCTTATGTTTCGGCACCAGCAACCAAGCAAACGACTACACAAACGGCTACAGAAGCACGGCTATTAACAGGAAAAAAAGTCGTTGTCACAGCGGGAGGTACCATTGAACGTATTGACCCTGTTCGCTATATTACGAATGACTCTTCAGGCAAGATGGGCTTTGCAGTTGCGGTTATAGCGCAGGAGCTTGGAGCTGAAGTTACACTTATCATGGGCAATACACAGGTCAGCCCACCCGCAAATGTACAGGTGATTCGGGTGCAGTCTGCAAATGAAATGTATGATGCTGTTCTAAGCCAATGGGATGAAGCAGATATTGTAGTGAAGGCAGCTGCTGTGGCTGATTATCGCCCTAAGGAAGTTTATAAGGAAAAGATGAAGAAAACAGGCGATACATTATCGCTTGAACTTATTAAAAATATAGATATTCTCGAAACATTAGGGAAGCAGAAGACCCATCAATTTCTGATCGGTTTTGCAGCAGAGACGAATGATATTGAACGGTATGCACGAGAAAAACTGGAACGGAAAAACTGTGATCTGATCGTAGCCAATGATGTCACCCGTGCAGGTGTAGGATTTGGAACAGATACCAATGCGGTGAATATTTATGACCGTGAGGGTTTGGTAGAAGAGCTTCAGGTAATGGCCAAGGAAGACGTGGCACGCCAGTTGCTTTCAATTGCGGCGGAGCGCATTGCCGGGGGGAATTAATATGGAGATCGCCAAGGTGATTGTCGATGTTCCTGTGAAGGAAACCGACCGACCTTTTGATTATCTTGTGCCAGAATCGATGCGAGAATGGATCGAAATTGGCAGTCGGGTAGGTGTACCTTTTGGACATCGGACGGTGCAGGGATTTGTCGTTGATCTTGTACCTCGCACCGGAAATGAGACATTTAAGCTCAAGCCTGTTCAGGAGCTGCTAGATATTGTTCCGCCTTTGTCCAAAGATCTGGTGGAACTAGCAGAATGGATGAGTGATCGTTATGCGAGCAATCGCATTCTATCTTTGCAGGTGATGGTACCCACAGCTTTAAAAGGAAAAGCAGAGCGTTACATCTCTATTGGAGATGCACTCGATGCTAAGACGGCGAGTTCGTCGCCGAATGAAGAGGTTCTTTTTGTATGGGGAGAAGAATCAACTACGGAGAAGGTACAGCAGGATATCATTCGATTCGTACAAAGCCGTGGACAAGTCCCTCTTCAACAACTAAGTCGAAAGTACCCTAATCATGCACCCTTGATCAAAAAACTGCTTCTAGGTGGCATATTGTTAGAAAGCCAGGCCATCAAGGATAAAATGGGCAAAAAGACGATGAAGTCTGTGGATCTTGCGGTTGATGCCATGGTAGCACAAGAAGCACTTGATGCATTCCCAGCGAAGGCGCAACGTCAGAAGGAAGTATTATCTTTTTTGCTCGAGATGAAAGAACTGTTGCCTATGCCAATGAAGGAATTGTTGTCAACGCTTCAGGTATCTGCGGCCACTGTCAAAGGACTGGAAGAGAAGGGATTACTCGTAACAGAGGACGTTGAAGTCTTTCGTGACCCTTATCAGGGCAGGAAGTTTCGGGCGACCGAACCGCTCTTGCTCACGCCGGAACAGCAACATGTGTATGATAGCATCAACGGTAGATTGATGGAGAGACGCCACGGCGTCTTTTTGCTTCATGGTGTAACAGGAAGTGGCAAAACGGAAGTCTATCTGCAAACGATACAACAGTGTATTGATCAGGATCGGCAAGCCATCGTGCTTGTACCCGAAATTGCTCTGACTCCTCAGATGGTTGAGCGTTTCAAAGGGCGCTTTGGTAACCAGGTTGCGGTCATGCACAGTCGTTTGTCAGGTGGGGAACGTTACGATGAATGGCGTAAAATTAGAGAGGGTCAGGTCAAGGTGGCTATTGGGGCACGATCAGCGGTGTTTGCACCGTTCAGCCGTCTTGGATTAATTATTATGGATGAGGAGCATGAGACCTCCTACAAGCAGGAGGAAACGCCAAAATATCATGCCCGTGATGTTGCGGTGAAAAGAGCCCAGCAGCACCAGGCCGTTGTGGTTCTTGGTTCTGCGACGCCCTCGCTAGAAAGTTATTACGCTGCTCGCTCTCAAAGTAATGATGAATTCGCACCACTCCTGCTGGAAATGCCAACTCGGGCGCTTGGTAATAACTTGCCTGACGTGCGCATTGTTGATATGCGTGAGGAACTCAAGGATGGCAATCGATCGATGTTCAGCCGTGCATTGCACAAAGGTATAGAGGAACGCTTGGAACGTGGAGAACAAACCGTTTTACTTCTAAACCGCCGTGGATACTCTACTTTTGTGATGTGCCGAAGCTGTGGATATGTAGCCGGTTGCCCAGAGTGTGATATTTCCCTGACGTATCACCAACGCTCCAATAATCTTCGTTGTCACTATTGTGGTTATGCGGAAGCGGCTCCGGAAGTGTGCCCGGATTGTGGTAGTGAGCACATTCGATATTTTGGAACAGGGACTCAGCGTGTAGAGGAAGAACTCGCGAAGTTATTCCCGGGTATTCGCGTCATTCGGATGGATGTGGATACAACAACGGAGAAGGGTTCACATGAGAAGCTGCTGAAACAGTTTCGGGAGAAAAAGGCAGATATCTTGCTGGGTACACAGATGGTCGCTAAAGGGCTCGACTTCCCAGATGTGACGCTGGTAGGGGTCATTACGGCCGATTCGGCATTGAATTTACCTGATTTCCGAGCTGCAGAAAAAACATTCCAGCTACTGACCCAAGTTGCCGGGAGGGCAGGACGACATCAGCTTCCAGGTGAAGTTTTTGTGCAATCTTATACGCCAGAGCATTACTCGATCGGTCATGCTAGTCAGCATGATTATGTATCATTTGTACGTGAAGAATTGCTGCATCGACGTAATCTTCAATATCCGCCATACTGTCGACTCATTCTGGTGACTTTCTCACACGAGCAACTACCGGTACTAATCCGGCTTGCTGAAAATTACACGCGAATGTTAAAAGAACGTGCAAACGCAGCAGGGTGGTTAGGAAGTATGGATCGTTTCAGCAACGAAGCCTTTGACGTACTCGGGCCCGTAGCCTCGCCGATTCCTCGGATCAAGAATAGATACAGATTCCAATGTATGATAAAATGGCGTGGGGATGTAGACGCTATTGGGCTCGCTCTAGCGATAGCTCGGCGCATGGACGATGATGTGCAAGCGCAGAAGTTGCTAATTAGTCTTGATGTAGACCCGCAAATGTTAATGTGAACAGGCGGTATAAACATAGATTAGTAAAAACATGCATCATAGCTGAGATATAACTACACAGCTTGATGTCTTGAAATTATGATGAGGATTAGGAAGGTGCTTACAACATGTCGATTCGCATTATCGTGAAAGAACCGGATGAAGTGCTACACAAAAGAGCTAAGGAAGTAACTAAAGTCACACCGAATGTACAAAAGCTGCTGGATGATATGGCAGATACGATGTACGATGCTGAGGGTGTAGGGCTTGCGGCGCCACAAGTAGGTATTTTGAAACGTTTGATCGTTATTGATGCTGGAGATGAACAGGGCCTGATCAAAATGATTAATCCCGAAATTATCTCCAGTGAAGGCGAGCAGTTCGGACCGGAAGGTTGCCTGAGTATTCCTGGAATTAACGGGGATGTACGTCGCTTTGAGACGGTGACCGTTAAAGGGCTGGATCGTGAAGGCAATGAACTGATTATTACGGGCAGCGGTCTGTTGTCCCGCGCATTCCAACATGAAATTGATCATCTGGATGGAGTTCTCTTTACTGATATTGCCGAGAAAGTGTACGAAATTTCTGCGGATCAGACAGGACCTCGACGTAATTAAGGAGTGATGGATTTGAATATTGTTTTTATGGGAACCCCAGATTTTGCTGTTCCTTCTCTAGATATGCTAATTGCGGAAGGATACAATGTGGTCGGTGTCGTAACACAGCCGGATAAACCACAAGGCCGCAAAAAGATACTCACACCAACACCTGTAAAAGCTGCAGCAGAGCGTTATGGCTTGCCTGTATTTCAACCGGTTAAACTTCGTGATCCAGAAGCAGTGGCTCAGCTCGCAGAGTGGAAACCTGATCTCATTGTTACCGCAGCATTTGGGCAGATTCTGCCCAAAGCCGTGTTGGACATGCCTGTTCGTGGCTGTGTGAACGTACATGGATCACTTTTGCCTAAATATCGCGGAGGTGCTCCGATTCAACGCTCCATTATTAATGGGGAGTCGGTTACTGGAGTAACGCTCATGTATATGGCAGAAGGACTGGACACCGGGGACATGATCTCGCGCGTAGAAGTACCGATCACGGATGAAGATACATCAGGCTCGATGTTTATCAAGCTGAGTGAAGCGGGCTCTAAATTGTTACAGGAAGAAATGCCTAGATTAATTGCAGGAGAAACAACGGCTGTCCCTCAGGATGATGCCGAAGCTTCGTATGCCCGCAATCTGACTCGAGAAGATGAGAAACTAGACTGGAGTCGCTCCTCACGAGAGCTGTTTAATCAGATCCGTGGTCTTGTGCCATTCTCTGGAGCATTCACCATGTGGGATGATCAAGTCTTCAAAGTATGGGCAGCGATGAATCCGAATTCAAATGTCCAAGGAACTTCTCAAACAGGTCAAACCGAGCCGGGCACTGTTCTGCAACTGGGTGCTGATGGTATCGAGGTATCAACAGGCAGCGGTTCACTCTGGTTGACCGAAGTTCAGCCCGCAGGTAAAAAAGTGATGAAGGCTGTAGACTTTGGTCGTGGTGGTACCTTGAAACCAGGCACGGTGCTGCGATGAACGGAAATACATCAGGCCGTACATCAAGTCAGGGGAAACAAGCACAACAATCAACGACACGTACCCACTCTAAGAAGGGTCAGAGCAACGGGAAACCTGCTCATACTCAAAACAAAAGCGCTGCTAGACCTTCTTCACGAGGGGCTGAACGCTCGTCTGGTCCCAAAACCTCTGCTCGGAACGTTGCCGTAAAGGTACTTAGTGCAGTTGAACAAGATGGAGCATACAGCAATCTTGAGTTGAATCGCCGATTAAAAGAAGCTGATTTAAGTCCAGCAGACGTAGGTTTAGCGACCGAATTAGTCTATGGAACAATCGCAAGGCTGAACACACTGGATTATTATTTGGAGCGTTATGTAGCCAAAGGTGTGTCTAAGTTACAGCCGTGGGTAAGAAGCTTGTTACGGATTAGTGTGTATCAAATGTTGTATCTGGATCGCATTCCTGAGCATGCAGTTGTCAGTGAAGCGGTGAATCTTGCGAAAAAGCTGGGTCACCAAGGTATCTCTGGTATGGTGAATGGCGTTTTGCGGAATATGATTCGTAATCGCGATGAACTTCGGATACCGGAACATCTGCCTGTTGCTGAACGGATTGCGCTGGAGCATTCACATCCACTGTGGATGGTAGAGCGCTGGATCGCTCAATATGGTGAAGAGACAGCAGAAGACATCTGTCGTGCCAATAATGAGCCTCCTGCGGTCAGTGTTCGTGTGAATACAACGATGACAACACGAGAGAAGCTTATGGGCGAGATGGAGAGCGCGGGAGCAACGGTAGAGCCTTCCCGACTGAGTCCTGATGGTATTCTGGTGCGTAGCGGAGGCAATATGGCTCTTACATCCTGGTATCGTGATGGTCTGTTATCTGTGCAGGATGAGAGTTCCATGCTGGTGGCTGAAGCGGTCGCGCCCGAAGAAGGACAAACCGTGCTGGATTGTTGTGCAGCCCCTGGTGGCAAGACAGCACATATGGCTGAGAAAATGCAAGATCGTGGGCGAATTATAGCGAATGACCTGCATGCTCATAAACGTCAATTGATTATGGATCAGGCGGATCGTCTGGGATTAGGCTGTATTGATGCCGTTACTGGTGATGCACTAGATCTGAATGAACGTTATCCTGCCGCTTCATTTGATCGGATTTTGCTAGATGCGCCATGCTCAGGTCTTGGTGTTATCCGTCGCAAGCCAGATGTCAAATGGACGAAGTCTCCTGAAGATATCGACGACATTTCGGGTTTACAGCGTGAGTTGCTGGATCGTGTAGCGCCACTACTGAAGCCAGGAGGGGTGCTGATATACAGCACATGTACGATCGAACCAGCGGAAAATGAAATGATGGTGTCTGACTTCTTGCAACGTCATCCTGAATTCGAAGCAGCTGATTCGACATGGTCTGATACGGCATTGGCTGAATGGAAATCCGTCAACGGAGGTGTGCAAATTTTGCCGCAATATGCACACAGCGACGGATTTTACATTGCCCGTTTGATCCGCACGGCGAAATGATGAATTGTATAGTGCTTGAGCAAGAGCCGCCGAGGGGAACTTCGGCGGATTTCTTTGTGAGAAGCATGCCTTTTTTATGGGGGCATAATGAAATGTTTGAACACTTTAATATCACATGATTAGGCCATAGAAGTGGGCGATTTTCGTGATTGACGAATGATCTTAGGGTGCGATAGGCGCATAGAGGTGTTATAATGCATGAAGTGTGTGCTTCGAGGGTATACATGGATGTAAAGTGGTCTTTATGATAGAATAGGACGAATGGAACGATAAGCAGAAAGCTATATAGATTGAAATTATACATTTACACGAGAACGGAGAGGACAGAAATAACGTGAAGAAGCGAAGCGTTCGCCTGAAAGCTTTCTGAAAGAAAGCTACGTCGAAAGCATAAGCTATCACCGGATTTTCTCTTTGCAAAAGAGAGTTCAAAAAATCTGGGGATAACAGCGATTGGAAGGTTATTCTGTCATCGGAGTGGAAGTGTAAATATTTATAGTTCAATCTAAATGAAAAGAAGGAATAGGTGTTGAAAACAAAATGAAACCTTTTATATATGATTATTCCCTAGAAGAGCTGCAGCAGTGGGCTGTTAATAATGGGGAGCCTGCGTTTCGTGGGGGTCAGATTTTTGACTGGATCTACGTGAAACGTGTGAATGATTTTAATGAAATGAGTAACTTACCGAAGGCACTACGCGAAAAATTGACAGAGCAATTCGAATTTGTAACGCTCACAGAAATTACGAAATTTGAATCCAAGGATGGAACGGTTAAGTTCCTGTTTGGTCTGCATGATGATCATGCCATTGAAACAGTTATCATGAAGCATAACTACGGGAACAGCATCTGTGTAACGACACAGGTTGGTTGCCGAATTGGTTGCACATTCTGTGCATCAACGCTGGGTGGTCTCAAACGTAACCTTACGGCTGGAGAGATTACTGCTCAAGTGGTACAGGCACAGAAAATCTTGGATGAACGTGGCGAGCGTGTCAGCAGCATTGTTATCATGGGTTCAGGTGAACCATTTGAAAACTATGAAGCTACGATGACCTTCTTGCGCACGATGATTCATGAAAAAGGATTGAATATCGGTCAACGTCATATTACCGTATCTACGAGCGGAATCGTACCGAACATCTACAAATTTGCTGATGAAGATACACAGATTAATCTGGCGATCTCCATTCATGCACCGAACGATGCGCTTCGTTCCAAATTGATGCCGGTCAACCGTCGTTTTCCATTTGAAGACGTTATGGAATCCTTGCGTTATTACTTGGCCAAAACAGGTCGGAGAATTACGTTTGAGTACGCTCTGATTGGCGGAGTTAATGATCAGCCTGAACATGCTGCTGAACTAGCAGGTGTACTCAAGAACATGCTGTGCCACGTTAACTTGATTCCGGTCAACCACGTGCCTGAGCGCAAATACGTAAGAACATCACGAAGCGATATATTTAACTTCCAGAGAATTCTCTCGGAGCAAGGCGTCAATGTAACGATTCGTCGTGAACAGGGACATGATATTGCTGCCGCTTGCGGTCAGCTTCGTGCCAAGCATATGGAGTTGAGGTGAGAACGTTTTGATCAAAACAGTTCATGTGAGCCATATCGGACGTGTACGTTCGGTTAATGAAGATTCAGCTTGGATTCGCAATTTGGAAACAGGTTATATCTTAGGCATTGTTGCCGATGGCATGGGCGGACATCTTGCGGGAGATACCGCAAGTCGGCTTGCGGTGGAGACACTCGTGAGCGATCTCGGTACATTAGAGCCGGGCTTGTCGCATGCCTCTTTGTCTGCTGCTCTCAGCGACGCGATACTGCATGCGAATGAGGTAATATTCCGCACAGCATCTGCAGATGAAAAGTACCATAACATGGGGACGACAGTGGTTGCTGCCTTATTGAATGATGCTGAGGGAGTTATCGGTCATATCGGAGATAGCCGCGCTTACAAAATTGCCAACAAATCATTAACTCAGTTGACGGAAGATCACACACTGGTCAATGACTTGTTAAAGAACGGTATCATTAAAAAGGAAGACGCTTCTCATCATCCACGTCGTAACGTACTGACTCGTGCACTTGGCACAGACGCTGAGGTAAAGGTAGATTTGGATCCCGTTAAGCTGGAAAAGGGCGAAGTCCTTTTGTTATGCAGTGATGGGTTAAGTAACCTTGTCAGCAATGAGCAGCTCATTCAAGTTGCTGGCAATCTGGATCTTCCTCTGGAGGAACGAGCGGATCGTCTACTCCAGCTGGCTCTGCTCGCTGGCGGAGATGATAACATCACCGTTGCGTTGTTTGAGGCTCAAGAGGAAAGTTCCGTAGTTGCGGAAACGGGGTGCGAGTCATGATTGGGCACCAGCTAGGCGGACGCTATGAAGTGATTGAGCGGGTCGGTGGCGGCGGTATGGCGCTTGTATATAAAGCACAGGATCTTCTGCTGAATCGAAATGTCGCGATCAAAGTGTTAAGACAGCAATTCGTCCATGACGAAGAGTTTATTCGACGTTTCCGCAGAGAAGCACAATCTGCTGCATCATTGTCTCATCCTAACGTAGTGAGTATCTATGATGTAGGGCAAGAAGATGATGTGCATTATATTGTTATGGAATACGTCGAAGGCAAAAACTTGAATGAAATTATAAAAGAAAGGGCGCCTCTGCAAGTCGATGAAGCTGTTCGTATCGCTTCTCAGATCGCAGATGCCCTAGATCACGCACATCATAATCAGATTATTCATCGGGATATTAAACCGCATAACATTTTGATTGGACGCAATGGACGTGTGAAGGTGACGGATTTCGGAATTGCTCGTGCCGTAACCTCGACGACAATTACTCAGACTGGTTCTGTGATCGGTTCTGTTCATTATTTCTCGCCTGAGCATGCCAAAGGCATTGTAACAGGCGAAAAATCGGACTTATATTCTCTTGGTATCGTACTCTATCAAATGCTGACTGGGCAGCTTCCGTTTTTGGGAGAGAGTCCAATTAGCGTTGCTTTGAAGCATTTGCAGGAAGAATTCGATGAACCACGCAAATTTAATCCATTGATTCCGCAAAGTGTGGAAAATGTAATTCTGAAATCTATGCGTAAGAATCCTCAAGAGCGGTATCAATCAGCAAAAGAAATGCAGACCGATCTGGAAACTTGTTTGATGCCAGAGCGTCGCAATGAAAACAAGATTGATTTTCCCGATGAGGATGATATTGATCAAACCCGTGTCATGCCTGCAATTAAGCCCGAGCCACGTGGTATTACTTCAACAGGTTCAGTGCCTGTGATGGAGTCTGACGTCGAGGTGGGCAAAGAAAAGGGCAAAACAAAGAATTGGAAAAAGCCAACTCTTCTTATTTCGTTGACGCTTCTAATTCTGATAGCCATGGTTGGCGTGGTATGGTACGTCAAGGGCATGCTTGTTGTTCCTGAAGTGCAGGTTCCTAGTGTCATTAATGAAACTGAGGAAAATGCCCGTAAAATCTTGGAGGATAGTGGCCTTGTGGTAAGTAATGAGGTCATTCGCGCCCCTGAAGAAGGTTTTGATCCAGGTATTGTCTTTGATCAGAGTAGAAAAGAAGGCGATGTCGTCAAAGAGGGCTCTGAGATCCAGCTTAGTGTCAGCATAGAGAAAGAGCCATCTACAATGATTGATGTAAAAGGTTCCTCTTATGATGCTGCTGTGAAGAGTCTGACCGCTTTAGGCATTAAGGAGGATCAGATCCAACGTAAGGATGAATACTCCAATGAAGTCGCATCCGGAAACGTGATCTCCCAGACGCCTGGAGTCAATGAAGAATTCGATCTGGAATCAGTTCAAATTGTTTTAACCGTAAGTAGAGGCGCTGAAACGATTAAGATGCCTGATCTTAAAAATCAAACCCGTAGTGAAGCAGAGCGTTTGCTTAAATCTGCCGGATTAACGCTGGCTCAGGTTCAAGAGGAGTCAAGTTATACCATTGACCGCGGTAAAGTAACCCAACAATGGCCTTTTGAAGCGGGTGCAGAGGTTAGTCCTGGTGACAATATTACCATTTACATCAGTACAGGTTATCCACCAGAAGCGTTAGAATATTCGTTTAATATTAATGTTTCACCAAAAGAAGAGGGCAAAAACAGCAGTATTCGAATTACATTTGAAGATGCACGTGGCAAAAACCAAGAGTGGGGAACACGTACTATTAACAAGTCTAACCAAGCGTTGACGATCCCACTGGTACTTGCACCAAATGAGAATGGCGCTGTGTCCGTTTATCGGGATGGGAAATTCCTTGATACGTACCTTGTTACCTACATTGATGCCAAGAATGGAACGGTTGTTGTACCTTCCATTGAGCCTGAGGGCGGCGTGCAGCCACCACCGGATGAGCAACAACCGGATCCAGGAAATGTGGAAGAGGATAGTACGGAAACCAACCAGGAAGGTGAACCTGAGTCAACACCTGCGGATGGTGAAACTGACAACGAAGAGGGAGACACCTCAGCGATGGATCAAGGGAATGGCAATGGTAACGGTAAGGCTAAGGGTAGAACCAAGGAAGTCGTTAATGCATCAAGCCGTCCTTAAAGGACGGCTTATTGCTGACGTTTAGCCAGTAAAGCTTAGTTCTAACCATTCACTGAAAATCGTACGTCTGGAACTTGCACAATCGTATTGCCAAATTAAAGGAGGGCGACGGAGCTATGCCTGAAGGTATCATCGTTAAAGCGCTAAGCGGTTACTACTATGTCATGCCACTGGAAGATAACGGGGTGCCTTCGGTTGAAGGCTCTGCTGTTCAATGTCGAGCTAGAGGCATCTTTAGGAAGCGGGGCACTTCACCGCTTGTGGGTGACCGTGTTAGCTACATGTTGACTGAGAATGGGGAAGGAACAGTAGATGAAATTAAAAAGCGTGACACGGAACTGATCCGTCCTCCTGTGGCTAATGTCAATCTGGCTGTTCTCCTATTCTCCGTCAAGGAACCGGATATGAATCTGAATCTACTGGACAAGTTCCTTGTTCATATCGAACAGGCAGGGCTGGATGCGCTTATCGTCGTAACGAAGCAAGACTTGGCTAATCCAGGAGCAGATGACAAAGATACTGTCGCTGAAGTAAAGGCGCTCTACGAACAGATTGGTTATGAAGTCATCTCTACCAGTTCGCGAACCGGGGAAGGCAGTGAAATGCTGAAGGAACGGCTTGCAGGTAAGATTAGCGTATTTGCTGGTCAATCTGGCGTAGGTAAGTCTTCCATGCTGAATGCTTTGATGCCAGGTCTTACGTTGGAAACGAGTGAGATCAGCATGCGTCTAGGACGAGGCAGACACACCACTAGGCACGTAGAGTTAATTCCACTGGATAATGGGGGCTTTGTTGCCGATACTCCTGGTTTCAGCCAGCTGGACTTCCTAGAGATTGGTGTAGAGGAGCTCTCTACCTGTTTCCGTGAATTTGCTCAGTATGCAGATCAGTGCAAATTCCGAGGCTGTACACACACCCACGAACCATCATGCAAGGTACTCGAAGCTAAGGAAGAAGGACTAATCGCCGAAAGCCGGTACCGGCACTATGTGTTGTTTCTTACAGAAATGAAAGACAAGAAGCGGAGGTACTAACATGATTAAAATTGCCCCATCCATTTTATCTGCTGACTTTGCCCGTCTTGGTGCAGAAGTAGCGGAAGCTCAAACCGCAGGTGGAGATTGGATTCACGTTGATGTCATGGACGGTCACTTTGTCCCTAATATTACGCTTGGCCCTGCGATTGTAAAAGCCATTGCGCCTCATACGAGCTTGCCGCTTGATGTGCATTTGATGATTGAGAATCCAGAGCGGTATGTTGAGGAGTTTGCCAAAGCAGGAGCGGCGGTCATTACGGTTCATGCCGAAGCTTGTGTGCACCTTCACCGTGTTATTCACTTAATCAAAGAACAAGGTGTAAAAGCAGGCGTTGCTCTGAATCCGGGTACACCTGCAAGTGCGATTCAAGAAGTTCTTGATGATGTGGACTTGGTGCTGGTCATGACGGTTAACCCAGGATTTGGTGGACAAGCCTTCATCTCCGGAACAATGAACAAAATCAAGCAAATTCGCAGTTGGCTGAATGAAAAAGGACGTCATGACGTTCATATTGAAGTGGATGGCGGAATTGCTGCCGATACGGCTCCACTTGTGGTGGAAGCTGGTGCGGATGTGCTCGTTGCAGGAAGTGCAGTATTTGGGCGTGAAGATCGTGCAGCTGCAATTACTGACATTCGCAACAGCTACGGGGGCTAAACATGAATCTGAAAGAGACGCTGTGGACCATGGCTGCAAGTCTCGTTACAGGACTAGTGCTCGCTTTATTTGCGGTAGTACAATCTCCATTTAATGCATTTACCTCTTTACTTGGGGTTGGGATTGTCATCTTATACTTCCGTAAATTTGACCGAACGAGACTTCGGGTTACATTTGTCATTTTTAGCATACTCTACTACTTAATGAGTGTATTCATGATTGCTGTCTATCAATTTGTTCCGACCCAGATGTAAATCCCTTGTTTCAGGCTCGTCATTATGGAATAGGGACAGGTAGTTCCGCATAAATATGGTTACATGAGCAGGTTTCTCATGTAGCCTTTTTTGTCGTGTTTGCGGTAGGGAAGGCATGAAGCATAGGATGCGGCGGATGTATGAGCATGATGGGGAGGGTGAAGTATGAAATTTTACACGTTCAAACTGCCGAAGTTTTTGGGAGGGTTTGTAAAGGCGATTCTTAATACGTTTCAAAAGAACTGATCCATTACAATGCGAATACCGCCGCTTTGTTAGCTTCAGGGCGTCCTGAAAATTAGCTTACGAAGCACGATGCGGCGGCCATTCACATGTCTATGGTGTTTAAGGTGGGGGCTTTCATGTTTAGATACCAAAAAAGCACCTGCGATAGACAAGGTGCTTTTTGCTTATCCGATTTATAGTAGCTTTGCGTGATTATACGCGAGTCACTTTACCGGCTTTCAGTGCACGGGTGCTTACGTATACACGTTTCGGTTTGCCGTTCACGAGAATGCGGACCTTCTGAACGTTTACGCCCCAAGAACGACGGTTACGGTTGTTAGCGTGGGATACGTGGTTACCGGTGCCCGGTTTCTTACCTGTCACATAACATTTGCGAGACATAGATTACACCTCCTATCCTAAAATAACCAGTGCCTTCGGAGAGACGAAAGTCATTCCATAAGGACTAAATTGTTCTACCTGACTAGAAAAAGTCAGTTTCCAGTAGCTAATGGGTTGTTCAAGCCAGCATCGCCGGATCATTTCCATTACTAAACCTGCTTAAAACAATACTTGAATATAATATCATATCTAAAAAAGCTTCGTCAACTGATCCAAAAACTTTATTTATTTCTCCTGTCTAATATAGTACAATGTTGAATAGTCCATAATACAGCGGTGAACAGGCTTTTGCCGCGGGGAAGCCGGAGAAAAGACCGGCCTTAAAGGTCGGGGGTCTGCTTTTTGGCAACGCTGCGCGCTGCGGCATTCCATCATTGGCACCAGTCTCCATGCGGCATTCATGCCGGCTCTCGATACCGGTGCATATCCGTATGCCCCGAACTTGGGGCTGTAATTGGTTGCAGGATATCGGTGGCCAGGCCGCCCAGACCGTTAAACCCGGCTGACATGTTGTATTATATGCCTATGCCGGACAAGGTATGGACGAAGAATAACGCAATAGCGTTAACGCATGAACAGACCAGATAACATCTTGGTGCAAGATGTTCGTGTATCAAGCTAGGAAGGGGAATTCTCACTTGAGTATACGTTCTTTAAATGGAACAGATTTCACCGCAATGGTACTTGCCGGAGCGGAACAACTTGGGCAGCATGCAGAGCACGTCAATTCCCTGAATGTTTTCCCTGTGCCAGATGGCGACACGGGAACGAACATGAATTTGACAATGAGTGCAGGAGTCGCTGAGATTAAACGCAAGAGCTCTGCCTCAATCGGAGAAGCTGCTGGTATTTTATCGAAAGGCCTGCTTATGGGTGCTCGCGGCAATTCCGGAGTTATTTTATCGCAATTGTTCCGAGGATTCAGCCGTTCCGCTGCGCCTTATGAGGAACTGAATACAATCCAATTTGCGGCAGCCCTCCAGAACGGTGTGGATGCAGCATACAAAGCAGTGGTAAAGCCTGTAGAAGGCACCATTCTGACCGTAGCTAAGGAAGCTGCTAAGCATGCCAACTATTACGCTAGACGGACGAATGATATTACAGAATTAATGAATGAAGTATTGTTAAAAGCAAAAGAAGCACTGGCGATGACTCCAGAATTGCTGCCTGTACTGAAACAGGTAGGGGTTGTGGATTCAGGTGGTCAGGGGCTTGTATATATTTACGAAGGTTTCATGGAAGTTCTATTGCAGCAAGATGGAGGAAGCCTGACGACTCTGCCAAAAGAAGTTCAACCTTCGGGATCGTCTTCTGCTCTTAAACCTGCTGCGAAGCCAGAAGTAACACCTGCTAAACCTGCACAACAGGTTATCGCGCCAGAGATGCCTTTATCGGCACAAGCAAGACTTGTTACGGAAGATATTGAATTCCTGTATGATATGGAATTTTTCATTAACCGACAGCTTGGCGACAACGCAGGAGTCGCATTCGATGAGGATGCTTTCCGGAAAGCGTTATCAGTGAACGGAGACTCCATTATCATTATTGCCGATGATGAAGTCATTAAAGTGCATGTGCATTCCAAGACACCTGGCGATGTATTAAACCTGGCTCTACGCTATGGTGAAATTACGCAGATTCACATTCTGAACATGCGTGAACAGCATAGAGACCTGCTTACTGCTGGCATGGATATCGCACCTTCGCCTGAACTGTTCGCAGAGATTCCACCAGAAGTGTCGCGTGGTCACGAGGAAGCTGTGCCGCCTGCGGATGAGATGGCACCATATGGATTTATCGCTGTATCTTCAGGTGATGGTATTGCTGAAATTTTCCGTAGCCTCGGTGTGGATGTCGTTTTGTCTGGTGGACAAACGATGAATCCGAGCACGGAGGATTTTGTAAAAGCGGTGCGTTCCATCGCAGCGGAACAGATTTTTATTTTGCCGAACAATTCTAATATCGTACTTGCTGCAGAGCAGGCACGTGAATTGCTGGAGGATGAACGCCGTATTACTGTAATTCCAAGTAAGACCATTCCACAAGGCATGGCGGCTGCTTTTGCTTTCCAAGAAGATGAATCGGCAGAGGTGAATCGGGATCAGATGCTGGATGCTCTGGCACGGGTGCAATCTGGTCAAGTGACCCATGCGGTGAGAGATACCCAATATGATGAGCTGGATATTAAGGAAGGTCATTATATCGGGATTCACAACTCCAAAATTGTGGCTACGGATGAAGATCTGTTGCTGGCCTGCCAAGCTTTGCTTGCACGCATGTTAGAGAGTGGAGACGAGGTTGTTACCCTGCTTGAAGGGGAAGAGGCGTCTTCTGAGGTTACAACTGCACTGGTTGCTTGGCTCGAAGAGCAGTATCCGGATGCTGAAGTAGAGGTACATGCTGGAGGACAGCCTGTTTATTATTATTTGTTCTCTGTAGAGTCGTAGTGTTCACCTAGCCAAGAAGGAGGGGATCTAGTGAGCCATAAGGTTGCGATCGTAACGGATAGTACAGCAGATATACCGGAAGAACTGATTCGCAAGTATGGGATTCATGTTGTGCCGTTGCGTGTATTGTTTGGTGAAGAAACGTATGCTGACGGAGTTGAACTGACCCCAGAGGAGTTTTATACGAAACTTGGAAAGGCTGCGACATTGCCAACGACGTCACAGCCTTCTCCTACTGAGTTCATGAACGTATATCAATCACTGCTGGACGAAGATCCGGAACGTGCCATCGTATCCATTCACTTGTCGTCTGGCATGAGTGGCACTTATCAATCTGCTCTGCTTGGCAAGTCTCTGTTAGAGCGTGAAGGTGACATCACGGTGCTGGACTCCAAGTCGGCATCTTACGGATATGGATTGCTGGTGGTGCAGGCCGCTGAGCTTGCCTTACAGGGCAAATCAGCAGCCGACATTGCTAGTGCTGTAGAAGGTATGCACCGGACTCGTAAGCTGTTCTTCCTTGTGGATACGCTAGAGTATCTACAGAAAGGCGGTCGAATCGGCAAAGCGGCAGCGATTTTTGGAACCCTTTTGAATATTAAGCCAATTCTATCTATTGATAAAGAAGGCATTATCTATGCCGTTGAGAAGGTCAGAGGTCAAAAAAAGGCCATGGCTCGCATCATTGAGCTGTTTCAGCAGGATTTCGCGGGTAAACGCGTAAATGTGGCAATCGGCCACACCGCAGATCCCGGATCAGCCATTGCTTGTGCAGAGCAGTTACGTGGGCATTTTACACTGAATGAGGTAGTGTATACCAACATCGGCGCTGTCATCGGTAGCCATGTAGGTCCTGGTGTAATAGCTATCTTTATGTGGCCTGTTCCGGAATGAGGGATTAAACATGAAATGGGATGAAATATCCGTAAAACAAATCAACGGCGTGAGTGCTCTCAAAGAGGGAGAGCTTCACGCCTTTGGCATCTCTACTGTAAAAGATTTATTAGAATATTATCCGTTCAGATACGAGGATTATCGTCTGCGTTCTCTCAGTGAAGTGAAGGATGGAGACAAGATTACCGTTCAGGGCAAAATTATGGGCATTCCTGTGCTGCAGAGATACGGGAAAAAATCCAGGCTTACGTGTAAGGTGATGATAGAGGAGTGGATGATTACAGCCACGTGGTTTAATCGACATTTCCTGAAAGACCAGCTAACACCTAACCGTGAGATTGTCATCACAGGCAAATGGGAACAAAAGCGCATGCAGATGACGGTATCCGATTCTGAATTTCCCGATAAAGGGGAAGGACGCTCAGGTACACTTCAACCTGTATATTCAGTAACGGGTAAGCTCACACAAACATGGATGCGCAAAACCATTCAGCAAGGACTCATGCAATATGGGGAGTTAATTCCTGAAATTTTGCCTCGAAGCTTATTAAATAAATACAGTCTCTTGCCTCGCAAACAAGCGATTGCTGGAATTCATCATCCACAGGATAACCAAGAAGGCCAGCGAGCCAGACAACGGATGGTGTATGAAGAGCTCTTCTTATTCCAACTTAAAATGCAGGCATATCGTGCTCTTAACCGAGATCGTATGGACGGGGTCGTGCATACGACGGATAATACGACTATTCGGGAATTTGTACGTAGTTTGCCGTTTGAGCTGACAGATGCACAGAAGAAGGTAGAACTTGAAATTTTGCATGATATGCGCTCGCCATATTCGATGAATCGTCTGCTTCAGGGAGATGTAGGGTCAGGCAAAACCGTCATTGCGGCGATTGCCCTATATACCACGGTGCGGTCTGGGTTTCAGGGAGCTCTCATGGTGCCTACAGAGATTCTGGCAGAGCAGCATATGAGATCATTACAAAAGCTGTTCGAACCGTTTGGGGTGACCGTTGGTTTGCTGACAGGTAGTGTGAACGGCCGCAAACGCAAAGATCTGATTGCTTCTTTACAAATGGGCATGATTGATATCGTAGTAGGGACGCATGCTCTGATTCAGGAGGATGTTTTCTTCCGTGATTTAGGACTCGTGGTAACTGATGAGCAGCACCGTTTCGGTGTGAATCAGCGCAGTGTTCTCCGCCGTAAGGGATATAACCCGGATGTGTTGACGATGACAGCTACGCCGATTCCTAGGACACTGGCGATTACAGCTTTTGGCGATATTGAAGTATCTACGATCTCAGAGCGACCTAAAGGGCGTATTCCGATCTCCACCTACTGGGTGAAGCATGACAAGATGGAGCGGGTTCTGGGCTTTATATCCCGAGAAGTGGATCAGGGGCGGCAAGCATATCTGATCTGTCCACTCATTGAAGAGTCGGAGAAGCTGGACGTTCAGAATGCGATTGATCTGCATATACAGATGCAGCAGAATTTTCCAAACTATCGTGTCGGTTTGCTTCATGGACGAATGACGGCGACGGAAAAAGAGGAAATGATGCGTGACTTTTACAGTAACGATATTCAGCTGCTCGTTTCGACGACGGTCATCGAGGTAGGGGTAGATGTACCTAACGCTACGCTTATGGTGATCATGGATGCGGATCGTTTCGGTCTGTCACAGCTTCACCAGCTTCGAGGCCGAGTTGGCCGTGGGGCTCATGCTTCCTACTGTGTGCTCATTGCTGATCCGAAGTCAGAAGTTGGACAAGAACGCATGAAGGTCATGACGGAAACGGATGACGGCTTCGAGGTGTCTCGGCGCGATCTGGATCTGCGAGGTCCTGGTGATTTCTTCGGCACCAAGCAGAGCGGATTGCCCGAGTTTCGATTGGCAGATATGGTTGCAGACTTTGCGGTATTGGAGCAGGCCAGAGATGACGTCACCAGTTTAATTACAGATGCAAACTTCTGGACGTCCATCGACTACGCACCACTGCGTGAGTATTTACAGGGGCAACAAGTGTTCCAAGGCGACCTCATCGATTAACTTAGAGGTAATTCAAAAAGTCCACTTTTGATTACGAAAGATGCCTGCGGCATCATCAGCGGCGAAGCTGGGACTCAGCCGAAATGTCCGTTGCTCACGTAGCTATATCTACGCTCCGCTACTCCATTTCTAGCTTCATCGCATCTTCCTGGTACTGAAAAAAAGGACTTTAGCGAATAGAGGATATTGCTGCTTTCCGTATTTCCTTGGGAAAAAGGTCAAGTGTACAAGCCCTCCTGTCATATGAATAAGAAGTGAGTTCATTATTCAGGAGGTGCTAAGTCCGTTGGGTTATCAACAATATGGAATTAGTCCGCAGTTAGTGGAGCGGATCAAAACAAAGATGAAAAATCCTGCTGTAAAAGAGCGTATCAAAAAACTGATCGATGGAGTAACTAAGTCGGATCTTCAGGATCGTGCAAAAGTGAGAAGACTTGTGAAGTCTTCAGCAGTCATTATGAATGAGAGCTTCTCGTCTGCTCAAGAGGAGCAATTTGTAGCTTTTGTTATCGCACAGAAGATTGACCCGAATAATACGTTCCATCTGATTAAGCTATGGGGAATGTTTAGATAGGTGTTCGGTGTGATGTCAAATGACATTGAACAATGGTATGTTATAAAGGAGCTGTCCCAATAGTCATGATTATGACGGGACAGCTCCTTTGCTATTTATTATTTCAATGGAATTAGGAGTTTGGTGATGCAATCGATTTATTTATACGAGGGTTATGACAATCCGTCTAATAAATAGATAGTGAAGAATAATGAATAAGTACATATGTAAGTTAGGAAACTGATGCATGCGCGTGGATTCTCACTTCTTGTTTTTGTTATGATGTTGGACATGTGGAGAACCAATAGCTATCAAAGAGACAATTAGAATTAATATTAAAATTGCATTAGAAGGTACGGTTTTATATACGTAGTTCTGAACAATGAGTACGAGAATGGAAATACTTAAGATCACTTTCAACGCATGAACAGAGAATCGCTGAGGGTTTTTGGATCGTGTGGAGATAAAATAGAGGATACCCCCTAATAAACCGAACAAAAGCAGTGAACCTAGGAGCAGTAGTAATACAAGCATGAAATACACCTTTCTTCAACAAAAGTTGTAGCAAATTGGAATAACATTCTAATTATATCACAATGAAATTTATCAGATAAGTGCCGACGAAGTATTCCGCAAATGTAGAATGAATGCTATTGATGGATTACCTATGGATTTTGAATTTTTGGTTAGAGCTTTGCTTTCCTGCAGGGGGAGCGGTAAACTGTTGCATACGAGCATGATGAGTAGGTTCTACACATAGGAGCTTGTACCAACATAGGTACGCTAATGTCTAATAGATATGGAGGAAGTTCGATTGTCTGAAATGTTTATTATGCTGCTTGGTTTGTTTGAACGGGCGGCATTATTAATTATTTTTTTATTCTTTTTGTCCAGAGTACCCCGATTTCGGCAGATCCTGCAGAAGGGCAAATTAAGGTGGCAGGAATATGTAGCAGTTACACTACTATTCTGTGCTTTTGCGATTTTCGGGACATATACGGGGATTAATGTAGAAGGTTCTCTTGTCAATGTACGAATCATCGCCGTGTTATCAGGTGGTATTTTGTTTGGAGCGCCAGTAGGGATTATTACGGGGATTGTATCAGGAGTACACCGTTATTTAATTGATATGGACGGAGTAACGGCTATTCCTTGTCTCATTACAAGTATTATTGCAGGTCTCGGATCTGGTTACATTCACAAGTATACGCCTAAGTCCAAACGCTGGATTATTGGGATTGCTGCTGGAATGATCTGTGAAGCACTTACGATGTTACTCATTTTGTTGTATTCCTATCCAGACCCACTAGGGGCGGATATCGTGTCTCAGATTGCACTACCAATGATTCTAGGTGAGATGAATATTGGTTTGATTGTGCTTCTCGTGCAGAGTGTTGAAGGGGAAAAAGAAATGATCGCAGCTCGCCAGGCGAAGCTCGCATTAGATATTGCCAACAAAACGCTGCCGTATTTCCGTTCCATTGACGAAGACTCTCTTCGTACAATCTGCCGAATTATTCAGGAGGACATCCAGGCAGATGCGGTGGCCATTACCGATACACGAAATGTACTCGCTTATGTGGGATTTGGTGAAGAACGGTATCATATCGGAAATGAGATTATTAGTGAGATGACGAAGAAAACGATCTCCAGCGGAGAGATTACCATTAGTAATGATGTGATTGATGAGAAAACGCCGGATATTCACTCCCTGCTTATTATTCCGCTAGAAGAGCGGGGCGAAGTGACTGGAGCACTAAAAATTTATTATCGAAAAGCGTACAAGATCACGTATCCTCTGCAGACCATGGCAGTAGGGCTATCACAGATTATTTCTACGCAGATGGAGGTATCCCGTGTTGAAGAGATTAAGGCTGCTGCGAACAAAGCAGAGCTTAGGGCTCTGCAAACGACCATCCATCCTCATTTTCTGTTTAATGCGTTAAATGCCATTGCCTCCTCCATTCGTACCAAGCCCGATCGAGCAAGGGAGTTAATTGTGAATTTGTCGGGATATATGCGCTATAATTTGGAGCTGTCAGACGAACTGATCGATATTCATAAAGAATTAGAGCAAGTTCGTAATTATGTGGAAATTGAAAAGGCGCGCTTCGGTAACAGGCTGCAAGTGATCTATGAGATTGATGAGGTGGCTGTGCATATTCCAAGTCTGGTGATTCAGCCGCTTGTTGAAAATGCCATTATCCACGGCATTCTTAAAGTGAAAGGACCGGGAACGGTTCGCATTCGAGTACAGGATTATCCTAATTTTGTGCGAGTGGGTGTCAGTGATACAGGATCAGGTATCCATCCAGACATTATTGAACAGGTGTACCATGACCGGATGCCTGGGAATCAGATCGGATTATATAATGTACACCGGCGTGTGAAACTTATTTATGGACAAGGCTTAACCATTACTCGGTTGGAACAAGGAACAGATATTTTATTTGATGTGCCTAAAGGAGATGCATAACAAGGTGATTGGTCGATGAGAGCCCTTATTGTTGAAGATGAGATCCTGGCGAGTGAGGAGTTGAATTATTTAATTCAGGAGCACAGCCAGATTGAAGTTGTTGCTTGTCTTGAAGATGGACTAGATGTGCTGAAGTTTCTGCAGGAGCAGGAAGTTGACGTTATTTTTCTGGACATTAACATTCCTTCGTTAGACGGCATGACGCTGGCTCATCATATTGGAAAGTTTGCCCGTAAGCCCTACATCGTATTTACGACAGCGTACAAGGAACATGCAGTGGAGGCATTTGAGCTGGAAGCGTTGGATTATATATTGAAGCCTTATGACGAGAAACGGATTGCAGCTATGCTGAACAAGCTTGAATCCACATTCCGCCGGGATCAGGAGCAGGGGAAGCATGAACTTGGTATGGGCGACGGATCAGTTCAGCATACGACTTCTGTACATGACTCCTCGTCTGTATTAAGCTCGTCCTCTGGAACGCAACAGGTGAGGGAAGCGAACAGCCATGATGTGAGGCGGATTAACCTGTTACGGAACGACAACATCATTGTGACGGATACTAACGATATTTATTATGCGGAAGCACAGGAAAAGGTAACGAAGGTATATACGAAAAATGGTGAATTTACGATGCCCGTTAGTATTACGGATTTCCATGGACGTTTACCACAGGAAACCTTCTTCCGCTGCCACCGTTCGTACCTGGTGAATCTGGTTCAAATTCGTGAAATTGTGCCTTGGTTTAACAATACGTATCTGTTACGCCTGCGTGATCTGGAGGCAGAAGTGCCTGTAAGTCGTGGGAAGGTAAAAGAGTTCAGGCAGCTCATGCGCATTTAGAGGCATTTCATTCCCGCTCTGATGCAACTCATGCCAAAATCGATGTAATGAATCCCCTTTCATGTATGATTAGCTTGTGAACGCATTCAAGCATTTGACATCGGCAAGGGGGAGATTACGATGAAAGCAATCATTTCATCAGCACCTAATATGACATCAACGACTGAATCTACATCCATTAATCGCTGGCTTATTGTACTGGGCACCATTATTGTACAGATGGGCCTAGGTACAATTTACACATGGAGCTTGTTCAACCAACCGCTCTCCGATCGATTCGGATGGGACGTGAGCTCTGTAGCGATCACTTTTTCCATAACGAGTTTTGCATTAGCATTTGCTACATTGTTTGCAGGACGTTTGCAGGAACGATGGGGGCTTCAGCGCTTGATCCGTATTGCAGGAATCCTGCTTGGGCTTGGACTTGTTCTTAGTTCTCAAGTTACTTCGTTAACGCTGCTCTATCTTCTGGCTGGATTTGTGGTTGGATTTGCTGACGGTACTGCTTATATCACTTCGTTGTCTAATCTGATTAAGTGGTTTCCCGAGCGCAAAGGTCTGATCTCAGGTATCTCGGTCGGAGCCTTTGGTACAGGCAGTCTTCTGTTCAAATATGTGAATTCTGCACTCATTAGTTCGGTAGGCCCTGCTCAGGCATTTATGTATTGGGGAATTATCGTACTTGTTCTAATCGTGGCAGGCTCGTTCTTGATCCGTGAAGCGGTGGTTCGTAATCAAGCTGCAGCGGGTCAAAAAGAGGGAGGCCAGCCATCGAATGTACGTCAGGATTATACGGTCAAGGAAATGCTGCGTACAAAAGAAGCCTACATGTTATTTGTTATTTTCTTCACGGCATGTATGAGTGGTCTGTACCTTATCGGGATTGTGAAAGACATCGGTGTTCAGCTCGCGGGTCTAAACGTAGCCACGGCTGCTAACGCGGTTGCTATGGTCGCCATATTTAACACGGCTGGTCGTATCATCCTAGGTGCATTGTCGGATAAAGTAGGACGGATGAAGGTTATCGCTGGAGCATTGCTGGTTACGGCGATCGCCGTGATGACACTGAGCCTGGTTCCGCTAAGTTTTGGAGTGTTCTTCGCCTGTGTGGCAGCCATTGCTTTTTGTTTTGGTGGGAATATCACAGTATTTCCAGCCATTGTGGCAGACTATTTCGGATTAAAAAACCAGAGCAAAAACTATGGTGTCATTTATCAAGGGTTTGGTTTTGGTGCACTTGCCGGATCATTTATCAGCGCATTGCTGGGCGGGTTCCATCTTACCTTTATCGTGATTGCCGTTCTCTGTACGATCTCCTTGTTGCTTGCATGTATAATCACACCTCCGGGGCAACAACGTCGTACACGTCAGCGTGAAGGAAAGCTGAGTCTGCATCCTTCATCCCGGGCAAGCTAATATGGAATGGGAATGGACATAAATATTAAATATTAGAATATGTAGTGATTTGGCGACCTCATAGAGGTCGCTTTTTTTGAAGAAAATTGAAAGTTTACGTTTTTAGCGGAGCTAAATCATTCGATTATCGCAAGAAAAAATTCAACCTACACCGGTCTGTCTTCTGTGGAAGTACGTCGATCGACGTTTTTCTTATACGGTTTTGTAAGGGAGAAGAACGGAGGGGTTCGAATCGGGTATGTGGGGGATGTGCATTGCATACTTTGCTTCTGGTATACTCTAGGGGAAATCAAAAAAGCAAGCCCTGATGTTAATTCAGAGGAGGTACGAATATAATGAATTTTATGAAATACACAGAGCCTGATTTTGCAGATTATTATGCGCTTGTCTCCAATAGTGAAGTGATGAAACAGATTACCGAACGTGCATTTCCTGAACAGGAAGCGAAAGAGGAATTCGGAAGCATGCTGGATTACAACCTCAACAATGATACCGGATTCTATCGGGTCTCCAGCAAGGAGGGGAATGGTATTGCCTACGCCAAATTAATTCCGGATGAGACCAATCCAGAGCGCGCGGAGATCGGATATATGATATTGCCTGAACATTGGGGACAAGGTCATGGGACTTCCATTGCCGCTCGGTTAATTATAAAGGCACAGGCAGCAGGAATTAGCGTGCTCTACGCTGTGATTGATCCAACGAATGCAGCCTCACGTCAAATTCTGCTTAGACAGAACTTTGTTTCCACTTGGGTGGGCGATTATGACGGGTTACCAGGGGAGATTCTGGAACTGAGCTTGCGAGCGAAACGCTAAAATGACGTTAACGTATGGTAAAGGATTACCCACTCCGGGTAATCCTTTCTAATACCGTATGATAATAATTAGAGAGATGGAGGAGATGGAGATGAGCAATTCTACGATGGATCAATTGAACTCCCTACTGCCCGAATGGTTGGAAACGAGTCGTTTGCATACAGGGCAAGGTAAGGTGGCTTCCTATATTCCGGAGCTGGTCAAAGCTTCGCAGGATGAGCTTGGCATACATATCATGGACGCTGAGGGTAACCATGTATCAGCCGGTGATTGTGGTGTACCTTTTACGATGCAGAGTATTTCTAAAGTATTTACCTTAATTCTCGCTTTGATGGATCATGGAGAAGAAGCTGTGTTCTTTAATGTAGGAAAAGAACCGACCGGCGACGATTATGACTCCATGATTAAGCTGGAATTAGTTGATCCAGGAATCCCATTTAATCCGTTAATCAATGCTGGTGCAATCACCGTGTCCTCTCTAATTGCAGGAGATTGCAAGGAAGAGAAATCCCGACGTATCCTAGAGTTTTTCCGTAAGCTCGCAAACAATGAACGATTAAACTACAACGAGGCCGTATTTCAGTCTGAGTCAGAGAGCGGTCATCTAAACCGGTCACTTGGATATTTCCTCAAGCACAACGGGGTGCTGAAGGATGATGTTGAAGATGTACTTGCCGTGTATTTCCGTCATTGCTCCATTGAGGTAACCTGTGCGGATCTCGCACGTATGGCATTGGTGCTTGCGTACAACGGGACAGACCCAGTCACCGGAGAAGAGTTAATTCCGCGTCGTTATGTACAGATTGCCAAAACATTTATGACCACCTGCGGAATGTACAATGCATCCGGTGAATTTGCTATCCAGGTTGGACTGTCTGCGAAGAGCGGTGTATCTGGTGGGATTTTGACACTTGTACCAGGTCAATTCGGTATAGGACTGGTGGGGCCAGCTTTAAATCGCAAAGGAAATAGTATTGCCGGGGTGCATCTGCTTGAGCGTCTCTCTAAGGAGTTCGACTGGAGCTTCTTCTAAAGAGGTTGTTCAAAACCGATCTTTTTGAACGCGCACTAAAATAGCGAAATATACCCTTAAGATGATCTTTTGAATCACTTCTGGTTCCTTTTGCTCCTTTAGTACGAGAGGGCAGCCTTCTATATCGTTATTCTTGATACATGAAGTGAGTCCATTTCGTGTAGGAAAGCAGTCCTGTCTCCGTGAATTGAACTGCAACTATCTCCGAAAATCCGCAAATCTGACTTCACGAGCCAATAGTTCCTATTGACGATATCGACGTTAGGTTGTGGGCGATGTATTACTCACCGGCTAGGGTGACGTCTGTGATTAGATTCATCTGAATGTCCCGAGTCCCGTTATTCGTAAGTAGCTTAAGGGTGCGGGCGGGACGGTTCATTCGCAGCACCTGCCCGGTGATACGAATATCGTCATATTCGTCGAACAGGGTAATGGTGATGGCATCTCCTAATACCATCGAATTGCTGAGTAAACGAGACATTTCCTCTGCCGCTTGAGCATCCAGAGAAGGACGAGTGCGTGGAGCTAGATGCTCTTGATGAAGAATGTAAGCTTCTCGGTGTTCAGGGAGCATCATGCGAGAAGATTCAAAGATTCCGTTTTGCTGTAATTTTTTACTCATTTATAATGACCTCCAATTTTATGAGAACGGTCCTGTGCCTGGGCAGATGAGCATAAGGAAGAGGCTCGCATAATCGCGGTGTCTCCGAACTTGCGTTTGATATCATCTGTGGCGCGTTCCAGTTCTCTTTTTCGTTCACGATCGTCGAACCAGGATAGCTGTATGTCGGAATCAGCGACAAGCCCAGTTAAGGATACGCTGATTCGGCGGATGGGTAATCCGTCCCAATGGCGTAAGAAGAGGGCTGCCGCAGCATCGTATACCTCATCCGTAATGTTCGTAGGTTCATTCACCTTCATTTGGCGCGAAAAGCCAGTAGGGCGATCATAATCCTGTCCACGACATCCAACAGATACAACATTCCCCATCAGTGATTTGTCCCGTGCACGCCGGCTAACCAGCTCAGCTAGTTCAAGCAACACAACCTTGATGTCCTCCCAGGACTCATAGTCCCGAGGCAAAGTCATCTGATGTCCGATCCCCTTTTGCTGGTGTGCATATGTTCCCGGCTTCACCGGAGAATCGTCTATGCCACGAGCGATTCGCCACAATACCTCGCCGTTTACGCCCCAACGATCTCGAAGTCGAGAGAGTGGAGTCTGAGCCAGCTCACCAATGGTATGAATCCCCATCTTATAGAGATGATTCGCCATACGAGAACCAACCATAAACATATCTCTGACTGGCATCTGCCATAATGTTTTCTGTACATCCTTACGGGGAAGGGTGTAGATGCCTCCGGGGACTTTTTTAGCGTATAGGTCACAAGCCATTTTGCTTACGACCTTCGTGTCGCTAATACCAATACGGATGTATATGCCGGTCTCCTCCAAGACTCTGGATTGAATGCTCTTAGCGATCACTTCCGGACTGCCGAACAAATCGAGACTTCCGGTGACATCTAGAAACTGTTCATCAATGCTGTAGGGTTCAACGAGATCGGTGTACGTCTGTAGAATGCTCGTAATGTGCAGGGAGACCCGAATATACTCCGCCATTCTTGGGCGAATGACGACAACGTCCGGACATTTTGCTAAGGCTTCGCCTAGTCGCTCAGCAGTAGTAATGCCATAGGATTTGGCCAAAGGGCAGGCTGCCAGAATAATGCCCGAACGTCGTGCGGGATCTCCGGCTACAACGAGTGGACGATCCCTGTATTCAGGGTGTGCAGATTTCTCTACGCTGGCATAGAACGACTGGCAATCGGCTAGCATAATGACACGTGTGGCTTTGCGGGGCATAACAAGTCTCTCCTTTGACTTCTCAATCCATAGGGTTTGAATAAAAATAGGTTCATTCCGGTGATTGTTTTACAGTTTATTTACAGTATGGAACATGTGTTCTTATTTTATAAGCATATCTGACAATTTAAAATGCGGCAAGCGGAATTATTTTGCAAATTGGACACAATTACTAAATAGCTTGCTGAAGACCAGATTGTAGGAAATAAGATGTGGATTTTTACATTTAATGTTAGAGATCTGTGACCTCTGAGCGATGACCGCCTGTTCATTCACTAATTTGTAAAAGGGATATAAATAGGCACAGTCCTACAGTGCAGGACTGATGTCCTTTTTTTATTTTCTGCATTTTTCAGAAAAGCCTGATAGGACGCGGATTTTCACGGATACGTTATCGGACTATAGTATCAATTTTGTAATCTTTATGGTTAATACTGTAAAAAAGGCCGCAACTTTAAAAAACAACCTGCGTTTAATGGGATAAGTGTCTAAGCACACTCAGATGCTGTAATCCGCGTTGCATATAACAATAACAGGCATATACGTCCCTACAGGAACGGATCTTAAATCCTCAGTTCACAGGGGGAAGATACAATGGTGAGCAGAGGATGAAGTTCAGAGGGAAAGCATGCTAGTTGATGGCGTATTTTACGAATAATGGGCAGAATGTTGCAGTTTATGTTTGCTCCCATCAGCCTAGTTACAAATGCAGACGCTTAGCGCTATAGTGAGAACTACACCGCTGACAGCTCTATTCCATGCGGTCATCCCATGCGGAATATGCCGCATGTCTTCATGTTTGATCGATAACACAGGCATAAGACGGGATGCATACTAGAGAGGTGAGCAATCGAGAGCATGAGTAGACGAAGACGAAAACGCTGGATGCTAACGGTGCTGGCTGGAGCCGTAGTATTGACCGGAGGAATATTTGCCGGCATGTACTATATGCAGCCCAAACTGGTCACTTATACAGCGCAGAATGGTACAGAAATGAAGTTCAAAACAGAGGGAGACCGATTCATGGAATACGGATCGGACGGTACGTGGAAGGAGATGTTCGTCAAAGGCGTCAATCTGGGCGCAACGTCACCTGGACACTATCCGGGTGAATTCCCGCTGACTAAAGAGGATTATCAGAGGTGGTTCGAGCAGATTCAGGATCTGGGCGCTAATGTAATCCGGGTATATACGGTTCACGAGCCAATTTTTTATACTGCCTTGGTCGATTATAATCGCGGTAGGCAGCAGCCCTTATATTTTATACAGGGGATATGGTCACCTGAGGAAGAGTTGATTGAGAAGCAGGATGCTTATCTCGACCATATCGAGCAAACATTTAAACAGGAAATTGAAAAAGCAGTATCTGCTGTCTATGGGGATGCGGACATTCCTGATAAACCGGGAGCTTCTAGCGGGAAGTATAAGGTGAATGCAGGGAAATATCTGATGGCGTGGCATGTTGGAACCGAGTGGGATCCTATGATGGTGGATAACACCAATAAGACACATCCTGATGTGCCGCAGTACAAGGGAGTTCATTTTTCGGGAACCCCGGATGCTTCACCATTTGAGAACTGGTTGGCAGAATTGATGGATTACACCGCTGTATTAGAGAAAGAGTACGGTTGGGAGCATCCAATGACGTTTACGAATTGGGTGACGACCGATGTGCTTGATCATCCAGGTGAACCATTGTATGAAGAGGACCTGGTCAGTGTGGATGCCCGTCATATTGAGTCGAAGGACTGGCAAGGAGGATATTTTGCAGCGTATCATGTGTATCCTTACTATCCTGACTTGTTCCACATCGATAAGACGCTTCAAACCATTAAGGATGCCAATGGAGAATACAACACGTACAAAAGCTATCTACGCAAGCTTAAAGCCGAGTTTTCCGATATGCCTGTAATGATTACAGAGTACGGTGTACCTTCCTCGCTTGGTATTTCTCATCTGGGTATGGGAGGAAGGAATCAGGGAGGGCATAACGAGGCAGAGCAAGGTGAGATCGATGCTTCCCTAACTCAAGATATTTACGATGAAGGGTATGCAGGAGCGATCTTGTTCATGTGGCAGGACGAATGGTTCAAGAAAACTTGGAACACGATGCCACTCGAAATTCCAGCAGACCGACGTGCATATTGGTTAAACGTGCTGACCAACGAGAAGATGTTTGGTTTGCTCGCGATGGATCCTGGTAAACAGAAGCAGTTGACCATTGATGGCAGCTTGGATGATTGGGAGCAGCTGAAGGATGATGAGGTAACGGTCTGGCAGGGTAAAGTGGAGGGCATTCAGGAGATGAAGCTAACTCATGACGAAGCTTACCTGTACATTGGCATGACCTTAGATCAGAAGTTTGATCCGAAGCAGACGGTGCTGCACATTGGTACAGACACACTTGCAGGAGGTAATCAGCCCGGCGAGCGACTTCCTGGTAGAACGTTAAGTGATGGACTCGAAACGGTGATCACGCTGGGACAGGATCCTGAATCTCAAGTGGAAATCGCCAAGGATTATGATTTTAATCGTCGTCTGTATGGCAAGGATGGCTATGATATGTTGCCTGAGGATTCAGCGGATTCAGCTAATCCATTCCAGCCGTGGAACCTGGCGGTAAGCCTGAGGATGACACCGCCGGATACCCGATCGGCTCACCCGTTTATGAACGAAAAGGTGGGTGCGCTGAAGCGAGGAACTACAGCTGCAGGGCAGTCTGATACCGATTCATTAACGGCGTGGCAGTATAAAGGGAACCAGGTGGAGATGCGAATTCCTTGGATGTTGCTTGGGTTCGGTGATCCAAGCTCACTGCAAGTCATCAACTATGGAGCACTTCAGGAAGGACGACAATTCCAAACTGAAACAGTAGAGGGCGTTACACTGGTTCCATGGTTAATGGAGCGTTCTACTGGTCAAGTATCATGGCCAGGAGGCGAAGCGAACACACTGGACTTGAAGACATTGCCTATGTACAAGTGGCAACCTTGGGAACAGGTGCAATACAGCGAGCGTTTGAAGCTAAGTTATGAGGAAATGAAGAAACGTTTTGAACAAATACCTAGTTTTCAGACCGAATAAATCAGTATAAAGGAGGACTTTTTCGAATGTTTCCCAATTTGGCACTAGCTTATCTATTTCTATATATCTGTATAGCGCTTGTTGTTGTAGGCGTAATCCTGCTGTTTGCCATGAAAATGTCCCACAATGGCAAACAGCGCAAGATGGCGTGGTACGAATCCAAGCAGCGGGACTACTTTACGTACTTGCAAACTGCACTGACGGAGAATCGTCAACTGAAGCTGCCACCAGGCAAGCTTGCTCCGTTAGAGCGCAGGGTTATCCAGAATAAGTTGATTGAATGGATCGATCAATTCAAGGGAGAGTACCGCGATAAGTTGATTGCCTTGTGCCGTGAGTCGGGGTTTGTAGAGCATGACCTGAAAGAACTGGGCAGACTGCGTTATGGCCGACAGATCGATGCAGCGTATCGCTTAGGGGGCATGCGTTGTCCAGAGGCTGTTCCGGGACTTATGGAATTGCTGAAGGATGAGAAGCCTGGTCCGATGGCGATCATGATTGCTCGCTCCATTGCGAGAAGCACGGTTCGTCAAGGAGAGTTAAAGGAGATGCTTGAGGTGCTGTTAACCAAAGGCAAATCCATCCATCATCTAGCTGCAGATATTCTACTTGAAACAAGCATGGATACGAGTAAGATGTTGATTGAATTATTGGAAGACCCTAATCCCGACTTTGTAAAAGTAGGACTTGTAGCCATGTGGGGACAGGCTGTTCCAGAAGTGATGCCTGCTCTTCACAAACTGGTGGGCGCGGAGCAGCGGGATGTACGTGCTGAGGCAGTGAAGCTGTACCTTAGTGCAAGTCCTGCACTGCGAGATGAGACGATTTTGAAATTAATGCAGGATGCAGATCCCGAGGTACGCGCCGAAGTCGCTCAAGCGCTGGGCTCGAAGCATGCATCAGGCAGTATCCCGTTACTGCGCAAAGCGCTGCGAGATGAAGATTGGAGAGTGCGATACAACACTGCCGAGAGTTTGGCGAAGCTGGGTGAGCCTGGATTCGAAGCACTGTGCCAAGCTGCTGTACAGGGTACAAGTGTAGAGCGTGAAATCGCGATGCAGCAGATTGAGAGCACGATGCAACATACGGGAACGGATCATAGAGCTGTTGAACAGATGATCGCACATAACAAAAAAAGGCTGCTATATGATCGGTATTTTGGCTCACCAATAGACCATCGCACAAGCAAGAAACGCACAGGTGTGGCAACGGTAGGAGGGGATTACACTGCTTAGAGATCTTTTATTAATCTACGGTATGGTGGCTATATATTATGTGGTTTTTGTTAACACACTATATTTCTCCATCTTAGCCCTTTCATTCCGCAACATATGGACTATATTCCGGCGTTCGCACTATTCCAAATATAATACGTTGTCAGGCTCGGAACTGGTGCCTTCGGTTTCCTTGCTGGTACCGGCATACAACGAGGAACTGACGATTATTGAAAATGTAAACTGTCTGATGACGCTGAACTATCCAACGTATGAGGTCATCGTGGTTAACGATGGTTCGAGTGATGATACG
Source organism: Paenibacillus sp. ACRSA (assembly GCF_022346845.1). Taxonomy (NCBI): domain Bacteria; kingdom Bacillati; phylum Bacillota; class Bacilli; order Caryophanales; family Paenibacillaceae; genus Paenibacillus; species Paenibacillus sp. ACRSA. The sequence goes on along the minus strand of NZ_JAKRNP010000001.1, from coordinate 439,411 downwards.
TTGAAAAAGTTACTGCAAGAGTACAATCTGAAGCTCGTGACCAACACCAAAATGCATGGCAAAATCGCATGTAAAAACATACGAGGTATCTATCATAATTCGGAATTCCCGGATCTCTATGTCATTGATAAGGAGAACGGTGGTAAGGCGGATTCACTTAATGCAGGAATCAATCTGTCTCACTACCCTCTTATCTCCTCAATCGATGCCGATTCGCTTCTGGAGAAGGATGCTTTGATTCGTATGGCTCGCATGTATATGGAGAACCCAGAAGAGACGGTAGCGATTGGCGGCGACGTTCGTATAGCTAATGGCTGTAAGATTGAAAATGGAGCCGTACAGGATGTATCTCTTCCTCGCAAAATGTGGCCGATGTTCCAGTCCATTGAGTACCTTAAAGCCTTTCTCGGGGGAAGAATTGGCTGGAGCCATATGAATGGCTTAATCATTGTATCAGGTGCCTTCGGTATGTTCCGTAAGGATGCAGTGATTGCCGTCGGAGGCTACCGGGACGGTTATCCTGGGGAGGACATGAACATTATTATCAAGCTTCACCGCTATATGCTGGAAAATAAATTGAAGTATCGCGTGGCGTTCTGTCCTGAAGCGGTATGTTGGACACAGGCGCCGGATTCCTACCGGATCTTGTCCAGTCAGCGCAAGCGTTGGGGACGGGGAAATCTGAAGAACATGCTTGAGAATCGTGGCATGCTGTTCAACCCGAAATACAAAGTAATGGGTATGGTGACGATGCCGTACAATGTCATTTTTGAAGCGCTCAACCCGTATTTCCGGATTACCGGACTTCTGGCACTTGCCGGATACGTGCTGATGGATATGACGCAGTGGCCGGTTCTCGTGTTGTTCGGATTGTTGAACTTTGTGAGTGGTTATCTGCTAAGTGTAGGCGCGCTAGTGCTGGAGGAAATCGCATTTAAGCGTTACAACAAGCTATCCGATCTGGTCAAAATGCTGGTATTCTCTGCCTTAAAATTTGTAGGTTATCATCAGCTCGGTGTGCTCTGGAGATTGCAGGGTCACGTTCAGTTTATGCAAAACAACAATTCATGGGGCACGATGACTCGCCAGAGCTGGTCAGAAGAAGAAAAGGGTGCAAGCAAAGCTGCTTGATCATAACTGAAGGAGAAGGGTGGAAAAGAACATGCCAAATACGGCAACATTGCAGCGTGAGACTGCGGTCAATGTGTATCGAAGTGTAGAGCAAGGGTTGAAGGAAACGGGTGCCGGAACATGCGGTTTAATGTTCATCCACTGTGCAGGGAATATTCAGCCAGAGCAGCAGATCCGAACACATTTGGAGCAGACACATGATTATGATTTCCAGTTGTGGAAAGATGGAGCTACGCAGACGATTGCAGTTCTATTGCCGAGATTAACCTTGGATGAGATTCACTATGCAGGACTTCGGATCAAGCATGAACTACAGGAAACGGTACCCGGTGCCGATCCACAGATTACACTGGCTAGCTTCACGGATAAGGATCGTCCTTCACAAGCGACCATTCAGCATATGGCTGAATCCTCGAAGCTGGTAGACTCATCTGAGATTCATATCTACACGCTGGACAAGACATCAGCAGATCCAGAACGTATTTTGATTGTAGATAATGATCCGACCGTACGTGAGTTTCTGCAATTGCGATTGAAGATGCAAGGCTACGAGACGTATGAAGCTGTAGATGGTCTGGCTGCACTGGAACTTATCGAGAAAGTGGCACCAGATCTGGTACTGACCGAATTGAACCTGTATGGTATTGACGGCTTGCCGTTCATTCACCATATCCAGAAGTTAGAGATAGAGCAGCCACCCAAAATCGTCGTTCTGACGGAGCAGCGTGTTGAGCAAACGATCAGCCAATGCTTCCGTAGCGGGGTGGATGATTATATGACCAAGCCGTTCTCACCTGTAGAGCTGGATGCTCGTATTCGGCGGTGCCTGCACTAGATAGTTGTGAATTTATGCAAATGCCAAAGAAGATAACGATAGACAAAAAGAACAAATTTCACACAAAATCAAATCATTGTTGGAGGGACTATCATGCATAATCAACATTTCCACTCATTATTAAATGCGATTGAGAATAAAGAAGCGGTACTCGGCGTGGTCGGGCTCGGTTATGTAGGGCTTCCACTTGCTGTAGAAATGGTGAATCAAGGCTTCACTGTCATCGGAATTGATCTCGATGCTTCTAAGGTAGAGAGTATCTATCACGGAGATTCATACATTCACGACATCTCATCTGAAGAATTGAAAAAAGTGATGGAGACAGGTCGTTTTCAACCAACGACAGATTATAGTATGCTGCGTGTCATCGATGCGTTGAGCATCTGTGTGCCAACACCACTGAGCGAAAACCAAGATCCAGATACGTCGTACATTGAGACGGTAGTTGATCAGATTAAATTGCATATGAAACCAGGCATGTTGATCACGCTGGAGAGTACAACCTACCCGGGAACTACCGAAGAGCTGATTCAACAGAAGCTGGACAAAATCGGACATGAAGCAGGCAAAGACTACTTCCTCTGTTTCTCGCCAGAGCGGGTTGACCCGTCCAACGGACGATTCACTACGTTTAATACGCCTAAGGTCATTGGAGGCACCACCGAATCTTGCCTTAAGCTAGGAACGGCGTTGTATGGTAAATATGTGCAAACCGTTGTACCCGTATCTTCACCAAAAGTAGCGGAGATGTCTAAATTGCTTGAAAATACATTCCGCAGCGTGAATATCGCCTTCGTGAATGAAATGGCGATGATGTGTGATCGCATGGGCATCGACATCTGGGAAGTCATTGATGCAGCTGCAACCAAACCGTTTGGCTTCATGCCATTCTATCCAGGCCCCGGCATCGGTGGTCACTGCATTCCGCTGGATCCAATGTATCTGTCTTGGAAAGCAAAAGGATTCCGTTTCTACAGTAAATTCATTGAGCTGGCACAATCGACGAATGACAACATGCCATATTATGTTCTGAATAAAACGTCAACCATTCTGAACGAATACGCCAAGTCTGTTCGGAATTCCAATATATTGTTGCTTGGTATGTCATACAAGCCGAATATTGCAGATCTGCGTGAGTCCCCAGGACTGGAAGTATATGAATTGTTCAAGGAAAGTGGAGCTAATGTAAGCTACTACGACCCGTATGCTGATTCATTCTTGGACAAACATGGAGATACCGTACACAGCGAAGTGTTCAATCTGGAACAGTTCAAAACATACGATTGCATCGTGCTGATTACCAATCATAAGGATCTTCCATATCGTGAAATTTCAGAGCTCGGTGTACCGATTCTTGATACACGTAATGCATTCCGCACATATACACAGCCTCATATTTATAAGATTGGTCACTCGGTACAACACCCTGTGCTTGAACCAAGTGAAGCGTTGCTCGTCTGAGGAATCCGATGAAACGATGGAAGCAGGTTCCGGTGAAGGCAAAATGGGTACTTCTGGCGCTGATATTTTGCCTGCTGCTTCTGCCCTGGCTGCTCAAGTGGTTCTCTCATGAGGAACACAAAGCGACTTGGCTGTGGGACGCTTCCATTATTGCAGAGCAGACACCGGAAATTATCTCATTTTCCAAAGAGCAGGGTGTGAATGTGATCTTCCTGCAAATACAGGATGAAGTATCAGATGATACGTACCGTACATTTATTGCCGCTGCGAAGGTGGCGGAGATTGAGGTACACGCCTTGAATGGTCATGCGGATTGGGCTTATACGGAGAAACGAGAAGAAGGACTGGCTTTTATTGAACGAGTGCGAGCATATAATACAGCATCCGCTAAGAATGAACGTTTTGAAGGCGTCCAACTGGATGTGGAGCCGTATCAACTGGAACGCTGGGAGAATGAGGAGAGCCGTGTCATTGCAGAGTGGCAAGATAACATGAAAGCTTGGACGGAAGCGGGAGAGGATGCGGGATTGTACATGAGCGCTGCCATTCCGTTCTGGCTCGATGCCCGTCAGTCATCTGGGAATGAAGGGACGTTCAGCCACTGGGTCATTTCTCACTTCGATGCCGTAGCGATCATGGCGTATCGTGACAGTGGGCAACAGATGTACGATCTGTCCAAGGAGGAACTGGACGAGGCGGACGACCTAGGCAAGAAAGTCTGGATCGGAGCAGAATTGGCAGATACGCATGAGGGAGATCACCTGACCTTTTTCCGTAAACCGATTAGCAATATGGATGAGGAAATGGAGAAGGTGTTCAAACTTGGTTCTACTCATTCTTCCTTTGCAGGTGTTGCCGTACATCATTATGAAGCATGGTATGCGAAAAAAAACGGTATTCCGCTTGCGCGCAAGGATGATGAGCAGAAATAGGGGTCACTTTATGATATGTGGCTTGAGGGTCGGTGCAACTTCACAAGCGACGATGATATAAATTGAATAAGTGAGATAAAAAGAAAGGCAAGTCCTGATATGAATAGGACTTGCCTTTCTTTTTGTTGTGAAAGCGTAAAAGGACGGCGTGATAGATACCATAGTTAATCAAGCGTTTATGCCAAGCAGCAACTCGGTAGCGCAAGAGATCCAGCAACGGTTGCAGAGAAGGAGCAATGAACATCGTAGGCGGATTTAAAGCGTAAGGGAGGATGTACCTTGTTATTCTTTACTGCTCTCGGTTGTCCGATAACGGTTGGGGGGCAGACCGACCTGTTTTTTGAAGGCTTTGGAGAAGGAGAACAAGTCGGGATAACCGACAGAATGAGCCACTTCAGTTAAGCTTAGCGGGGTCTGCACAAGTAAGCGCTTGGCCTGATCCATTTTCAATTGCTGAATATACTGGACGGGAGAGAGACCGTACGCTCTGCGGAACTGTTTGGCAAAGTGGGTACGATCCACGCCCGCATGAGCAGACACGCCTTCCACTGTAATGCCGCCAGCAAAATGGATATCCATATACTCTTTGCCCTTCTGGAGCCAGGGAGTAGCGGAGTCTGGCTGCAGTCCCTTGATTGCCGGAGAACGGGCGATTCGGTCGAAAAGGCTTAGAAACCGAGTAAGTCGTCCCAGATCACTTGCTCCATCCTGCGGTTTGCGAACATCCTCCATAAATGCACGCATTGCACTTGCTGTCTCTGGCGTTAACACGCCTGAACGATAAGGCGAGTCTGGAGTCAGACCAATCCGGGAGAGCAGTTCTGCCGCATGTGAGCCGTCAAAGGCAATAAATATTTTCTGCAATGTGTTCTCAGGGGTGGTCCAGTACTCATGAGTGACATGCGGAAATAGACAGAACGCATCTCGTGCTCGCAAGGCATGATGTTGCCCATCCTGAATGAACGTACCTTCCCCCTCTAACACAAACAGCAAATAATGATAAGGTGTGGTGCGAGGGCCAATATGATAGTTGCTCTTGGCTAGATTGCGGCCGATACGAATCGGCCAGGCGCCACCGGCTTTCTCGAATTCAGATGGAGTGAAGAAAATAATATCCAAAAACTCGTGGTGGTCCTCCTTCATGCTCTCGGTCATCGGGAACACCTCTTTAATATATAAGTATTGTAGATAAGATCGGAAAGGTTCATTTATAACCTATTATACAGGTGGGTTTTATACATATTCAAGATCGACGAGACCTAATTCTGAGAAAAGACCACAAAATGACAAAATAAAGTTGCCGCGAAATGACATTGATCACAGACAAATCAATTGATATGATGTCCATACCTATTAAACCAAGTTAATTAATTGGTATTTGGACTTTCATACTAATAAAATGATCAGAAATTAGGAGCACTTTAAAAATAAGTTTCAAGCGAGTGCCAACGTAGTGGAGGGAACGAAATCGATTCTGAAGAAGCAACGCGTTCACCTGAAAGCTTTCTGAAAGAAAGCTACATCGGAAGCATAAGCTATCTCCGGATTTTCCCTTTGGAAAAGGGGAATTAAAAAAATCTGGGGATAACAGTGATCGAAAGAACGATTCGTACGCGGAACGTCAAGGAAGCACAACGGTAACTTTTTTTAACATGAGACTTTATTTATTCATAGAAGGGAATGACTTTGGTGAGCGAACAGGAAGAGATGAAGTTTGGATGGTTTTTGCCAACAGCAGGGGATGGTAAGTATGTGGGAGTTGAACCAGAGCGAGCGCCGAGTCTAGACTATCTGGTGCAGGTAGCACAGACGGCGGAGACGGCAGGGTTTGAATTCGTACTTATTCCGACAGGGGGAGCCTGTCTGGATGCGTGGGTGGTTGGCTCAGCTGTGATGAGTCATACCAAGACATTGCGTCCCCTTGTCGCTATTCGCCCGGGTCTGGTTACACCGGTTCTTGCTGCACGCATGGGTGCGGCTCTGGATCAGCTCTCGGGAGGCCGAGCCATGATGAATGTCGTTACAGGTAGCTCGGTTCGAGATCTGGAAGAGCTGGGTGATCCGCTGGCACATGCACATGATGAGCGGTATGTACGTGCAAGCGAGTATATGGAAGTCATGAAGCGTTCGTGGACCCAGTCCACAGGACTCAATCTGACTGAATTTGCAGGCAGCGGTGCACAATCAAATGCGGATGCGTCCAGCGATCCATATCCAGCGTTTAACGGGCAACACTATACCTTCAAAGGCCCAGTAGGCATGCCAGAAACGGTACAGAAACCTCATCCACCATTCTATTTGGGAGGAAGCTCTCCGATTGCGAAGCGAGTTGCTGTGGAGCATGCGGATACATTCCTCATGTGGGGTGAACCCCATGACTGGATCCAAGAGCAGATCGAAGAGATCGAGGTCATTCGTGAGCAGGTTAAAGCGGAAACAGGACAAGATCGTCAGATGCGTTACGGCATGCGTGCGCAAGTGCTCATTCGGGATACGGAAGAAGAAGCATGGGCCGCCGCTTGGGAGATTATTAGTAAAGTACCGCCAGAGGCAATCGAGAAGGCCAAAGCAGCCTTTGCCGAGACGGATGCGACCAACCAGCGTAGACAAAACGAGCTGCGGGAACTATCGGAGAAACAACAATTTGTTGTAGGTCCTAACCTGTGGACAGGATTGTCTGTCGTACGCTCCGGCGGAGCCATCCTTATCGTGGGTACAGCAGAACAGGTCGCAGAACGCTTGATGGAATACGGAGATTTGGGTGTGACCACATTCATTCTCTCCGGGTATCCACATCTGGAAGAAGCCGAAATCTTCGGACGGACGGTTATGCCGATCATTCGTGACCGATGGAAAACAAGACAAAAGCAGCACTCCGTTACTACCAACTAAGTAAGTTTCAACTCAGCTTTTTATACAAAAACGAAGAGGACAGAAAAAACGTGAAGAAGTGAAACGTTCGGCTGAAAGCTTTCTACAGAAAGCTACATCGGAAGCATAAGCTATCCCCGGATTTTTCCCTTTGTAAAAGGAATCAAATAAATCTGGGGATAACAGCGATCGGAAGGTTATTCTGTCATCGGAGTGGTCAGTATAAACCATTTAGCAGTTGAACTTATAACACATTAATCATCCTCAGGAGGTCGTCTTTAATGAAAAATAAGAAAAAGTATATCCTGCCCCTTATCAGTATGCTGGTCATGTCCATCGTACTGTCGGCTTGCGGTGGCGGAGATGAGGCGGCATCCGGAGAGAATGGTTCCTCGGGTTCAGGTAAAGTGAAAATCAGCTTCATCCACTGGCGTGGAGAAGATGTAGAAGCGTTGAATAAAACCATCGACGCGTTTGAAAAGGAAAATCCAAACATCGAGGTGGAAATGCAGACATTACCTTCGGATCAGTATCAATCCACCGTACAATCCAAAATCAGTGATGGTTCGGTCGGGGATGTCTTTGCATCCTTCCCGGGTGCACAATTTGAAGCCTTCACCAAAGCTGGGTTGTTCACGGATCTGACGGGATCATCGTTCTTGTCTGCTTTTAATTCGAAGCTGATTGAAGCAGGGCAACATGATGGCAAGCAATATGCAGTTCCGTATCAACTTGTATATAACGATCCCATCTATAATGTGAAGCTGTTTGAACAGTATGGTCTGACGCCACCGACGGATTGGGAAGGTTTCTTGGCGCTATGCCAGAAGCTGAAAGACAATGGCATCATTCCAATTGCCTTTGCCGGAGCGGATATTGGCCCAGGTCAATTCATGAACACGATGGTCATGAATAATGCGCCGAGTGACGACATTTTTACCAAAGTAGAAGCAGGCGAAGCCAAACTGACGGATGAGTTCTGGGTAAAAACGTTGACGCAGATCAAAGAACTGAACGATAAAGGATACTTCCAGCAGGATGCACTGGGTACGAAAGACCCTGCGGCAGGTGCGTTGTTTATTCAAGAAAAAGCAGCGATGCTCGCAAGCGGATCATATCAACTTGCTCAGAACAAGTTACAAAACCCGAATCTGGAGCAAAAATTGCTTGCACCGATTACAGTAAGTGCCGATCAGACGAAGTATGAAGGTGTGCATACAACCACATTTATGCTTGCAGTGAATAGCAAGTCGAAGCATCCGGAAGAAGCGAAGAAGTTTATTGAGTTCTTGAGCAAACCGGAAGTAGCGAGCGAGTATGCCAATCAGACCGGACAGAATGTAACGGTTAATGATGTGAAATACGATACACCTGAGCTTCAAGTTGCCGGAGAATGGGCAAGCAAAAAGACCGTGTTCCAGCCACGGTTCACCATCCTGAATGGAGATAACCAAAAGGCTGTTACGAACTCCATCCAGGCTGTACTAAGCGGTACTGCGCCAGAAGAAGCAGCGCAGCAGGCACAGGCGATCATTGATCAGCATATCGGGAAATAAACGATGAAAAACCATATTCAGCTATCCCTGTTTCTGTTACCTGGGTTGCTGCTGTACGTTGGATTGTTCGTATTTCCTACATTGACGGGGCTGTTCTATTCCTTTACGGATTGGGACGGGGTATCCCCGTCGTATGCATTTGTAGGGCTGGATAATTATAAGGACAGTCTCAGCAGCATCGTATTTCGCAAAGCTTTTGGCAACAACGTAGAATTCATGTTAACGGTAGTTATCGCTCAAACCTTTATTTCACTTGTACTTGCCTTGCTCTTGGTTCGTAATACAAAGACACGTATTGTGCTTCGGGCGTTGTATTTCCTGCCTACCATTCTGTCCTCTGTATCGGTCGGACTAATCTGGGCATTTATGTATGATCCATCGATTGGACTAATCAACTACGGCTTGAATGAGGCGGGCATGAGCAGTATAGCTCGTAACTGGATCGGTGATCCCAAGATTGCGATCTATTCTATCGCTGCAGTACAGGTCTGGGCCCATGCCGGACAGATGATGATTGTGTTCATCGCAGGTCTGCAAGGCATTCCAGCAGAATTGTACGAAGCAGCTCGAATGGATGGAGGCAGCAAGTGGCAGGTATTCCGTACAGTGACTTGGCCGTTGCTTGCTCCTTCAGCAACAATTGTTGTGGCATACACCACCATTCAATCGTTTAAGGCGTTTGACCTCATCTTTACAATGACGGACGGCGGTCCGAACTATGCAACTGAAATTTTGACGACATATATTTATCATACCGCCTTTGGCAGCTATTCATTTGGTCTGGCTTCTGCCGGTTCGATGATCTTCCTCGTATTGCTCGCGCTCTTAACGCTGTTGCAGTTTAAGGCACTGCGCGCTGACCGAGTAAACTATTGAGATTGAAGCAGATCTTAGGCAGAAGGGAGTTCATATGGTTTTAAAATGGTTCAATCGACTAATTCTATTGGTGTACGCGTTACTCATCATTGTACCGCTATACTTTGTATTTGTGTCCTCGTTCAAAACAAGCAGTAATTTCTTCACCAGTCCATTCAGTTGGCCTGACCCATTTACGTGGGACAATGTTATTGGCATGTTTCGTAACCAGCCTATGTGGCAATATTTCGGAAACAGCTTAGTCGTGACGCTAGGTACGGTTGCAATCGAGTTGTTACTGAGCAGTATGATTGCATATGCCATTGTGCGCTGGGGTGGGAGTGTAGGGAAAATCGTATTTGCTCTGTTCGTAGCAGGTCTGATCGTTCCTTCTCAGGTGAGTATGCTGCCGATTTATTCCCTAACACGTACACTGGGATGGTCGGACAGTCTGACTGGTCTGATCATTGTGTCCGCTGCAATGCTGATGCCTGTCTCGGTATTTATGTTGACAGGTTTCATGCGTATGCTTAACGCAGAGATATTGGAAGCAGGCAGCATGGATGGAGCCAGTGAGTGGAGGCTGTACACCAAGATTGCGTTGCCACTTGCTGCACCATCGCTCGCGGCAACAGCAACATTCCTGCTCGTTATGGTGTGGAATGACCTGTTGATTCCCATGCTCATGCTTACAAGTAAATCCAAGCTGACGTTACCGCTCGCGCTTATGCAGTTCCGTGGTGAATACGTGACTAATTATCCGATGATGCTCACGGGTGTGATGATTACAGCTATTCCGATGATCGTGCTGTTCCTTTTGCTCCAGCGTTATTTTGTTGCAGGTCTGACAGCAGGTTCACTCAAAGGGTAAGGTTCTAAGTTCAGATTAATAGTCTGATATAGATTTACGTATTTTGCATTGATTTCTACATCATTCTGCATAATAATGGTTTAGGGCGTGGCTTATAACTCCGAAAGATAAGTGAGATTTAAGGAACGCCCTATGGCAGAATGATTACATAGAGATCAAGGGAGCTATAAGTGATGAGCAAACTGGAAGTATTGCGGAATCCCAAGCAGCGCAAGCTGCTGTTCAGTGCCGGCATGAGCTGGCTGTTTGATGCGATGGAGGTTGGTATGATCTCCTTCATCGTGGCTGCACTTGCCAAGGAATGGAGTCTTAGCCCTGGACAAGTCGGCGTATTAACAAGTGTTAACTCCATCGGTATGGCTTTAGGAGCCCTGCTTGCAGGTGCACTTGCAGACCGTTTTGGACGTAAGGCTATTCTGATGTGGACACTCTTAATCTTCACGATTGCAAGCGGTCTCTCTGCCCTGGCTACCGGATTTGCAGTCCTGTGTGCATTGCGTCTGGTTGCAGGGATTGGACTTGGTGGAGAGCTGCCCGTAGCCTCTACATTGGTATCGGAATCGATGCCTACGGCAGAACGTGGGCGTGCGGTTGTATTATTGGAGAGCTTCTGGGCAGGAGGCTGGATTGTATCGGCACTCATTGCTAACTTTGTTATCCCGGAGTACGGTTGGAGAATTGCCTTTGCCATCGGAGCACTTCCGGCGTTCTATGCATTGTATCTGCGCCGTGCTATTCAAGACCCACCACGGTATAAGAATCATACGAAGCTGCATAAAATCACGTTCCGCGAAAAAGTGGCTACAGTCTGGTCAGCACCTCATCGCCGTACAACGTTGATGCTGTGGATCTTGTGGTTTACCGTTATTTTCTCCTATTATGGTATGTTCTTGTGGTTACCTTCTGTAGTTATGGCTAAAGGATTTACGCTCGTCAAAAGCTTCCAGTACGTGTTAATCATGACGATTGCACAATTGCCAGGATACTTTACCGCCGCGTACTTCATTGAACGTTATGGTCGCAAATTCGTACTTGTCGTATATCTTACCTTGACCGCGATTAGTGCTATTGCGTTTGGACTAGCAACGACGGAAGCCACGATCTTGGCCGCAGGAATCTGTCTCTCATTCTTCAATTTGGGGGCTTGGGGCGGACTGTACGCATACAGCCCGGAATTGTACCCCACTTCGGTTCGTTCAACAGGTGTTGGACTAGCTACATCGGTTGGCCGGATTGGGGGCGTCATTGCACCATTCATGGTCGGTATGCTGGTTCAGCGAGCAGTTCCAATCAGCCTGATCTTCACCATTTTCTTCGTAACGATCCTTATTGGTGCAGCGGCTGTGCTGTTCTGGGGTCGGGAAACGAAGGGACAAGAGCTGGCTGAGTAATTGTCATTAGGGCGTGTCTTAAAACTCCGAAGGATCAATTTTGCCGAATTTTCGTCCCAAGCAAGGAAATTTTCAGCAGGCGTGCCGGGGCACGTCAAGGGAAATTGACGCAGGAGGGGGCGAAAAGGGGGTAAAAGAAGCACTTCAGCGAGTTTTGAGAAACGTCCTAAATTCAAGCGCAACTTTTGTGCGGGTCTGTCTGCCTACGGAAACACAGGTTGGACAAGCGGTACAAGGTTGATACAAGAAGAGGTGTGACCCTGATACGACCATGGGCTCATGCCTCTTTCTGCTATGTTCAAGACTCATTTTTTCATGCTCCATCGGTCCGATAGACGCCCCTTGGGTGATATCCTATAATGACACTCGGGATGTCCAACCGTGAGGATTCAGGGGAAGAAGTGGGATCTGGATTCAGAAAAATGGAGGGTAAAGACATGATAAAGCGTAATTTTGAAAAGAACCATACGAGTGAAATGAATGAAAAGAATATGATAAATCAACAGCATAGCGTGAGTGAAGGTTCTATAACCATAAGTCGTAAAGTAACCCATCAAAGGGGAAGAAAAACGAACAAACGAGCAGGAAAGGTTGGTATGCTTCTTGGTACTTGCGCGATGGCTCTCGGTCTTACAGTGGCAGCCCCTTCTGCGGGAGCGCAGAAACTGGAACAAGGTGTTCGTAGTGAACATGTGCTGCAATTGCAGGAGCAATTAAGCGATCTGGGTTACTTTGACGCAGGAATGACGGGGTATTACGGTACAATTACCAAGAGTGCTGTCCGCGAATTCCAACAGGCGCAGGGACTGAGTGCCGATGGTGTGGCAGGCCCGAAAACGCTGAACAGGCTGAACCATAAGATCAAAGCCGAAGGCAATACACTGCGCCAGCTCGCTAAGCTAATTCATGGGGAAGCGCGAGGGGAATCGTTTGAAGGACAGGTAGCTGTCGGAGCTGTGGTGTTAAACCGGGTACACTCAGGAGAATTCCCTTCGTCGATTCCGAAGGTTATATTCCAGAAAGGTCAGTTTACAGCAATAGACGATGGGCAGTTCAATCAGAAGCCGACGGCAACCTCGTACAAAGCAGCACGTAAGGCATTGAACGGTGCAGATCCAACACATGGTGCGCTCTATTATTACAATCCGAAGATTGCTACATCTGTGTGGAGCAAGAGCAGACCAACGCTGTTGACCATTGGGCAGCATGATTTTACAAGGTGAGAGTGAGTATTACTAGAATCAATTTCTAATATTAAAATCTTCATGAAAAAGACGTGCAAGGACGCCAATCGACAATAATTGATGGTGTCCCTGCACGTCTGTTGGATTTATAGTGATGATGAGATGCCGGTCTTGGCGAATCGGGATAGGGCAAACCTGCTAATATCCTGATCCGTATGCCCTGTCTGGACTAAATCGGACAGGATGTGGCCAACTGCGCTTGCAAATTTGAAGCCGTGACCGGAGAATCCGCCTGCAAGCCAAACATGCTCATGTATCGGGTGATGATCAATAATAAAGTCCTCGTCGGGTGTCATTTCGTATTTGCATACACTGCCGCGCTTCAATTGGCCTGCCGCTAGTGGCATTCGAAGCTCAAGCAGCCTCCGGAGTTCACCCTCGTCTGTTTCTTCCGCTCCGAATGGTGTCTGTTGCTCTCCTGGCATCCAGGTAGGTCCCGTATCATGACGGCCGATCTTCACTCCAGCCCCGCCGATACTGGGAAATCCATAATAGACACCAGCCTCTTCGGATATGGTGAAATCAGGAAAATGTTCTTCCCCGAACAATGCTTCCGGTGCATCAAACCATCCTACCGTTTTGCGAACGGCTCGGATCGGAAGATTCACAAATGGTTTTAATGTCTGAAACCAGGCACCTGTGCTAAGTATGAGCTTACTAGCGTTATATGTATTTCCTCCAGCGGTTTTTACGGATACGGACTGAGACCCGCATTCCACATGTTCCACTAGGGTATGCGTTAGCAGGGTGGCACCTGCTTGTTCTGCGGCTTGCCGATAAGTCTGAACGCAGCGTTCACTGAACAGATAACCAGCATCCGGTTCATACATGCCTTCATAATGTTCAGGTATTGTAATCCCTGACCAGCGCTTCATCACTTCATTTGCACGCAGCATTTCATATCGGACTCCTGCATCATCTGCATGAGTCAACCGGTCGCGAAACGAATGGAATTCTGGATTAACCAGGTTGATAACCCCTGAACGAACAAGCAGGTTGTTGCCCGTTGTATCCTCCAGCTCTTGCCATAAATTCTGAGCAAGAAGCGCCAACGAGATGTAATCAGGCCCTCCGCTGTAAACATGGCGAATTAATCGGGACTCTCCATGATGGCTTCCTTCGGTATGTGGGGGATCAAAAGCATCAATCATCAGGGTTTTTAACCCGCTTCGTGCTAGATAATAACCTGCACTCATCCCCATGGAGCCTGCTCCAACGATAATGACGTCATAGGATTGTGTAATAAGAGCTCCTCCTCTCGCGGATTGATTAGAATCGAATATTCTTCAGGATAATGTAGACTTAAAACCCAGTTTGGTCAAGGGGCAGGAAGACCTGGGTAAAAGTTAATCTGCCTCATCATTGGATTCATCTAGCCAATCCTGTACAATGAATAACGACAAAACAATAGTAGATTAAGGATGATCACCATGATACGAATGATAATTTCACCAGCCAAAAAGATGAAGATTGATACCGATCTGATGGCATCTAAGCAGTTACCCCAATTTATAAACGAAACTGAGCAACTCCTGAGTTTGCTTCAGAAATTAACCTACGACGAACTGAAATCAATGTGGAAGTGTAACGATGCCATCGCCGAGCAGAATGTGGAGCGAATTCAGAATATGAATCTGAAGACAAATCTTACGCCAGCCATCTATGCCTATGAGGGAATTCAGTATCAGTATATGGCGCCTGGTGTTTTTCAACAGGAGGAACTGGCTTATCTGGAGCAGCATTTACGCATTTTATCCGGCTTCTATGGTATGTTACGGCCTTTGGATGGTGTCACTCCATATCGGTTGGAAATGCAGGGCAAGTTGCAAGGTCCAGGTTTTAAGTCGCTCTATCAATTCTGGGGCAGCAAGTTGGCAGATCAGCTTCAAGCGGAAAGTAACTGGATCCTGAATCTAGCTTCCAAAGAGTACAGCAAGAATATCACGCCTTTCCTGAGCGAGGAAACAGAGTTCATCACATGTGTGTTTGGACAGATGGTCGAAGGGAAGCTTGTTGAGAAGGCAACACGTGCCAAGATGGCCAGAGGTGAGATGGTACGTTATATGGCAGAACGTAAGGTTACAGATCTAAAGGACGTTAGAAGCTTTGATCGATTAGACTTTAATTTTTCCGAAGCGTTATCGGATGAGAGAACTTATGTATTCTTACACGTAGAGAGAAATTAGACTAAAATACATGTTGGTTTCTTGTACATATGGTGAGGATTCTGTTATTACGTTTGGATGAAACTAGGACAAAAAAAGATTCGTATTTGAAGATGCCATCAAACGGATGGCTCTTTTTTGTGTACCCACTTTTAAAGCTAAATTGGCCTATAGTAGTTCAATTTTGAATGCTCACAAGCCTTAAAATAAGTTAGATCAGATCCTATTCAATGTTCTAAAGCTACAAGAAGTGCTAGATATTGTGAAACCGAATACGTATTTACAAAGTATATATAAATACGGATATAACTTATAGTTATTAATTAGATGTACGGAGAAGGAACATATAAATGGATGTATTTCATGAGTGTAGATGAAGCGCAGATGAATTAACTAGGGGGTCTTCGTACAGCGCCGCATACATACCAAGAGGGGAGGACAAACATGCCATTTATTGGGGGAATCATTTTAATAATAATCCTAGCATTTATTCTATGGGCATTAATGATCCCGCTATTCAATAAAATAGGTAGTAGAATTCTGAAAAAGTACGATAAATTCAAACAAGAGGAGAATGCAGATGAAAAATTCAAAGACGTTTAGAGCAGGGGCCATTGCGGTTGCATTGGTTATTATTGTGGGCGTATTGCTGGTAACCTTCTTTGTCACACGAATTCCGAATGGTTATGTTGGGGTCGTGTATTCACCAAACGGAGGGGTAAAAGATAGTACACTGAGTCAAGGATGGAAACTCGTTGGAGCGTTTGATAAAGTGACGAAATATCCAATTCGAATTCAAACGGTTGAATACAGAGATATTCAGATTGCAACTTCAGACGGGAAAAACATCACAATCGATTTTGCTTATAACTACCAAGTCGAACCAAGTAAAGTATCTTCGATCTTCAACACATTTGGGCCCATTAGCATTCAAGAAATTGAGGATACATATCTCAAAACACGTTTCCGTGACGCAGCGCGTAAAGGTATTTCCAAATTTACTGTCATTGATGTGTATGGTGAAAAGTCATCCGAGGCAGGCGTAGACGTCCAACAACGTTTTTCTGATGATGTGAAAGAATTAGGCTTTATTGTATCAAACGTTACCGTAGGGGTTCCTCAACCTGATGCTAAAACCCAGGAAGCAATTGATAAGCGTGTCGAGGCTTCGCAAGAACTGGAACGTAAGACAACTGAGCTTGAGATTGCCAAGAAAGAAGCAGAGCGCAAGCGCGTAGAGGCACAAGGTAATGCAGACAAACTATTGATCGAAGCAGAAGGTCAGGCCAAAGCAAATAAAGAGCTTCAACAATCATTATCGAGTCAACTCGTTGAATATGAAACCATCAAGAAATGGGATGGAGCACTGCCATATGTAAGTGGATCTAATACGCCAATGATTCAATTACCTGCTCCAAAAGTCGAACAGAATAGCAACACGGGGAATGTAGCTCCTTAATTTATGGTTTGAAATGTATGTGTTGATTTCCCAACAATTGAATATGATACAAAAAAATGAACTCCACTTGCTTAAAAGCGAGTGGAGTTTGGGCTGTAACGGCATAACATTACAAAGCTATGCTACATAAGGTTTAGAATCAATCATTTTAACTCTTCAGTGTTAAGATGGATAATGAGCGATATAGGCTCCGCAATCGTTTCTTCAGTGAGACTAACGACTCAACTTCAGACAAGATCATACTAAAGAGTGGTTATAGCTATTGGATATAAAGAACTAGGTCTAATTGTCGGTATTTCAGACTCGTACAATTCAAAATTTAACTACATAAGATGAAGTGGGATTCGTACTAGGACTTCAGTATAAGTTTTTAGTGGATAAATTTAGGAGTTGTGCTGGATGAAACAAGATCAAGCTTCTGCTAACATGGGGTAATCCTATTTTAAATGAGTTGAGAATCGTATGAGTACAATTAAAATTACCCCTGAACAGCTACATCACGTATCGACTCAGGTGGAGCAGGCGAGACAACAGTTAGAACAGATACGTGGTGAACTGACAAGGCAGATCATGTTTGTCCGGCTGATGTGGATGGGGGCAACACAAGAGCGGTTTTTCTATGAATTTGAGCGATCAGGTTCTATACTGGATAAGGCGCTAGAGAGTATGGTGAATACCTCTAAGGAGTTAAAGGATATCGCCACACGTTTCGAGGATGCAGATGCTCAGAGTGTTAGTCTGGGTGGTGCAGCTGGAGCTGTTGGCGCAGCGGCTATGATGACTAATTCAAGTGGTACTGGCTCAGGTGATAAAGGCTACCGGATGGCTCATGTTAATTTTTATGGTAGGTGGATGTGGCTGCCTGTCAATGAGAATGGTGTTGCGGATCAGGCCTCTCTACAAGCTTATGAGAAGGATCAAGGACATCTGGATTTTAATAAAATGCAAGCTGTGAATGTCGAACCTCCTGAAGAGGACATATTTGCACTCCAGATTAAGGCATTTGAGCTCGGTATTGATCCATTTTCGGGTAGACCTGTTTCAGAGGATTATGCAAAATGGATGGTTATAAGTCTGAAGGCTGGACAGATTTTTATGGGATTTCAAATGATTCGTGGGAGCATACCTGGCCGCCAGGGGCCTCTCCGTTTGCCATCTTCCCATCCATCCGTAAAGAAGATGAAAGGATATATTGAGGAGGCCGAACAGGCGAAGAGAAAGAGTTCAGACAAGGCAGGGTCGGCTAATGGGGTGACAGGTGATGTTACATTAGGTTTAGGAACTGCACAATCAAGGATAAATATTGCGAACGGAAGAACCAGATTTACTCCATTAAGAGATACAGGTGAACCGGTTTCAGCAGGATTTGATCATACTCTCGAAGGACATTTTAATAGACCATTAGCTAATAGTAGGTCTATTTTCTCAATTGAGCCGGATAAGTTAAAGGAAATACTACAGAGTTCAGACGTTGTCAAATCTACTGTTACAGACATCGGTGGAGGTCAGTTTACTAGAACAGTAAATGTTGGAGAGGTTGTTGGTAATTCAGCCTTGAAATATGGTGGTGGAGATACCACATGGATTAAAATTTTCACAGACAAAGCGGGTAATTTGATTACGACTTATCCAGTACCAGCACCATGAAGCTTGAGATTTAGGAAAGGGTGGTAGAAATGCAAGACTTTGAACAAACATTGGATGCTTTCATTTGGGAAGATTTTAAAAGTTTAATGAACAATCCCTTATTATTTAACAATTATATTGATTATTTTTTAATTTTGGCTGAATGGATAAAAAAGAATAGGCCGGGGTTGGAATACTCAGTATATTGGAATAGACTTAGCCCTATTTTGGAAATTGATATATATGACTATATCTCAAAAGAGCCGGAGATATTGCTTGGTCAAGAATCAAAGAGGATGTTTAATTCAAAGCCAGATACAGTAGATTCTTTTGTCATGAGGTTAAGTGACACACTTTGGGATTTGGTTAAACTTCGTTCAGGAAAAGATTGTCCAAGATGTAAAGATGATGAGTTGAATTATGTTGTCGCTGAAATTTTGGAGACAGCGGAGAAAAAATTAATTTTAGAGTGTGATACGTGCGGCTGCACTTTAAATAGTAATGGAACGGAATGGTCTGATGGAGTGGCTACTATTCATCCAGCAAATAAATCAATTGTAAACAAGTATATAGGTGCTAATTAGGCAAATTCTATACTAACCTTGATTTGCTTCATGCCTTTCAAGGTTTCTTCTTTTGGTGAGGGATGACGAATGAACCCATCATTCAAACATGTAACTCATACAAATAGAAATTATTTCAATTGTAACGCATATCAAAATTTTTAATTTCTATACCCCAAATTATGGTTTTTCAATACGTTGGAAAATAAGATCGAGGAAAATTAGATTAAAAATGAGGAAACTCTTGATGAATGCAGACGATAAAAAAAGTTCTATCCCGTCTGATAAAGTTAAATTGTTTGAAGTTTTAAAGAATCAGACACTCAGCAAGTTGACACGATTTAGCTGGTGGGAAAGTAGTGAAGCAATGGAGCAATGTGAGATAGCACATGAAGACGTCTTCTCTTTAACTGCGGGGCCAGTATTATTATATTTTCAATCAGGGTTAGTAGTAGGAGCAGCGAGTGACCCAGCACAGAATTCTGTTGTTATATGGGTTGAAAGAGATGATACAGGATATGTAACTGAAGAACCTACCGAAAATGATACTGATCTCTATATCATTAGCACTTTGGATAATCAATACAGCAATTCTTACTGGAGTCAAATAGTAGGGCAGAATATAAAGATGATAAACATTATCAAGCGAGACCCACAGAATGCATTGCTTGCTGAATTACAGAATGAAGTTGGTGTCGAGCTGGTTATGGATAATGGAGAAAAATTTATACTGTCCCACGGGCTTCACAACAATTCTGACGACTTCTCAGTGATAACAGAGTCATATATTGACAGAAGACTTTTAGAGAATCTAGAACGGGTCAAATTGATTTAATACATTGTCCAAATTAAACCCTTAAGGGGATTGAAATGAAAGATTATATAGTAACATTGTAATTATTTTTTCAAATAATATTTGATCCATGAAAATCTTAAAGATGGAGCGGAATACTCCATGGAAAATTTTAATCAGGCAGTTAAGCGTATCTCTGCAATAGATTGGAGTTGTATTGGAAACAAACAAGCAAGATCACATGTTCATTTGAGTAAAGAATACTTAAGAAGATCATCAATATTCCTCCAATATTATCCTGGCTCTTGTAGGTACCCTTTTATTATCATTTCAAATTCGATAACTAAGTCACAAGCGAGTGTTGATGATTTACAAACACTAAAGGAGATTGACAATAGTTATGTTAGAGATATTGCAAAAAGTTATTTAGAGTTAAACGCACTCATTGATGAAGGTAATCAAATTGCTATTGATAATAAAGATTTGTTTGAGCCAGCAATAAAGCTATATGAAAGAGGGGGGCATTTCTTTATAAGGTCAGGCTATTTAAATGTAGCTGGTGCTACTGATCTTCTTTCGCTTGCAAATCGAGTTGAAAAGGAGCCACTTGATATAAGCAATGAAACTTTAG
Source organism: Paenibacillus sp. ACRSA (assembly GCF_022346845.1). Lineage (NCBI taxonomy): Bacteria > Bacillati > Bacillota > Bacilli > Caryophanales > Paenibacillaceae > Paenibacillus > Paenibacillus sp. ACRSA. The sequence goes on along the minus strand of NZ_JAKRNP010000001.1, from coordinate 419,027 downwards.
ATGCACTTGATAATGGAGATATTGATTAATTTTGTGACGGATCTCCATAAAAAAACCATCTGGTGCCGAATGCCTCAGAAAGGAATGATGGAAATGAACTTGGCACGGTATGAATCAATAAATTCATCTATCGTGTTAGACTTTGAGGAGTTTATTCAGGAAGATGGATTAGATGTAGCACAGGTTTCAGCTAAAATTCTTGAAGAAGATTGGCGAATAGTAAACAATAGTTTATTTACGAAAACACTATATTTTGTTTCTATTGCAATAGAGAGTTTGAAATACAAAGAAATTGCTGATTTTATATATTCCAAACTGAATAATTATTTGGAAAATATTGAATTTGAAGAGAATATTGATAAAAGTGACATTGAAATGCTAACGAGAGACATCCAGTTATGTAAAAAATTAATTGAGAGTAGCGGGGGATACAAAATCAGGGAAACTAGTGATTCCGCAAAATCTAGAGTAGAGTATATCTTAGGTTTGAAGGTGGAATGGTAGTATAATTCAAATGATCAAATTATACAATGGGGGAAAGAAGCAATGGCGAATGGAGAAATTGTGGGTAGGGAAATTTGAGGAACATCATCGAATGGTTTTAAATTCACAGGATACATTGATGAAAATGGAAAAGTGACTAATTTCTTTCCTACTATTTCAGAATAATTTCTAGGAAGATGATCTGATGAGTGTCAAATTAACAGAGATGTATTACCGACATCTTGAAGGGAAATATTTTTTAGATGCACTAAAAAACTACTGCAATGGAAATGGGTTTGGTGGTAGTGAGAGTGTTTGGTGTGTTTTTGCTGGTGAGTTAGATGAGTGGGAAGAAGGTTATTTCGGGGATACGGGAGTGTGTTATTTTTTTGACTACCCTGCTGTAGAAGAAAATCAGACAATTGTGTTGGATTACCCAACTTTCTATCAGTATCTAGAGGAAGCAAGCAAGGTATATATAGTACGGAATCCAAGTGTTAAAGAAGAGGTTGAAGCTCGATTAACAGAGATAAAACAAAAGTTTAATATTGCATAATTGGCGAAACCATTGGTCTAATAAAGTCTCAGCCAGTACAGAATGAATAGGGCGGTTAAGTCTAAGAATCACCTATATAAATATTTGTTAATTTCTGTTGTAATCACACATAAAGGCTTTTTAAAAAATAATATGTATACAAACAAAAATCCCCTTGGTCATAACCATGCTACAAACTGGTTTGACGAAGGGGATTTGCAATTCAAACTCAAACCCAATTAAACTTACCGCGCCCCAACATTCGTCCCAGATGGCGTGCCCGAACCAATAAGATCACTGCCATTCGCAAGCTTCAGGAAATCACCCAAGATAGGTGTGCCATCCGCACTACGCGTCACCGAAGGTACGAGGGAGACAAAGTCGGCTGAGCTGGCGAGAAGACCTTTGTCGTTAACACTTTTTTTGTTTTTCCACCAGACATTGGTGCTGCTGACATCGGTTCCGCTTGTTTTGTCGCTTGCGCCGCCTTGGAAGGACAGATTATTGGTGAAGATGTGCGTGCCTTTGTCGAAGGCGAAGTTGCTCTGCCCATTGTTCCATGACGTGTTATTTTTCATCTGGATTGAACCAGGATTGCTGTTATATGTGAAACCATGCTTCTTGTTATTGAAGGCAATGCTATTCTCGACAATGTGGTTCACGGAGATCTTCTCACCGCCCAGTTTGAAGCCGTTGCCATCGCTGTTGGAGGTTGAAGTGCCATCTGCGGTTGCTCCATTCGCGAAAGCGATACTATTACGGATCGTAACCACACCGATGGCGCCAGTATCCGATTTACTATACAGATCCCAACCATCGTCTACGTTATAGGCAGCAATGCAGCCATCGAATACGTTACCCGGGCCAACTGTTAATTTTGCGGCAAAACCATCGGCATCTTCACCATCATCTGGATCGTAGTTATTATGGGAATAGGAACGGATGACTTCGTTATAAGAAGGCCATTCACTTTTGGCTGCAGTGGAAGCATAACGACCAATCTGGATACCTGTATCCCTGTTATGGTGAGCCTCGATTTGTTCTAAACGATTGTAGCTGCCCCCGATGAAAATACCGTTATCTCCCGCACCTTTAACCTCCAGCCCTTTTACGAACCAATAGTCGCCGAACATTTGCAACCCTCGATTCGTGGAGGCAAACGATTGTGCGGAGAAATCAAAAATAGGTTTTTCTGAACCATATGCCACCAGATTTTTACGTTGGGAGGATGTACCGTTGTTACCACGTTCAATGGTAATGGTTTCCGAGAAGCTGTACGTGCCTCCGCGCAGATAGATCGTTTTGCCTGGAGCGATCTGGGTTAGCGCGTTAGCCAGTGAAGTTGGACTGTTGATCGTTCCCGGATTGCTCGCTGAGCCGTTAGGTGACACATATAGATCCCCAGCAGCAAGTGTGATATTGGAATTAGCCACAGCCGAATCAGAAGAAATGGAAGAGCTATTCTCTAGCAGTTCCGCAGCACCAACTGATCCGCCACCTAGCAATAATAGAGGAAATGTGGCACTCAGACAGATATGAGCCATTTTCGATTTCAAGGAACGTTCCGATCGAGCAGATGCATGGGTAGATGTGGAAGGAAATAATTTCATTACGCAGACCTCCTTGGTTAATTGGGATAAATAGATGAGTTGTGAATAATGCGGAATGCCATACAGTTAAAAAGGGATTAAGATAGCAATTCGATGAGTGGATGGCATCCGTGTGGCACAGGTTCATGGTAAATGTTGTAAGCGTTATCATCAATAATCATTTGATCAGATGGAGTTAAATGCAGGCAGGTCAGGCGTGGTTACGTCCCAATGCTCAAGTTTCAAAGGCTACATGTAATCCGGTTATCGGCTAATCGTCTTATTTTAACGGTGAATCGTCCGAAATGAACATAAAATAACCCAGTTTGACTGCTCTTACGGCACAACACTTACTCATGATCCACTCCATTCAACCTCCGCTAAGTGCAACTCAAGACAACAATCCATTCAACCTAAGCACATAAACGATTCTCCTCATCCCAATATACCGAGCGCCAAATAGAGGATAAGCATTGAAAAATAAAAAAAAGCCCAATAGAGGCTGCGAGAGGCAACCATACCATTGGGCATACTTCTAAACAGGTATTCTTCAAAAAAACGTTGCAGATCTGCACATATTCATGCTGAACCAACACAACAAAATACACGTGTGCAAAACAAATGGCTATAGCTCGTGTACTTCCTTGTGCAACCGAACGAGAACATCTATGCAGATTCACCGCTTAAGCTAACTCATGACTTCATTCCAAAGTTCAAGGCAATGAAGCATAACATTTTCATAGCAGCTCATCCAAAAGTAATTCATCCCAAAAGGACATCATCCAAAAGTAAAACAAATCTTAATATCCGTCCGTCTCACGACCGCGTTGCTTCGCTTCCTCCACACTCGGTTCATGCTTGGGTTGTACTGTTGCACTGTCGTCTGTTGTTACAGATGCCAGCCCTTCAGCCACACGTCGCCCGTAATCGTCATCCGCCTGAGTAAAGTGAGAGATCATACGCTCCCGGATATCCGGTTTGCATTTTGCCAACGCGCCGACCATGTTGCTGATCAACTCGTCTCGCTCCCAATCTTCGAAAGCTCTGTAAGTATCACCGGCTTGTCCAAAGTCATTGGTACGCTCAATCTTCTCGTGAACCAGTCTACCTTCCACTAGCGGCTCATGATCTTTACCACGTGGAGTAGCCTCTTTCAGTCCGCCAAGCGAGGAAGGCTCATAGTTTACATGCGGATTTTGACCTGGTGCACGATCCACTTTATATTGCATCTGCCCGCCACTTTGATTGGTCGCAACCCGGTTTTTCGGCGCATTTACAGGTAACTGTAGATAATTTGCACCCACCCGATGACGCTGCGTATCCGAATAGGAGAAGGTACGACCTTGCAGCAGCTTGTCATCCGAGAAATCCAGTCCATCCACCAGAACGCCTGTGCCAAACGCTGCTTGTTCCACTTCATTGAAATAATCTTCTGGATTACGATTCAGCGTCATTTTGCCTACAGGTAAAAAAGGAAATTGATCCTGCGGCCATAGCTTAGTGGGGTCGAGCGGATCGAAGTCCAGCTCGGGATGCTCTCCATCCTCCAATACTTGCACGCACAGCTCCCATTCGGGATAGTCTCCTTGTTCAATGGCATGGTACAGATCCAATGTTGCATGGTTGAAATTCTGACCTTGAATCTCGCTGGCGTCTTTTTGCAGCAGGTTGCGTATACCTTGCTTCAGCGGTTCCCAGTGGTATTTGATAAGCACACCCGTGCCTTCATCATTCACCCACTTGTATGTATTGACACCTGATCCTTGCATTTGCCGGTAATTGGCCGGAATACCCCAGGGGGAGAAGAGAAACGTCACCATATGCGTAGCCTCAGGACTAAGTGACACAAAATCGAAAAAACGTTCCATATCTTGTGCATTGGTCAGTGGATCGGGTTTAAAAGCATGAACCATGTCCGGGAATTTGAGTGGATCCCGAATGAAGAAGATTTTGAGATTGTTACCGACGAGATCCCAGTTTCCATCTTCTGTGTAAAACTTTACAGCAAAGCCGCGCGGATCACGCAGCGTCTCGGGAGAATGCCCGCCGTGGATGACGGTTGAGAAGCGAACGAACACAGGGGTTTCTTTCCCTTTTTCCTGAAATAGGCGTGCACGTGTGTATTTCGATACCGGTTCATTTCCTGCCGTCCCATATGCTTCGAATACACCATGAGCTCCAGCACCGCGGGCATGTACAACCCGTTCCGGGGTACGTTCCCGGTCGAAGTGTGTAATCTTCTCAAGAAAATGATAGTTCTCCAGCGTCGTTGGTCCTCTGCTGCCAACCGTGCGTACATTCTGATTATCTGTGATGGGGTGACCTTGTCGATCTGTTAATGTGTCCGAGGCTTTGTCTGGGGAATGCTCGGATGGTGAAGAATGGTTATTCATGGAGCACCGCCTTTCCTTAAGATGGATTCCTGTATATATTTTCCCTCTTAGCTCGTTCTATGCATCCAACCTGTCAGAAAAAGCTTGTCACTCACCTCACGGTGTGGGATAATTAACTTTTGCCCTATGGACGGTTTTTAGATAAAAATGCACCACCTATATAAGAATGGAGGCTGACCTAGGATTGTCTACACAACGTTATCCTTTTGCGTATGATCCGGCAGAACCTTTTGTATCCCGGCTGGGAGAATGGGTTGCCGATGTTTTCTATGATATTTTGCCTGAGTCCGGTTTCGAGGTGCGGGATGAACAGATTTTTATGGCGTACCAGCTCGAACGGGCCTATGGAGATAAAAAGACAATTATGGCAGAGGCCGGTGTTGGAACAGGGAAGACGTTGGTCTATCTGCTCTATGCGGTCTGTTATGCACGTTATACGGGGAAACCAGCGGTGATTGCTTGTGCCGATGAGTCCTTGATTGAACAACTCGTGAAACCAGGTGGAGATATTGCGAAGCTCGCAGAACACTTGGATCTGCAAGTGGATGCACGTCTAGGTAAATCCCCTGATCAATATGTATGTTTGAACAAATTAAGTGCGGTACGATTCGCGGATGAAGATGCGCAGGTGATCGAAGAAGTGCACGAGAGTCTACCGGACTTTGTGAATTCTCCCGGGACACTTCAAGCATTCCATCCGTATGGGGATCGGAAGCAATATCCACATCTGAATGATCGTCAGTGGAACAAAATCAACTGGGATCCGTTCCAGGATTGTTTTGTATGTCCAAAAAGACAACGTTGCGGCCTGACATTATCTCGTGATCATTACCGTCGTTCCAAAGACATCATTATCTGTTCCCATGATTATTACATGGAGCATGTGTGGACCTATGAAGCGCGCAAGCGTGAAGGACAATTGCCACTGCTACCGGATCATAGCTCGGTAGTATTTGATGAAGGGCATCTGCTGGAAGAAGCGGCTCTGAACGCACTGAGCTACAAATTGAAACATCGCATCTTTGAAGAGTTGGTTACTCGCTTGCTGGAAGGTGAGATTCGTGAATCCCTTGCGGAGCGAGTGGATGAGGCGATTGAGAGCAGTGAGCGATTGTTCAGACTGCTGGATACGTATACGGTGGCGATTCCCGGGTCGGAACGGAAGGAAGTTCGGGTAGAACCGCCATTGCTGCGTGAGATTGAACGACTGACCAATGTGCTGGATGCGATTGGCGAGGAACTGGTATTTGAGAGCGGATTGTTCTCGCTGGATGGTTATCAGATGCGTGTCGTGGAAGAACATCTGGATATGATTCAGACGGCGTTATCTCTATTCCGTAAGGAAGATGGCTACATCTGCTGGGCGGAAGAGAATGAGGATGAGACGACATTGTCCATTATGCCACGTACCGTCAAGGAAATTCTGAATGAGCGTGTGTTTAATACGGGTATCCCGATTGTGTTTTCTTCAGCAACATTATCCGTGGACAATTCATTCCGTTATGTGGCGGACAGTCTGGGTATCGATGATTTTGTGTCATTCTCGGTAGCTTCTCCATATGATTATGCAGATAAAATGCAGATGAAGATTACGGATGAAGCAACATCAGGTCACCCCGAAAATGAAAATCGTTTGCGTGACGCAGTATCCTTGCTCCAAGCAAGCGGGGGACGTGCACTCATTCTATTCCGGACGATGGAAGAGCTGCGAACGTTTAAGCAAGATATCGTTCATGTTCCGGAGGCACAAGGATTGCGGTTCATGTATGAGGGAGACCGGGAGATTAGCGATTTAATCGCAGCATTCCAGCAAGATGAGGAAAGTGTACTTTGTTCGGTTAACCTCTGGGAAGGCTTGGATGTGCCTGGGCCGTCGTTGTCCAACGTGATGATCTGGTCGCTTCCATATCCACCGCAGGATCCTGTGTTCAATGCCAAGCGGAATGCATCCTCTTCCCCTTATGAAGAGATCGATCTTCCGTATATGTTGCTTCGTGTGAAGCAAGGTCTCGGACGTTTGATTCGGACGAGCAGTGACTCTGGTTCGGCGGCGATCCTTGATGAATCACTGTATACCAAAAAGGAAGCCAAAGACCGCATTGCAGCTCTGCTTCCTGAAGGTGTGGAATGGACAACTCTGACCCATTAAATAACGGCTGTTAAATGTGATTAAATGAAGCGTAATTGAGATTAGGTTGTTACACTTACAGATAGGTTTCTTAGCAGTTTCAGTTCTTGTTCTCTGCGGGTTTACAATCCGTGTGAGAGCAAGGACTTTTTTTATTTGTTTCTGGAAGCTTCAATGTTTCTTCTAATCTTTCAGGAAAAGCCAAAGAAGTACCTTGCTTAGCGTCCTCGTTCCTTCAGCTCTGGCTACAAGTCTAACGAATCCACCGCACCTTATTGAGATCATATTGAAGAGATGTGAAATTTAACGAATCTCATTCACGCTATCTTGCTCCCAAATAGCTTTAGAACCTGTAAATCGACTGCATTTCATAAAATAACGACACTGTGATTCGTTAAAAATCAAACCTCCACCAATTGTAGCCAATAACGTGTATCAGGTTCGTTAGACCAGTGAACATAACCAAGGTTACTAGGGGATCAGCTTTAGAGTGGGGAGCGAAAGTACCAACAACATAGGGCTTCTCGGTCACACATATTATGCTCTTTGCCATGACATGACGTAACTAGCCTTTTTGAAGAAAATAGAATTGGTAATCTTTCAGAATTATATGTCATTCTACGTCTTCCACCAATCTGCGTCCACTCTGAAAATTCAGTTATCACCATAAAAAATGCACCCTCTAGACGTTCATTGATTAAACCCTGCTAAAATCAGAGGTTTTCTCAATAACCATTCTTAGGGGTGCATTCCAACACAGTCTGTCTCCTTTCTGTGAAAGTACGTCAATTCGCGTTTTTTTGCTATGTGTACAGATTGTTGATGTGTTAAAAAATACCCATGCTCAAATACCGTTCCCCGGTATCCGGCGCAATGCAGAGCACCCGGTGTCCTTGCCCCAATTCCTTCGCGATGCGAAGGGCAGCCCACACCGAAGCCCCAGATGAAGGGCCAAGCAGTAGCCCTTCACGGGCAGCAAGCTGCCGCATCGTATCCAGTGCGTCCTCATCGGACACTTGGATGATGGCATCCCATATGTCGGTATTGAGAATATCCGGAATGAACCCCGGACTTGTACCGACAAGCTTGTGCGGTCCAGGCTCGCCGCCGGACAGCACGGGTGAACCTTTGGGCTCCACTGCATAGATGCGGATGCCAGGCAATTGTTTACGTAATTCTTCTCCAGTGCCTGTAATTGTACCACCTGTTCCAGCCGTCGCGATGAATGCATCCAACTGCCCGTCCATTTGCTCTATAATCTCAGGAGCGGTGGTGATGCGATGAATATCAGGGTTTGCCTGATTCTCGAATTGTTGTGGAATGAAGCTTCCGGGCAAGCTGGCATGGATCTCTTTCGCTTTGCGAATAGCACCAGGCATCCGCTCGGCAGCTGGAGTAAGCACGACTTCTGCGCCATATGCCTTAAGGATGTTAATACGTTCCTTCGACATATTATCAGGCATGATCAGAATGGCTTTGTAGCCTTTGGCTGCCGCATTCATTGCAAGGCCAATCCCCGTATTGCCGCTGGTTGGTTCAATGATGGTTGCTCCAGGAAGCAACAGCCCGGCTTGTTCAGCCTGGTAAATCAGGTTGTAGGCCGCACGATCTTTAACACTTCCACTTGGATTAAAATACTCCAGTTTAACGTACACCTCGGCAGAATCGCTGCCCGTGAGCCGGCTCAGCTTGACAGCAGGGGTGTTACCGATGAGCTCGGTGACATCGGCGGCAATTCCTGTATATTGTTTTGATGGTTGTATAGAGTTTGAATCCATAAGTACAACTCCTTGATTGATAACGTTAGGATATGTCGAGAAATAAATGTCATTCCACTAGTTAAGTCTGTCCGCCAATAAGCTGCTGGGTTTGTTGTTTTGTACACAAACGATTTGAATTCATGTCTTATTGGAATGGTTGGATATGTTCTATTTCCATCTTAATGAAAGCAACCTTGAGAGGTCAACCTATTTGGTTAAACTAGTTAAGTCGAGCTGAAGCCTCAGGAGGGGGAGAAGCGTATAAGCGGTACGTGTAAAGGGAAAAGAAGAACAGGTGGGCAGATCCCCTGTTATTAAAATGTCCAGAGAATCTACCCTCTGTATGTATTCATCAAGATTGCGTTAGATCCGTTTGTAGATGGCGACTAAGCTCTTTTTTCACTTCATTGCGTGCAAATGTCCATAACATATAGAACCGTTGCCAGTATCCTCTACATAGGTACACAGTTTCGATCCCCTCAGCTTGCCTTTTTTCCTCCAGCACTTTCACTCCGCGTGTTCTCATCTGTTGACGAAGGTGCAGCATTTCTTGAAGTACATTATTCTGAATGTTCGTTAACGAGAGGATGTATACCTCGGGCATCTTCAGCAGTAACGTATCTAGTGTGTGAATATCCCGTTCAAGTACATCAAGAAGCAATGTGCGAACAACGAGACCTTTAATTAGGCGGTGGTCCTCATCCGCAGGGGATGGGGCGGAAGGAGAGGATGACATAAGTTCACTTCCTTATCCTATAATTGGAATTTTTTTATTTACAGAACGTATGTTCTTATATTATAATCAATATATGCAATATAGATACGTATTACAACAGAGAATTATTGGAAGCAGGCAGACACGATGGATAGCTGTTGAGATCTGACTAAATGTGCAAGAGTCCATTAGAAGGTGATTCGGAGATGAGAGAAGGGACAGGCTCACTCCAAAATAAGGTATAATTTTGGCGTGCAGAAGGAAACATAAGGGCATGAGTAACTGAGCCTGATGATGTTTAACGAAGTAAGTTTTTTTAAATTGATGGAGTAGATTATAAAGTGAAATCAGTAATATATGAAATGATATTGCGATATAGAAATGACAATAGGAACATTAGAAACAAATCAATACTTCGAAATAAACAAGGATGATGCGGAGGAATCCCAGATAAGGTGAGATTTTGTTAAGCTTCTGAAGTCGTAGGTAGTAAGCAATAAAAAAGCTCTGCCTTGGGCGGCAGAGCCTGTGAAATACTGCCGATTCAGCGGCAGTCAAATGATATGTTCGGACTTGAATACAATGCTACAAGCGAGAGTTTAAGCAAGATATTGTGGTTTCTCGTAAAGAGCTTCTTTTTCCAAAATGACCTTATAAGGTCGTTCTTTACCCTTCAGAGAAGGACCAATTGTAATGAGTGGCACGGCCGGTTTGTGGAAACGTTCCTCTTCCTTAGGTTCCGGAACCGGTCGTGATGATTCAGGCGCAGAACTGAGGCGTACCTTTTTCTCGCTGCCCCAGCGCTTGCTTATTTTTTTCATTTCCGGTCTCATTCCGGGTCGCCTCCTAACAAATCGTTGATGGCGTTGAACAGTTGACGGTTTTGAAGGTCAATCTGCTGGAATACCGCCTCATCCGCTTCAATATGGCCAATGATATGCACCGTAATGACATACCTCTTGGCTACAGGATAGCATAGCAGATATTCTTTCTCAAGGTAATCGTCGTATAGATTGATTTTGATTTTATTTTCGCGGTAAGAATCAATGACTAGTATTCGTTTTGGATCATCAGGTTGTTTGTCATCATTAGCAGATAAGTCATATTTTCTTCCCGGTTCCCCAACATTACCACATAATTGCTCTATATAACCACGGTCATCTGTACGGTAGATGGCTGTACCTCTAACAGCGAATGGAGATTGAGATACAAAGGCAGTTCGCAATGCGTCGCTCATTCGCTCCAGCATCTTGTCATCTGCTCTGCGGGTGCGCAGCAATTCCCTAAAGAATCGCAGCAGCTTGAGCAGCTGCACCCGAGCCTCTCCTTCGGTTAGTTTGTGTTTCTCAATAATTCGCTCCATCTCAGGATCGCTCCAGCGTCCCTGTTCTTCAATGCTGTCCGCAATTTTGGAACAAGCGACCGAGACGGCGGGAGCCCATTTTCCATCTGATCGAATTTCATATACCAATGGATTTAACCCCAGTAGATCTGTAGGCATACGTAATCCTTCGACTTTTGCAGCGTCCTTGATATCTGTAATATCCTCAGGAAGAATGAAAAAAATACGTTTTCGTCCCAGACGTCCCATAAACAAACCCATTTCCAGCATTGTATTATCACGAACCGAGGCGTAGTACTTTCCGCGGATTTTGGATATATCATCTGGATGGAAGATAAAAATGGCAAAATCGGTTGTACGTACTTCTGCTTCCAAATCATCCATTGTATAACTGCTTGGATTAAAAACCCCAGAGTACCAAGGGGTAACCTCGGCCGAGAAACGCAAGTTTTCGTGTACTGCTGCTGCAATCGGCTTCGCTTCCAGCGAGCAGCCAATAAACACTCTTGGCTTTAACGTTTTCATCAATCCGCCTCGCTTAAACGGTAGTGGGATTCAATTGTTATATTATACCATAAAAAGCAGAGTAAGTCTGGAAAACGTCTGCACCTTTTGCCAAATCATTAAAAATACATTTGCTACAGTGTATGTATGACGAGTGATTGATTCCTTTACTTTTCTCGAAAAGATAAAAAAAAGCCCCAAATTGTCACAGATGGGTGACTGGATAGTTATATTTGAGGCCATCGGTCATAGAATGAAGGAGCAGGTTGCACGATTAGTAAGATAACCTAGTACTGGTGTGGCTGTTTGACGGTTAATCAAGGACAGAGCCTGCTTTATGCACGTTTTTGCTGGGTCGGTTGTTTAGACCCACTCCCGTCGGTGTTATATAATAGAAGAACGAGCAAGTTAGCTTTGGTGTTTAGACTGGAGAATGCAATACACGTTAAACGGAGAAGGCAGAAAAAATCTGGAGAAACGCAGTGCTCGCGTTTATCACCAAGATTTCTCCCTTTAGAGAAGGGATCAAAGAAATCTGGGGGATAACAGCGATCGGAAGATTGTTCTGCCAGCGTAGTTTTTCGTGTATGGGTACTATTCGGTTTAACCAGGCACAGCTAACCAACAAAAGATAGAAAGGATCAGGATACCATGAGTTCCCGAAGGACAATCTCCCCAAGGACGATCTGGAAACGTTACGATCTCTCATACACATAGCGCCCCTTGTAGAGTAAACCAACCGTAGAAAAAAAACGGCTGACTCTGCGAAAGAGGGGATTGGAAATGAAGATTCGAAGGACATATACGATGATTTCTTCCAGGCTTGCCTTTTGCAGGGTACGGTCGGTCTAAAAAACCAACCTACAAACTGCGAGGGAACCTGTATGAAGAGAACATCGTTAACAATGCAACAAGTGAAGACAGAAGCGGGCAAGCTCGCGATTATGCTGCTCGGTACATTTATTTTGGCGTTTGCCTACTATCACATTAATTTTCAGAATCATTTATCGGAGGGCGGATTTGTCGGTCTGGCCCTGTTAGGGAAATACGCAACAGGTTTATCTCCGGCAATTGGCATGCTGCTGCTGGACATTCCTGTCATGATTCTAGCCTGGTACCTTAAGGGTTGGAGATTCATGATTCAGGCGCTACTTGGTGTAGGTGCATTCTCCCTATTCTATGATGGCTTTGAACGATATTCTACACTAGTGATGTCGTTTAATGGGAACCTGTGGATTCCTGCAGTTCTATCCGGTGTGTTGACAGGGGTAGGGGCAGGGATTGTGCTTCGATTTGGCGGAGCGACAGGTGGAGACGATATTCTGGCGGTACTGGTTAGCCGCTGGAAGGGATGGAAACTGGGAACAGTTTTCTTCGTCAGTGATGCATTTGTATTAGGATTGTCGCTTTTCTTTCTTCCGGTAAAAGAAACTTTATATACGATTCTGGCCGTATGGATTGCGAGTAAAGTCATTACGTACGTCGTGAGTATCCCAGCACGCGGAACGGTTGTTACAACTTCTGCTGTTAAATTGCCGATCCCATCGGTAGCGACCAAGGCTGTGAACGTTGCTTCGCAGCGCACTTCGGTAGCAAGAGGGGTAACACATTAACCATACGTTTCAGAACCATAGATGGATGAACGGTACAACAAGATATTTGAATGAACAAAATCCCATTTGCCTGCAAAATCAGAGGCAAATGGGATTTTGTTTTTAAGAACATGTTAGGATTTAATCGATGAAGCTATCTGTCCATCCTGATTATGGATAATGGCTCGAATGTTCTGTTTATGGCTGAGTGCTTTGGCTGCGTCCACGGCCTCTGCTTTTGTATCGAATGTGGACTGATAGGACGATTTTCCTTCCTCCTTAATAGCCCAGCCAGAATCTGTAGGCACAACATGAATGTTATCATGACTCTTCGAAGAGGCTACAGGTTCAGAATGACGACGCTCCGCAGAGTATGAATGGCGATTGTCAGATTTTTTAGGGGAGGAGGAGTCGGGATTAGAATGTGGGGATTCAGGATGATTCTCGCCCCACTCTTCAGCTTTAGCTGTAGCGATAGGAATAGCTCGTCCTTCCTCATAACCATCCTCCAGTAGAGCATTAGCGATCTCAATGGCCTTATGTCGGATACGTGGCTCTAGATTTTTCATTGAGACAGGATAATCATGTTTGTTCCAAGGCATATGAATTCCCTCCTGTGCAATATTGGATTAGTTGTATATTACCCTCTCCAGGAAGGGATAAACGAAAGGATTTTGTTTGAAGAAAAAGGGACTAAGCTGATCTGCATAGAGGAGGCTCCTATACTTTTGAGGGAACGAGGGGTATAATGCTGTTCAGGTATTAATGGACTAATGAGTGGAAATAAAGGAGATTTACATATGTTCAGTCTAAGCTTAGCCATTCCAATGGTATTTACCATGTTAATTCATGCAGCGGATAGTTTATCCTATGCTCTGCGTCTTGGTGGACTTCGTACTCGTAGAATTGCATTAGCAATATCGTTATCTGGGATTTTATTGTTAGTATCACGCACGTCCAATATGGCTCAAGGGCCGATGGTCGGAAATCTGGTAGATACAGCTTCCAATGGGGGAACAACGAATTTTGCAACACAGCTTCATTGGTTAATGGGGGCGGCAACGATTGGAACAGCACTCGCTATTCTTTGTTTTCCAACGATGGTGAAGCTGTCTTCCCGAATGGTCGTACACTTCGAAGCAGCAGGCTCTATTCCAACGATGGTTCGCGGCATGCTGAAGCGTAGCAAGATGAAGAATGCGATGTATTATATTACTCCACCGTCCTGGGTGATGGCGAAGCGATTAGTCCAACACGGCATGCCTAGACGTCTGATGATGTTGAACATTGCCGTGACGGCAATCTATACAACGGGTGTACTTTCAAGTTTGTATGCGGCATACCTGTATCCTAGTCAGGCCATTGCTGCTTCCCAATCCACAGGATTAATCAATGGTATTGCAACCATTTTGCTCACCATCCTGATTGATCCACGCATTTCTCTTCTTAGTGACAAGTCATTACGCGGCGAGATTCGGTTGGATCGCATGAACCAAATCTATGGCTGTATGCTCGTATCCCGTTTGTTCGGTACGTTGCTTGCACAACTGCTGTTGATACCTTTTGCATATTGGATCGGCTGGATCGTAGGTTTAATACACTAATCTCCCCTGATTTTGAGGGGTACAACGTATTTGAGGCGCCGATATGTATAGTTCTGAATCAATCCAAAAAGTTTTATGGCTATAGCCATAATAAAAAGCAACGGCATACTCGCCGTTGCTTTTCTGTGTATCATTCATATTTCATTTCAGTGCGTGCGTCCTACATTTAACGTGCTTCGTTAAAAAGTACGGCATACTCGCCGTAGCCTTCCTTCTGAAGATCTTCTTTGGGTACAAAACGCAGGGCAGCCGAGTTAATGCAATACCGCATACCTCCAGCTTCCGCAGGGCCGTCGTTGAACAGGTGACCCAGATGGGAATCGCCTTCCCGACTTCTCACCTCAGTACGAATCATGAAATGACTAAGATCGGTTTTTTCCTTCACATTGTAGTCGCGCAGAGGGCGTGTGAAGCTTGGCCAGCCGCAACCGGAATCGTATTTGTCTGTAGAACTGAAGAGTGGCTCCCCAGAAACGATATCGACATAAATGCCGTCTCCATGGTGATCCCAGAATTCGTTATGGAAAGCAGGCTCTGTTGCATTGTTCTGCGTAACCTCGAATTGCAGAGAGGTCAGGCGCTCTTTGAGGCTATTTTTGTCCACATTAGTCGACCAGTTATGCTCGATAAAGTCTTGACGACCAGAACCTTTGCTATACCGCTTGTAGTGGGCAGGGTTCTTCCGATGGTAATTTTGGTGATGCTCCTCAGCCTCATAGAACGTTTTTGCTGGCAAAATAGGAGTAAAGATCGGTTTATCGAACCGTCCGCTCTGTTCTAATGCTGCTTTAGATGCTTCCGCAATCTCACGCTGTTCCTCTGTGTGATAGAAGATCGCGGTTTGGTAAGATGATCCACGGTCATGAAATTGTCCGCCTGCATCCGTAGGATCAATCTGCTGCCAGAATAGTTCAACAAGTTTTTCGTAAGGGAAAATCGATGGGTCAAACGTAATTTGAACCGCCTCTACGTGCCCAGTTGTTTCGGAGCATACTTCTTCATAAGTTGGGTTCTCGGTATGTCCACCTGTATAGCCTGATACAATTCCATGAATACCAGGCAATTCCTCAAAGGGGGATACCATACACCAGAAGCACCCACCTGCAAAAGTTGCTTTTTCACTTGTGTGTTGTTCCATACTATAGTCACTCCATTTCTGATGAAGATCTAGGCTCGTGGTCGAATTGTCGTGCCTTCGGTTTGCACATTCGTCCAAAGATAAAGGCCACGTCGTTTCGATCACTACTCCAGCAATCTATCGTTTTATTGAAACTTATTACACAAGAATTTTGTTTACTCCTCTATTATATCCTGAATTGGCAAGCCAACCAAGTCGGAGAGAGAGCAAGATTCTTATGATCCTAACCTAATCCTTAGTCGATCCTCATCTAACAGGCACTCAGACCTTTTTTCGAGAACGAAAACGAAACACGAGTAAAATAACCGTCATGAACAATAAATAAACCCCAAGAACGAGAAGACTCAACCAGATGGACTCGCTTGCTTGGGCTCCGGCGTATGCAAATACAAAAATAGCGGGCATTTTGCCAATTGCCGTAGCAATCATGAACGTCCAGAAGGGAGTATAGGTGATGCCTGCATAAATATTGACAGCTGTCTGAGGAACGATGGGAAGCAATCGAAGAGTCATAACGCCCATAAAAGGATGTGCTTCCATCCAAGAAGTGAATCGGTTAAGTCCTCGTATACGATCTAAGTAGGATCTAGCCTGAGCTCTAAATACATATCGAGCACCTGCATATACTAGCAATGCTGCGAGTGTTGTTCCTGACCAGCTTACCCAGGCAGCCATGGTGGTACCATAACTGTAACCCAGAGCAGCAATTACAAACTTATATGGAATAACAGGGACAAGGGCAAATAACATCGCAATGACAATAAGCATAGGGATGGATTGATGGGAATCCGTCCATTCCAACAGTTCATATCTGTACATAAACATGACTCCGGCAAGCAAAACATATAACAGGAGCCAAAACCATTTTCGCAAAATCTTAGTGCTCCTTTCAGCATCAGAACATCCTGAGCTAGTTTAAGTGCGTGTTCAAAAAGGGGGTGTTCAGTACCGAGAAGATGGGATGAAGATAGAAATGGAGTAGCGGAGCGTAGGCAAAACTACGTGAGCAACTACATTGTTTCTGAAGGAAACAAGCTTCGTAAGCATCCACTTATTTCGGCTGAATCCCATATTCGATGCTGAGATGCCGCTCGCGCATCCTTCGTAATCAAAAGCGGACTTTTTGAACAACCTCTTTAATTAAAAGTAACTTGCCTGAACCATATTGATTAATTGTACCATGTTCGTTCATTGAGCGGTTAGTTGGAAGCTGACCCCGATACCTGCTCAGGAACCTTACTGGCATGTTGCCCTCTGAAGGGTTAAACTATAGGACGTGGAAATAAAGAACTCTCGTTGAAGGTGGAATGCTTATCATGGACACAACTAAGCGAACCCGTGTTGGAATCATTGGTCTCGGGGGAATTGCAAGTAAAGTATATTTACCGTTATTAAGCACGCATTCGAAGGTGGAGATTGCAGGTGTAATGAATCGTTCCATAGAGCGAGTGGAGAACGTGCAACAAGCCTATAGATTAAGTAATGGGACAACGGATATCAAGGAATTGTTATCCTGGGAATTGGATGCCGTATTTGTACATACAGCAACGGAAGCGCATTTTGAAATAGTGATGCAATGTTTGGAACAGGGACTTGCCGTCTATGTGGATAAACCGCTGTCGTATAAGCTCCGTGAATCTGAAGAGATGACCGCTTTTGCAGAAGCACAAGGTTTGCTGCTAGGTGTAGGCTTTAACCGCAGATTCGCTCCCATGTATCAGAAAGCAAAAGAATGGATGCGTGCAGGTGGAGGCTATGATTCCTTAACCGTGACGAAGCATCGGACAGGCATTCAGGATCGTCCCTCGGCGGAAACCATTTATGATGATCTTATTCATATTCTTGATTTGTTATATTGGTATTCAGATGGAGATGTGGAGTTGCTCCAACATTGGATTCGCAAAACCGATACAGACAGGCTACTGCATGCGTCCGGCGCGGTGAAGCTTGGAAGAACAGCCTACGGAAGATATGATATGGTGCGCGAGGCTGGCGCAGATCTAGAGAAGATTGAGCTGCATGGCAGAGGGAGATCTGTGGAAGTCGTTAACATGGAAATTGCCAGATATGCAGAACGTGGTGGACTTGAACAGCAAGAGGTGTTTGGTAGCTGGGATGGTATTTTGGCACGAAGAGGTTTTGCTGGGGCGGTAGATCATTTCCTCGCTTCCATGGAAACACCTGACGATTGTCTAATCAGTGCAAGTCATGTCATGGAGAGTCATGAGCTCGCTGAACAATTGATTCGTAAGTAATCTGGTATAGCGTACACATTAGGAGGAGTAACGTATGGACGAGTATGATAAGGAACGAAACAAGCAGATTGAGGAAGCTGTCATTGAAAGTTATAAACAGGAAGAAGAAATGATGATTCTGGTTTTTGCCCAGTGGTGTGTCAATCAAGGGTTGAACCCGGAAGAGATGTACCGGCAAGCCTACCCAGATCAGCAGAGCAACGAGCGTTTACAGCAGGTGCTAAAACTGGTTGTATCCAAGGAGGAAGCCGGTGATATTCCGGATGATACCGTGCTAGGTGTTCTATCGATGTTTGGCAACGATGATCTGGCTATGGTCGTATCAGAGGCTATTGCTTCAAGAAAGTAAGTTGAGACTTCTTGAACGTGCAGTGTACGTAAACTCAGCACCTTGATTGTTACATCTGCTCCCGATGGATAATGCGGAACTCTTTAGGTGACATGCCAAAACGGGAGCGGAATACACGGTGGAAATACGTATAATTGTTAAAACCGGAGGACTCGGACACATGTTCCAGGGTCATCGGACTGAAGATAATCCGTTCCCTGGCCATGTTCAGCCGCACATCCAGCGTATATTGCATAATGCTTTTGCCAAATGCCTCTTTAAAGAGATGAACACACCGCGAAACACTGATCCCCACAGAAGAAGCAACATCTTCAAGCTTAAACAACGAGGACGCATTCTCCTCAATATAACTTTTAATCTCATAAGCTACATAATTCGTATTCGTAATGGTCGGATGTTCAGATAATAGCCGATCGCTCTCGAGGCATAGGATACGCATATAATAACTTGCGATCTCGGGATAAGGGTTGGAAATTCGGCGTTGCTCTAAGACGAGCTGGCGAAACAGCGTAAGCAGGCTCTCCGAAAGTTCCACTTTAATTCGGTTTGGTCGTTTGTGTCGTTTCCACCATTCATCTACCCAAGAGCCATTGAAGAAGACATGATAATCTCCACTCTCGACGAGACGTTCTCCCATGGGATTAAGCTCATTGTCTATTTTCAATTCATAAGGTTCGTCCGGGCTAAAAACAAGCAGATCGCCCGCATCAACTAGTGACATGGCACCATCTACACGAGCCCTGCAACGTCCATCCGTCTGAAGCCTCATCAAGTAGTTCTTGACCCCATCGGGCTGTACCATAGCGTATGGTTTACGGTGAAATGAGAAGCCTGCCGTGAGAACCTGGCAGGAATGATCGGTCGGCATAGGCATACTCCTTGCAAATCAAAAATTATGATCAGATAGTTCATGTTTCGATCATATTATTCATTTTAATTGAAGCCAAAAAGGAATACCATAGTGTTAGATTTAAGATATAGTAATTACAATTTAATAAAAACAGCTTCTCACGATACGTAAGGAGATGAACGTCAACGTGGACAAAATGAAAGCAGGCATCATAGGGTGCGGCAATATTAGCGCCATTTATCTGGAGAATCTGAAGAACAGTCCCGTCATTGAGGTTGTAGCCGTCGCGGATCTGATCCTTGAACGTGCACAAGAGCGGGCAGATGAATTTAATATCGCAAACGTTTACAATGTAGATGAGTTGCTGCAAAATAAGGAAATTGAGCTTGTCATCAACTTGACTGTTCCTGGAAGTCATGCAATGACGGACATAGCTGCTCTTGAGGCAGGTAAGCATGTGTATGCTGAGAAACCGCTGGCTATTTCTATAGAAGATGGTCGCAAAGTCATTGAACTGGCTGAAGAAAAAGGACTCTATGTTGGCTCGGCACCGGATACATTCCTCGGCTCAGGTATCCAGACGGCTCGTCAAGCGATCGAAGATGGCCTGATTGGTAAGCCAATCGCAGCTACTTCCTTCTTCATGGGTGGTGGACCAGAAGCATGGCATCCGAATCCAGAATTCTTCTATATGGATGGAGGCGGACCTATGTTTGACATGGGACCATATTACCTCACAGCCTTAGTTACATTGCTTGGATCTATTCGTAGAATTAGTTCTTCGGCAGGGATTCAGATTGTAGATCGTACGATTGGTTCTGGTCCTAAGGAAGGTACGGCGTTGCAAGTACAAACACCAACGCATCTTGCGGGAACCATTGATTTTAATGACGGTGCCATTGCAACGATGATTACAAGCTTCGATATTCGAGGCGCTTCAGATCTGCCACGCATTGAAATTTACGGTACAGAAGGCACGCTCAGTGTACCTGACCCGAACTATTTTAATGGAGAAGTGAAGCTTCGCAAATACGGTCAGGATACCTGGGAGACGGTTACACCGAAATTTGAAAGTGGTCAAAATGAGCGTGGCATAGGTGTGAACGAGATGGTTGAATCCATTCGTGCTGGACGTGAGAGCAAAGCAAGTGGCAAACTGGCGTACCATGTACTTGAAGCTATGCATGCATTCCAGCGCTCGTCTCTTGAGGGCAAACACATTTTGCTTGAAAGCAACTATGAATACAATGCTGCAACGAAGACAGATCACAATCAGACGGAGACTGTACCATCCACTAATTGATTTCAGATGAGGTGAAGCAGGAAATGTTGAAGATCGGATTACAGTTATACACCGTGCGGGATGAACTGGAACGCGATTTTAAAGGAACGCTTGCTAAGATTGCGGAACTCGGCTACCAAGGTGTGGAATTCCATAATTTCTATGGACATAGCGCAGAGGAAGTCAGAGCTATCGTAAATGAACTCGGACTGGAAATTGTAGGTACACATGTGCAATATAACAGCTTGAAAGAAGATCTGGATTCGGTTATCGCTTATCACAAAGCACTGGGAAATCGGAATCTAATCGTTCCTTATTTGTCAGAGGAACAACGGCAGTGGGAGGACGTATTCGCTTCGCTGAATGCAATCGGTGAGAAGGTCTCGGCAGAGAATCTGGTGCTGTTCTATCACAATCATGATTTTGAATTTACAGCGCAAGTCGGTGGTCGTCCGGCATTGTACGCGATGTACGAGACCGTTCCTGCTTCTCAACTACAGGTAGAGCTGGACACATGTTGGGCGCATGCTGCTGGCTATCCACCAACGGAAGTGATCGCGAAGTATGCAGGACGTCTGCCGCTGGTGCATTGGAAGGATATGAGTCGCACCGAAGGTCGCGTGTTAACCGTTGAATTTGGCCAGGGGGAAGTAGACTTGGAAGCGGTTGCTGTATCGTCAGACCAAGCTGGAGCTGAATGGCTGGTAGTGGAACAGGATGAATGTCAGAATCCATCATTACTAAGCATTGAGAACAGCATGAACTGGATTCGCCAATATGCTGCTAACGGAGGACCTATCCATGTCTAAAGTACTTAACATAGCTATTGTTGGTTGTGGTGGCATTGCCAAAGGAAAACATATGCCGAGTCTGTCCAAACAATCTCAGGGTCGAATGGTCGCTTTCTGTGACATTGTGAAAGAACGAGCGGAAGAGGCGGCAGCTGAATTTGGAGCAGAGGGCGCCAAAGTGTACACGGATTATCATGAACTACTGAAGGATGAAAGTATCGATGTGGTTCATGTGTGTACGCCGAACGATTCGCACTCCGTCATCACTGTAGCCGCTCTGGAAGCTGGTAAACATGTCATGTGTGAGAAACCGATGGCGAAGACGTCTGAACAGGCCAAAGCGATGCTCGAGGCGGCACAACGTACCGGGAAGAAGTTATCGATTGCGTACCAGAACCGCTTCCGCAGCGATAGTCAGTATTTGAAGCAGATGTGTGAGGATGGCGAGTTAGGGGAGATTTACTTTGGTAAGGCAATTGCCCTTCGCAGACGGGCTGTTCCAACCTGGGGTGTGTTTTTGGATGAAGAGAAACAGGGTGGCGGTCCGTTAATCGATATTGGTACTCACGCCCTGGATCTGACATTATGGCTAATGGACAATTACAAACCGAAGAGTGTTATGGGTTCTACCTTCCACAAGCTTGGTCAGCGTGAAAATGCGGCAAATGCTTTTGGGCCGTGGGATCCAGAACAATTTAAGGTGGAGGATTCGGCATTCGGTTTTATCACCATGCAGAATGGAGCTACGATCATCATCGAGTCAAGTTGGGCATTGAATGTTGCCGAGTTTGGTGAAGCCAAATCATTGCTATGTGGTACCGAAGGCGGTGCTGATATGCAGGATGGTTTGCGAATCAATGGTGAGAAGCGAAGCCGGTTGTTCGAAACGAAGGTTGATCTGGATGCAGGTGGAGTAGCCTTCTACAGCGGCAGTGCTGAAAATGAAGCAGATCGCGAAGCTAGAATGTGGCTTGAAGCGATTATTGAAGACAAAGAACCTGTCGTTAAACCAGAGCAAGCTCTCGTTGTAACTCAGATTCTTGAGGCGATCTATGAATCGGCTCAAACAGGAAAAGCCGTTTATTTTGAATCCTAAAGGGATAGAAATGATCTTCATTTTCCACAATAAACGATACAAGTAAATGATCTGAGCGGTATTTATACAAATGAACGAATTAGCAATTATACGACATCTATTCTAGGGAGGAATCGCACTTGAAACTCGGCGTATTTATGGTACTATTCGGAGGACGTAAATTAGAAGACGCACTTGATTATGTGGCATCTAAAGGGTTAAAAGCCGTTGAGATTGGTACAGGAGGACACCCGGGGAACGCACATTGTAACCCAGCAGAATTGCTTGATAATCCAGCCGCACTGAAAAACTTCAAGAATGCAGTAGAATCACGTGGTTTGATGATCAGCGCACTGAGCTGTCACGGTAACCCATTGCATCCACAAAAGGATATTGCTAAAGGATTCCATGATGACTTCGTCAAAACAGTAGAGCTGGCTGAGAAGCTGGAAGTACCTGTAGTGAATACATT
The DNA here is from genome assembly GCF_022346845.1 of Paenibacillus sp. ACRSA. NCBI lineage: Bacteria > Bacillati > Bacillota > Bacilli > Caryophanales > Paenibacillaceae > Paenibacillus > Paenibacillus sp. ACRSA. The sequence continues at coordinate 396,170 of NZ_JAKRNP010000001.1, read as the reverse complement.
CTCCGGCTGTCCGGGTGATCATGAGGATGCTAAGTATCCGAACTGGCCTGTTGCACCATGGCCGAATGACTTCCAAGAAATTCTGAAGTGGCAATGGGAGAACAAAGTTATTCCTTACTGGACAGAATGGGGTAAATTTGCCGCAGATCGCAATGTTAAAGTAGGTCTGGAGCTACACGGCGGATTCTCAGTACACACACCTGCTACATTGCTCAGACTGCGTGAAGCAGCAGGGGAAGTCATTGGAGCTAACCTTGACCCAAGTCACATGTGGTGGCAAGGAATTGATCCTGTACAGGCAATTCACATTCTCGGACGTGAAGGCGCAATCCATCACTTCCATGCGAAAGATACAACCATTGATCCAATCAACGTGAATAAACACGGTGTAACGGATATGCAAGATTATACAAACATGCTGGATCGAGCTTGGCAGTTCCGCTCGGTTGGTTATGGACATGATAACAAAACGTGGGCAGATATTATGAGCGCTCTGCGTCTTGTCGGATATGATTATGTTGTAAGTATTGAACACGAAGACGGTCTGATGTCGGTTGAAGAAGGATTCTCTAAAGCCGTACAGAATCTCCAGCAGGTATTAATTGAAGAACCGCTGGGCGACATGTGGTGGGTTTAGAGCTACATTAGGGGGAAATCAATGATGATCAACGTCACCATTTGGAATGAATTTGTCCATGAGAAAATTCACGATGAAGTTAGAGAAGTCTACCCAGACGGTCTCCATAGAGCATTGGCTGACGGACTTGGCGGCGAAGGTTTTGTGATTCGTACAGCTACACTGGATCAGCCTGAACACGGGTTAAGTGATGAGGTGCTGAATTCCACGGATGTGCTTATATGGTGGGGACATATGGCACATGATCGCGTAAGTGATGAAGTTTCGCAGAAGGTAACACAGCGAGTATTAAACGGCATGGGTATGATCGTGCTACACTCCGGTCACTTCTCCAAACCGTTTAAAGCGCTGATGGGAACAAGCTGTGATCTGAAATGGCGAGTAGCTGACGAGCAGGAGATCGTATGGTGTGTCAATCCATCCCATCCGATTGCGGATGGCATCCAAGACAAGATTGTATTGGAAAAAGAAGAAATGTACGGAGAATTCTTCGATATTCCAGTACCGGATGAACTGGTATTTGTGAGTAATTTCCAAGGTGGAGAGGTATTCAGGAGCGGATGCACGTTCCGACGCGGCGAAGGTAAGATCTTTTATTTCCGACCAGGTCATGAGACATACCCGACCTATTACAAACCGGAAATCTTAAGAGTGATCAGCAATGCAGTGAAATGGGCATATCCTGCCCGTAGCTTCAAGCCGGAATTCGGTAAGAGCGAACCTGTAAGACCATTTGGTGGCGTGCTGGTCTAAGCCGCAATCTCTCGTGAATGGATAAATGTAGCGGTATACCGAAGAACCCTTCTCCAAGTCTGTATGACTGTGGCAGTAGGGTTCTTTTTGGGTAAATCAGTTGTAAGAACGTGAGACGATATTTCCCATGGTTCTTCAGCCCCATGTAATGGTATACTGTGTAATATCATCATAGAAGATGGAACCGGTTTATCCAATTGAAAGTTTTTAGCGAGAGACGTTTCCTTTAGCTCTCAAATATGTTATTATGAAATATACTAACAAAACGTAAGTGTAGTGATCTCTAAAGAGGTGATTAATGTGGAAGGCCAAGATTTGCGGATGTGTCCGCGTTTTGAAACCGCGTTTTCCTTTTTGGGTAAACGTTGGAACGGTCTAATTATTCAAACGTTGATGAGTGGGTCTAAGCGATTTAAGGATATTTCCAACCTCATTCCATCAATGAGTGACAAGATGTTATCCGAGCGGATGAAGGATCTGGAAAGTGAAGGCATTCTAATCCGTCATGTGTATCCAGAGACGCCGGTTCGTATTGAATACGAGTTGACAGAGAAAGGTAAGGCGCTTCAGCCGGTTATGAATCAAATTCAAGACTGGGCAGAGCATTGGGTTGACTAATTGATGTAATTTGCATCCCAGTTTCGAAGTAGGCAATAGACAAAAGCTCTTGATTTCACTGGAAATCGAGAGCTTTTTGTTTTAAGATACCAGGAAAGCATGTAGAGAAACTTCGTCGGTTCGTTCACTCTCAACTCAATGTAGGTATGTTATGAGCCATAACTATGTATGATATAGGTAATGATATCCCTGACATAATTCTTGTGTGTTCTGCACATGTTGTCATGAGTTGTAGTATAATTGTAAGAATAAGAACAATGTCTATTCCTTACAACTATGGCCGTATACGGTCGGAGCGAGGAGGCCACTTGTCATGAGAGAAGAAAGCTTATCCCGGGAAGTACGATACGGCAAACAAGATATTGCAGAACTTGAGAACGCATCCATTCAGGTACATTTGATTTATAAGAAGGCAGCAGAACTGTTTGTCCGCAATACGTATTCTCAATCGTTTAGAAATCAAGTTTCCGATAAGCAACGGTTGGATCGCAGCAAGGGCTCAGGATTAGCTCCGATTGTGCTGCAGAAATGGATTCAGACCCCAAGAGGCTGGAAATGCATTGGATGCGAATTGAGACATAACGAAGATGTCATCATGCCATTAAATGCAGATGACTTCCTACGTGGGCCTCAATCTACAGCGAATGGGGAAGGGCATGTGTTCAAGCCGGAAATGCTGATTCAAGCGATTGTGTGGGCTCAATATGAGAAGATTCGAATGTTTGCCCCATGGCTTGGTGATGAAGCATTCTACACAGCAGATGAACTGGATACCATTGCTCGCTACATCGTACCTACCTACTTCTCAGAGCGTCCACTCAACGAGCAAGGCAAATTGTTCAAGGTTCATCGTCCTTATGGTCAGATTCCGCTGTATCAGGAATATGTGACAGCACCTTCTTTGTGTGTGCAGCTTGATGGTGAGATGTTAGAGGGACGATTACTTACAGGTGTATATGTTTCCGGGGAGCAATTCTCTGGGCTGAATCCGTACTTAAAAGATGGGGACGGGGGCAGAACGTATATGCAAGCTTGCGTTCAGTAAAGGTAAACAAACAACAACAATTCGTGGTGGGGGCAGTTATGACCACTCTAAATTAAGAGGCGTTACATTTCACTGAGATGTGAATTGTAGCGTCTTTTTGTAATTAAATAGGATTCAATCACAGCAGAAAAATGCATGAACGTTCCACTTTATACACATGCTGTCCAATAAAAGTAACGGCATTGACACTTTTTTTGGCTGGATTCTGTGCCATAATAGAGGGTATGGACAACAGGGTGAATGATTTTACGCAGGGTGGTGTTACCTACATGAATAAGAAGATCCCCGGTTTCATAGGCTTATGCCTACTTATTTTAGTTATTCTCAGCGGATGTACAGAGACACGGCCTTCGGAGCAGCCAGTGGTACAGGAAACCGAACCTACGAATTCCATTACGGTTGCCGTAGACGGCAGTACCTTTTTACCGGATGCAACCAAGTCGATTAAACGGGATTTTAGCGAAGGATTAACGCTCAAGAAGGCACTATCCAACAGTGGGCTTGTTGATTTTACGGCTGATGGAAAACGAATTCAATCCGTCGGAGAGGTCTCGCTTGATTCCTCGTTAATCTGGGCTGTTAAATTGAATGGCAAAGATATTGATCCAGAAGATTGGAATATGGAGCTTCATGCCAAAGATGAAGTGATAATATATGTAAAAGCCGCTGACAGTACAGGAGAGGGCGTAGCGTATCAGACGACTTTACTCAAAGTGAGCGGCGGCAACATTATGCCAAATCTTAATCGGCAATATGCCGGTGTGTATATTCAGGAGTGCACCGTTCGTGATGTATTAAAGTCCAGTGGCGTTGTCAGAATGTCTGAGAATAACAAATATGTGGTTGCTGTTGAAAATGTCATCCCACGAATGAATCAACGCTGGGTTATTAAGGTAAATGATAAGGAATTGATGGATAATGGCTTGGACATGAAGCTCAGTCCACGTGACGCGATTAAACTTGAATTAACGACATCCTAAATACCAAAAGGCCCATCTTCTAAAGCGAGAAGATTGGGCTTTTTTTATATACATATTGAAATTTAGGATTATTGTAGGTGAATCAATTTCATAATACCTTTAGCTGCTTAAATCAAGGCTAGATATAGATCGAAATGGTTTAATTTATCTATAACTAGTTACATAAAACTCGTTTTAATGATTTATGAAATGGATTACGGTGATTAGTCATTTTAGATTCGGCAGATTTCGCTAGGGCATAGTTCACAGTGACAGATGCCTTGCAGCATTTTCAGATCTTTGATGACAATCATGCCATTATCATATTCGATAGCGTCTTTTTTACGTAGATCACTTAACATACGGTTTACACTCTCACGGGTAGCGCCAATCATATTGGACAGATCCGTATGCGTAATTTTTTTGTGGATGATGGTATGATCGCCGTGTGATTCACCATAAGAATTGGACAAACGAATTAAGGTAGAGCAGAGCGCACCAGGTTTGCCATACAGCATTAGATCACGGAACTTGGTCTGGGTGAGTCGATGGTGAATACCCATCCATTTCATAAAATCAATGGCAAAGTCACAATGTTGACAAATCAGCATCTCCAGGTCTTTATGTTCTAGTACACCTATTTCGCTGTCTTCCAGCACTTCTGCCGAGAAGGTATGTTTCGAACCAAAGAAAGGATCAGCCTGCCCAATCATATCTCCAGATTGATACATGTACATGATCAATTCTTTACCTTCATCAGTTGACTTGGTAATCTGGGCACGGCCTCTTTTCATATAATAAAGTTTGTCAGAGACATCGCCCTCCCAATACAGATGAGTTCCTTCGGGATAGGTTCTATCTTTCATCGTTACAAGCAAATGGTTAAAGTTCGCGTCCGAGAAACAGTTTGTATTTCCGCGTTTTTCAATGACTAGTTGGTCTCTCATAAGTCTATCTCCCCTTTGTCTCCAGTCAAAGGCTGCATGTGGCTTACATGACCTTTGTGGTTCGCCGCAAACGGTTGCCGTCCGTTCGGGGTCATCTCGGCCGGGAAGGACGGTACAAATTGCGGTGGTTCAATTTTTAAGTTCAGTATATACCTAATCTTACCGTTTGAGGGGGATAGAAAGGGAACAAAAATGGCGATATTTCAAACATTGTGATTAAATTCACTTTTTGTGGGCTAGTATGTAGCTGAAAGATCCTTGTTGGAAATGCCGTAGTAGTGTACTTGTTAGCAGACATTAAGAAACTAAATTTAAATTCGGAATACTTTGTGAAAAAAATCACATAATTAAATCATGTCCCATGATACGATGTGAATGTAAAGAAGAGAGACAACATAATACGAACCTTTAGGAGGATGAGGGAGATGGCTGTAAAGAACGAGGTCGCCCCAGCAAAAGAACCGACAGCAGGTCAGTATATTCAAACGTTAATTGACAAAGCGAATAAAGCACACGCAGCATTCATGTCCATGGATCAACAGCAGATCGATCGAATTGTGCAAGCAATGGCGCTTGCAGGTCTGGATAAACACATGATGCTCGCCAAAATGGCTGTGGAAGAAACCGGCCGCGGTGTGTATGAAGATAAAATCACTAAAAATATATTTGCTACAGAATATGTGTACCATAGCATCAAATATGACAAAACGGTTGGCGTTATTGAAGATAACGAATATGAGAACTTCCAGAAAATTGCCGAGCCGGTTGGCATCATCATGGGGATTACCCCTGTTACCAACCCAACATCAACGACGATGTTTAAGGCACTGATCTCTATTAAGACTCGTAACCCGATTATCTTCGGTTTCCACCCATCTGCACAGAACTGTAGCCGCGAAGCAGCCCGAATCTTGCTTGAAGCCGCAGTGAAGCATGGTGCTCCAGCCGACTGTATTCAGTGGATTGATGATCCATCCATGGATCGCACCAACGCCTTGATGAACCACAACGATGTGGCACTCATTCTGGCGACAGGTGGATCAGGTATGGTGCGAGCGGCATATAGCTGTGGTAAACCAGCACTCGGCGTAGGGCCAGGTAACGTACCTTGCTTTATTGAGAAAACGGCGGATATCAATCAGGCAGTGACGGATCTGATTTTGTCCAAATCATTTGATAATGGAATGATCTGTGCTTCCGAGCAAGCGGTCATTATTGAAGAGCCTATCTTTGATCAAGTCAAAAAGAAAATGATTGCCAATGGATGTTACTTCGTTAACAAGGATGAAGCTGCCAAACTGACAGCAGGCGCCATTAATGTTGAGAAATGCGCAGTAAACCCGGCGATTGTAGGTCAATCCGCAGTAGCGATTGCTCAAATGTGCGGTATTGAAGTTCCAGCAAGCACCAAAATCTTGGTTGCCGAAATCGAAGGTGTTGGCGTCAAATTCCCATTGTCTGCGGAAAAATTAAGCCCAGTACTGGCTTGTTACAAAGTCAAAACGGCAGCAGAAGGGATTGAACGTGCAGCAGAAGTTGTTGCTTTTGGCGGTATGGGACACTCATCCGTTATTCACTCCAACAATGAAGAAATCATTAACAAATTTGCAGATCGCCTGCAAACAGGACGTATCATCGTCAACTCACCTTCCACACACGGAGCAATCGGCGATATCTACAATACGAATATGCCATCGCTCACACTGGGATGTGGTTCATACGGACGTAACTCGACTTCGTCGAACGTAACTGCTGTCAACTTAATCAATGTGAAAAGGGTGGCTCGCCGTACCGTGAATATGCAATGGTTCAAAGTACCGAACAAGGTCTACTTCGAAAAAGGTGCGACGCAGTATCTCGCCAAAATGCCAGATATCACCCGTGTTGCAATTATTACGGATGCCATGATGGTGAAGCTCGGTTATGTCGAGAAAGTAGAGCATTATCTGCGTCAACGCCAAATGCCTGTAGCCATTGAAGTGTTCTCGGATGTTGAGCCGGATCCATCCACAACGACAGTAGATCGCGGAACCGAAATGATGCGTCGCTTCCAACCGGACTGCATTATCGCTCTCGGTGGCGGATCACCAATGGATGCTGCCAAAGCGATGTGGTTGTTCTATGAATATCCAGATACAGACTTTAACGATCTGAAGCAAAAGTTCATGGATATCCGCAAACGGATCTACAAATATCCAAGACTCGGCGTAAAAGCAAAATTTGTAGCGATCCCAACAACATCGGGTACAGGATCGGAAGTGACATCATTTGCTGTTATCACGGATAAAAATCTAGGAAACACCAAATATCCACTGGCTGACTATGAGCTGACTCCTGACGTGGCAATCGTAGACCCTGAGTTTGTATACTCGCTGCCCAAAACAGCTGTAGCTGACACAGGGATGGACGTACTGACACATGCGATTGAAGCTTATGTATCCGTTATGGCGAATGACTATACAGATGGGTTAGCGATCAAAGCCATTCAACTCGTGTTCCAGTACTTGGAGCAATCAGCATTACAAGGCGACAAACTGGCACGCGAGAAAATGCATAATGCTTCAACGATTGCCGGTATGGCATTTGCCAACGCATTCTTGGGTATTAACCACAGCTTGGCGCACAAATGGGGCGGTCAGTACCATACAGCCCATGGACGTACCAATGCGATTTTGATGCCACACGTTATTCGATACAATGCGAAAAAACCGACCAAATTTGCATCGTTCCCGAAATACTCGCACTTTGTGGCAGATGAACGATATGCCCAAATTGCCCGCATTCTCGGATTGCCTGCTCGCACAACCGAAGAAGGGGTTACCAGCCTAATCAACGCTATTCGTAAAATGAACAAAACATTGGGTATCGAGGAATCATTCCAAGAAATTGGATTCGATGCAAAAGACTTCGAAGCACATGTAGATTACCTGGCTGATCGTGCCTTTGAAGACCAATGTACAACTGCGAATCCTAAACTACCGTTGGTTACAGAACTTGCAGATGTATATCGCAACGCATTCTACGGCAAATTCGAATAATAATAACCTTCCGAAACATGCAACAGCTTGTTGAGGAGGGGCAAATAGGTTCAGGGTTCCCCGCAATGGGGAGCCCCGATTGCCGTATGTTTAGAGGAACACATAATCTGTGCTGTAGCAGGTAGAACCAAAGGTTGGGAGGGAAAGGAGGTGGGCAGAAAAACGGAGGAGCGAAGCCTCCGCTTTTTCAGGAACTTGATCACTTAAAATTTCGGCTCCAGATCGAAGAGGAGCCGCCCCAGCCCTTTAAAGATACAATACGGAATCCGTGATGTGGTAGTTGGATCCAATGGTTCACAAAGAAGAGGAAATGGGCAGAAAAACAGAGGAGCAAAGCCCCTGCTTTTTCAGGAACATAATCACTTCATGTTTCGGCTCCAGATCGAAGAGGAGCCGCCAATCTTTTGAAAAATGCAACACGGAATCCGTGATGTGGCAGTTTGAACCACCCGTTCACACGTTAGCGGAGAGGACAGAAAAAACCTGAAGAAGCGAAGCGCTCGCCTTTATTCCCGGATTTTTACCTTTGAAAAGGTAAATCGTAAAATCCGGGAATAACAGCGATCGGAAGGTTGTTCTGTCAGCGGAGTGGCCAGTGTGAACTATCCCGCGGTTAAACATGACACATTGCAGGTGGAGTGAGTAAGTTCACTGACTTTGTGATAAAAATCACAGATGGTGAAATCGCCACGACGTATACTGAAAATGTAAGAAAAACATTCATTCCGCGGTTCCGGTTCCCAAGTAGAGAGAACGTGTTCCGGTTTATGTGAAACAATTCACATTAATCGCGGCTCTGGACACACAATGATACGAAGACGCAGCATGTTATGTGTCCAGAAATCCAAATTAGTGGAGGGATTACGATGTCGGTGATCGAAAAAGATGTCAAACAACAAACAGGCTGGAGAAACTTTACCAAAGGAACTTGGACTAAAACCGTTAATGTGAATGACTTTTTGGAACACAATTTGTCTCCTTATTATGGAGATGAAGCATTTCTCGAAGGTGCAACCCAGAATACAAAAGAATTGTGGGATATCGTATCTGATCTGACCAAAAAAGAACGGGATAACGGTGGTGTCCTTGACGTAGACGTAAATACGCCTGCGACGATTACTTCTCACCAACCTGGTTATCTGGATCAATCCAAAGAACAAATTGTCGGCGTTCAGACCGATGCTCCATTCAAACGTTCCATTCAGCCATTCGGCGGAATTCGCATGATGATTGATGCATGTGAGGCATATGGCTTCGAAATGCCTCAAGGCGTCATTGATATATTCACAAACATTCGTAAAACACATAACCAAGGTGTATTCGACGCTTATACTTCTGACATGCGTGCAGCGCGTAAAGCAGGGATCATTACAGGTTTACCAGATGCGTATGGTCGTGGCCGGATTATCGGAGACTACCGCCGGGTAGCATTGTACGGAGTGGACTTCCTGATTCGTAACAAAAAAGGCGAATTGAACGCCTTGGAAGTAGATGTTATCGATGAAGATGTTATCCGTCTGCGCGAAGAGTTGTCTGAACAGATTCGTGCTCTGCAAGAACTGAAACAATTGGGCGAAATGCACGGTTTCGATATTTCCTTACCAGCAACAACAGCAAAAGAAGCGTTCCAATGGTTGTACTTCGGTTACCTCGCAGCGATCAAAGAGCAGAATGGTGCTGCAATGTCACTGGGACGTGTATCATCCTTCCTGGATATCTACATTGAACGTGATCTGCAAGAAGGTATTCTGACGGAAGAACAGGCTCAAGAGCTGGTTGACCATTTTGTTATGAAGCTGCGGATCGTGAAATTCTTGCGTACGCCGGACTATAACGAACTGTTCAGTGGAGATCCAACTTGGGTGACTGAGTCCATCGGCGGTATGTCTGTAAATGGTGAGACACGTGTAACGAAAAACAGCTTCCGTTTCCTGCACACGCTGCATAACCTGGGACCTGCACCGGAACCAAACTTGACTGTACTCTGGTCTACTAAACTGCCGGAAGCATTCAAAGAATACTGCAGTAAAGTATCTATCGAAACGAGCTCGATCCAATATGAGAATGACGATCTGATGCGTCCGATCTATGGTGATGATTACGGTATTGCCTGCTGTGTATCTGCAATGAAGATCGGGAAACAAATGCAATTCTTCGGAGCACGTGCGAACCTTGCAAAAGCTCTCTTGTATGCAATCAATGGTGGTCGTGACGAGAAGTCCGGAGCACAAGTAGGGCCTGAATTCCCTGCTATTACAAGCGAAGTGCTGGATTACAATGAAGTTATGAAACGCTTCAAACCGATGATGGAATGGCTGGCGAAGCTGTACATGAACACCCTTAACGTCATCCATTACATGCACGATAAATATAGCTACGAGCGGATCGAAATGGCATTGCATGACCGTGACATTGTTCGCACAATGGCTTGTGGTATTGCAGGTCTCTCCGTTGCAGCGGATTCACTCAGCGCCATCAAATATGCCAAAGTAAAACCGATTCGTAACGAACAAGGCATTGCCGTTGATTTTGAAATTGAAGGAGAATTCCCTTGTTACGGTAACAATGAAGACAGCGTAGATAGTATTGCTGTTGAGCTGGTTGAGAGCTTCATGGGCATGATTCGTAAGCACAAAGCATACCGTAATGCGGTACCAACGCAATCCGTGCTGACCATCACTTCCAACGTAGTTTACGGTAAGAAAACAGGAACTACACCAGATGGCCGTAAAGCAGGCGAACCATTTGCACCAGGTGCGAACCCAATGCATGGACGTGATAAAAAAGGTGCATTGGCATCCCTTGGCTCTGTAGCCAAATTGCCTTATGAACACAGCCTTGATGGTATCTCTAACACCTTTTCCATTGTGCCAAAAGCACTGGGTAAAGAGGAGAATACGCGTAAATCTAATCTGACTGCTATGATGGATGGATACTTTGGTCAGAATGCCCATCACCTAAACGTCAACGTGTTTGATCGTCAGCAATTGATGGATGCGATGGAGCACCCGGAAAATTATCCACAGCTTACTGTACGGGTATCCGGATATGCGGTTAACTTCATCAAGCTGACTCGTGAACAACAACTCGATGTCATTAACCGTACGTTCCATGGCTCCATGTAAACCAAATATTACAGTGTGAAGACAAATCCAGTGGAACATCTGGTCAACAATTAAACGCACAGCGGATGCGGATATAGAAAGGAAGAGGCAGCATGGTTAAAGGACATATTCATTCACTCGAAACTTTCGGGACGGTTGACGGCCCAGGCATCCGCTTCGTGCTCTTTATGCAAGGATGTCTACTCAAGTGTCAGTATTGCCACAATCCCGATACATGGGCACTGGATGGAGGTAAGGAAACGACCGTAGAGGAGGTATTGGCTGAGATCGAGCCTTACCTTTCCTATTATCGTAGTTCAGGCGGGGGACTCACCGTATCCGGTGGAGAACCAACGCTCCAATCTCATTTTGTAGCCCAAGTGTTCAAGGAAGTCAAACGCCGCTGGGGACTTCACACCACGCTAGATAGTAATGGATTCAACGAACCTGAGCGTATTCATGAACTACTGGATAACACAGACTTAGTGTTGCTCGACCTGAAGCACATCGATAATGAGAAACATATCAAGTTGACTGGAAAATCCAATGAAAGAACGCTGAAGACAGCTCAGTGGTTGTCTGAGCAAGGACGTAAAATGTGGATACGCCACGTATATGTGCCTGGCATTCACAATGATGAAGAGGACTTACTTAACCTCGGAAGATTCATTGGTACATTAAATGGGGTCGAGAAGTTCGAAATTCTCCCCTATCACCAGATGGGGATCTACAAATGGGAAGCGCTTGGCAAGGTGTACCCGCTTGAAGGTGTTCCTTCTCCGAGTGAAGAAGAGGTTGAGCGTGCTTATCGATTGATCCAGCAAGGGAGAGAGGAAACATCAGGGGCAGCTTGTTCAAGCCAATGATGAATATACAGAAGCAGCCAAGGCGATGAAGAATCGCAAGGCTGCTTTTTTGTTTGAATAGGTTGAAACCAAAACGTCTGTTCAAACGTTTATACCAGGTGTAAATGTTGATAGATCAGTAGTTTCATAGTATTGAAGAAATTCATGAGCTTGATTAAAGCCTTGTCCGTAAAGTTTTAGCGAGGTTTGTTCACATTATTCAAAGTTTACATTTCTATTAAAATATTTTTAGCAACTTTTCCCGTTTATAAGCGTCTAATAGTATGACTTTTTGAGGGGGATATTTATAAAATGGGAGCAGAAGGAGCCAAAGACAAAGAATGAATCTGAAAAAGAACTTGTCCATACTTACCGCTTTAGCTGTTTTTCAAGCGTTTGCAGTACTTCCGGCTAGCGCACAATCAACTGACCAAAGTGAAACTACACCCGTAAATAAAGCCACAGTTAAATCCGTGGAGGTATTGAAAAAAGAACAAACGATTTCCGAATCGGATGTGAAATCCGGGGCAGAAACACAAGCAACGCAGAATGATGCAACCGAAGAAGTAAGTCCTGAAACAACAGAACCTCCAGCGACGGATGTTACTCCTGTTGAGCCGGTAACGGAAACAGAAACGCCAGAAGCTGAAGCTGAAGAGGGAGAAACGCCTGCACCTGCACCGGTAGAAGTTGAACAGCCGTCCGCTGGCAACCCATCGTTGCAAGGAAGCACAGGTGGTGACCTGACACTGTACATGAACAGCAACAAAATGATGCAAGATGGCAAGACGTACCTTGCAGGACAACCGATGGCTGTCAAAAATGGTGTATCTTATGTTGCAATCCGTGCTCTGGTAGATCGGGTTGGATATGATGTGAAATACGATAATACAACGAAAGAAACCATTATTATTAGTGGTGAAGATGAACTTCGTTTTAAGACAGACAGCACGATCTATACGGTAAATGGTGAATCCAGATCCATGAAGGGTCCTGCTTATCAAGAGAAAAATACGTTTATGGTGCCTTTGACTTCCATTACACAGGCGCTTAACATTACTTATACAGTAAATCAATCTGCGAAGACTGTAGTATTGAACCTGAATACTAAGCCGGCAGCTAGCTTCACTGTTCAAAAAGAAATTTTTGCTGGTGATGTAGTGACATATACAACGAAATCCAGTTCTCCCAAAGGCCTTGCCATTGTGGACGAGCGCTGGACAGGCCGTCAAGACATATTTGACCAACCAGGTACATACACGGTAACCTATGCGGTCCAAGATTCAAGCGGTCAATGGAGTGAGCCATACTCGCTGACAATCAAGGTGGAGAAACCGAACCTTCCGCCAGTAGCGATGTTTACAACGGATAAAGAAGAGTACAAAATGGGTGAAAAAATCACCTATATTGATCAAAGTACGGATGACGAAAATGCGATTGTTAAGACGGAATGGGACAATAATGCCCTCGCATTCTTCGTACCTGGACCAAAGACCATAACGATTACCGTTACGGATAAACATGGTGCAAGCGATAGCTATACCAAAACGATTAGTATTACGGGCGAAACGCTCTACAGTTTGTCCGATTTCAATCAGTTGTTCACACCTGTAGGTGACAAATTCACCTTCAATGGTGGTGAAGTACCTGCGATGGAAAAAGTTCCTTACACGTACCGTGATGAGCCAAGTTTGTTGATTCGTAGTAACAGTCCGGAAACCGTGAATACGGAAGGGATTGTATATAAGGAATCTTCATTTGGACAGACACGCTTCATGATTCACCATGTAAACAACACAGGTAAACGAGTGAAAATGTATGTCATTGCAACAAACAATAACCCTTATACAGCTGTATTTGAGCAGCAAAATATGGGCTTTGCGGGACCAACTCCGTTCGCTACGGTAGCTGGCAGAAAGTCTATAGATGAGTGGTTCACGTCCATTGCATCCGGTGCTGATCAGAAGAGAATTTATATTCAACCAGGAGAAAGTAAACTCATTCTGACAGAACTCAATGCAGTTCCAATGAAGGAAGGTCAGGTCATTTCACTATATTCGGATGCTTTTAGTGACTATATGCTTGACTACAACGTAATTTTGATTGAAGAAAATAAAGATCCTTTCGAAGCATTGCAGACACTACCTGTTCTGGATCGCGACGGTGTTCATAACCGTGGAACGTATCCTAATGCAACCCGGATTATTACGTACGATCAGGAAGTAGGTTCGAAGCCTTCCCGTCTGCCACTCGGAGATAACTCAAGTGATCCGAACTTGGATGGAACTGATCCAATGGCTCATACAATAGCGTCCAACGCTGGTAATTTTGGTGTTCTTTACAAAATTACGCTCAATAATGTGGCTCCACGTACCTTAATCTCTTTTAATCCACGTGGAGGCAAATATTCTGGCGTGGCGCTTGTGAATGGTCAGGTTGTTCAGCTTTCTAGTGGCAACAAGGCTTTGAGTGCTCCTAACGAACAAGGTGTGCTCTACCGTACAGGCTCATATGGCGAGAGTGTAACGATTGTATTCTCGGCTGCACCAGGAAGTAACCTTCCTGTAAATCTTCTGTTCACACCACTTCCACAAGAGAAGTAGTTGAGCCGTAACATGCTACTGTTTCAGCAAAAAGACGGTTTGGAGTGAAGCTTATATCATATATACCCTGTCACCCCAAAAGTCTATGAAGGATTAATTTCTTCTGAACCGTCGGGAAGGACTCCTTGAGTGGAGTCCTTTTTTTTAGATAATAGAATGTATCAGTTTTCAGCGGAGCTGAACCATTCAATTATCGCAAGAAAAACGACAACTAAACGCGGTCTGTCTTCTGTGGAGGTACGACGATAGGAGTTTTTCTTATATAGTCAGTGTGAAAAATAGGCGATTAAGGAGCCTCGTTGACTCTAAACTCAATTTAGGGCATTATGATAAGAGAGTTGTTGAATTTTTTTCATTTTGTTAGACTATTGAACAATCATTGCAGTGCTTGAATGACAGGAGGTGCTTAGGTAATGCTGTCAACAGAACAGATTATTAATACGATGTCCTCGCAGGGACTTCGCATAACGGATCAGCGGAAGACATTGGCTCGTTTGTTTGCGGAATCTCCAGGGTATTTAACGCCTAAGGATGTTTATGAATATATGGGGAAAACTTATAGTGGACTGAGCTTTGATACGGTGTATCGTAATCTTCGTGTCATGCAGGAGTTAGGCGTATTGGAGCAGGTCGTCTTTGAAGATGGTGTGAAGTTCAGAGCTTCTTGTAGTGAGGATCACCACCACCACCACATGATCTGTCTGAAATGTCAGAAGACATATCCAATCGTGTTCTGCCCAATGCAACTCGCAGACGCGCCCGAACAGTTTCAGGTCGTGGATCATAAATTTGAAGTGTTCGGATATTGTAAAGACTGCGCTGAACATGCACCAGCCAAAGTTGCATCGGGACATCAACATTCCCATGGGAAACATTAATAATGAAAATATCTCGTCGAATTATGCAGGCTCCTATACGGGTCTATCGTAATTATATTTCTCCTCTGAAGCCGCCAAGCTGCCGCTTCTATCCAACGTGCTCAGCTTACGCAATGGAAGCGATTGAAGTACATGGGGCGTTGAAAGGCTCATTGCTTGCTGCGAAACGGATCGCTAAATGCCATCCTTTTCACCCAGGAGGAGTCGACTTAGTGCCACCTAAGACTGAGAAATCAATGGTGATTTCGGAGTAAAGGTCTTGAGTGAAGATGAATTTTCTTTCATCTGGGCACGCTAGGTGAATGCCGCTATGAACTTGACAAATAGGGCCGTGTTTCAGTATATTTTTCGTATAATGATTTCCAGTGAAGGGATAAGTACAGACACACCCCCAGTGCAGAGAGCCGGATGAGCTGAGAACCGGTCTGGGAGGAGGATGGAAATGGTCCTGGAGGAACCTCTTTCGAGCGTACACACAGGGATTGAGACCCGTTGTCGTAAGGCTGAGGCGTGATCCAGCGTTAATGGACGGTCGAAGGACCGACAGAGCCTGTGTTTTGCAAAAGATACAGGGAATTTGGGTGGTAACACGTGAGAACAACTCTCGTCCCATAGGGACGGGAGTTTTTTGTGTTCTTTTTCAAGTTCAACTAATCGTGTAACGGATTAAAGGAGGAGAAGTCATTCATGGCTGATCAAAAAACATTTTATTTAACAACACCGATCTATTATCCAAGCGACAAATTGCATATTGGGCATGCGTACACAACGGTAGCTGGTGATGCAATGGTGCGTTACAAGCGTCTACGTGGATACGAGGTTCGCTACTTAACAGGCACGGATGAGCACGGACAGAAGATTGAACGTAAAGCACAGGAAAAAGGTCAATCGCCTCAGTCTTTCGTAGATGACATTGTGGTAGGCATCAAAGAGTTGTGGAACAAGCTGGATATCTCCAATGATGATTTTATCCGTACAACGGAAGAGCGTCATAAAACGGTAGTTCAAGATATTTTTGACCGTTTGCTGAAGCAAGGAGATATCTACAAAGGTGAGTATGAGGGCTGGTACAGTATTCCAGACGAAACGTATTATACGGAGACTCAATTAGTCGATGTAGAGAAGAATGATAAGGGTGAGATCATTTCGGCGAAGAGCCCGGATAGCGGACATCCCGTAGAACTTGTGAAAGAGGAATCTTACTTCTTCCGCATGAGTAAATACGCTGATCGCTTGCTCAAGTATTATGAGGATAACCCAGGGTTCATTCAACCGGAGTCCCGTAAGAACGAGATGATTAACAACTTTATCAAGCCAGGTTTGGAAGATCTCGCTGTTTCACGTACAACATTTGAATGGGGCGTAAAAGTAAAAGGCGATCCGAAGCATGTCGTGTACGTGTGGATCGATGCATTGTCTAACTACATCACAGCATTAGGCTACGGATCATCTGATCCTACACTGTATAATAAATTCTGGCCTGCGGATGTTCATCTTGTAGGTAAAGAGATTGTTCGTTTCCATACGATTTACTGGCCAATCATGCTAATGGCGCTTGATCTGCCATTGCCGAAAAAAGTGTTTGCACATGGTTGGTTGTTGATGAAGGATGGCAAAATGTCCAAATCCAAAGGTAATGTTGTTGATCCGGTAACCTTGATTGATCGTTATGGTCTGGATTCTCTTCGTTATTACTTGCTTCGGGAAGTTCCATTTGGTTCAGATGGCACGTTTACACCGGAAAGCTTCGTCGATCGTGTGAATTCGGATCTTGCCAACGATCTGGGTAATCTGTTGAACCGCACAGTCGCTATGGTTGATAAATACTTCGGAGGCCAAGCGCCTGCGTTTACATCAGGTGTAACCGAGTTTGATGTATCGCTCGAAGAAGCAGGTCAAGCAGCTGTGGATAAAGTCGAAACAGCTATGGAGAATCTGCAATTCTCCGTTGCGTTGACAGCTATCAGCCAATTCGTTAGCCGCAGCAACAAATATATTGATGAGACACAGCCTTGGGCACTAGCTCGTGATGAAGCTAAACGCGATGAACTTGCCTCTGTAATGGCTCACTTAATTGAAAGCTTGCGGATTGCTTCCATCCTGCTACAGCCATTCCTGACACGCGCTCCGCGTAAAATCTGGGAACAGCTAGGTATCCAAGAAGGCGAGCTTACTGCATGGGATACTGCGAAACAATGGGGCGTAATTCCGGCTGGAAATGCTTTGCAGAAGGGTGATCCAATCTTCCCACGTCTTGACTCCGAACAGGAGATTGCTTATATCTCCGAGGCGATGACTGGTGGTAAGAAATCCGAGGAACAGTCTGAAGCTCCACAAGCTGCTTCGGGGGCAACTGAACCTGTTTCTGCGCCAGAAGGCAAAGAAGAGATCGGTATTGATGACTTTGCAAAAGTAGAACTGCGTGTTGCACAAGTTATTGCCTGCGAGCCTGTCAAAAAAGCAGATAAACTGTTGAAGCTTCAACTCGATCTTGGTTATGAGAAACGTCAGGTTGTGTCCGGCATTGCCAAATTTTACTCTCCAGAAGAGATGGTTGGACGCAAAGTCATCTGTGTCACGAACCTGAAGCCTGTAAAGTTACGTGGAGAGCTGTCTCAGGGCATGATTCTAGCTGCATCGCACGGAGATCAGCTTACACTCGCTACTGTACCTGATAGCATGCCTAACGGTGCTCAAGTTAAATAAGAAGCTTTTACACCGAGACTCATATGTAACCGTTCAGTGGGACATATCGAATCAATGACATCATATGGCTATACAGAAGAGGTGACCCGATCATTCGGGTCATCTTCTTTGTATATTCTGTAACTTCTGATCTGATCGTGAGAAAACAAGCATATATTGTTATGAACTCTGTATACCAGGTAAGAATGAATAGGAAAGCTGCTTGACAATGAGAGACAGGTTGCCTATAATTCTTTCAGTAATATTTACGATTAAGAGATACGGAGTGATTATAAACATGCGTTTAATAAACAGGAATAAAGATGGGCAGAATCATGCATCGAAGCATACAGGTATGAACCGGATGAAGTGGGTATGGAGCAGCTTCCTCATTGTTAGCTTGGTTCTCTTAACGGCCTGTGGCCAGAGTACATCGAATAATGCCAAGATTGTGGAAGATAAAGTGAATGTTGTCACGACCTTTTATCCTGTATATGCATTTACAGCGGCCATTGGTGGAGAAGATGCGAATGTAATTAATTTGCTGCCTACGGGTGTTGAACCCCATGAATGGACGCCTAAGAGCCAGGATATTGTTAATACATCCAAAGCTCAATTGTTCCTTTATAATGGTGCAGGTCTTGAGGGTTGGGTTCCTAATTTCCTCAAATCACTGAACAGTGATACACAAGTGAAATCTGTTGCTGTCAGTGAAGGCGTTACGCTGTTAACAGCTGAAGGTGATGACGGACACGGACATGGTGCAGAGCATGATGAAGAGCACGCAGACGAACATACAGATGAGCACGAGGGTGAACATTCTGATGAAGAAACGGCCACTGAAGAAGTTGCGGACCATCATGTTGATCCACACACATGGGTAAGTCCTAAATCGGCTATGATTATGGCAGAGAATATTAAAAATAGTCTCGTTGAAGCAGATCCTGATCACCAAGCCGGGTATGAAGAGCGTTATGAAGAACTGCATGCTAAACTTGTAGCACTTGATCAACGCTTTACGGAACAGTTATCTCAAGTCCCTAATAAAGAAATTGTCGTATCTCATCAGGCATTCGGGTATTTAGCGCGCGATTATGGATTGACTCAACATGCTATTATGGGACTATCTCCTGATGCTGAGCCGACTGGTCAGGACATCGTTAACCTGGCGAAGCTCGTTAAGGATGAAGGTATTAAATATATTTTCTTCGAAGAGCTTGTATCTGATAAACTTGCCAAAACACTCGCGAGTGAAGCAGGCGTAGAGACGATGGTATTAAATCCAGTTGAAGGCTTGACCAAAGAACAGGTGGATAATGGTGATGATTACTTCACTTTGATGGAAAAAAATTTGCAAAATCTATTGATCGCATTAAAATAAGGTAGACTGAAGGATTTTAACTTAGAATCCTCATATATAATGAAGGGCGGCTTTGCAATGCAGCAAATCATGCCACTATGTCATGATCCAATCATCGAGATCGAGAAGCTTTCTTTCTCCTACGGAGATCAGAAAGTGATCAATGATCTTAATTTTATGGTTAAAGAACGAGATTTTGTTGGTATAATCGGTTCGAATGGAGCAGGGAAAACAACATTATTGCGGATGCTGGTAGGACTATTGCCTCCCGCGCAGGGAGATATTAAGTTGTTCGGACAATCCATCCGCCGGTTTAAGGATTGGGAGCGAATCGGTTACGTGCCGCAAAAAAATGCCTTTAATCCACTTTTTCCAGCAACAGTGCGTGAAGTGGTCATGTCTGGCTTGTACAATAACAAAAATATGTTTCGGAGAATGTCGCGTAAAGCGCAGCAACAATGTACAGATGCCTTACAGGTGATGCGCATTGAGGATCTGGCGAACAAGCGGATTGGACAATTATCCGGAGGACAGCAACAGCGTGTGTTTCTCGCAAGAGCACTGATCAATCATCCAGATTTGCTTATTCTGGATGAACCAACGGTTGGAATTGATGCGGAATCGCAGGACAGCTTCTTCGAATTAATTACCCATATGCATGAACACCATCGGATGACGTTTTTGATGGTATCCCATGATATGGATCGGATGGAGAACTATCTGGGTTCGCAGGCGGCTGTAACGAACGGTAAAATTCATTTTCATGTTCGCCATTCTCATGAGATTGAAGACTGTGCGGAAACGAATCTACAGCATACTACTTCCTTAGTAAAATAGATGCAGTGTTGGGTACGTTTGGATTAGAGCAAGGCCGAAGAAGGAGTCGTGTATGTTTTGGAAATATTAATGAGTGATTTTTTTCAGCGGGCACTAGCCGGTGGTTTGTTAATTGGCATCACTGCTCCGCTGATCGGGTTATTTCTGGTATTACGACGTTTGTCGATGATTGGGGACACGCTCTCTCATGTGACGATTGCCGGGGTTGCACTTGGATTCCTAATTGAGGTATATCCGATTGGCGTAGGACTTGTATTTGCAGTACTGGCTTCGTTTGCGATTGAGAAGCTGCGTAAGGCATACAAGAGTTACGCAGAACTATCTATTGCGATTATTATGTCCGGAGGCGTAGCACTGGCGTCACTGTTCTTCACGTTAGGCAAAGGGTACAACACAGATGTTATGAGTTATTTATTCGGAAGTATTTATACTCTGGATGCTACGGACTTGAAACTAGTAGGGGTGGTCACTCTAATTGTGGTCATCGTTGTAGCTCTGTTACATAAGGAATTTTTCCTGCTTAGTTTTGAAGAGGATGCTGCGGCAGTTACGGGCTTACCCGTCCGATTGTTAAACATGTTGATTACAATAATGACTGCGCTCGTGATCAGTACAGCTATTAAAATCGTAGGTGCACTGCTTGTATCAGCACTATTAACGATTCCGGTGGCTGTCAGCCTTCTGATGGCGCGGAGCTTCAAGTCAGCTATTATTTTGTCCGTAGTTATTGGTGAAATTGCTGTTGTTATTGGACTGGTTGTAGCCGGGATTTGGAATCTCGCACCAGGAGCAACCATTGTATTGCTGCTCATCATGATGCTTATTCTGACGATGATTGGAAAAAAAGGGTTCCGTGCCTAACGACTGAACGAGTAAGCAAGCGAGCCCGGAGAAGGGAGACATCCGCATCATGCCTGATGTTAATGTATGGGTGGCTTTTGTTGCAGGAGTAGCTTCGTTTATATCACCATGCTGTCTTCCATTGTATCCGTCATACTTGTCTTATATTACAGGCATGACGGTGCAACGCTTGAAGGATGATCGTAATTTGCGAGAAGTTCGTTTTAAGACGTTGACTCATACGCTGGCGTTTATTTTAGGCTTCTCAGCTGTTTTTTATACACTTGGGCTGGGAGCCGGACTATTTGGTCAGTTTTTCAATGATCATCGAGAATTGATCCGTCAATTGTCCGCTATTTTAATTATATTGATGGGATTGTTTTTGCTCGGGGTGTTCAAACCGCAGTTTCTTATGAAAGAGCGTAAAATGGATATGAAATGGAAACCAGCTGGGTACCTTGGCTCTTTTATTTTCGGTATAGGTTTCTCCGCTGGTTGGTCGCCGTGTATCGGACCGATTCTGGCTACGATTATTGCTATGGCAGCTAGCGAACCAACAACGTGGTTTGCATTGATTACAGGTTATACAGTCGGTTTTGCTTTGCCGTTCTTTGTATTAGCCTTCTTCATCGGTTCAACACGCTGGATCTTGCGTTATTCGAATGTTTTGATGAAGATTGGCGGAACTTTGATGGTCTTTATGGGTATTTTGCTATACACAGGTCAGATGACCAAAATAACGATTTGGTTGCAGAGTATCACACCAGATTGGATGATCATCTGACGAATGGCTTCATGTGTGAACCGGTGAGTTTATAAAGGGATATGAATAAAGGTATAAAAAAGCAGGCTACATGTGAGCCCAGATTAATCTGGAACATGTAACCTGTTTTTTGTTAGTAGGAATCTATATAGAAGTCCGTATCTATATCATATCCTGGATCGTTTGTAATTTTAGGTGAAGTAATCAATATTGGCTAAAGGAAAATGCTCAAAAATACGTTCCGTAATGAATTCGCGCAGAGCGTCTTGTTGATCGTCTTTATACACATACTTATATTGTCCCCAGCGACCCCACTTCATTTTACGTTTTTCCATATCCATCTCAAGTTTCGTTTTGGGATAACGCTTCTCAATGGTCGCTTTCGCTGTTTTGGTAAAACGGTGCTGGATCATCTCAAACGTGAGATCCTTGGTTGCTTCTTCAGGTAATGTATCTGCAAGCTTTTGCAACAATTCCGAATAGCCTTCTTCCCATCCGTCATACCACATTATTGGGGCAATAATGAAACCTAAGGGATAACCGGCATGAGCAATCTTACCGGCAGCTTCGATCCGTTCTTCAAAGCGGGACGTTGCTGGTTCGAAGTTTTTGATGACATAATCGGAATTGACGCTGAAACGGATTCGGGTGTGACCGTTATGTTTCAGGTTTAACAATGGATCAACGTGATGATATTTTGTTACAAATCGCAATCGCCCGTACTCTTCATCAGCCATAAATCGAATTAGATCACTTAAATTTTCTGTGATGTGTTCCAGTCCTACCGGATCTGACGTACAGGCTGCCTCGAATCGTGTGATTTCAGGAGCGCGCTCCTCAATATAACCTTTGGCTGCTTCAATAATCTCTTCCGTATTCACATACACACGTACATAAGGTTTGGCACCTAGTGTGGTTTGTAGATAACAATAATGGCAGTGACCCATGCAACCTGTGGAAATTGGAATAGCGTACTCTGCCGAAGGCTTGGATTGATCAAACTTAAGTGTTTTTCGAACACCTACCACCAGTGTACGCTTAGCCATCCGATACTTTTCTTGCTCCGTCTCACCAGGGAGGTTCGTGATGCGATTATGGGATGTCGTCATCTGGTAAGGGATATCTCTAGAGGTGACCCATTCCATGATTCGTTTTCCTTTATCATAATCCAGCGCACCAGGTTCAAAATACACTAAATCGGGAATAAAGGGTTTAGTACCCTTTGCCTTGCGAACTGGGGGCTGCGCTACACTTGTACTCACATCAACACTCCTTTCGATACGAAACTGTACTTAGTTTGTCTCAAGAAGGGTGATGTCAACCGTGCCAATACTTGCGTGCGGATGGGCTTTTTTAGACATTCAAAACCGCAATACAGGCTCGTACAGATCCAGAGGACTTGCCAATGCGCATTGATAACATGTATCATTATAAGATAGGGATCAGGCAGGAACAGCTGCCGATCAGAGAGAAGAGAGGGAAGCAGATGCCAACGCCCAGTATGGAAGATTATTTGGAGCGTATATACAAATTAATTGATGAAAAGGGCTATGCTCGTGTGTCTGATATAGCTGAAGGATTGGAAGTGCATCCTTCATCGGTGACGAAAATGATCCAGAAGCTGGACAAAGACGAGTACTTGATCTATGAGAAGTACCGCGGCTTGGTACTCACTCCAAAAGGTAAAAAGATGGGGAAACGTTTGATGGAGCGCCATCATCTGCTTGAGCAATTTTTGACAACGATTGGTGTTCAAGAGGAGAATATCTATAAGGACGTAGAAGGAATTGAACACCACTTAAGTTGGGATTCAATTACGTGTATCGAGTCTTTAGTCGAGTATTTCCGTCAAGATGAAAGTCGATTGCGTGACCTCAAAAACCTGCAGGATGTTATGAGTAATACAGAATCGTAATAGATATTCATAACATCGAAATAGGAATGTAAGTAATGAAATGATGCAAAATGAATGCTTTTAAAAGCCTTCTAAAAACCAGCCAACGATGCTTATCGTCATGTGATAAAGCGCGTAAGCTGGTTTTTTTCTACCCAACATTTGGTGATTGATCGCAACTAAACCATCCGTAGGAGCGTCTATTAAACTAGCAGAATTTGCCGCGAGTTTAAAAAATGATGGAGGATTGTTATCGATGAAGTTTCGTAAAGGATTGATCCTGTTGCTTATTTTTGTGCTGGGTTTGCAGACAGCAGGAATGACAGCACAGGCAGCAGGACAGAAGGAAATCGTCATTAACTTGGACGGACAACGCTTAGACTCAGATGTAGCGCCTTACATTATCCCTAAGGTGAATGTAACCATGGTTCCTTTGCGTGTCATTAGTGAAGGGCTGGGGGCTTCTGTATTATGGTCTCAAGCGACACGTACCGTTACAATCAAAAAGGCTGATTCAGTCATCAGCATGACCAGTGGTCGTCAGCAGGCTACCGTGGATAACACAGTGGTTGGTTTGGATGCTTCAGTAGAGCTGAAGCAAGGCCGCGTCATGGTTCCTATTCGTTTTGTCAGTGAGAATCTCGGGATTCGTGTGAATTGGAATCAATCGGAGCAAGTTATCGATTTGACGACAGAAGATGGAACAACGACACCTGCACCAACGCCTACACCTACCCCAGCTGTCCCTGCTGAACCAGGCGGAACTGGACAGACGCCTGCTTCAGAAGAGATGCGTGGGGCTTGGATTGCAACTGTAAACGGTGATTGGCCGTCATCTGGGGCAAGAAACAACATTACGAAGCAAAAACAAGAGTATACACAGCAGCTGGATGCATTAAAGGACATGGGAATCAATGCGGTATTCGTTCAGGTTCGGGCGAATGCTGACGCAATTTATCCATCAGGACTTGTGCCATGGAATACAGTTCTCACGGGAACTCAGGGTAAAGATCCAGGGTATGATCCACTGTCGTTCATGATCGAAGAAGCCCATCAACGTGGAATGGAGTTCCATGCTTGGTTCAATCCGTTCCGTGCTACGAATTCAGCGAGTACCAGCGGATTGGCAGCGAATCATGTTTCGAAATTACATCCAGACTGGATTGTAAATGTATCAGGCAAGCTTTATATCAACCCAGGTATGCCGCAAGCAAGACAACATATTATTGATACAATTATGGAAGTGGTTAATCAGTATGATATTGATGGTGTGCATTTGGATGATTATTTTTATCCGTCTAACGCTACGTTTAATGATGATGCGGCATTCAAGACATATAATACATTGAATACCAAGGATCGTGCAGAGTGGAGACGCGATAATATTAATCAATTTGTGAAACAGCTTGGAGAGAGTGTCCACCGTGTGAAGCCAAACGTTCAATACGGCATTAGTCCTTTTGGCGTGTGGCGTAATAAAGCGGATGACCCAACAGGATCGGATACAAGAGCAGGAGTGCCGGCTTATGACAGCATGCATGCAGATGTTCGCACATGGATCAAGCAAGGGTGGATTGATTATGTCGCACCTCAAGTGTACTGGAGTATGACACTGAGTGCTGCTCGTTATGATAAAGTTGTGGACTGGTGGGTTAACGAGGTAGCGAACACCAACGTTAAACTGTACATTGGCCACGCCCCTTATAAGCTGGGGACATCCGAGATTGGCTGGAATACTTCACAAGAGATTATAGACCAGCTCATTTATAATGAAAAGTATGACCTGATCAAGGGTGATATCTACTTCAGCTCACAGCATTTGACGAAGAATACATTGGGCTTGATTGCCAAACTCAAAGCATATTATGGACTATAGAATTTTTTAGTGTGATATACGTAATATAACCAACCCCTGTTCTCATACAGTTGCAGTAGAAACATGGCTGTCTGGAGAACGGGGGTATTTGCATGTTAATTAATGCGGTGTTTGAAGGTGGAGGCGTTAAAGGGATTTCACTTGCGGGTGCAGTGCAGGCAGCGCAGGATTACGATATGGTGTTTCACCGTGTAGCAGGTACATCCTCTGGTTCCATTGTGGCTGCTCTGATTGCGGCAGGATACCGAGCGGAAGAAATGAAGACCATTATCGAGAATATGCCATTTGCTTCATTGTTGCGTCGTTCTCCTATATTTGATGTACGCTGGATCGGTCCTGCGGCAAGGTTGTTTCTGAAGAAGGGGCTATACTCTGGGGAAGCACTCGAAGAATGGATTCGAAATATGCTGAAGCAAAAAGGAATTCGAACCTTTGCGGATCTTCCAAAAGGCAAATTACTCATTACCGCATCGGATATTACGAACGGCACGATATTGGTTTTACCTGACGACATTGCGCGCTTTGGCATTGATCCTAATAAGCTTGAGGTAGCCAAGGCTGTTCGCATGAGCTGTAGTATTCCTTACTTTTTTGATCCGGTTGTCATTCGAAGATCTCCGATCCTGTCTAAAGGCATGCGTTTTCCCGATCAATTTGTGTATGTGGTGGATGGTGGTTTGCTCAGTAATTTTCCGTTGTGGTTGTTTGATGGGGAACGCTTAGAGCGAAGCGGTGAACCGATTCCGGTCGTTGGATTTAAAATGGTTGGCAAGACAGAAGGGAAGTCAGCACGAATTAGAGGGCCACTCAGCATGCTTCAGGCGTTGGTGGAGACGATGCTTACCGCTCATGATGAGCGATATATCGAACAGATTAATCGTTTCCGTACGATCAAAATACCGACAATAGGAATTAAACCCACACAGTTTCACCTTTCAGCCCAGGATAGCACAGCTTTGTATTTATCCGGGTTAGCTGCAGGCACGGAGTTTTTTAGTGGGTGGAATACAAAATTGTATGACGAACAATTGAATAAGCAGCGCAAAGAACTTCGGAAAAAACAAACCGAATCATTACCTCTGACACCTGTATAGGAAGATTCAAATGTTCAGATGCACTACCCAAAAAAACAGCAATTCTCATGATAGAGAGTTGCTGTTTTTGGTGATTCCCTTTATTCAAAGTTAGTGAAATTTAGGAATATCTTCATCACTTTTACCTTTTTGACCTTGAATGACTTGGAACGGATAATCTTTGCGTTTCTTGGATGATCCGCTAGTACTCTTTTTGGTGCTGCCTTGTTGTGCATTAACTTTGGCCATCGTTCGTGCCGATGGTTTAACCTTAGGCGTTGATTTACGTCTCCAGCGCTGGGGAGGATACTTATACAGCAGGAATATTCCGCCTAACACAATCAGAGGTATGACAATTCGGGAGATTCCACCGCTGCTCAAAAAACCTAATGCTCCAATAGCAGCAAGTGTGATGAACGTCCAAAATAAGATCGCCTGCTTATTCATATCAATCACCCTTTCACAGGATCAAGTGATGCAACAGGAATTTCTGATACTGCAGAAGCATTTGCAAGTTTTGCATCCAACTCACGCATACGGTTAAATGAAGCGATCGATACTTCAACCTGTTCATTCGTAGGCTCTTTCGTCGTTAATAACTGTAGCCACAACCCCGGATATCCGAGATAGCGTAACAGCGGAATATCACGAACGGAATTGGTGATTTTCAGCAATTCGAAGGAAATGCCCAGAACTACAGGTAGCAAAATCAACCGCTGACCCATGCGTTCCCACAGGTTGTCGTAAGTGAAGAGGGAGTATAGGAATACACCAATAATCACCGTCAACATAATAAAGCTACTGCCGCAACGATAATGAAGTCGGCTGTATTTTTGCACATTTTCTGGCGTGAGCTCTTCGCCCGCTTCATGAGCACTGATTACCTTATGCTCCGCACCGTGGTATTGGAACAAACGTTTAATCATAGGTGTCTGTGAGATCAACCAGAGATAAGCAAGCAACAGAATCAGCTTAATGCCGCCTTCCAGTAAATTATGCAGAAACTGATTGTCGAATGCATTCTTGAAAAGAAAATTCTCAATGACCACCGGTAGCAGGGTAAGTACAATCTTCCCGAATAAGAATGAGAGTATGGCTACTGCGGTTACTCCAATAATCATGCTCAGGCTCCAGCCAGAGCCTTCTTTTTCTTTTTGTTTTGCTTTTTCTTCCGGTTCCAGTTCATCATCAGCATACGCGTCAGCAGAGTAATTCAGGTGTTTACTGCCCTTAACGCTCGAATCTATAATGCTGACAATCCCGCGCAGTAACGGAATCCGCCGCAATTTCATGACCCAGGACTTGTCTTGCTTGGGAACTTCCAAATACGTGATCTCGCCGTCTTTTCTTCGCACAGCCGTAACATTGACGTGTTTCCCACCAAACATTACGCCTTCAATGACAGCTTGCCCCCCATAGCTGACAGGCTTGGATTGTTGAGGCAAATTACTCACCTTCCTATTCTGTTCTATGCCTTCATGGTAGAAGGCGGTGTAATAACCCTATTGTATCGAATTTTGAGAGCAATTTCTAGTTTGCAGGACAATCCGTGCTGGATGTTGTTAAGTTTGGTCAGAATGGAACATACTACCCCATAAACAATCCGTGTGTATCGAAGCTTCACAGTGGGAGATACCAACCTTGTACCGATGCAGAAGAGAGAAATGGAAGGAGCTTAACACATGACTGAGCATATAGAAGAACAAGGTCATCGAAAAGACCAAATTTCAGATCGCAATAGATTGGCTGGACAGAGCAGTCGTAGAAAGCAAAAACAAGGAGAAGCACATTACTTGACCAAGCCGTTTCCATTTGCTGTGGAATTAGGTTTTTTTGCAGGATTTATATGGGGGGCAATATATTTACTGTTTTATGTCATCCATTTTACGATTGTACCTTTAGGTTTTTTGGCAGAGCCCTTTTTCAAACATGAATTCGTGTATTCCATGGAAGGGCATCTGACAGGATGGTTGTTTTTTATCGCGTTTTCGATCCTAGCTTCTGTTCTCTATACCTTTACACTTCGCAAGTTAAAAGGGCCGATCCCTGGTATGATCTACGGAATCGTCTGGTGGCTTATTATCTTTGTGCTGGTCGGACCTAAGGTGCATATGATGAAGCCTCAGAATGAATTAACTTGGGATTCAATCATCACTGAGTTCTGTTTCTTCCTGCTGTGGGGACTCTTCATCGGTTATACAGTAGCTATGGAGTACACAGACGAACGTAAGCGTGAGCCAGAGAAAGCAGGAGCATAGCCGCAAAAAAGCTTCTCAATCCGGCAATGGCTGTGTTAAAATAGCAGATGGTTATTTGCAGAGAGGATGGAGCAGCTATGAAACGAATTGTTGTGATCAATGGTCCGAACCTAAACATGCTAGGTGTACGTGAACCTGGCATCTATGGAACGCTTAGTCTGAAGGATATTGAAGACAAAATTCGCAGACAGGCTGAAGAGCTTGGCGTCTCCATCACTTTTTATCAATCTAATCACGAAGGGGACATCATTGATCGTATTCACGCAGCGATGGGGAAAGACGACGGAATCATGCTGAATGCCGGAGCCTTTACTCATTACAGCTACGCTATACGGGATGCGATTAATGCAGTAAAAGTCCCTACAGTGGAAGTTCATCTATCCAACATTCATGCACGCGAAGCGTTCAGACATCATTCAGTAATTGCTGCAGAAACGATCGGGCAGATTGCCGGATTTGGCGAAGTAAGCTACGAACTGGGATTGCTGGCTCTCGTGCGTCATCTGGACAAACAAACCTGAGCCGGGAACCCGGGAATGTGAGAGAAAGAAGGGTTACCGATGGAAAACAAACGAGTGAATAAGTTGCGTGAGGCTATGCGCGAGCGTGAACTCACGGCTATGCTGATTACGAATCCCATTAACCGTCGTTACATGACGAACTTTACGGGTTCAGCGGGATACGTGCTTATTACGGAACAGGAAGCATACTTGCTGACCGATTTCCGCTATATGACACAAGCACCTCTACAAGCCAAAGGATTTACCGTTGTGGAACACGGACCAAAACCAATGGATTCCGTGCGTGAGCTGTTGCTTTCCGCAAACATCAAAGAAGTTGGCTTTGAGCAAGATAGCGTGACATTTGGCACGCATGCATCTTATGCTGAAACACTTCACCCGGTTGAACTTAAAGCTGTATCCGGTATTGTGGAACAACTTCGCATGTTCAAAGACGAAGATGAAATCGCTGTAATGCAAAGAGCAGCAGATTTGGCTGATGCAACGTTCAGCCACGTTTTACAGTTTGCGAAACCGGGCATGACTGAGCGTGAGGTCGATTTGGAGATGGAGTTCTTCATGCGTAAGCATGGTGCGACGTCTTCATCGTTTGATACGATCGTTGCCTCAGGTGAACGTTCCGCAATGCCTCACGGGGTAGCGAGTGAGAAGGTCATTGGACAGAACGAATTGATTACGTTTGACTTTGGTGCGTTGCTGGACGGTTACTGTTCAGATCTGACTCGTACCATTGCAACAGGTATACCGGTACCTGAGCTGCGCAAAATCTATGATATCGTACTGGAAGCCCAGTTACATACGCTGGAGAACCTGAAACCGGGTATGACCGGACGCGAAGCCGATGCACTGGCACGTGATGTCATTGCAGGCTACGGATACGGAGATCAGTTCGGACATAGCACAGGTCATGGCTTGGGTATGGAGGTTCATGAATCTCCTCGTTTGTCCAAGCTTAGCGACGATGTATTGAAACCGGGCATGGTTGTAACTGTTGAGCCGGGTATTTATATCGACGGTCTTGGCGGTGTACGCATCGAGGACGATGTGGTTATCACAGAGACAGGCATTCATATTTTAACAAAATCGGATAAGAAATTTACCGTTATCGGCTAAATAACTATCCACCGGTGATAGAAACGAATTTTTAATTTAAAGATGAATTTTCTCCTCAATCGTAATGTGTAATTAGCGTAGTAGTGAAGGGGAAGGAATCGATTCTGAAGAAGCGTTAGCGTTCGCCTTTGTCTTCCTGTTTATATCCTTATAAAGTCTGATCAAGTAAATAGGAAGACAACAGCGATCATAAGAACGATCCGAACCTGGAACGGTCACGCTGCACATGGTATTGTATTCAGGCAAAGTCATATTTAAAATAACGCATCGTCTTGTATCACCTACTTTTCAACTATACCAGGAGGGATCTTTGTGATTTCAGTAAACGATTTTAAAACAGGCTTGACTGTACAAGTAGATAACGATATCTATACCGTACTTGATTTCCAACACGTTAAACCAGGTAAAGGCGCTGCCTTTGTACGTTCCAAATTAAAAAATTTGCGCAATGGTAACACGGTTGAAAAAACATTCCGTGCAGGCGAAACAATTGGCCGTGCAATCATCGAAAACCGTGGCGTATCTTACCTGTATGCAAGTGGTGCAGAGCACACGTTCATGGATAACGAAACATATGACCAGTTCACTTTGACTAGTGACCAACTGGAATGGGAATTGAACTTCCTGAAAGAAAACATGAACGTAAAAATCGTTAGCTACCAAGGCGAAATCCTCGGAATCGACTTGCCAACAAGCGTTGAGTTGAAAGTTATCGAAACAGAGCCAAGTGTTAAAGGTAACACGGCACAAGGTGCTACCAAAAACGCAAAAGTAGAAACAGGATTGAATGTACAAGTTCCTTTGTTCATCAACGAAGGTGACGTTCTCCTGATCGATACACGTGAAGGTAAATACTCTTCCCGTGCGTAACTTTCAATGACTGTAAGCGAATAAACGGTCAGATCAACCCTTTGCCATTTGTTTGGCAGAGGGTTTTTTCGAAAAAAGATTAGCCTATCAGACGCTTTCGTAATATACTGGGTTAAAGTCATTTTTCGGAGAGAATAATGGCGATGGACATCAATTATGCATACTGCACAAGGTAGGGAGTGGATTTGCGTTGTCATTGTACGTCATGAAATTTGGGGGCAGCTCGGTCGGAGACACGGAGCGTATGAAACGTGTAGCTGGACGTGTTGTAGAGAAAATGGATGAAGGCCATCAGTGTGTAGTTGTCGTTTCGGCAATGGGAGATACAACCGATGATTTGATTGATCAAGCGAAACAATTGAATAGTGAGTTACCAGCACGTGAGATGGATATGCTTCTTACAACTGGAGAACAGATCTCAATCTCTTTGTTATCCATGGCTATTCAAGCACTTGGACGCAAAGCTGTGTCGTTTACAGGCTGGCAAGCTGGTTTCCGCACAGAGCCAGTTCATGGCAAAGCGCGTATTAACGATATTCAGCCTGAGCGAGTGATAAGAGCGCTTGAGGACGGTAATATTGTTATCGTTGCCGGTTTCCAAGGGATGACGGAAGACGGCGAGATCACTACATTAGGTCGGGGCGGCTCGGACACAACGGCCGTAGCGCTGGCAGCAGCTATTCAAGCGGATGCGTGCGAGATCTATACGGATGTGGACGGAATTTATTCTACCGATCCAAGGATCGTGAAGGTTGCACGTAAGCTGAAAGAAATTTCGTATGACGAAATGCTGGAATTAGCAAATCTGGGCGCAGCCGTGTTGCACCCGCGTGCAGTGGAGTACGCGAAGCATTCCGGTGTACCTTTGATTGTAAGATCCAGCTTTAACCATAATGAAGGAACGGTTGTGAAGGAGGAAGCAACGATGGAACAAGGTGTAGTGGTTAGTGGTATTGCCTATGACAAAAACGTAGCTCGCATCAGCATTTTGGGTGTTCCAGATGCCCCAGGAGTTCTGGCAGAGGTGTTTGGTGCTCTGGCGTCTGAGCAGCTTGACGTTGATATCATCGTGCAAAGTGGTGTAATGGACGGAAAAGCAGACTTCTCCTTCTCCGTAGCATTGTCTGATCGTGAGAACGCATTGCGTGTCATTGAGAGCCTCCACAGCCGTTTACCGTATCGTGAAGTGACTTCTGAAGAGAACTTGGTTAAAGTATCGATCGTTGGCGCAGGTATGGTGAGCCATCCAGGTGTGGCTGCGAAGATGTTCCGAGTGATCTCAGGCGAAGGTGTGAGCATCAAAATGGTGAGTACTTCTGAGATCAAAGTCTCCTGTGTCATCGATGGGGAGAAACTGCATGATGTAATCAAGGCATTGCACACAGCGTATGACCTCGATACAGCGGAACAAGCTGTAGTTGGTGGGCCACAAGTTCGTCGATAATTTATCAGTATATCGTCTAGAAGTCTGGTTCGTATCAACATAGACCGAAAGGCATAAGAAGAGGCTAATCGAAGCACATTCGGTTAGCCTTTTTTGGTTCGTTTATATACGTTATGCCGCCTTCAGCGCATTATAGATTCTCGTGGAGTTTTACGAACGAGAACAAGATTCCTATACAGCATGCATCTGTTTTGTTATGATGTAAACGTGTTAGTTTGGTTTACAAAATCGTTTTGTAAACCTCTTTAGAATAGGCGGGTGGAGTTGCGTTGGACAAGAAGAAAAAAGTAACGATGCAAGAAATTGCGGATCGGGTTGGTGTATCCAAATATGCAGTATCAAAAGCGTTATCTGGCAAGGCAGGCATCAGTACGGCAACACGTGAACGAATATTTGAAGTGGCTTCGAATCTAGGTTATTTGGATCAGCAACTATCTAGACGCACGATGGCTCCTAAGACGCAGACAGAGGAAGAAGAGCGCATGATTGGTATACTTTTTCCCAATATCCGTAGTCAGAATCGAGAATCTTTTTATTGGGGGCGCGTGCTTGAAGGGGTGTTTCGCGGTTTAGAAGAGCACGGGATCTCATCGGTACTCATTACGGACGACAGTCCTCATAATTTTAACAAACTTATGCGACCAGAGGCGTTACTGGGTATCATCGGGATCGGACTGATTGATACAGCTATGCTGGTTGAGTTACGTTCACTTGGGATTCCTTTTGTTATCATAGATCACGAGGATGAGTTGGTTGCTTCAGATACGGTGTTTATGAACAATTATGATATTTATCGTAAGCTAACGAAATTTCTGATTGGTAAAGGCCATCGAGATATTCAGTTTGTAGGAGATTGGTCGTATGCTCGTAGTTTTGCCGATCGTTGGAGTGGATTCAAGGCGATTCTTGATGAAAATGGTATACCTTACACCCCACATAAAGAGATGCTACAGATTAGACCGACACATCATCATGAAAATCTAGAGCTGATTCGCATAGCGATGCAACAGTTGATAGAGGCCTCTTCGACTACTGCG
Organism: Paenibacillus sp. ACRSA; assembly: GCF_022346845.1. Taxonomy (NCBI): domain Bacteria; kingdom Bacillati; phylum Bacillota; class Bacilli; order Caryophanales; family Paenibacillaceae; genus Paenibacillus; species Paenibacillus sp. ACRSA. The sequence goes on along the minus strand of NZ_JAKRNP010000001.1, from coordinate 362,172 downwards.
ATTGTATGTGCTAATGATAAGGTGGCTTCATTATGCATGGCTGAACTGGAGAGACAAGGTAAACGAATCCCTGCCGATATTTCAGTTGTTGCTTTTGACAATGATCCTGACGTTCAGGCGCAATATCCTGAATTGTGTACTGTAAATGCGGAGACTGAGGCGCTTGGAGTGCAGGCGGTAGAAATCATGCAATGGAGGTTGAAGCATATCGCAATGCCTTATGAGAAGAGACTGATTCAAGGTGAGTTGATGATCAAAGGCAGCATTGATAGCTTAGTCTAACATACAACCATATGAGGTTATCCATTACAGGTGAATGTAAAGGATAGCCTATTTGGTATGAAATGAATATCTATCAAACGAGGAATATTCATACTATTTATCTATGTAAACGCTTAAAGTAAACCTATTAAATTTTTGTAAACATAATATTACTGATAAATTAGTTGACAGAACACTTTGGAAATGACTATGATGTACTCAGATACAGCGTTTCACGCTGACAGACTACAATGGAAACGGGGTAATGCTATGTTCGGCAAAAAGCGGGGAATCGGCTGGATCTACCAGCAGAATGTGGCTGGTTATGTGTTTATCTCGCCTTGGCTGATTGGTTTTCTGCTATTAACACTGTGGCCGATTCTGCAATCGTTCTATCTTTCGTTCACAGACTATTCTCTTTTAGATTCGCCAACTTGGGTAGGTACGCGTAACTATAGCGAAATATTACAATCTGACAAATTATTTTTGAAATCGCTTACAGTCACGTTTGTATTTGTGCTACTAGCGGTGCCAATTAAGCTTTTCTTCTCACTCATGGTTGCGATTTTGCTGAACAAAGATATTAAGGGCATGAATGTTTATCGTACTGCGATTTACTTTCCGTCCTTGATTGGAGGCAGCATTGCAGTATCCGCGTTGTGGCGGAACATGTTCGGCATGGATGGTTACATAAACCACATACTTGGCTGGTTTGGGATTACCGGAATCGGTTGGATATCCAATCCGAATACAGCACTAGGTACTTTGATCTTGCTGAATGCCTGGCAGTTTGGGTCAACAATGGTCATTTTTCTAGCTGGATTGAAGCAGATTCCAAAAGATCTATATGAATCCGCCTCTGTGGATGGAGCTAGTAGTATTCGCAAATTTTTCTCTATCACCATCCCGATGCTCTCACCAGTCATGTTCTTCAACCTTGTACTCGGCATAATTAACTCATTTCAAATGTTCACGTCAGCTTTTGTCATTACCGCTGGAGGCCCGGCGAATTCTACGTACATGTATGTATTGTTCCTCTATGATAAGGCGTTCAAGCAGTTTCAAATGGGTTACGCTTCAGCGCTGGCATGGATTCTACTTGTCATTATCGGTGTCTTTACAGCACTGAATTTCATCGTATCTAAATACTGGGTCTTCTATGAATCCGAAGGAGGTAAATCAAAATGATAACTAGCAGTCAGAAGACATGGAAGGCACATCTTATTCTGATTCCATTTTCACTGCTCATGATTTACCCGGTGTTATGGTGGATTGGAGCCTCCTTCAAAAGCACGACTGAGCTATCCTCGCCGTCATTGTGGCCGACGACCTGGTTATGGGAGAACTACAGCAACGGGTGGAACTTTACGTCTGAGTTTACGTTTGCTCGATTTTTTGCCAATACGTTAATGATGGAGTTCTGGAATGTACTGGGCGGCGTAGTAACGGCGGCACTTGTCGGTTATGGGTTCGGTCGGTTAAATTTTCGGTTTCGGAACTTTTGGTTTTCGGTACTGCTTCTAACGATGATGCTGCCTTCACAAGTTACCGTTGTGCCGCAGTACATTCTGTTTAACAAACTTGGTTTGGTGGATAGTTATGTGCCGCTCATATTGCCACATTTCTTCGGGGGCGGTGCATTTTTCATATTCCTGATCGTGCAGTTCATTCGTGGCATTCCACGCGAACTGGATGAAGCGGCACAGATTGATGGAGCCTCCGTTTATGGGATTTTCTTCCGTATCATTGCTCCGCTAATCAAGCCTGCACTCGTGACCGTAGCGATTTTCACTTTTTTGTGGAGCTGGGACGACTTCTTCTCACAATTGCTATATCTCAATTCGGTAGAGAAGTTTACGGTGGGGCTTGGACTTCGGATGTTTATTGATCAGTTTGAAGTACAGTGGGGTCAATTGCTCGCGATGTCATTACTGTCCGTTGTTCCTTCAGCAATCGTCTTTTTTATCGCTCAAAAGCATTTTGTGGAAGGTATCGCGACAACAGGGATCAAGGGTTGATTTTTGAGGAGAGGTATCACATTAACTTCACATACAAGGGAGTGTCATTCAATGGTGATCAAAGGTAAACGTTGGTTGAAGACTTTGACAATCGGTGTGCTGGCTGCGGTCATGGTGACAGGCTGTTCAGGAGGTTCCAATTCGGGCGCAAGTGAAGGCCAAGGCACCGGCACACTCAAAATGATGTGGTGGGGCTCGGATGCCCGGCATGAAGCAACCAAAAAAGCAATCGAGCTATACACATCGAAACATACAGATATCAAACTCACAACAGAATTTACATCATGGGATGGATACTGGCAGAAGCTTCCTACTCTTGCGGCTTCATCCTCTCTCCCAGATATTCTGCAAATGGATGCAGCGTACATTCAAGGCTATGCGAAGCGTGGGCAATTGGCGGACCTATCTGATCTGGACTTGAGTGGCATTGTGGATGAGAAGGTGCTGGAGAACATTAAGATTGATGGCAAGTTGTACGGAGTGCCTTTGAGCTACAATGGTGCAGGATTGGTCTATGATAAAGTGACACTAGAGAAATACGGAATCAAATTACCTTTTAACAACTGGACTTGGGATGATTTCTTTGCTTATGCCAAAGAGGCGCGGAGCAAGCTGCCAGAGGATAAATATCCGATCGACGACATGCGCAACATCTGGGAATTCTATCAATTTTATCAGACTGCCAAAGGTAAAGGGCCTATTTTCCAAGATGGAAAATTCAATCTGGACAAAGATAGCTTTTTTGAATTTAACAACATCTATGCCGATTTTCAAAAAGAAGGTATTGTACCGTCAGCAGATCAGCAGCTAGCTTTTAAAGAGAATGATCCACAGCTCGACTCACTGGGTTCTGGTAAAGTTATGCTTCGTACAGCATCGGTCGGCTCGGCGAGTGCAATTGAAGCACTGAAACCAGGTCAGTTAGCCGTGAACAGCAATCCGATCGGAGAGAGTGGGGGTGGCTGGGCTCAGTCAACGATTTTCTTCTCTGTAAGTGCAAATTCCAAAAATGTTGAGCAGGCGAAAGAGTTTATCAAATGGTTCATATCTGACCCAGAAGCAGGTCAAATTTTGGGGATGACGCGCGGTATTCCAATTGATGATGAAGTCTACGCTTCCCTTGAGCCTAATCTAACGGATGGAGAACGTTTCGGTAAAGAATTGCTTGATGTTGCTAAACCGAAGGCATTACCTTTCTATCCTGCGCCTGCTGGTGCTGAAGATTTTACGGCTACGTATAAGTCGGAGATGGAGAGCGTTATGTTTGGTCAGGTGACATTGGATGCAGCTTATGATGTATTGGTGGAGAAAGGTAAACAGGCCGAAAGTAAAATAAAATAAATAAAACTCATTGGATGGACATTGAATGATATAGATGGAGGCAGAAACCATGCTATTAAGTGATAATTGGAGAATTCAGCAATATGAAGTGGGCGAGAAACCGCCGCTGACCATTGCAGATGCAGACTTGGATGACCGTTTCTGGATCAGTGCGAGTGTACCGGGTGATGTACATTCCACGCTCATTGAACGTAAGCTAATTGATCATCCCTATTATGGACATAACGATATCAATTCGCGCTGGGTGGAGCAGAAGGAGTGGTGGTACCGCACACGCTTTCAGATGGATTCCGATCCAACCAAACAAGAGCGCTGGGAATTGATTTTTGAAGGGTTAGATACCCATGCTACGGTTTATTTAAATGGTCTTGAGATTGGAACGGCCAGCAATATGCACCGAACGTACGTGTATGATGTCTCCCGCGTTATACGCCAAGGCAAAAATACGATTGCTGTCCGCTTTGACCCACTCTACCTTCATCATAGAGACAAAGCATTGATGCAATGGTCGTCGTATACAAAGGAACGTCCATGGATTCGGAAGGCAGCGATGAATTACGGTTGGGATTGGGGACCACGCATCGTAACCGTAGGGATCTGGGGCAAGGTTAGGCTGGAGCGTCATGTGCAAGCCAAGTTGGAAGGGGTATATGCATACACGAAGCGCTGTGACAACCAAGAGGCGGATATTAAAGTTGAGCTTGAAGCGAAAAAGTATCGTGGATGTGGTCATCTGACCTACCGTACTCGTCTACTTGATGAGAATCAGCGGGTTGTGGCTCAAGCAGACGATGAGTTGCTAAGTGGTAAGGTAGGGTTCGATCTGGAAGTATCACAGCCACAATTATGGTGGACGCATGATCTAGGTAAGCCCTACCTCTATCAACTGGAAACTGTCTTGTATGCAGACGGAGTGGAGATAGATCGAAAAGAGCAACGAATTGGAATTCGAACCCTCGAGCTGGTGCTGGAAGATGAGCAGGGACAGCCTGCATTTGCTTTTCATATTAATGGCGTGAAGATGTTTGCCAAAGGCTCAAACTGGATTCCAGTAGATAATCTAATTGGAGCCGCACCTGACTCTCGATATAAACATCTGATTATGCTGGGCGTAGAAGCTAATATGAACATGCTAAGAATCTGGGCAGGAGGCATTTATGAAAAAGATGTCTTTTACGATCTATGTGATGAGCTCGGGTTATTAGTGTGGCAGGACTTTGCTTTTGCCAACGCACTTTTCCCTGAGTACAACGCTGATTTTGTGGAAAATGTACGGCAGGAGGCCATCTGCAACATTCAGAGGCTGCGCAATCATGCATCACTGGCGTTATGGTGCGGCAATAATGAAATTGACTGGCTGTACGATATGAAATCGTCATCTGGCGAAATCACGACACCATTCTACGGTGAGACCATTTATCATGAGATTTTACCAGAATTGCTAGAACAGCTTGATCCTGCACGCCAATATTGGCCTTCATCTCCTTATGGCGGGAATGATGCAAATGATCCGAATCATGGAGATCGTCACAACTGGCAAGTATGGCATGGTTCCGTCTATCCACGTAAATTTGGTGAGGTGCCTTTGCTAGATTACAGTGTAGAGGGCGTCACGTTCAAAAACTATAAAAATGATTTCACGTTATTCAGTAGTGAATTTGGTATGCATGCCTCGGCTACGAAGTATACGTTGGAACGACATATTCCAGAGGATCAATTCTATTGGGGAAGCGTTGAAATGGCTTATCGTAACAAGGATACGAACCATCAGAAGGGCATTTTGCTTATGGAAGGGTTCACAGGAGTACCCCAAGATCTAGATGAATATATCCAGTTCTCAATGCTAACTCAGGCTGAGGGATTGAAATATGGGATTGAGCATTATAGACGTAACAAAGCGCGCACAAGTGGCTCATTAATCTGGCAGCACGGCGACAGTTGGCCTGGAACCAGTTGGTCGTTAATTGATTATGAGTTACTTCCAAAAGCATCCTATTATTATGCACGTAAATTTTATCATCCATTACTATTAAGTCTGAACCATGAACCTGGGGAGTTGTTAGAGTTGTGGGTGATTAATGATCACTTATCTTCTCTTAATGGGCTGGTCATCCTCGAGGTTTATGATATGCAGGGTCATTCGATTCATCGTATGGAGCTGCATGCCGAAGTGGAAGCCAATGGTGTCGTGAAATTAGGAGAGTGGGACGAAAAGCAAGTGTTGCAAGATCTGCCCCCAGAACAGGCGGTACTGAAGTTATCTGCGCCTGCATGGGAGTGCCTAGATAACGTTTATTATTTACGCGATGCAAAAGATGTACAGCTTCGTTCGAGCAGCATTCACGCTTCATATAATGAAGAAACCCAGCAACTGCTTGTGCAAGCAAATGATGCGGTAGCTAGAATGGTTCAGATTCTGATCCCGCAAGGTAATGTGCGCATGAGTGATAACTATTTTGATCTGCTTCCAGGGGAGCAGCGAACCATTGATATACGTCAGGCAGATGGTCAAGCACTTGAATACCAACATATCACCGTATCAGCATTAAATGCCGAAGAGGTACCCGCTACACTAACAAGGTGATGGATGAGTAAGATGCCTCAAGGTATCCTTCATAATCAAAAGTGGACTTTATGAACAACCTCTATACTAATTCGACAAAAGACCGAAACAGGGAAGCATGAACGATGCTTTCCTATTTCGGCTTTTTTGACATGGAGCAAGAAGTGACGTCTCTCATTTTGCAATTAAAAAGAATTGCTAGATTCAGCGTCATAAATTCGATGTACAGGCATAAACATGAGATATGAACAAGCACCAGCAACGCGATCAATTTGATTATAAGGTTGGAGGAGCCTACTCATGAAAGTGAACTGGAAGGAGCTTTTTCCGGAACCGATCCGAACCATTCTAGGAAGAATGCCGCCTGCCGTATTAGAGAAAGTGGAGGAAGTGCGCATCCGGGAAGGGAGACCGCTCGAGATCAATGCAGGAGACACCTATCACTTTCTTACCGCACAGGGCAGTCTGACAGCTAAGCCTGAAGAAGCCTACATTCCTCAGAAAGAAGTAACGCACAGGCTGCTAGATCTGATTAGTAATCACTCTCTCTATACATTGGAAGAAGAACTTCGTAAAGGATTCATTACCATTCCCGGAGGACATCGGATCGGACTTGCTGGTCGAACGGTGCTAAGTGGTGGACGGGTGGAAACCTTACGCGATATCAATGGATTCAATGTAAGGGTTGCCCGAGAAGTTCATGGTGTGGCTGATCGTATTCTGCCTTACCTTCTGGACATGAAAAGCGGACAGGTATTCCATACGTTAATTTTATCCCCTCCACAACAAGGCAAGACGACATTGCTGCGCGACCTAGCAAGACAAATAAGCAATGGTTGCAGACTGGTAGGTGGAAGTGAGTTCGTGCAAGGGCTGCGTCCTCGACTTAAGGTAGGTATTGTGGATGAGCGTTCCGAAATCGCTGGGAGTTATAAAGGGGTACCCGGCTTCGATGTTGGCCCACGCACAGATGTGATGGATGGATGTCCAAAGGCAGAAGGCATGATGATGATGCTTCGCTCCATGTCTCCAGACGTCATCATTGTGGACGAGATTGGTCGTCCAGAGGATGCTGAAGCGGTTATGGAGGCACTGCATTCGGGGGTTTCGGTCATTGCGACAGCACATGGGAGGGATCTGGCAGAGTTATCTTCTAGGCCAGCCCTAAGAACACTCATCGAGGAGCAGATGTTCCAGCGTTATGTACAACTTAAGCGGACGGGCCGAGGGATGAACTTCCGTTTGGCAGATGGGAAAATGCGTGGTTTACATCAGCCGGATGCAGGAGGTGAGGCATTTGGTTAACATGCTGGGTGCTGTCATTATCTTATTCGCAAGCACACTGGCAGGCTTTTACCGTGCACGGCAATTTGCTCTCAGACCACGACAGTTGCGGGAATTAATTGCTGCATTACAACGACTGATGACGGAGATTAATTATGGATTGACCCCGCTTCCTGATGCTATGGGGAAAATGGGAGCTCAAACGAAGGAACCTGTACGATCATTGTTTCTCCATGCAGCAGATCAGATGAATCCGCCATACGGACACACTGCACGTGAAAGTCTTCAGGCTGGCATTGAATACATGTGGAACAAGTCCGCAATGAAGGCTGATGAGCGAGAAGTCATGTTGCAGTTAAGCTTCAGTCTTGGCACCAGCGACCGTCAGGATCAGACCAAACATATCTCGCTAGCCATTCAACAACTCATGCATGAAGAATCCCGTGCACAGGCTGACCAAATGAAATATGAACGGATGAGCCGTAGCCTTGGGATGCTTGTCGGAGCGTTAATCGTCATTCTGATCTTCTGAAATTGCCGGGATAGTGAGGTGCCAAGGTCATGAATCTAGAAGTGAACGCAATTTTCCAAATTGCGGGCATCGGAATCATCATTGCAATGATTCACACGGTGCTGAAACAAATGGGAAAGGAAGATATGGCGCACTGGGTAACTGTGATCGGATTCGTCGTTGTATTATTCATGGTTGTTCGTATGTTAGACGGATTGCTGCAAGAGATCAAATCGATCTTTCTTTTCCAATGAAAACGGTCATGAAGCCAGGATGGTGGTGACCCGTGGAGATTATTCAAGTGGTAGGGCTAGCGTTGATTGCAACAGTCCTCATTCTTGTCATCAAAGAGCAGAAGCCTATGTTTGCATTTCTCATCGCTGCGGCTACAGGCATAGTCATTTTTATGCTACTGATTGGCAAAATTGGTGCAGTCATCGAGGTGTTGAAGCGACTCGCTGAAAACTCAGGTATGGAGAGCATCTATCTGAAAACCGTATTGAAAATTATAGGCATAGCCTACATTGCTGAATTCGGTGCCCAGATTGTAAGAGATGCGGGTCAGGAGAGCATTGCTTCAAAAATAGAGCTTACGGGAAAAGTTCTGATTCTGGTTCTCGCTATACCCATTATTAGCATTATTATCGAAACCGTCATGAAACTAATGCCGGTTTAGAAGGAGGCATGCGGACTTTTGATGAACAACAACCATTTCAAGCCGCAGTGGAGCCTTACTTTTGTACTAATGCTATGTTTTCTGTTTGCGATGGTGGGACATGTTACCGCAAGTGCACCATCCGGAGAATGGATGCAGCAGCAGGCTGACCAGCTTCCGAAGGATCAAGTGGAGAAATACTGGGATCAGCTCATGGGGCAATATGGTGGATTTTTCCCAGAGGGGAAAACACCCTCTTTCATGGATATGTTAATTCCGGGCAATGAAGGATTTAGTCTGAAGTCGGTATTTATAGCAATTGGAACATTCATGCTGCATGAAATCTTGTATAACGGCAAATTGTTAGTAACCATAGTGATGTTAAGCGTACTAAGTATGATTCTGGAGACATTACAGACGGCATTTGAGAAAAACAACATTAGTAAGATCGCCTATTCCATCTGTTATATGGTCATTATCGTCATTGCCATCAACAGTTTCAGCGTAGCCATAGGTTATGCCAAGGATGCCATTGAGGGCATGGTGAGTTTTATGATGGCGATGGTTCCCCTGCTCTTCACGTTACTTGCGTCGATGGGGAATGTGGTGACCGTCTCAGTCACTCATCCGCTGATTATCTTCATGATTCACCTCGTGAGCACATTAATTCACATGCTGGTGTTTCCGCTGCTTTTCTTCTCAGCCGTGTTGCATCTTGTCAGTTCGCTGTCGGATAAGTACAAGCTCACACAGCTTGCAGATCTCCTGCGTAATATCAGCGTGGCCTTACTCGGTATTCTATTAACGATGTTTCTAGGTGTAATTTCGGTGCAGGGTGCATCAGGCTCCGTTGCCGATGGGGTTAGTTTAAAAGCTGCCAAGTATATCGCTGGGAACTTTGTTCCCGTCGTAGGCAGGACATTTGCAGATGCGACAGACACGGTCATTACAGCTTCGCTGCTGGTAAAAAATGCAATTGGTCTTACGGGAGTTATCATCATTCTGTTTTTGTGTGCGTTCCCTGCACTCAAAATTCTAACCCTTGCACTCATATACAACATTACTGGAGCAATCATGCAACCACTAGGTGATACACCAATCGTAGGATGTCTACAAGCGATTGGAAAATCAATGATTTATGTATTCGCAGCATTAGCTGCCGTCGGACTCATGTTTTTCTTGGCAATCACCATCCTGCTCACAGCAGGGAACCTGACTGTCATGATGAGATGATGCAACAATACGTAGAAAGGAGATGAGAAGGATGGGGTGGCTGAGCAACTGGCTCCAGGAATTAATCATGATTGTTTTGCTCGCAACGTTTGTGGATATGCTATTGCCCAATCGTTCAATGGAACGTTACGTCAAGCTTGTGCTGAGCCTCCTTATCCTGCTTACCCTCCTATCACCTATAACTAAATTGCTTAAGAGTGATCCAGTTGCTGAACTTAAGCGGGCAATGACTGCTATGGAATCTCCATCAGAGGGGAATGCCACTTTGGAGCAGATATTGGCACAGGGGAAACGCCTGCAGCTGAATGAGCAGGATCAATCCTTAACGTGGACTGCGAAGGAACTAGCCAAAGTGATGAAAGGCCAGATTGAACAAAGCACGGGGGAACGAGTTCAGTCTGTGGAGGTAAAGCTTCTGATGGATACGGTTCAACCAGAATCCGGAGCTTCTTCTCCAGTACATTTACCAGTGATCCAAAGCGTGATGGTCGAAATGAGTAGTCAGGCGGAGGGGACGAGGATTCGCGATGAACGTAACAAAGCCGAAGTAGGCAGTACCTCTGTGTTTGAAGTTGGCGATGCTCAGACAACAGTTGAACCCTCATCCCGACAAGAACCTATACAAGTTGGTGCCATTCACATTCCTTCTGTTCAGATTAAGGTGAGAACCGATGAGCAACCTCCAGGAAGCTCTCCCTCAGAACAGTCTGATGGTCATGAAGGTAGTGCTGATTCGGAAGCTGAGCCGGGCGCTGACAGTCAGGAAACGCTCACTCAACCTCAAGGCGGTGATACTTCATCCCGTTCGAAGCATGCTGTAGAGATTATCTCGCTGTTGACGGAGAAATGGGATATTGATGCGAGCCAGGTGCAGGTTACAGAACAAAAGAACGCGCAGGCGTTATAAGAAGGAGGGTGTGCGGTGCGGAAGTGGCTTAAAAAAATCGAAGTATGGCTGGGCGGCGGAGAAGATGGAGGTCGACGAAGTCAAACATTCCGATGGCTCATTATTTTGGGGTTAATCGGCGTTGGCATCATGCTATTCAATTCATTTGTTAACGTCAAACAGATTGATACGGAAAATATCGGCCGGGAGCCTCCTGATCCAGCGACATCCATGGCGACGATGCAAAATGACTTGACTGATCCGAACCCTTTTCAGGCGATTGAGATGGCGTTTGAGGACAAGATCAAGAGTGTGTTAGAGAACATCGTTGGTGTAGGGACGGTCGATGTAATGGTTACCGTGGATTCAACAGAGGAGTTAGTGGTTCAGCGCAATGTAAAAGACTCGCAGCAGCTAACAGAAGAGACGGATGCCAATGGGGGCAAGAGGCACATGACCCAATACACCAGGGATGGTGAGATCATTACTTATGAAATTTCAGGGGATCAGACACCGATTGTGACCAAAAAACTGAAACCACAAATTCGTGGAGTGCTTGTTGTAGCCAAAGGCGCAGAGAACAAAGTTGTGAAGGATCTCATTACCGATGCTGTGGAAAAAGGCTTGAATGTGGCCGCTTATCGAATCTCGGTTGTACCGCGTAAGCAGGATTAGCCTGGATCAATGATCCAAGGGCAAAAGAAGTAATTCAAGATTGAAGCTAATTCGAGGAGGAAGTATTAATGAATAACAAACGCCAAACGGTATGGCTTGTGTCTATGCTCAGTCTGATGGTTATTTTGTCTGCATATTACCTCTTTACAGAAGACTCGGGTCCTGTGAATCCACCTGTTGCGGATAGCCAGCAAGTGGATGGAATGAAGCAAGATGAGGCGACGGAGACAGCAGGCATTCTGGATCCAACAGAAGGTTTGGTTGTGAACGAAGTTGTTACTGGCGGAGAAGTGGATGAAACGGATGCGAGTACGGGAACAGAAGGAACGACAGCCGAATCAAATGATCCAGCTGCTGTTGAAGGTAAGGAAACGGCAGAACCAGGCAAAACCCCAGCTGCTGAATCGAATGAGGGCAAGAGTGAGGTTGGCAAGGAATCAGACAAAGGAACAACAACTAGCCCTGAGGCAAGTGGGGCTACAGAGGAGAATGCAACTAAAACCGACGAGGAAGTTTTGAAAGAGATGGAAGAGCAGAACACAGCGGTGTCGGCAAGCAGTCAGTTCCAAAACTATCAATGGCAGAGGGAAGAAAGCAACAATCGCAAATATGAGGAACTCATGACCGTGGCTGGGGATCTTAGCAAAACGCCAGAAGAGAACGCTAAAGCTACGGAGCAGATCCGTGAACTTGAAGAGAGAACAGCTAAGATTAACGGAATTGAAGAGACGCTTTCCCAGCAATTTTCCAATGCGATTATCGAAGAAAATGAAGATAAGTATAAAGTCGTAGTGCTTAGTGACAAACTGGATGTAAAACAAGCGGTTTCCATTGTGGATTTGGTGATGAAGGAACTGGCTGTCGCACAGAATAAAATCAGTGTTCAATACGTGACAGAACAGTAAGGAAAGGGCTTGAATGGAGGCCTGGGAACTTGTTAAAGTCCCGGGCTCTTTCCATTTTTAACGATTATGATATAATACATAAAGCCATATGACCGTCTAAGTGAGACTGGCATGATGCCGAAGGAGTGAATAATGCTAATGTTTAAATTGAGCGAGATCAAAGAACTGATTAAACTGGTAGATGAAAGTTCCGTTCAGGAGTTGGAAATTGAAAATGAGGGATCACGTCTCTCTATACGCAAACCAGGTAAAACGGAATATGTTCAAACAGCTGCTGTGCAACCTCAAGTTGTTGCTGCTCCACAGGTTCAACCTGCTGCAGTAGTCACTGAAACTGCACCACAAGCCGATACTACAAGCCATTTACATAAAATCGTATCTCCAATGGTAGGTACTTTTTACAGAGCTTCTTCTCCGGAAGCAGGTCCATTTGTAAGCGCTGGTGATAAAGTTGCCGAAAAAACAACGGTTTGTATCATCGAAGCGATGAAGCTGATGAACGAGCTTGATGCTGATATCAAGGGAGAAATCGTTGAAGTGTTGGTTGAGAATGGACAACTTGTTGAATACGGACAACCTCTGTTCTTGGTTAAACCGGAATAACGTTTATTGCCCTAGATTGGCAACCGCATGAGCTTCGAAGGAGGACAATAACGAAATGAAATTTCAAAAAATACTGATTGCAAACCGTGGCGAGATTGCGGTTCGTATTATTCGTGCGTGCCGTGAGCTCGGTATTTCGACGGTAGCCGTCTATTCGGAAGCAGATAAAGATTCACTGCATGTACGTCTAGCGGATGAGGCATATTGTATCGGCCCGACGTTGTCTAAGGACAGCTATTTGAATTTTACTAACATCATGAGTGTGGCTACGCTTACCGAGTGTGATGCCGTTCATCCAGGATATGGTTTTTTGGCAGAGAACGCTGACTTTGCAGAAATTTGCGAGTCTTGCAATATTACATTTATCGGCCCATCTCCAGAAGCCATTACCAAAATGGGAGATAAGGCAGTTGCGAAGCAAACGATGAAGGACGCGGGCGTCCCGGTTATCCCTGGATCTGACGGACTTGTCGAAAGCATCGAGGAAGCGGTGATGCTCAGCCGTGATATCGGTTACCCAGTCATTATCAAAGCTACCGCAGGTGGCGGAGGTAAAGGGATTCGTATCGCTGAGGATGAAGAGTCGCTGGTAAAACAAATTACCGCAGCTCAGCAGGAAGCACAGAAGGCGTTTGGTAATGCAGGCGTATATCTCGAAAAATTCTTGACGGGTATGAAACACGTTGAAATTCAGATTATTGCTGACAAACATGGCAATGCAGCTCACCTTGGTGAGCGTGATTGCTCCGTTCAACGTCGCCGTCAGAAATTGGTCGAAGAGGCGCCTTGTCCTGTTCTGAATGAAGAAGTGCGTACGCTGATGGGAGATGCTGCAGTGCGCGCTGCACTTGCAGTAAATTACTCTGGCGCGGGCACGCTGGAATTCCTGCTCAGCCCGAATGGTGAATTCTATTTCATGGAAATGAATACACGTATTCAGGTAGAGCATCCCGTAACAGAAATGGTTACTGGCATCGATTTGATCCGGGAGATGATCTCGGTCGCAGAAGGTAATCCACTTTCATTCCGTCAGGAAGATGTGGTGATCAACGGTTGGTCTATCGAATGCCGGATTAACGCCGAAGATCCTGATCGTAATTTCATGCCTGCTCCAGGCAAGATTGGATTTTATCTGGCACCAGGTGGTCCTGGTGTGCGCGTGGATAGCGCTGCTTACCCAGGCTATACAATCTCCCCGTTCTACGACTCCATGATCGCAAAATTGATCGTGTGGGGTGCAAACCGGGAAGAAGCTATTGCCAAAATGAAACGTGCGCTCGCGGAGTTTGCAATCGAAGGAATTTCCACAACGATCTCGTTCCATCAGAAATTGCTGGAGCACCCAACGTTCATTCGCGGTGACTTCGATATTAAATTTCTTGAAGAAAACGAGATTTAATATGCATATTGGGCTTGTTTGTCATAATGTAGCCCAAATGATATAGTATTTAATAATAAGAGCGCATGTCTCCTGTAAAGGATAAGCCCGCTTTGCGGAGATAAAATGCAGGAGTTCCGGTAAAGCCGGATCGGAACGGTATCTGACGGTCGTAGACCTTGGTACCTGCGCCCTCACGGATTGCCGCAAACTTATCTCGCGAAAGGTGTGTTGAACAGTTATGAGTACATTACCGACAGAATTTGAACGAACGGATATCGGTGAAATCCAGATCGCACCTGAAGTCATTGAAGTCATTGCTGGACTGGCTACAGTCGAAGTAAAAGGAGTAGCTGGCATGAGCGGCGGATTCGCAGGCGGATTTGCTGAATTGCTCGGTCGCAAAAACCTTTCCAAAGGTGTAAAAGTCGAAGTAGGACAGCGCGAAGCTGCTGTAGATGTTTCCGTTATTATTGAGTACGGATACCGCCTTCCACAGGTGGCTACTGAAATTCAGCAAAACGTGAAACGTTCTATTGAGAATATGACAGGACTGAATGTAAACGAAGTTAATGTTCATATTCACGACGTTCAATTCAAGAATGCTGAGAAAGTGGAAGAAATTGACGTGAACACACAACGCGTCAAATAACAAAGGGCAGATTCCCCCGGCATAACTGCCGGGGGTTATCCCGTCTTGGACAAGTCTTGAATTCATCTGAAGTTTGGCTGAAGATGGAACATGCGAAACGGATGTCAATGTTAGTGAGCAAGGGAGGCTGTGCAGTTCGTGGCGAAAATACTGGATCGGCTTCTGTTGTTTATATACAGCATAAGCGTTGGAGCAATATCGGCAGCAGTTATTCTTCTGGTTAGTGGAGTGCTGCCTTACGAATTGAATTACCAGCAGGAACAGAACGTC
Organism: Paenibacillus sp. ACRSA; assembly: GCF_022346845.1. Taxonomy (NCBI): domain Bacteria; kingdom Bacillati; phylum Bacillota; class Bacilli; order Caryophanales; family Paenibacillaceae; genus Paenibacillus; species Paenibacillus sp. ACRSA. The sequence continues at coordinate 346,937 of NZ_JAKRNP010000001.1, read as the reverse complement.
ATTGTTGCAGCCGTTGTTGCAGCAGCGATTTTGTTTATCCTGAGTTTACGTTTCTTCTATATCTCGGTTCGGCGTGAACGTGCTTCATTGCCATCTGTAGATCAGCGTACAGAATACGGTGATGTGCAGATCTCAATGGAGACGATTGAGAATCTCTGTTTGAAGGCGACTTCGCGTTTTCGTGGGGTTCGTGATGTAAAAGCACGAATTCGTGTGGTGGAGTCCGGGTTGGAGATTATGATTCGTGCAGTAGTGGACGGGGAGAGCCCGATCCCTGCACTGACTTCCGATCTACAAAAGGCAATACATGATCATGTACAGGAGATTACGGGTATCCCGGTTTCTTCTGTCACAGTATATATTGCCAATGTTACCCAGTCGCCTAACTACAAGAGTCGAGTGGAATGAGGTGAGTTTCACTGATGCTGTGGAGAGAGATATGGGATAGTCACAGAGGCAGAGTATTAGGTATTGCCTTTGGTATCTTTTTTGGATTTCTTTATGTATGGATCGGTTTTTGGGATATGTTGTTCTTTGCACTTTTGGTGTTCATCGGTTATACGTTAGGCAGACGAAGTGATTCGAAGCTTGGCTCTTTCATTCCCTGGAGGGAATGGGGACAATGGTTGGGAGATCGCTGGCGTATGTTTAAGTAAGACCATCTGAGCCCTGCAATAGGTTTCTTCCGAAAATAGAGCTTAGTTTAATATGCCCGTTTTTTGGAGGAAACGTACTGCAGGTTTTTTTGTGAAAAGAGTTAACACTAATTAGACATCAAGGGCATTTTGTATCTGTTCGTGGATGATGGGATGCCCTGAATGATTATAAAATAAGCAGGATGACGCTTAAGAGTAAGCGTTGCAGGAGGCAGGACATGAAAAGACGTTTAGCAAGGGAAATTGCAGTACAAAGTCTATATCAAATGGAAATGAACGAAGTGAGTGCGGCTGTAGCGGTTAACATGTTGATTAACGAAGCGTCTGAAGAAAACGAAACGGATGTTGTCATTCGTGATGCAGATACCATGCGTACCTATGTTACAGATATTGTGAAAGAAACATGGAACCAAAAAGAAGCCATCGATGGATTGCTTGTGGATTACCTCAAAGGCTGGCAGATTAGTCGTCTGTCCCGTGTAGACCGCCAGATTTTACGTCTTGCGACTTTTGAGATGGTCTTCCGTGAAGATGTTCCAGCTAAAGTTGCAGTCAATGAAGCGATTGAGCTATCAAAACACTTTGGTACGGATGAATCCGGTAAGTTTGTTAACGGTGTGCTAGGTCGTATGATTCAAGAAGTTAACACGCTCAAGGAAAAATTGTCTTAATTCAAGGATTACAAACTATATATTCGCATAAGGGAGAGAGTACAATGACAGCATCTATTATTAACGGTAAAGAAGTGTCCCAAGAGATCCGCGCAGGCATAACAGCAGAAGTAAAGCAGCTTAGCGAACAGGGGGTAGTGCCTGGTCTGGCAGTTGTGCTCGTCGGGGAAGATCCGGCATCCCAAGTTTATGTGCGTAATAAAGAAAAGGCATGTCACGACCTTGGTTACTACTCAGAAGTACATCGTTTAGATAAAAGCACCTCACAAGAGGATCTGCTAGCACTTGTGGACAAGCTGAACAATCAGGCCAACATTAACGGGATTTTGGTTCAACTGCCTCTGCCAAAGCACATTGAAGAGAAAGCAGTTATTGATGCGATTTCTGTTGAAAAGGACGTGGATGGCTTTCATCCCGTTAACGTAGGAAATCTTGTGATCGGTGATGATAGCTTGTTGCCATGTACTCCTGCTGGTGTAATCGAATTGATTAAACGTACAGGTCTTGAAATGTCAGGTAAACATGCTGTTGTTATTGGACGGAGTAATATCGTGGGCAAACCGGTATCGCTTCTTCTTCAACGGGAGAACGCTACTGTGACCATGTGTCATTCCCGTACAGCGAATATGAAAGAAATTACGCGCCAGGCAGATATTTTGGTGGTAGCTATCGGACGAGCTAATTTTGTAGATGCCGATTTTGTGAAGCCGGGTGCAGTCGTTATTGATGTGGGTATGAACCGTTTAGAGAATGGTAAATTGGCTGGTGACGTTGATTTTGAAAGTGTAAAAACTGTATCGGGCCCAATTACTCCAGTTCCAGGCGGTGTAGGTCCTATGACCATTACGATGTTGATGCAAAATACATTGATCGCAGCTAAGCGTGCGCACGGATTGGCATAGGTTCGTCTGTGGCAGAGCAACAGATCTACTCCATTAAAGATCTGAATCGGTACATCCGGATGAAATTGGAGTCCGATCAGATCCTGTCGGACGTTTGGTTACGCGGAGAGATCTCTAACTTCACACATCACTCCAGCGGTCATATGTATTTTACTTTGAAGGATAAGGACAGTCGCATTAAAGCAATTATGTTTGCTTCACATAATCAGAGATTACCTTTTTTACCCAAAGAGGGTGCGAGGGTAATTGCAAGAGGGAACGTATCCGTTTATGAGCGGGATGGACAATATCAATTCTATGCCACCCATATGCAACCTGATGGTATCGGAAGTTTATACCTGGCCTATGAGCAGTTGAAGAAAAAGCTCGAGGAAGAAGGATTATTCTCTCCAACACGCAAAAGGGCGATCCCTCGTTATCCGCACACGATCGGTGTGGTGACCTCCCCAACAGGAGCGGCCGTTCGAGATATTTTAACGACGTTACAACGGAGGTATCCTTCTGCCAAAGTGGTTTTGTATCCTGTATTGGTACAAGGAAAAGGAGCAGCACCTTCGATTGTCAAAGCCATTGGCAATTTGAATCGTCTTGGAGAAGCGGATGTCCTCATTGTCGGACGTGGGGGCGGTTCACTCGAAGAATTATGGGCATTTAACGAAGAGATCGTAGCTAGAGCTATCGTCGCTTCATCAATCCCTGTTATCTCTGCTGTGGGACACGAAACCGACTTTACGATTGCGGACTTTGCGGCTGATTTACGTGCTGCAACACCTACGGCTGCTGCAGAGCTTGCTGTACCTAACCGGGCTGAACTGCTTGATCAGATTCAACGGAGACAGCGTCAGCTCCAGCAAAGCTTGCGTCAACGAGCTCTGCATAACCGTGAGCGTCTTGCAAGACTGCAGCGCTCTCCAGTCCTTGTGCATCCTAGACGGACGTTGTTACAGCACACAGAACGTTTGGACATGCTTCATCAACGTCTGCTTCGAACGGTGGACACGAGGCTTAAGTGGACGGGGGAGAAGCAGGAACGATTGCTCGCAGCGCTTCAGCGTTTTAATCCTCGTGAACAGGTTGCGGTTGCTCAGCGTGAACATGCAGCTGCCAGACGTCAGCTGGAGCTTGCTATGAAGGCGATAACCAGATCCAAGCAACAACACTGGAAAGCCTCAATTCGGCACCTGGATGCGCTCAGTCCGCTAAAAGTCATGTCTCGTGGGTATAGTCTCGTGTATGACGATCAGGAGCAACGTTTAATCAAATCATTGAAGGATGTACAACCAGGTGATTCAATCAAGATTAAATTAACAGACGGGCAGCTGGACTGTCAGGTTTGGGGGATGAAGGAGGACGATGACCATGGCGAATGAACCGGAACTGAATTTTGAAGAAGCGATGGCAGCGTTGGAAGACATCGTAAGTCAGCTGGAGCACGGGGATGTTCCTCTAGAGCAAGCGATTGACTTATTTCAGAGAGGCATGAAGCTTTCGCAACTTTGTGGCTTAAAACTGGAGCAAGTGGAACGTAAGATCGAGATGATCGTAGAAGAAGATGGGGAACTTCGTAAGAAGCCGTTTGCTGATGAGAGTGGTGATGTCAATGAATAATCGCCCTGCATTTGAGTTGTATCTTCAGGAGATCACAGAGCAGATCACCAACGAGTTGAAGGAAATCCTCCCTGCTGAATGGGACGTGCCTCAGTCTCTGCGTGATGCGATGCAGTATTCATTAATGGCCGGAGGCAAGCGCCTTCGACCACTGCTGGTCGTTGCTGCGGCGGAAGCTTTCGGTGCGGAGCGTCAAGCTGCGCTTCCGGTAGCCTGCGCCGTAGAGATGGTTCATACGTACTCCTTGATCCACGATGACCTGCCTGCTATGGATAATGATGACTATCGCAGGGGAAAATTAACGAATCACAAAGTATTTGGCGAAGCTACGGCAATCCTCGCTGGTGATGCATTGTTAACACATGCTTTCTACAGCATCGTTCAAGCAGGACGCAAGAGCGGAGTTTCAGCGGAGTCATTGCTCTCCATCGTAGAGGATCTGTCTGAGTTGGCAGGTGCTCGAGGTATGGTTGGCGGACAGGTAGCTGATATGGAAGGCGAGCAAGGATTGACGAACCTGGAACAGCTACAATACATCCATTTGCACAAGACAGGTGATTTAATTGTGTTTTCCCTTATTGCAGGTGCACGGATTGGCGGAGCAACGCAAGGGCAGCTGGAGGCACTACGAGTTTTCGGTAGAGATTTGGGGCTTGCTTTTCAGATACAGGACGACATTCTTGACTTAACTGGCGATGAACAGAAGATGGGCAAAAAAACACAAAGCGATGTCAACCAACAAAAGGTCACTTATCCTTTCTTTATTGGCTTGGAACAGTCTCAAGAACAGGTTAGCGTGCTGACTCAATCAGCTAAGGATGCACTTGGTAGAGCGGATCTAACCGATTCCTCCAGACTAATGGAGATTGCAGATTACTTAATGCGGAGAGATCATTAATTAATGATTCATCTCAGTTGAGTACTGAAAGTTCTGTTTCAATTGATTAAGAACCGTGTAATTATATTGATGTCCTTTTTGTAGGAATGGAGTCTAGCTAACGAAGGATACATAATGATCCACAGGGTGTCCCTGTTGGCGATAATACGTGCTATGGGTAGTGAAGTACCGTACATTATGATTCCTTTTCATTTATGTTATAATGATTTAATGTCAATTTATGAATTATGCATGAACATATTACACAAAATTCAAACATTCTAGGAAAGCGGGGAGATTCTCGTGCTGCTTCCACAAATTAAACAACCCAGCGATCTGAAGTCGATGTCTCAGGATGACCTTGTTTTATTATCGGCGGAGATCCGGCAGTTTCTCATTGAGAAGTTGTCCGCTACAGGGGGGCATCTTGCACCCAACTTAGGAGTGGTTGAGCTCACGGTTGCCCTGCATTACTGTTATAACAGTCCGGTAGATAAAATGATCTTTGATGTTGGGCATCAGGCTTATGTACACAAAGTCCTTACAGGTCGTATGGATCGATTCGATACTTTACGTCAACACAATGGATTGTGCGGATTCGTTAAACGTAATGAGAGTGAACACGATGTATGGGAAGCCGGTCATAGCAGTACTTCATTGTCTGCAGCGATGGGTATGGCACTTGCTCGTGATCTTAAAGGTGAAGACAATAAAGTTATACCTATTATCGGGGATGGAGCGCTTACAGGCGGTATGGCTTTTGAAGCACTCAATCATATTGGACATGAGCAGAAGAAAATGATGGTCATCCTCAATGATAACGAAATGTCCATTGCTCCAAATGTAGGGGCGATGCATAAATATTTAAGTAAAATCCGTTCGGATCGTCACTATCTGAAAGCAAAAGACGATGTCGAGGGAATGCTGAAAAGAATTCCTGCCATTGGCGACAAACTGGCTAAATCAGCGAGTTGGATCAAGGACAGCGTGAAATATATGATGGTTCCAGGCGTTCTTTTTGAAGAGCTGGGATTCAAGTATTTAGGTCCAATCGACGGACATGATATTCCTAAGCTGATTGAAGCGTTTAAACAGGCGGATAACGTTGAAGGACCTGTGTTAGTTCATGTCCTTACAACCAAAGGTAAAGGTTATCAGCCTGCAGAAGCCGATTCACATAAATGGCATGGAATCTCACCGTACAAGATCGAATCCGGTCAAGTTCTAAAAGCTGTTGGAAAACCAATGTATACTGAAATATTTGGCCAAACGTTAGTTGAACTGGCTAAGGAAGATAAGCGTATTGTAGCGGTCACACCAGCGATGCCTACCGGCTCAGGTCTTATTCCATTTAGTAAGGAATTCCCGGATCGGATGATTGACGTTGGTATTGCAGAGCAACATGCGGCCACGATGTCTGCAGCATTGGCAATGGAAGGTTTGAAACCGATCTTTGCGGTGTACTCGACCTTCATGCAGCGTGCATATGATCAGATTGTGCATGATATTTGCCGTCATAACGCTAACGTCATCTTTGCAATCGACCGTGCTGGATTTGTAGGGCCGGATGGTGAAACGCATCAAGGTGTGTATGATGTGGCGTTCATGCGTCATATTCCTAACATTGTACTGATGATGCCTAAAGATGAAAATGAACTGCGTCATATGATGAAGACTGCAATTGAGTATAATGATGGACCAATCGCATATCGCTACCCAAGGAATAATGTCGTTGGGGTACCGCTTGACGAGCAACTCGTGCCGATTCCGATCGGTACATGGGAGCAGATCAGACCAGCGGAAGGGTACGCTATTATTGCATCAGGCTCTATGTTGCAGATTGCGGAAGAAGCTGCTGAGTTAGTGAAAAGAGAGGGCATTACGGCTGGTGTAATTAATGCTCGATTCCTCAAACCACTGGATGAGCAAATGTTACGTGAGTTGGCTTTACGAGGCACTAAGATTATTGTGCTTGAAGAAGCGTCACAAGCGGGAAGCATGGGTAGTGCTGTGCTGGAGTTCTACGCAGAACAAGGATTACACGATGTCCAGGTGCATTTAATGGGTATTCCTGATCGGTTTATCGAGCATGGAAGTATTAATGAGCAGCGGGCAGAAGTTGGACTTACCGTAGAAAATGTAAGCTCCGAATTGCGTTCGTTGGCAGCACAATCGTCATACAGCATGACACGAACCAAATTCCCTTCTTAATAAATAGCGCTACAAAAGCTTGATCATAAGATCGATTCACAACTAACTTTTGATGTGATCCCTGTGACGCATCGCCTGAATGATTAGCATTAACTTGATGATAGGAGAAATACATGTCACTCCCCAAAGAACGAATTGATGTTCTGCTGGTCGAGCAAGGTTACTACGAGAGCCGTGAGAAAGCAAAAGCGGCGATTATGGCTGGACTAGTGTATGCCAATAATGAACGAATTGAAAAGGCTGGGATGAAGATTCCACGGGAAGCAGAATTAAAAGTTAAAGGTTCTGTTCATCCTTATGTTGGTCGAGGCGGGTTAAAGCTGGAAAAGGCGATCCGTCATTTCAATCTCGATATGAATGAACGGGTTATGCTGGACATTGGTTCGTCTACCGGCGGTTTTACGGACTGTGCCTTGCAGCATGGCGCTTCCCATGTCTACGCCATTGATGTCGGATACAATCAGCTGGATTGGTCTTTGCGTAACGATGAGCGTGTCACGGTCATGGAAAGAACCAATTTTCGTTACGTTACCCCAGAAGATCTGGTAGGACCTGTACCGAACTTTGCGAGTATTGATGTCTCGTTCATCTCGCTGCGCATTATTTTACCGCCACTAATCGCTCTGCTTCATCGACCTGCGGATATCGTAGCTCTGATTAAACCACAGTTCGAAGCTGGACGTGAGAAAGTGGGCAAGTCCGGCGTTGTTCGGGATACTGGGGTGCATAAGGAAGTGTTAGAAACGATGCTTCGTTATGCAAATGAACTCGGATTGAAGCTAAAAGACTTAACCTTCTCACCAATTACTGGTGGGGAAGGCAACATTGAATTTCTTGCACATTGGCGACTGGAAGAACCAGGCGCAACACAACCAGAGAACAATGTAGCTGACCTAGATGCACTGGCACAACAGGTTGCAACTCAAGCTGCGCATACATTTAAGGGAAACTCATCATAAGATGGGTTTCTTTTCGCTGGAAAGGTGATTCTAATAACAGGAGAATGGCTGATCAACCGCGAATAAGTCTTCGAGGTGAAGACAATGGATGGGCAATATGACACAATCGTGATTGGTGTGTTTGCTATCTGTTTGATCGTGTGGTTATTCTATGGGTTACGCAACTGGATTAATCGGCCGCAGCCTGTAAGCTTGACTGGCATTCAATTGAATGTAGATATTCAGGATTCGCCTGCGATTGACCTACTTGAAGCACAGGGGTACGAAGTCATTGGTGGTAAGATGAAGGTGCCGCTGGCTTTTGAAGCGAATGAATCGGTGTTTCACAGTAGATTATTCATTGATTATGTCGCGCAGCAAGATGGATATCGATATCTTGTGAAGACATCTAGACGCAGGCAACCTGTGGAATTTACGGGATCAGGCCTACGTGATCGTTTTCTTCATTATTTATTGTTATATCCCGGCTGTGAGGGCTTGTTATATGTGGATCTTGAGGACTCAAGTGTGAAGTTAATCCGATTGATGGATTATGAGGAAGATGCATACGATGGTGAAGATTTGGACTAAGATTAAGGCAATTACTATAACTGGAGGCTTTTATGAAAGGACAACGACACATTAAGATACGTGAAATTATAAGTCAGAATGAAATTGAGACTCAGGATGATCTCGTTGAAGCATTGCGACTATCTGGTTTTCAAGTAACTCAAGCCACGGTATCCCGTGACATTAAAGAATTGTTATTGATTAAAATTCCTATGGATGATGGGCGATATAAGTATTCTCTTCCAACTGATCAAAGATACAATCCAATCCAAAAGCTGAAACGCGCATTAGTTGATAATTTCCTACACATTGACCATGCGAATAATCTGGTTGTTATGAAATGTTTGCCAGGGACAGCAAACTCCATTGCGGCATTACTTGATAATATCGAATGGACAGAAGTGATGGGAACGATCTGTGGAGACGATACGATACTGATTATTTGCCGTACTGAAGATAGCAGCGTTACTGTGATTGACCGCATAATGGGTTATATTTCCTAGAAGATCATATAAATCGAAGTGCTAAGTTTTGTCATCCGGAGGTGTTTTTGCAGATGTTAGTTACTTTATCGATTCGCAATTTAGCAGTTGTTGAAGAGGTGGACGTTGTATTCCATGCTGGCTTTCATGTGCTTTCAGGAGAAACTGGTGCGGGTAAATCAATTATCATTGATGCCCTTGGTTTGATTGCTGGTGGTCGGAGTTCAGCTGATTTAATCCGTTATGGTTGTGAGAAGGCAGAGATGGAGGCTCTCTTCGAAATGGAGCAAGGGCATCCGGTATGGGAAACGCTTGAGAAACTGGGCATTCACTGTGAACCAGAAGAGCACTTGGTCATTCGTAGGGAATTGAATACGCAAGGTAAGAGTACTTCCCGTATTAACGGCCAATTGGTGAATTTAACGATGCTCCGTGAGGTTGGCGAGAAGTTAATCAATATCCATGGACAGCATGAGCATCAGAGCTTGCTTCGACCAGAGAGCCATCTGGGGCTTCTGGATACGTACGGAGCTACAATTATTGGACCCATTAAATCAGAATATCAGGCTCGTTACAGCCAGTTTATCGCTGCGGAGAAGGAGCTACGTGCTCTCCAAGAGTCAAGTCAGCGTGCATATCAGTTGCTGGACATGTATCGTTTTCAACTTGAAGAGATTGCAGCAGCCAGCCTTACAAGCGGGGAAGATGAATTACTCGGTGAAGAACGGGTCAAACTATCCCATAGTGAGAAAATGATGGACAGTGTTGCAGGTGCATATGATTTGCTTAGTGGGCAACGTGGCTTAGAAGCGATAAGTATCGCTCTCTCACGAATTGAGGATATCTCTGGCTATGATAGCAAAGGACTACAGCCAATTGTGGAGCAGTTGCAATCAGCCTTTTATCAATTGGAGGATGTAACGTTCCAACTAAGGGATTACCGCGAAAAAATTGAATTTAATCCAGAAAGGCTGGAAGAAGTAGAACAGCGACTGAACTTAATTTCTGGACTTCGCCGCAAATATGGAGACAGTGTTGAACTCATTTTGAATTATTACGAACAGATTAGCCACGAGACAGATCAACTTGAAAATAAAGATGAGCGCTTAGAGAAGCTTCGTAATCAGCGTGATGAGCTGCTTGTTCTGGTTATGGAATCGGCTGAGGAATTAAGTCGTGTGCGGAAACAATGTGCGGAAGACCTTGCTGCACAGGTGGAGAGTGAATTGAAGGATCTACAGATGGAACGGACAACGCTACGTGTGCAAATTACTGCCTTTGAAGATCCGAAAGGTATCGAATGGAGTGGGCGACGTATTCGTTTGACTCGTCAGGGTGCAGACAATGCTGAATTCTTAATTTCTCCAAATCCAGGTGAACCACTTCGTCCATTGGGTAAAATCGCTTCAGGCGGTGAATTGTCTAGAATGATGCTGGCGATGAAGAGTATTTTTGCACGTCATGATCGTATTCCTGTACTGATCTTTGACGAAGTGGATACAGGTGTGAGCGGTAGAGCGGCTCAATCCATTGCAGAGAAGTTATTCCGACTGTCGTCGATCTGTCAAGTGTTCTCCATAACGCACCTGCCACAAGTGGCTTGTATGGCTGATCATCAATATTTGATTGAGAAGCACGTCGTGGATGGACGTACGATGACTCAAGTGGAATCGCTGTCAAACGAGGGTAGAGTGAAGGAATTGGCACGTATGCTCGGTGGCGTGGAAATTACAGAAAAAACACTGCATCACGCACAGGAAATGCTGAATTTGGCGGAAGCCAAAAAAGGGGGAAACGAGCGACTGGCGTAATGATTGACAGTAATAAAAGCCTGGGGGCGAGGTTATCTTATAGGTACGCAATTGGCGACCACCTTTCGTCAAGCGAAAGAAGCAAAGGGAGTGTGACAGCCATTGAATTCCCCCCTCAGGAAGAAATTGCTAGGTCTTTTATTTGCCTTCTTTCTCTGTTTAATTAGCCAGGCGATTCAGCCTGTGCAAAGTTATGCCTCTTTGCCTGATGAAGTTCAGGTATTTGCGGGTAGGCAAGCAGAGGTTCGTCTTGCTGTGCCTGCTACTTCAAGTGCAGTTGTGGACCGACCGGATATCGTTGGTCTAGATGGACAAGAACAAGCCGTAAACGTAACCAAGCTGGAGCCTCTTCACCTTCACCCACAACAAACAGGTCATGCTAAATTAACCTTGAAATTGTGGGGCAAAATACCGGTAAAGACGGTTAACGTAAATGTTATTCCAGATTTGCGTGTTGTACCCGGGGGTCAAACCATTGGCGTCAAAGTCAAGTCAGCAGGTATTCTTGTAGTCGGTCATCACTTAATTGGTGCTGGACAAGATCAACGTGTTTCGCCAGGAGAAGATGCAGGAATTAAGCTCGGTGATCTAATCACCCATATGGATGGTAAACGTCTGGAGGGTGTAAGTGGTGTAGCCGAGGCAGTTGAACGAGCAGGCAAGAGTAAAAAAGGAATTGATGTCGTTCTTAAACGCGGCAATGAAACGGTCAAAACCCGTTTAACACCTGCCTATGATGCAGAAGATCAAGCGTGGAGACTTGGGTTGTACATTCGGGATTCTGCTGCTGGAGTTGGCACGCTGACGTTCTATGCTCCTGACCAAGGCGTATATGGGGCACTGGGACATGTGATCACCGATATGAACACTCAAACTTCCATCGTTGTAGGCAGTGGTCAGATCGTGCAGTCTAATGTAACGTCTATTTCTAAAAGTGAATCAGGCGATCCAGGGGAAAAGCGAGCGCATTTCCTGAAGGAAAGTAAAATTTTGGGCAATATTGAGCGTAATACGGCATTTGGCATTTTCGGTAAGATGTCTAACAATCCTGATCACAGCTTGTATTCGAAGGGAATTCCAGTAGCCTTTTCTCGTGAAGTGAAGGAAGGTCCTGCTGAAATTCTAACTGTAGTTGAAGGTCAACAGGTTGAACGATACTCCATTGACATTGTGCATGTAGCAGATCAGTCTGAACCAGCAACTAAAGGGCTTGTCTTGCGGATCACCGATCCAAAGTTAATTGAAAAGACTGGTGGTATTGTTCAAGGGATGAGTGGAAGTCCAATTGTTCAAAATGGCAAGCTGATTGGTGCAGTAACGCACGTATTCGTTAATGATCCTAAATCAGGTTATGGTTGCTTTATTGAGTGGATGTTACAAGATGCAGGAGTCATGCTTAAAAAGGAATCGTCTAAAAATCTTAAGGCAGGTTAATCCGCCTTAAGATTTTTTGTCGAATGAATACATAAATACTCGGATAATGAAATAAATTATTTATTATATAGCAACGAGAAAAAAAAATAAAGAAAAATAATTTTCGACAGAAGGAATTTCCTCTCTCATGTCGAAAATTTAACCTGTAAGGAAATGTACGAAATGATGTTTAAATTAAAGGAGGATACCGTTTTGCAAAAAATTGAGGTATTGCTGGCCGATGATAATCGTGAATTTACGAATTTGCTTGCCGAATATATATCCGAACAGGAAGATATGGAAGTAACCGGAATTGCTTACAACGGAGAAGAAGTTCTGCAATTGCTGGAACAGACTCGTAATGTACCGGATGTCTTGATTCTGGACATTATCATGCCTCACCTGGATGGTCTGGGTGTGCTTGAGCGTCTGCGTAATTTGAATCTGTCTCCACAGCCTAAGGTCATCATGTTAACTGCATTCGGGCAAGAGAATATCACACAGCGTGCCGTGCAACTCGGAGCTTCGTATTACATCTTGAAACCATTTGACATGGAAGTTCTTGCGAATCGTGTGCGTCAGCTTGTAGGCTCGCAAACAACGATGTCCTCGAATAACAACAGCAGCTCATCCATGTTCATGAATAAGTCCAATGTGGTACCTATGGGCAAACACAAAAATTTGGATGCAAGCATTACATCGATCATACATGAAATCGGCGTTCCTGCGCATATTAAAGGATATCAGTATTTGCGTGAGGCCATCACGATGGTGTATAACAATATCGAAATTCTGGGTGCAATCACCAAAACGTTGTACCCAGCCATTGCCGAAAAATTCAAAACTACGCCGTCCCGCGTCGAACGTGCCATCCGTCATGCCATTGAAGTGGCTTGGACTCGCGGCAACATCGACAGCATTAGTCACCTATTTGGTTACACGATCAACATTAGCAAGTCAAAACCAACGAACTCGGAATTCATCGCGATGGTTGCTGATAAGCTGAGAATTGAGCATAAGGTGTCTTGAAAGGATCCGGAACAACACATCTGAGAACTTATTATTGATAGGTGTCATTCGCGACACGATCCACATAAATGAACTTATCTTGACCCAGTAGACTTTTCCAGTTTACTGGGTTTTATTTTTATTGGTGAAAATTGATGAGACAAATGGAAGATCAAATGTCAGATTAAATTGGCAAGAGATAACGACAAATCATCTATCTTCTTTACAATTAAAATTATAATTCATTCCAAAGTGACAGGTTCATGTAACGGGGAGTAACAATCCTTTACATGACGATTTTTTGCTATTTTCTGCTTTTATAAACTTTCAACAGGGTATATAGAAGTATGCGTTTTCTCAGTAGAGATAAAATGATGATTATTCAGTTTTGGCGTAGGATGGATTTATTATGCGAGCAAAGAGGAACATTAGATACTTTAAAATGAAAATATAGGTAGGTCACCTCAAGACCTCAAGACCGAACTCAGATTTAATTTCAAACTTTACGTTAAATTGATTCTTTTTATAGGTGAAGGTGGTACGATATGACTACATATTTTTATAACATTATAGGCATACCGGAGCATATTTGATTTATAGAAGTTTCCGATTCTACATAAAGAGCGATGAGAAGAAGGTGAACGGTATATTTACACATATAGGCGACATCGCAGAAAGTATTCCTGTAATTACGTCTGACACGAAATGTGAAGCTGTATATCGTCTTTTTAGATCCAATCCGAATCTGGAAGGTGTAGCAATTGTAGGAGCAGTAGGTATGCCGTCGTTATTGATGCGAGCCCGTTTTTTTCAACAGATTGGTACGCAATATGGATATAATTTGTACATGGGTCGTCCTGTAGAGCTTGTGATGAACAATAGCCCGCTCGTGGTTGACTATATGGAGCAGATCACGGACGTTAGTATTCAAGCTATGAATCGCTCTGAAGAAGAACTGTATGACCTTGTGCTTGTTACATCCAAGGGGGGATTGAGTGGGGCGATTAGTATTCGTCGTTTGTTACTAGCGGTTGCTGATGTTAGAGCCGAGATGGCAAGCTTCATGAATCCGTTAACGGGTCTTCCAGGAAACCGAATTATTGATGATCGTTTGTGCCAATCCTATCTGCTGGAGCGTTTTAGCGTGCTTTATCTCGATCTCGATTATTTCAAATCATATAATGATAGTTATGGTTTTAAAATGGGGGATGCGCTTATTCAAGCAACCGCTGATTTATTACGTGAGTATTTTACTGTGCCAGAGGCATTTTTAGGTCATATCGGCGGTGATGATTTTATTGTCATCCTGAATCACCATGACTATCTGAAAGATTGTGAGGAAGTTGTTGCAGGTTTTGAAAAGCTCAAAAGAGAGTTCTATAACATCCAAGATCTAGAAAATAATCACGTTGTAGGGGCAGGACGCTCTGGGTTACATGGACAAATCCCACTCGTTACTCTATCTATAGCCGTAGTTACGAATCGATCCAAAAGCTTTGCTCATATTGATGAAGTTATTCATGAAGCTACACGTATTAAGAAAATTTGTAAATCCACGATAGGCAGCATGATTTGTGACAATGAAGAGACAGTGAGAAATCTTAACTCATAATGTGAAGTGTGCTTTCCTTAAAACGATGAAAAAACCGTTACCTGATGATCAGAAGCTCGATCGGTAACGGTTATTCTTGTGTATATATAAATTATGTATTTGGACTGCCTTTCTTTTGTAGTTCGTTACTGTAGTAAGTTTAGGGATTAAATTTTTTATTGAGTTATTAGTCCATCCTTTTAGATGCGGACATCTATAGGCGTGTAGGATTGAACGGTTGCACTATCCTTTGGTGGATGAGCGCTAGATCCTTGATCTTGTGGAAGAGACGAATCTTGGACTGACTTAGGAGTTTCTCCCGTTTGTTTGTCTTTAATAGTGTGCTCTTCGGATGCAGGAGTAGAAGGAGTCGCTGATGTCTTCTGGCTTGACGGCTGATGGATATCCTCAATCAATTCTCCGAGCTTCTGATCTACCTTATGAATTTGGGACTGGATATCTTGTACAGCCTCACGTTTCTTCTGAAAAACGGTGCGTTCCGCATTAGCAAGCATATCTGATTTTCCTGTATCATTCTCCGCATTAATCTCCAAGACCAGCCGATCGAATTTGGTTTCGCCTTCAATCGTTTGAATGGAGCTGTTCATCCGTTCGCGCATCCCAACTAATTTCCCTAACTGATCATAGGTTTGACTATTCTTGATTAGATGATCCATAGAAGGAAGCTGATTCTCTTCATCTGGTTTATTGTTTTGCTGCTGCTGGGTGTTTTCAGGTTGTCTAGACTTATTCTTCTCCTGTAATTCCTCTGCCTTAATCTGAGCAATCTGACTGTCAACCTGGGCGATAGAGCTGGTTAAGGATTTGACTCGTTCCGCTTTTGTTTTGATATCAAGCTCATCATTAGCTCTAATTTTCTGTAAATCTTCATTTAATTTGGTCTTTCGTTGCATCAGTGCTTGAATTTCTTTATCTCGATTGGATTGCATGTGGCTAGAATTGAAACTGTTATTGGATTTGGATGCAGGCGATATTGAACTCATCGTCTTCTCTCCTTATTCGTTATTTTTTAGACTTAATTACATATATCGGATGTTAAGCGAAGGAAGTGAAGATTATCATTGGGATCAATCTTGTATACATAACCAGGTATTGCATCTATACGCATTTTAAATGATAATGGTTATCAATGAAAGGTAGAGAGATAATGACGTAGGTGGATGGGAGAGTCACAGATGCATTTGAATGAACAAATAAAACACTGGAATCAAGCGGCTGTGAAGATTCTCGATATTCGCAGAGTGATACTCAAGGTCGGAGAAGAGGTGGAACCCTATGATTTGCCGGCAAACGGATTTATGTACGCTACTCGTGGCTCTGCATGGATTGTAGTAGACGGACAAGAGCATGAAGTGAATTCATTTTATATGCTCCATGCAGCCAAAGGTTCTCGTCTTCAACTTCAGGTGAGAGAGGAATTTGAATACGTGCTTCTCTTCTATCGAGCATTTCTAGCATTCCCCAATCTTCGAACCACGGGGCGTTGGGAGCAGAGATGGTCTTCTCCTTTTGCCCAGCAATATGCATTTATCCCCCAAGCACCGCTTAGTTTAATGAAGCATTTGGATCATTTGGAGAAGGCATGGTTTCAGCCGGGGAATATGGAGAGGTTATATGTAAAAAGCCTATTTTATCAATTTATCCATGAATTGATGCATCAGTTGTCCACAGAAAAGAGCTCAGTAACGATATCAGATCCGGTGCAGCATACGCTCCGTTATCTTCATGACCACTACAGGGAGCAAGTGACATTGGATGATCTGGCTGAACGCTTCAATTATAGTTCTCGTCATTTATCGATGCAGTTTAAACAGAAAACGGGTTCAAGTCCGATTGACTATTTAATTCAGATCAGACTGGCTGAGGCTCGCAGAATGCTAATCAAATCTAATGTGACACTTAGAGAAATTGCAGTAGAAGTGGGATATACGGATGTTTATTATTTTAGTAGATTGTTCAAAAAACATGTTGGGATCTCCCCGGTTCGCTATCAGCAAAGGGTACGTCAGCAAGAGATTATAGAGGATCGTCCATTAGAGTTCTCCGAATCGTCCATTGGCTGGAAATGGAAGCGAGGATATATTGGTTATGAGAATCATTATCAATATATAGACGGAGGGTCTACACCGATGAGAAGAAAGAAAACAACATCAGGAATGTTTTTAGTCGCCTTGTTAAGCTTAACCATGCTGTTAGCTGCATGTGGGGCGGGTTCAGCCACGCCAATGGCAAGTGAGAGTACGGGAGCGAGTTCCAATAATAACAATACAACAGTAGCTGCAACATCAGAGCCGGGCAATCAGGTGAACACGGATAGTGGAACCCGCACTGTGTCTACGGTTAAAGGTAATGTTGTTGTACCAGCTAATCCTAAAAGAGTCGTTGTACTCTATCTTCAGGGAGATGTAGTGGCACTGGGGATTAAACCGATCGCTACATCAGATGTATATGATGGGGCTGCATACAAAAATGAGCTCGAAGGTGTTAACTCGTTGGGGACCTGGTTTGAACCTAATCCTGAAGCAGTCATCGATCTTGATCCAGATCTGATTATTGTTCCTTCGGAGGAGACATATGATCTATTAAAAGATATTGCGCCTACAGTGTATATTCCCTATGAGAAATTAACTACTGAAGAGAGACTCGTGAATATCGCAACTATATTTGGCAAAGAACCAGAAGCCGAGAAATTGCTTTCCGATCTGAACAGCAAAGTTGACGAAAGTAAGAAAATACTGGCAAATGCAGGTATCCTAGATAAAACAGTTTCCATTGTAGAAGGTGGATTCAAAGGCATGGTTATCGTAGAAAGCAAGCAATTTGGCCGAGGCTCACAAGCGGTTTATGAGTACCTGGGGATGAAGGCCCCTGAGGTTGTTCAACAGAAGATCGATGTGGTTTCGGATGCTGCTGGCTCTACCGTATCCATGGAGGTTCTCCCTGAATACGTAGGAGATTACCTGTTTCGCTCCACATATGAGGGAATGGACAATTTGTCAGATAATCCAATCTGGAGTAGTATCCCAGCAGTCAAAGAAGGACGACTAATAGAAATTGATTTTGATTTCTTTTATTATTCAGATGTATATTCCATCAACAAGCAACTTGATTTCGTTGTTGAACACTTACTGGATGCACCGAAAGTGAAGTAAATAGAGTAGGATGAGATAAATATCATCTTTGTACAAAAAATGTTTGTTAATTATCCATTGTAATTTGATAAGTTTCCCATTACACTAGGTATTGAATGATAATGAGAATCGATATCAAATGGTCGCGTGTTATGGATCGAAATAACGGAGGTAACGTAATGGACCAACCATTGGAATTGTATGATGTAACAATTATTGGCGGAGGCCCAGCCGGGATGTACTCTGCATTTTATAGCGGTATGCGTGACATGAAGACCAAATTAATTGAGGCTCGGGATCAACTTGGAGGACGCATGTTGTTTTATCCTGAGAAGATGATCTGGGATGTGGGCGGTGTTACACCTACATTATGTGCTGATCTGATTAAGCAGTTAGAACAACAGGCTAGAACGTTTGAGCCAACCCTGGTGTTTGAGCAACAGATTGAAGGGTTTGAGCGTCAGCCAGATGGAACTATTATTTTGACTTCCTCCACAGGGGAAAAGCATTGGACTAGAACCGTCATTATGGCCATTGGTTATGGCATCTACAAGATGGCTAAGCTTGAGATTGAAGGTGCTGATCGATTTGAGGTGACTAACCTTCATTATACCGTACAGGAATTGGAACCTTTCCGTGGTAAAAAAGTATTAATCTCTGGCGGGGGAGATTCCGCTGTCGATTGGGCAAACGAGCTTGAACCACTGGCTGAACAGGTGACCGTCGTGCATCGCCGTGAGCGGTTTGGTGGATTGGAGCGTAACGTCCTGCGTATGAAGGAATCTTCGGTGGATGTGCGTACTCCTTATGCTGTGGAAACATTGCATAGTACGAATGGTGAAGTTATTGAGCAAGTAACCATTTCTCACATTGAATCTGGTGAAAGTGAATTGCTCGATGTGGATGCCATTATTGTTAACCACGGTATGAAGAGTGATTTTGGTCCTATCCGTGATTGGGGCTTAGATCTTGGTGAATGGCATGTGAGCGTATCCGAGAAGTTACATACGAATATTCCCGGAGTGTTTGCCGCAGGGGATTTTGTAAACTATGGCAGTAAGCTGCATCTCATTGCAGGTACATTTACGGACGCAGCACTTGCAGTAAATAGTGCGAAGCTGTATATGGATCCAGAGGCTGATAAAGTAGCTTACGTATCTTCCCATAACAGCAGATTTAAAGAGAAAAACAAAGCTCTTGGCGTTACAGAAGAGTAAATGGATTGGATCGAATATGTGGATTTTGAATAAATAAGTCTTCAAAAAAGGAAGCGGCTTTGGGATAAACCCAGAGCTGCTTTTTTACATGGGAATTGTATGAATCTCCCTGATCTGTACATTCTATATAAGCAGTCTAATTGATCGGTTATGCTCCACTGTCTATAATAAGCTTTAGAGAGCGTAACAGCTTGATAAACCAACTCAATCATTGTGGAGGCAGACATTAATGAAGAACGTGATTCGACGTGCATCCACCCAGATCGTACAGTGGCTTAACTTATTAAGGAAAAAGAAAATAAAAGGCTCTGTTATTTATTTGGCGTTAGCAGGTGCATTGCATCGATTGTTGGTGGAACGGAGACGTGAACGTACCGCTGCAAGACGACTGCAGCAGGATCGGCCGATTGCTGATATACGTGAGATTATGCTGGAACCAGGAGACATCGTATATACGCCGAGCTCAGAGTCCACATATTATGCAGGACATATGGGTATTATTGGGCTCGACGGTAAGATATATCATGTGCATCCTTATGGACCTGTATTTGCAGATACGATGGAGTGGTATTTAAATCGGTTTTATGCAGGGGATCGTTTTATTGTTTTTCGTTCTCGGATGAATATGGCAGGTCTAAGAGCTGCAGAATGGGTGCAAGAGTACTATCCACAAGTCAAACTGTATCGTTTACAGACGAATCTGCGTAGCATTGAACGCAATTACTGCTCCAAATTTATATATCAGGCTTATCAGTTTACATCTGGCCTTGATCTATGGGGGAGAAAGTTCAAACGATTGAACATGGGGTATATCTATCCTTTTCGTATTGAAAGATCATCTGCACTTGAAGTACTAGGTACGTATTATAAATAAAGTAACATAACCGACGCAGCTTTTCTTTTTGATGTTAAGAGAAGAGACATGTTTTGTCGGTTTTTTTATATGTATAGCGATAATAAAAACAGGAAATATAATAAAAACGTCGAATAGTTTATGAGATAGCCATGCACAACTTGGTTACGTATACATAAGAGCATAATTGCACAGCCTCAAGAAACAATTCGGAAGAAGTAGACATTAAGGAAGAGTAAGAGAGATGGAGTGATTTGGCTTTTTATGCAGATCCAGATAGTCTCAAAACGCAGTAAAATGATTGAATTAAACTACCCAAGTAGAGAGGAGGTACTTCTGCTCGCTGTACCAGAAAAAAGGTTAAAATTATTGTTTTTTATGAAGACCCACAGGGAAAAGTTGCAGGTGTATGCAGTTCCTGTAAAACGACCCCTGATTGTAAGGAAATGGTTCCCATTTAATTCAAAAAGATGCGCTAAGGAAATAACATTACTTTGATTTATGCGCGTTTTTGTAGTACATTAGCAAATGTATTCGAAGGAGGATTCTAATGTACTCAGGTAGACAAGACGATACTTTATACATCATGACCTACACCTTAAACAGCGGTATCAAGGGTACGGTTCCACTGTCTAACAAGCAAATTATTGAGTGGCTGGATTGCTACAGAAATGAGAAACGCTTCGTGACTGAGATCGGCAAAGAGTTCTTTGGATTAAACGCTGGTCTTGTGGCAGACTTTAAGGTTCAGAATCATTTATCCGATTATCAACAGACGATTATGCCTACACAGCAACAGGATAACCTGGAACGTTTGTCCAGTGCTTATAAATCAACCGAATTATTGATGAAGATTGATTGCAAATGTGGCACGGCTTACGTGACAGAATCTCCTTACAAGCGTACGAAGTGGTATTGCACGAAGTGTAAAGAGATTGTATTTCTGGATGCCAAAAAAGGAATGGTGGAAACGTCTCGAGGTGACGCTTACTACATGACCAACAAATATTTTGTCTCTCGCGATTAGCGAGATTCATCTGTGGAAGCATCGCCAGTGAGCGGTGCTTTTTTTTGTTCTGCTACACGTGAAATTGGGAGGATAATTGGGCAGGACGGTAGAAAAAAAAAGCCCCTAAGGGCTTTGGGAATATATTAGGTTTCAGGAGTAGCAGAACTCGCTGTTAAAAAACCTATATAAATGCAATGGATCCTAACACTCTACCTTATGCGGCGGGATGAAGCAGCTCCGGCAACGTGGCTCATAGGCTTCCGAATCCCCAATCATCACTACGGGGCCAAGGGTTACGGGCTCTCCGTTTACAATTCGCTGCGTAAAAGCAGCGTCGGGGCTTCCACATACTGCGCAGAATGCAGAGAGCTTCTCGATGTCATCAGCCATCGCAAGTAGACCGCCGATATATCCAAACTCTTTGCCGCGGTAATCCATATTAAGTCCATCCACAATGACATGTTTACCGCAATAAGCGAGTTCTGAGACAAGCTCCATAATAGCGCTACTGAAAAATTGAACTTCATCAAATGCAACGACATCTGCATCTTTCGTTTGAGTTATGATCGTCTCCACCAGTTCGTTCGTCAATTGACGGGGAATGGAGTGTGCAGTCAGTCGATAGCCGATCCGGCTAACAATTTCGTCTTGAGCGAAGCGGTCATCTTCAGCGGGTTTATAGGCAACCACCTTTTTACGTCCAAATTGGCTTAACTTTTGGCAGCGGCGAATAAGTTCCCCTGATTTTTCACTAAACATAGGTCCTGTAATAACGGTTATACGTCCTGTTGGCACGATGCTGCTACTCCTCTCACATACAGAATTAACGAACAGCATTCTGCAAAAATATAATCCTATTATTGAAGTTTGCAAAATGCTGACAAAAAAAGCGACCATTACAGAGTACCACAAAATCTTTGTTCAGAGCCAGAACTAATCCTAGCAGCTTTGTGTTACTATATGGAATGTGAAGTGGTTGGCGACGGCAGGTCACCATCCAGTAACGAAAGAGAGAGGTGTTACAATTGAGTGAAGTTTTAACTGAGTTACAGGCGAGATATAATCGCTTGATGGAACAAGTAGTATTGGATGAGACAACGCAGATCTTAATTGCTGATTTATTGTCAGAATTAGAGAAGCTGCAGACGAGCAATGTAGCTTTGCGTCGCACAATTCTTAAATCTTCTTCCAAAGAATCACGCATGTCGACAAAACTTAGGGATGCGTTATACGAATAACCCGGAGACTACTCCGGGTTCTCTTCTGTCTTCTTTTTGCGAGGAAATAGAATACCTGCTGTAATTTTGGCAATCATGGCGAAGGTAAGACCAATACCTGCAAACATGTAGATCACGGTGAACGCTTTACTGAAACCTGTGGACGGCACGAATTCAGGATGTCCTACCGTGGTTAAAGTTACGGCGCAGAAGTAGAGCGCATCTATCCAGTGTAAACCCTCTACACGGCTGTAAAATATAGTGCCTGAAAGTAAGGTAGCCAATGTCAGTGTGAAAAGAGCGATAAACTGCGAGTCTTTAAAGGCGTGGAAAATTCCTTTCAGCAGTCGTTTGAGTGTAAGTAAAAAAGAAATCACGTATATTTCATCCTATCTGTATTAAATGTGAAACAGGGTCTCCAGACGATCCCTGTGGCATAATATCAATGCAAGTGGCTGAATCCATCTCATAACGTACTATAAAGTCGATTTGGCTATATGTAAATACACAGACAAAAAGCCCGGCTTATGAAGTCCCTCCGGGCGTCTCAGTCGCTTCAGGTGTGCTTTTGGAACGAAAACGAGGGCCAACATAATTTCTCTTGCGGTCACGAAACAGAATCCAGCCTCCGAGAAAGCTCATACCTGCTGCAAATAGGACAAGTCCGCCGCCAAAGGACAGCCACTGGAATCCTGGTGAGATCTGCTCATTACCGTGTTCGGCGTAAAAGAGGAAAAGCGCATCTTTCATCATTAGAAAACCCTTCATCGCCATCAATCCGGGTATAACCAGAACCATAATAGCCAAGAAACGCGCAAAGACAAGCCTTGTATTCATCATCATAACCCTTTCTGCCTTATATCGACGTTAAATAAAGGTTGCGCTTACAGGTGATGTCTAATTCCATCATAGCTTGGTTTCGTTGAGCTGTCCATGGCGTTAAGGGGAAACTTTGAGTTGCTAGGTGAAGGAGAGTACAATGGAGTATAGCAGATTATAGCTACAACATAAGAATGATTTAACGAAATTGTATTATTACTCATACAACATGATCGAAATTATTATAACAATAGAGGAGAACAGATAAGATGCCTATTACATGTGATGTTGCCATTCTTGGAGGAGGAACCGGGGGATATGTTGCTGCTATTCGAGCGGCTCAGCTTGGTAAGCAAGTGGTGATTATTGAAAAGGACAAGCTTGGAGGAACCTGCCTGCATCGTGGCTGTATTCCTAGCAAGGCATTGCTCAGAAGTGCGGAAGTATACGCTGAAATTCAAGAGAGCGAAACCTATGGCATAGAAACAACCGGCGCAACGCTTGTATTCCCGAAAGTGCAAGCACGTAAAGATGCGATTGTTGAGCAATTACATCAAGGTGTCCAGTATTTAATGAAAAAGAATAAAATTCAAGTTGTACACGCCAACGGGCGCGTAATCGGACCATCTATCTTCTCCCCGCAAAGTGGAGCGGTTGCTGTCGAGTTTGAAGATGGTGAAATGGACACCGTTGTACCGACCAACCTTATTATTGCTACAGGTTCCCGTCCACGTGTATTGCCTGGTCTGGAGCCGGATGGTCAGTACATTATGAGTAGTGACGAGGCATTGCGGATGGATGAGCTTCCTGCTTCCCTCATTATTGTAGGTGGCGGCGTAATCGGACTAGAATGGGCTTCCATGCTGAATGACTTTGGCGTTGAAATCACGGTGGTGGAAGCGGCCGAACATGTACTTCCAGCAGAGGATGAAGACGTCGCGAAGGAAATGCAACGATTGCTCGGCAAACGTGGTGTTCGTTTCCTCACAGGAAGCAAGATCCTAACAGAAACGTATAGCGCACAGAAGGACGGGATCCAGGTCGATGTTGAGCTGGGAAATAACAAGCAAGAGACATTAACAGCAGAGAAAATGCTCGTATCTGTGGGAAGACAGGCGAATGTTGAGAATATTGGACTGGAGAACACAGATATCAAGTTGGAGCGAGGATTCATTGCGGTGAACAAGCATCTGCAAACTGGTGAAGGACATATCTATGCGATTGGTGATTGTATCGGTGGATTGCAACTGGCACATGCCGCAAGTCATGAAGGCATCCTCGCTGTGAATCATATCGCGGGCGAGCAGGTTCACGCGGTAGAATCTCACCGGATACCACGCTGTGTCTATACACGTCCTGAGGCGGCAAGCATCGGATTTACGGAGAATGAAGCGAAAGAGCGTGGATATGAAGTGAAGACAGGTAAGTTTCCATTTCAAGCAATTGGTAAATCACTCGTCCAGGGTAGCCGGGATGGATTCGTGAAGGTGATTGCTGACGTCAAGACGAATGATATATTGGGTGTACATATGATTGGAACCCATGTGACGGAACTTATTGCCGAGGCTTCTTTGGCACAAATGCTTGATGCTACACCATGGGAAGTTGGACAGACGATCCACCCTCACCCGACATTGTCGGAGATTATGGGTGAAGCGATGCTGGCGGTAGATGGAAAAGCCATTGGCATGTAACTTAGATGAGTTATGAGAAAGGTCCTTTCCTTTTTTGGGCAAAAGGGATTATAATAAGGTTAAGCCAAGTCTTAGTACCAGGTTATAAGATCGGGTGGTAAGACTGGCATAGGCTCTGATTAAAAGGAGGTACCTCATATGAGTTCACAAGGTACTGCAGACGCGGTTCACCGGCATCAACAGCTTGGACTTAGCGATGGAGAAGTATTAGACATGTACAAATATATGCTGCTTGCACGAAAGTTCGACGAGCGTTGCTTGTTGCTTCAGCGGGCCGGCAAAATTAACTTTCACGTATCTGGTGTAGGTCAGGAAGCTGCGCAAGTGGGTGCTGCTTTTGGTTTGGATCGGAATAACGATTATTATTTACCTTATTACCGCGATTACGGATTCGTACTAGCAGTAGGCATGACTCCGCGTGAGTTAATGTTGTCTGCCTTTGCCAAAGCAGAGGATCCGAACAGTGGTGGCCGGCAGATGCCAGGTCACTTCGGTCACAAAAAGCTGCGGATTGTTACAGGCTCCAGCCCAGTGACAACACAGGTTCCACATGCCGTAGGTTTCGCACTCGCAGCCAAAATGAAGAAGAAGGAATTTGTTTCTTTTGTTACCTTTGGTGAAGGATCAAGTAACCAGGGAGACTTCCATGAGGGTGCTAACTTTGCAGGTGTGCATAAGTTACCTGTAATTATCATGTGTGAAAACAACCAATATGCCATTTCGGTACCGATTCACAAGCAGCTTAGTGGTAAAGTTTCGGATCGTGCGTTGGGTTATGGCTTCCCAGGTATTCGTGTGGATGGTAACGATGCATTAGAAGTATATGCTGCTGTTAAGGAAGCACGTCGTCGTGCAATCGCTGGCGAAGGACCTACCCTTATTGAAGCGATGATGTACCGTTTGTCACCGCACTCTACTTCTGATAACGATTTGGCTTACCGAACGAAGGAAGAAGTGGATGAGAACTGGAAAAAGGACGGCGTCCCACGCATGAAAAATTATTTGATCGACTGCGGCATCTGGGATGAAGCCCGGGATGCGGATCTGGCTTCCCAGCTCGCGCTGGAATTGAAGGAAGCGACTGAGTATGCAGACAACGCGCCATATCCAAAACCTGAGGATACTCTGACGCACGTATATGCGGACAGCGAAGAAGGGGGACGGTAAACATGGCGGTTATGGAATATATTGATGCAATCCGTCTTGCGATGAAGGAAGAGATGGAGCGAGACGAGAATGTATTTGTGCTCGGGGAAGACGTTGGAGTAAAAGGCGGCGTATTCACAACGACCAAAGGACTACAAGAACAGTTTGGCGACATGCGAGTAATGGACACACCGTTGTCTGAGTCGGCAATTGCTGGTGTAGCCATTGGTGCGGCAATGTATGGCATGAAGCCGATTGCTGAGATGCAATATTCGGATTTCATGTTGCCGGCAACGAACCAGATCATCAGCGAAGCAGCCAAAATCCGCTATCGCTCTAACAATGACTGGAGTTGTCCTATTGTCATCCGCGCACCAATCGGCGGCGGTATTTTTGGTGGACTGTATCACTCCCAGTGTCCAGAATCAATCTTTTTTGGTACGCCAGGATTGAAAATTGTAGCTCCTTATTCGGCATATGATGCCAAAGGGCTACTCAAGGCGGCTGTTCGTGATCCAGACCCTGTACTCTTTTTTGAGAACAAAAAATGTTACAAACTGATCAAGGAAGATGTGCCAGAGGATGATTACATTGTTCCTATCGGCAAAGCCAACGTGCTTCGCGAAGGTGCGGATATTACGGTGATTGGATACAGTCAACCTTTGCACTTTGTTATGCAGGCTGCGGAAGAACTCGAGCGTGAAGAAGGAATTACAGCCCACGTTCTTGACTTGCGTACATTACAACCGCTTGATCGTGAAGCTATTATTGCATCCGCAAGATTGACGGGCAAAGTGCTGATTGTGCACGAAGATAACAAAACAGGCGGCGTCGGTGCCGAAGTTGCTGCCATTATTAGCGAAGAATGCCTGTTTGAACTTGATGCTCCGATTCAGCGCTTGTGCGGTCCAGATGTTCCGGCTATGCCAATTAGCCCAACCTTGGAGAAGTTTTATATGCTGAGCAAGGATAAAGCGAAGGAAGCTATGCGCACACTCGCCGAGTATTAATGGTCTAGAGAGGTTGTTTAAAGGTACTGAATAACGATCTCTCTGAACATGAACGTATAGATTTGTTTTTCAAGAACGTTGTATGAAATTGTTCTGAAGTATAACTGCTTCCCAAGTTCATGTTATGCTACAATTTCCATATGAGGTTAAATGTAAAGTTTGGAGTGATAAAACCAATGAGTATGAAATGGATCGAGGTCATAATGCCACAACTGGCGGAATCGCTGGTCTCGGCTACCATAGCAAAATGGTTGAAAAAACCGGGCGATCAAGTGGAGCAGTACGAACCGATCTGTGAAGTCATTACTGATAAAGTGAATGCTGAGATTCCATCGACTGTTGATGGAATCATGGGTGATCTTCTCGTAGAGGAAGGCACGACTATTGCTGTAGGTGAAGTCATTTGCCGGATGCAAGTTGAAGCATCTGAACAAGACGTGGCTACACAAGAGACGCAGGCTTCGCAGGATCTACATCAAGAGCCAGCTCGTCAACAGCAAGCTTCGGTTCAATCGGCGATTACAAATGCTGGCGGTGCAATTACACATGATCCGAATCAGCCGATGCGTAACCGCTATTCCCCAGCAGTACAAACACTGGCAGCGGAGCACGGTTTGAATTTACAGAGCATCCAAGGTACAGGTGCGGGTGGACGTATTACACGTAAAGACGTACTGGCAGTCATTGCACAAGGCGGACAAGGAGCATCTACGCAGGCTACACCATCGACTGGGCAGAATGCTTCCGCTGGGGTATCAGCTGCTTCGCCATCACCGTTTAGTGGACTGAATCGGAATGATACTCAAGTCTCTAGTGCTGCTTCAGGTGCAGCTGTTCAGGCTGCTGATGCTGGCATTCCAGTCAGACATTCGGGCATTCACCTGACCGAAAGTCCGAAAATTCCGC
Organism: Paenibacillus sp. ACRSA; assembly: GCF_022346845.1. Lineage (NCBI taxonomy): Bacteria > Bacillati > Bacillota > Bacilli > Caryophanales > Paenibacillaceae > Paenibacillus > Paenibacillus sp. ACRSA. The sequence continues at coordinate 319,176 of NZ_JAKRNP010000001.1, read as the reverse complement.
AAATTGAAGTGGAAGGCGGCGGACAGGGAAGATCAGAATACTTTATTGATGTTACCCCTGTACGAAATGCAATCGCTCGTAATATGCGGCAAAGTGTATCGGAAATCCCTCATGCCTGGACCATGATTGAGGTAGATGTTACTAATCTGGTTATGTTGCGTAACAAACTCAAGGATGAATTCAAGCGCAAAGAAGGCATCAATCTGACGTACTTATCATTCATGATGAAAGGTGTCGTAAATGCAATTAAGGACTACCCAATTATGAACTCTGTTTGGGCCGTCGATAAAATTATTGTGAAACGCGACATTAACCTATCTATGGCTGTGGGTACAGAAGATTCCGTCTTGACGCCTGTAATTAAACATGCAGATCAGCGTAATATCGCAGGTCTGGCTCGTGAGATTGATGACTTGGCACGGAAAACCCGAGAAGGAACGTTGAAGCTTGATCATATGCAAGGTGGAACGTTCACAGTGAACAATACCGGCTCGTTTGGTTCAATCCTATCTCAACCGATCATCAATTATCCACAAGCGGCTATTCTGACATTTGAATCTATTGTCAAAAAGCCAGTCGTTATTAACGATATGATTGCAGTTCGCTCCATGGCGAATCTCTGTCTGTCCCTAGATCATCGTATTCTGGATGGTGTAATCAGCGGGCGATTCTTGCAACGGGTCAAAGAGAATCTCGAAGGTTATAACATGGAGACCAAAGTATATTAAGTTTTTGTTGATATGCTGTAACTAAATATTCCGAATAGAAACATCGATGTTAGATGTGAAAAGAAGGGTTATGGAGAAGTGTATGGCCGTAGGCCGTGCACTTTTCCCGCTGTATATGGTTGGGCGCTCATGAATAAATTGCACATTGAAGGAAAAGGGTGTGGGAGATCATGAACAAGCCTATGGATGTGGCATACATACCAATGCTTGATTATGAAGAGGCTTGGAACCGGCAAAAAGCGATTGTGCAGCAACTTGATGAAGGCGTCGGAGTGGAACAACTACTTTTGCTTCAGCATCCACCTACGTATACGATTGGTTCTCAAAATCATCCTGAGCATCTGCTTTTAAGTGAGGAGCAATTACGAGAGCAAGGAATCTCCGTGTTTCAAATTGACCGCGGCGGTGATATTACTTATCATGGCCCGGGTCAGCTTGTGGGTTATCCTTTGCTTGTGCTCGGACGAGATGAAGATCTCGATTTACATGCCTATCTGCGCAGATTAGAACAGGTCATCATTGATTATTTAGCAGATCAAGGTGTTGAAGCAGGGCGCAAAGAAGGGTATACAGGAGTCTGGGTCGGGGATATGAAGATCGCTGCAATCGGTGTAAAGTTCAATCGTTGTAAGACGAGGAGAGGTTTTGTAACAAGCCATGGGTTTGCTTTTAATGTTACGTCAGGGATTCAGCATGAAGGATTCCAAGGTATTGTCCCTTGTGGCATTGAGCAATATGGGGTGACCTCACTAGAGGATATGACAGGACAAACCTACGAGATACAGCGGGTTGCGCAAGATATCGTCCCCTATTTCAGCAGGCTGTTCTCCTATGAGATGAATTGGATCTCAGAAAAAGAAGCCCTTCACCGTCTGTAATGGAGACAGTTCAAGACTTCATGTTTAACCGAATAATAATGGTTCGAGAGCAATGAATAGGGTGGAGCCAACCATGGCGATTAGCATGATGTAGACAATGATGCGAAACCATTTTTTTCTTTGCATGATGAGCGAACTCCTTTCAACCAAGAAATAAAAAACCACAGTAATGTTATTGTACCGTATCCACGTAAGGGAGGAAAGTCCTATGATTAATCAAAAGCGTGTTGTAGATCATTTTATGGAACTTGTACAGATTGATAGTGAGACGAAGAACGAACATAATATCTCTAAGGTGTTAAAAGAACAGTTCGCGGCTCTTGGTCTCAGCGTATATGAGGACAATACAATGGAGAAAACGGGGCATGGTGCCGGTAATCTTGTTGTTACATGGGAAGCAGAAGGCACGCAAGGGGTAACCCCAATGTTTTTCACTTGCCATATGGATACTGTCACACCTGGGCAAGGCATTAAGCCTGAACTAGGTGAAGATGGCTGGATTCGCAGTGATGGAACAACGATTCTGGGTGCAGACGATAAGGCTGGTATTGCTGCATTATTCGAAGCGATTCGTGCGATTCAGGAGAACAACGTGCCGCATGGCAAGATTCAGTTTGTTATCACAGTTGGCGAAGAGTCAGGACTTGTTGGAGCGCGTGCCATGAATCCTGATGATATCCAAGCTGAGTTCGGATATGCACTTGATTCCAATGGAGCAGTCGGTACGATCTGTGTTGCTGCACCCGCGAGAGCCGAGATTCAAATGAACATTTACGGTAAGTCTGCACACGCTGGTGTGAATCCGGAAGACGGTATTAGTGCGATTCAGGTAGCTGCCAAAGCGATTGCTGCAATGAAGCTTGGACGTATTGATGATGAGACAACTGCGAATATCGGGAAATTCCAAGGCGGTTCTGCCTTGAATGTCGTATGTGATTTTGTTCAGATTGAAGCAGAAGCGCGTAGTATTGTTCAAGAAAAAGTAGAACTGCAAGTTTCGCAGATGCGTGAAGCGCTGGAGACAACATGTCGCAAATACGGAGCAACGGCTGAATTCCGCAGTGAGATTCTATATCCTGCATTTGGATTCCATGATGAGCATGAGGTCGTTCAGCTTGCACAGCGTGCTATTCGCAGCGTAGGTCTTGAAACGAGTACATTCCCTTCTGGTGGCGGTAGTGATGCCAACATCTTCAACGGTTTCAATATTCCTACAGCGAATCTCGCCGTGGGATATGAAGATATTCATACGACGAAAGAACGCATTCGTGCGCAGGATATCGCGAAGTTGTCCGAAATTGTTGTCGCTATTATTAAAGAAACGGCATCGACGAGTACGAAGTAGGAGAGCCTAGAAAATAAGTTGAAGTTGAAGTTGTAGTTGTAGTGAAAAGTCCGAAAACGGGTTATGTACCGGATTCGGACTTTTTGCAAAATCATGTTATATTTCATGCATACGGATTAGAACTTATTTGCGGCCAGCGAGAAGGTCTGTTAGTTTGGCATCTGGACCCCATTCACGCAACCACTGTCTAAGGATAAGTTGTACTTCTTTTGCTTGTCCCACCAAATGTACGGATTGCGGCGTCAGATAACTGTTCATTGGTATCCCCCTGATTGATCATAATAGGCTAGCTTGCTCTATACGCTCACCATATGCCAAAAATCGAAGATTTATACATCTATATTCTTATATGAATTACAGAGGACAAATTTAAAATCAAAGAAGCGGAGTTGACAACCATGAATCCTACGCATTCTAAACACCAAACACATCCAGCCAATCCTAAATTAGACGAAGAAACAGTATCAACACAGCCCATTTTTGAAGGGAAAGTGATTACACTTCAGGTTGATACGGTGAAGCTGCCTAATGGACAGACAGCAACCCGAGAAATCGTTCGCCATCCAGGAGCTGTAGCTGTGCTTGCATTGAATGGTGACCGGATGTTGGTCGTAGATCAATACCGGCAAGCTATGGGACGAACCGAAGTGGAGATTCCAGCAGGCAAGCTTGATCCAGGAGAAGAGCCAGAAGTTGCAGCTGCGCGTGAGTTGCGCGAGGAGACAGGGTATGTGGCTAAATCACTTCGACTTGTACGTTCTTTCTACACGTCGCCTGGATTCGCAGATGAGATCATACATTTGTATATTGCTGAAGAATTGGAAGCCGGAGATATGGCTCTGGATGAGGATGAATTCTTAGAGGTTAGTGAAATTACGCTGGAAGAGGCTTACGCTTTAATGGATCAGAATCGGATTAGTGATGCCAAAACGATGTTAGCGGTGTACGCATGGGATCTGTACAGAACAACAGGACGGCTATAACAATGAATGATCAGCAGCAAGACGTACGTAATCTGTGGGAGCCATGTTATGCAGACTTGCACATTCATATTGGGCGAACCTCCCGTGGTGAAGCTGTAAAGATTAGTGGGAGTCGGGATCTGACGTTTGCAAACATCGCTCGTGAAGCATCAGATCGCAAAGGTATCCAGTTACTTGGCGTTATTGATTCTCATTCACCTGTTGTGCAGATGGATATTGAGCAGTTACTGGAGGACGGCACAATGTCTGAGCTGGAAGGTGGAGGGATCGCTTATCAGGACACCACTATTTTGCTCGGCACAGAGATTGAACTGCGGGAGCCAGGCATGCGGGAGTTTCATCTGCTTGCTTATTTTCGAGATTTAGCGTCGATGAAGTCGTTTACTGCTTTTATGCAGCGTTATATGAAAAATGTGAATTTAAGTTCACAGCGTGTATACGTGCCAACACTTGAGATACAGTCGGAAATTAAGGCTCGTGGAGGACTTATTGTGCCTGCGCATGCATTTACCCCGCATAAAGGTATCTATGGAAGTACAGCACCACGGATGGCTGATGTGCTTGATACGAGTCTTATTGATGCCGTTGAACTTGGATTAAGCTCAGACTCTACGATGGCCAGTTATATTCGGGAACTGGATCACGTTCCTTTTCTAACGAATTCAGATGCTCATTCACTAGGTAAGATTGGTAGAGAATACAATGAATTAACACTAGCGACGCCTTCTTTTGATGAATTTCGAATGGCACTGCAAAACGAGGGTGGTAGAGGCATAACCGCTAACTATGGATTGAACCCTAGGCTTGGCAAGTATCATCGAACGTATTGTTCAGCATGTGGTCGTATATTGGATGAGCGGGCATTATCGGCAGAACGTTGTCCACATTGTGGCAGTACCAAGCTTGTTCAGGGCGTACTTGACCGAATTCTTGCGATAGCTGATCGAGATAATCCCGAGGTACCTGACAGTAGACCTACCTATCATTATCAGGTGCCATTAGAGTTTATTCCGGGTCTTGGAAAAGCGAAGCTGCGTCAATTACTTGAACGATTTGGTACAGAGATGAATGTGCTGCATCGTACGAGCGAAGACGAACTTGCCACTGTTGTTGGCCCTGTGATGGCGGCTATGATCGTTGCAGCAAGGAATGGTCAGTTAGCTCTGTCCTCTGGTGGCGGTGGAACTTATGGTAAAGTTGCTGGGAATGACCGTGTAGATCACTAATGGAGCTAGAAAACTTTCACAATAAAAAAAATGAATTAGTCTTCAATTGTGGATCACACCTATTCTGGACAAGATGTCATACGTTCTCTTTCCGGTTCATAGAATGACTGTGTGGGTTTCATTCGAAATTCAGCAGCGTGACAACCGGAAAGGAGACTTGTGTCTGTGCGATCTTCCACCTTTATATTCAAAGGTCAAACCTCGTTATATGTATTTGTGGCGGTCCTGTTCCTGGTAGGTGTTATCTTTGGGGCGTTGATGGTTAATGCGTTGTCCCTAGAGCAACGTCAGGATTTGGAAGGATACCTAGGAAACTTTTTCATGACAGTGCAGCATGGGGGACAGGTTGTAGAGACAGGCACCTACTGGGAAATTGCTATACTGCATCTGAAATGGGTCGGTCTGATCTGGATCCTTGGTTTGTCCGTTATAGGACTACCAGGCATACTCGTACTGGATTTTCTAAAAGGTGTGCTGATCGGATTTACTGTCGGATATCTTGTTGGACAATATTCATGGAAAGGGCTGCTGTTTGCACTTGTTTCCGTTGCTCCGCACAATTTATTCGTCATTCCCGTGTTATTAATCTGCAGTGTATCTGCGATAACTTTTTCCTTATATATCATTCGGAATCGGGTTTTGATGCAACGTACTCCCGGTGGTCAAAGACCTTTTGCATCGTATGTATTGTTAACTTTGGCAATGGCAGCACTGCTGCTCGGGGTAGCTTCTTTTGAAACTTGGGTCACACCAGCGATGATGCGTTGGGTCACGCCAATGTTACTACCTGCATAGGTTCAGGCAGTAAAGTGTAAATTGTTGACTTTAATTATACACTCCCCCTATAATGAAAGAAGTGGGTTAAGTTGCAGTGTGCAGTGATTTCCTAGGGGGAGGGAGAAAATGGAAGCACGGATCGATAAAATTAAGCAGCAACTACAGTCCCAAGGATACAAATTAACGCCCCAGCGGGAAGCCACCGTAAGAGTACTTCTTGAGAATGAAGAAGATCATCTGAGCGCAGAAGACGTATTCATGCTCGTTAAGGAAAAGGCTCCCGAAATCGGTCTGGCAACCGTGTACCGTACCCTCGAACTACTAAGTGAGCTGCATGTTGTAGAGAAAATCAACTTCGGCGACGGCGTAGCCCGTTATGATTTGCGCGGAGATACGTCCAAGCATCATCATCATCACTTAATCTGTGTTCAATGTGGTAGTATGGATGAAATACGCGAAGACTGGCTTGGGCCGCTTGAAGAGCGACTGGAGCGAGAATTTAACTTTTCGGTGGTAGACCACCGATTGGATTTCCATGGGATTTGTTATCGTTGCAAAGCAAAAAATGACCAGAAACCCAAAGATGAAGAATAACATAGCATATCTTCAAGCTCTCACCGGCGGTTTTGACGGGAGAGCTTTTTTGGTACCGGATCTGATGTAAGCTTTACCCAATGTCATACTCTTGTGTTTGTCCTCATACCTTGTCTATAGACGCTTCTCTGCGCATTCATTTGGTGCAGGGAATGAGGTTCCGGCTTCGTAGAACTGGAGCTAGGATCGAGACTAGGAGGCGGACAAACGATGATCATATCACTACGGAGAGGGCTCCGTTTTATTCGTTTTATAATCTTTTTTTCAGCATTAGTTTATTTGTTCTATAATGTTCTGGATCTGTTCAACGGCTGGATCTCACCTGTAGATCAGTATCAGATTCCTTCAGGTAATGCGGTCAAAGTATTTCAGGAAACGGATTGGACAGTTCATGGAGAAGGGCGACCTTCACTTGCCGAACGGCTACGTTTGTTCTACTGGTATGGGGAGTAGTTGGAGCATCTAGGAATGCAAATACGGTAACAGGCTGCACGCGGGGCAGTTCTGGAGATGAGGAGCGTTGTACATGAAACAGACGATACACGCCTATGCCATTTACTTGGAAGAAGACAAAGGGATGTCAAGCAGCACACTGGAGTCGTATCTTCGCGATGTGGACAAGTTCATCGAATTTGCAGAGAAAGAATATGATATACGTGATGCCGGTCAGGTGCGGCGTACGCACGTTATTTTATTTGTAGGTAAGTTAAAGCAGTCCGGGCGCGCTAATGCTACGATTGCTCGGAGTATTGTATCCTTACGTTCCTACTTTCATTTTCTAATGCGTAGGGGAGATATTCTTCAAGACCCTACATTTGATGTGGAGGCTCCTAAGGCAGATAAAACCCCACCTCAAGTATTGACCATCGATGAAATTGAGTTGCTGCTTAATGCACCGGATACGCGTTCACCCCAAGGAATTCGGGATCGTGCGATGCTGGAGTTATTGTATGCCACAGGCATTCGTGTCTCAGAATTGATTGCACTGGATGTCCGAGATGTTCAGCCGAGTATGAAGTTTATCCGTTGCGGCGGGGCAGGGAAAGAACGGATTCTTCCGATCGGTGCTCCTGCAGCTCATTGGATCGATGTGTATCTGGATGAGAAACGCAGCCGATTGCTCAAAGCAAGTTCGGACGAGCAGGCGCTCTTTGTCAATGTCTCGGGGAGACGTCTGACACGCCAAGGATTCTGGAAATTACTCAAAAAAGCTGCGGTGGATGCAGGAATACCAGGCGAAATTACGCCACATACGTTAAGGCACTCGTTTGCTGCTCACCTTATTGCTAGCGGAGCCGACACAAGAGCCGTTCAGGACATGTTAGGTCATGTTGAACAGCCAGGTCAGCAGTATGGTAATCATGGTCGTAAAACGATGAAGGAAATCTACGAAACACATCATCCACGAGCTAAATAGGTTGGACGTGAATGTTTTTGCAAAAAAATGCAGAACATGTTGCCTATTTAGGATAGAATAAATTGAATACACTAAACGCCGTATACATAAGCATATGCTTCCGTCTAGTGGGACTAGCCTGGAGCTGATCTGCATACATGAACGGATCGTTTCAACTCAAGGAGGAACATCGTAATGACAGCATTAACTCAACACATGATTTTGGAAGCAGCATCTTATATTCAAAGCAAAAGCCCCGTTAAGCCTGAAGTAGGCTTGATTCTTGGCTCAGGTCTTGGCATTTTGGCTGAACTCATTGAAGATGGTGTGAGTATCGCTTATCAAGACATTCCCCATTTCCCTGTATCTACGGTAGAAGGACATGAGGGTGAGCTGCTGGTTGGAACAATCAAAGGTCGTCCTGTTGTCATGATGAAAGGACGTTTCCATATGTATGAGGGCTACGGTCCGGAGCTTACTGCTTTTCCGGTTCGTGTCATGAAAGAACTTGGAGTTACATCGGTACTTGTAACGAACGCAGCAGGTGGAGTAAACACATCGTACGAACCAGGTGACTTGATGTTGATCTCCGACCATCTGAATCTTACAGGCAAAAACCCACTCATCGGTCCTAATGATTCAGCACTGGGTGTGCGTTTCCCGGATCTGTCTGAAGCTTATAGTCGCCGCTTGCGTGCGTTGGCGAAAGATACCGCAGCATCCCAAGGGTTCAATGTACGTGAGGGTGTCTATGCAGGTCTGCTTGGTCCAAACTATGAGACACCAGCTGAGATTGTTATGCTCCGTACTCTGGGTGCAGATGCTGTCGGTATGTCCACTGTGTCCGAAGTTATTGTGGCTCGCCATGCAGGTCTGGAAGTACTCGGTATCTCTTGTATCAGCAACATGGCAGCGGGTATTCTGGATCAACCGCTCTCCCATGATGAGGTTATGGAGACAACAGAGCGGGTGCGTGAGTCTTTCCTTGCGCTGGTTGTAGCCGTTATTCCACAAATGTAACAGATTACAGAGCCGGGTTAGTAATCTAACCATATAACTGGGCTACTGAAGACCAGAAGGATAGTCCCTTCCTAGACTTACAGCTCCATAGGATACTATTGCATTTTGAAGAGACATGCCTCTATCACATTCAGTGAGTAGGGGCATGTTTTTTTGCGTTTCTGTTCGACGATACATTTTACAAAAAAAATTTCGGAAAATCATGCTTTGCATGGAATAATTTACTGTAAACGAACCGACAATGATTAGCAGTACATGCATGGAAATGCATTAAGCAAGTCATTTGAGGAGGTTTCCGATCGTGAAGAAACGTATAATGGCATCGTTCATGACCCTTTGTATTTTGCTGTCTCTGATGGCATCCACAGCACTTGCTGAAGAAAAACCTACCCCAACAGGTGGAACGGATTTGGCACCTTCAGCACGTTCAGCAATATTGATGGATGCAGACACAGGAACTGTGATCTACGAGAAAAACAGTCATGATCAACTGCCTCCGGCAAGTATTACGAAGATTATGACCATGCTTTTAACGATTGAAGCGATTGATTCAGGTAAGTTGAAGCTGACCGACAAAGTGAGAACAAGTGAGTATGCTGCTTCTATGGGTGGATCACAGATCTTCCTTGAACCGGGTGAAGAGATGACAGTAGACGATATGCTCAAAGGGATCGCTATGGCCTCAGGGAATGATGCGTCTGTAGCTATGGCTGAGAAAATTGCCGGCTCTGAGGAAGCTTTTGTACAGATGATGAACGAACGTGCAAAAGAGCTGGGCATGAAGGATACCAATTTTGCCAATTGTAATGGGCTCCCGGTTGATAATCATTATTCGTCGGCACATGATATTGCGCTCATGAGTAGGGAATTACTGAAACATTCGGGCATTACCAAATATACTGGCGCATATCAGGACTACCTTCGGAAAGATACGGAGAAGCCTTTCTGGTTAGTGAATACCAATAAGCTCGTTCGTTTCTACACAGGTGCAGATGGTTTAAAAACAGGTTACACTTCGGAAGCGAAATTCTGTTTATCAGCAACAGCGATGAAGGATGGATTGCGTACAGTTGCTGTTGTGCTGGGAGAACCAAACACGAAAACACGTAATGCTGAGGTTTCCTCCATGTTCGACTATGCCTTTAGTCAATACACGATGAAACCTTTATACAAAGCAGGCGATCTGCTCGGTAGTCTGAAAGTTGAAAAAGGCGAGGTTGCCGAATTGCCACTGAACGCTACGCAAAATTATAGTGTGCTCATGCGCAAAGGTGCCAAGTCGAACGATATTCGACATGAATTGTTGATGACAAAAGAATTGAAAGCTCCGATTAAAGCAGGTCAAAGTGTAGGTAAGCTCGTGGTTTATCAGGGTGATGAGGTTATTAAGGAGTTCGACATTCAGGCTCCGCAGGATGTAAACAAAGCAGGCTGGTGGAAGCTGTTCAAACGCACCACTTCCAATCTTTTTGATTAAGCGTCAATTTACGTGTGCTACCTACATCCTTGAACGTATTTTGTAGTTAATTAGGGGTTTTCTTCTAGTTTTGTCGGGGTGCAGGAAATGCTTTGGGCAACGTAGAAATCCTTGTTCAAGACAGGGAGGAGAGTGAGCAAACGTGAACTTGCATGTGGAAATGGAACATCACCGTGGGATTCTGATTGTGCGACTATCGGGAGAACTGGATCATCACACTGCGGATATGGTACGGATGCAGATGGATGAAGCGATCCAGCGGAGACAATGCGAGCACTTGGTGCTCAGCCTGAAGGATCTGCAATTTATGGACAGCTCAGGCTTGGGTGTCATTTTGGGAAGATATAAGCTCATTAAGAATAAAGGCGGTAAGATGGTTGTATGTGATGTTAATCCGCCAGTATACCGTTTGCTGGAGATGTCGGGTTTGTTCAAGATTATGCCGATTTACGAAAATGAGGGAACTGCTCTCTCGGGTCTGGAGGTCGTCTCATGAATGAAGGAACAGGGAGAAATTTCATGAATCTGCAATTCGCGGCCAAGTCGGAGAACGAATCGTTCGCGCGTGTAACGGTTGCGGCCTTTATCTCGCAGCTTGATCCTACGATGGACGAGCTCAGCGATCTGAAGACGGTTATTTCCGAAGCGGTAACCAACAGTATTATTCATGGGTATAACAATAACCCAGAAGGGGTTGTATCCATTCAGGCGGAGATTCGTGAAGACATGATTACGATCATCGTGGAAGATTGTGGCGAAGGTATTGAAGACCTGGAGCTTGCCAAGCAGCCGCTATATACATCCAAACCCGAACTTGAGCGCTCGGGTATGGGCTTTACCATTATGGAAAACTTCATGGATGAATTCGAAGTCAGCAGTGAGCCCGGCAGAGGCACCTCCATCAAGATGAAGAAGAGGATTGAATCCAAGAAAGCATTGTATAATTAGGGGTTGGTCTTATGGATGCTGAAGTGAAACCATCTTCACAGACCTATTTGGATGATGCCGAGGTCAAACGATTGATTGCGCTCAGTCAATCGGGTGACCATGATGCACGAGACACGCTGGTAAACTGCAACATCAGACTTGTCTGGTCTGTTGTACAGCGTTTTATGAACAGAGGCTATGAACCAGAGGATCTGTTCCAAATCGGCTGTATCGGACTACTCAAGTCGGTGGACAAATTCGATCTCAGCTATGATGTGAAATTTTCGACCTATGCTGTACCGATGATAATCGGAGAAATCCAGCGTTTCCTACGTGACGACGGCACACTAAAGGTCAGTCGCTCACTTAAGGAGATGGCGAATAAAGTTCGCAAAAAAAGAGATGAATTGTCCAAACATCTTGATCGTCTGCCAACGATTAAGGAAGTGGCTGAACAACTGGGGGTGACTCCAGAGGAAGTTGTATTTGCTCAAGAAGCCAACAAACCGCCTACGTCGATCCATGAGACGGTGTTCGAGAACGATGGTGATCCAATTACGCTAATGGATCAGATTGCTGACGAATCACAGGAACGTTGGTTTGACAAACTGGCATTGAACGAAGCTATTGGTGGTCTGAGTGAACGAGAACGACTAATCGTATACCTTCGTTATTACCGGGATCAGACACAATCTGAGGTTGCAAGCAGACTTGGAATATCACAGGTTCAGGTATCCCGTCTGGAGAAAAAAATTCTACAATCCATTCGTGACCAGATCGCACAGTGATTGGTGATTGAATGACTTACATGGTGATGTGAAACGTGGTTTATCACCAATATACGACAACTAACAACCTTCTTTCGCGCGATGTAATGCGAGGAAGGTTATTTGTCGTTGATAAGGTTGTTTCATTATTATTTTTGTAATATAATTACATGTAAAATATATGAATAAATGGTAAATGTTAAGGTTTTAAATTAGTGTCTTTTTCTTTTATTATAAATTTATAGTAATTACACCAATTTATTCTTTTTCTGCTGATGATACAGCACAAGATGATATCTATCCTGCAGATTCTAGAGAAGAGAACATCAAGAATCTTATGTCTGAAAGAGCGCTGTTACAATTTAAATTAAATGATCTTCAGGAGAATAATAACAACGATAGCAATACTACTGAACTTTCTATTCCAAGTGATCTAAAGAAAATTAAAGAGTATAAGAAATTAAGCACTAAAATCGAACAGATCGATAATCAACTTTACGATTTAGGTGTAAGAGATTTATCTGAGGATGAGTTAGCTGAGAAGTTAAAGTTGTCAGATGAAGGTGCATTGGCAGTGGTTCCAGGTGGTTATGGCAATGTTAACTGGCAAACCTATAGATCTATTTGGGTAAAAATTCAGTAAGATATGAAGTTCAACATATCGTTGCTAGCCCAGCAGGGACAGCTTCAAGTAGCATAAGTCAAAGTGGAACAGTAGTACAGACAACGAATGGGGGAATTAGAGCTGCTGCAACAGGTCTTGTAAAATCTACAGCGAAAGAAGGACAATCTGACATTTCTCAAGTTTTATCTTTTAGGTCTTCAGAAGTATTCGGTGCCGTTTCGTGGAGTATAAGAAACGTAGGGTATAAAAAGGGTACGAATATTGTGACTTCATCTCATTTCATAACAGATAGTAGACAGTACCACTATACTCCTTCGAATCACGGAATTGGTTCAAACGCGGTTACAGCATATTTAAACCCTGGATCAGCCAGTACGGCTTTTGTAAGTAATGTAGATTTCACTGGCATTGATGGGAAGGTTTTTAAATCAGTTTCTTTACCTCGATTTAGTTTTCCTTCTCAAATTCAGGATAAATAATTTTAGAAATTTATTTTGAACATTCCTAGCATAACATAACAACGGCATGTCGAAAGGGCGATGTTCATGAAAAGAAGAATTATTTTAGGTTGTGTAGCATTAGTACTAGTCTTCATGATCCTGTTTGTATGGTTGTATCCATTCCCTCAAAAAATGAACAGGCAGAGTGATGTTGTCGTTTTAAACGAAGACCATGTTGTACTTGGGAACACGACGTTAGTTATGGAGGGTACTGTACACCGACCTTTATTCAGAGAGCATTACTTTGAGGGGAAGATCGAGCTTTCAGATCTGGATTTTACCAGAGAATACAGAATGTTTCCGCTCTACCCGGTTCAAGAAGGTAATATTTTTAGTTCATTCATTACGTATTCTGGTTCATCGCAACAATTGGAGAGCGTGACGGGTGTTATGTTTCACGATGACTCATTCTTGAAATTAAACTTATTTCTGAAAGAAGCCCCTTACAAAGGAACGACACATAATTTGATTCAGATTGTTTCTCCAGCTTCTGATCTCATGACTGCCGAGAAGATTGTGAACGAATTAAAACTAGGTTTTCCAGATATGCCGGATGCCAAGAAATTACTTCCTCCGCAATGAGATTACGAAATTACGTGTTGAATTAAAACAGGCGATAGAATTTGTATCGCCTGTTTATCATGGTAATACTATATTCTATAGTGAATGTTCACAACCGGCTTGTAACTGATTTGTCGTACATATGTTGTGAACTCCAATCGAGCCTAAATCTAGCATGCTGATGTGGTGATAATGTAGAAGGAAGGTTTTTGCTCTTACACGGAGTAGATATGATGCTAGTGTACAACAAGGAGAAACTTATGTTCAAAAGGAAAATGATCATTTCGCTTTTTGTAGTGTTGCTTGCTAGTATGACGGGAATTTTAATTCTATTGTTTGCTAATCCATTCTCTAAAGAGATCAACCTGAGTAAAGAAGCTTTCATTTTGATTACAGATGAATCTGTTGAATCCTCAACAACTATTAATATTAGAGGAACCGTACACAATCCACTTCTTAAAGCATCTTATTTCGAAGGTGAGATTGAGATTGAAAGTTTGGATTCTACAATGAATAACTCAGTGGTCATGTTGGTTCAGGAAAAAGTGAAAGGATTAAACTACTCTTCATTTTTTTATGGTCAAACTTTTGATCAAGGTAACGTATTAATGTTTTTTACAGACGATTTTTCGGAAATAAACTTGCTTATGAGAGATGTCAAGATAAGCAATAATACAATTGATTTCATTCAAGTTGTAGCGCCAGCTTCGGATGAAGTTTCAGCACAATCTGTATTTGAACGTATGCAAGCGTTATATCCTGATATACCGTCTTTGAAGGATTTAGACAACCTATAAAAAGAGTAAGTGCACTGTTTAGAACAAGCCGGAAAGTCTGCAGCGGCTTGTTTTTTTGTACTTCAAACCAAAATGGTGATATTAATGCAGGTAACTTCTGTTCATCATCCTTTTGTTCAATAGTTAATAGATTTGGTGAGAAAGTAAGGTTTTGGACAGCTATCTTTCGAGCTTTCAAAAGTTAGCATAATGGAAGTTTATGCAGGGGAGTCGAGAGGTGCTTCCTTTCCTTTATTCATTTGCATCAAAATCACAAGGGTAACAATACATGCTGTACCTAGCCATTGAAATAGTCCAAAAGGTTCCTGAAGCCATATGACCGTTGTAGCAACTGCGGCAAGTGGTTCTGCACTTCCCAGTAAGCTGGTTTCTTTAGCGGAGAGACTTTGCAAACTTTCGACGTAAAACCAGAAAGCGATCATGGTTCCAAAAATAATAGTAAATATAAGATATGCGTACGCTTCAAGGGGTACGCTCGCAAATTCAAATTCCCATGGAGAATGAATGAAACTAAGGGCAGTACCGCCTATAATCATAGCCCAACCGACAATGACTAATGAATCGAACTGTCGAATTAATTTTGCAGCATACAAAGTATAAAAGGCAGCGGAAACACCAGATAAAAGCCCCCAAATGATAGCGATAAAGGGTACGGATAACTGGGAAATGGAACCATTAGTTAACAGGAGATAACAGCCGCCAAGAGCTAGACTAATGGATATCAGATCTTTGGAGCCCAGTACCGCCTGTTTCCGCCAGATTAGGTAGAGCATGATCATAACCGGGGACAGATATTGCAAAAGAGTAGCTACTGCAGAATTACCATGTTGAATGGAGGCCATGTACGTATACTGTACAGAGAGCATTCCGAACAAACCAAAAATAATTAATTGGATAGCTGTAGCCTTGTTTCTCCATACGTCTAGAATTTGTGAGCGCTTAGGTCTGAAATATTGAACGGTTAGAAGCAGAATGCCTGCAATTAACAATCGAACAGTAACAAACCAGTTGACCTCAATGCCATAATGCTGAAACAGCTTTTGTGATACGGTTCCGCCCACTCCCCAACAGATCGCTCCGGTCAAAACCAACAATAATCCTCTTTTTCTCGAATTAAAATGTGCAAATGATTTTTTACTCATGTAATAACACCTTCGTCCTAAAATATAAGAATAGTGTTATATTAGAATGGAATAGTATATATTGATATCAATATTAGATAGAAAAATATAAATATATTGAGGATGAATGGTGAGCATGGTAGATAAAACGGAATTTCATATCGATCAAAATCTGAAGGAACTGACGGAGCATCGGACCGTTTCGTTGCCAATCGCTTGTTATGAAACGACAATTATTCATAATGTACATGGTCATATACCACTTCACTGGCATGATGAGCTACAGTTTGTTTTTGTGATGCAGGGGGAGGTACTCTTTCGAGTAAATCAGGAGGAGATTGGTGTGCCCGAAGGCAATGGAATATTTATCAATAGTGGTTCCATGCATATGGCGGAGGACATTGGAGAGGGGAATGTGTGCAAATATATCTGTTTGAATCTTAGTCCGCAATTTATTCTGCCAGCAGAGCTATATATGAAATTTGTACACCCGTATGTTACGGCGACCAATGTGCCCTATTTGATGATCCCAGGGGACCAGAGCTGGGGATTGAATATTCTTGAAGCCATGCAAGCTATTAAGCAGAACCTGCGAACTCAGCCTGTACATTATGAAATAGATGTCTCTGCTCAACTACTCACCATCTGGAAACAATTTATTTCAAACGGATGTTTACTGGAGTACGATCCGAACGAGGTTACACGCAATCAGCGCATGAAAGGTATGCTGGAATGGATTCATCTGCATTATGCTGAACCGGTCAAGCTAGAGGATATTGCAAAGGCAGGACAACTAAGTCGCTCAGAAACCTGTCGTTACTTTAAACAAATATTAAGAACAACGCCGATTCATTATGTGATGGATTATCGAATTCAGAAGAGTCTAGAATTACTTCAGCTTCCCGAAATGAGTATAACTGAGATCGCATATCAGGTTGGATTTAATAGCACAAGCTATTTCATTAATCAATTCGGTAAAATAATGAACACGACCCCTTTGAAATTCAGAAGGGAGATGGAGTTAAAGAGTCGAGTAGAGATGAATGGTTAACTGTAATTCTAGGTCTGGTTGTTGGTGCAGTGCTCTTCCTTACAAAGGTTTACGCTCAGGGTTAACACATTTTATGTCTACTCCATATAAGAAAATGTATAAGTAGCATTCTAAAATTCGTCGCCAATAGGGTGACTTTTTTTGTTTTTAGCCTGTGTCTCCGAATTTCTAACCGATTAGAAATACATGATAAGAATTTGGAGACAACAGCGATCGGAAGGTTGGTCTGCCACAGGAACGCCCGCGTGTATCTCATTTATCCTTCGCCATAACAGCGACCGGCAATTCGGTCTCCCCTCAGCGCAACGCATTCAATATCTTTCCACCTACCACCTCCCAGCAAATTTCTTTCAAGCGTTTGGATAAAGGGGAGCTGATGCAGAGGAGGGATGGAATTGGTTAGAGGAGCGGAGCGTGAAGGTTTGATTTTGATACACAAGCAGTGGAGGTGGCAGAAAAAACCTGTAGAAGCGAAGCGCTCGCCTTTGTCTCCGAATTTCTAACCGATTAGAAATACATGATAAGAATTTGGAGACAACAGCGATCGGAAGGTTGGTCTGCCACAGGAACGCCCGCGTGTATCTCATTTATCCTTCGCTATAACAGCGACCGGCAACCAATCCATCCTGCAGCTCTGCCAAGCTCCCAATCTTTTTCCAACCCCCATGTAATAAATTTGCACATTCTTCAAATACTAACCTAAATTACGCAGTAAAGGAGTGTTTCGGATGTCCCTGACACCCACTCCAACGGTCTACATTCGTTTGCGCAGCCGCGTCCGTATCCAACGGGGAAAAGAAGTCAGGCTTCGGGATATTGCCCATGTGCTGACCTCTTCAGAAGAACAGGAGCGAAGGCTGATTGAGCTTGAACTGCTACGCCCTGGACCGGAAGATGGCAATCTGATTCTCATTGATATTCTGCAGATTATTCCCCAGATCCGAGGTGTGCTTCCCGATGTCAGTGTAGAGTTAATCGGCTCGGGACATACGCTGGTTGAGGTCGTCGAGGGAAATGGCAAACCGTCCAAATCGTTGTTTATTCTGGTATGGCTACTGCTTTTTTTTGGCTCAGCATTAACCATTATGAATTTTCATGCGGACGTGAGTATGCAGGAAGTTCAAATTCGAATTGTGGAGATGATTACAGGCCGCCGAGATGAGCATCCCTATTTATTTCAGGTGGCATATTCCATCGGGATTGGATTCGGTATGGCAGTGTTCTTCAATCATTTATTTAAGAAGAAGTGGAATGAAGAACCGACACCTCTTGAAGTGGAAATGTTTTTATATCAGCAGAATGTCGACAAGTATGTCGTTATTGAAGAAACTGAACGTATGCATGACCAGGAACGTGGGGAGATGAATGCAGATGAGCGTTCTTAATGGAGCGATCAGCATCGTACTCGGCATTGCTGGAGGAATCGCAGTAGGAAGTGGCGTGATTGCGCTTATCTTGGTACTGGATATGATTCCACGGCTGGCTCAATTGACCCAATCCTATGACAAAACACATTGGTATGAAGGTGCACTTATCGGAGGCTCGTTAGTAGGTACGGTTGCAGATTTCTGGCACTGGAAAGTACATGGGGTGCTGTTACTTAGTCCAATCATTGGGCTGTTCTGCGGTGTGTTTATCGGCTTGCTTGCGGCAGCACTGACGGAAGTGTTAAACGTATTGCCTGTACTTGCCAAAAGGCTAGGAATGAAGCCGTATCTTTTTGGATTGTTGCTTGCCATGATTCTGGGTAAGATGACGGGTTCGTTATTCGATTTTTTTGTATACCAGCGTTAGAGAGCAATGGTTGAAGGAGGATGGACATGGATGTGAGATCAGATCACGGTGAACAGGAGAATGGTGAGGGAGTACCCGAAGAGTTTGTGAATAAGTCACCGTATGAGATTCAGAAGGAAGAAGAAGAGAAGGCTTATCAAGAGAAAAAACAAAATGAGATGTCTGACAGCGTGGAAGAATCCGTTCATTACTGGCAGGAAAATGATGAGATCTCTCCACGTATGAGTGACAACAAAAATACAATGAAACAAATTTTAGGGCTCGGAGAGTCCTTCGACGTAGATCTGCGGGAAATGGTTCTGGGAGGCAAGCATGTTGGGATACTGCTGTTGACTGGGTTTGCCAAAGATGAAATTTTACTTGAAGTGTTAAAAAGATTAACCTATCTCACTCCAGAACAAGTGTCGGAACATGCGCTGAAATCTTACTTTGAATGCTACATTCCTCATATTCAGGTGGAAAAAGTAGATAGCATGAGCGCTGTAATTAAAAAGGTTCTTATGGGTATGAGTGCGATGTTTGTTGAAGGAGATCGCTCCGTCCTTATTATGGATACAAGGAGTTACCCGGTTCGATCACCTGAAGAACCTTCTTTAGAGCGGGTGGTAAGGGGATCGAGAGACGGATTTACAGAGACGCTTTTGACGAATGTGGCCTTAGTTCGACGGAGAATTCGTGACCCTGGATTGAAGTTCGAGCTCATGCAAGTGGGTCGAAGAACACAAACGGATGTATGTGTAGTCTACATTGATGATATCGTGGACAAGGTTCAAGTGGATTCTGTTCGCGAAAAAATAAAACGGGTCGATATCGATGGTATTCCCGCTGCCGATAAGCAGTTGGAGGAAGCGATTATCAACAAAGGGTGGAATCCATTTCCACTCGTCCGATATTCGGAAAGACCCGATGTTACAGCATCTCATCTGCTTGAAGGCAGAGTTGTTATTTTTGTAGATACCTCACCAAGTGTGATGATTTTGCCAACAACCTTTTTTGATCTCTGCGAGCATGCAGAAGAAAATAGGCAAACGGCCTTCATGGGAACCTACCTACGTTGGGTACGGTTCGCAGGTATTCTAATCTCGCTGTTTGTTCTTCCGTTGTGGCTTCTCATGGTGATTGATCCTGCTATTAAACCGATGGGGTTTGATTTTATCGGCCCGCAGGAGAATGTTAAACTTCCACTTATTCTTCAGTTTCTGCTGATAGAACTCGGTGTCGATCTCTTACGGATGGCAGCGGTGCATACACCTACACCACTTGCCTCGGCGATGGGTTTAATAGCAGCTATACTCGTCGGGGATATTGCCGTCAAAACAGGATATTTCGTTAATGAGGTTGTGCTCTATATGGCTATTGCTGCGATAGGGATGTTTGCAACGCCGAGTTATGAACTTGGACTAGCCAACAGGCTGGTACGATTGTTCCTTCTGATTGCAGTGGCAATTTTCAAAGTACCCGGATTCGTGATCGGTACCACCTTATTGGTCATTGCGCTGACAATCCATCGTTCCTACAATTCATCTTATCTGTGGCCGTTCATACCGTTTAATGCAAAGGCGCTTGGAAACTTTTTATTCCGATTGCCATTGCTTGAAAATAAAAAACGTCCATCGTTCAACAAAACTCGTGATAATACCAAAATGCCTGATGATCCAGACGGAGAATCACGAAAAAGTAAAAAACACAAATGATCTGCTGAAAAATCCATTCTTCTTGATGCCTAATTTGGTATACTGGTGTAAAATCATTGGAATAGATAAAATTCCAGTATATAAAGTGAGGAATGCAGATTATGTATTTACATGGTACAAGTAAAATAAATGCACAAGGACATCTAGAAATTGGTGGAGTAGACGCAACAGATTTGAAAGAACAGTTTGGTACACCGCTGTATGTGGTGGACGAGCAATTAGTGCGTGATCGTTGCAGAGAGTATATGGATGCATTCCGCGCTTCGGGTCTGGGCTTCCAAGTTGCATACGCAAGTAAAGCATTCTGCGTAATGGCGATGTGTGCTTTGGCTGCAGAAGAAGGACTTTCACTAGACGTTGTATCTGATGGTGAGCTGTTCACAGCATTGCAAGCAGGATTCCCTGCTGAACGTATTCACTTTCACGGCAACAATAAAACGCTGGAAGAAATCGAGATGGCACTGGATGCAGAGATCGGTTGCTTCGTAGTAGATAACTTTAATGAACTTCACTTGTTGCAAGCTGTGGCTGCGGACAAAAACCGCAAAGTTAACATCTTGCTACGTGTAACGCCTGGCGTTGAGGCGCATACACATGAATATATTTCTACAGGTCAGACAGATTCGAAATTCGGTTTTGATATCGGTAATGGAACGGCGTTCGAAGCAATCGAACTGGCTTCCAAACAACCGAACCTGGTTCTGCTCGGCGTTCACTCTCACATTGGTTCCCAAATCTTTGAGGTTGAAGGGTTCCAGATGGCTGTTCAGCGTGTTGCTGAATTTGCGACAAGTGTGTATGAGCGTCTAAATGTTGCATTCAAAGTGGTTAACCTTGGCGGAGGATTCGGAATCCGTTATATCGATGGAGATACACCGCTTGAAGTTTCACAATACGTGAAGGCTATTACAGATGCGGTTAAAAATCACTTTGCTACCATTGGCTATGCTGTACCTGAGATCTGGGTTGAGCCAGGTCGCAGTATCGTGGGTGAAGCTGGAACTACACTATACACAGTGGGTACGAGCAAAGACATCCCAGGCGTACGTAAATACGTTGCTGTAGATGGTGGTATGACAGATAACCCACGTCCTGCACTTTATGAGTCCAAGTATGAAGCAGTGCTTGCAAACCGTGCTAACGAAGCAGCTCAAGAGACTGTTTCCGTTGCCGGTAAATGCTGCGAGAGTGGCGACATGTTGATCTGGGATCTGGAATTGCCAAAAGTACAAAGCGGTGACTTGCTTGCCGTAGCGTGCACAGGGGCATATAACTATTCCATGGCGAGTAACTACAACCGGATTCGTCGTCCGGCGGTTGTATTTGTCAAAGACGGTCAAGGTGATGTAGTCGTTCGTCGTGAGACATATCAGGACATCATTCAGAATGACTTGGTACCTGAGCGTATCGCTAAACAGCCAGTAATTCGCTAATTTAATAGATGCGTGGGTGGCATGTGCAATAGCATTGTATATCAGTAACTCATTTAGGAAGAAGGCAAAGGGGCGTTGCTCTTTTGTCTTCTTTCATATGTTACAGCAGATCCGAGCAACTTGAAGACGAGAACATATCGGACAGAAGTCACCCTTTTTAGCTGTATTGTGCGAAAAAAAGTTGCTGATTATTTTGCGGTTGAACGCATTTCGGTGTACACTATGAAAAGTGCTATTAAGCTTGACCTAGGGTCATGCGCTTCTGGCACCACTAATGATGGTCAATACGAAAGGAGTCATTTACATATGGCGAAACAAGCGAAAATCAAAATGGCAAACGGCGGAGAAGTTCTGATCGACCTATTCGATCAAGAAGCTCCAAACACAGTAGCAAACTTTGAGAAACTGGCAAACTCCGGCTTCTACAACGGTTTGACTTTCCACCGTGTTATCCCTGGCTTCGTAGCTCAAGGTGGATGCCCAACTGGAAACGGTACAGGCGGTCCTGGTTACACAATCAACTGTGAAA
This sequence comes from Paenibacillus sp. ACRSA, assembly GCF_022346845.1. NCBI lineage: Bacteria > Bacillati > Bacillota > Bacilli > Caryophanales > Paenibacillaceae > Paenibacillus > Paenibacillus sp. ACRSA. The sequence continues at coordinate 296,953 of NZ_JAKRNP010000001.1, read as the reverse complement.
TTAACCCGAACAAACATGAGCGTGGAACATTGGCTATGGCGCATGCTGGCCGTAACACAGGTGGAAGCCAGTTCTACATCTGCTATCAACCACAACCACATTTGGATGGACAACATACTGTATTTGGTAAAGTAACCAAAGGTATGGAGTTCGTTGACGCTTTCGAAGGAAACGACAAAATGGAAACTGTTGAAGTTGTTGAAGCGTAAGTTTTACTAAATCACTTATGTTTTACAGGAAACCCTTAATGCTTCTGTTGCAGGAGCATTAAGGTTTTTTTGCATATCTGGCTTTTCTAGAAATGGGCATATCGATTATGAAGAATTCCTCAAATGTGTGATATTCTTCGTTCAGGAAGCGGTTTGTGGTATTTCTTTCGCTTATTAAAAGTTAGTATGTGACAAAAAGGAACAAAAAACAATTGATTTTTTAACGTTAAAGTGCTAACATCCAATTAATAACGCAACAATCCTTCGGGGAGGGTGAGATTCCCTACCGGCGGTGATGCACATGTTCGTGAATCATTTATGTCTATGTGCAAAGTCCGTGACCTGTCTGCTGCGGCAGATGGCTGATCTGGTGCAATTCCAGAACCGACAGTATAGTCTGGATGGGAGAAGGAGAGAGTGTAGCTTCTGGCTGCATTCGCAGATGTGTTGGTGTGCAGTGAGTTTGTGACTGTACATGGAGAAAGCGGGTGTTTCCCATTGCCTCCATACATAGGTTATGTCTTAGAAGCGCTTTACCTAGAATGAATTTCATTAGGGTATGTGTTTGTTTTCACTTACCTGAATCGAATCAAGGTAGTGATTCTGTGCGCTATATGACCAGTGTATCAACGCTGTCTTGCGACGACGTAGTGTCTCTTCTCCCCATCGAACGGACTGTTCGACGGGGATTTTTTATTTTCTTAACGGAATCCTTTAAACATTCGGTAGTGAATTGAAAATCATTTTATGATGAAGATGCACATCATTTTCTCCACTAGGAGAAGATAATAACAAAATAGATTAGACCGTGGGGTGACGGACTTGGAAATGATCAATGATGAATTTTATATGGGACTCGCATTGGATATGGCAGAACGGGCACAAGGACAGACTGGAATTAATCCCGTTGTAGGTTGTGTTGTGGTCAAGGAAGGCCGCGTAGTTGGGCTGGGATCACATCTTAAACGTGGTACAGGTCATGCTGAGGTACATGCATTGAACATGGCGGGTAGTGATGCCGAAGGAAGTACGGTATATGTTACGTTGGAGCCTTGTAGTCACTATGGCAAAACACCTCCATGTAGCGAACGTCTGATTCATGAGAAAGTAAAGCGCGTAGTAGTGTGTTGTGAAGACCCTAATCCTCAAGTATCGGGCAGAGGGATCAGCATGCTTCGCCAACAAGGAATTGAAGTTGAAGTTGGCATATTGCGCGAACGTGGGAGACGCCTGAACGAAAAATTCATTAAATACATCACCACAGGATTACCGTTTGTGACCCTCAAAACGGCCTCGACATTAGATGGCAAAATTGCTACCCGTAGTGGAGATAGTAAATGGATTTCCAATGAACCTGCTCGTGAGATCGTGCATGCCCTTCGTCATCGTCACCAGGGAATTATGGTCGGCGTTGAGACTGTCATTGCTGACAATCCTGAATTGACGACTCGATTGCAAGTGGAAGGCATTCATCCGGTTCGAATCGTAGTGGATTCCAAGCTGCGCCTACCTGTAGGCTCGAAAATGGTCAAGGATGGCATTGCACCGACCTGGGTGCTTACGACGGATGATGCAAGCCCTGAAGCGGCTGAGCGCCTTGAGGCATATGGTGTAGAGGTTATCCGCTGTGGACCAGGACCACGTGTCGATCTACTTAATGCACTCAGTAAACTGGGTGAGCGTGAGATTGGATCTATTTTGCTTGAAGGTGGAGGTACGTTGAACGGCGCAATGCTGGAAGCCAGACTCGTGGATCGTATGCTTATGTTCATTGCTCCCAAAATCGTGGGTGGGTATGATACGCCGGGAAGTTTCCGTTTCGAAGGTGTTGAGCGTATGAGTCAGGCCATTCAATTGAATCAACTGGAAATCGAGCAAGTTGGAGATAATATTAGCATTGGCGGTATCCCGGTCTGGCCAGAATAAGGGAGATCGATGAAGCGTGAGTGCTAAGAAGATGTACAAGAAGGAGGCGGTAGCATGTTTACCGGTCTAGTGGAAGAAGTCGGTCACATTCGGCGCATCGGTCGAAAGGGCGAAGCATTGGTTCTAAACATCGGAGCTTCCGCCATCATGGATGATTTGAAAATTGGTGATAGCGTGGCTGTAAATGGAGTATGTCTAACGGCAACTACGCTGGAAGGCGGAGGTTTTACCGCTGACGTTATGCCAGAAACGTATCGACATACGAATTTGAATCACCTGCAATCAGGAAGCAAAGTGAACTTAGAGCGTGCAATGCTATCTGGTGGCCGGTTTGGTGGACATATTGTACAGGGGCATGTGGATGGCACGGGAGTGATTGGCAGTATTACTCGTGACCAGAATGCGGTTGTTTTCGAAATTAAACCGGATGATCATGATCTTTTTAAATATTTGATTCCAAAAGGGTCTGTCACCTTAGACGGCATCAGTCTTACCGTTGTGAACACCGCTTCCGGATCATTCACGGTTTCTATTATTCCTCATACCATTGGAGAGACTGTGCTGAATTTCAAGAAAACTGGAGATACCATCAATATTGAATGTGACATCTTGGGTAAATACGTGGATCATTTACTTCAATACGGGAACGGCCACTCCAGCACGAAAGAGACGAAGCCCAAGAGTATAAGTGAAGAGTTTCTAGCCAATCACGGCTTTGCGTAAAATATAGGTTTGAATAAACTTTTTACACGAAAACGGAGAAGACAGATAAAAGAATTGGAGGGAGACGTATGACAGAGCAATCCATTCTCGATCCAATCGAGGAAGCTATCTATGATCTGATGCGAGGAAAACCCGTGATCGTTGTGGATGATGAAGACCGGGAGAATGAAGGTGATTTCATCGCTTTGGCAGATAAGGCTACGCCTGAAGTCATTAATTTCATGATCACCGAGGGCAGAGGTCTAGTCTGCGTACCGATTACACAGCAACGTGCAGACGAACTCAATCTCAAACCGATGGTTCAACAGAACACAGACTTTCATGGGACAGCATTCACCGTGTCAGTAGATCACAAAGATACAACAACTGGAATTTCCGCGTTTGAACGCTCCATTACGGTGAAAGGTTTAATTGATCCTGATGCGAAAAGCACGGATTTCCGCAAACCGGGTCACATGTTCCCGCTCATCGCTAAAGACGGCGGAGTACTGCGTCGTGCTGGACATACGGAAGCCGCAGTCGATCTGGCAATTATGTGTGGTTCATACCCTGCAGGCGTGATCTGTGAGGTCATCAAGGAAGATGGTACGATGGCGAGATTACCTGATCTACAGGAAATCGCACGTAAGCATGATCTGAAGTTGATTAGCATTCAGGACATGATTCGGTACCGCAATGAGAAGGAACAATTAGTACAGCGCGAGGTGGCTGTGCGTATGCCTACGGATTTTGGTGAATTCCAGGCAGTTGCATACACCAATGCGGTGGATAATAAGGAACATGTCGCACTGGTTAAGGGTGAGATTGACGGTTCCAAGCCTGTATTGGTGCGTGTTCACTCGGAGTGTCTCACAGGGGATGTATTCCACTCTCATCGTTGTGACTGCGGACCTCAATTCGATGCGGCACTCAGACAGATTGATGAAGAGGGCAATGGAATCCTGCTCTATATGAGACAGGAAGGCCGGGGCATCGGCTTAATCAACAAGCTCAAAGCCTATAAGTTGCAGGAGGAAGGGCTAGACACCGTAGATGCTAACTTGAAGCTTGGATTCGCTGCAGATCTTCGTGATTATGGGATTGGAGCCCAGATCCTCAAAGACCTTGGTGTTCGCCAGATTCGTCTGTTAACCAATAATCCACGCAAGATCAAAGGGTTAGAAGGCTACGGCCTTGAGGTGGTTGAACGGGTATCGATTCAGATCCAAGAGAATGAGGATAATACGCTGTACCTGCATACCAAACAAGCGAAGCTTGGACACATGCTGAAGTTTGATGAAATCGAGCAAAATGAAAAATAATTGAACTTCGATTCATATATGTAATTTGTGGAAAAAGAAACAACAAGATCATTCGATTATATCTCATACTAATTATAGGAGTTGACTAACAATGCCAAACTTTTTTGAAGGACATTTAGTGTCAGAAGGATTAAAATATGGAGTAGTCGTTGGACGTTTCAACGAATTTATTACGAGTAAATTGCTCAGCGGTGCACTGGATGCTTTCAAACGTCATGGCGTTCAGGACAATGAAGTTGATGTAGCGTGGGTTCCAGGAGCCTTCGAAATCCCGCTTATTGCACAGAAAATGGCCGAGAGTGGCAAGTATGACGCGGTTATTACACTAGGAACAGTCATTCGTGGATCAACAACTCACTATGACTATGTATGTAATGAAATGGCAAAAGGTGTTGCGGCAATTAACCTCAAAACAGGCGTGCCAACGATCTTTGGTCTCGTGACTACAGAGAACATTGAGCAAGCGATTGAACGCGCTGGGACGAAGGCGGGCAACAAAGGTTGGGATGCAGCTACGGCCGCAATTGAAATGGCAAACTTGACGAAACAGCTAAAATAGTGCTTATTTAATGTAGTGCCCTGCTCTGCGCAGACGAAAACGGGAGACTGAATTCGGCGGCTTAGCAGGGTTTTGTATTTTTCTGGCGGGAGGATTCGTCTAGTGACGGTAGTTACATACAAACTGGAGACTTTTGAAGGGCCTTTGGATCTTCTGCTTCACTTGATCGACAAGGCAGAGATTCAAATCCAGGATATTCCCATCAGCGATATTACCGATCAATATATGGCGTATCTGCATTCGATGCAAGAATTGGAGCTCGATATTACAAGTGAATTTCTCGTGATGGCTGCAACACTTTTATCGATCAAAAGCAAACTATTACTGCCCAAACCACCGGTAATTGAGGATTTTGAGGATTATGATTATATCGAAGATGAAGATTATGATCCACGTGCTGAACTGATTGCACGTCTGATTGAATATCGCAAATACAAAGGGATTGCACGGCATCTGCATGAGCGGGAGTGGGAGCGGAGCCTCATCTTTTCCAAAGAGCCTGAAGATCTTAGACCTTATATGCCTGTGGAGACGCAATCGAATCCGGTGCAGGGGCTTCATACCTCCGATCTCATCGCTGCTTTTCAGAAGGCGCTACGTAAGGCTGAGAAACGAACGACCGTTGCTCGTATTCAACGAGATGAAATATCGGTTAAAGATCGTATTCGTGATGTCATTGGTGCACTGGAGCGTATAGGGCCAGGTGGTAAGTTGTTGTTTTCTAAGCTGTTAGATGAACAGATCTATCGGCATGAAATTGTCGTTACCTTTCTTGCGATCTTAGAGCTAATGAAGATGAAGCAGATCGTCTGTTATCAGGAGCGGATGTTTGAGGATATTGTTATGGAGTGGAGAGGGGAAGCAAGGAATCATGGATTTTCCGAAATTGAAGTCGATTATTGAAGGCCTGCTGTTTTTGTCCGGAGAAGAAGGTCTAAGTATCAAACAAATTGCCGAAATCGTAGATCAACATCCGGAACGGGTGTCCGATGCGGTGGAGGAAATGGTTGCTGATTTTGCAAATCAGGGAAGAGGGGTTCAGATTCTCAAGCTGGCCGGCGTGGTGCAACTCGGAACATTGCCGGAACATGCCTCTTATTTTGAGAAACTTGCCTATTCTCCAGCGCGTACATCGTTATCCCAAGCGGCTCTGGAGACGCTTGCTATTGTGGCCTATCGCCAGCCGATTACTCGGGTGGAGATTGAAGAGATTCGCGGTGTGAAGTCTGAACGTGCCATTCATACGTTAGTGAACAAAGATCTGATTCATGAAGTGGGACGAGCAGAGGCTATCGGGCGCCCGATCCTGTATGGCACAACCAAGTCGTTCTTAGATTATTTTGGCCTGGCTACAATTAAGGATCTTCCTGAGCCAGGGTTGTTCGAAGATACGGAAAACCTAGAGGAAGAAACACAGCTCTTATTTGATAAGTTAGATGTGCAGCAAGTAAGCTTGGATGGAAGTGATCAGACAGATTCATTTGATGAGGTAATCGATGATCATGGATTAGACATTGCTGAAGACTTGGATGATGGAGATCACGAAAATAGGTAAATGATATATGATATACCATTTGTCATCGCGTTACTGCGTATGTAGGCCGATTCCTTTTGTACATAAAGGTTTCGGTCTATTTGCGTTTTCGTGATGCGTAAGGGCAATGACTGAATTGTGTAAGTTCAACGGTTTTTCGATGAGCCATGAATTTTTTCCAATATATAGTGTCATACTATTCAGGAAGAGAATTGTAGCCTTGGAGGTAAGGCCTGTGTGGATGTGGCTTGGGGGAATCGTGCTGTTTGCCATTCTGTTACTTGCCATTGTTCTCATCTCGAATATTCATATACACTTTACGTTTCGTAAACATAGAAGTGATGATTATGCTCTTATCAATCTTCGTCTTCTCTACGGCCTGGTTCGAATCAAATATGAAATTCCGAGTATCGTCTTCAAAAATATGAAAGAAGGATTTCTTGTGAAGACGCAGCAACGAACGAACCATTCGCGGGGGGAAGCAGAGGGCAACGAGCGTGTGAACAAACGCAAAGTTAAGAAATGGGCAAAAGAAGTAAAAGTAATGCTTAGAGCGACGGATGCACTCAAAATTTGGGTCAAACAAACGCTCACCCGTGTACATATGACTGATTTATCCTGGTCTACCCGGATTGGAGTAGCAGATGCGGCCTATACGGCCATCGTTACAGGCTGGGTATGGACAATGAAGTCCATCATGATTGGATTTTTATCCTATCAGGTACAGTTTAAACGCACACCTTGTCTGGAAGTCATTCCAGTGTGGGAGGATGAAATGGAATTTCAGACAGAACTGGAGTTGCATATGCGCATTCGATTTGGTGCGGTCTTCACCGCAGGGCTCCGTCTGATGACGCGTGTTCTCAAAGTAGAAGGGGGCTGGCGGATGTGGTTTCGACTTCTACAGGAGCAGCGGCGCAAACACAAGCAGAAGCTCAAGGAACAACATCATAATTCTCACATTTAATTGTGAGCCTTGCCAAATGATGGTTTAAACGAATTCAGGATGTATCCAGGTACGCACTGGTACATAACTCCCTTGAAATTGGGGATGATATGGTTTAGATCAAACCTAGTTAAAATGAAACTGGAGGGAACTTACATGTCAGATCATCCAATACAAGGCTTAATGGAAACTGCTATGGAAAATATCAAGGCCATGGTAGATGTCAATACAATCGTTGGCGATGCAGTTGAAACACCGGACGGTACGGTTATTTTGCCGATCAGTAAAGTGGGCTTTGGTTTTGCAGCGGGCGGCAGTGACTTTAATGTGAATGTTGAAAAGAAAGAAAGCGGTTCTGCTTCAACTGCGGAACATGCAAAATCAGCCAAGGTTGCTTCTCCATTCGGTGGAGGTAGCGGGGGGGGCGTGTCCATCCGTCCGATTGCCTTCCTCGTCGTAGGAAAACAAGGTGTTCATATCGTACCACTTGATAATTCAACACACTTATTTGAGAAATTAATCGATTCGACGCCATACGTTATGGATCGAATTCAGGAGATGTTCCGTCGTAACCCTTCTAAAGATGAACCGGAGATCCGAACTCCTGATCCATCGACTTACAGCTAAAATAATGGATGTATTGAATCCCTCCCGTTGCACATGCGAGAGGGATTTTTAGGTTGTTTTGTATCACTAGGACATACTTCGGGTTGTCCAGACATAAAGTAGTACAAGATTCCAAGTGACCCGGAGGAATGGTTGAATGAAAATGTTAACGAAAATGATTGCGAGTTTCCTGATTCCGTTATTATTGTTGTCTTCAGTTGGAATTGCCGGTGCATCTGGAACGATTCCAAGCCCCTCAACTCATGCTCAGAGCGCAGCTCTCATTGATGTCACGTCTGGGCGGATTTTGTACAGCAAGTCTGGAGATCAAGAATTGCGTATCGCCAGCTTGACCAAGATCATGACCGCGATTGTCGCCATTGAACATGGGAAACTACAAGATAAGGTGAAGGTGACAGCCTCTTCATTTGCAAAGGAAGGATCGTCGCTTTATCTCAAACTTGGCGAAGAGATGACGCTTGAGAACATGCTGTATGGACTTATGTTGCGTTCTGGTAATGATGCAGCTTCGGCTATTGCCGAGCATGTTGGTGGCTCAGAGGAAGGCTTTGTGCTTCTGATGAATAAGAAAGCAGAGGAGATCGGGTTAACCCGTTCCCACTTCATGAATCCTCATGGCTTGGATGCCGAGGGACATTATTCTACAGCGAATGATCTGGCACGTTTAACGGCTTATGCGCTACATAATCCCGTGTTCAAACGCATCGTGGCAACGGAGAATAAATCGGCACCGAATCCTAATGAAAGCTGGGAATACTCCTGGCACAACAAAAATAAAATGCTGCGATTGTATGAAGGAGCTGACGGGGTTAAGACTGGTTATACCAAAAAAGCCTTCAGGTGTCTGGTAAGCTCTGCGACGCGGGATGGGCAACAGCTAGCGGCTGTAACCCTGAATGATGGAGACGATTGGAACGATCATGCACGTATGCTGGATTTCGGATTCAAAAACTTTCCTTTAAGAGAAATCGCAGAAAAAGAACAGCCTGTGGCGAATACCACGGTCGTTACAGGACGAGGTTTTCAATATCCGCTGGCTGAAAGTGAGATCGACTCTATAAGTAAGAAGCTGATCTTAACGACCAATCGCGGTCAAAATGAATCGCAAAACGAAAGTAAAGCGAATGATCTTTCATTTGGTCTAGCTGGTCGTATTGAAATGCAACTGAATGGGAAGTTCATAGGCTCTATTCCCGTGTATCACAAAGGAAGTTATATTCCTCCCCAACCTGAGATGCAAGAAGCTGCATTTGCTGGAATAGGGGAAATTACAACTTGGGCAGCCGCATGGCGTGCCGTGATAAGTCACTTGTTGTCCCCGTAAAGGAGGTTTTCCTGGTTGATCAATCTAATCTGGTTACTGATGATTGTGATTGGGTTTGTTTTTGCAGCGGTGAATGGAAAGATTGAAGTGGTCACGCAAGCGGCTTTTGATGGGGCGGCCACCGGGGTTACGGTTTGTTTGGGACTGATCAGTGTGCTTGTATTTTGGATGGGTATGATGAAAATAGGTGAAGATGCTGGACTGCTTAGCAAAATTGCTAAGCTTCTTGGTCCAGTCGTTGCCTTCTTGTTTCCAGACGTGCCTCGTAATCATCCAGCCATGGGTTATATCCTATCTAACATGAGTGCCAACCTGCTCGGTCTAGGGAATGCTGCTACACCAATGGGCATTAAGGCGATGCAACAGTTACAAGAACTTAACCCTGATAAAGAAACGGCATCCCCAGCTATGTGTACATTACTCGCGTTAAATACGGCAAGCATTACGCTAATTCCTACGACGCTAATTGCTATTCGGTTGAATTATCAATCCGCCAACGCAACAGAGATTGTGGGAACGACGCTAATCGCAACAATTATCGCAACACTAGCAGCGATTATGGCAGATCGTTGGTATAGAAATAGAACGCTGAACAAACCGCCACGTATCGTGAAGAGCGGCAATCCTGGCATGAAAGGATGAATAACCTTGCTAACCTTCGTCAACTGGATCTCTGCCTGGGCCATTCCGGTTATTATCGCGTTTGTTCCATTATATGCGTTTACCAAGAAGGTTCCAGTCTATGAATCCTTCGTTGATGGAGCAAAAGAGGGGTTCTCCACTGCGATTAGCATTATTCCTCATCTCGTGGGAATGATGGTTGCGATAAGTGTATTTCGTGCTTCGGGAGCCCTTGATTTTGTGATTAGTTGGTTTGCTCCACTTGTATCCTGGATGGGTATACCAGGAGAAGTCCTGCCACTGGGAATTCTTCGTCCGCTAACGGGGACAGGCTCTCTAGCTTTTACAACCGATCTGATTAAGACCTATGGGCCTGACTCCATGATTGGTCGTATGGCCTCTACAATTCAAGGAAGCACAGATACAACGCTCTATGTACTGACCGTATATTTTGGGGCGGTAGGCATTCGAAACGGTCGTTATGCACTCAAAGTAGGTCTGTTTTCAGATGTTGTGGGCTTCATCGCGGCACTTGTCATCTGTTTAATCGTTTTTGGATAAACCTATTTCAATACATTCTATAATTATAGTTAACCAAGTTGCATTCTCCTTCCGATATACAAGATATGCTAGAATGGATAGCGGGAGGAGAGTTGCACATGCATAAGAGATGGAAACGAGTGCTTCAGTTTGGTTTGTCAGGCATGATGGCGATAGGATTGCTAACTGGCCCTACTGGAATGGTGGATGCGCAAGCGGTCAACACGATACATTTTACCGGATACTTTGATAAACAATCACGAGAGAAGTTTGCGGTTACCGCGGATTCTTTTCCAGTCGTTAACGTTCGTTTAGTCAAGCAGGATGAACCGGACGTGGTTTATTATGATGTCGGAACTTCCATTTTGATATCCAAGGACGAAGTGCTTACGAATTATCATGTCGTTCAGGAGTATGCGGAGCTAGCGAAGGGTGATGAGGGAACGTTAACCGTTGCTAGTCCCGGCGAGCTGAAGCGTCCAATTAAAGCCAAAATTATAAAGACTGATCCGGTAACGGATATGGCGCTACTGAAGCTGGACGAAGAAATAAATGCACAACCTGTAACGTTTGCAAACGCAAGGGATAATCAGCTTGTTTACACAATTGGTTTTCCTAAAAATCCTGATGGGGATTTAGTTATTCTCGATGATGAATTCCCTGCGACATACAATACAATTGCTAAAAGCCGGGTTTCCAGTCCTAATGCAACCGATGTTCCAGGTCGAAAAGGCATAGGCAGTATTGTAAAATCCATGGCACAAGGTAACTCTGGTGGCCCTGTGTTGGATCAGAACAATCAAGTCATTGGCATGATGACCTTTGTCTATGGTTCAAGAACGTACTTTATTACATCACAAACCCTGCAAGACTTTATCAAAGACAGCGCAAAACCTACGAGAAAGCAAGTGGTTGTTGCAGGCAAGGTCTCAAATTAATTAAATTATACTTATGAAGCTTTTGAAAAGTAGATCAAACAAAAACTCATAGCTGCATGCTGCTCATCCTTCTTGTTCTGGTAACAGAGATAAGAAGGGTGAGTTTTTTTGCGTTAAAAGTTATACGATTCGTACTCGAAATGGACATTTAGAGCCTCTGTTTACATTTTCCTTGGATTATCCTTGTGATTTCCCTCCTTGATGGGTATCATTAGTGTGAGGTGACATGACAAACATGGAAAGATTACAAAAAATTATTGCTCAAGCTGGTATCGCATCCCGTCGCAAAAGCGAGGAACTGATCCAGTCCGGCAAAGTAGAAGTCAATGGGGAGGTCGTGACCGAACTCGGCACGAAAGCAAACCCTGAAGAGGATATCATTACGGTAAACGGGAAGCCAATCCGCAGTGAGAAAAAAGTGTACTTGCTCATGAACAAACCAAAAGGTGTAATTACAAGTGCATCCGATCCAGAAGGACGGAAAATTGTTTCCGATTACCTTAAAGGGGTCAAAGAACGTGTATATCCAGTAGGAAGACTGGACTATGATACGGAAGGTTTATTGATTCTTACGAATGACGGCGAATTTGCACATTTGCTGACACATCCTAAGCACCATGTACCCAAAACGTATTTGGCAACAGTCAAAGGCGTTCCGCATGGATCGGCTCTGGAAAAATTAAAGACAGGGATTATGCTTGATGATGGTATGACCGCTCCGGCTGAGGTTGAATACAAGGATGTGGATACCGCAAACAATGAGGCCGTAATCTCAATTACTATTTATGAAGGTCGTAACCGCCAGGTTCGACGGATGTTTGAGGCGATTAACCATCCGGTGACACGCTTAAAACGTATTGCTTTCGGTGGGATTTTGCTGCAAAACCTGAAACGGGGACTGACTCGTAATCTATCCAAAGAAGAAGTCAATAACCTAATTCAACTCGCAAAATCAGAACCAGCCAAAAAAATGAAGAAAAGGTAATGTAAGGACACATAATTTTCATAAAACTGCCGCAATTTTGTGACGGAATTCGCTATAATTGTTCATAGGATGTTCACAGATATCTGGGACAGTTACGTATTGCGAATGATCTATATAAATTGAACTAAACATTTACACGGGAGGTTTGTGTACTATTCTTTAGTTCAATTTATATAGTCACCTTAAAAGGAGAGCGCACATGGGGAAATCAAGAAGAACGGTGCAGATCGTCATTTTGTTTTTGATCCTGGTGTTGGGCGGATATGCAATTAGTACATCCGCATCCGGCTCGAATGGCAAGCCAAAAGAAGGAGATCGAGCACCTTCTTTTGAACTGCTGGGCTTGGACGGTCAAGTACATACGTCTGAGGAATACGAGGGCAAGGCACTAGTCGTCAACTTCTGGGGGACATGGTGTGAGCCTTGTGTGAAGGAGATGCCTGCACTTCAAGCACAAGCGGAAAAGTGGAAAGACCAGGGTGTTCAATTTGTCGGGATTAATGTAGGGGAAGATCAGATGACGGTAGAGCATTTTGTGAAGCAGGTTGGTGTTACATTCCCTATTATGCTTGATCGTGACAAAAATTCAGTTCGAGATTATGGGATATCTCCGATGCCGACTACATTCTTCGTGTCTAATACGGGCAAAATTTCTACCATTCACATTGGTCAACTAGATTTAGACACACTTGACGCTCAAATTTCACAACTGGCTAAACAGCCCTGAACGGAGGTCCAGTCGTGTTCCAAAACACAAAATGTGAGTGTGGACACCAAAATCCAGTAGGCACGGTGCTGTGCGAGGCCTGCGGAAAGCCACTGCTTGAAGCTGAGGCCAAATCAGACGAAGTGCTCGAAATGCGTTATGATGGAATGGCTCGACGTTCACAGCGCAGCAATCCTAATATCATTGATAAGGTTTGGAACTTTTTCTCATCCGTAAAAATTGCTGTGTACATGATTGTGCTTACGCTGCTTGGATCTATACTTGGGACAATCTATCCCCAAGAAAGCACGTTTCTTAATATTGACCCTTCCGTGTACTACAAAGAGACGTATGGGCAATTAGGTCATATCTATTATCTACTGGGCTTATCCCATACATACGAATCATGGTGGTTTATACTTTTACTTGTGTTAATTGGTGCTTCGCTAGTCATATGCAGCCTTGACCGTGTACTCCCACTTTACAAAGCGCTGAATAAGCAAAAAATCCGAAAGCATATGCAGTTTCTTACCCGACAACGTCTCGTGTACCAAGGTGCAATTGAGGGTGATTCTGCGGATTGGATTAAGAAAGCGGTTACGCCGCTTAAAAAGAAGGGGTATCGTGTACATACCGAAGGTGATGCATTACTTGCTGAGAAGCAACGATTCAGCCGATGGGGACCTTATGTTATCCACATTGGACTCATCATATTTTTACTAGCTGTGCTTGCTCGGGGATTACCGGGATTGAACTTGGACGAGCATGTGGCATTTCCCGAAGGTGAGATTAAGAAGATTCCGAATACATCTATGTATTTGAAGAATGAACAGTTTAATGTGGAGTTCTACAGTGAGGAAGAGGTAACGGAACAATTTCGTAATTTGAATCGGATGGTACCTAAGCTCTTCGAAACCAAAGTTGTGCTGTATGAATGTACTGCTGATTGTTCGGATCTGACCAAAAAACCTCAGTTGTCTGAGGTTACAAGACATGATGTGCGAGTAAATCATCCACTAAACTATAACGGGCTGAAGGCATATCAATTTGATTACGATTTAACTCCAACCATTCGATCGGTTACTCCTGACTTGGTTAATGCTCAAACAGGTGAGAAGGTTGGCGAACTGAAGATCGATATGGTGGATACACAGCCAAGCTTCCAAGTTGGGCCATATACGTTAGAGGTCAAAAATAAATTTATGGACTTTGCTTTGGATGCGCAAGGTAAACCCACCTCGAAGTCGCCCTCACCGAATGCACCGGCCTTTTTATTTTTGATTACCGGGCCAGAGCTGCCTGAAGGGGGCATTCAATATTTGTATTTTGCCAAGCAAATCGACAAAGAGCGATTTCAACAAGATTCGATTAACCAACAGCTCTCGGGTGATCCAATCCCATTTCAGTTAGAAGTGGATAGTATGGATAAAGTGGACATCATTCAATCGGTAAGTTATCTCAATATCCGAATTGATAAAGCAATGCCTTTTGTCTGGGTAGGGGCTGGAATTGTTATGTTGGGCCTGATTATGGGCTTCTACTGGCATCACCGCCGTATATGGATACGTATTGATGATGGTCATCTTACGCTTGGAGGTCATACCAACAAAAATTGGTTTGGCTTTAGGCGCGAGGTTGCAACTGTGCTAAAACAGATGAATGTGGAAGTAGATGAGAAGTCGTTGGATAACGGGGGGAACCAAGCATGAGTTTATTGGATTTCAGCAGCGACGCATTTATTGTATCTTTTTTTCTCTATAGTGCAGCGTTTATGTTATATGGTGTGGCGGTTATGGGCAAAAAGTGGAGTAATCGTGATCCTCAGGCTCATGTTGAAAAATGGGGCAAGAGAGCCTTTATTGCCTCAACGATAGCACTTGCAGCTCATTTGATCTTTTTCTTCACTCGGTGGGCTGGTGCAGGGCACATACCTGTAAGCAATATGTATGAATTTATGAGCTTTTTATCCATGATGATTATGGTAGCTTTCATCGTAGTCTATGCCATTTATCGTAAAACATTGATTGGACTTTTCGCGTTACCACTTACCATTATTATTATGGCGTATGCGGCCGTATTTCCACAGGAAGTGCAGCCACTCATTCCTGCGCTACAATCTATTTGGTTGAAAATTCATGTCACCTTGGCAGCACTAGGTGAAGCTTTCTTTGCAGTGGGCTTTGCGGCAGGGTTTATGTATTTGTTGCGTACCGTGGATTTCAGTGGCAAGGATAAATCCTCTAGACGTCAGCGTGGTTGGGTCGAATTCACACTGATTACGATTGTGGTTGTCATTGGATTTATCGGTACAGTATTTGCTTTTCGTGCGTCTGGGTATGAAGCTGTGTTCGTCAAAGAAACAGCGAGCATTGACACAGAGGTACAGGGAAATAGTACAATAGAGAAAGTGATTTATCGCATGCCTCCTATTTTTGCACCGTATCAGAGTGAGGTAGAGAGCATGAAACCGTTTCTTGGTATGAAAGAACCGTTACTTGAGACACCATCTTGGATGAACGGGGTAAATGCTGGACGCAAACTGAACACGGTGGTCTGGTCTGTAATCATGGGTCTGATCCTGTATGGCATTATTCGTTTAATTGTAAGAAGACCACTTGGACAAGTCCTACAACCTGCATTAGATGGTATTGATGCTGATGATCTAGATGAGATTAGTTATCGAGCCATTGCCATTGGCTTTCCGATTTTTACGTTAGGCGCGTTGATTTTTGCTATGATATGGGCTCAGATTGCTTGGAGTCGATTCTGGGGCTGGGATCCAAAGGAAGTATGGGCATTAATAACGTGGCTTTATTATAGTGTATACTTACATTTACGTTTATCTCGAGGATGGCAGGGACGAAAATCTGCTTGGCTTGCTGTGTTAGGCTTCTTGGTTGTGATGTTTACATTGGTTGGTGTCAATCTGATCATTGCAGGGCTACACTCTTATGCTGGGGCAGATTAAGGCGGTTGTTTCGTAACGTTCTGGAGAGAAACCCATGAAACATAGGTGTGAGCCCTCACGTTAAAGCGGGCATTCAAATATTGTTCGCCAGATCGAACATAATAGAAGTGACGAGCAGTTATTGCAAAGGGGCTGGAGTTGGAATGGCAGAGCATGAGAATCGAATTCTCGTTGTGGATGATGAAGAACGAATCCGCAGACTTTTGAAAATGTATCTTGAAAAAGAAGGCTACGAAATTGATGAGGCAGAGGACGGAGAGACTGCTCTGCGAAAAGCTACGGCAGGAGATTACGGACTGATTCTTCTGGATGTCATGTTGCCAGGAATGGATGGCGTTGAAGTGTGTACGCGGCTCCGTCAGGTTAAATCAACTCCTGTTCTGATGCTGACCGCAAAAGGTGAAGAAATTAATCGGGTTCAGGGTTTTGAGGTTGGAGCTGATGATTATGTGGTCAAGCCATTTAGTCCACGCGAAGTGATATACCGAGTGAAGGCAATATTACGTCGTTCATCTGCAACAGCGTACTTGTCCAAAGAGAGCAACTCAAGCAACAACATTGTATTCCCACACTTGGTTATTGAACATGATGCTCACCGCGTTACAGCAGGCGGAGAAGAGATTAGTCTTACACCAAAAGAATACGAACTGTTGCATTATTTGGCTACTTCTCCAGATAAGGTTTTTTCTAGAGAAGAGCTTCTCAAGGATGTTTGGAATTATGAGTTTTTCGGTGATCTCCGTACTGTAGATACACATGTTAAGCGTCTTCGTGAAAAATTAAACAAGGTTTCGCCTGAGTCGGCGGCGATGATTACGACAGTTTGGGGTGTGGGCTATAAACTGGAAGTACCGAAATAGTTTTGCGTTCTGGAGATCGCTCGTTGGCAAGTTATGGATTACGATTATTTTCCTTGTGGGCTGTGTACTCATAGCGCTGGGGCTTTTTTTGCTGCCTTACATTGATACCAATTTTGCTGAATCAGAGTCGAGGGATATCAAGAGATTATTTACGTATGTCTGTATTATAGGCTTCAGTTTGACAACATTCTTTGCGTTATTTCTCTTTACTAAAATCACTCAGCCGATGCAGCAATTAATTCAAGCAGCTAACTCCATTCGAAAAGGAAATTATGATACCCGCTTATCACTCGTGACGAGTGATGAAATTGGCGAATTGGCAAACACCTTCAATCATATGGCTGCGCAACTGGAAGATAATATCCGGAATCTTAATCATGAAAAAGAGCATCTAGCTAGTGTGCTACGAAGTATGACGGATGCAGTAGTTACGTTTGATGGTGAAGGCAAAGTGATTCTAACCAATCCTCCAGGCGAGAAAATTATGCAGGTTTGGTGCGATCTAGATTGGTCACAAGCGGATACAGATGATACATCAGAACGGGCAAGTGCTTCTCGGGATGTACCCGAGCCGCTCATTCCGCTGTTCAAGCTCGTTATGGAGCAAGGTGGAGATCAGAGTTCCAACGTTCATGTTCAACAGGGAGTATGGTCTGTTCAGATGACGCCGCTATATGCGGATAGTGTGATTCGAGGAGCTGTTGCTGTACTTCGTGATGTAACGGAGGAAGTGCGCCTGGAGAAGATGCGGCGAGATTTTGTTGCGAATGTATCACATGAAATACGTACGCCTTTATCCATGATGCAGGGCTACAGTGAAGCTCTTTTGGATGGTATGGCAGCATCTCCGGAAGAGAGCGAAGAATTGATTCAGGTTATTCATGACGAGTCTCTTCGTATGGGAAGATTGGTGAAAGATCTATTG
This sequence comes from Paenibacillus sp. ACRSA, assembly GCF_022346845.1. NCBI lineage: Bacteria > Bacillati > Bacillota > Bacilli > Caryophanales > Paenibacillaceae > Paenibacillus > Paenibacillus sp. ACRSA. Next base: position 279,261 of record NZ_JAKRNP010000001.1, on the reverse strand, counting down.
GATCTGGCTAGAATGGAAGCAGGTCATACAGATATGGCGATGAGAGAAGTTGATCTGGTGGAAGTACTTGAACGAGTTTATCGCAAATTCTCGGTACGTTCCAAAGAACAAGGGATCTCGCTCCACTTGGACTGTGCACAATCCTCCATTAAGCTGCATCACGCAGATGAGGATCGGCTTGAGCAGGTCTTCACCAATCTGTTGGACAATGCTTTTCGACATACTCCTACGAATAAAAACGTTATGATATCAGCAAAGCTTGTAACAGATAGTCGAATTCCTGCAGCCAAAATCTCGATTAAGGACGAGGGTGTAGGCATTCCAACATCGGATCTACCGTTTATCTTTGAACGGTTCTACAAGGCTGATAAAGCTCGTGTTCGCGGGGAAAGTGTAGGCACAGGTTTGGGACTTGCTATTGTAAAAAACATTGTAGATGCTCATCATGGAACCATACAGGCGAATAGCATTCTTGGCGAAGGAACTGAGTTTATGATGCAGTTTCCTGTTGATTCTCCGAAATAGATTGATTTTATACAAAAAGTGCGAAGACACCCTCCAATGGAGGGTGTTTTTTTGTTGAAGTCTACCGTTTAATCTTGTTCAACGTGGAACAACGATGTCAATAATTTCAGCGAAAAGATGTGTCCAAGATAATTTTTCCTCCACAAGCTCATATGCTTGAGGAATAAGGTCATTAAAGGAGGATTGAATTACGCATGTCCGATCGGCGCAAAAGAGTAAATATTAAGGCATTTTTGGAAGGTAGATCGTTTAGAGCAGGTTCTCCTTTTATTCCAATAACCGAAAGTGAAAGGGAACAGTTTGAAGCGATCTTGCGAACCCTTGCCATTAGTATTCCAGTGGCTATTAGTCAACCTACGGCATCCAATATAAGTACATTACAAACTGGATTGAAGAACTTGCTTGCCTTTGTTAACGATTCAGGATTTCGTGCTGGAGTAAAGGCGGAACTTCAAGCCGTGTTAGAGTTAAGTATTGCAGGTTCGGAAGTTGTTCCGGTAGCTTTGATTAATTTGGCAGGTAACCTACAAAATCTGTTAGATGACTTATTAAGTGTAACTTTGCTGCTTGAAATTGCTCCGGCAGAAAAAGATAATCTGGTAGGATTAATTCGTTCCATATCTGTGTCACTTAGTAGAGCAACGACAACATTTGGTTCATTAGGAATTACTGGCCCAGCTGGGCCACCTGGAGCACCAGGTGTACCAGGTGTTCCGGGCGTTCCAGGCGTACCTGGCCCAGCGGGGCCTCCAGGAACAAATGGCGCTGCGGGAGTAGCTGGGTCAGCTGGTCCGATTGGCCCGCAGGGGCCACAAGGGATTCAAGGACCACAGGGACCGGCAGGCGCTCCGGGTACTGGCTTGAACAACATCACAGTATTTGATCCGGCTCTTGCTCCATCGTACGCCCAAGGTCAGGTTGTTAGTTTCAATGGGAGTGTTTATGTTGTTAATGTAAATGGTCCAATTGGAATTCCAGGCAGTTCTCCAGATTATAGCTTGTTACTTTTGGCTGGCACAACAGGAGCTACAGGTGCGACGGGTATTGGGTTGTCTGGTTCGGTTCCCTTTGATCCAGCATCTGCTCCTTCGTATGCGGCAGGTCAAGTGGTCACGTTTAATGGAAGTACTTATATATCAAGTGTAGCAGGTCCATTGGGGACACCAGGCACATCCTCAGATTACACCTTACTTGCTGGTGCAGGTATAACAGGTGCAACCGGATCAACAGGTATAGGGCTTGGTGGTGCACTTGCCTTTGATCCAGCTCAGGCACCGACTTATCCAGCTGGTCAGGTAGTGACATATAACGGTAGTACGTATATTACGAATGTAGCTTCGCCCACGGGAACACCCGGTACATCGCCAGATTATACATTATTAGCAGGTGCCGGTCCTACAGGGGCAACAGGTGTAACGGGTGTGACAGGAACTACAGGTGTAGGTTTAAGTGGAATTGTACCATTTGATCCAGCATTGGCACCGACGTATCCTTCGGGTCAAGTGGTCACGTTTAATGGAAGTACGTACGTTGCGAATGTTGCTTCACCGACGGGAACTCCGGGCACGTCGCCCGATTACACGTTGTTAGCGAGTGCAGGAGTAACAGGAGGCACAGGGTCAACTGGCGCTACAGGTTTTGGTGCGACAGGAGCAACAGGCGGTACGGGAGCAACGGGTGTAGGATTAAGTGGGATTTTGCCATTTGACCCAGCGGTGGCACCGACGTATCCAGCAGGTCAGGTAGTTACGTTTAATGGAAGTACGTATGTTGCGAATGTTGCTTCACCGACGGGAACTCCGGGAACGTCGCCGGATTACACGTTATTGGCGAGTGCAGGAGCGACCGGGGTAACAGGTTTAGCTGGGGTTACGGGAGCAACAGGAGTTGGTACGACAGGAGCAACTGGTTTAACAGGAGCGACCGGCGCAGGCTTAACCGGTATTGTGGCATTTGACCCGGCGGTGGCACCGACGTATCCAGCGGGTCAGGTAGTTACGTTTAATGGAAGTACGTATGTTGCGAATGTTGCTTCACCAACGGGTGCCCCGGGCACGTCACCAGATTACACATTGTTGGCAAGTTCAGGAGTGACAGGTGGCACAGGGTCAACTGGCGCTACAGGTTCTGGTGCGACAGGAGCAACAGGCGGTACGGGAGCAACGGGTGTAGGATTAAGTGGGATTTTGCCATTTGACCCGGCAGTAGCACCAACGTATCCAGCAGGTCAGGTAGTTACGTTTAATGGAAGTACGTATGTTGCGAATGTTGCTTCACCGACGGGAACTCCGGGAACGTCGCCGGATTACACGTTATTGGCGAGTGCAGGAGCGACCGGGGTAACAGGTTTAGCTGGGGTTACGGGAGCAACAGGGGTTGGTACGACAGGAGCAACAGGTTTAACAGGAGCGACCGGTGCGGGCTTGGCGGGAATTGTAGCATTTGATCCAGCGGTGGCACCAACGTATCCGGCTGGTCAGGTAGTCACGTTTAATGGAAGTACGTACGTTGCGAACGTGGCTTCACCAACAGGCACCCCGGGAGCATCACCAGATTACACGTTATTGGCAAGTGCAGGAGCCACTGGAGTTACAGGAGCAACAGGAGTTGGGACTACGGGAGCAACTGGTTTAACGGGAGCGACCGGTGCGGGCTTAACCGGCATTGTAGCATTTGACCCAGCGGTGGCACCGACGTATCCAGCGGGTCAGGTAGTTACGTTTAACGGCAGTACGTATGTTGCGAATGTTGCTTCACCAACGGGTGCCCCGGGCACGTCACCAGATTACACATTGTTGGCAAGTTCAGGAGTGACAGGTGGCACAGGGGCAACGGGGTCTACTGGAGCTGGAGTAACGGGTGCAACTGGTTTAACAGGAGCGACTGGCGCAGGATTGACGGGCAGTGTACCGTTTGACCCAGCCGTGGCACCAACGTATCCGTCCGGTCAGGTCGTGACGTTTAACGGTAGTACGTATATTGCAAATGTGGCAGCGCCAACGGGTACTCCAGGCACGTCGCCAGATTACACGTTATTGGCGAGTGCAGGAGCGACCGGGGTAACAGGTTTAGCTGGGGTTACGGGAGCAACAGGGGTTGGTACGACAGGAGCAACAGGTTTAACAGGAGCGACCGGTGCGGGCTTAATCGGCATTGTAGCATTTGATCCAGCGGTGGCACCAACATATTCGGCGGGTCAGGTCGTGACTTTCAATGGAAGTACGTACGTTGCGAATGTGGCAGCGCCAACGGGTACTCCGGGCACGTCGCCAGATTACACGTTGATCGCAGGTGCAGGAGCAACTGGTGGCACTGGAGCAACAGGATCCACCGGGGCTGGCGTGACGGGAGCAACTGGTTTAACAGGAGCGACCGGTGCGGGCTTAACGGGTATTGTAGCATTTGATCCAGCGGTGGCACCAACGTATCCGGCAGGTCAGGTTGTGACGTTTAATGGAAGTACGTACGTTGCGAATGTGGCTTCACCAACGGGTACACCAGGCACATCGCCAGACTATACGTTAATAGCGAGTGCAGGAGTCACTGGGGTAACAGGTGTAGCTGGAGTAACGGGTGCAACTGGGATTGGAGTGACGGGCGCAACGGGTGCAGGCTTAACGGGTATTATACCGTTTGATCCGGCTGTGGCACCGACATATCCATCAGGTCAGGTAGTCACATTTAATGGCAGTACGTATGTTGCGAATGTTGCTTCACCGACAGGCACCCCGGGCACGTCGCCAGACTATACGTTGTTGGCGAGCGCAGGAGCCACTGGAGTAACAGGTGTAGCTGGAGTTACAGGAGCAACTGGAATTGGAGTGACCGGTGCAACAGGTTTTACGGGAGCGACCGGTGCAGGTTTGACGGGCATTGTGGTATTTGATCCTGCGGTGGCACCAACGTATCCAGCGGGTCAGGTGGTGACGTTCAACGGAAGTACGTATGTTGCAAACGTGGCTTCACCAACGGGTACACCAGGCACGTCGCCAGACTATACGTTGTTGGCGAGTGCAGGAGCCACTGGAGTAACAGGTACAGCTGGAGTTACAGGAGCAACAGGGGTTGGTACGACGGGAGCAACTGGGTTAACAGGAGCGACCGGTGCGGGCTTAACCGGCATTGTGGCATTTGATCCCGCGGTGGCACCAACGTATCCGGCGGGTCAGGTCGTGACGTTTAATGGCAGTACGTATATTGCGAATGTGGCTTCACCAACGGGAACCCCGGGTACGTCGCCAGATTACACGTTGTTGGCGAGTGCAGGAGCAACTGGGGTAACAGGTGTAGCCGGAGTAACAGGAGCAACTGGCATTGGTACGACGGGTGCAACTGGTTTAACGGGAGCGACCGGTGCGGGCTTAACGGGCATTGTAGCATTTGATCCAGCAGTGGCCCCAACGTATCCAGCGGGTCAGGTAGTTACGTTTAATGGAAGTACGTTTATTTCGAATGTAGCTTCACCGACGGGAACCCCGGGTACGTCGCCAGATTACACATTGTTGGCGAGTGCAGGAGCCACTGGAGTAACTGGTATAGCTGGAGTAACAGGAGCAACTGGGGTTGGTACAACAGGTGCAACGGGAGCGACCGGCGCAGGCTTAACGGGCATTGTAGCATTTGATCCCGCGGTGGCACCGACGTATCCAGCGGGTCAGGTAGTTACGTTTAATGGCAGTACGTATATTGCGAATGTGGCAGCGCCGACGGGCACACCAGGCACGTCCCCAGATTACACGTTGATTGCAGGTGCTGGAGTAACAGGTGGCACAGGGGCAACAGGATCGACTGGAGCTGGAGTGACGGGTGCAACGGGAGCGACCGGCGCAGGCTTAACCGGCATTGTAGCATTTGATCCAGCAGTGGCCCCAACGTATCCGGCTGGCCAGGTAGTCACGTTTAATGGCAGCACGTATATTACGAATGTGGCAGCGCCGACGGGCACACCAGGTACGTCCCCAGATTACACGTTATTGGCGAGTGCAGGAGCAACTGGGGTAACTGGAGTAGCTGGAGTGACTGGTATCACTGGAGCCACAGGCGTAGGCATAACAGGTGAGACAGGAGTAACTGGTGTTACAGGAGCCACAGGTGTAGGCATAACAGGTGAAACAGGAGTGACTGGTATCACTGGAGCCACAGGCGTAGGAGTAACGGGTACAACAGGAGCGACCGGTATCACTGGAGCTACAGGCGTAGGAGTAACAGGTGCAACTGGAGTTACGGGAGCCACAGGCGTAGGAGTAACGGGTACAACAGGAGCGACCGGTATCACTGGAGCTACAGGCGTAGGAGTAACAGGTGCAACTGGAGTTACTGGAGCCACAGGCGTAGGAGTAACAGGTACAACAGGAGTGACTGGTATCACTGGAGCCACAGGCGTAGGCATAACAGGTGAAACAGGAGTAACTGGAGTTACTGGAGCCACAGGCGTAGGAGTAACAGGTACAACAGGAGCGACCGGTATCACTGGAGCTACAGGCGTAGGAGTAACAGGTGCAACTGGAGTTACGGGAGCCACAGGCGTAGGAGTAACAGGTACAACAGGAGTGACTGGTATCACTGGAGCCACAGGCGTAGGCATAACAGGTGAAACAGGAGTAACTGGAGCCACAGGCGTAGGAGTAACAGGTGAAACAGGAGTGACTGGTATCACTGGAGCCACAGGCGTAGGCATAACAGGTGAAACAGGAGTAACCGGTGTTACCGGGGCAACAGGCATAGGAATAACGGGTGAAACTGGAGTGACTGGTGTTACGGGACCTACTGGTGTAGGAGTAACAGGTGCAACTGGAGTAACCGGTGTTACCGGGGCAACAGGTGTAGGAATAACAGGTACAACAGGAGCGACAGGAGTCACCGGAGCCACAGGTGTAGGAATAACAGGTGAGACTGGAGTAACGGGATCAACAGGATCAACAGGTATAACTGGAGCAACCGGCGTAGGTGTAACGGGAGTCACAGGATCAACAGGTGTAACCGGAGCAACCGGCGTGGGTGTAACGGGATCAACAGGATTAACAGGTATAACCGGAGCAACCGGCGTGGGTGTAACGGGAGCTACAGGATCAACAGGTATAACCGGAGCAACCGGCGTGGGTGTAACGGGAGCTACAGGATCAACAGGTATAACCGGAGCCACAGGCGTAGGAGTAACGGGAGCTACCGGATCAACGGGAGTGACAGGTACTTCGGTAACAGCAACTTCTTCGTATGCGGAAAATACCAATGGAACAATTATCGTTCTCTTGGGAGGGATTGCGGTAGCTCTTCCTTCAAACCAAAATATAGGAACTGGTATAACAGTAAGCGCGGGAAATGATACATTCACGCTGTCCACAGCGGGTCGCTACTATATTAGTTACAAAATTAATCTCACAGCTGCCTTAGCTGTTCAGAGCCGTATTTTACTCAACGGAGTGGCTATTCCTGCGAGTGTTATTTCACCGTTACTTTCATTGAGCCAGTTAGGTACTGACTTTATAGTTACAGTGACAGCCGGATCAACAATCCAGCTTCAATTATTCGGCGTTGCTGTTACGGCGGTTCTTTCACCACCAGGTGCTACGCTGAATATTATTCGATTAAGCTGAGTATAAGGGAGAATATTATCGTTATTGGTTGTAATTTGAGATGAAAAAAAGAGGCGAACCTGCAATGGTTCGTCTCTTTTTAGCGCAATTGTTATTGTTCAGTCCATTACAGAACGATCTCAACCGCGGTATTTAATTCTGGAAGAGCCGTGAGTTGAACAAGGACATCTTTTGGAACTTCTTTATCGACAGTAAGAATCATGATAGCTGCTCCACCGATAATTTTACGTCCTACTTGCATGGATGCGATGTTTACGTCATTTTGACCAAGCAAGGTTCCCACACGTCCGATAATTCCCGGTTTATCATTGTGAGAAATGAGGATTTGGTGGCTCTCTGGAGCGATATCCACTGGGAATTTATCCAGACGTACAATTCGCTCACCGTAACCTGCAAGAAGTGTACCTGCTACGCGGCGTTCTTCAGCTTCCTGTGTTGTCACCAGAGTAACGGTGATCAAGTTCGTGAATCCTTTTGTCGTAGATGTTTGGCTAACTACAACGTTCAGATCTCTTGTTTTGGCCAAATGCATGGAGTTAACGATGTTAGCTTCTCCACCCAGATGTCTAGCAAGGATGCCTTTGACGATGTAGCGAGTTAATGGTTGAGTATCGACCTCTGACAGATCACCCGCATAATCAATTCGGATCTCTTGAACCGCATTTTGAGTGATTTGAGCTGCAAAACTACCCAGTGTTTCGCCAAGTTTAAAGTAAGGCTGCAATTTGTTCATAACCGTAGGAGCTACCGCAGGCATGTTCACTGCATTTTTGAAAGGTTCGTTACGCAAAATGTGAAGCACTTGTTCCGAAACGTCGATCGCTACATTCTCTTGTGCTTCAACAGTAGATGCACCTAAATGTGGTGTCACGATAATGCTCGGATGATTTAGGAATGGATGATCCGCTGCTGGCGGCTCGCTCTCGAATACATCAAAGGCTGCACCAGCAACGATACCTTCATCAATAGCTTCCACGAGAGCCATTTCATCAACAACCCCACCGCGGGCACAGTTCACAATGCGCATACCTTTTTTCATAACTTCGAATTGAGGGCGCGAGATCATATGACGAGTCTCAGGCGTTAACGGCGTGTGAACAGTCATAAAGTCTGCATTGCGAATGATATCATCAACGCTAGCTAGCTTAACTTGCAGCTTCTCTGCACGCTCTTGTGTAAGGAAGGGGTCATAAGCAAGAATATCCATACCAAATGCTTTGGCACGCTTGGCTACCTCGCTACCGATTCGTCCCATACCAAGGACACCCAATGTTTTGTTCCGTAATTCCACGCCTAAGAAGGTTTTGCGATCCCATGTACCTTGAATTGTTTTGGCATAAGCTTGAGGAATATGACGCGCGAGCGCCATCATCATTGCAAAGGTATGCTCACATGTGGTAATCGTGTTACCGTCAGGTGCGTTAATTACAATAATTCCGCGTTGTGTAGCAGCTTCCAGATCAATGTTATCTACACCGACGCCTGCGCGGCCAATAACCTTAAGGTTGGTACCAGCAGTCATAATACGATCGGTAACACGTGTCTGGCTTCGAACGAGTAAGGCATCATATTCGCCAATAATGGCAACAAGTTCATCTTCACTAAGACCGGTTTTCTTTTCAACAACCACATCATTTGCATCCACCAATTGCTGAATTCCCAGATCACTAATCGGATCCGACACTAACACTTTGTACATGGTTTCTTCCTCCTTAGGTATGTGTATCTATATCGTTAAGGCTATTCCTCATCGAAGAGGATTTCCTTAAAACCAGTTTAACCCTTCCCTCCAACAACGCGGTGTCGCAACAGAGGAGGAAGGTGTAACAATAGGGTGAATTCCACGTCTATATTCCTAAAATAATCAAAAAACTCTCAATCCACATACTGCTTGCGCAATAAGGGACGAGAGTTGTCGTGGTACCACCCTAATTCACCGCCGTTTCGCAACGACAGTCTTAGCGGTCAATGAAGACCGAAGAGGATAACGGGTCTAAACCGATTGCACCTACTCCAATGTTCAATGCAATAACTCAGGAACGCTCAAGATCATTTGCCAGCCACCGATTCTCACCAACCATCGGCTCTCTGAAAGACACAGCAACATCTTTTTTCCATCATCGTGTTTAACGTGACTAATTTTTTCATAATGTATCATGGCTAACATGACCGTGTCAATAGGCATAAATGTTTTAGTTTGAAAGTGTAGATACAGTTTGCCTATCATGGAAAACACGAATGATTTTTTATGGAAGTGGTTATCTAAGGCATATATTTAGCTTGTTTACTAATTGTTTTGTGAAATGAATTTTCAAAATTCGCTTTTTAGCTTATATGAGTTTATAGGCTTCTTAAACCGGGACTTGGGGCAGGTCTTGAACCAATTTGATTTTTTGGCTATCATTTAGTATACGATCCTATTGGATCGGGTTTTTTGTCCATCAAATTTAAGTCAAGAGGATAGACACAGTCAATGAAAAAATGGAAGTTTCCCAAGTTTAAGATTCAGAAGGCTGAACCCCAACAGCTTACCGAGCGCTTACTTCTGATCAATTTATACTTTACACAAGGTTTGACTTTAATTATTGGCATTGTGTGGATTTTATTGCAGAAGAGAAATTTGCTTGATGTGCTTGCATTGCCTGACAATCTTCATTTTATTTGGTGGGGACTTGGTCTTGCAGGGACTATGCTTGTTATGGATCTGATTTTGTCTTATGTCATTCCTCAGGAAAGCATGGATGATGGCGGCATTAATGAGATGTTGTTCAAGAATCGACCTATTTGGCACATTGTATGTATTGCAGCCGTTGTCGCGATTTGCGAAGAATTGTTATTTCGTGGAGCGATACAACATGCAATCGGCCCTTACTGGACAAGTATTTTATTTGCAGTGATCCACATACGTTACTTACGGCATTGGATTCCAACAGGGTGGGTGTTTGTTTCAAGCTATGGATTGGGTTGGATATACTTGCAATCCGGCACATTGTGGGCGCCTATACTATGTCACTTTATAATTGATTTGGTGTCCGGATTAGCGATACGTTTTCGGAGGGGATCATGAACCAGCAATTGAGTAGAATGAAAACATACGGAAGTCAACGTCATCGGAACTTGGAACAAAAAGAGAAATCCGAGCCTACTTTGACGCCAGAAGTGAGCATGTTTGCTGAAACGGCCGTAGCCGTTGACCAAGGGGGAGCAGCGCCGATTACTGCTATCTCCATACCTAGATCCAAACGCAAACCCCTATCAGCATCACTGGAGAGCCCGGTACTTCCAAGCCGTGCCCCAGCACGCTCCAAAACATCTCAGAAGCAGAATGAAGAAGAAAGCGTATCGGAAGCAGGTTCACTTCCTACACGTACGGAGCTTCATCCTTCTCGCCGTTTGCGATTAAGCAAACGTTTTGTTAATTCGCTTATCCTTCTTTTCGTTCTTCTCACAGCTAGTTTAGTGTGGTGGGGAGTAAAAGGAGCACCGCCTCTGCATACGTTCTTACCTTGGCCGGGGTAGTAGACATAGTCTGAAATGAAGAAAAAGCAAAAAAACAGCCTGTAGTTAGGCTGTTTTTTTTGTTTATTTAACGTACTTTCAGTTCGATGGAGCGAGGATCTACAAAGGAGTATCCTTTCTCTTTAAGTTTTATGAGTAGCTCATCTAAAGCTTCAACCGTCCATGGCAGCTCATGCATTAATATGTTGCTCCCAGGGTTCAGTTGATCTAGCACATTTTGAATCACTTTATCCGGTCGATCCTTCGTGCTTTTATCCCAATCAAGTGATCCGTTAGACCAAGTCATGTAGAGCATGTCGTTTTTATCGACAACCGCTTTGAGTGCATCATTCCCAGAACCAAAGGGTGGACGGAAAAATTGAGGCGTTATGCCAATCGTTTCTTTAACGATGTCTTGTACGGATTCCACCTGCCTCACAGCATCGGCATTGGACATTTTTTTGAGATCTTCATGATCCCATGCGTGATTACCTATGATTTGACCTCGTTCATGGATGAGCTTGAGTAAGTCCGGATTGTTTTGGACTCGATAACCATTAACGAAGAAAATTGCTTTTGCATCATGTTTATCCAACGTGTCGATTAATTGGTTAATCATGTCTTCTTCTTTAGGGCCGTCGTCAAATGTCAACAAGACCACTTTTTTCTCCAAAGAATCGTCATTGGGCTTAATAAAATAATTTTCATTCATATGATACATTTTTGGGATTTCTTCTTGTGTCGATTCTGCGTCAGCATTCTGCATGGTATCAGAATTTTCTTCACGGGCAGTTTGCGAAGAAGAAGCCTCCGAAGGTTTAGACTTATCAGGATTGTTAACTCGATCTGTATCTTCGGTTTCATTGGAGTTGGCAGTCGTATCAACGGTTGGGCTAGACGTATCCTTAGGATTTTGAAGAACCGTTTCGGTTTCGTTGCCACAAGCTGTCAGAAGCAAGCAAGCGGCGATTAAGCATGTTGCGGTATGTCTAAACATCAGTAACAACTCACTTTCCTGTATTTATGCGGAATGAGATGCTGTCATCCAGCAAACAATAGTTATGATTTTAACATTTAGAGGAGGTTGGTGTAATGAAGGCTTCATCCTTTTTCTGGGGTATCGTCATTGGCGTTGCTGCAAGCTCATGGATCGCCAGAGGCAAAGTACCTATGCTGTCTTCTGGTTCGTCACGTAACATGATGGATCAGGCTAAGCATAAAATGATGGAAATGACATTTCCAGGCATGGACGGATTTAATGTTAAACCGAATGCACATAGTGACAACCATAAGAGCCCATTAAAGAAAGAAGCAAGACCGGTTACGCCGCAAGAAAAAGAAGAAAATATGAAAATGCTCAAGGATTTTATTCGTTCTAATCCAGAAGTGAAAAATGAAGTTGAGCAAATTTTGAGTCAAACACACACAACTGTACCGGGTTTATAAACCAAAACTTCTGTTTAGAATCAACCACAGTCTTTATTTGCTGTGGATTGATTCTTTTTTTTGTCGATTTTACTTCGTGCATTTACAGGTATAAAATGATAACATAACTACATAGATTTATTTTCAGCACATATTGTTTTGTGCTTCATAATCTGTTATAAGACTTGCTTATAAAGGGGAGATCCTGTATGAAAATAGAACGATTAAGTCACGATAAGATACGGATTTTCCTGACCTTTGACGATCTGAGCGAGCGCGGAATACAAAAAGAAGATATGTGGCAGGAGATACCTAAAGTTCATGAACTGTTCACTGAAATGATGGATCAGGCTTATTCCGAACTTGGGTTTGATGCCACAGGTCCACTTGCTGTCGAAGTATTCGCACTTCCCGCTCAAGGTATGGTTGTCATTGTTACCCGTGGGAAATATGATCCGCAACAATATGGCTCAGGCAATGAGGATGATCTTCCTGAGGAAGTATATGAGATGGAAGTTACGCTTGAACAAAGTGATACCATCGTTTACGCCTTCAAAGATTTCGAGGTGCTCATTGAAGCAGCGCATATGCTGCGTCAACATGTCACTAACGCCGGAACACTGTATTCATATAAAAACAAATGGTTCCTACACTTGGAGCCCGATGATGTTGATTCCACCAAACATGCAGCATTGATCGCATTGCTCGCTGAATTTGGTGAGGGATCATCCGTTACACCGGCAGTGATGGAAGAGTACGGGAAAGTGATCATTCCTGAACAAGCCATTGAGGTTATCTGTACACATTTCAAACGTCAAGATTAAGTTCATCATTGTAATCGCGTCTTAGTCAGAGGAGGGAATTTTCGGTGCTTTTGTTCTCGGTATTAGCGGCAGCAGTAGCTCCGGGTCTCGCCTTGTTAACATACTTTTATCTGAAAGACCGTTATGATTCTGAGCCACTTCACATGGTATTGAGAGTGTTCGTGATGGGTGTCTTGATGGTGTTACCTATCATGATCATTCAACGTGGCATGACGATTTGGCTCGGAGACAATCCTTATCTTGAATCCATCGTAATTTCTGGTGGTGTTGAAGAATTTATCAAATGGTTTGTGATATATCACATCATTTATAATCACACCGAATTTGATGAACCTTATGACGGGATATTGTATTCAGTAGCGGTATCGCTCGGATTCGCAACTGTTGAGAATGTGTTGTATGCCTTTGCGGGGAATGCCTCAGTCTCAGCGATGTTTCTCCGTGCACTGCTCCCTGTTTCAGGTCATGCGATGTTTGCAGTGATTATGGGATACTATATGGGGCGGGCTAAGTTTACTGATGGTAAGAAAAAGCGTTGGTATCTAATGTTATCCTTGATCTTACCGTTTTTCTGGCATGCACTCTACGATGTGATTATGAACACGATGGTTAATCATTGGCTATGGTTTATTGCTCCGCTCATGGCGGGATTGTGGTATGGTGCAATCGGCAAAATTACACGAGCCAATAATCGTTCTCCATTTCGTTTTGTGAAGCGAGAGGAAGAGGTTAAATTATAGAAATACGGACACACTGGTGGACATGAAGCGCATGCTGCGCACAATGCCCCGGTGTGTTTTTTTGTATGAAGATAGAAGATCTCCGGGGAAATCTAACAGAAACGGGGATTAAGCTTATATGCGGATTAAAATTAAAATTAGATGCAAGCAGTGTGGGGAGCGTTTTACGTTGAGGGGGAAGAAAGAAAGAGGACGGATTGAAACGGGATTTAAGCAATGTCTTTGTGATAATCGGGATCAATTTGAGATTGAAGAAGAAGGAAGAGCCTCATGGGTACAATTAAATTAGGTGAATTAAATTAGGTGAGTGTGTTTACTAGGGCATGTGACTGAACTGGAAATTCGATGCATAAGAGGTCTTTCTTCGATCCACAATATAGATAGCGGTTCAGAAGAAAGGAGACTTCCGATGTATAAACGTTTAAGTTCAGTCATGTTTCCGATCGTCGCAGTCCTGTTGATCGGTGCTCTCGTTTGGGGTTACCAAGAGAACCAGGAGAAAAACGCGATTCTAATTAAAGCGGAGAATCAATATCAACGTGCTTTTCACGATCTATCTTTTCATATGGATAAGTTGCATTCCGAGATTGGTAATACCCTTGCTGTTCACACAAGCTCACTTGGAATGCATCGTAAAGGTCTGATGAACGTGTGGCGACTTACCAGTGAGGCTCAAAATGAGATTAGTCAGTTGCCTCTGACCATGCTGCCTTTCCATGAAACTGATGATTTTCTTTCGCGAATCTCTAACTTTGCCTATAAGGCATCGATGCGAGATCTAACGAATGAACCTCTGAGTGAAAAAGAACTGGGCAACCTGAAGCAGCTGTACCAAAATTCATCTGAGATTACGAAGAACTTAAAAGAAGTGCAGCAAAAAGTTCTATCGGATCGTCTGCGGTGGATGGATGCAGAAACAGCTATGGCAGCCCAAGGTAAAGTCAATGACAATACCATTGTAGATGGATTCCGGTCTGTTAACCAAAAGGTACAACAGTATCCTGAATTGGACTGGGGGCCGTCGGTTTCTAGTATGTACACCAAGCGAACAGTCAAGAAACTAGATGGTATTCCGATGACCAAAGAACAGATTCAGAATAAAGCTGCTAAATTCTCCAATCAATCGGTGGGTAATATCCAAGTACAAGAGAATGGCAAGGGTACAGAATGGGAATCATTTACTGCGTCTGTCGGACAGGCGAATGACAGTAAACTCATGATGGATTTCACACGTAATGGTGGAATGCTGATCTCGTATAGCGACACACGTCAGATTGGAACAAAGAAAGTTTCACGTAATGAGGTTATGGCTAAAGCGGATCAATTTTTGTCCGACAAAGGGTATAAAGATATGAAAGCTGTCAACTACGATGAGTATGGGAACTTGGCTAACCTGACCTATGTGCGCAAGCAAGGCGATACCTTGATTTATCCTGAGAAAATTTCTGTTCGTGCTGGCTTGGATACAGGTGAAGTAACAGGTTTTCAAGCAAGTGACTTTGTCAACGAACATAAAGATCAACGCAACATTCCAAAAGCGCGTCTTACAGCTGAGCAAGCTCGGAAGAAATTGAATCCTGATTTTGAAGAGAGTTATGTCCGTAAATCACTTATTGAGAATGAATTCAGTAAGGAAGTGCTGTGTTACGAATTCGGTGGACGGATCAATGGAACCCGATACCGAATTTACATTAATGCGGACACAGGCATGGAAGAAGCTGTTGAGGAAATTAAACCGGTGAATGCGACTTCGTAGGATATTCACACTTAAGAGCCTCACCTAATTTTTAGTAACAGAAAGAACAGATCGCAAGACGGTCTGTTCTTTTATTTTGTTATTCACTATGATAAAGGTCATGGTATAATGGTCCTTGTACATATGAAGACAATACATAAAGTGACGGTGAGCAATCGTGTATCCCAAAATAAACGAAATCTTATTCATTCAAATAGCCTCAGCAGATGAAAAAGAAGCGATCAAAGAATACAAATCCCGTATTGCTGATGTGGAAGATAACAGTTTTCTGATTGAAGTTCCGATGCAGCAAGGAAGCAGCAGACTGAAAAGACTCTTTTTTGGTGAGGAATTATCGATTTATTATATTACTGAAGATGGCGTCCGGCATTATTTTAATACGTATGTTACTGGTTTTGAAGAAGATATCGTTCGACTTGTTCGTATTCGCAAACCGTTACCAGATGAAATTTCCAAAATTCAGCGCCGAAGCTTCTTACGTGTTCACGCAAATCTTGAGTTAGCTATTCAAATTGAGGATCTGACGAGAGCAGTAGCTCTGACTGAGGATATTGGTGGTGGGGGGTTATCCATCTACGGGGAACCTAATTTCTCGCTGGTTGAAGGACAAAAGTTGAATTGTTGGTTACTCGTTCCTTATCGCAACTCTGCAATCGAACATGTCGCTTTTGAGGCAGAGGTTGTGCGAATCAAAGAATTAGAGACAGGTAGACAGCTCTGTATGTTGAAGTTTGTGCAAATCACGGATTCTGAGCGGCAGAAGATCATTAAATTTTGTTTCGAGCGCCAACTCGATTATCGCACCAAATAAATAGTTGTAATGTTGGATAAATACGGATTGCGGTGGGTAACGTAATGGAAAAACAGAGGAGTGCGTTATGGATAACCACCGGAATTCTCTTCGATACGAACGCCTCTATTATGTGTGGTCTCATCGTATGGAAAAACGATTTCTCAAACTGATTGCGGTTCTTTGTTTGCTGCTAATCTTATATCAATTGCTTCTGCAAATTCCGTATTTGAGAAATAAAATGACGATAATCGATCACATGGAAGGAACGCCGATTCAGAACCAAATCTCGACATGGAAACAAAATTATTGATTTGCCTGTTTTTGCATCCCTCTTTATAGTGTGGTATAATTTTCACGATGCAGGCAATGCCTGTTTTTTTATTGAGGCTTAACGTTTGAGGAGGAATGCCCCGTTGGCAAGCCAGAACACATCAGAGAACGGGAAGATGAACGTCGCAATTGACGGTCCTGCCGGTGCCGGGAAAAGCACGGTGGCTCGATTAGTTGCAGAGGCGCTCGCGTACATTTACGTTGACACTGGCGCGATGTACCGTGCGGTAACTCTTCACATGATTCGGAATGAAATAAAGCCGGAGCATGTCACAGAGGTGCTTCAGGAAGCCCAGAAGCTGGTCATTGAATTACAACCGGATCCCGACGGACAGAAAGTGTTCTGTAATGGGGAAGATGTAACCTCGGAAATCCGCTCCCGTGAAGTAACGGGAATCGTGTCACGATATGCGCAAATCGAGGGGCTGCGTACACAATTAGTGGATACTCAGCGGCAAATGGCTTTGCGCAAGGGCGTCGTTATGGATGGACGCGATATCGGAACGACAGTACTGCCCGATGCGGAAGTGAAAATCTTCATGACTGCCAGTGTGGAAGAGCGTGCACTTCGCCGCTTCAAAGAACTGGATCCCTCTGAAGGACTGACGTTGGAGCAACTAGAGCGAGACATTGCCACCCGTGACAAATTGGATGAAGAGAGGGAGATTTCCCCACTTCGGTGTGCAGAGGACGCCACTGTTCTTGACACAACTGAGATGAGCATCCATGAAGTGGTTGACAAAATCGTATCTTATTGCACAATGGTCAGAGGAGAGATCGGTCTATGATTTACACATTTTGCAGCACTTTACTGCGGATCATCTACACCATTCTTTTCCGTCTTGAAGCAGTTGGTCGGGAGAATATCCCGAATGAAGGCGGCGTACTTTTATGTTCCAATCATATCAGTAATTTTGATCCGCCAACGGTGGGAATTAAGATTCGTCGTCAGGTTCGTTTCATGGCCAAAAGCGAATTGTTTGATGTTCCCGTCTTCGGCCGTATTATCAAGGCTGTAGGAGCCTTTCCTGTTAAGCGGGGAGGCGTAAGCAAGGAATCCATCAAAACCTCACTCAATATTTTGCGTGGTGGTGAAGTGCTAGGGATTTTCCCTTCGGGAAGTCGCCACAATGATGGTGGAATTGGTAAAAAAGGTGCAGCGAGCTTTGCTCTTCGAAGTGGTGCTACTGTAATCCCTACTGCTATTATCGGCAACTACAAGCTTTTTCGTAAGATGAAAGTGGTGTATGGTGCACCTGTGAATTTGGACGAGTTCAAGGAAGACCCTTCGGGTGATGCACTCGAAAGAGCAACTGAGAAAATCATGTCCAAAATCAATGAAATGGTTAAAACAGGCGTACCGAGTAAATAAGGTTATGACCTGAATTGCTGGGTGTATGTTTCCATTTTACCTGTGGGAAGCTATAGAAGCATCTAGTACTGAAAGTGTTTTGAACTCTGCTATAGGCAGGTTTGAATATAATGGGGTTTTTGAATTGAGGAGGGTATTTGACATGTCGGAAGAAATTAAAAATCAAGAAGCAACCCAAGATGAGTTGGATCAATTCGTTTCCTTGAAAAAGGGAGATACCGTAAAAGGAACCATCGTCAAATTGGAAGATAACCAAGCTTATGTAAGCATTGGATATAAATATGACGGTGTTATTCCAATTCGTGAATTGTCCTCTTTGCATGTAGACAGCGCGTCTGATGCAGTTGAAGTTGGGCAAGAAGTTGAGGCAAAAGTCCTCACTATTGACGACGAGAAAGAAAAACTCGTTCTGTCTAAGCGTGCAATCGACAGCGAAAACGCTTGGGATCAATTGCAAAAGCATTTTGAAGACCAAGACGTATTTGAAGTTGTTGTAGCTGATGTAGTTAAAGGCGGTTTGGTTGCAGACGTGGGCGTGCGTGGATTCATTCCAGCATCCATGGTTGAGCGCCATTTCGTTGAAGACTTCAGCGACTACAAAGGCCGCACACTGCGTGTTAAAGTGAAAGAGATCGATCGTGAGAACAATAAAGTGATCCTTTCCCAAAAAGACGTATTGGAGCAAGAATTCGAAGCAAACAAAGTCGAAGTTATGGCTGGTTTGCAAGAAGGTCAAGTTATCGAAGGTACAGTTCAACGCTTGACACAATTCGGTGCATTTGTTGATGTAGGCGGAGTTGATGGCTTGGTTCACGTATCCGAGCTTGCATGGACTCACGTTGAAAAACCATCTGACATTCTGTCCGAAGGTGACAAAGTTAACGTGAAAGTGCTCAAAGTTGATCCTGAAAAAGGTAAAATCAGCCTGAGCATGAAAGCTGTTCAACCAGGTCCTTGGGAAACAGCTGGCGACAAATTCAATGCTAGCGATATCGTAACAGGTGTTGTAAAACGTCTGGTTGACTTCGGGGCATTCGTTGAGATCGCTCCTGGCGTTGAGGGACTTGTGCACATCTCACAAATCTCCCACAAACACATCGGCACTCCACATGAAGTGTTGAAAGAAGGTCAAGAAGTTCAAGTTAAAATCTTGGACATGAACCCTTCTGAACAACGTGTAAGCTTGAGCATCAAAGAAACAGAAGAAGCTCCAGCCCAAGCACCTAAAGCAGAAAGACCTGCTAGAAACAATGCTCCACGTGAAGAAATCAACAACCCTAACGTTTCCTTGAGCAATCAAGGTATGAGCACTACGCTAGGCGAACTGTTTGGAGACAAACTCAGCAAATTCAAATAAGTTATCTGTGCATGGTTCTTAGTTATATACTGCATATTTTGCTGAACAATAAAAGCAAGATCGGCGAGCCCCAGGCGGGTTCGCCGATTGTTGTTATTACGAGGATAACGGTACGAAAGGTTAGCCAAGACAAGTGTTTTTTGCTATGATGAGTATCGTAAAGTATGGACAGGAGGAGTGGAATGTATGGCAAGACCCGTTGTGGCAATTGTCGGACGACCGAACGTGGGTAAATCCACTATATTTAATCGGATTATCGGCGACAGGCTGGCCATTGTGGAAGACAAGCCGGGCATTACCCGAGATCGGATTTATGGAATCGGTGAATGGAACGGCAAAGCATTCAGTATTATCGATACAGGTGGTATCGAGATTGATGGCGAGGACGTTATTATGAAATCCATCCGCATGCAGGCAGAACTTGCGATTGAAGAAGCGGATGTTATTGTATTTATGTGTGATGCCAAAGCGGGTATTACGCAAGCGGATGAAGAAGTTGCAGAGATGCTGTACCGCTCAGGTAAGCCTATCGTTGTAGCCGTTAACAAAGTGGATAATATCGGGCGCAGCGAACTGATTTATGAGTTCTATGGTTTCGGGTTCGGTGATCCAATTGGGGTCTCAGGTAGCCATGGTACAGGCGTAGGTGATCTTCTCGATGCAATCGTAGAGAAGTTACCAGAACTTGAAGAAGAGACGTATGATGATGATGTTATTCGTGTAGCACTGATCGGCCGTCCGAATGTAGGTAAATCCTCACTTGTGAATGCGATCCTGGGCGAAGAGCGGGTTATTGTTAGTGATGTTGCGGGAACTACGCGTGATGCCATTGATACCCCGTTTGAAAAGGATGGTCAGCGTTATGTATTAATCGATACAGCAGGTATGCGCAAACGTGGTAAGGTGTACGAAACGACTGAGAAGTATAGCGTTATGCGTGCGATGCGTGCTATTGAACGTGCCGATGTTGTTTTGATTGTTATTAATGGTGAAGAAGGCATTATTGAACAAGACAAACATATTGCAGGTTATGCATTTGAAGCAGGCAAAGCTTCACTGTTTGTAGTGAACAAATGGGATGTTGTGGACAAAACAGATAAGACCATGAATGAATTTGAGAAAAAAATTCGGGATCACTTCTTGTTTATGACGTATGCTCCCGTGGTCTTTTTGTCAGCCAAAACAAAACAACGCTTACAAAAATTGCTACCGGTTGTTCAACATGTGGCTCAACAACATGCACTACGTATTCAGACGCATCTGCTTAATGATGTCGTATCTGATGCTGTTGCGATCAATCCACCACCAACGGATAAAGGTCGCAGAATGAGAATTAACTATGTCACGCAGGTAGCAGTTAAACCTCCAACAATGGTTATTTTCGTAAACGACCCAGAGTTGATGCACTTCTCATATGAACGGTACCTGGAGAATAAAATCCGTGGTGCGTTCGACTTTGAAGGTACGCCAATTCGTATATTTACTCGGAAGAAGTCCGACGAAAGTTAGGGGAGAAGTTTGTGATTTTACAAATCGCAGCGATTGTACTGAGTTATCTACTCGGTTCAATCAGCTTTAGTGTCCTCCTTGCCAAGGCGATTCGGGGGATCGATATCCGTCAACACGGCAGCGGTAACGCAGGAGCTACGAATACATTGCGTATTCTGGGGAAAGGGCCAGCTATCCTGGTTCTGCTCCTTGACGTGCTCAAAGGGATCGCTGCGGTATGGATCGGAGTTTGGCTTAGCGGCGGTTCGGAATGGATTCCAGCGATCTGTGGTATAGCAGCTATTGCAGGGCATAACTGGCCACTATACTTCCGTTTCCGCGGGGGAAAAGGAATTGCAACGGCGATTGGTGTACTTGCCACACTCTCTCTTGTTCCTGCATTGTGCGCCGGAGTTTTCGCAATCCTGTCCATCGTATTGACACGGTATGTTTCATTGGGATCACTGATCTTTGTTGCATTGACACCTATCTTTATTCTTGTTTTACCCGGATATTCAATGACCATCTTCTGGGGAAGTCTGATTATTTGTCTGTTTGCATTCTGGAGACATCGTACCAATATTGCGAAGCTCGCCAAAGGACAGGAAAATAAATTGGGATCGAAAAACCCTGGAGGGGGAAAACGCGTTGTCTAAAAAAGTTGCTGTACTGGTTGCGGGCAGTTGGGGAACTGCTCTTGCCAGTGTGCTCGCTGCGAATCAGTTGAATGTAATGATGTGGACACGTGGGGAAGAACAAGCTGCGGAAATTAATGAGCAGCATACGAATGCTCGCTTTCTCCCTGGTGCAGAACTATCTCCGCTGATTCAGGCAACGACGGATATGGGTGCTGCGGTTGAAGGGGCATCAGCAATCGTCATTGTAGCACCTTCTTCAGCAATGAGAGCGGTGGCACAACAACTTAAGGCTCACTACAAGCCGGAAATGCTCGTTATTCACGCAACCAAAGGGTTTGAGACGGAGAGTCTGAAACGGATGTCAACCGTTATCTCCGAAGAGCTTGAATGTGAAGAAGGACAAGTCGTTGTCCTCTCAGGTCCGAGTCATGCGGAAGAAGTGGTGAAGCGTTGCCCAACAACAGTAGTTGTCGCATCACTGGACAAGACTGCTGCTGAGTCAGCCCAAGGATTGTTTATGAATGCCTATTTCCGGGTGTATACGAACCGAGATATGCTTGGTGTTGAATTGGCAGGAGCCTTCAAAAATATCATTGCACTAGGTGCGGGAATGTCCGATGGACTTCAGTTTGGTGATAATGCCAAAGCGGCGTTATTAACACGTGGTCTTGCTGAAATTACACGCATTGGTGTGGAGATGGGTGCGAATCCACTGACGTTCTCTGGTTTGGCAGGGATCGGCGATCTGGTCGTTACAGCTACCAGTCAACACAGTCGAAACTGGAGAGCAGGCTCTATGCTGGGTCAAGGTAAGAAATTAGACGATGTTTTGAACTCAATGGGCATGGTGGTTGAGGGAATTCGTACTACACAGGCTGCTTATTTTATTTCACAAAAATATAATGTGCAGATGCCAATTGCTGATCAATTGTATCATGTTCTTTTTCAGGAGAGACTGCCACGAGATGCGGTTGAGGCGCTGATGGGCCGAGATCCCAAAACGGAGATGGAAGTCATGAAACTTGAAACTTGGGAGCAATGGCACTCCTAATCGGTGTGTCTTGTTGAACGGATATTGAAGCTTATTCACCTTTTCTGTGGTGCACTCATACTATACACATGAGTATTACCGGAGGAGGGGAGACGAATGGGTAACAATATTTCTAAGGATGCACTGAAAGCGATCAACAAAAAAACAGGCAAAACGATTACGGAAGGTGCTGTCAAGAAATTGGCCAGTACAGTGAAACCATCCACAATGCAGAACGAAGCTCAGTTGCGCCAATTGATTAAACAGGTATCCGCTATGGCGAAAGTTCCGGTGTCGGAAGATACGGTTCAGGATATTGTAAGTGCGGTCAAGAAGAGCGGATTGAACCCGAACAGCATGGAATCGCTTATGAAAATGATGATGAAAAAATAATAGATCGTGCCTGCATAGGCAGTGGATGAATAAGATGAGAAAGTGAGCTGGCTTCTGCCAGCTTGCTTTTTGTCTTTTTTTTGGAAAAAACCGTTGAATTTCGTGTTATAATAATTGCAATTGTCACGGTGTCAGTGATGAATTAACGGACTGAAGGGGAGACTGTTGGATTATGAGCGCAATGGACAAGATGTGGCTGTCATTGGTTGCGATTCTGATTATGGGTTTATCTGTATTCCTGATTACGTTTGCTCGTGCCAAAACGAAAGGTATTATACGCGGGGTATTGTCCCTTATTGCATTTCTGATTATGTTAATTGGCTTTTTCGGCGGAATTGCATCTCTAACCTGAGCCTATCCAGAGCCTGAGGGATAACATCCGAATAAGCACATCATAAGAACTGACACAATGAACACGGATGAAAGAAGGTGAGCCCGGATGGAGCTGAATAAAACGGGGGAACGAACAGCGGATTATCCGGAATTACATGCTGCTCTGCTGGAAATCGCGAAGGGCTGGAGTAATGAACCATTCACATGGCTGCTTGGCGGGAGTTGTGGGCTGCTATTGCAAGAGGTAGAATTGCAACAGGCGCCAAGAGACATTGATATTTATGCGGATATTGCTGCGGCCAAAATGTTACATAGAACTGTACCTGGAACAATTCTGGATGAACCACAGATCGATAAGACAGGTCCGTACGCTTCCTTACTTAGCCATTACCAGGTGGGAGAGTGTGCGTTGGAACTGGTCGGTGGTTTTGAGATATGGGCAAGAAAGAGCTGGTATCGGGTAGAAATTGATCGTTTACTCGCTGCACATGCGCCCTGTGTACAGATGGGTGCATTCACAGTCAAACTAATGCCGCTAGCTCATGAATTGTTATTCAACGTATTGAGGGGACGCGCGGATCGGTATGAAGCAATTGCGAAGCAGATTCGGAAGCAGCCACATGAACACCAATCCCTCATGCTTCAACTTAGTGAGCAAAATGTGTGGACAAGTCGTTTTCGATCCGAAGTTAGTGAACTTATCGGGTTTGATTGGAATGCGTAATAGAAAGGAGGGAGCACATGGAGCAGATCATTACATTTTTGCCTGATCAGAAGAGCATTCGTTTGAAAGCAGGCGTAACCTTACTGAATGCCGCACGTCGTGCAGGCGTAAAAATAACGACGCGTTGTGATGGGAAGGCGGCTTGCCTGATGTGTAAGGTGAGAGTCGATGAAGCGTATGCCCATGCGTTGTACCCTCCGACCGATGCAGAGAAACGTAAACTGGGGCAGTTATTGGAACAAGGAACGAGACTGGCCTGCCAAGCCAAGGTCGGGGCTTCAGTGTCTGTTCACGTGCCTGAAGATCCTCTCAAAGCCGCGATTCGCAAACAGCTGGAGCGTCAGCAGCAGGAAGATGATGACTGGTTCTAAACTTATTCTAGTAGCCAGCAAGTTTAACAATTTTTTTGGTTAATTACGTTGTACTTCATGAGATCCAAGGAGGATACGGATGATCAAGAACTCGTCTAATACGCAGTGGAGTAGAAGAAGTCAGCACATTAACATTTTATTCTTATTTCTGTTATTTGCTTTTGTGGGTAGTGGCTGTATGTATCAATCTCAAAGTGGAGCAGATCCCAAAGTCGCTTATCGGGAAAGTGTTAGCCGAATACAGCTTGCAGTGGAAGCCTTTCAGCAAGATCAGGGAATATTACCTATCCTTAATGCCGATGAGGAAACGCCCAAATTCGAAAAGTTCAGAGTTGATCTGGCTAAGCTGAAGCAGCAGGGGTACATCGATGAAATACCGTTAACGGCTTTTGAGAATGGTGGTAGCGCTTACTTCCTAATTCAAAATGAAGAGGTAGAGCCTACGATCAAAGTTATGGATCTGCAGACTGTGCAGAAGGTTAATGATGTACAACGAATGGTTAACCAGTATAAGTCCGTACATAATGGCAAGTTACCTCTAGGAGAAGAGTTATATCCTGGTCTGCATGTTGTAAATATGAAAGAAGCTGCTGTTGCTGGGGCACCTGAGGTAACACTGAACAGTGTGTATTCGGGGCAAGAGCTGCCCTTTATGGTGGATGAGGTAGGCAATGTATATGTGGATTATGCTTTTGACATTATGCAGGCTGTGGAGAAATCAGAAGAATCACCTACAGAAACGACGGACGTAAGGGACTATCTGTTGGAACACTCGTATTTTGTCCCTGTAAAATCAGTCACTTATGTTTGGGAGAGCAATGCTCCTGTAGCAAAAAGTAATTCATTATAATCTATATGAGATAAGTTTCACCTAAAAGGGAGAGTTCCGATCCAAGGAATATCTCCTTTTTGGTATACGTTGGTTCGAATAAGGCCGGGTTCCTTGACTGTTAGGCGTCTCCAATGAAATTCAAAGAATCCAATAAAAACGAAGCGTCATAAATATTGCACAGCGCTCATAAGGTAGATTGTAATAAAGACGCGCAGTCCGGGAGCTGGGCAATTTTCTGAGGACAAAAACCTTAAGAAAAAAACAAAAATACGCGTCATAATGCTGCATACGGATACATAAGATGATACTAGTCCAATTGCATGTACGAGTTAACGCCGCTTTCGCCGGTTTCATCAGAATGCAACGTTCGGCGGCGGACGACTTCCGGGCACTCACAAAGGCGGCTCTACCGTTGCAGGGATTTCAGTCTTCTGATTGAAAAAACGAAGCGGATGCTCTTTAGCATTTTTCCTTCGGAGTAATTTAGGGAGGGGATTTCATTGGAGAAAGTAGACATTTTTAAGGACATTGCTGAGCGGACCGGAGGGGATATCTATCTCGGGGTTGTCGGCGCAGTCCGGACGGGGAAATCAACATTTATTAAACGATTCATGGAAACAATCGTACTGCCTAACATCGCAAGTGAGGCTGATCGTGCCCGTGCAGTGGATGAACTTCCACAGAGTGCAGCAGGTAAAACGATCATGACCACCGAGCCGAAATTTGTACCTAATAACGCAGTTCAGATTAAAGTCGCCGAGGGATTGGATGTCAATGTACGTCTTGTGGACTGTGTAGGTTACGCTGTAGAGGGTGCTAAGGGATACGAGGATGAGAATGGCCCACGTATGATCTCTACACCTTGGTTCGATGAGCCAATTCCGTTCCAGGAAGCGGCAGAGATTGGCACACGAAAAGTCATTCAGGAACATTCTACACTGGGCGTTGTTGTTACAACAGATGGTACAATCGCTGAGATTGCACGGAGTTCCTATGTAGAGTCCGAAGAGCGTGTTATTGCTGAACTGAAGGAAGTGGGTAAGCCGTTTGTGCTCGTCATCAACTCTACTCGTCCGCGCAGTGAAGAGGCACTTCAATTGCGTAACGAGCTTGCCGCGAAATACGACATTCCAGTGATGACGCTGAGTGCAGCGACAATGACGGAAGACGATGTGACAGGTGTTCTTCGTGAAGTATTGTATGAGTTCCCAGTACATGAGGTGAATGTGAATTTACCGAGCTGGGTTATGGTGCTGAATGATACACACTGGTTGCGTAGCAACTATGAAAATTCTGTCCGTGACACTGTGAAGGATATTCGTCGATTGCGCGATGTGGATCGAGTGGTAGCCCAGTTCATGGAATATGAATTCATTGACCGTGCTGGACTGAGCGGAATGAATATGGGTCAGGGTGTAGCTGAGATTGATCTGTATGCACCGGATGAGTTATATGATCAGATCCTCGTGGAAGTTGTGGGGATCGAGATTCGAGGCAAAGATCATCTGTTACAACTGATGCAAGAATTCTCTCATGCCAAAAGAGAGTATGATCGCTTCGCTGAAGCACTGGAGATGGTCAAAACGACCGGCTACGGCATTGCGGCACCTTCTCTGGCTGAGATGGCGCTGGATGAACCTGAACTGATTCGTCAAGGGACTAAATTCGGAGTTCGCTTAAAGGCAACCGCACCTTCCATCCACATGATTAGAGTCGATGTGGAGTCTGAATTCGCACCTATTATCGGTACGGAGAAACAGAGCGAGGAACTGGTGAGATACCTGATGCAGGACTTCGAAAATGATCCGATCAAGGTATGGGATTCAGATATGTTCGGACGTTCCTTGCACTCCATCGTGAGAGAAGGCATTCAGGGCAAGATCGCTATGATGCCGGATAATGCACGCTATAAGCTGCAGGAAACGCTCGGAAGAATCATTAACGAAGGATCAGGCGGATTGATCGCCATCATACTGTAAAATCAAAGACCGCAAGGGATGCCTTGCGGTCTTTTTAATGTTCTTTTTTCTTGATTCTGGTGGATTTGGATGGAAGTCTAGCTTTCCTGAAAAAAACTTAGCGATTTTTAGCTTTAAATTACTAAAACCCATTTACATACTAGGGATTAGCCGTTATATTAATATTCAACTATTGTGATCAAGATCACACAGAGAGAGAATGACTAGGGGGAATAGAGATGAAGAGAAAAGCTACGAAATGGGTTTGGTTAAGTGTACTGCTCGTGTTTACATTGGCACTGTCCGCATGCGGAATTAAAAAAGAGCCAGCAGCGACACCAGCTTCTGGCGCGGAGGACAAGCCTGCGACTGAGGCAGTTACTGGCCCGCTAAGTGGTAAACGGGTTGCTCTGATTATGGAATTCAACACAGGTACATTCTCACAACAATACGTACAAGGTGTTCGAGAAGAAATTGAAAAATTCGGCGGCACGCTGACGACGTTTGTTGCCGATAACGATAAAGCGAAAATGGTATCATTGCTCGATAGTGCGATTAACCAAAAGTTTGATGCCATTCTGACGGATCATGGTGATTCATTGCTTGAACCAGGTGTCAAAAAGGCTGTAGAACAAAACATTCCAGTTGTTGTATTTGATGCGGATATCAGCGTTCCGGGTGCTACAGTGCTGTCTCAGGATGATCAAAAGATGGCGGAGCTTACCTTAGAACAAATGAAAAAAGACATTAATGGTCAAGGTAATATTGTTAAAGTATGGGTAGCTGGATTTGCACCGATGGAACGACGTCAGGTGTCATACGCTAAGTTTATGAGTGAAAATCCTGATATTAAAGAAATTGCAACATTTGGCTCTGCTCAAAATCCAGCACTTGATACTCAAGCAAAAATGGAAGCAATTCTGAAGCAATATCCAAAAGGTGAAATCACTGCAGTGTGGACAGCATGGGATGAATTTGCTAAAGGTGCAGCACGTGCAATTCAACAAGCTGGTCGTGATGAAATTAAAGTTTATGGTATCGATATGAGTGATGAAGATTTACAAATGATCCAAGATCCTAAAAATCCATGGGTTGCATCTGCAGCGGTTGATCCAACTGACATTGGACGAGTTCAAGTTCGTTATGCTTATCAGAAGATTAATGGTGACGAGACTGAGGATGCAGTGGTACTCAATCCGGTTTATGTACAACGTGAAGCATTGCCTGAGAAACAAATTTCTACTTCCGAGCTGTCAGAGTATGTAGAAGGCTGGGGTGGAAGTACGCAGGGTATCAAGGATTGGATGAAGGATTACGGCATTACTGCCAAATAAACCTGATCCTGTTGTTCATTAATAGCAATCAACAAGCGTTAGTCGAGCGCGCCGAGAGGCGCGCTTTTTCCAGCAACAGAAGATCAGACGAACATAAGTTAGTACGCTCTAACGAATAAACAAAAAAATAACAAATACACCCATAGGAAGTGATTGGAGGTATACATCATGACAACGGCATCTATTCTGCTGACAATGGAACATATCCATAAACAGTTTGCTGGCGTTCCTGCACTTAAAGATGTGAATTTCTCTGTAAAAGGTGGAGAGATTCATGCACTTCTTGGAGCTAATGGAGCCGGAAAGAGTACATTAATGAAGATTCTATCCGGTGCTTATCCGCTGGATCAGGGCACGATTAACCTGAACGGCCAGATCCTACGCTTGAACTCCCCAGGTGATGCCAAAAGCCAGGGGATCCACTGTGTGTATCAAGAAGTGGATGCAGCCCTAGTGCCTCAATTAACCGCAGCAGAGAATATTATGTTAGATCAACTTGCCTCTTCTGCTGGGGGGTGGTGGAAGAGTCCGCGAAAATTGCAGCAGCGCGCTAGCGAGGTGTTGAAGCAGTTGGGAGCAGACATTTCTGTGCACAAGAAAGTGGCCGACCTTACACTTGCAGAGAAACAGATGATTTTGCTCGCGCGTATCTTGGTTCAAGAAGCCAAGGTTATTATTTTTGACGAGCCGACTGCCCCCCTTAGTCAGGAAGAGACCGATGCATTTTTTCGTATCGTTCATTTGCTGAAGGATCGTGGAGTCGCATGTATTTTCATTACTCACCGCCTTGTTGAAGTCACGAGTCATTGTGATCGAGTAACGGTGATGAGAGATGGTCAACATGTGTTTACGGGGGATACGAATGGACTGACGATTAACGATCTAGTTACTCAGATGTTAGGTAAGTCCTTTGATGAAGAATTTCCTAAGATCGAGGCGCCAGTTGGTGATCTGTTGCTCGAAGCGCGTGGGCTCCGTCGTGGGCTTAAGGTTAAAGGTGTTGATCTTTCCGTACGCCGAGGTGAGGTGCTTGCTGTAGTAGGGCTTGTAGGTGCGGGCAAGACGGAATGTTCACGACTCTTAATTGGAGCAGACCGGCTGGAGGCAGGCGAGATTCGGTTGAACAATAACAAGCTTCGAATGGCTGAACCCGCTGATGCTGCGGCAGTGGGAATCGTCTCTGTGCCTGAAGAACGTCGTAAGCAGGGTATCCTGATTCATGAGAATGTTGAACGCAACTTAAGCTTACCATTGCTTAGCAGGCTCAGCAGGCTTGGCTTTGTAAGTCGTAAAAGGGAACGAGAGAACGCGGAATCATTGATTCAGCAACTTGGTATTAAAACCTCTTCTGTTCGTCAGGAGGTTAAGTATTTAAGTGGCGGTAACCAGCAGAAGGTAGCCATTGGTAAATGGCTAAACGCGGAGGCCGATGTATTTATTTTTGATGAGCCAACAAAAGGGGTAGACATCGGAGCTAAAAGTGATATTTTTCGGATCATTAACCAACTGGCTCTTGCAGGAAAAGCGGTCATTTATTTCACATGTGAATTGGATGAAGGACTTGGCATTGGAGACCGGATTGCTGTGATGTGTGAAGGCGAGATTGTAAAGGAATTCAAACGAGGCGAAACTAACCAAGAACAGCTGCTATACTATGCAAGCGGTGGACAAGAGGTGCAAGCATGAAGGACAAATCATTAGATTTTGCGTTCCGTTATGGAGCGATTATCGTTATTATTGGTGTTATTGCATTTTTCGGCATTAAATTGCCTTATTTCTTTACGTACAGCAACTTAACCGATATTCTAGGTTCTATCTCGATCGTGACATTCGTGGCGATTGGTGTCACATTATCTCTAATTGTGGATGGATTCGACCTTTCTGTAGGCGCAACTGTATCACTAACGACGGTGGTTACTGCCTCTTTGATGATCTGGTACCAACAGCCGTTAGCAGTCGTTATCATCGTTCCGCTGGTGATCGGCGCTGTCATTGGTCTTCTTAATGCGCTGCTTATTGTGAAACTGCGTATCCCTGATCTACTGGCTACACTAGCCACGATGTATATCATCGGTGGGATTCACAAAACGTACGCACAAGGCTATACCATCTATAATCACATGCAATTTCCGGATGGAAGCAAAGCTGCGGGGGAGATGGATCCAACGTTTTTGCAGATTGGACAGGGTAAATGGCTGGGCATGCCGATTTCAGTTATCCTTTTGCTCATTGCGGTAATCGGCGTTCACATCTTTTTAACGTATACGAAGTATGGTCGCCAAATGTACATTACGGGGGGGAATGAAGAGGCTGCAAGATTGTCTGGAATCAAGGTGAAAAAGGTAAGAACACTAGCCTATGTGGCAGCAGGTGTGTTTGCTGCAATCGGTGGTATTATCTATGCTTCCAAGGTTGGTTCTGGTCAGATTGATGCGGGTTCTCCGTTGTTAATGGAATCCGTAGCGGCTGTATTTGTAGGGTTCTCTGTGTTCGGTGCGGGTAAACCAAACGTGATTGGAACATTTATAGGTTCGGTTTTAATTGGTGTCTTGGTCAATGGTTTGACGATGATGAATGTACAGTATTTTACACACGATATTGTAAAAGGTGGCGTTCTTGTCCTAGCCTTAGCCGTTACATTTTACGTGTTAAACCGCAACCGCACTTGAAATTGTGTGCTGTCTGTATTAGTATAAAATTTGTTCCGCGTATGGAGCGCGCTTGGTTTCAGGCGGCATTCTGCCGGAAAGAACTGTTAACCGCAAGCGGAGAATGGTGTTCATCACGCTCAAGATGTACGTAGATTTTTTGCGTATGAACGTATATTTCGCGATAAAACGGAAACACAGTATAACATTCAGGACATTGATTCAGGAGGTGAAAACAAATGAATAAATCAGACTTGATTACACACGTGTCTGAAGCTACTGAACTGTCCAAAAAGGATGTAACGAAAGCGGTTGATGCCGTGTTCGAAGCAATCTCTGAGGCTCTTCAAAGCGGAGACAAAGTACAATTGGTTGGTTTTGGGAACTTCGAAGTTCGCGAACGTTCTGCTCGTAAAGGACGTAACCCGCAAACAGGTGAAGAAATCGAAATTCCTGCGAGCAAAATTCCTGCATTCAAACCAGGTAAAGCGCTCAAAGACGGAATTAAATAAGATTTCTACATATTCCATATGTCGACAAAAAGACCGTGACTTGTTCACGGCCTTTTCTTTTGCCCTTTTAAAGTGGATCTGAACGGCTGTCTGACGGATTCGTTTCTTCCGGCTGCAGGCTATAAGCGATTAGAATCAGTTCTTTGCCTGCGGCATCAGAGAGATGCTGTTCAACCTCTTGAATCTGGTGCACATGTTCTTCTGTTAGTGTTGCTGGAGTGTATTTCAAGAGTAATTCTCCTTTCTGTAACTAGATATTTTGTAGTATGACCCGTCATTGAATAATTGTTGCGTTCCATATGGATAGGACTCTGTTGACAAATGCAACGATTTTAATCATCATTAACGCTATTGAACTAGGAGAGGGGACGTTACGTGATGGACCATCCAACCGGCAGTGATTATATTGTTATTCGAGCGGAGGAGAACGGTGTACAGGTAATCGGCTTAACTCGGGGCCAGGATACGCGTTTTCACCATACAGAGAAGCTCGACAAGGGAGAAGTGATGTTTGCTCAATTCACGAATCATACTTCTGCCATCAAAATCCGGGGCAAAGCTACACTGATTACCAAGCATGGTGAAATTCAGTCCGAATAATGAAAATTGCAGGCATAGCCTGCTTTTTTTCATTGTACAATGAGGTATGAGCCTTTACCGGACAGACTACACTAACAGGTGAGGGCAGGGAGGCGTTTATGAAACCCGGAATGATCCTTACGACTTCAGTGTTAGCAACGGTTGCGGCAGTTTTTCTGCTTGTGGCGATACAGAATTTACATATACGTACATGGGGCGAGGATCACGTACTGCCAGTCACAGCAACAAAAGCACCAGACGAATTGTCCGATGGAAATTTGGTAGATGTGCTAAATTCTATGCATTTAACAACTCCCATCGCAAGAGTAGAATGGAAGCAATCCATTTTGAAACTCGACTTAAAGGTAATTGGAACGGGAACAAGTTATAGTGAAATATACGCCAACATGGCTGCGATTGCCGAGCTGAGTTTTCGGAGCTTGGACAATGTGGAACAAGTATTGCTTCGTGTTATGGCCGAGGATGAATGGCTGCATAAACAACATCTGTTGCTTGCCGCAGATATTCGCCGTAATGAATGGCCGATGGAAGCAATTGATAGCCTTCGAAATTGGAATAGTCCAGCGTTATCTGACGAATTAAAAGCCTGGTTTCATATTATGGAGACGGAACTCTGGAGGAAGCAGTTCGAAATGTTGAACCAGGGGTAATAGAATAGCAGGATTCAGTGCGTGTCCGATAAACATATGCTATAATATATAAGATTGTAGTGCAGAAAAAGGTTTAACAATGCAAAGTCTCGGAGGCTGGAGAATGAATTCATATCGCGTACCCCAACTAGCAAAAAAATATACGGATTACGACATGATTCGACAACATACGGAAATACCACCGTTTCCGGATAGCCGAGCGCGTCTGTTGCAGGTGTTTGTGAGCCGCACAGATGAGAAGCAGCATGATGAAATTTATGCTTTAGCTACCTCGCTCGTTCAGTTGGCCATGGATACGCATGATCGTATTGATACTTTATCCGGAGCACGTAGAGAACAGGAGATGCGATCTCGTCAGTTGAATGTGCTCGCTGGCGATTATTTCAGTAGTCGATTCTATCAATTGCTTGCCCATGCCAACCGGATTGAAATGATCGGTAAACTTAGTGGTGCAGTCGCTGAGGTTAACGTGGGTAAGATGTCATTATATGAACGTATGAAGAAGCTCGTCGTTTCGCCTGATGAATACTTACGTGAAACGGTACAGCTGAAAATGCAGCTGTTTCTTTCTTTTACAGACATAATCAGAGAAAAGGATCAGTCGATCTGGAAGCATCTGCTTGCTGAATTTAGCACCTGTGAGAACATTGTGGCAGAATTGCAGAAGCTAAATGATGAGAAAAGCTTTGTTTACAGTTATGCCTTCTGGAGTATCAATGAACAGGGCAGTGATGAGGAACGGAAGGTTCTTCTTCAACCTGAGCCAGATATGCGTGCGTGGGCTGGACTGGTTCTGAAGTATCGAATTGGTGAAATCTTGCTGGACAAGCTTCGTAATAGCACACACCGCATACAGCAATTATTGCAAGATAAGGTGGAGGGTGAAAGTTTGCATGAAGTGCAGGCAATTTTGGAACCTTACCTCACCTATTTGCAGCCTTCACATGCGGTAGTTAGGGAAGATTGAGGGGGAGACGAATGGGTAGCACAGAGACCAAACCGAAAGAAGAATTTGTCCATTCGGTTTTTCAGAGTATTGCGGGTAAGTATGATGTCATGAATGATATCTTAAGTTTTCGTAGGCACAAAGCTTGGCGTAAGTTCACCATGAAAAAGATGAACATGTCCCAAGGAGACACAGGGCTTGATCTGTGCTGCGGAACCTGCGACTGGACGCTTGCCATGGCGGAAGCAAGTGAAACGGGTCACATGCATGGTCTCGACTTCAGCAGTAACATGCTGGAGGTAGGTCAAACGAAGATTAATGCAGTGAATCGTGATAAGCAGATTACACTTGTGCAAGGGAATGCAATGTCACTTCCATTTGACGATAATACGTTTGATTACGTGACGATAGGTTTTGGTCTTCGAAATGTACCGGATCTGAGACAGGTTCTGTCTGAGATGCAACGAGTTGTGAAGCCAGGAGGCAAGGTGGTATGTCTAGAGCTATCCAAGCCAACATGGCAGCCTTTTAAAGGCATTTATTATTTTTATTTTGAACATATGTTGCCTAATATGGCCAAGCTATTTGCTAAGCGTTATGAGCAGTACAAATGGCTACCAGACTCGCTGGCACTATTTCCGGGAAGAAAGGAACTGGCGAGCATTTTTGAAGAAACCGGATTACAGCAAGTGCAGGCCTATCCTCTGACCGGAGGCATCGCGGCACTGCATATTGGAACCAAGGAGAATCAGCATGTTTAGGAAAATTCGTATCTTTTTAGAAATGATCAAGATTGAACACACGCTTTTTGCATTACCTTTTGCTTTTATGGGAGCTATTCTCGGTTCCATGTTAGTCAATGGCACATTTCCATCCTGGATGCAAATCTTCTGGGTACTACTAGCTATGGTAGGTGCGCGAAGTGCAGCATTTGGTCTCAATCGTATTATTGACCAGGCCATTGACGGCAAGAATCCGCGTACGGCAATGCGAGCTATTCCGGCTGGATTGCTGAAGAACGGCGAAGTTATTATTTTCATTATCGTCTCATTTGTATTGTTATTCTGGGCATCATCCAATCTTAATGTATTATCCATGCAATTGTTGCCTATTGCTGTATTTATGCTAGTACTGTATTCATATACCAAACGATTCACATGGCTATGTCATATCGTGCTTGGTATGACGATTGGTCTTGCTCCACTTGGAGGCTGGGTCGCGGTTACGGGTTCGATGGATTGGACAGCTATTGTACTCTACGTTACGATTGTATTCTGGACAGCAGGCTTCGATATCATCTATGCATGTCAAGATCTGGAGTTTGATCAGGGAGAAGGCTTACATTCCATTCCTTCTCGCTTTGGATTGATTAAGTCGCTGAAGATCGCAAGGTTCTTCCATATCATTACGGCGATCGGTTTCTTAGCACTCTTGTTAATGACGGATCTGAGCTGGTGGTATGGTGCCGGTATGTTGATTACGTACGGTATTCTATTCTATGAGCATTACATCGTATCACCTAATGACATGAGCCGAGTTCAAACGGCATTCTTTACGATGAATAGTGTGCTCAGCCTTGTGGTGTTTACGTTCACTTTGATTGATCTGGCGGTGAAGTAACGATGCAGCAGCCGGACAATAAACGCCTCGTCGTTGGTATAACTGGAGCCAGTGGAAGCATTTATGGCATTAGGCTGATTGAAACGTTACTTGATCTGAACTACACAGTGCATCTCGTGATTTCTAATGCGGGCTGGCGTGTGTTGAAAGAGGAAATGGACTGGGATATTACGAGCCGTGACGCTGTGCTTGAGGAAAAATTCGGCGGTCGTTCTGGCTCAATCATCTACCATCCCGTTAGCGATATTGGAGCTTCCATTGCAAGTGGATCTTATCTTGCCGATGGTATGATTATTATGCCTTGCTCCATGGGAACTCTCTCATCTATCGCGCAAGGATCATCTGATAATCTGATGTCTCGCGCAGCTGATGTGATGATGAAGGAAGCGAGACCGTTAATTCTCGTTCCACGAGAGACGCCGCTGCATGCAATCCATTTGGAGAACATGTTGAAGCTATCTAGATTAGGTGTACGCATGATTCCGGCGATGCCGGCTTTTTATTACAAACCTCAGAGTATGGAAGAGTTGATTATGTTTTTGGTGGGTAAGGTGCTGGATAATCTGCGCATACCGCATCAGCTCTTCAAGCGATGGGGAGAACCGGATGAACGGGGTTAACAACTGGAAGCTGGCTATGTTCCTGTGGCTAGTAAGAAGATTATGCTTCTGTTGTTGCCCCGCACCCGGGGTATTGGTGAGTGCTGATGATTGCTCGAGATGGCACACAGCCTTGACCCATACTCCGGCAACTTCTGTATCTTTGTTTCAGAATACGTCGAAGAGTTTAAATCCCGGATGTCGGTCATGGCATTCGAAGAAATGTGGCACGACATATAGAACACAAGTAGGGACGGCGAGCCCGGGCTTTCGTTATGCCTGCAGGCCGGAATTGCTGGAGGGGAAGGTAAGCATGGATTTTTGGACTGACAATACGCTGATACGGGTGAACGAATGAAACTATTAGATATTTTCGGGTTGCTAAAAAAAGATATGGATTACATTGAAAAAGAGTTATATCGCAGTGTTCAAGGGGAACAAAAGTTACTGAGTGAAACCTCACTCCACTTGCTCAAAGCAGGTGGGAAACGTTTGCGCCCAGTATTTGTGCTGCTTGGTGGGAAATATGGTACATATGATATTGAGCGGCTGAAGCTCATTGCGGTTCCGCTCGAATTGATACATTCGGCTTCCCTTGTACATGATGACGTCATTGATAATGCGGCAACCCGTAGGGGTAAGCCGACAGTGAAATCCAAGTGGGATAATCGGATTGCTATGTACACCGGGGATTATATTTATGGGAAAGCGCTCCAAATGACAGCCGGTTTATCCGACCCGGCAATTCATCGTATTCTGGCCAAGGCAATGGTTCAGATGTCCATCGGGGAGATGGAGCAGATTCGCGACTTTTTTAACACTGGACAAAGTGTACGTAATTATCTTCTTCGTATTCGGCGTAAAACGGCGTTGCTGATAGCAGTGAGCTGTCAATTGGGAGCTCTTGCGACTCGTGCACCCAAGGAAGTTTCTTCTCTGCTATATACCTACGGATATAATGTGGGCATGGCGTTCCAGATTCAAGATGATGTGCTGGATCTAGTCGGAACAGAGAAGCAACTGGGTAAGCCTCCGGGCAGTGATATGAAGCAGGGAAACATTACGCTACCTGTGCTCTACGCATTACAAGAACAGCAGTTACGTGAACCACTACTAGAAGAAATTGCTCGTGTCCAGCACGAGGACGGACGTGCAAGCGCATCAGATGCAATTGGAATGATTCGCCAAAGTCAAGGAATTGCTAAAGCAGAAGCACTCGCTGACCGATATATGAAGAAAGCGCTCGATGCTCTGGATCAGCTGCCTAACATCAAGACCAGCAAGAATTTACGTGATATTGCTCATTTTGTCGTTAAACGTACTCATTAATATCAGGTGTCGATTCAATTCAGGATTGGCATTTGAATGACTCATGAACGAATGTAGAAGTGACAATCCTCATTGGGAGGAAATGCACTTGTATGTTACAATCAAAGGGATTGCGTCTACATATTGAAATAACTTTGAACCGTGAGTGAGGAGTGAGCCAATGGATCGTACATTTTTAATGGTGAAGCCTGATGGTGTGCAGCGTGGTTTGATAGGGCGTATTGTTAGCCGTCTGGAAGACAAAGGGTTTAAAATGGTTGCGGGCAAGCTGGTGCAGATGACGGAGGATCAGGCTAAACGACATTATGCCGAACATGAAGGCAAGCCGTTCTTCGATGAATTAGTTGGATTTATTACATCTGGACCTGTATTTGCGATGGTTTGGGAAGGTGACGATATCGTGGCATTAGCGCGGATCGTAATCGGCAAGACCAATGTGAAAGAAGCAGCTCCAGGTACTATTCGTGGAGATTTTGCTAGTCACACACCGCATAACCTAATTCATGGGGCAGATTCGCCGGAAAGTGCTACCCGTGAAGCAGCAAACTTCTTTAGTTCTGAGGAATTGGTAACGTACGACAAGAGCATCGCAGCCTGGTTGTAATTTATTAACCAGAAGGGTGATACGATGCTGGAGCAGGAACAACAACTAGACCCGGATTATACCGGATTCATTCGTAAAATCAAAGAGAGCACAGGCATTGACCTTGCTCAATACAAGGAAGGCCAGATGAAAAGACGGCTGACAACACTTCGCAACAAAAACGGATTTAATACATTTTCTATTTTTTTTGATGCAATGCAGAAGGATAAGTCCCTATTCTATGAATTTTTGGATCGTATGACGATTAACGTATCCGAATTCTGGCGTAATCCGAATCGTTGGGAAGTGCTTCGGGATCAGATTTTACCTGAACTGGTAGGTTCCAAGCGTAAAGCTAAGGTATGGAGTGCGGCTTGTTCAACAGGTGAGGAACCGTATACGTTAGCTATGATTCTTGATACGATGGGGATTCTCAAGGATAGCTCGATCACAGCAAGTGATTTGGACGAAGGAGCAATTGCCAAAGCCAAAGAAGGTCGTTATATGGAGCGTTCGCTCAAAGATGTACCTAAGGAAACGGCTGAGCGATACTTCAAGCAGGATGGCTTGGTGTACCGAATTGATGAGAAGCTCAAAAGTTCGGTTAAGTTTGTGAAGCAAAATCTGTTGTTGGATCGTTTCGATGATGGGTACGACCTGATTGTGTGCCGGAACGTAATGATCTATTTCACTGAGGAAGCCAAAAACTTGTTGTATCACAAGTTTGCAGCAAGTTTGCGTCCAGGCGGTGTTTTATTCGTGGGTAGTACGGAGCAGATTTTCTCTCCTGGGCAGTATGGCTTGGAGACAGCGGAAACATTCTTTTATCGTAAGAAATAAGTTCATTTCGCAATTAATAAATATTGTTCATAGCCGTCTGGGTTACACATGTTCATGTGTATGCTCAGGCGGTTATTTTGCAAAGCAAGGAGAAATGAATCGAGAGCAGTACAATAATTCAGAAGAATGAACGGAGTCGAAAGTTCGTTTTGATGCAAGAAAACGTGTGCTTTCTTGTCAAAGCGGGTCAGCTATACTATAATGAGCAAAGAAATTATGGGATTTTAGCAATGTGCAGTTTAACAGTTTAAAGGGGGAACGTATTATGAGTTTACGTTATTTGACCGCAGGGGAAACGCACGGACCCCAATTGACCGCTATTATTGAAGGATTGCCGAGCAATCTGAATATTGATTTTGAAGAATTGAACTTCCAGCTTCACCGTCGTCAAAAAGGATACGGTCGTGGACGCCGGATGCAAATTGAAAAGGATCAGGCAACGTTCGTTGGTGGAATTCGCCATGGATATACAACAGGAGCACCTGTAGCACTTGTTGTTGAAAATAATGACTGGAAGCACTGGCAGAAGATTATGAATATTGAGCCAATCGAAGGCAGTGACGAAGAGAAGCGTCGTGTGCATCGTCCACGTCCAGGACACGCTGATCTTAACGGTGGACTCAAATATAACCTGAAGGACTTGCGTAACGTACTAGAGCGTTCTAGTGCACGTGAGACTACAGTACGTGTAGCATGTGGTGCAATTGCACGACAATTTCTAGCAGAATTCGGAATCAAAGTTGCTGGACGTGTCCTACGTATTGGAGAGATTGAGGCTCCGTATCGTGATCTGCCAATTGATGAATTGATCGAGGTAACAGAAGCTTCGTCAGTACGTGTAACGGACGCAGAGACGGAGAAGAAGATGGAAGCATACATTGATCAAATCAAACAAGAAGGCGACTCGATCGGCGGTATTGTTGAATGTATCGTTGAAGGAGTACCTATTGGTCTCGGTAGTCATGTACAGTATGACCGCAAATTGGATGCCCGAATTGCTCAAGGTGTAATGTCCATTAATGCCTTTAAAGGGGTAGAAATCGGAATCGGGTTCGAAGCAGGTACGATTCGTGGATCCCAAGTGCATGATGAGATTATGCATACGGATGAGCGTGGCTACCATCGTGCTACGAATCGTTTGGGTGGGTTCGAAGGTGGTATGACTAACGGCATGCCTGTCGTTGTAAGAGGCGTAATGAAGCCAATTCCAACTCTTTATAAGCCGCTTCAGAGCGTGGATATCGATACGAAGGAAGCTTTTTCAGCTCAGGTTGAGCGTTCTGACGCATGTGCAGTTCCAGCAGCGAGTGTTGTTATGGAGCATGTGGTTGCATGGGAGATCGCAAAAGCATTCCTAGAGAAGTTTGGTGGAGACTCCATGGAGGAAATCCGCGCGAACGTTGCAAGCTACCAAGCTCAATTGGAGAACTACTAAAATGCGCCAGTTAACAGTTCAATTGGAGGAAAGATCATACCCGATTCTGATTGGTTCTGGTTTATTGGCACAAGCACCTCAATTTTTTGAGCAGTATGGTCTAACGAAGAAGAGCCCGCTACTCATTATTACGGATGCAAATGTGGCTCCTAAATATTTGTCCATGCTTGAACAAACGCTGAGCACGGCTGGATTTACAGTTGTCTCAGCCGTTGTTCCTGCTGGTGAAACATCGAAGTCACTATCCGTTTACCAAGACATGATGACAGCTGCAATTGAAGGCAAGCTAGATCGAAGCTCAGCCATTATTGCTCTGGGCGGTGGTGTGGTAGGAGATCTGGCTGGATTCGTTGCAGCTACATATATGCGTGGAATCAAGTTCGTTCAAGTACCAACAACGATCCTGGCTCATGATAGCAGTGTAGGCGGTAAGGTTGCTGTCAATCATCCGCTTGCCAAAAATATGATCGGTGCATTCCATCAGCCGGAGCTCGTGCTCTATGATGTAGATACACTGCAATCGCTGCCACCTCGTGATGTATCTGCTGGTTTATCCGAGATGTTGAAGCATGGCTTGATTCGTGACGAAGCGTTTGCACATTGGTGTGAAGAGCATGCAGAGCAGCTGCTTGCACTTGATCCAGAAGCTCTTGGGTATGGACTTGAGCGTGGATGCGGAATTAAGGCAGAGATTGTATCTAGAGATGAACGCGAAAACGGAGAACGTGCGCTGTTAAACCTGGGTCATACGATTGGTCATGCCATTGAAGCAATTGCTGGATACGGCGAATTCCTGCATGGCGAAGCTATCTCAATTGGTATGGCTGGATCAGCATTACTTGGAGAGAAGCTGGGTGCCCCAGCGGGACTGTATGATGATACGATCCGTATGCTTCGTGCCTTACGCCTTCCCGTAACTTTGCCGAGCCATCTGGGTACAGATGCATTAATGGAAGCGATGATGCATGACAAAAAGTTCCGTGAAGGACATATGGTCTTCATTATTCCTGATCGAATTGGCGCAGCTCGAATTGTAAAAGACGTGCCTGTGTCAGCTGTCATCGAAGTGATTGAATTGCTTAAGAAGGGAGATTAACAACATGGTGACACGCGGAATTCGCGGGGCTACAACAGTCACGCATAACACCGAAGAACATATTTTGCAGGAAACGGCCGTATTGTTGCAAGAGATCGTGGATCGTAATGATATTAAGCCAGAAGATATCTGTAGTGTCTGGATTACGATGACAGGAGATTTGGACGCAGCTTTTCCAGCAAAGGCCATTCGCCAGTTGGAAGGCTGGGAGCTAGTGCCGCTAATGTGTGCACTGGAAGTTCCAGTACAAGGGGCATTGCCACTATGTATTCGTTTTATGGTGCATGTGAACACAGCCAAAGCACAGAATGAAATAAATCATGTTTACCTGAATGGTGCGCAGGCATTGCGTCCAGATCTCGCAACACCTTCCGGTTCATAATCCCAGTGGTTGTCAAACCGAATGGAATCATGTATAGTGAGAAGCAGTTGAGTAGAGTTGAGATTGAGCTGAGAGCAGCTGAGCTAGTGGAGTAATAGCAGAGTCCAGCGGGTGGTATCCGGAGTAACATAGGCCGGTCAACTGATTCGCGGTACGTCGCGCTAGAGGATTACAGGATTAAGGAAAGAGACGTGTCTAGTGACATC
This sequence comes from Paenibacillus sp. ACRSA, assembly GCF_022346845.1. Lineage (NCBI taxonomy): Bacteria > Bacillati > Bacillota > Bacilli > Caryophanales > Paenibacillaceae > Paenibacillus > Paenibacillus sp. ACRSA. The sequence goes on along the minus strand of NZ_JAKRNP010000001.1, from coordinate 237,501 downwards.
GTTTTGTTTGGTATAACCTGGTCAAATTGAGACAGATTCTATGAGTATTCTCATGGATGAATGGATTTGATTCAGTGCACCTGAACGGAACACGTGTTAATGGATGTACGTTTAATCTACCGATAACCTGATCAATCCAGCAAATGATGTATAGGGACTTGTTATTTATAAAACACGAACTTGTTGAATACAGCTTATAACCAAACCTCTACCTGATGGTAGAGGTTTTTTTGTATACTTCCTGTCTATATAGGCTCAACTATCGTTTACACGAGAACGGAGTGGCAAGTGTAACCCAAGTTGAGCATATGTACCTAATCTGAAAGGACGTGATCTAATGATAACGCCAAACGTTAATCAAGTACTGAAAATGTCAAATGAATATAATCTGATTCCCGTTGTTAAACGGATCTTGGCTGACATGGAGACGCCAATCCGAATCTTCCGCCGTTATGCCGACAATGACCGAGCATTCCTGTTGGAAAGTGTCGAGGGTGGAATTCAATGGGCGAGATATTCTTTTATCGGTACAGATCCGTTCCTGATGATTTCCGCCAAAAAAGGCCGCATCGTGGTAGAAGAGGCAGGGCATACTCGGGAGCTTCCCGGTAAGCCGATTGAAGAACTGAAGGCTCTTTTGCGAAAGTACCGTAGTCCTAAAGATGATGAGCTTCCTCCATTTACAGGCGGAGCGATTGGATTTTTCGGTTACGACCTTCTGCAATATTATGAGAAGCTTCCAGCACACACACTGGATGATCTCAATATGGATGATATTCGCTTCATGTTCTGTGACCAAATTATCGTTTTTGACCATGTGAAGCAACAGATGCTGCTTGTAGGTAATGTGCATATAAGAGATGGAGCTACGGATGATGAAATACGCCAAGCTTACACACTTACTTCTGAGAAGCTGGAGCAGGCTGCGGAGCGTTTGCAGCAACAAGGGCCTGGTGAAAACTTGAATCCTCGTTCGATCCCAGGTGATGTTGAGCTAGGAGATATTCGTTCCAATTTGACGAAAGAGCAATTTATTGGCAATGTGGAGCAGGCTAAAGATTACATCCGTGCGGGAGACATTTTTCAAGTGGTACTGTCCCAGCGCTTTCACATTGATACTGAAGTTTCTCCGCTTCACGTATACAGAGTGCTGAGAACGTTGAATCCATCACCGTATATGTACTATCTGAAGATGGATGATGAAATTATCGTAGGAACCTCGCCTGAGGCGTTGGTTAAAATAGATGGAAATCGAGTGGCGACACGACCCATTGCTGGCACACGTCCAAGAGGTGCAACAGAAAGTGAAGATCGTGCGCTTGCTGCAGATTTGCTACAGGATGAGAAGGAGCGTGCAGAGCATTTGATGCTGGTTGACTTGGGTCGTAACGATCTGGGTCGGGTATCAAACTTTGGCACCGTGAAGTGTGACATGTTTATGGAGATCGAGCGGTACTCTCACGTTATGCACATGGTATCGAATGTGACAGGTGAGCTTAGAGAAGATAAAGATTTCTTCGATGCATTTCTATCCTGTCTGCCTGCGGGAACTGTATCTGGTGCACCGAAACTGCGGGCAATGGAAATTATTGCGGAACTTGAGCGTGAGGCACGTGGGGCATACGCGGGAGCGATCGGTTATCTTGGTTTCTCGGGAAATATGGATTCTTGTATCACGATCCGAACCATTATTTTCAAAAAGGGAAAAGCTTATGTGCAGGCTGGAGCGGGAATTGTATGGGATTCTGTGCCTGAGAAGGAATATGAAGAGACGGTGAATAAAGCCAAAGCGCTACTCAAGGCGATTCGGACAGCGGAAGCGATGTTCCCAGCCAAGAGCAAACATCATGGATTGAAACTTGCCAATGCTGATTATTTTGTAAGTCCAGCAGGCGCCGCAAAAAACTGAGAGAGAGGAGAGACCGGATATGAACATGAATCCTGTAATGAATGATAACATGCAGCAACTGACTTCAAAGCCTCAATCGGAAGAGGGGATGAAACAAGGTTTAGCTAAAATTTTGGAGGGACATGATCTCCAGCAAGCTGAAGCACGTGACCTGATGTACTCCATTATGAAAGGTGAAGCTACTCCGGCTCAAATCGGAGGTTTGTTGATGGCGCTGCGGATGAAAGGTGAAACCGTGGATGAAATTACTGGTTTTGCCGAAGCAATGCGCGGTCAAGGTGGCAGAATTCTTACCGATGGTAATGGGCTGTTAGATACTTGTGGTACAGGAGGCTCGGGAATTCACAAATTCAATATCTCCACAGCTTCGGCAATTATAGCATCAGCAGTTTCTGTTCGGGTTGCCAAACATGGCAATCGTTCTGCATCAGGTAAAGCAGGCAGTGCCGATGTGCTTGAGGCGTTAGGGGTTAATATTCATCTGAATGGAGAGCAAGCGAGACAATGTCTTGATGAGATTGGAATTTGTTTCTGTTTTGCTCAAGTGTATCATCCATCAATGAAGCATGCAGCTGCACCACGCAAAGAGCTGGGTGTGCGTACAATCTTTAATATGCTCGGACCATTAACTAACCCTGCGGGCGCAGACCGCCAACTGCTTGGTCTGTACGACCGCAGCCGCACACCGATGATTGCTGAGGTTTTGAATCGTCTGGGCTTAAAGAGAGCATTGGTAGTTGCTAGTCATGATGGTTTGGATGAAATCAGTATTTCTGCGCCTACGCAAGTATCGGAATTAAGAAATGGAGAAGTACACACATATGACATAGATCCACGCAGTATGGGCTTAAACTTGCATCCACTTGATTCGGTACTGGGAGGAGATGCAGCCCAAAATGCCGAAATTATTAAACGGATCTTCCAGGGAGAGCGGAGCGCGTATCGTGATGTTGTGTTGCTGAATGCTGGGGCATGTATCTATGTGTCTGGTCTTGCGGATAGCATTGCGGAAGGTGTGACTATGGCTGCTGAGGCTGTAGATACGGGAAAAGCTGCTGGGAAACTGGAACAGTTAATATACACAACGGAGGCGTACAGTCATGTATCTTGATCGAATCGTTGCAACCAAACAGCAGGAAGTCGAAGTCCTCTCACAAACGTTTAACATGGATGAGGCGCTTAAAGAGATTGAGCAGTTGCCAGCAACACGGGGGTTTGAACGGGCTTTAGCAGAAGGGCGTAACCGGAAACTAGGGCTTATTGCCGAAGTGAAGAAGGCTTCCCCGTCCAAAGGATTAATTCGACCGGACTTTGATCCGGTAAATATTGCACTTGCGTATGAACGAGCTGGAGCAGATTGTATCTCTGTACTCACAGATGTTTCTTATTTTCAAGGAAGTGCAGCGTATTTGAAGGAGATCCACCAAGCTGTGAATATTCCATTGCTTCGTAAAGATTTTATTATAGATGAGCGTCAGATTGCCGAGGCAAGACTGCTAGGAGCAGATGCAATTCTGCTGATTGCTAGTATATTGACACAAGATCAGATTCGACGTTACTTGGATTTTGCCAAAAGTATAGGTCTGGATGCTTTAATTGAAGTGCATGATCAAGCTGAACTAGAGCAAGTATTGGAGATACCGCAGGCAACGCTAATCGGGATTAACAATCGAAACCTAAAAACGTTCGAAACCAGTCTGAATACAACGCTGGATCTCATGAAGTTGATTCCATCAGGGGTGACACTTATCAGCGAAAGTGGTATTGATGGTGCTGAACGGTTGGAGGAACTAATTACAGCGGGCGTTCACGGAATCCTCGTTGGGGAGCATCTGATGCGTAAGGATGATGTTGAAGCGGCTGTGAACGAATTAATGGGTTCTCGATGATGAATGAATATACAAACGACGGTACGGGGAGCAGAGACATGAATCTGCACAAGCAACCGGCTGCAGCCGTAAAAATTTGTGGACTTCAGGACGTTGAAGTGCTAAAATCGATGATAAACTTGCCCGTTGATTATATTGGTGTTGTTTTTGCTAAATCTCGTCGCCGTATTGAACCCAAGCAGGCTGCTGAATTAAAAGAAGTATTGTTTGCGTGGACGACATTGGATCGACCGAAGTTAACCGGGGTATTTGTTAATCCTACATTGGAAGAGCTTGAACACGTCATGGACGCGGTACAATTAGACGTGATACAGCTACATGGACAGGAAACGCCGGCGTTCTGTGAGCAGGTGAAACAACGTTGGCAGACTGAAGTTATCAAAGCTTTTTCTTTCCCGAAAAATGAGTCGGGCACCGAAGTGGATGATACCACATTAACGACACTTAATAGTTACGCGCACACAATAGATGCTATATTACTCGATACGTATGATCCTCAATATGTGGGTGGTTCTGGTCATACCTTTGCTTGGGAGCGGATTCCAACCTATGCGAAGTGGGCGAGAAATCACGGCATTGTCTTGTTTGTGGCTGGAGGTTTGCAGCCTGATAATGTTCAACAATTAATTCAGACATATGCACCGAATGGTGTCGATGTCTCAAGTGGAGTAGAGACGGACGGAATAAAAGATATCGCAAAAATTACAACATTTGTAGAGAGGGTGAAGCAGGCATGACACATCAATTGCCGGATCAGCATGGGCGTTTCGGCTCCTTCGGAGGCCGCTTTGTTCCAGAGACACTAATGAACGCATTAATTGAACTAGAGGAAGCGTACAGCCGCTTTTCAGAAGATGAGGAATTCAATAAAGAATTAAACTATCTTCTCAGTGAGTATTCTGGTCGGGAGACACCACTGTACTATGCAGAACAGCTCTCTCGTCGTTTGGGTGGCCCTAAGGTGTACCTGAAGCGCGAGGATTTGAACCATACGGGTGCACATAAAATCAATAATGCCATCGGGCAAGGCTTGCTTGCTAAACGGATGGGCAAAAAGAAAGTTATTGCTGAAACAGGAGCAGGTCAACATGGAGTAGCTACAGCAACGGTTGCTGCTTTGCTTGGTTTAGAGTGTAAGGTATTCATGGGTGAAGAAGATACAGAGCGTCAACAATTGAATGTATTCCGGATGAAGTTGCTCGGTGCAGAAGTGATACCAGTAACGTCAGGAACGAGGACATTGAAGGATGCAGGGAATGAAGCTCTGCGCTATTGGGTTAGCAACGTAGAAGATACATTCTATGTCTTGGGTTCAGTTGTAGGGCCACACCCATATCCAATGATGGTGCGTAACTTCCAACGGGTGATTGGAGATGAGACTCGTCGTCAGATTCAAGAGCTTGAAGGTCGTCTGCCTGATGTTATTGTTGCAGCGGTAGGTGGAGGAAGTAATGCCATCGGTATGTTCTATCCATTTATTGGTGATGCAGATGTGAAGCTTGTGGGTGTCGAAGCAGCAGGCAAAGGTGTGGATACTGAATTTCATGCGGCAACGATGAGCAAAGGAACACATGGTGTATTTCAAGGCTCTATGAGCTATTTGCTGCAGGATGAATATGGACAGGTTCAGCCGGCTCATTCCATCTCTGCTGGATTAGATTATCCGGGTGTTGGACCAGAGCATTCTTATCTCAAAGATATCGAACGTGCGAAATATGTTCCAATTACGGATCAGGAAGCATTGGATGCGCTGCAATTGCTCTCAAGAACCGAGGGAATTATACCTGCTCTAGAGTCTGCTCATGCCGTTGCACAGGTAGTTAAGCTTGCTCCTGAACTCACGTCTGATGATATTGTCGTGATTTGTCTATCAGGTCGTGGAGATAAGGACGTTGAATCCATCATGAAGTATACGGGAGGGCAATTCGCATGAATTTAATGGATCAAACCTTCCAACAATTGAAACAACAAAATCGGACAGCGCTGATTCCTTTCCTAACAGTTGGAGATCCCAATGTGGATACAACGGTAGAGATTATTAAGGAGCTTGAACAAGCAGGTGCAGATATTCTGGAGCTTGGTGTACCTTACTCAGATCCTCTTGCCGACGGCCCTGTCATTCAGCGTGCTTCCGAGCGGGCACTGAAAAGCCAGATTACCATTCGTACTTGTATGGAGACGGCAGCTAAGGCGCGTGAGGCTGGAGTGAAAATGCCTTTTGTCTTGTTTACGTATTACAATCCTGTGCTACAGACAGGGCTTGATGTATTTTTTGATGAATTGCTCAAGCATGACATCAGTGGCATGATTATCCCGGATCTTCCGATCGAAGAAGCTGAAGAGATGCGTCGCCGTGCCGAAGTAGCTGGGGTGCATTTGGTACCGCTGGTTGCTCCTACGTCCAATGCGAGAATTGAACGAATCGTCTCAGGTGCACGCGGCTTCATCTATTGCGTATCTTCCCTGGGTGTAACCGGAGAAAGAGCATCCTTCTTTGAAGGAGTTGAGCAGTTTATTGAAACGGTAAAAAGCTTAACTGACATTCCGGTAGCTGTTGGATTCGGTATCTCTAGCCGTGAACAGGTAGCGCATTTCTCCCGTATTTGTGATGGGGTTGTTGTGGGTAGTGCCATTGTTCGTCAGGTGGAGGAAGCCATCCCGCTCCTGGAGAATCCTGAGACTCATCAGGCAGGACTGTTGCAAATTCGCAACTTTGTGGCACAATTAAAAGGATAGGGACTTTACTTTAGTTTTTCTTCGTTATGTAATGGCATCATGATCCTTATTTGATGAACAGGCGGTGGTCGGATTGAAACCTAAATCCCAGATTGTTAATTTGCCGGTGTACCAACCAGGCAAACCGATTGAAGAAGTGAAACGTGAACTGGGGCTTGAGCAAGTCATCAAGCTGGCTTCCAACGAGAATCCATACGGTAGCTCTCCTGCTGCAGTGGAAGCTATAACTAGGGAAGTTGTGAATGTTAGCATATATCCGGACGGTAGCTCTGCAGAGCTTACAGAGGTTCTTGCTGAGCATCTTGGTGTGAATCGTAATAATCTGATTTTTGGCTGTGGATCAGATGAGATCATTGCTCTGATTACACGGGCGTTCTTCCTGCCCGGAGACGAGACAATCATGGCAGATCAGACGTTTTCGGTGTATAAAAGCAATGCCGATATTGAGGGGGCGGTGAGCATTGAGGTTCCATTGAAGGATGGGACACATGATTTGGCATCTATGCTGGCACAGATCAATGATAAAACAAAAGTGGTGTGGGTATGTAACCCTAATAATCCTACAGGCACAATCATTTCCGAACAGGAATTGACTGCGTTTATGGATCGGGTGCCTTCCCATGTCATGGTGGTGCTGGATGAAGCCTATTATGAATTCGTAACGGATCAAGCTTATCCTCAAAGTATTGCTATGTTAGATCGCTATCCTAACTTGGTTATTTTGCGGACGTTCTCCAAAATCTATGGTCTGGCTTCCTTGCGGATCGGATATGGAATTGCGAGCCCGCAGATTATCGACTTAATTAATCGTGTGCGTGAGCCATTTAACACCTCGCGGTTCGGTCAGGTGGCAGCGACAGCAGCGATCAGGGATCAGACTTTTGTGAAAGAGTGTGCTCAGCGCAATACGGAGGAACGTGAATTCCTGCAAAATGAGTTCTTACGTCTTGGCTTGCCATACTTCCCATCGCAAGGTAACTTCATTATGGTTGATTTGGATATACCATCAGCGACAGCATTTCAATCTTTGCTTAAGCAAGGAATTATCGTGCGTCCAGGTTTCAAAGTGTATCCAACTTACATTCGTGTGTCCGTTGGAACAACAGAACAGAACCGTGCATTTATTGCGGCACTGGAGAACACGCTGGCAGAGAAGGCGGTAGCACGCCCTTAATTCTAGCGATGAAAGAGTGAGGACTACATGAAACTAAAAATTGCAATGATTGGTGTAGGGCTCATCGGTGGTTCCCTGGCGCTTTGCTTCAAAGGCAAGCCAGGTGTATCGGTGATGGGCTACGCCCATCTGCCTGAACTAAAGGACAAGTACATAGCAAGTGGTGTAGTAGATGATGCTACGCTATCACTGGAGGAAGCGGTGCAGGATGCCGACTTCATTTTTTTGTGTGTACCTGTAGGTTTATTGGAATCATATTTTCAACAATTAGCGAAGCTTCCCTTGAAGAAAGGATGCATCATTACGGATGTTGGCAGCACCAAGGCTTCAATTGCTGCGTGTGCTGAGCATGTTCGAATGACCGATGCCTATTTCATTGGAGGACATCCGATGGCTGGATCAGAGCGTGCAGGCGTTGACGCAGCTTCTGCTGTATTGTTTGAGAATGCTTATTATGTATTGACTCCTTCTGTGCATGTACCCGAGGAAGCTTATAGTCGATTGTCTGAGCTCCTAACATATACTAGAGCACAGATTGTTCGAGTCGAACCCCTGTTACATGATGATATTGTGGGAGCAATCAGTCATTTGCCACATGTTATCGCAGTGGCACTTGTCAATCAGGTGCGGGAGTACAACGAATCAAATCCACTCTATAAAATGCTGGCAGCAGGTGGCTTCCGGGATATTACCCGGATCGCATCAAGCGATGCAATTGTATGGAGGGACATTTTACTTAGCAACCGAGAGGTGCTCTTAGGCTTAATGAAGGATTGGAACAGCCAGATGTCTACGTTTACGGATATGTTGGAACAGCAGGACGGGGAAGGGATTGAAGAGGCTTTTCGTCAAGCCAGGGAGTTCAGAAGTGTGCTTCCTGAGCGCCGGAAAGGGATGATCTCGTCTTTATATGATCTGTACACGGATGTTCAGGATGCGCCAGGTATGATTGGTAAGATTGCTACCGAACTTGGGGCAAATGACATTAACTTGAGTAACTTGGAAATTATCGAGAATCGTGTGGACGTACCTGGCATCATGCGGCTATCCTTCCGACAAGAAGAGGATATGGAGCGAGCGAGAACATTACTTGCTTCCCTTGGATATCAAGTTTGGGTCTAAGCATGCATAGAGGAAAGTGAAGAAGAGGGCGACAGCCCTCTTTATTTGCGTGCAAAATTTTCTTGTTCTTAAGTTGTTACTTGAAATTTGAGAAAAGAACACAAAAAAAAGACCGCTTACATAAGCGGCCATTGCTCACGTGGAGCAATACAGTTATTGGATAGGAGTGGAGAGAAACCATACTGTACCTTTATTATATGTATACGTTTTCATTTTGTCAACAGATAAAGCGTAATTATTTTAAATAATCATAGCTTCCGTCAATTCAGGAAAAAGTTTGTATAAACGCAACCATTTTCATTCTTTTTACGTTTGAAGATATAGAAGGTTTTATGAGACGAAACAAGCCTGAGTGAAATAGGGGTTCGTTTCCTGTTAGAGTTCTGTAATGGTGGTTCATTGGCATTGGAGGATTATTTTGAGTCAACGGGGTCATAGACGAGAAAAAGAAAGCATATGAATGTCTGGTCGGGTTCCTGTTGAACGGAATAGATTTGCCAGCAACGGCTGACCGTTGTACAATAAATACTGTTAATGTAGAAACGTTGGGGAAATTGCCATTACATAGGGGAATTTGGCGGGAAGGCCTGTTTTGGCGCTGAACGCTGTTTATATGCGGTGAGAACCGCAACTTTTTTGTGCCTGTTCGGTAATACATGGATAGAGTCGAACGGGGAGAAGCACATGGATGGGCGAGGAGGGGTCGCACTCAAATGACGGATTCCCAGTTGATTCGAGAGATCAAGGAAGGTAACCTGGAGTTATATTCCGAGCTGATGCGTCGTTATCAGCGTAAAATACTGGCTTTCGTATATCATATGTTGAAAAGTTCCAATATGGAGCTGCTTGCGGAAGATCTCTGTTCTGAGACTTTCTATAAGGCGTTCCGCAGTTTACACTCATTTCGTGAGGTGGATGCCTCTTTCTCTACGTGGTTGTATACTATTGCGAGAAATACGGTATTGAGTGAGCTTCGCAAACAGCGCAGTGGTAATGTTCCACTTGAAGAGAGTGGCGTCGTACCGATTGCTCCTTTGGAGAATGCTCCAGAGCATGCTGTATTGCGCAGTGAGCGGGTGATGCTGGTTAGGGATGCCATTAACAATTTGCCGGAGAAGCAGCGTTCTGCCATTATACTCCGTGAGTATGATCAGTTAGACTACCAAGAGATTGCTAATATTCTTGGGCAGAGCGTAAGTTCTGTAAAATCGTTATTGTTCAGAGCAAGATCAAGCGTAAAAACTCAATTGGAGCCTTATTTCTTCGAACCGGTCTACGAGCCATATGAAGGGATGAAGAACCGATGAATTGCAATGAAGCCCAGGAACTGTTTGCAATGGTTTGGGACTTGCCGGCAACTCATCCTCAGCAGATTGCATTTCATGCTCATCTTGCTGGTTGTGAGGAGTGCTCACAGCAGTTTGAAGTTTGGCATGAAGCTCAACTTCTGCTGCATAGCATACCGACACCCGTAACAGAGCAACAAGCAGAGCGAGTAAATCGAAATGTAATGGATCGCATTTATGCGGAGTCACCATGGCTCTTGCCTGAAGAGGCAAAAGTAAATCGATTCTCTGCTGCAGTGCGCAAGCATATGTCTTTGTGGATTGCTGCGTTTCTGGCTATTTTTTTGTGCAGTTTCCTGTACATGGCGATGTTTAAGCCGGCTGTATCGGAAGCAGAGCAACCACGCGTCATCTCCACAGGTATTTTGGAGACAGCCGTTGCTGGCAACGAACCATCTTCATCTGGGATGTATCAGTATAATATGCCAGGGGCGGATCGGGGTAGCATCATTGAACCGTTTGTCGTAAGTATGGGTCCTACCTATCCAGGATACTGGATGGCTCTATCCTTACTGGCCATTGGCATGGCGTTATTCTCGCTTGGACGTATGCATCGTACAACGAGCAAGCGTAAGCAGGGTGCACGTGCTTAGTTTCAATGATCATTACTGTGTATTAAGAAATGAGGGATAAGATGCGGATCGGGCTTATACGTCATGGTTTAACAGATTGGAATGCTGCAGGACGTATTCAAGGGCAGACAGATATCCCTTTGAATGCAGAAGGTCGTGAACAAGCAGAGCGTTTGGGTAAACGTCTTCTCACTGAGAAGTATCAATGGGATTATATCATTACTAGTGGTTTATCTCGTGCTCAGGAGACGGGTGAGATTATTTCCAAGCTGCTGAATGTACCAATGCTAGAACCGGATGTAAGGCTTAAGGAGAGAGCGTTCGGCCAGATCGAAGGTTTAACCTCAGAAGAACGAATCGCTCGCTGGGGTGCAACCTGGGAGACACTGGATCTAGGACAGGAGCATATCTTGGATATCCAAGCGCGTGCATTGGCGTTTCTGGAGGATCTATGGTCGGCATATCCGGACAAGAATGTCCTGATTGTATCCCATGGAGCATTTCTGGCAAATCTGTTATCCGCTATCTTTAAAGACCGGTATACAGAGCGTATAGGTAATCTTTCACTTACGATTCTGGAGAAAACCCAGCGTGACTGGAGTCCTCTCCTGTACAACTGTACAGAACATCTTATAATGAATTCAGCCAAACAATCTGAGTAATGAACTCGGGTTGTTTTTTTTGTCTGCTGCGAATTGTTTAAGTAGGACTAATAGGAATACTTGTCTCTTGTTTTTCTTCTGATCAGGCACATCGAGGCATAGGATGGTTACTAACAGATAAAAGATTTAATAAAAGATTTGAAAAAAGAGGTTTAGATCATGGGAATTCCGTCAACGATGTTTACAAAACCAAACTACTCTAGGCTCTGAATCAATAGTCATAAGTAGTTAGCTGGCGAGGCGATGACCCATGAATCTAGCGGATATGCTTACTTTTGCAGATATTGGCCAACTGAATCGAATAGCAGATTATTACCAGTGTGAGTGTAAGCCCAATTCCAAACATGAACTCATCCAGAGTATTCTCACCACACTGGGAAGCAGATCTTTTTTTGAACAACAGGTTCATGAACTGAATCCCGTTCAATTACGTTTTTTGAACAATCTGTTATTTGATTCCCGCCAATATCTCGGTATTGAGGAACTGGTTGCTATAGCACGTCAATCTATGGATAAAAAGGAAAACGAGACAGGTGCTAGTCCACGTGATCTGATCACTCGTTTCCATAAGAGTGGTTGGTTGTTCAATGGAACGACGCAGCATACAAAATATTTGTACCAAGTCCCTCTTGATCTGAAATTAAGATTCCGAGATGTGTTATCGAACCATCTGAGATTAGGCATTGCGAACACAAGCGAACCGACAATGTATAGGGACGAATATCACTTGCTTGTCGATGATCTTCGGTTGTTTCTGCAATATGTGCAGCAACATGAGATTGCACTTAATGCTGAAGGCATGATGTATCGTCGTTCACAGCAGCAGGTGATGGAGCATCTACATGTTAGCGAAGAGCTAGTTGGCAAAGCAGGCTGGAGATTTGGCTATGGTCGCTCCTTCAAGGATTATCCAGATCGATTCGCCCTCATGTATGACTATGCATTTCACTATCGGCTCATCCGTGAGGAACAAGGAATACTGCAACTGACGTCCGCTGGCGAGGAAAAACGAGCTGCTGAGAATTCAACAGAGAAAACTTCGGAAATGATACAGCTATTTCGATTTTGGTTAAGACTGTATAAAGGTGCTATTCCAAACTTATCCTCCATTGTATATTGGACAGGGGAATGTGCCGATGAATGGTCTAGTACAGAGTCGCTGTTTCGCCAAATAGGCCCGTTCATTCAGCCCTTCTACTACGATACGCCCGAGACAATCTACGACAACCGGATCATCAAAATGATGCTGCATCTCGGGATGCTTCGGATGGGGGAAGTTGCGAATGGACGAACTGTACAAATGACGGCATGGGGTTCGCGTCTTGCTGCATCCTGTCGTTCGCTTTCTGGAGACATCTCACCCGTTTTGTTTGACAAATGAAGGACAAGTTGCTAAAATCACTCCCAAATTAAGGAGTGATACGAATGATAATTCCATATCAAGGCATACTGCCGCAGCTTCATCCTTCAGTATACGTAGCTGAAGGTGCGAAACTTATTGGCGATTTGAGAATGGGCGAGGAGTCTACCGTTTGGTTTAACGCTGTGCTAAGGGCAGATTTAGCGCCGATCATCATTGGACAGCGTTGTAATATACAAGATAATACGGTTGGTCACGTGAACACAGATCAGCCCTTGATTCTGGGAGATGATGTTTCAGTCGGGCATTCTGCTATTATTCATGGCTGTCAGATTGGAACTGGCTCACTGATTGGTATGGGAGCCATACTTCTTAATGGAGCCGAAATAGGGGAACACTCCTTAATCGGCGCCGGTTCAGTAGTTACTGAGAATACGAAAATTCCGCCCTATACTCTTGCTTTGGGAACACCAGCCAAAGTGATACGTGAATTGACGGATGCTGATCTTGAGCGGATGTCCAGAACTTCACTAGGTTATGTTGCCAAAGGAAAGGAATATAGGAGCTCTTAAATCCGTTTTGGAGGTGCATCCTATTGGATAAAATGAAAGTTACGTATGAAGTCATGTTGGGGCTGGCTGCTGAGATGGTGTGGGACGAGGCGCTTCGTAAACAGCGTAGCGAAAAGCTGTATATGGAAATCGACAAAGCGCTGGCTACTGGAGACGAAGTAGCTTTCCGGAGTCTAACGGATGAACTGAAGGCCATAAGCTGATATTTAATGTTTAAATAAACATTCATATAGAATGGAACCAACAAGGAGTGTGTATATCGCATTCCTTGTTTTTTATTGAAATTTTTTTGGGATCGTTAACCCTGTTTGGTACGAATTATGCGGTGTTAATAAGAAAGGTCAAATTTAAATCAATAGATTTATGTGAAATGCTCATATATAATATGGGAATAAAATGGATGGAGAGGGGAAATAGGGAAGTGAAATTCAGTGAGATGACTCAAGACAGTTGGGCTGAGCTGCAACTCTATCTGGACACCTGTCTAATTCCTTATACAGCCCTCAGAGGTAATCAATCGCCAGTTGATGCTACTGAAGCGTTGGAGCGGCTTCGAGATTTTCTAGACTTGGTAGAGATCCCATTCAAAGGGCGAATTATGACCTATCCGGCGTTCCATTTTGAAATTCCGGAAATGTCAATGGCATTAAACACAGTGTGTAAACAGCTTAAAACGTCTGGTTTCAAATATGTGGTTATAATGTCATCGGATGGACTATTGGATAAAGAACAAATGCCTGATGCTGATTTGATTTTACTTCGCTCAGACATCATTCAGAACGTGGAAAAAAACGAAATCCCTCGGTATGTTGGGGAGAAAATCCGTGACTTATGGAAAAGATGAATTCGAATTGGTAAATGTGACAAAAAATCGACACTTTTGTAATAACGCTTACAATTGAACCTTAAAAAAGTGTGACAAATTCTTGACGGTGTTCTGGGGCTACTATATGATTATGTATGTTCTAGTAAGACGTGGAATTTCTGATAATGAAAACGGTTGAGAGAGTTGGCTGAAAAAGGGGGTTGGAGACAGTATGAGCAGTGAGCATGACCAGCACGAAGACTCAAAGAGACCGCCAAGCAGGATGGAAATGTCACGCAGGCAGTTTTTGACGTACACGCTTGGTGGAGCTACAGCCTACATGGCCGCCGGTGCAGTTCTGCCCATGATCCGTTTTGCGGTGGATCCGATTTTGCAGCATAAGGGAGAAGGTACCTCTGTCAAAGTAGCAGAAATCAGCAAAATTACAACTGAACCTCAAGAATTTACATTTGAACTACAACAACAGGACGGTTGGTATCTAAGCAATGCTTCGTTGGTGGCTTGGATTCGCAAAGACGAGCAGGGTAAAATTTATGCGCTTTCGCCTATTTGCAAACATCTAGGATGTACCGTAGGTTGGAACAGCGACAAGAATTATCCTGATGAGTATCATTGCCCTTGTCATGGTGCGCATTATGACAAGGAAGGGAAAAATCTTGCCGTGGCCCCGAAACCGCTGGATGAGTACGTGGTCAAAGAGGAACAAGGCTGGGTATACCTCGGCGAGATCGTTCCGAACACCAGAGTGAATTAGGAGGCGTGGACGCAGATGTTTAAAAATATCTATGACTGGATTGACGAACGTCTCGATATCACGCCCATCTGGAGGGACGTTGCGGATCATGAGGTTCCAGAGCACGTGAACCCGGCACATCATTTTTCCGCATTCGTGTACTGTTTTGGTGGGTTGACGTTCTTTATCACTGTAATTCAAATTTTGTCAGGAATGTTCCTGACGATGTATTACGTGCCTGACATTATTAATGCTTATGCGAGTGTCGAGTATTTGCAAACCAAAGTAGCCTTCGGTCAAATTGTACGCGGAATGCACCACTGGGGAGCGAGTCTTGTCATCGTAATGATGTTCTTACATACGATGCGTGTGTTCTTTACAGGCTCTTACAAGGCACCGCGTGAAATGAACTGGGTAGTAGGAATGTTAATCTTTTTCGTCATGCTTGGTCTTGGTTTGACAGGATATTTGCTACCATGGGATAACAAAGCGTATTTTGCTACAAAAGTTACTTTGGAGATTGCGAATACAGTTCCGTGGCTCGGCCCGATTATTAAAGAATTTTTACAAGGCGGTACCATTGTAGGTGCACAAACGTTAACTCGTTTCTTCGCCTTACACGTTTTCTTCCTCCCCGCAGTGCTTCTAGTGCTACTGGTCGGACACTTTATTATGATCCGCAGACAGGGTATTTCAGGACCACTATAATTTGAGAAGGGAGGAATCGTAATGGCTCACGGACCGAAGTCAGAGGATGAGGAAAAGATTATCTATGTCGGTGATTCACGTGTCCGCAAGGGTGCGGGTTTCATCACGCCGCCAGACTACACGGCTTATCCGGGCAAGTCTGAGGCGTTCATCCCTAACTTTTTGCTGAAGGAATGGATGGTTGGTGTCGTGGTATTGGTCGGTATTCTCGTACTAACCATATCTGAACCTGCACCTTTAGGTTATCCGGCCAATCCTAGCGCATCGGTTATTCCGATGCCTGACTGGTACTTCCTATTTCTGTATCAGTACTTGAAATATCCGTATGCCTCTGGTGACTATGTGTTGCTCGGTGTACTGGGGGTAAGTGGAGTTGCGTTTGGTGCCTTGTTGCTGGCGCCGTTTCTGGACACTGGTAAGGAGCGTCGCTTCTATAAGCGCCCTATTGCTTCATCGCTGATGATTCTGTCTGTCCTTTCTGTATTCTATCTCACGAATGTTGCTTGGACGCACTACAAGCATGAGCTTGAGGCGTCAGGTCAGAAGCCTGAGCACATACAACGTGAAGAAGAAGCACATGAGAGGGCTGAACAGGGACTACCTACTTCCAATGCACCAGGACAGCAGCAGGAAGTTGCCATCGTCGAAAAGGATGATCCGGCGATGGAAACGTTCAAGAAGGCGGGCTGTATTAATTGTCATGCAGCCGATATGAAGGGTGGAGCTGCAGGCCCATCCCTTCGAGGTGTAGGTGACAAACATAGCCAGGAAGAGATTCTGACGATTATCAAAGAAGGATATAATACGATGCCTAAGATGTATGACCAAGCTATTGCTCAAGGTGTTACCGACGAGGAGATTACCCATCTGACAGAATGGCTTGCGAAACAGAAGGCAGAACAGTAAAATCGAATTAACCAATGAAACCTGATCGTTTATACGGTCAGGTTTTTTGGAGACTTTAGCTATACTTGAAAACAAGGATGTAGGAAGGGGAAGCGAACGTGTCTTTATCGTTTTTTTGGAGTAAGGAATTTCTGACTAACCGTTATTTCCTGTGGCTTCTATTTTGGTGTAATGCATTCGGAACAGTATATGGATACATATGGTATGGTGATCAGTTGGTAGACACGCTGGAGAAGCAGCCGCTTTGGCAAATTGTATTTGTGCCTGACAGCCCAACGGCAAGTTTATTCTTTACGCTGTCCTTATTATGGATTTTGTATAAACCGAAATCGCAATGGGTTAATCGTATTGGACATGTGATACAAGCGTTAGCGGTAGTGACCTCTGTGAAGTATGGTGTGTGGGCAATTTCTATTATTTTCGCTGGATGGTCGCAGGGAAATGCGGCAGCTTGGCAGGATTGGATGTTGATTGCATCACATGGCGCTATGGCTATTGAAGCTTTGTTGTATGTTCGATTTTTCGGTTTCCGCTGGGTGGCACTTCTAATCGCGGCGTTGTGGACTTTACTTAATGATGTGATGGATTACACATATGATATTTATCCATGGCTACCTTATACCCTTTGGGATCATGTAGATCTGGTGCGCAATTTTACAGTGGTCTTAACGCTGTTAAGTATTCTGGTGTCATGGCTTGCATTGAGGCAAGCCAAACGGAGTTAATTTCACGTACGAGCCTGTTCTAAGGAAGGAAAACCTGCCATAGATTGATGGTGGGGGGGATGTCCATGAAGAGAAGGTTCAAGAGTACATTAAGGTTATGGATAATATCGTTCATGGCTCTACTGTTCTGGGCGAACTTGTCATATAGTGGTTCTGCGCAAAGTAATAGTGAGAATGGTCAAGTCGAAGAATCTGTTTCAGCCAATCTTTCGATTCAGCAGATGAATGAAGAAGCAGCTCTATTATACCGTTACGCACTGGAGCAGGATGTGGAGAAGGTCAGAGGTAGTATTCTTAGGATCAGTAATGGGCTGGAACATATATCGTTCGAAGGTCAAACGACGGTGGAGGGCATTCATGCCTTATCTGAGACGGTGGTTGAAGTAAAAGAGGCTGCTGTACGAATTAAAAGTGATACTACAGCTCTACAGCAAGCTTCAGCGAAATTAAGACTGGCTGCCGATAGCCTGGCTAATCCTGCAAAACCATTATGGCTTCAGTACTATAAGATTATAAAAGACGATCTTCAGGCTTTGTCTTTAGCGGCGAACCAGCGACAAAATGCTGCAACATTGTTAAGTCGGTATGCTGCGCTGGAAGAGCATTATGAGACCGTTCGTCCAGCAGCACTGATTCGGCGTGAACCCTACGAGATTGCGCAACTGGACGCCTGGATGTCCCATACAAAAGGGCTAACGATGGGAAAACAACCTGATCTCTCACAACTACAGGCTATGATGATACATGGTGAAGAGTTGGTGAATCAGTTGTTCGGACGTGAAAAAGACGAAAGTGCCTTCGTTCCATTTGTACAAGGGCCTGATCGGAGAGCAGCAGGGATGTTAATTACGTCAGTGATTGTTGCGGCTCTAAGTTACGCAGGATTTCGGAAATACCGGGCTCAGCAACAAGGGATATTTCCTTTTCGGAGATAAGCAAGAATACATCTAAGATATGAAGAGACCTCTGTCCACAAGGAAGGCCGTCGTACGGCTGATTTCTTGGAGTAGAGGTCTTTTTATTATGAGTAGTTTAGTTTTCCTTGAAACCCTCACCGTGCACGTCATGTACGTCACTGATAATGACAAATGCACGTGGATCAACAGAACGCACGATCGTTTGCAAACGTCTAAATTCCTGACGAGAAATAACGCAGTATGCCACGTGCTTAGCTTGTTTGGAGTAGGCTCCAATAGCGGGAATGAGTGTTACTCCGCGATCCATTTCCCGGGTAATCAGATCAGCAATTTCGGGAGCGTGGTCACTGATAATCATAAACGCACGAGCAGAGTAAGCCCCTTCTTGAATAAAGTCAATGACTTTCGAAGCGATGAATACAGCCACGAGCGTATAGAGAATTTTTTCTTTTGGGATGTAAATCAGAGAGATCCCGATAATGATAAAATCAATCCCCAGCAGTATACGTCCCATACTCCAGCCATATTTTCGATTCAGAATGCGAGCGATAATATCAGAGCCACCTGTCGTTCCGCCCCAGCGAAAGACGATCCCGAGGCCTGCGCCAAGTGTAACACCAGCATATAACGCAGCAAGCAAGAGGTCATTTTCCGTATGGAGGGGTTCAATCCACCCCAAATGAATCATTTTTTCAAACAACCATAGGAAAATAGTGAGCGCGCCGATCCCCACGCCGGTATAGATCATCTGTTTGCCACCCAAAATTTTGAGTCCAATTAGGAAAAGTGGCACGTTCAGAATTAAGGTTGTGAGTGAAGGTGAGATGCCAAATGCATAGTTAACCAACACGGTGACGCCGGTGACTCCGCCTTCCATCAACTGGTTAGGGATGATGAAATAGAGCAGTCCGAACGCGTACAAGGCTGTACCGAGCAAAATAGGCAGAATTAATTTAAATTGCACCAACGATTTAATTGTACTCATAAGATCCCTCACCGTATGTAAATTTAGAATGTTAAAGAGGTTGTTCAAAAAGTCCGCTTTCCTTTTTGAACACGCACTTAAAGCAATCATTCCCATCTTAGTATACCTTTTTGTAGATTCTTTAAAAATGATTTGTGGTTTATATTGTGGAAGTGTATCTAAATAACTGATATTATTATGAACAAATACGACATTATTTCAAAAGGAGAATCCGTTCTCATGGAGAAAAGCATCGCAGAAATGCAGCGTGAGGTTGATCTCTATATCTCACAGTTCAAAGAGGGGTACTTCAGTCCACTCGCCATGCTGGCTCGCATGTCAGAAGAAGTAGGGGAGCTTGCACGGGAAGTGAATCATGAGTTTGGTGAGAAGCCGAAGAAGGCTTCTGAAGCAGATAACTCGATTGAACTGGAACTTGGAGATATTTTATTTATCACGATTTGTTTTGCCAATTCGCTCGGCATTGACCTGGCTCAGGCACATGATAAAGTCATGCATAAATTTAATACACGCGATGCTAATCGGTGGACTCCAAAAAACACCGATTAGGCGTAGATTACATATGCTGTACCATCACCCGATTGGGGAGGGACAGCTTGGATGATGAAGCCGGAAGATTACATGCAGCAAGCTTATCGCTGTATTTTGCAAAATGATTTTGAGCAGGCGATTCGGTGGTTCGAATCAGCCATTCACGCTCACCCGGAACATGCGGAGCTCTACTATCGCTGTTCCATCACGCATGCGCGCAGTCAGCACCTTAGTCCTGCATTGCAATATGCTCGCAAGGCTGTGGAGTTGTCTCAGGACACGGAGGAGTACAGATTGCATTTGCAGACGCTCGAAGCGAAGCAACTGAGCATTCAAGCAAAGGGCATGTTAGAACAGGCAGGAAGTGGGACACATGAACGTTATGTGCAAGCCGCTAGGCTGCTGAAGCAAGCCGTTAAGCTCGATCCCTTATCTGTGGAGGCACATGTGATGCTAGCTCTTGCATACAGCGATCTGAACGAGTTCGATCTTGCAACGAAAGCTGTACGTGATGCATTGTCTCTGGATCCGCAGAATGGGCAATTGCATCTATTGCTCGACCAAATCAAACAACGCATGAATTCTATTCAATAAGAATCCATTCTAATGGCGACATTAGCATAGAACGGATTCGGACTACTGATCAAACATAGCGAGGAGATGCAGCCAAGATGAGTGAAACAATCAGAGTTGCCGTAATTGGAGCGGCTGGCCGGATGGGCCGAGAAGTGGTGAAATTGGTGCTTCAAGATCCTGAATTAGAATTGGCAGCAGCAGTTAACCGTTCCGGCGCCGGCACAGATCCCGGAACACTCGTCGGTCTTCCAGAGTGTGGAGTATCGGTGACCGACGATATTGAAATGGCTTTTGCTGAGTCTAAACCGCAGGTTATGGTTGATTTTACAATCCCACAATATGCGTTTAAACATACTGAAATTGCGATCCGATATGGGGTAAGACCCGTTATGGGCGTTACAGGGTTTACAACCGAACAAATTGAGCAACTGGACAAGCAGTGTCAGGACAAAGGTATCGGAGGTTTGATTGCCCCTAACTTCTCCATTGGAGCTATTCTAATGATGAGATTTGCGGCACAAGCAGCCAAACATATGCCTAACGTGGAGATCATTGAGTACCACGGGGATCAGAAGCTGGATGCTCCATCAGGAACGGCCATCAAAACGGCTGAGCTAATTGCAGCCAACCGTGAGGAACTTCGCCAAGGTAACCCGAATGAAGAAGAGCTTATCGAGGGATCTCGTGGTGGATATTATAATGGCTTCCGCATTCATAGCGTTCGTCTACCTGGCGTCTTTGCACAACAGGAAGTTGTATTTGGTGATTTTGGCCAAACGCTCAAAATTCGTCATGATTCCTATGAACGTGCAGGTTATATGCCAGGTGTTAAAATTGGTATCCAAAAAGTTATGGAATATACAGGACTCATCTACGGTTTCGATAACTTTATCGACTAAAAGAGGCTGTTCAGAACCCGGACGTTTTGAACCTGAACCCAAAAGGAGATTGTCATGCTAAAAATTGCATTTATTGCCCATGATCGCAAAAAAGAAGAAATGGTCAACTTCGTGACAGCATATGAACCTGTATTTACTGACCACCAATTATATTCCACCGGCACTACAGGTCTTCGTATAATGGAAGGAACATCTCTACAGATCCACCGATTCGAATCCGGCCCGCTGGGTGGAGATCAACAGATTGGTGCGTTGGTTGCGCAGAATGAGATGGATCTTATTATTTTCTTGCGTGATCCACTGATGGCACAGCCACACGAACCAGATATTAATGCACTTCTTCGTCTATGTGATGTTCAAGGTATTCCTCTGGCAACCAATATTGCAACAGCCGAGATTCTCGTTAAAGCATTGGATCGTGGTGACTTTGCATGGAGAGAGCTTGTTCACAAATATAAGCCAGAGGCGGGTATAGAACCAGGTGATACGCAATGAGTTTAGATATACTCATTTTCGGTGCTCACGCGGATGATGCGGAAATTGGTATGGGTGGAACTATCGCGAAACACACGGCAGCCGGATTAAAGGTTGGCGTGTGCGATTTAACCCGAGCTGAGATGTCATCGAACGGTACGGTGGAGCGCAGGGCCGAGGAAGCGGAGGAAGCCTCCCGCGTCCTCGGTCTTTCGTGTCGGTCAAATCTGGGACTGCCTGATCGAGGCCTATACATAACGCCAGAGCATATTCAAGCGGTAACGGCTGAGATTCGTCGCCATGCCCCACGTGTGGTATTTGCTCCATATTGGGAGGATCGCCATCCGGATCATGTGATGTGCAGTAAAATTGTGCAGGAAGCTGTATTTAATGCGAAACTAAGAAATTACATGCCGGAATTGCCAGCTGTGCAAGTAAAGGAATGTTATTTTTACTTTATTAACGATATTGGCAAAACGGATTTGATTGTAGATATTTCGGAACACTATGAACAAAAGGAAAATTCACTGCTATGTTACCGTTCACAGTTTGAGAGGGGGGTCGGCACTGTCTCCACTCCACTGAATCAAGGATACATTGAGCGGGTAAGAGCAAGGGATTCTCTATTAGGGCAGCGTAGCCTCATCCCTTTTGCTGAAGGTTTCGCGACTTTAACACCTTATGTTGTTCGTCAGTTTGGTTCAGCAAATCATAAATAACGGTGAATCTTCTTATTATAGATGATGAATGATGATTCGTTTTCCGTTGCATTACATTAACCTGCACTCGCGGGGGATCAAAGGAGCGTCCATTGGATGGATCAAAAGTTAAAGATTGGCATCACCTGTTATCCGTCCCTAGGAGGGTCTGGCGTTGTCGCAACGGAGCTAGGCAAATTGCTTGCCGAACAGGGGCACCAGGTTCACTTTATTGCCAACAGTATCCCGTTTAGACTGGGTTCGTTTCAAAAAAATATATTCTATCATGAGGTAGAGGTTAACGACTATTACGTGTTCCGTTATCCGCCTTATGATCTCTCTCTCGCGACGAAGATGGCACAAGTAGCGAAGGCACAGCAACTCGATTTGCTTCATGTACATTATGCGGTTCCGCATGCCGTATGTGCTTTCTTAGCTAAGCAGATGGTGGGAGATGACCTGAAAGTAGTCACAACCCTTCATGGTACAGATATAACAGTGCTTGCACAGGATGAATCATTGAAGGATCTTATCCGTCTGGCGATCAATGAAAGTGATGCGGTAACCGCTGTATCTCGTGATTTGATTCGTGAGACGGTGGACTTGTTGGATATCCAACGTCCAATCGATCTCACGTATAATTTTATTGATAAACGAATTTATTATCCACGTGATGCGGCCAGCTTACGTCGTGATTTTGCAGCACCGAATGAGAAAATATTAATGCACATCTCTAACTTCCGACCAGTGAAGAGAACGCAGGATGTGGTAGAGGTATTTCGGCAGGTGCAGGAACAAGTTCCTGCTAGATTATTGTTTGTGGGCGAAGGGCCAGACCTCCCCAAAATTCAGTGGAAGATCAATGAAATGGGCTTGAGTGATCGCGTGCATTTTCTGGGTAAACAGGATGATATCGCGCAAGTGATCTCCATGGCTGATGTCCTGATGCTACCATCGGAAAAAGAGAGCTTTGGCCTTGTTGCGCTTGAAGCAATGGCTTGTGGTGTGCCAACGATTGGTTCACAGGCTGGCGGTATTCCTGAACTGGTGTTACACGGCAAAACAGGATTCTTGTCTCCGATCGGAGATACGCAGTCCATGGCGGAGAATGCAATCCGTTTGTTAACCGATGATCGTCTAGCTGCTGAATTCAGAGAAGCTTGTTTACATCGAGCACATCATGATTTCTGCAATGATGCTATTCGTCATGAATATGAAGAAATTTATTACCGCGTGCTGGGACGTGAAGTTCCGAGTCTCAAGCCGGTATGTGGTTGATACAATCCTGACCTCGTAAGAGCACATGGTCGTGCTTAGCGAAGTGCAGGATAGTAATGAGGTGAGTAAAGTGGTTCAATGGGTACAGGTGGATCAAGAGATGGCACGACAAAGTGAATGTGTGATTCGTACGTTGAACGAGCATGGTTATGAAGCTTATTGGGTGGGTGGTTGTGTACGCGATGAGCTCCTAGGAAGAGCAGTGGATGATATGGACATTACGTCTTCGGCTTCTCCTGAGCAGGTGATGCAGTTGTTCGAAGACTGTATCCCAACTGGGCTTCAGCATGGTACAGTGACCGTTCGCTCTGGTGGCTATTACTTCGAAGTAACAACATTCCGCACAGAATCGGAATATAAGGATAATCGAAGACCCTCAGCCGTACACTTTGTGAAGGATATCAAAGAGGATTTGCAACGGCGCGATTTCACCATGAATGCTCTCGCAATGGATTCAGACGGAAATATCGTTGATCCTTTCGGTGGTCAAATTGATATTCGCGAGGAGCGAGTTCGTTGTGTGGGAGAAGCCAAGGCGCGATTTGGTGAAGATGCACTGCGAATCCTTCGGTGTGTGCGTTTTGCATCAGTTTTCCACTTTAGCATTGCCTATAACACGTGGAAGGGACTTCTCCTTCAGAGAGATCTGTTAAAGCATATCGCTATGGAACGAGTGCGGACCGAGATGGTCAAAATGATGGCAGGTTCACAACCGCTCGCAGGTATGGAGCTTCTGCTTCGCAGTCGAATACTGGAAGAAGTCAAAGCCCCTGTCGATGCCAAACGGTTTAATAGAACACTTCTGATGAATCTTGAAGAGCTCAAGGGTGAGCATGTCATACTCCGTTGGGCATTACTTCTGCTGGCAGGCAACTATTCAAAGGATGAGGCGGATACGCTGTTACGTCAATGGACTTTCTCTAACGACGAACGTACCCGTATGACTGGAGTTCTCCAAGTGGAATGGATGACCAGAAGTCTGGTGCAGGAAAATAAACCTGTAGAGGCGCTGCGAGCGGAGTGGATCCAAGCGGTACTGGTATGCGGTATCCGTGCCACTCAAGACTGGCTGATGATTCAATCCATTCTTCCAGCCGCTTGGAGAGAACTGCCGATCTCAATGGAAGATCAGTTCAACTATATTCAAGCCCACGCTTCAGAGTGGAGCCAGTCTATGCAGGTACAGGAATTAAAGGATCTGAATATTACTGGCGAGGCGATTCTCGGTTTACTAGGACGCAAAGGCGGGCCTTGGTTGGGACAGCTCATGAAGCATCTGCTGAGAGAAACCGCAATTGGAAATATAGCAAATCAGTCTGAAGCGCTGAGTGCAGAAGTGAAGCGGGTGGGAGCCATTGACCAAGCATGAAGAACTGCTACATATGTTACTAAAAGCGGATGGACAGTTTGTATCTGGGGAAGAGATTAGCAAATATTTACTCATCAGCAGAACTGCCGTGTGGAAGCATGTGAATAAGCTACGCGATCTTGGTTATGAGTTCGAAGCTGTCTCTCGAAAAGGATATCGGCTTCTTACAAAGCCTGATAGCATTGATGAAGCAGGGCTCCAGTTGGCGTTGCAAACAGAAGTATTTGGACGTAAGGCGATTATTATGCAATCGACGCCATCTACTCAGGGAGAGGTGCAACAGCTCGCAGACGAGGGTGTCAGCGAAGGGGTTGTTGTACTTGCAGAGGAACAAACCAATGGACGAGGCCGTTATGGTCGCAGATGGTATTCTCCTCCAGGTAAGGGCATATGGATGAGTATCTTGCTGCGGCCACAGCAATCTCTTCGTAACACACCGCAACTAACATTGTTAACAGGGCTTGCCGTTTGTCGCGCGATTCGTTCATTTACAGGCGTAGATGCTGGAATTAAGTGGCCGAATGATGTGCTGGTTAATGGTCGTAAAATATGTGGAATTCTAATGGAGTCAGCTCTAGAAGATCATGAACTGAGATATTGTATTGCAGGAATCGGGGTCGATGTTAATTTTGACAAGCAAGATTATCCTGAGGAACTGTCACCGATTGCGACGTCTCTCCAAATAGAAACAGGCAAAACGGTAGACCGAACTTTACTTGCAGCAGCAATTCTAACAGAGCTAGAGCAATTATATGATATGTATCAAAAACAAGGCTTTAATGTGATTGCTGCTTTGTGGGAAGCATTATCCGTCTCGCTCCATCGTGATATTAAAGTATCCAATGCTCATGGCATTGTTGAAGGAACGGCACTGGGTATTGATTCTTCTGGTGCACTAATTGTACAGAAAAAGGATGGAGTACGGATTACGGTTTTCTCTGGCGAAATTTCGTTAACTGACTAGAGAATTGTCGAATTTCCAAGATTAAAATGAACATAAGACGTGAAGTTTAAGCCGAACTTTGGTATACTGTGTTTGTGAGGCGATATCGGCTAATGTAGACCGAATTGCACTCCACGCAACAGTATGCCTTATTGGCTTGAATCGAACAGTATTAGGAAATGTTCCAAAAGATCGCGTTTGATTGCGAAACTTTTGAACATGTAACCAGCAATTGAATTGATGTTGAAGTGAGATGTTGGATTCTGCTCTGAGCCGAAGAGGACCGAGACAGAAGGGACGATCGCAAGTGACTCTTTTTTGACTTTTCGGGACTTTTTAGTGGAAAACTAAAAGGTTTTTTTGTTGTGTTTACATTGAAAAGGTGAAAGGAGCCATGACCAAATGGCAAACAAACAAGCATTAAATATTGTGAAAATGAAAAAATATAAACAGGATGGCGTTCCGCTAAGTATGATTACTGCCTATGATTTTCCAACCGCACAACTTGCCGAAGAAGCAGGTATTGACCTTATTTTGGTTGGAGATTCACTCGGTAATGTTGTGCTTGGCTATAACTCAACGCTTCCTGTAACGATTGATGATATGGTGTATCACACACGCTCCGTTGTACGCGGGGCAGAGAATACCTTTATCGTTGCAGATATGCCTTTTATGACCTATCACGGCAGCGTTGATGAGACACTTAAAGGCGTGCGTCGCCTAATGCAGGAGGGGCATGCTCACGCCGTCAAAATGGAGGGCGGAATGGAGATTGCGGATACCGTGAAAGCGGTAGTTCAATCAGGTGTGCCTGTTCTGGGGCATATCGGTCTGACCCCTCAATCTGTTAATCAAATCGGAGGTTATCGTATTCAGGGTAAGGATGCGGCTGATGCGAAACGTCTCATGGACGAAGCTAAGGCGCTTGAAGCGGCAGGTGCGTTCGGAATTGTTTTGGAATTGGTAACGGAAGAAGTGGCAAGAGCGATCTCAGAAGAACTTTCAATTCCTACGATTGGTATCGGAGCGGGACGTGGCTGTGATGGTCAGGTGTTGGTATTCCATGATGTGGTGCAATACGCTTCACCTTATACGCCCAAACGTTTTGTCAAAACTTACGGGGATGTAGGAGAACTGATTCGTAACAGCATCAGTGCATACGTGAAGGAAGT
The DNA here is from genome assembly GCF_022346845.1 of Paenibacillus sp. ACRSA. Classification (NCBI taxonomy): domain Bacteria; kingdom Bacillati; phylum Bacillota; class Bacilli; order Caryophanales; family Paenibacillaceae; genus Paenibacillus; species Paenibacillus sp. ACRSA. The sequence continues at coordinate 210,419 of NZ_JAKRNP010000001.1, read as the reverse complement.
CAAAGACCGTTCATTTCCAGCACAAGAGCATGTATTCACAGCAGCAGATGGCGTACTAGACCAATTATACGGACATCTCAAAGAAAAGGTGGCGAACAACGGATGAAAGTAATCCGCACAATAACCGAAGTAAGACAGGAAATTAGCAGATTGCGCCAGAGCAGTGGTTCGGGTGAAGCTACGGTTGGTTTTGTGCCTACTATGGGTTATCTCCACGAGGGACATGCGAGCTTGATGCGAGCAGCGAAGGAGCAGAGTGATATCGTTGTACTTAGTATCTTTGTGAATCCAATTCAGTTCGGACCAAACGAAGACTTTGATAGCTATCCTCGTGATGAAGCTAGGGATGTGGAAACAGCAAGGCTGCAAGGGGTGGATATCGTATTTATTCCCTCTGTGAGCGAGATGTATCCAGAGCCTACGAAGACAACAGTGTCTGTTTCCCAATTAACGGATCGTTTGTGCGGAGCATCCCGCCCAGGGCACTTTGATGGGGTCACAACGGTGGTTTCTAAGTTATTTAATATCGTGCAACCGCAGCGTGCATTTTTTGGCATGAAGGATGCGCAACAGGTGGCAGTTATTCAGCAAATGGTCAATGATTTGAACATGGCGGTGGAGATTGTACCTTGCCCAATCGTGCGTGAAAGCGATGGTTTGGCTCTAAGCTCAAGGAACGTCTATTTAAGCGAAGAACAGCGTGAGCAGGCACTCGTGCTGTCACAGGCACTGCGATTAGCTCAAGAGACTATAGATACCAATTCCTCGGTAACTGCGGCGGACATTCGCGAGATGTTACGTAAGGTAATTCAGGCGTCACCACTGGCAGTTATTGATTATGCCGAAATTCAAGCTTTTCCAAGCTTACAGCCACTAGCTGATCATGAAATGGTGTACGGACGTGAGGATGTCTTAATTGCCCTTGCAGTTAAATTTGGAAAAACAAGATTGATTGATAATATTAAGTTGCACAAATCGGAGGTGCTGTCTCATGTTTAGAACACTGATGAAATCCAAAATTCACCGCGCTACCGTCACGGAAGCGAATTTGAACTATGTGGGTAGTATAACCATCGATGAAGATCTGATGGAAACATCCGATTTGATGGAAAATGAAAAGGTTCAAATTGTTAACAATAATAATGGAGCACGTCTGGAAACGTACGTCATTCCTGGCCCGCGTGGCAGTGGTGTGATCTGTCTCAATGGAGCGGCTGCTCGGTTGGTTCAACCTGGTGATACCGTAATTATTATTTCATATGCGATGATGTCTCAGGAGGAGGCTAATGCTCATAAACCAACCGTTGTCTTTGTAGACGAGCAGAATAAGCCTGTTCAAACCTTGAAACAAGAGATCCACGCAACAATTATGTAATCGACTGGTAAGGGGAATGAAATCGGTGCATCAAGCAAAAAATGAGTACAGGTCACTGCACTAATTCATTTTTTCAAGGGTGGGGATGCATCGATGTTCCAGCATGTTTTCGCAGAAATGAACGACATGTTAGATGAAATTATCAAGCGCTACCCTTCCGCTGAAGGCCTGAACAAACAGGAGTTGCTTCAAAAGTGGAATTTGCTCAAGCGGATGAGTGATGGCATGATTGATGAGTGGCTGATGTTTGAGGAGAAGATGAGTCAGGTACGTGAACAAGAGCTGGTCAAACCTGCGTCGCTTGAACCGGAGCAGGAAGCCGTTACGGCACTACCTGAAATTCATTTGGAGTGCTTTAGCCGCGGTCAAGGTTATTTCAAATTGCAGATGTACCCGCAAGCCATTACCCAATTTTCGCGGATTGTAGCCGACTATCCAGATAGTGCATTGACTCGTTATTATCTGGCGCTTGCTCATCTCAATTTGGAACAAAATACAGAGGCATTAGCACACTTACATCGTATATTGCGACTTAAGGGATCACCACGTCTAAAGGGGCTAGTCTGCAATGCCCTTGGATGTATTGAAGCCAAGCTTGCGAATCCACAAGGAGCATGTTCGTTGTTTGCACAGGCGCTTCAGCATGACCCAACGTTGACCGAACCACTGTATAATATGGAAGCTTGCAGGCAAAACAAAGGACAATTGCAATTCGGAATTGGCTGACTGCAATGGGATAAAAAAATGGAGTAGCCAGCATGAAGACGGTGTTTCTTCCTCGGGGATTACGGAGGAGGCACCGCCTTTTTTTGTCAGTTAATTTTCAAACGTCCTTTTTTTTGCTATGCTGTAACATAGACTGGAATGGAAGGGATCGTACATTGCAATGAAATTTGCCGTATTGGATTTCGAAACAACCGGCACGCAGTCCGACGGTGAAATTATACAGGCCGGACTTGCCATCATAGATCATGACTACAGCATATCTCAAATATATAGCTCTTATGTGAATCCGGGCGTACCGATTCCACCGTTTATTACGGGGTTGACTGGTATTACCGAAGAAGATGTTGCGGACGCTCCTTCATTAGAAGAGATGATGATGGAGATGGTTCCACTGTTGAACGATGTCGTTCTGGTTGGTCATAACGTCGCATTTGATTTTCATTTTCTTCAAAATGCGTTAGACCGTTGTGGATATTTGCCATTCACAGGACGAATTTTGGATACCATTGATTTTCTCAAAATCTCATTTCCTTCACTTAGCTCCTACCAGTTAGGATATGTATCGACTGAATTCGGATTTGAGCATGACCGTCCGCATCAGGCGGATAGCGATGCGTTAGCTACCGCGCATGTACTGCTGAAGTGCTTGGATGAGCTACGGGAATTGCCACTTATTACGATTCAGCGTTTGTCTGACTTGTTTGCACCAGAGGATAGCGATTTCGGTTGGTACCTCGATGGTATGCGAAGTGAGAAGGAAGCTGAACCTATTCAGGACCTGGATGGACACACCTATTATCGCCAATTAGCGCTTAATGTGAGTGATTGGATGGACATTGGTGCTCCACGCAATGAGTTGGAGGGTAATCCGCTGGATGGTGTCAGTTTTGAGCAATTCATGGATCAGGTTCGAAGCAATCTCAGAGATACCCTGGATCACTACGAGGAACGGGAAGCACAGACTTTAATGTTCAGCAGTGTGAGACAGGCTCTGGATGAAGAGAAGCACCTGCTTATTGAAGCAGGTACGGGGACAGGTAAGTCTCTGGGGTATCTGTTACCAGCCATTTATGAAAGTGTGAAGCAAGAACAGAAAGTGATGGTGAGCACTCACACCATTAATCTGCAGGAGCAGCTTAGAGAACGGGATATACCAATGCTTACTGAAGTTGTACCGTTTCCGTTTAAAGCTGCTGTATTCAAAGGTCGGGGTCATTATTTGTGCCTGCGCAAATTCGAACACAAAATCAACAAACGTGAATTTGCTACACCCAAAGAGGACTATTTCACAGCAGCACAGATGATTGTTTGGCTTGCTCAGACAGAAACAGGGGACGACGAAGAACTGAACCTGAGCGCGCGTGGTGGGGACTTCTGGGAGACGGTTCAGAGCGAGTCCGAATCCTGCCTTGGGCGATCTTGTCCATGGTTCCGCAAATGTTTCTATCACCGGGCGAAGCATGAAGCAGGCTTATCAGATATCGTAATTACGAATCATTCCAAATTATTTACCGATGTGAAGGCAAGTCATCAGCTTCTTCCTGCGTATGAAAGTCTTGTTATAGATGAGGCTCATCACCTAGAGGACGTAGCAGGTAAACATCTAGGCTTGCATATGAAATATTTCACGATGGTTCATACACTCACACGTCTATTTAAAGATAGCCGTAACGGTCAGTTGCCTATGCTTCGCTCCCAGCTATCAAGCCATGAAAAATCAGTACAATGGGGTTCAGCTATTGATCAGATGTTCCCGCTTGCTGTTGAAGTCAAGGACATGTGGGACAGATTGAGCGAATCTTTATTTAATCTTCTTCCTGAGCGTAGCGATGCTTCCCCAGGGGAGACAGGTCAATTCTCTCTTCGATTGAAGCCGTCGCAGAAACCTGATAAGTGGCAGGCGCTTCAAGAGGATGAGAATCAAATTTACGTAACGTTAGGTGACTTGATTCGTAAGGGTGATAAGCTGTTACTTGAGATCAAGGAAGAACAAGATGACTATCAATCCGATAGCTTGATTACGGATATTACAGGCCTTCTGAAGGATCTTGCCCTACTCAAAGAGAATCTACGTTTCTTCATGCGTATGGATGATGTCAATACTGTTTATTGGATGGAAGCAAGTGGACAGTTCCGAAGTAAATCGCTACAGCTCTATGCGGTTCCTGTAGATGTCAGCGCACAACTGAAGGAATTGTTCTTCGACAAAAAGAAAAGCGTTGTTCTGACTTCAGCTACACTTTCTGTAGATAAGTCATTCCAATTTATGATTGAGCAACTAGGATTGCAGGAAGCAGCAGACCATAACCGTCTGCTTACGTCCTTGCTACCGTCTCCGTTCCGTTATAGGGATCAGGCCTTGCTTGTTATTCCACGTGATTTCCCAAGTTTAAAAGGCAGCGTAGGGGATGCACACTTTGTTGATATGTTGGTGCATTCATTAGCCGAAACGGCCATTGCGACACGTGGACGAATGATGGTGCTCTTTACGTCATATCGGATGCTGAGACAAGTGTATGATCCGCTCAAGGAAGCCTTGGCGGGTAACGATATCTCGCTGCTCGGTCAAGGGGTGGATAGTGGTAGCCGTTCGAAGCTCACACGCCGCTTCCAAGACGCCAAGGCAACAGTACTTTTGGGTACCAGCAGCTTTTGGGAAGGTGTAGACATTCCAGGGGAAGCACTCACTTGTCTTGCAATTGTTAGATTGCCATTCCAGCCGCCTAATCATCCATTATTGGAAGCGAAAAGCGAGCTGTTGCAACAACAGAAGAAAAATCCATTTATGAAGCTATCTGTGCCACAAGCTGTTATTCGTTTCAAGCAGGGCTTCGGAAGACTTGTACGGACAGCGAAGGACAGAGGCATCGTCATTGTATACGATACACGGGTCATTGAAGCATATTACGGTAAGTATTTCTTATATTCGTTACCAGGCCCCAAAATGGAGCATATGCTAACCGAACAGATGGTTCCACGAATTCGTGAGTGGTTAGACCAGCCTACTGATGAGGCTTCGGAATAGGGCTATACGCGCAAGCGTTGCACCATGATCACAATTAGTTGTAAAATTTATAAGATTCAATAATTGAGAAATAAAGATTACTGCTATCATAATGTATATCATTGAGGCATCCTGTCCACGTAAACCGTGATTTTGTATGGCATGCAGGGTGCCTCCTATTTAATCTATCTACAGGGTCACATTGGTAAAGGGGAGTAAACGAATGAAATCAGATAAAATATCAGAAGCTGTCGTGCGGCGTTTGCCAGTTTACTTGCGTTATTTGAGTGAATTGAGTCAACGTGAGGTTACTACGGTTTCTTCTCAAGAACTAGGACTACGCTTGGATCTTAATCCAGCTCAGATCCGGAAGGATCTAGCCTATTTTGGTGATTTTGGTCGCAAAGGGATTGGCTATGACGTTTCCTACTTGATCGAAAAGATTCGTCACATCCTGAAGATCGATCAGCAAATCAACGTGGCATTGGTTGGTGCGGGTAATCTTGGACACGCCTTGTCTAATTACAATGCATACTTGAAAGATAACATGAAGATTGTTGCCGTGTTTGATGCCTACGGTCCCAAGATTGGCACTCAGATTAATAGCTTGAAAGTTCAACCGATGAATGAATTATCAGAGTCTGTCCAAAAGGATAATATTCGTATCGGCATAATTACAGTTCCAGATACAGAAGCTCAGAATGTAGCTGATCAACTGGTCGAGTCGGGTATCGAGGCTATACTTAATTTTGCGCCAACGATCTTGAAAACGCCGCCGCATATTCGCATTCACCATGCTGACTTTACGACGGATCTGCTCAGCCTTGCTTATTACCTGGAGAATGGAAAGGACGACGAGGAAGATGACGACAAATAAATGGGTTATTCATAACGGCAAATTTGCAGTAAATAGTGGTTTGGACTGGAAAGTGGTTCAAGGTTATATGGTTGTGGAAGATGATAAGATTGTGCATATTGGTGAGACACTGCCGGAAGGGGACGAGAGCCTGCCCAAAGTGGATGGGAAAGGACTTCTTTTCCTACCGGGTCTGATCAATACGCATGGTCATGCGGCAATGTCACTACTAAGAGGACATGGAGATGATCTAGCGCTGCAGGTATGGTTACAGGAAAAAATGTGGCCAATGGAAGCCAAAATGACAGCTGAAGATGTGTACTGGGGATCATCCCTATCCGTGTTAGAAATGCTAAAAGGCGGAACTACGGCTTTCCTCGATATGTATGATCATATGGATCAAGTGGCTAAAGTGGTAGAACAATCCGGTATTCGCGCTTCTCTGGCTCGTGGAGTTATTGGTCTGTGTTCAGAAGAAGAGCAGATGCGTAAGCTGGAAGAATCGGCTGCATTTGCCCGTGAGTGGCATGGACAAGCGGATGGCCGTATTACAACGGTTATCTCACCGCACGCTCCATACACATGTCCGCCGGATTACATAGAGAAGCTTGTACAAGTTGCGCACGACTTGAATCTGCCTCTGCATACACACATGTCAGAAACGATCCGAGAAGTGGAGCAAAATGTGACTGATTATGGACTTCGTCCTGTTGCTCATCTGGAGAAACTGGGATTCTTCTCCCGTCCCTCCCTTGTTGCTCATGCGGTACACCTGAATGACGAAGAAATTGAAATTTTGGCTCGAAATCATGTTGCAGTTTCCCATAATCCGGGTAGTAACTTGAAGCTTGCTTCAGGTGTCGCTCGTGTACCGGATCTTCTGAAAGCTGGTGTAATGGTATCCTTGGGAACCGATGGCCCTGCAAGCAACAACAACCTGGATATGTTTGAAGAGATGAGACTGGCAGCTCTGATTCATAAAGGCGTATCGGGTGATCCAACAGCTGTACCAGCTGGAGAAGCTCTTCTGTTAGGAACGGCTTATGGCGCCAAATCTATTTTCTTAGATGATACAGGGTTATTAGAAGAGGGGATGAAGGCAGACTTTATCGCCCTTAACATTGAACAAGCTCATTTCTATCCGCATACGGATCTAATCTCACATACCATCTATTCAGCTTCAGCGAAAGACGTGGAGCATGTATGGGTGGATGGTAAACAAGTGATTAAACACGGCGAATGCCTCACGATGGACGAAGAGCGCATCTTGCGTGAGTCTCAATCGGCATTTAATGGTTTGCTTGCCCGTTAATCATGCAGCGTTTTAGAGGAAAGGAAGTTCGGCTTTTGAAGAGAAAAAAGAAGTGGATCTGGATATCGTTGCTGGTTCTAGTTCTGCTCCTGTTTGGACTTCAACGTTATTATGTCTATGTCACTCAGGATCAGCGCAATGAAGAAGCTATGGCTATTGAAGCTGCACAGCAGCAAGACATTACGTTCACTCAAGATATTCGTAAGTATGTCTGGGGAGGTAAAGAGGGCGCAGACAACATTTATTGGACCTTTCTAGGTAAAAATAAGGACAAGCAGGATGTTCTCGTATGGGTGAAGTTCGACAATACAAACAAGCCGGTAACAGGCTCTAATGTAGTGCACAGTGAACTGGTTCAGAATGGCATGTCTGAAACCCAGATTCGCAATCGATTTAGCTCAGAGGTACCGGGTGGAGAAATAAAGCGTATTATGCCTGGTGTTGTGAACGGAATCTATGTATGGCAAGTGTATTATAATGATGATACCCACAATTATTATCGTTTCTATCGATTTAGCAATGGGGAACAGGTAGATTTGGTCTACACTTTACCCAATAGCTAGCCTACGCTACAGTTGGACAACATTACATTTTACTAAAACTATAATGAGGTCTAACTCGTTTAATACCATAAAACACCAAAGTACCGGCAGATAATAGCAGACTGCACGGTTCTTTGGTGTTTTTGTCATTCTATTGGATTTGAATAGTTAAAATTAATAATTTATTCATATTTTAGCCTTCGAAATTGTATATACGATGTGATATACTCAGATATGTATTCAACATTACATGATGAATAAACAAAACAAATAAATCCTGTTAATTACGACACAGGACTTTGGTTGCAAATTTTATTAACGCCTACAGGCTATAGTATAGGCCAAATTTGGGAGGGAAACTCATTTGAAGCTAAAAGTATTACCGATTGCTTTAACTGTCGTCATTTCTGCCGTCCTGTTGTTTGGAGGTTGGTTTGTGTATCGCCAAGTGGCCATGCAGAATCCAATCGAAAAAATGATTACCCAGTATGATGGAGTCAATGATGTTCATTTAACTATTAACCGCAATAGCGTACAAATGAAACTTGATCTTGAGCCAGACGTTGATTTGGGGAGATTAGTTCAATATATTCACAAAGAAGGACAGACCCTTATTGGCAATCGTACTCTTAAACTTGACGTCATTGATCACTCCAACGAGGCATTAGAAAATTGGTGGGGTGATGCGATGTTCACCGTAGCTCAAGCGATGGAAAACAAACAATATACCGAGATCACACCAACGCTGTCTAAGATGGCTACCAATGGAATTAAAGTAAATACCGCTATGGATGATAATAACGTATACGTTAGTCTACGAGATGGAGACGCAAGCAAGTTTATTATTCTACCACGTGTGCCAGGACAGATAGGAGTGTGGCCAAATGCCTAAGTGGACTAAAGAAGTTGTAATTGGATTTGTTCCAGTGCTAATTATCTTTCTTGCTTTTGTGGGTGTAAATATCATCCCAATTTTGTTTGCTGTATTGTTGGTCGGCGGATTGCTGTTCATGATGCAGATGCGTGGTGGCATAACCGTTGGGGCAAGTCAAGAGCGTAAACGGAAGAAAAAAGGGCCATCCAAGCTGACATTTGAAGAAATTGGTGGTCAGGATAGTGCCAAGCAAGAATTACGAGAAGCGCTAGATTTCCTTATTCGGCATGAAGAAATTCAAAAATTCGGGATTCGCCCACTGAAAGGTATTTTGCTCACAGGGCCTCCGGGAACAGGTAAAACCTTAATGGCCAAAGCTGCCGCTCACTACACGGATTCCGTATTTGTCGCTGCATCAGGTAGTGAATTTGTGGAAATGTACGTCGGCGTCGGTGCGGGTAGAATTCGTGATTTATTCCGTGATGCAAGAACGCGTGCAACCAAAGAAAATAAAGAAAATGCTATTATTTTTATCGATGAGATTGATGTCATTGGTGGTAAGCGTGAAGGTGGACAACAACGTGAGTACGACCAAACGTTGAACCAACTTCTGACTGAAATGGATGGAATCTATTCATCGGAAACACCTCGAATCTTAGTGATTGCTGCAACGAACCGCAAAGAAATGTTAGACAGTGCATTGACTCGTCCGGGACGTTTTGACCGTCATATTCAGGTGGATATGCCTGATAAGAAGGGTAGAAAGCATATCTTGGAACTGCATGCGGTTAATAAGCCTATAATGACGGATGTAAGCCTTGAGAAGACGGCTGAAGAGTCTTATGGGTTCTCTGGAGCACAACTTGAAAGTGTGATGAATGAAGCTGCGATTTACGCGATGAGAGATGGATTGTCTAGTATCGAACAGCGTCATCTGTCGATGGCAATTGACAAAGTTATGATGGGTGAGAAGACCGATCGTGAATCCACTGTGGAAGAAAAGAAACGGGTAGCTATCCACGAATTGGGACATGCCATTATGGCGGAGTTAGTTCGTCCGGGTAGTGTTAGTCAGGTAGCGCTCAGTCCCCGTGGACAGGCTCTTGGTTATGTACGTCACACTCCACAACAAGAACAGTATTTATATACTAAACGTTTCTTGGAAGAACAGATTATGATTGCCCTTGGTGGTGCGGCTGCAGAGGAAATGTATTACGGTGGTCGTAGTACGGGGTCGCGCAATGACTTTGAACAAGCGACAAATGTTGTACAGACGATGATGGCTTCTGGTCTGACATCGCTCGGTATTGTGAATATGGATATGGTTACTACCGAAGAGTTGATGCGTGAGAATAAAGTCATTTTGCAGGAGCTTATGAACCAAACGAAACGAATGCTTGAAGAGCAACGGACAATATTCGACAACTCTCTGGATACCTTGATGAGAGAAGAAGTGTTGTCTGGGGAGCAATTTCGTTGTCAATTTCGTGACAGCGCCCTTTTACCGGCATAATTTATTTATGTCGGTTATTTTTTTTTACATTTCAGTCGTGCTAAGATATTATTATATGTTGGGTCGAAATTTGTAATTTTCGGCGAACAGGGTACAATAGAGAAATAGAGAACCGAAAGGATGGAACAGAACCATGTTTTTTAAAAAAATAGGAGTTGTCGGCGGCGGTACGATGGGGCAAGGTATTTCCCAAATGCTCGCAGCCAAAGGACTTGATGTGCTTCTGGTGGAGCATACAACGGAGAAGCTTGATTATGCCTATAATATGATCGAGACCAACTTGGATAAACAACTAGAGAAATGGGCAATTACGAAGGCAGAGAAAAAACTGATCCTTTCCCGTATTAACAAAGTTGCTCATTTGGCGGAACTGGGTTCTTGCGATATGGTCATTGAGACGATTACGGAAGACCTGGAAGCTAAAAAAGCAGTGTTTAGCCAACTGGATCAAGTTTGCCCAAGTAATGTTATTCTTGCAAGTAATACATCCACGCTGAGTTTGACCGAGCTTGCAAGCTCGACCAAGTACCCAGAGCGTGTTATTGGTATGCACTTTATTCACCCGGTATCCCGGGTTGATCTTGTTGAAATTATTCGTGGCTTGAAGACGTCTGATTCCACATTTGATGAGACTAGACGTTTTGTTGAAGAAGTGGCTGACAAAAAAGGCGTTATGATTTATGAATCCCCAGGATTCGTTACATCACGTTTGATCTGCCTTCTGATCAATGAAGCACTGCATGTATTGCAAGAAGGTGTTGCTTCTGCTGAAGACATCGATGATGCAATGCGTATCGGATATAACTTCCAGCATGGTCCACTTGAGATGGCTGACCGTTTCGGACTTGATTCCGTTGAAGCAGCACTCGAAAGAATGTTCCGTGAATTCGGGGAATTGAAATATCGTCCTTCGACTGTCCTGAAGAAAATGGTACGTGCAGGACACTTGGGTGTAAAAACGGGCGAAGGATTCTTCAAGTACGACAAGGATGGTGACAGACTGTGAAAGTATTAGTAATCAACGCGGGGAGCTCCTCGCTTAAATATCAATTGTATAATATGACAGACGAATCCGTACTCGCAAAAGGTCTTGTTGAGCGGATCGGAATGGACTCCTCCATTCTCACTCACAAGCCAGCAGGTCGCGAAGACGTGACTGAAGTTAGCGAAATTCTGGAGCATACGACTGCAATTCGTAAAGTTATCGATATGCTGACAGACAAAGAAAACGGAGTATTGGGTTCCGTAGACGAAATTCAAGCTGTGGGACACCGCGTTGTTCATGGTGGTGAAGCATTTAAAGAATCCGCATTGGTTGATGATGTAGCCAAAGCTGAAATTCGCCGTTTGTTCGACCTCGCACCGCTTCATAATCCTGCAGCGATGATGGGTATTCGTGCGGCTGAATTGAATATGCCGGGCGTTCCTCAAGTTATGGTCTTTGATACAGCATTCCATCAAACAATGCCTGAAAAAGCTTATCTGTATGCAATTCCGCGTGTACTTTACAAAAAATATAAAGTTCGTCGCTACGGAGCGCACGGTACTTCCCATGATTATGTAAGTAAAGCAGCAGCAGAATATCTGGATCGTCCGCTCCAAGACCTGAAAATTATCACTTGTCACGTGGGTAACGGTGGTAGTGTAACAGCAGTTAAAGGTGGTCTTTCTGTAGATACGTCCATGGGTATGACTCCGCTCGAAGGTTTGATGATGGGAACACGTAGTGGTGACCTTGATCCAGCGATTGTACCTTATGTAATGAACAAGGAAGAACTGAGCGTAAGTGAAGTAAACTCCATGTTGAACAAGCACAGTGGATTGCTCGCGATCTCTGGGATCAGCAGCGACATGCGAGAGATTACTGAAGGTATGGAGAATGGCGATGCTAACTCCACACTGGCTTTCGAAATGTACGAATATCGTCTGCGTAAATACATTGGTTCATATGCAGCAGCAATGAATGGTGTTGACGTAATCGTCTTTACAGCAGGTGTAGGTGAGAACTCTGTTGTTCTACGCCAAAAAGTATGTGAACAACTGACGTACCTAGGTGTTGAACTAGACGAAGCTTTGAATGCGATCCGTTCCGGCGAACCACGCCGTATCACAACTAGCAATTCCAAAGTGGATGTTCTTGTTGTGCCAACGAACGAAGAATTGGTGATTGCAAGAGATACACACCGAATCGTATTGAATTCTCAGTAATCTAATTGTAAAGTGAATATAGCATGACAAGGAAGTGCAGGGGACAGGCATAAGCCTGCCCGCTGCATTTTCAAATTCAGCACTAAGGGAGAGATATGGGCATGAGCACGGAGTGTGTAATTCGTAACGTGAATGAACATGTAGGCGAGACCGTAAAGATCGGCGCCTGGATTAACAACAAACGTTCCAGCGGCAAAATTCAATTTTTGCAACTGCGTGATGGAACCGGATATATTCAAGGGGTCGTCGTAAAGAGTGAAGTTAGCGAAGAGATCTGGAATGCAGCAAAGAGTCTTACCCAAGAGAGCTCGCTATATGTTACAGGTATTATTCGTGAAGAGCCGCGCAGCAACTCCGGCTACGAAATGACGGTTACCGATGTCGAAATTATTCATCTCACGGAGAACTATCCAATTACGCCTAAAGAGCACGGTGTTGACTTCTTGATGGATCATCGTCATCTGTGGCTGCGTTCGACTAAACAACGTGCGGTTATGGTGATTCGTGCAGAGATCATCCGCGCTGTTCAGCAGTTTTTTGATGGTAACGGATTCACACAGGTTGATCCACCAATTCTGACACCATCTTCAGCAGAGGGTACTACGAATTTGTTCCACATTAAGTATTTTGATGAAGATGCATATCTGACACAAAGTGGACAGTTGTACATGGAAGCAGCAGCGATGGCACTTGGCAAAGTGTATTCCTTTGGGCCTACGTTCCGCGCAGAGAAATCCAAAACGCGTCGTCACTTGATTGAGTTCTGGATGATTGAGCCGGAAATGGCGTTTGTAGATCATGAAGAGAGCTTGCGAGTACAAGAGAAGTTCATTGCGCATGTTGTACAATCCGTGGTGAAGAACTGCCGTGCAGAGCTAGAATCAATTGGACGTGATGTCAGCAAACTTGAAGGTATTGTTGCACCATTCCCACGCATCACATATGATGAGGCGATTGAGTTCCTAAATGGACAAGGCTTCGATATCCCTTGGGGAGAGGACTTCGGTGCACCGCACGAAACAGCGATTGCTGAGAAGTATGATACACCGGTATTCATCACTCACTATCCAGCAGGCATAAAAGCATTCTACATGAAGCCTGACCCGAATCGACCTGAAGTTGTCCTCTGTGCAGATATGATTGCACCAGAAGGTTATGGAGAGATCATCGGAGGTTCGCAACGGATTGATGATCCAGAACTGATGAAACAACGCTTTGATGAGCACCAGCTTTCGGATGAAGCATATCAATGGTACTTGGATTTGCGTAAATACGGATCGGTACCTCACTCTGGTTTCGGTCTGGGATTGGAGCGGACGGTAGCTTGGATCTGTGGATTGGATCATGTACGTGAAACAATTGCATTCCCTCGTATGCTCTATCGTTTGTATCCTTAATGCTTAACCGTGATTCTATGGAAAATACCGGCTCTAAAGCATGGATCAATGGAGCAGCTTATGGGATGACATCGGGAACAGCGCAGCTTCCTTATGCGTTATTACGCTATTATCATCAGTTAGGTCTATCCGATGCAGAGGTGCTCTTGCTCATTCAACTTCTGGGCTTTCAACAGGCAGAATTCAATGAGTTTCCTACCTTGGAAGAGCTTGCTAGTCGTATGGGACTAGCCCCTGAAGGCATTGCGAGAATGCTGCAACGTTTGATGAAGGATGGATATGTTACCATTGATGAGCACCGGGATGAGGAACGAGATATTCAGTACGAACGTTATGACCTGCATGGGCTGTTTGCACGATTAGCGACTTGTGTGGCTGAGGATGTTGCCGCTCTACAGAAACAACAGATGGAACATAACGCACGTTCGAATTCGAACAGTGTTCAAATAGAAGAGGAAGAGCGTAATATGTTTTCCATCTTCGAAAAAGAATTCGGACGTCCGCTTTCACCCATGGAATGTGAAACGATCTCCAGTTGGTTGGATCAGGATCGGTATCAAGAAGAATTAATTCTGATGGCGCTGAAAGAGGCTGTGTTTGCAGGCAAAGTACATTTCCGATACATTGATCGAATCTTACTTGAATGGAGCCGTAATCGAGTGAAGACGGTTCAAGACGCCAAAGCGTATACGCAACGTTTTCGCAGTGGTGGTCGTTAATTCAACGTATAGAAGTATCTCTATTCAGACAATCAGACAGGCCAGATGTTATTCTGTGCCTGTCTTTTTATTGTGGTATGATTCAGAATGAAAATTCCGCTTTTCAGGCGAAAGGCAACCATGTTATTAAAAAAATGAAATAATATGCAGGGGCAGAGTGAAGCTTTGTCGTCTAATGTAATGGAGAGGAGGGGAGAGTTATTGATGAAGCGCGCATAATTGAACGAATCCGTGAAGGAGACACATCTCAGGTTCGCTTATTGATCGATAAGTATAGCCAGCATGTATACCATGTGGCTTACTCGGTACTACGAAACGATCAAGAAGCTCAGGATGCAGCTCAGGAAGCGTTCATACAGATGTACAAATCTCTCCCTGATTACCGATCCGAAGGCTTCAAAACATGGCTTACCCGCATTGCGTTTCACAAAGCAATTGATGCCAAGCGTAAGCTCGGCAGACGAAGCAATGAAGATCTAGGTGGAGAAGAGAGAATCCATTACTTACCTGGACGAGAAGAAGATGTCCTTACAAGGCTTATTCGAGAAGAACGTAAGGAAGCTCTACGAGCGCGAATTAGCCAGTTGCCTGCTCAGCATCGTGATATCATCACGGCATATTATTTAAAAGAGAAAAATTATGAGCAAATTGCCCACGATGCCCAAGTGGCTGTGAAAACAGTAGAGTCCCGATTATATCGTGCGCGGCAGTGGATACGAAATCATTGGAAGGAGGATGAGTGGCGTGAATAAATCAGGTGTATATACCGTTCAGGAATGGTCCGAATATATAGAAGGTCGTATCCCCCCCAACCAGTCACTGTATATGGAACAAGCACTTATAGACAATCCAGACGAAATGCACAATTATCTAGAAGCTCTCGATGTTCATGGAGAATTGCCTTCCTTGAGTGATCCAACGGGATTTGCCGACTCGATCATGCATCAGATTAATCAAATGCAACCGTCCAATGTCCGGCCTCTACCACGTTCGCATCGTTACCGCTGGCTTGAACATAAAGTATTTCATTACGCTGTGGCAGCCTGCCTGACGCTGATTTTCCTATCATCGGGGTTGTTTGACAAGGTAGCTCCTTATCATCTTCAAGATGGTGAGCATGGCGGATCATTTACGGAGAAATGGACGGAGGCAGCCACATCATGGCTGGATAACTTCAAACCGAAACCATAAATTAGTTCGTATTGCCTGAAAAGAAAGGATGACGTTTGTGCAATCAGATCGTAATAAATTACTCGCATTTCTACTAAATATGATTCCTGGGCTTGGATTCTTATATTGGAGAAGACCTATTCGGGCAGTAGTCTACCCGCTTCTCTTTTTTGGAACACTTGTCGGTTTCTTCATGTTGGGTATTGTATTGTCGGAACATGATTTGGTGATCTTTGGTGCTGTGGCATCCGTATTATTCTGGGGGATCAGCATGCTTGATATGATTATCGTGCTGTTGAGTTCGACAAGCTATCGAGAAGAACAATATAAAGGATATAGGGCACCTTACGGCCGGGTGAGTGACTCTTATCATGACCGAAGGGTAGATTCGCTTGAGCCGAACGAAAGCCATGCAGATCACGTCTATGAAGGATATGATCGTCCTGAAGGGGCATACGGTAATCCGATGTATCGCAAAGGTACTGAAGGTGAACGATTCTTCACGATACTCCTTTCATTTATACCTGGACTTGGACATCTTCATATGGGGCTGTTGCATCGAGGACTATCGTTCTTAATTGCTTTCTTTGGATCCTTTGCAATGATGGTGTTTGTAGCATCTATTACGAATGAAGAGAACTTCTTAATGTTCCTGCTCATTCTACCTGTCATTTGGGTGTACTGTATGTTTGATGCGGTACAGCATATTCATCGCAAGCAAGCAGGTGAGGTAATAGAAGACCGCACGCTGTTTGAAGAGTTGGAAATGGGAAAAGTGAATGGGCGACGTAGCAGAATGCTAGCAACGCTTTTGTCGGCATTCCCAGGCGCGGGGCATCTCTACTTAGGTTTACAAAAAAGAGGTATGCAGCTCATGTTTTTGTTCCTAGGCAGTATATACATTCTAGATTTGCTTCGTTTATCCGTATTTTTGTTTATGATTCCACTCATCTGGTTCTATAGCTTCTTTGACGGTCTTCAATGCTCAAGCCGGTATGGGCGGGAAACGTTAGAGGATCATCCCATCTTCAAGGATTGGGCGCGCCATCAACGACTGATTGGGTTCGGCATTGCAGCACTGGGCTTGTACTACTTAGCAATTCGTCTTATTATTCCGCAACTCAGTGAGATGTTCCCCAACGTATTCTTGACGTACGAGATTCGATCCTACCTGAATACAATGATTGTCTCGCTATTGCTTATCGTTGGAGGATTGAAGCTGCTCTTTGGGAAGCAACGTCCGATCAAGAGTGGAAGTGGCAAAAATCCCGACGATGAACTCGACAGTCTCTTCTTGTTCAAAGATCGTGAAGATCGATCCTAAATCAAAAACACGCCATAGTTCCTCATTGGAACATTGGCGTGTTTTATGTTTTTTGAAGCGAAGCGTTCGTCTGAAAGCTTTCTCCAAGAAAGCTACATCGGAAGCATACGCTATCCGCGGATTTTCCCCTTTGTCATAGGGATCAAAAAAATCTGGGGATAACAGCGATCGGAATGTTGTTCTGTCATCGTAGTGGTCAGTGTAAAAATGATTAGTTCAATCTATAATAGCTTAATCAATATCACATATTAATTACGATGTAGCCCCTTTAAGCAATAGCTGACGATACATCACTTCGAACAAAAATTCGAAGGCCTCTAGATGTCTTTTGGCTTCAAAAGCATCTTTACCCCATGCATAAATACCGTGATTACGCAGCAAGATACCCGGTACTTTGGCATCAAGTACATCTGGAACCAATTCAGCAATTGAAGGAATATCAGCAAAGTTAGGCAGAATCGGTACACGAATCTCCGCATTTTCCTCCCAAATGTTGAATGCTTTGATCAATTCGATTCCTTGGATTGGCACTTGGCCATCAGCGCCGAAGAACTCACTAATTAGATTGTTATACACGGTATGTACGTGGAATACCGCGCCGCAACCCGTTAAGCGGTAGATTTCGCAGTGGATTAGCGTTTCTGCACTAGGCTTCAGGTTTGTTGTTTCAATCGCTTTACCTTGCTTGTCCACGAACAGGAAATCTTCTGGCGTACGCAGAGATTTATCTTTGCCGGAAGCTGTTACTGCAAAATAAAACTGTTCCGGATCAAAATCGCCAACACGCATGGACAAGTTTCCACTTGTACCTGGGAACCAGTTACGGCTGGCAAACAGTGCTTTAACATCCGCTAGTTCTTCGAGAACTTGACGTTTGTGTTCCAAAGTAATTTTCTCAAACCCCATCTTTACAGCACTCCTTGTGTTTGCTTCTGTTTCATATCTTCGATGATATCGTAAAAGGTAGTGAATGGCACATGATCGACACCAAGTTCAATACATTTATCCGTTAAAATAGAACGAGAATAGACCAGATCGGCAATTTTGGCACCTTCAAAATCAGTAAGGCTATCGCCAATCAAAATTCGATTATATTGTTCTGCCGGGAAAGTACGGATGACTGTAGTTTTGCACATACCGCAGCCGTTCTCGCAAGGAGGCTGGCAAGGATGCGGCCATTCAATTCGAATGGTTTCACCCGTAAAATCAGCTCCGTTACAATATACATGATCCTGTGGGATATCAAATGGTGCGAGCAAAGGTTCGATGAAAAAGTCCATGCCTCCGCTGGTCACATTGAATTCAATGCCTTCACGGCGAACAAATTCTAGAAATTCGCTGAAGCCTTCACGAATACCGGCTTGTCCAAGCACAAATTCCACAATCTCATTTTTTTGTGAGGAGGGTAGGAGGGCGAACATTGCCCCAACGCCTTCACGCAACGTTATTTTTTGTTCAATGGTATCTTTCATAATAGCCTCAATACCAGGAGGATTGAATTTTTTCATAATGGCAACGATATTGTCCGAAAGCGTAATGGTTCCATCAAAATCACAGAAAATGACGGTTTGTTTATCACTTCTCATCGTTCACCACCCCATAGATCCAATGCACTTTTGAGTTCTGGATGCTCCATTGCATGTTGTGCCAGAGGAATCGAACGCTGCGATGCCTCGATTGCCTGCAAGAATGCACGTCCACCAGCTTCAGTGCCCATAGGATGTCCATGAATGCCTCCACCAGCATTTACAATCACATCAGTACCGAAATCCCGCAGAATCAGCGGTACAAGGCCAGGATGTATTCCTGCAGAAGGAACTGGCATGCTTGCACGCATAGGAAGCTCAGTCGACAGCAATTGTTCAGTAATCGCCATATTCTCTTCTTTTGGCATCGTTACTGAGCCATATGGAGATGGGAACAAGACGATGTCTGCACCCGCAAGTCGCATCAATTGGCCAAGTAAGACGGAAGCGGAGATACCGTAATGTGGAGATGGATACACCGCGCCAGCAAGGGCTGGATGAGCCATAATTGGCACATTGATATCCGGGTCGCTGCTAAGCTCGTGTAGAACGTCATATCCGTAAGCTAATACGTTAAATAACAAGGCATTAGCTCCGGCGTTAATGGCACGTTCAGCCTGTTTTTTCAGTTGTGAGGTCGAACCGGTCAGATTCGCTGCATATAGCAGTTTCTTTCCAGTTTCTTGACGAGCCTGCTCGGCTGCTTTCATACAAACCTCGACTCTTTTTTCGATCGGAGTTAGTTTGTTCTCAAACAGAATTTCATCATCTTTGATGAGATCAACGCCACCGAGCGCTTGACGGATAAACTGCTCACGTAACTCGTCCGCATCTAGTCCGATAACGGATTTGAAAATACTCATTAACAGCGGACGATCATGTACACCAAGCAGATCACGAACACCGTTTAGTCCAAATTTAGGACCAGGGAATGCGCTCAGGAAATTGTCTGAGAAGCCAAGCTGTGTAAGCTTAATGCGCCCATCCATCGATATTTTACCAAATACGGTAACAAGCAGAGCGGGAATATCTCGGCTAAAGTTTACATCGGGATACCCAATTGTGATATCAGCATAACGCTCACCAGGAGACATACCGTTAGGCTCATGCACTTCAACCTTAATGACTTCTCCTAGATGCTTCTGCATCGCTTCGCGTTTGGCCTGTGGTAATTCAGTCCAGCTGCCAACAGTCATGCCAACGGCAATGGATTCCGCTTTTTTACGAAAATCGGCATGATCGTCATGCAAACGATATGTAGCAGTACACATGTTATTCATTTAAAATCTCCTTCCAAAGCAGCCCCCATTTCCCGTGAGCGCTCAGCACAACGGTTAACGGCTGCAATTACATTTTCAAAGAAGTCGCCTTCGTCGAGCTTCTTCAGTGCAGCTTGAGTTGCACCTCCAGGAGACGTAACATCACTGCGAAGCTTCATTGGCTCCAGACCTGTCTGCTGAACCATTCGGGAAGCACCAAGCACCGTCTGAACGGTTAGATCACGTGACTGTTGACTGGACAAACCGCCTCGAATACCTGCAGCGATCATAGCCTCCATTAGATAGTATACATAAGCCGGCCCACTTCCCGAAATCCCTGTAAGAATCTCTAACTTATCTTCAGGCACAATGGTCACGATCCCGACAGCTTCAAACATGGTCATAACCGTGCTACGCTGCTCGTCTGTTATTTCGGCCGAGAAGGCAAGGCCTGTAGCGCCAAGTCCAATTGTACTTGATGTATTTGGCATTGTACGAGCGATAGGCTGTTTACGACCAAGTAGCGTTTGCATCGTACGTATAGATAATCCGGCAATGACGGATACGATCAGTTGATCTGGTGATAAAAGGGGACCCAATTCCCGCAGAGCAGCAGCGGCATCCTTTGGTTTCATAGCCAATACAATAACGGGAGAACCCGAGAGAATCTCCTGGGATTGTGCCGCAGTTCCGGTATGAACCGCGTAACGGCTGCTGAGTTCCTCCTGACGTTTCTGGTTGCTGCGGTTCAGCATCGTAATATCCTGTGGACGTACGACAAGGCGGGAGATTAATCCGCGTACGATGGCTTCGGCCATCGCACCTGCTCCGTGGAAAGTGATTTTCTGTTGTAATAACGTCTGTTGTTCTTGACTCATGATTATCGTCCTCCTAAATAACTAAACTGCGAACTTATTGACGGATCTGACCATCGCCAGTAATACGATATTTGGTTGATGTAAGTGCAGGTAATCCCATTGGACCACGTGCATGTAACTTTTGAGTACTGATGCCTATTTCGGCTCCATAACCAAACTCGAAGCCGTCTGTGAAACGGGTAGAAGCATTATGATACACGGCTGCGGCATCAACATCATGCAAGAAACGCTCAGCGTTTTCTGTATTCGCCGTTACGATACATTCGGAATGCTTGGTGCCGTATTGTGCAATGTGCTGCATGGCTTCCTCCAGGCCGGATACAACCCGGATATTCAAAATGTAGTCGTTATACTCTGTCGCATAGTCTTCTTCGCTAACTGGTTGGGCAGAAGGGACAATACGTCGCACAGCATCGCAACCTTTTAATAGCACGTTTAGTTCACGGAATTGTTCCGCAATGGTTGCAAGATGTTGCTCTGCGAAAGCAGCGTGTACTAATAGAGTTTCCATAGAGTTACATACGGATGGACGTTGCGCTTTGGCATTAATCGCAATCTCTGCTGCCATAACCGGATCGGCAGATTCATCCACATAGGTATGGCAGATGCCTGCACCTGTTTCAATGACTGGTACTGTCGCATTCGCAACTACATTTTGAATGAGTGAAGCTCCGCCGCGTGGAATAATGACATCTAGCAATCCATTCAGTTTAAGCATCTCGTCCACAGACGAACGATTGGCATCTTCCACAAGCTGTAGGGCGTCTGGAGGTAAATCTGTCTTTGCCAATGCCTCGTGTAATACCTCTACAATTTTGCGATTGGAGGAGAGGGCAGATGATCCGCCGCGAAGTAGAACTGCATTGCCCGTCTTGAGGCATAACCCTGCAGCATCAACTGTAACATTAGGTCGTGCTTCATAGATAATACCAATCAGCCCGATCGGTACTCTTAACTTCTGAATGTGCAAACCATCTGGACGCGTAAAAGTTTCAAGAACTTCACCCACAGGGTCAGGCAGATCCACGATCTGACGAAGTCCCTCTGCGATTCCCGCAATTCGTTCTTGATTTAACGCTAACCGGTCAAGCATAGATTCTGGCGTTCCTTGTTGTCTACCGCGCTCCAGATCTTCACCATTTGCAGTAATGATGATATCTGACTTCTCTAGGAGAGCATCTGCCATGGCAAGGAGAGCTTTATTTTTCTGATCTGTAGTCAATCGGTTCAATTGTGGAACTGCGGCTTGTGCCTGAATGGCTTTTTGTCTTACTTCACTCATTGTTTTATTCCTCCCATTTTCTCTGATTCGTATGAAAAATAAATCAACCTAAGGCTGTTACCCAGCCTTATTTCAAAGTAATCCACTCATCCCGATGGATAACCTCAAGTCGATGAATACTATTTAATGTTTTGATAACCTCACCACTAGGTAGCCCTGCTATAAGTCGCAGTTGGTCATCATCATAATTTACAATCCCTCGGCCAAGTAGTGTATCATCGGGTCCAAGGACTTCGACGACATCACCGGCATGAAAGGTGCCAAGCACCCGCCGAACACCGACGGGGAGAAGACTATGTCCGCCATGCACAAGAGCTTCCTCAGCACCAGCGTCTACAACGACGGTTCCAAGAGGAGTAGACATGAAGCCGAGCCATTGTTTCTTACGGGATAGAGAAGCAAGCTTGGTTTCGAAATAGGTTCCTTTACCTGTGCCCTCCACAGCTTGGAGCATATCACCAGGCTCATTCACACGGCCAACAAAGACAGGCACGCCGCCACGAGTTGCTACTTTGGCTGCATCGACCTTAGAGCGCATACCCCCTGTACCCACAGATGATCCAGAACCTCCTGCATAGGCATAAATTTCAGCTGTAATTTCTGTAATACGATCATACCGCGTAGCAGAAGGATCTTTGCGTGGATCTGCAGTGTAGAGGCCATTGGTATCCGTCAGAATAACCAGGTGTTGCGCCTTCACTAAATTTGCGACCAGAGCAGATAATAGATCATTATCTCCAAATTTGAGCTCATCGACAGATACCGTATCATTCTCATTAAAGATCGGAATAACACCTTGTTTCAGCAATTCCTCGACGGTCATACCCGCGTTACCCATCCGTTTTCGGCTATGAAAATCGGTTCGAGTCAGAAGGATTTGTGCCGTAGTAACGCGGTGCGCCGCAAAAGCCTGTTGATATGCTTGCATCAGCAAAGCCTGCCCAACAGCCGCCGCTGCTTGTTTCTCATGGAGCAATTTAGGGCGGTGTGCGTATCCGATCTCTCGGAATCCTGCGGCAACTGCGCCTGATGTGACGAGAAGCACTTCATGACCATTTTGCATCAACGCAGCAATCTCTCCAGCAAAAAAAGCAATGGAGTCGCGGTCGAGTCCGCCTTCTTCCGTAGTAAGCGAGCTACTACCAATCTTAACAACTATACGTGAGGACATGCTTTCACTTCCTTAAACATAATGAATGACTCGTTACAGAACAATGTTCAAAAAGTATCGTTTTCAGAGCCTATAGAAGACTCGTAAGCCGCAGTCATGCATCGTCATGCAATGCGAATTTCTGAACAACCTCTTAAAGGAAAATCTATACAGGTACAAAAAAAACTCCCGCCCTTTTTGTTATAAAAAGGACGAAAGTTTGTTACTTCCGCGGTACCACCTTTATTGATGAGTGTATCATCCGGCTTCATGCCCTGTAACAGAAGGCACTGTCCTGCTCATATCGTGTTTGTTCAAAAAGTTCACCAGTTTCATCCCATCTTATCGATAGCCCAAACGGTATATTTGAACACGCATATATAAAAACAGGCCGCTCAGGGGTAGGTTTCGGAGAGAAGTCACGGTAAATTCTTGCAGCCTCATGGAATTTACTCTCTGTGCGTGTCTTGTTCCTCTCGTACTGGTCCCGTCATCACGTTTCGTTCAATATTTCTCTATAACATACCATGGAAACTCCCCAGATGCAAAGGGATATACAGGCTATAATGCTCCCCATTTCTAGCTTCTTTTCATCTTCTCGGACTGAAAAGCGATCAATCTCAAGACAAACGATAAAAGCTACGATTATTACTTAAATAAGTTGAGCTTACCAATGCGCTCTACAGCTTCTCGTAACCGTGTCTCATCACTTAATAGCCCAGCACGAACATAACCTTCGCCATGCGTACCAAAACCAATTCCAGGAGCTACAGCAACCTTGGCTTCTCGTAAGAGTAGGTCAGCAAAAGCAGCAGATGTGAAACCTTCAGGCACAGGTAGCCAACTGAAGAATGAACCACCTGGCTTGGCAGCCTGCCAACCGATATGCTCAAGTGCATCATAAAACGCATTGCGACGAGATTCATACCGTGCCACTAGATCTGTGACACATTGCTGAGAGGAGGTCAATGCTGCAGCAGCAGCTGATTGAATACCACCGAACAGACTGACATAAATGTGATCTTGCAATAAATTGATTTTCGAGATAATGTCCGCATTCCCAAGGGCGAAACCTACACGCCATCCAGCCATATTATACGTTTTGGATAGGGTGTAGAATTCAATTCCGACTTCCTTAGCCCCTGGTGCTTGGAGGAAGCTCACAGGGCGGTGCCCATCGTATCCGATTGCACCATAGGCAAAGTCACTTGCTACAACAATCTGATTCTGAACAGCAAATTCCACTGTATCTTCATAGAAAGAAAGAGGAGCTGTGGCAGATGTCGGGTTGTTCGGATAGTTCAGATACATTAGCTTAGCCTTCGCTCTGTTCTCAGCAGAGATTGCTTCGTAATCAGGCAAAAAAGCATTGGACTCCAGCAGTGGCATAAAATGCATATGTGCTTTGGCGAGAGCTACACCAGACCAATAATCGGGGTATCCCGGATCTGGAACCAAACATACGTCATCTGGATTAAGTAATACTTGCGGTAATTGAACGAGACCCGTTTTGCCACCAAAAAGAATGGCAACTTCTGTGTCTGGATCAAGATCGACATCGTAATCTTCCTTATATCGCTTCGCAATCGCTTCCTTCAAGAAAGCATATCCACTGAATGGTGAGTATTTGTGATAGAGCGGGTTTTCAGCCGATTCCTGCAACGTTTTTACGATATGAGGTGGCGTTGGTGTATCGGGATTGCCTTGTCCGAGATTAATGACATCATGTCCAGCGTTAATTTCGCGATTCACATTCTGCACAAGACTAGCGAAGAACTGTGTAGGCAACTGTGTCATTACATCAGATGTAGGTATCGTAAAGGCTGAACGACCTGAATTATGCTGTGAATTCGTCATTAGTATCATCACTCCGGTTATTTAAAAATGGAAATAAGTATTCATTAATTTATCACGTCAATCCCGAGCTGTATAGAGGGAAAAGAGCACTGATATTTCCTAACTAC
The DNA here is from genome assembly GCF_022346845.1 of Paenibacillus sp. ACRSA. Taxonomy (NCBI): domain Bacteria; kingdom Bacillati; phylum Bacillota; class Bacilli; order Caryophanales; family Paenibacillaceae; genus Paenibacillus; species Paenibacillus sp. ACRSA. The sequence continues at coordinate 185,340 of NZ_JAKRNP010000001.1, read as the reverse complement.
GTGGTTGTTTCGGTTTTTTGTACAAAACGAAAAGTAGGAAATTACGTTTGTCCATTGAGCATAAACGATGATTTGTTTTATGATACAACTCGATAATGATAATCAATATCATTAATAAGATTGATTTGTCTTTTACAGAGAAATAAAGTATTTGAACAGATCTAGGGGGAGAAATGGGAATGAAAAAAGGTATACGACATACGGCAGTTCTACTGACACTAACATGGCTATCCATGCTTCTACTTGCTTGTGGCAACGAGGCATCGACTTCTACAGCCAATTCAACAGAACAATCTAGCACAGCCAGTGAGACACAATCTGGTGCAACAGCAGAGAGTGAGCAAACAACGACTTCAACCGATAACGATGAAGCTCAAACTCGAGTATTTACAGACTGGACAGGCCATGAGGTAGAGATCCCTGTAACACCCAAACGTGTAATTTACCATGGTGAGGTTACGGGAGATCTTCTGGCACTCGGCGTTGTTCCAGTAGGCATACTTCGTCAAGAAGGAACCGTGTATGATGATCAAGTCACTGAAGCTGAGGATGTGGGATTCCCGATTAGTGTAGAGAAGTCTCTCTCTCTTAATCCCGATCTGATTATATTCTCCAACAGTGATGAAAACCAATATGAGGCACTCTCTAAGGTAGCACCAACAGTAACATTTAATTCATTTGATTCCATTGAAGATCGTATGCACGCATTAGGTGACATTTTGAATAAAAAGGAAGAAGCTGAGGCTTGGATTACGGCACATCAGCAAGCAACAGAAGCGATGTGGCAGCAACTCCATAATAATGGGTTGCAAGCGGACGAGACTGCATCGGTGTTCACGATGTATCCAGGCAATCGACTGTTCGTCATGGCGGGTGCAGGACTGCCACAATTGTTGTATGGACCAGGGGGGCTGAAACCAACAGCTGAGATCCAGAAAGTATTGGATGAAGAGTTAGGATTCGTTGAGATTTCAACAGAGAAGTTGCCTGATTTTGCGGGTGATCGAATATTTATTCTAAATCCTGTACCAGAGGAAGCGAAACAATCAACCAAAGAACTGCTTGATAGCTCCGTGTGGAAGAACTTGCCTGCGGTCAAAGCGGGTCATGTGTACGAATTTGATATTGTCAAAGCTTCAAGCGATGCGGTATCGCGAGAGTGGCTTTTGAAAGAACTTCCTAAACAAATCACGCCATAACCTGCAGGATAGCAAATGTAATTTCAAATTAGTTTACGGGATATCCTGATCGTTGTTCGTTGTGAACACTCACACAAAAAGAACATTCAACATTTTGTTGATATGTTCTTTTTGCTGTATAAATTCGTGCGATGTTCTGGATTAATGTGTATACCTACGATATAATCCAAAAGTATAATAAAGTGATAATTATTCTCAATATAGGTGAAAGAAATATGAATATAGATGATGAGGTGAGCCCAATGCCTGTTTTGAAGCAGGTTGAGGACACGTTGTTCTTTTCGGCATTTATGTTCCGGTTTGGCAGTATAGAGCAACGAAAGGAACAACCTGAACAAAGGATGCTGGAGAAGGATTGCCTAAAACACACATTTTTGATCTGTGAGGAAGGTACGGGACGTCTGTATATTGGTCACAAACAGTATGCATTTTCATCCGGAAGGATATATCCGCTGGCTCCAGGAGAGAGTTACCAGATCGAACATGATGATAAGGCTACTCTGCATTATGTGGCGGTTGAGTATGATGTATTTCATGTGTTAACGGATGATCCAGAATTATACACGCGTTCATTATTCGAGCATCGAAATAAACTGGGTGGGTATGCATACGCTCAGTTGAGCGGGATACTAGAATCCATGCTTCCTATGCGTGAATATCGTACAGACAGCGAATATGCTGGGTTGAATGTGCAATTTCAGAAGCTGATGGGGTTGATGATCAACAGATATACTTCATTGGAGACGGAACTGAGTCCAGAAGGAAAAGTAAACAGCACGATAAAGTATGTGGACGAGCATTATGCCGAGGAGATCACTGTACAAAAACTTGCAAAGCTAGCAGGGTTACGGCCTGCTCAATACACGACATTGTTTAGGCAGCTCACAGGGCGTAAGCCACTGGATTATGTGAATCATGTGCGAATCCAAATCGCCAAAGAATGGCTAGGCAAATCCGATGAACCACTGAGAGATATTGCAAGTAGGGTTGGTTTTAAAGATGAATACTATTTTAGCAGACGTTTTCGCCAATCAACAGGTTTCACGCCCCGCCAATATGACCGATCTCTTCAGCGTCAGACACTTGTTCAAGACTTCTCTTCTCATGATGTGAATATTCCAGCCATACCTGCACGCATCATGTACTACGGGGAATCGGCAGGGGATATGCTGATCATGGATCTTCCGATACTGAATCAACGGGCATATGATGCGGTGCAGCCGATTAACGTGGAAGAAACCGTGGAGATGAAGCCAGACCTGATCATTTTTGACAGCAGTGATGAACAGCAATTTGAACAATTCTCTCGGATTGCACCGACACTTGCGTATAACTCTCATGCCACGCTAAGCGATCGAATTCACACGATTGGAAGTTGGTTTGGAAAATATGCTGAAGCAGAAGATTGGTGGTCAAAATATACCGAAAACGAGATGAACATGTGGCAAAATCTGCAGACATTCATTCAAACAGGGGAGACCGCTTCTGTCTTTGTCTATCATCGGGGTGCACGGTTGTTCGTGATGGGTAACATTGGACTTGCTCCGATGTTATATCATCCTCTCGGATTCAAGCCAGTTGCGAAAGTACAGGAAGCGCTCGCTGCAGGTAGAGCTTATAAAGAAATTGCTGCTGAAGCGTTGCATCAATATGCAGGAGACCGGGTTTTTCTTATGTTACCGGAAGATCCAATTGCAAGACAGGCGACGGAAGTTTTAATGCAAAGTACTGCCTGGCAAGGGCTGAACGCAGTGAAAAAGGGTCACGTATATCTGCTTGAAGAGACGATATGGAACTTGGGAGATGCGCTTACCCGTATGAATCTATTGAGCCTGCTGCCCGAACTGTTAGGTCGTCGTTCTGATAGACAGTCAAAAGTGGACTTTTGGAACAACCTCTAAAACGCACTTGCAGACGTCAGGATGATCAAGCTATGATATCCAATATTATATTTCGGAGGAGCGCTGGTCATGACACAACAACAAGGAGAACTGCGAGTAGCCTTGATACAAGCTGATATTCAATTAGGAGATCCTGAGGCTAATCATCAACATATGCAATCATTGCTTGAGCGAGCAGTGGAACAATATCCTGATCTAGGCTTGGCTGTATTGCCTGAGATGTGGAATACAGGCTACGCCTTGGAGCAAATTCATGAGCTGGCTGACCCGGAAGGAGAATATTCGCGAGCATGGTTATCTGCTTTTGCCAAAAAGCATCAAATCTCGATTGTTGGTGGCTCCATTGCTGAGAAACGCAATGACCAAATTTACAATACGATGTATGCTTATGATCGGGAAGGTCGTGAGGTAACACGTTACGATAAATTGCATTTATTCCGATTAATGGATGAAGAAAAGTATTTGCAGCCTGGCGCAGAGCCGGAAATTTTTGAATTGGAAAATGGTCTTACGGTAGGGGCTTCCATCTGTTATGATATCCGCTTTCCGGAACTTGCGCGGACGTTAGCTCTGAATGGGGCCAAAGCTCTGATCGTACCAGCTGAATGGCCAAAACCTCGCTTGCATCACTGGCGTACACTTCTGACGGCTAGAGCTATTGAGAATCAGATGTATGTGATCGCATGTAATCGTGTAGGAATGGGAGGGGACACGGAATTCTTCGGGCATTCTCTCATTATCGACCCTTGGGGGGAGATTGTAGCTGAGGGCGGAGAAGGGGAGGAGATCGTAACGGGAATGATTTGTCCTTCCTTGGTGGATGAGGTTCGTGGACGTATTCCAGTATTTGAGGATCGGAGACCGGGACTTTATTTTGGTAAGAAATAAAATCTGTAATTAGATGAATCAATTTCATAATACCTATAGAGTTATGAAATTGGTTTAAATCTATAAAATATTGAGAATAAGTGTTTATCCTCTCAGTGGACGGGTAATGATAACTATCCCGTCACCAAGGAGGATGATCAATCAATGGACAACCATGTGAAAGATACGCTCAGGAGACTGGAACAGGATAACACAAGGGTAGATCACTTAAGACAATTCTTAGAGAATGGTGCAGGAGGGCTATCACCCCCTGAACAAGGAACGCCAGATGAAGGACGTCTAGTTAATCAGCAGAACAGGCTGACGAGTGATCGTAATTTACGTAAATAAACCGCAAGATCGAAACGACCTATGTACGTTTCTACGTTAACTTAGATGATTAAACAATAAACGTGTGAAACATTGTGCTCGAACAGTGCAACACGCTCGAATAAGTTGAAGAATGCTTGCTGTAATAGGCAAGCGCTGTATGAAATAAAAGGGAAGACCCTCAGGTCTTCCCTTTTATTTGTCTTGAGTAGAGTGTAAGTCAACGCAGCACTGTACTTCGAATGATATATGTCTAATGATCATCTTCAGACAGCTTCGCAACCGTCTGCTTGAAGGTATGGATGAAGGCTTCAGCGGCTTTGGATAATACTCGTCCCTGACGATACGCAACAACTAAAGTACGACTCGGTACAGGCTCAGCCAGAGGCACATATACTGGTACAAATTCACTGCGAGGTGCTCGTGCGATAAAGCGCGGAACCAGAGTAATACCCATGCCTGTGGCTACTAGGGATTGTACGGTTTCAATGTTATTGCTCTCGAACACGACATTGGGATCAAAACCAGCCTGCTCACATAGGTCAAAGGTTAGTTTGCGGAAACCTTGTCCTTTCTTCAAGACAACAAAAGACTCTTCACGAAGCTCCTCCATCCTTACGGGAATGGGATTGGTAGGATCACCTCGCTGTGCTAATGGATGCGTTGGAGGCACGGCCAAATCAATTCGTTCTTCACCGATCACAACATAGGATAAACTTGGTTCTTGTAGCGGAAGGGATAACAAGCTAAGATCGGCTTTGCCGCTTGCTGTTAGTTTCTCTAGAGTAAGACCCGAGTCCTCCAGCAACGTTACTTCAATCTCAGGATAGGTTTGTTGAAATGCAGGCAGAACATGCGGTAGTAGATGGGAGCCGGTAATTGGCATACTGCCTACAACGACTTTGCCTTTACGAAGTTGTGAAATGTCTGACATTTCCTGTCTGAGCAACTCAACCGCATCCACGATTTTCTGAGCCTGTTCAACAAAGGTAACACCAGCATGGGTCAGTTCCACTGTGCTCGTATTTCGTTGAAAAAGGAGCACGCCCAATTCTTTTTCTAATTTGGATAATTGCTGGCTTAACGAAGGTTGTGCGATATGTAGCTTCTCTGCTGCACGGGAAAAATTACGTTCTGCCGCAATCTGCAACGTATATTGGAGCTGTCTAAATTCCATCGTCATTGGTCATTCCTTTCATCATTGCCACTATTATATCACCCTCAAGTCGTTTAATCCTTTTTTGCTAAAATACATTGACACAATCCGTTTAGAAACGTAGTATAGGGTTATGATAATGATAATTGTTATCAATTGAAACCTCTGCTGAGAGCAGTGGTTTATTTGGTTTTTCCTCGTTATAGGTTAATCCTATTACATCTATAGATATTATATCTTGGAACAATGAATGGACGAGTGATATATTTATGTCATTCAAGAGCTTCACTGATGTGAACGAAACAAGAGGCTCTTCCAAGGAACGAACTTATAATGAGGTGAAAATGATGAGTAAAAAAACGATGTTTGAGAAAATTTGGGAAAACCACGTAATTCATCAGGAAGAAGGCAAGCCAAGCATTCTTTATATCGATCTGCACCTTGTACACGAAGTAACTTCTCCACAAGCATTTGAAGGTTTGCGTTTGAGCGGTCGTAAAGTTCGTCGCCCTGAACTGACATTTGCAACAATGGATCACAACGTTCCAACGAAAGATCGTTTTAACATTACTGATCCAATCTCCAAACAACAAATTGATACGTTGTCGCAGAACTGCCGTGATTTCGGCGTTAAGCTATATGACTTGGACACGATTGATCAAGGTGTCGTACACGTTATGGGTCCTGAATTGGGTCTGACTCATCCAGGTAAAACGATTGTTTGTGGTGACAGCCACACCTCAACCCACGGTGCGTTTGGTGCACTTGCCTTCGGGATCGGAACAAGTGAAGTAGAGCATGTTATGGCGACTCAATGTTTACAACAAGCCAAAGCCAAAACGATGGAAGTTCGTTTTGTTGGTAAACGCAACCCGGGTGTAACGGCGAAGGATATGATCCTCGCAGTAATCGCTAAATATGGTACTGACTTCGCAACTGGATACGTTATCGAGTACACAGGCGAATCTATTCGTGAACTGAGCATGGAAGAGCGTATGACTGTCTGCAACATGTCCATCGAAGGTGGCGCAAGAGCAGGTATGATTGCTCCAGACGAAACAACATTTGAATATCTGCGTGGCCGTGAATATGTACCTGCAGATGCAAAATTCGACGAAGCTGTTGCAGCTTGGAAAGAGCTTGTGACCGATGAAGGCGCGGAGTTTGATCGCGTAGTTGAGATCGATGTAGAGTCATTGATTCCACAAGTAACTTGGGGCACTAGCCCAGGTATGGGAACTGACATTTCTTCCAAAGTACCTGTTCCTGCGGAACTACCTACTGAAAATGAACGTAAAGCGGCAGAAAAAGCGCTTGAATATATGGGTCTTACCCCTGGAACACCAATCTCCGAAATTCCAGTGGATTATGTGTTCATCGGTTCTTGTACTAATGGACGGATCGAGGATTTGCGTGCGGCTGCACAAGTAGCCAAAGGTCACACGGTTTCCGGTAATGTTACGGCAATTGTCGTTCCGGGATCAGGACGTGTCAAAATCCAGGCTGAAAAAGAAGGACTTGATAAAATCTTCACAGAAGCTGGCTTTGAATGGCGTGATGCAGGATGCAGTATGTGTCTTGCGATGAACCCAGACGTATTGAAACCAGGTCAACGTTGTGCTTCAACATCCAACCGTAACTTTGAAGGACGTCAAGGACGCGGAGGACGTACGCATTTGGTATCTCCAGCAATGGCAGCCGCAGCGGCGGTTAAAGGTCACTTTGTTGATGTACGTGACTGGAATTTCAAAACGGAAGCAGTTATTTAATTGTAACGAATAGAAGGGAGAACGGATCATATGGAAGCTTTCAAAACACTGCAAGGCATCGTTGCACCGGTTGACCGGGTCAATGTAGATACAGACGCAATTATTCCTAAACAATTTTTGAAACGGATTGAACGCACTGGATTTGGACAATTTTTGTTCTACGAATGGCGTTTTGACGAAGAGGGCAACAACATTCCTTCTTTCGAAATGAACAAAGCGCGTTATGAAGGGGCATCAGTTCTGATCTCTCGCGCTAACTTTGGCTGTGGATCTTCTCGTGAACACGCACCATGGGCGATCATGGACTACGGATTCCGTTGTGTCATTGCACCATCTTTTGCGGATATCTTCTATAACAACTGCTTCAAAAACGGGATTTTGCCGATCAAGTTGTCAGAAGAACAGGTGGAAGATCTGTTCCAACGCACTGCAACTCATGATGGCTACGAATTGAATGTAAGTCTTGAAAACAAAACGATTACAGATGCACACGGGTTGCGTATTGAGTTTGACCTGGATGAGCACCGTCGTCAGTTCCTATTGCAAGGACTGGATGATATCGGTTTGACACTTCAACATGACGATGAAATCACAGCATATGAGCAACGCCATGCGGCAAAATTGTTTGGTTAATTGCTAATATTATAGGAGTAAAAGCTTCTGTTTCACAGTCGGAACCTTGTTCCCGTCTGTGATTCAGAAGCTTTTTTCATTGCGTCATATCTCTTTGTGCAATAATCATCTATCGATCTCTTAAACGTAGAATACGGGGTCTTTCTTGGATGAATATTGTAGCACATATGCTGCATCACTGTTCATTGCTCTCGATGCGATTTTAATCTGAGTGTAATCTAACCTTGTTTCTCTGAGTACACGCTTGACGGCTTGAATGCCGAGCTTCTCATCTACAACATGGCAGTATATGTTCAAGGCGTATTGTATTACCGGATTGCTGGTCTTGCCCATATCGAAGCCGTCTACGAATCCTAAACCTCTCCAGCCCAGCTCACTTGTTAATGCCTCCATTACTTTGTCCTTAAGCCATAGATCACGTTTGCTCCCTGATATGCTCTTCATAGGATATTGGATGAGTAAGATGACAGCCTCTTGCTTGGAAGCTTCTTCATAGCCTTGACTAGTATACCGTGATAGAAAATCACGTTTGAATTCGTCTGTATGATGATATTCCCCGGGAAAATCAATTCGACTTGTTGTGCCTAATGTGCCAACGGTTCCAGCATGTTCGACAAGCTGTCCATCTTCGATCCAGTATTCTGCGTACAATAGTTTACCATCCGGTTTCTTCTTATATAAAGTAAACACGCCATACCTCCATGTGGATAGATTGTAATTGTAATATCTTAGACCTCGTGATCTATTTGAAGTTCCATAATATGTATAATCAAAGTTACCTCATTAAAAGTGCTAACGTCAATACAAACACGATTGATAGATTCTACATTCACAAATAGAAAACATCTATCGACGTTTATTCTTTTTCGCCATATTTCCGACCAATTATGACAACGTTGTAACCGGAATATGACAGGATATCTGATAAACTGGTTAGTAGATTATGGAAGGCTACATAACGTTAGACATGTGCTTATACCTAGAGATATTGGAAATCTCAACAGACCAACAGAATGGTGGATGATGTATGAGAAAATGGTCGGCAGTCTTTGTATTTATTTTATTCCTGTGCGTATTTCCTACAATGGTACATGCTGACACGCCTCCTTCCATCGTACTGGACGGTGTAACGATTGAGCAGCAAACGGGAGCTCCTGCTGAAAATACGGGCAAGACAGTGATGGTTCCCATCCGAGTGGTGTCCGAAAATTTGGGCTATGAAGTGAAGTGGGAGAAAGCGACGCAGACGGTTAGTGTGCTAAAAGGAGCAAGAAGTATTCAGATGGTTGCTGGGCAAGAGGAAGCTACTGTTAATGGAACCAAAGTAAGCTTGGATGCGCCTCCTTTAATCAAACAAGGAACGACTTTAGTTCCGTTGCGCTTTGTTGGTGAGGGCATGGGTCTAAATGTAGGTTGGGACAATGGAACCAAGACCGTAAGCCTATCCAGCCTTCCTCCTGTAGTAGAAGTAGATAACGAAGAAGATTTGATAGAAACACCTGTATCGGTCAATCTTTCAGAGCTAAATAGCATTAACTTTAGCGGAAATCAGCTTAGCTTGGGAATCAACGGAAACATCACTCCAAAGCTGTCCACGCTTACGAATCCGGATCGTATCATTGTAGATTTGCCGGGAACTACATTCTCACAACAATTTATTCAAGGACAAGCTTCCAAGCCAGATGGAAGCGGCAGTTTTCTAGTCACAGACTCTGTATTTGTTACCCAGATTCGGTATGCTAACTTTAGCAATTCTCCCGCTACTGTACGAGTTGTCTTTGACTTAAGTCATGTCGCTACTGCGAAGTGGTCACTGGGAGACAATCAAAAGATACTGATCGATCTTAGTAGTGATGAAACAACAATCACTCCGCCTCCTGCTGTGCAAGTTCCTAACGGGACAAAGGTTGTTATCATCGATCCAGGGCATGGAGGAAGACAGTCTGGGGCGGTTAGTGTGACAGGCAAATATGAAAAGGACTTTAATTTGGCTGTAGGGCTCAAAGTACAAGCATTACTCCAGCCCTATACGGACATTCAGACTGTCATTACACGGAAGGATGATACGGAACTGTCCTTGCAGCAGCGTGTTGATTTAGCTGAAATGAATCATGCTGATGTTTTTGTGTCCATTCACGGTAATAAATTTACGACACCTGTGCCTAATGGGGTAGAAACGCTGTACACTCGCTCAGAGAGCAAAGAGTTGGCGGATATCCTACATAAATATGTACTGCCTATTACGGGACTTAAAGATCGTGGCATTAAGACGGCAAGTTTGCACGTGACGAGGGAAACAACAATGCCAGCCGTTCTTCTAGAGCTTGGATTTTTAAGTAATGAATCGGATGAAGCGATAATGTTCACCGAAGATTATCAGAACAAATGTGCACAAGCCATCGTCGATGGAATAGTAGAATTTTTGAACAAAGATTGAAATAGTCGTAATTTTAATGATTAGGCCAGTTCGTTGTTTCAAGATGCATAGTTGTGAATAATGGGAAATTAAAACCATAAAAATGTAGAAAAAGCTTGATTTAACAACGTTTTTTTTCAGTGATGATGGAATATATTCGCAACTTTTGCGTGTTGGAGGCGTCTAATAGGTGTCTGGTAATGCCCAAGTAGTCAGTCAGAGCTGAAATTCCGCAACGTGTGGCAAAAAAATATGAGAATGGTAGGGGTGAAGGATGAAGAAGTTCGGTTTTTTGGTACTGTTATTTGTCTTTGGGCTCGTTTTCCCGGGCTATAGTCATGCAGCAACAGATACGAAAATTATCCTAGATGGGAAAGAGATTGTGCAGCCTTCGGATGCCAAAGCGGAAAACATCAACAGCAGTGTGATGGTTCCAATTCGGGTCATTTCCGAAAGCCTAGGATATGGTGTGGACTGGCAACAGAAGACAAGCACCGTGACTATAAGCAAAGACAACACTGCCATGCAGATGATTGTTGGACAGAAGACGGCAACGGTGAACGGCAGTAACGTGAACCTGGATGTCCCGCCACTCGTGAAAAATGGTACGACACTTGTTCCGCTCCGATTTGTTGGTGAACAAATGGGTCTTAAGGTGGGTTGGAACAATACCACGAAGACGGTAACATTAGTTACCCAGAATTCAGGTTCCGGAAACGGAACGACTACTCCCCCGAACTCCGGCAATAACAGCGGAGATACGCAGGAAGGTCTTGTACTGGTGAACGGCATCAGCTTCAGCGATAACCGCTTCTTAATTGCAACGAGCGGAGATACGAAGCCGAACGTCTTCACGATGACAGGACCGGATCGAATTGTTATCGATCTGCCTAATACGGCATTTGCTGATTCTTTCAGTCAAGGACAAGCTCTTGATAGCAATCAGAATGGACAACTTGTTGTGAACGGATACCCAGACGTATCTAAGATTCGTTATTCGTTATACAGCAATACGCCATCAACCGTAAGATTTGTTATTGATTTGTCAGGTAGCAAAGGTTATGACGTGCAGAACGACTCTGGCTTAGTTATCGTTGACTTGAACAAAGAAGGCGCAACACCACAGCCACCAGTAGGCAACAATGGTAAAAAGGTAGTTGTTGTTGATGCAGGGCACGGTGACCAAGATCCAGGTGCGATCGGCGTAACAGGCAAACGAGAAAAAGACTTTAACTTAGCAATGGCACTGAAAGTAGAAGCCTTGTTAAAGAAAGAATCGAACATTGACGTTGTGCTGACGCGCAGCGATGATACATTTTTAGCGTTGAAAGAACGTGTGAGAATCGCTGAAAGTCTGAAAGCAGATATTTTTATCTCTATCCATGCTAACAGTGGACCTGCGGCGGCGAATGGTGTAGAGACATTTTATTCTCGTGCTACCAGCCAGGCATTAGCAAAAGTAATGCATAAGCATTTGTTGCAATCATCAGGGTTGAAGGATCGCGGTGTTAAAACGGCTAGTCTCCATGTAACTCGCGAAACTACGATGCCTGCTGTTCTGCTGGAAGGTGGATTCCTGAGCAACAAGAGTGACGAAGCAGCACTGTTTACGGAAAGTTTCCAAAATAGTGTAGCCAAAGGTATCGTTGCAGGGATCAAGGAGTATCTGGGAATCAAATAAGGGTGAATTCCTTATGTACAGGAGGCGGAGTTAGAATGAACAAAAAATTATGGATTGCAGCACTACTAGTAACAGTTATGGCGGTCGCTGCGGGATGTGGAAGCAAGCCGACAACCGCTCCACCTCAGACGCAAGGTGCAGGCTCCGAAGATACTGTGACAGAAGTACAAGGTGAGACGGAGATTACCGAACCTACCACTGTAGAGCCAGATGAAACGACTTCGACAACAACACCAGACACAACGACGTCTGAAACAGAAGGAACGAATTCATCAGGGGGGACAAGCCCAAGCTCGGAAAACACAGGGAAAACGGATGCTTCGCAAGCGACAGAGAAGAAGACGATCAATGTTTTCTTCACAGATGCAGAGGAGTTAGAACTGCATGAATCTACGGCAACTGTGACCTATGCGGCGGAAGAAGACAAATATAAGTCTGCTTTTGAAGCTTTACAACAAAGTACAGATGACACACTCGTTCCATTGTGGTCCAAGGAGATCGAGTTGAAGTCTGTTCAATTCAAGGATGGTGCTCTTACACTGGATATCCACATGCCGGATACGGCTAGACTTGGTGCTGGTGGAGAAGTGTTCGCCATCGATGCATTGAAAAAAACATTCTTCCAGTTTGATGAAGTGAAAACACTTGATCTATTGGTGGACGGACAACAGTCCGAGAGTTTGATGGGCCATGTGGATTTGGAACATCCAATGACGAGATCTTAATAGAGATCTTCAAATGTTGTTTTACCGTGTACTCTGCGGAATTTCAGCCGCTTTACATGAGAGAGGGGAATCATAGGTGACTTTTAAATATAATAATCCATCACACTCTAAAAAAGTAGTTTCAGCCGTGCTTGCAGGCATGATGGCTCTTAGTACTGGCGGAGCTGCCTTGGCAGCTGAAGCAACAGATGCTGGGCAGAGCCAGACAACTGCAGTAAGTAATACGGCTGCACCAACCGGTTTGTTCAGTGATATCAAAGCAGGATATTGGGCTGAGAAACATGTATACAAACTGGCGTACCAAGGAATTCTCCTCGGTGAAAAAGGCTTATTTCGTCCAGGAGACGCGGTAACACAACAGGAAGCGGTAACCATGGCCATTCGGTTTATGAATAAAGAAAACCAGTTGAATGACAGCTCGGCTTCGGCATTACCGACAACTATGGAAGTAGGCAACTACTTTAAGCCTTACGTCGCATTGGCGTTGGAACTGGGATTGATTGATAAATCGGAAGAAGAAGCGGTCGATGTGTCCAAAACATCTTGGGGACAGAAGCCTGCTACTCGTGAGTGGATTACGAAGTTACTTATTCGTTCGTTGAACAAGGATGCAGAAGCAAAAGCTCAAAATAATCAATCGACAAGCTTTGCCGATAATGCAAGCATCTCTGATGGTAGCAAAGGTTATGTAAACCTAGCAGTTAGTCTAGATCTTGCTAAAGGTGTAGATGGAAACAAGTTTAACCCAACAGGCTCTGTTACACGTGCACAACTTGCTACGTTCTTTAGTAGAGGTGAATCGTTGACAGATACAGCTTATCCTAACACATACACAGGATATGTTACTGGACTTGAAGAAGGACGAATTACGATGGTCGTTGATGGTAAGCTGACGACTTTTGCCGTGAACAGCAATACGCCTTATTTCACAAAGGACAGTGAAACTCGTTCACCACAAGCGAATGTTCAATTGTATACCAAAGTGCTGGTGGTTGGTTCAGCAGGCAATGCTTCCTATGTGGAAGTAATTGATGCAACACCTCAGGTAGAGACAGTAGAAGGAACATTTGCACGTTCGTTGTCAGGTAATAAAATTGGTGTTTTCGTTGGTGAAAACTACGAGACGTTTGGATACGATGAATCAACGGCATTCATTGATCAGAACGGAACAGCAATTAAATTATCGGATATTACAGCGGATAGTACCATTGAAGTGCAACGTGAGACTTTCTCCGCCGACAAGAAGACAGTGGTTATCCGTGTCAAATCAGGCATTATCAACAAAAGTGATACTGGAGTGATCGCTGAAGTCGTGACATCTGGTAAAACGATTAAGCTGGTTACTACTGCAGGAACAACAGAGCAGTATACGTATAGTGACAGTCTTATGATTCGTTATCAGGATCGGATTCTGACGCTAGCTGAGCTTAAGCCGGGAAGTGCTGTGAAATATACGGTGAGAGATAGCGTTATACAAACGATTGAATTGTCACAGGGTGTGGAGCAGTCAGTCCGAGGTACGCTGGTGGAAATTGGTGGTAATCAATCTACATTGACATTCAAGCGTGAAGGTGGCTCCCTTGAAGCTAAGCTGCTGGTCGAGAAACCGGAAGTTATCATTAACGGAATACAGGATGCTTCATTAAATGATCTGATCACAGATGCAACAAATGGAGATCAAGTAGAGTTAACATTGAACGCTGAAGATCGTGTGACACGTATCCAGGTCATTGGCCGCCAAATGGAACCGATGAATGGTGCATCTGTAGTATCTTATAACGCAAAAACCAAAGTACTTACTGTGCTGGATAGCAACAAGAAACCGTTCGTATTTACATTGGATGAAAAAACAAAGTTGGATTATAATTCGACAAAACCAACCATGGCAGGTCTAGAGTCTTTACTAAGCGAAGGACGCAAGCTGGATCTTACGTATGTGGGTACTCGTGCGCTTTCCGTTAAGGTTGTTTACAAGTATGAGGGTACCATTAGCAATATTGATACTTCCAACCGAAAAATTAGCTTGTTGTCTGGTAATCAGACAGTCACCGTTCCTTATACAATCGCTCCTACAGTGGAAATGTATAATAAGTCTGGTGCAAGTCTCGCAGATTTGAAAATTGGCGACAACGTTACAATCACGTTGGGCGCGAACCAGGATTATATCCAAAAGGTAGCGTTGAAATCCGTTGCTCAATTCGAAATTACGGGTATTGAAACGAATGGTCGTATTCGTGTGAAATCAGATTTGCTGACAAGTCAATTTTACTTTGATCAAGCGACGCTGACAGGAGAAAGCGGTCAGACGTTAACTGCTTCACAATTGACAGTAGGAAACTTGATCAACGTCACGTTCGAAGGAATTACTCCGAAAGCTGTTCAGGTTGTGAAACGTACACTCGCTGAGGTCACTTCAGTTGATGCAACTTCAGTTACATTGAAACTATTCAACGGTCAGTCCGAGACAGTTCCGGTTAGTGGTCCCGTCAAAGTGATTAAATCCGGTTCTACTTTAACGACACTGGGAAGTCTTACTGTGGGTGATCGAGTCGAAATGACGAAGGATACGGATAACTCCACTCGTTTCAGAGTGATGACAATCCTGAGCAAACAATTCTGGTCTTACGATGGCGTAGGGAACCAAATTCTGGTGAAGCGTGAGACAACTACGGATACAAACTATCGTTTTGCACTGGGTACAGGAGTATATGTTCACCAGGGCGACAACACTTTAAGCGTGCAATCTCTCAGAGATAATGATAATATTGTATTGTATCTCCTGAACAACATCGTGATGGAGATCCAAAAACAGTAATCGTTTCTTTTCGAGGATCAAAGAATGACCGTCTTGATGCGGGATCTTTCCCGCATCAGGACGTTTTTTTTGCAAGCTTTTGTGTCCTCGTAAAGTACTCGAAATAAGTTTGGAAGTAAGGCTCCACCATGTGTGGTGATTCTGTGGGAGGAAGCTCTTCATGAATGCAGCGACAGTTAGGCACATACTCGATACGATGGAATCGATGTTTCCTGATGCACATTGCGAATTAAATCACAGCAATGCGTTTGAATTGACGGTAGCTGTCCTATTGTCGGCCCAATGCACCGACGAAACAGTAAACAAGGTAACCGCAGACTTGTTTCAAAAGTATACGAGCCCTGCTGATTATCTGGCGGTTCCTTTAGAGGAATTGGAACAGGATATTCGGCGAATCGGCCTGTATCGGAACAAGGCCAAGCATATTCAGAACATGTGCCGTATTTTAATAGAGCAGTATGGCGGTGATGTACCGCAGGAACATGATCAGCTTGTGACGCTACCAGGGGTCGGACGGAAAACCGCGAACGTTGTTGTTTCTAATGCGTTTGGCGTTCCTGCCATTGCGGTGGATACGCATGTAGAACGTGTGTCCAAACGGCTAGGACTGGCTGGATGGGATGACTCTGTTCTTGAAGTCGAGAAAAAATTGATGAAGCGCGTACCCCGAGATGAGTGGACGTTGACCCATCACCGGATCATCTTTTTTGGACGCTACCATTGTAAGGCCCAGAACCCAGCGTGCCATATCTGCCCTCTGCTGGATATATGCAGGGAAGGGAAAAAGCGTATGAAAACGTCCCAAATCAGGAAAGATAAGGAACGTAGTAGTACTCCTAAACGAAAAATAAATTAATGATTAGAAGAGGATGAGTAACGATGAAATGCATTTCCGTTTACACTGACAATTTTGAAGCCTTCTCCGATATTTTTGAACAAGTTGTGGAGCAGGAAATGGCTGAAAATGAAGAAAAAGAAGTAGAAGGTATCACTGTAAGTCATTCTGGCGACGTGCCTGAGCATTATTTGGAGCGCATGTCCACAAAACCAGAAGTTGTAGTTATGAGAGACAAAGGAAGAAATATTACAATTCTTCAGCATGGACAAGTATTTGAAATTTTGTTGCCTACAATGGAGAACGCGGTTTCTTAATTTACACCTATACCCATGGATATGTTGCATCTATGTTGGCATGCTCATTATGAAGCAATACCGCATACTAAAGGTGCAGCATGTTCGTGAAGTACCATCGATAAAACCGATATATTCGGTTTTATTTTTTTATATATATGGAATTCATTATAGGTTGAGCCGGCAGGATCTGTAGAGCATGGTAGATGCTTTGTCTGTGCGTTAATACATAGAAATCGTTCAAATTCGCACGAGGTAATGTTAAAATGGGACTATTATAAATGCGAGTTCAAAAAGAATCCAACTTTAATGCTGAAAACGCTGAGTAAGTATGTGATTTTTTGTTTTATAATCCAATGGGACTTTTTGAACAACTTCTATAAGAGAAAGGCATTATCACGAAGGATGCCAAATTGAGGAGCCAGGGGGAAAGGCCAGTCATGACGAAAACAGATTATCCAGTAGAGATGGCTAAACCTCTGCTTCCACTGCGAGAGGCAATGGAGCAGACGAGAGACCATACGGCAGTACAGGCTATAACAGATCTGATCCGCAAGGCGGAAATGAAGCAATTGACAATCGCATTCTGCGGGCACTTCTCAGCCGGTAAGTCTAGTCTGATTAATAGTTTGTGTGGTAAACGGGTACTGCCTTCAAGTCCTGTGCCTACAAGTGCTAACGTCGTATCAATCCGTAATGGTGCACCGCGAGCGATTATTCATACGACGGATCACGAAAGCGCTGACAATGCATCAGGCGTGGGCAGTACGCTGGAGGTTTCCCCTGAGCAGTTAGAAGCGTATTGCAAAAATGGTGGCGCATATCGTTCGATTGAAGTGTGGGATGACATTCCCTTGCTAAAAAATGATGCAGTACTGTTAGATACACCTGGTGTGGATTCAACAGATCGAGGTCATGGATTGGCGACACATTCAGCACTTCATTTAGCTGACGTGGTGTTCTATGTGATGGATTATAATCATGTGCAATCAGAGAGCAACTTGTCATTTGCTAAAAGCTTGTCGGATTGGGGCAAACCGCTGTTCTTGATCGTGAATCAGATTGATAAGCATCGAGAAAAAGAGCTTTCGTTTGATACGTATATCGAGGGTGTTGAAACGATCTTTAATGCTTGGGAAGTTCGATATGATGGGCTATTGTTCACATCACTTCGAGACAAGGATCACCGCTACAACCAGTGGAAGCAGATTCCTGAGCTTATTGAACATATGTTGGAACATAAAGAGGGGCTGATCCAGCATAGTTTGGTGAGTTCCGCTAGTCATGTGACAGCACAGCATTTAGAGCGGCGAGCGGAAGAACGAGAAGAGGAAGAAGCGAGTCTGCTTGAGGAAATCGGTGGGCCGGAAGGCTTGGAAAGATTGGAGCATGAGCTAGCGACAATTCAGCAACAAGAAGCTGAGCTTCGTTCCAAGCCGTCACGGGAACGAGAGAAGTTTCGGGCAGAACTTGAACCTCTTCTGGCTAATGCCAATCTCACACCAGCAGATATCCGTACGTCGGCAGGTGCATTTCTGGAAAGTCGCAAACCTGGATTCCGGGTGGGACTCCTATTTTCAGGTGGTAAAACGGAGCAGGAGAAACAACGCCGAGCGACAGAGCTTGCTGGATTGCTGCAAGACCAAGTTCAGGGACAAGTGGAAGTTCATATCCGCACGATGCTTAGACAGCTAGGTGAATCTCATCAGATCTGGGGAGTTGAGTGGGAACAGGCGCTGAATGCAGAGCTTCCTGTCGTGGATGAGGCTTTGCTTGAGATGAAACGAAGTGCAAGTGCAGAGTTGTCTCCTGAGTATATACTTCAATATAGCAAAGAGTTGCGAGGCGAGATTGAGGCTCGCTACCGCAAGTCGGCCATGATGCTGGTCGACCGCATGCTTGAAGCGCTGAGCGCGCAAGGCGAAGCCGCGCTTCAAGCGCTGGACGCCAGCCGCACAGCGTTGCTGGCGCAATCCGCTGCGGCGAAGCGCTACACTGCGCTTCAGCGCGCCGCCGCAGCGGAGGCAGCAGGGCTGCGCAGCCTGCTGCCTCCTGCGGGCTCCCTCCCCTCCGGGCTATTGCCGGAGGTGCGGAGCCCGCAAGTGCCCGTGCATGAGCCGAGCGAAGCTCCCGGCTCGCACACGGGCACCACGCCTGTGGCTGCGCAGCCACAGGCAACGCCGCAGCGCACAGCAGCAGCGGCGCAAGGGCACCCGGCGGCTGGCGCTGAGCGTCGCCGGCGCCTGGACGCAGCGGCGGCACGGCTGGAAGCCGCCGCTGCGGTGGTGGAGCCGTACCCCGCCATGGGGTCGGCGGTACGGGATCTACGTGCACGCGCGGCTTCGCTTGCCGGCGGCACGTTTACACTCGCGCTGTTCGGTGCGTTCAGCGCGGGTAAGTCCTCCTTCGCCAACGCTTTGCTCGGCGAAGCTATCTTACCGGTCTCGCCGCACCCAACAACAGCGGCGATTAACCGCATTATGGCTCCGTCCGGTGGAGCGGAGCATGGCACTGCCCGAGTCCGGATGAAGACTCGGAATGCTTTCCAAGAGGATCTTGCATATTCCTTCCGTTTGCTTGGCTTGGGTGAACCTGAAGCCGATTGGCAGAAACGCGTCAAATCTCTATCGCCTCAAGATATACATCCAGCAGGAAGACCGCATTATAGCTTTTTGCAGGCGGCTGCGGCTGGTTGGGAGGATACTGCGGATCAATTGGGTCAAGATGTGTTAGTTGATCTGGCCGGTTATCGTAACTTTGTGGCAAATGAACGGAAGTCCTGCTTTGTTGATAGCATAGACCTCTACTATAGTTGTGCAGTTACGGAGCAAGGCATTGTCCTGGTGGATACGCCAGGAGCTGACTCGGTGAATGCCCGACATACCGGAGTAACGTTTAATTATATGAAGAATGCGGATGCGCTTATATTTGTAACGTATTATAACCATGCCTTTTCACAAGGAGATCGACAATTCCTGACTCAATTAGGCCGGGTGAAGGACAGCTCAGCAATGGATCAGATGTTCTTTGTTGTGAATGCAAGTGATCTTTCTTCGTCACAAGAGGAATTGGAACAAGTTCTGGATCATGTGAGCACCCAGCTTCGTACCAATGGAATTCGTTCACCTCGATTATTCCCAGTGTCTAGCTTGCTTGCGATGGATGGCAAGAGCACCGGTAATGCTGAGTTGCTTCAGCAATCGGGCTTTACGCGGTTTGAAGAAGAATTCAATCGCTTCGCT
This sequence comes from Paenibacillus sp. ACRSA, assembly GCF_022346845.1. Classification (NCBI taxonomy): domain Bacteria; kingdom Bacillati; phylum Bacillota; class Bacilli; order Caryophanales; family Paenibacillaceae; genus Paenibacillus; species Paenibacillus sp. ACRSA. The sequence continues at coordinate 165,475 of NZ_JAKRNP010000001.1, read as the reverse complement.
GGTAGAGAGCTTGCCGATCTCGCCGTTCACGGAGCAGCGGAAGAATTGACCCGTGTGGTGCAGCGATTGAAGCAGAGAGCAGAGGATGCGGTGCAAGGTGAAGAGGTGTTAGAGCGTCGTCGTCTAGAGCTGAATTCGATCATGGATCAATCCGTAGGCCGTATTCGTACCCTCTCTGAACGATCCATGAAGGAGGAGCTGACACAAGAAACAGGGGAGTTGCTCTTTCATGTGAGACAGCGACTCGCATATCGACTCGGTACGTTTATGGCTGAGGCATTCCATCCGTCAGTACTACGAGAAGATCGCGGTCAATTGAAAAGCGCCTTTGCTGCATGTGGACGTGAACTGTTGCGTATGATTGCGGTTGAGCTTGAACAGGAGCTGCTGGCAACCACACTACGATTAGAACAGACGGGTCAGACATGGCTGCAGAAGCAGATCACGGATTGTATCGAGGAATTGAAGCGTTTATCTGGGGGAATGGAACTATCCTTATCCTTTAATGAGGAATGGACAACACCCGTTCTTGAGGAGATTCGATTAGAGGAGCCATCCGGCTGGAAAACCTATCAAAGTTATTTACGCAATCCCAAGCAGTTCTTCGAAGGAGGTGGGCGTCAGCGACTGCAAGAAGTGCTGGAGCCTGTCATTAAACAAATGGTTGCTGATGTGTTACCTCCTGCCCAGCATAAGCTTATTGAATTCTATGATGTGCAGCTTCGGCAGTCATTACAATATCAAGCCAGACAGTTAGAGGAGAGACTTCAAGAAGCGGTAAACGCGTTGAACGAAACGTTGACAAGTGGCATACTCGCGGACGAATGGAATGCTCTTTCCCTGCAAGTACAGCAATTCGTACACGAATAAATCTACACGAAGTGTGTACCTATGAATTCATGTTCAAAAAGGCTCCCGACTAAGAGGTCAACAAGGGAGCCTTTTTTTTGTACGAACAACCTGAAATGAAGAGAATATTCAAACATTTGATTGATAGGTGGTTGTTTACCCCTGTTAATGCCGCATTAAGGAGAAAGTAGCCTGAATATGGTCTGTTATTCGCTTTGCCGCGAAGGGGGGACGGTGATAAACTTCATAAATGTTCATACTATTTTGAACTAGACAAGAGGAGGAGAAACATGGATGTTCTCAGGCAACTGCAAACCTTTTTTTGGGAAAAGCGATCGTATTTATTTGTATCAATCTTGTTCCTCGCCTTAGCGACTGCACTCGGGCTTGTGTATCCGAACCTGCTTAGGATTTTGATTGATGACGTAATTATACCGCGAAGTTTTGAAGACGTTCCCATACTTGCTTTAACTGTGTTAGGTGTTGTTATTTTGAAGGCGGGTATGCAATTTTTACACGGTTTCTTTGGAGGCCGACTGGGTAACTTTTTGGCATACCGGCTACGTAATGCTTGTTATGAAAAGCTTCAATTTTTATCCTTCCGTTATTATGACACGGCCAAAACGGGAGATCTGATGTCCCGCCTCACGGGAGATTTGGAAGCGATCCGGAACTTTATCGGATTTGGCTTCGCCCAGATTCTCAACATGGTATTGATGGTCGTATTCGGCGCAATTATGATGATGACGATGAGTTGGCAGCTTACCCTGTATACACTTATTTGTATTCCTCTACTTGCCTTCGTTGCGCTAAGATTCGAATCCCGAATTCACCCTGCGTTCCAAGAAATGCGACTCGCGCTGAGTTCACTCACGACAGCCGTACAGGAGAATATTACAGGAGTGCGTACGGTTAAGTCTTTTGCTCGTGAACCATATGAAGTGGAGAAGTTCTCTACACGTAATGAACGTTACAAAACGAATCAGATTCATGCGGCAACTTTATGGAGTCATTATTTTCCGATCATGGAGATCCTCGCTTCTGTAAGTGTGGTCTTACTCTTGGTCATCGGTGGCAGAATGGTAATTCAGCAAACGCTAACACTTGGTGAACTCGTTGCCTTTTTCAGTTTGATCTGGTACATAATTGGACCAATGTGGAACCTTGGTTTCCATATCAACAACTATACTCAATCAAAAGCTTCGGGTGAACGCGTACTAGAACTGTTGAATACGCCAGTAGATGTACAAGAAACAGAAGATCCACTTATTATGGAGGCTGATCATGTTAATGGACATGTAACCTTCGAATCCGTAACTTTTGCGTATGGCAACAAAATGCCAGCCGTGACAGATATCAATTTTGATGCACCTCCTGGAACGGTTATCGGTTTCCTCGGCGGAACAGGGTCAGGAAAATCGACGATTATTCAGCTCCTGATGAGGGCGTATAACGTTAACTCGGGAACGATTAAGCTAGATGGAAAAAATATTAAAGACATCGGTATTCGTAGTTTACGTAGTCAGATTGCTTCAGTGTTCCAGGAGACGTTCCTGTTCTCCTCAAGTATTCGCAACAATATTTCCTACGGTTTGAAAAATGTCACAATGGATGAAATCATCCGGGCAGCGAAGCTGGCCAAAGCACATGATTTCATTATGGAATTCCCTGGTGGGTATGACACGGTTGTCGGAGAGCGTGGAATGGGTCTTTCAGGTGGTCAGAAACAGCGGATCGCCATCGCAAGAGCTTTGTTGAAAAACCCGAAAATTCTAGTGCTTGATGATGCAACCAGTGCGGTAGATATGGAAACCGAGCATGAGATTCAATCCGGCTTCCAAGAGGTTATGCGTGGCAGAACGACATTTATTATTGCCCACCGGATATCTTCACTCCGACATGCGGATGAGATTCTGGTGCTCGATGAAGGACGTGTCGTGCAGCGCGGTAAACACCAAGACCTTATTGAAGTACCTGGACCATATCAGGATGTTTATAAGATTCAATATGCAGATTACATTGCCCGCGGTAAGCGGGAGGCTGGGGAGCAGGTGAATTCATGAGTGCTGATACAGTAGCAGATAGGCGCGAGGTCAAGGGAACCTCGAATCAGAAATTAAATGAACGATTCGTATATCAAGATGACGAAATTATAGAAAAACCGTTTAACTGGAAAGAGTTTGGTCGATTGTTTGCATATATGAAGCCTTATGCAAGACAGCTCTTGCCACTTGTCATCTTAATGATGATATTGGGAACGATCACCAAATTGTCTGTACCGTTCTTAATCAGTTTGGCGATTGACCGTGCGATAGCACCTCAGACGGGATTGCCTAGTATGACATTACTTTATTTGATCGCTGGTTCGGTACTTGTACTGTATTTAATTCAGTGGGCTGCCAATACGTATCGGATCAAATTGACCAATATTATTGGACAGCGAGTAATTTACGATCTTCGATCAGACCTATTCAAGCATATTCAGAAATTGTCCTTTAACTTTTTTGACAAAAGACCAGCAGGCTCAGTGCTTGTACGTGTCACGAATGACATTAACTCCTTGCAGGACTTGTTCACAAATGGTGCAGTTAACGTCATGATTGACTGTGTGCAGTTGCTTGGTATCATCGTAATTTTGTTGCTAATCAACTGGAAGCTGGGGCTTGCTGTCATTATCACGGTTCCAATCATGTTTATTATCTCGACCAAACTGCGCGTATTGATTCGCCGTGCTTGGCAGGACGTGCGTATGAAGAACTCCCGTATTAACTCCCACTTGAATGAATCCATTCAAGGGATTCGAGTGACTCAAGCGTATACGCAGGAAAAAGAGAACATGAAATACTTTGACAACATGAACCTGTCCAGCAAGAAGTCTTGGGATAGAGCATCGGCGATGAACCAGGGCTTCGGACCACTCATTGAAATTACGGGTGGTTTCGGTACATTGATTCTGTTCTGGTTTGGTGCATACCTGATTCAAGATAATCAGTTGACTGTCGGCTTGCTTGTTGCCTTTGCCAACTACGTTGGTAACTTCTGGGATCCAATCAATCGTCTAGGTCAAATGTACAATCAATTGCTGGTTGCGATGGCTTCTTCTGAACGGATCTTCGAATTCATGGATGAGAAGCCAAGTATTGCAGACAAACCAGGTGCGAAGCCACTTCCTTCAATTAAAGGGGATATCGTATTTGATAATGTTGTATTCGAGTATGAGAAAGGCAGACAGGCGCTGAAGGGAATCAGCTTTAAGGCAGACGCAGGTCAATCGATTGCACTGGTGGGTCACACAGGCTCTGGTAAGAGTACAATCATTAACCTAATCAGCCGCTTCTATGATATATCTGACGGGCGTTTAACGATTGATGGTCGTGATGTTCGGGATGTAACTGTAGAGAGCTTACGCAGTCAGATCAGTATCGTGTTGCAGGATACGTTTATCTTCTCAGGTACGATTCGTGATAATATTCGATTCGGGCGGTTAGATGCGACAAATGAAGAAGTGGAGGATGCTGCAAAAGCAGTAAACGCTCATGAATTCATTATGAAGCTTCCAGGTGGATATGATACTGAAGTTGAAGAGCGCGGAAATGTCTTATCCATGGGTCAACGCCAACTATTATCCTTCGCTCGTGCATTGCTGGCAGATCCACGTATCTTGATTCTGGATGAAGCGACAGCAAGTATTGATACGGAAACTGAACTGAAAATCCAGGAGGCGTTGAAGGTCTTGTTGCAAGGTAGAACATCCTTTATGGTCGCTCACCGTCTCTCGACGATTCGTAATGCGGATAATATTATTGTACTGGATCATGGTGAAATTAAAGAAGAAGGAAATCACGAACAGTTGATTAAACAGCAAGGTGTGTATAATGGGCTTATTGAGGCTCAGTACAAATTTTTGTAGAGCAAACTTGAACATTTCTTAAACGTTATAAGACTTTAAATTATAACACTCTGGTATTCTTTTGACTTGATCTTCTCGGATAAGAGCAACCTATTCGTTGGAGGCAAGGTATAAAGGTTACTGGAGTGTTTTTCTATCTAGTACTTCCCATATTGTCAATTCAACATATCCATAAACGATGGTCATCTTATGAAGCGTATTATCTTAGATCATGTTAGCTTTCATATGTTATATTGAAACAACTTAGGGAACTCTACATTTTAGGGCTGGGGGGAACACTTTTGCACGATACCTATGCGAGCATACCATCAGCTCGGTTTGATCCGCTGGATCATATGCATTTTAAACTCACTTATATAGATCATACGAATGAGAATACGAGCGAATGGTCTTTGAAAAAGCATTTTATTGAAACGTATATGCTTATATTTGTGGTTAGTGGACAGGGCTGGTTAAGGATAGATGGGAATTTCGTGGAGCTGCGTTCAGGTGGACTGTATATCGGCTTTCCTGGGCAATTAGTGGAGGCGAATGTACATTCCTTAGACGAATACGGTGTGTATCATATGAGCTTTGATGTAATGTTTACACGAGAGCAAGACAAAGTGGTCGCTTTGGATCGAATGAAGCAGCTTCTCCGTTATGAGGTGAACGGTGAGCTCACTTCCCTTTCATCGGTTGTTGTTGGTGAACTCTGTCAGATGATCTATCAGTTCGTCTTGAACAAAGACGGCTTGCACCGATATTACGGTCAGATTCGTTTTCAGGAGCTAATGTATACGATATTTTCTGATGGCGTTCTTGCAGCAGAGAACGAACAGGCATTACCTGTTGAACAGGTAAAGGTCTACTTGGAGCAGAATTATACGAATAAAATAAGCATTCAGGAGTTGGCAGCTGTTGCGCGAATGAGTACAAGGCACTTTATGCGTGTATTTAAGAAGAGATATGGTTGTAGTGCAATGGACTATTTGACCTCTTACCGAATCAAGCAAGCTCAGATGTTGATGAGGAGCGATCACAATTATCGACTCAAGGATGTTGCATCTTATGTAGGATATCAGGATGAATCGTATTTCCGCCGCAAATTCAAACAGATCTCGGGTATTCCACCAGCGGCGTTCCTACGAAATAGCAAACAAAAAATCGCTGCCGTTCATCCGTTCAGTATCGGGATCCTGCTTGCACTGCAGATCATCCCATGTGCCGCTCCAGCAAGTCATCCATGGACGTATTATTACCGGCGGAAATATCAGACGGACAAGGTGATCCCGCTCGCATTAGGGGAGAACACTTGGGTAGAACAGCTTCAATCACTACAACCAGATTATATTGTGACTGTATCTACAGAGATGTCCGAGTCTTTGCAAAGTCAACTTCAGTCCGTTGCTCCCGTCTGCACCATCCCTTGGGAAAACAATGACTGGAAAGAGCATTTGAGAGTTGTTGCTCGATTTTTGGATAGATCAGACATCGCCGAGGTATGGCTTAAGAGGTATGAAGAGCGTGCAGCCCAAGTGAAGGAAGAGCTTGAAGTGACCATTCGTGAAGACGAATTGCTTGTACTCAAAGTGTACGGCGAGCATTTGCAGGTGCTTGGTTCTGCTAGTATTGCTTCTGTCTTCTATGAAGATATGGAAATGAATGTTCCAGCAGGTGCAGAGAGTCTATGGAACAAGGATTCCGTCACCCTACAGGAAGTATCCACGCTCAATTTTGGAAGATTATTGTTGATCATAGGTGAGGATGAGACTTCTAAACAGACTTGGACATGCCTCCGAGCTTCGGACGAGTGGAATAACATTGCTGTGGTACGTAACGGTAAGATGGACGTATTAATGTCTAGCGTTCTGCTGGATTATACTGCGTTCACCCATGAACTTATGCTGCATGAACTATTAAAGCTGTGGCACGATCGTCCATAGTAAAAAGTCTGAATCGTCAATATCATGCTAGACTAAATTTGATTATACTACTCCTATATCACAATGATAATGATAATTATTATTAATTAGACATTGTCATTACTTATTGACATATAGGGGGTACATAGAGAAATGAGATTTAAATGGCTAGCATTAGTAAGCACAATATTGATTCTGCTCGTAATTACCGCGTGTGGTGCGAAGGGGCAGGAAGTAAGCACAGGCTCCGGACAGGATCATGCGGAGAGTGGAGCAACGTCACAAGAAAGTAACGTAAAAACAGTGAATAGTGAGATGGGAGAAATTGAAATTCCAGTAACACCACAAAGGGTGGTTGGGCTATCCGTAGTATATCCAGAATTCTTGTATGCCCTTGGCATTGTGCCTGTTGCTGTTCAAAATTATCATGACGATTTCCCTTCTTATTTGTCAGAGCCTTTCTCGAATACGATGAAAATGGGCATTGGCAAAACACCAAATTTTGAAGCCATTATGGAAGCGAACCCAGACTTGATTATTGCTCCAGCCTGGTGGTCGCAGAAAGACTACGATCAGCTGACGCTAATTGCACCAACTGTATTATTGCTAGGTCGTGATGATTGGCGTGATGAGCTACGTGACATCGCCAAAATTGTAAACAAGGAAGAGCAGGGCGAGAAGGTCATACAAGATTTAGTAGAGAAGGAGAAGACGGCCGCTAATACATTGAACAAACTGATTGGTGATGAAACGGTGCTATACATTCGGGTAATGGAAAAGGAAATTGTAATGCATGGAGAGAACATCGACCGAGGCAACTTTGTTCACAAAAGACTTGGAATGAAGCCAGTTCCTAATTTCCCGCAGTCCGAAAAGGCATTGTCCGTATCTCTAGAAGTGCTGCCTGAGTACGATGCAGATCATCTAATCGTTCAGCTTGATGACGAGAATAATCCGGAGATTAAAAAGAGGTTCGAACAGATGTTAACGACATCATTGTGGAAAAATCTAAAAGCCGTCAAGGAAGATCATGTGTACATGGTAGGTGGCAAAGAGTGGTTTAATCTGGGTATGGCTCCGCTTGCAGATAGCTATGTCATTGATGATATTGTTGCTGCTTTTGAGGAAAAAAATGAATTGTAGAAAAAGAACTCTGTTACCGAGTCTCGCATTCCATAACTAATTAATCAGGATGTGTCCACAATGCGTGAAGAAGATATTTATGATGTAACCATCATTGGAGGCGGCCCTGCCGGAATGTATGCGGCATTTTATGCGGGGATGCGTGAGATGAAGGTCAAAATTATTGAAGGTAAGGATCAACTTGGCGGATTTCTACACACCTATGCCGAGAAAACGATCTGGGATGTAGGCGGATTGCCACCTATGAAATGCTCAAAATTGATTGAGTGGCTCGTACAGCAGGCCAACACATTTAACCCAACGGTTGTATTTAATCGTCAGATGGAACGCTTCTCTCGTCTGGAAAACGGGATATTGGCGATCTATACCGCTGAGGGAGAAATCCATTACACCCGAACGATGATCATCGCAGTAGGTCGTGGCGTCGCTGAAATTCAGAGGCTGGAGCTTCAGGAATCGAATGATAATGAGCCTATAAACCTTCACTATACGGTGCAAAATCCGGAATACTTTGCAGGGAAACGTGTGCTTGTTTCAGGTGGAGGCAACAGTGCTGTAGACTGGGCCATTGAACTTGCTAAAGTCGCTCAACGTGTTGTTGTCGTCCATCGTCAATCTGAATTTCGCGCAATGGAACGCAATGTCAGCGAGATGCAAGAGATAGCGGATGTGAGAACTCCGTATCAGATTACACAACTGCATACCAAGGGTGAACGCATTAACCAGGTTGGGATTACGCATACGGTGAATCGAGATCATATCGTATTGGATGTCGATGAAGTTGTGATTAGCCATGGGTATACAAGTAATCTTAGTGATCTTGCCAGTTGTGGACTAATGATGAGTGACGGAATGGTTATGATGAGTCAACACGCTGAAACCAACCTACCGGGTATATTTGCAGCAGGCGACTGTGCCACTAACGAGAGCAAAGTCCGGCTCATAGCTGGAGCTTTTAACGATGCAATCGTTGCGGTGAATCGTGCCAAACAATACTTGAATCCAGAGGCAGCTAAGATGGCTTATGTTTCTTCCCATAATGAGCTCTTCCGTGATAGGAATCAGAATTTATCCCGTTCATAAGTTCGTCGTTCGGTTTCTCCACTCCCATGAAAGGCGACCGATATCTCTGAGATGTTATTACTTATAGATGACAAGTTTTAACGTTAAAATTTATATCCTTATTTCTGGGAAGATTGGAAAGAGTGCCAAAACGCTAAGCAATAATTGTAAAATTTGATCGAAAAAACAGAAAAAATCTTGTAAAATTCACAAGAAAAATAGGGAGTACTCTTGCAATCTTTAACCAAAACCCCGAAAATAGAGAGACAGATATAGAAGATTTCTCTTTGGGAGGATTGGAAAGAACATGTGGGGTGCTCCTTTTTCGGCTCAAGCCAAAAAAATGCTGCTATTAGGCAGCGGAGAATTGGGAAAAGAGGTCGTTATTGAGGCCACGCGACTGGGAGTCGAGACGATCGCTGTTGATCGTTACGATAATGCACCTGCAATGCAGGTTGCTCACCGGTCTTACTGCATCGACATGTTAGATGCCGAGGCTCTGAAACAATTGATTCGTAAGGAACAACCGCATTTTATTGTACCGGAGATCGAAGCTATTGCTACAGAAGCTCTTCTTGAGCTGGAGGAAGAGGGATTTTGTGTCGTACCTACGGCTCGTGCTGCCCGCTTAACGATGGATCGCGAAGGTATTCGTCGTCTGGCAGCCGAACAATTGAAACTTCCAACGGCAGCTTATCTATTTGCAGACAATTTGGAGCAACTTCAAGAAGCTGTTCGTGAATTGGGTACACCTTGTGTAATCAAACCACTGATGAGTTCTTCGGGCAAAGGGCAGAGTGTATGCCGTACGCCGAATGATGTGGAGGATTGCTGGAACATCGCTCTTTCGGGAGCTAGAGGCAAGTCCGTACGTGTCATCGTGGAGAGCTTTGTGAAATTTGAGAGTGAAATTACGCTGTTAACTGTAAGATCTGTATCAGGGACTGTATTCTGTCCTCCAATCGGTCATATTCAGAAGGATGGGGATTATGTCGAATCTTGGCAGCCTCATGCGATGACGCCAGAGCAATGGGAGCAAGCTTGTCATATTGCGAAGTCTGTTACCGATGAGCTTGGTGGATATGGACTGTTCGGGGTTGAATTGTTTCTGACGGCGGATGGTGTTGTGTTTAGTGAGGTATCTCCTCGTCCACATGATACAGGCATGGTTACAATGATTACTCAGGATTGTTCTGAGTTTGCATTACATGTCCGTGCTATCCTTGGATTTCCGGTAACGGGTGTACATTTGCTCACACCGGGAGCTTCAGCTACGCTGAAAGCTACTGTTGAAACATCTGACTTTACTATAGGCGGTATCGAAGAAGCATTGGCACTTCCGCGTACTCAGGTTCGTATTTTTGGTAAGCCTGAGACCAAGGTTGGACGCCGTATGGCTGTAGCGTTAAGTGCAGACTTAAATGTGGAAGAAGCTCGAAAAACAGCGGTTCAAGCCGCAAATATGCTGAAAGTGGAGGTAAATCATGTCCAATAATGCCCAGGCCCCTGTACTGATGATCCGAGAGTGTGAACTGCGAGATGCAGAAGCGGTAACGGGACTGATGCGAGAGGTCAGCTATCCGACAACAACAAATGTTATGAAAGAGCGTATCGAAGGGTTGGAGAACAATCCGAATGCTTGCATGCTTGTTGCCGAAGTGGATGAACAAATTATTGGTGTGATCGGCTTGCAATGTGTGCAAAGTCATGCCTATCCAGAACCAGCAGCACAGATTACTTCTTTAATTGTGGGAGAAGAACATCGTGGAGGCGGAATCGGTCGTCGCTTGATGGCTCGTGCAGAGGATTGGGGCAAACAGCAAGGCGGCAAACAGCTGTTTGTTACCGGAGGTAATCGCGAAGCTACTTCACCAACGTATTCATTTTACGAGCACATTGGCTTCCATAAAAAAGGATATCGTTTCAGTAAAGTCCTTCTATAGAAAGTAAGGTCTTTTCGATCAGAAGAATTCGTCTATTGCTGAACAAGACAAAATGATGGCATTCGGACAAGTTTATTCGGTCTGGATGCCATTTTTTTGATGCTTATGTCCGTGAATAATAGAATTATGTACTCTTTCAGCTTCTTTAAAGCAGTAATTATTTAATTAGTATACATAGTGATCAAGTCATTTATTTGCCGTCAGTATAGTAATTTAAACCGTTGATTCATCTTTGAAACTGCTATAAAAAATGACAAAAAAGTTACTTTTCCATATTTTAAAGGTTCACAACACTCCTCTTAATTGATATACTGCTAGAGTATTAATTACAAAGTTGTCATAACTTAATTTTTGAGGAGATGAATTATTTGAAGAAAAATTTGATCAAAACTGTCGTCGCTGGAAGTTTAACAGCTGTATTGGCTGTAGGGGTTATGCTCCCTGCATCCGCATCTGCTGCTAACCCATCCACATATAAGCAAACATACAAAATTACAGATGCAGGTAGCCTGCAAACATTCTTGGAGAAATGGTTGAAAGACAATGGATTCACTGTAACGAATGGTCAAGTGGTTAAACAGCCTGTAGCCGAGCCTACTACACCTACTACTCCTGCTAAACCAGAACAGCCAGCACAGCCAGTTAAAGAAGACAAGCCTGCGACTACGCCAGCTAAAGATCCTTCGAATACAGGAAACACAGGTAACACAGGTAACACAGGTAATACAAACAACAACACGAACAGCGACAGCACTAAATCTGACTTTGCTACTCAAGTTGTAAAATTGGTAAATGCTGAACGTGCCAAAGCAGGTCTAAACGCACTGACTTCTGATGCACTTCTGGATAAAGTCGCTTTGGCAAAAGCAAAAGATATGAGCGACAATAAGTACTTTGCTCACCAATCACCAACGTATGGTTCTCCATTTGATATGATGAAACAGTTTGGCGTAACTTACAGCTACGCTGGTGAGAATATTGCTCAAGGTCAAAAAACACCACAGGAAGTTGTTACAGCATGGATGAACAGTGAGGGTCACCGCGCAAACATTCTGAACAAAAACTTCACTCAGATCGGTGTTGGATATTACAACGGATACTGGGCGCAAGAGTTCGTTGGTAAATAAGATATAGCTATAAGTGTATTGAAGATCGATATATGCTAAAATAAAGCTTCCAAAAAGGTTATGCCAACACAGATAAACATCTGTGGATGGTATAACCTTTTTTCCGTAAAATGACATAATGAAAATGCATTTTACAGTTACCATGACAAAGTTTGCAAATTAACCACAGAACATTTATGTTAATTATGAAAACATCATCTTTAGTGTAAAGTCATTTATAAATTATAAACACCGTAGCGGTGTGATGAGTGGAGATGTGATGGATGAAAAAACAGAAAAAAGTTCTGGATTCAGCACCATGGATCTGGAGAATTGTAGGTACATTATCCATACTAGCAACTTTGTTGCTGATATTTGGATTTGGGTACGCGATAAAAGACGTTATTTATCCGGAAGGAGACACATCGCTGAATTCAGGTGATAAAACAGCTGCATCAAGTGATAATCAGGATGAACCAGCTGTTGTAGAGGATGGCAAGATTCGTATGGCTGTTATTGGTGATTCTCTCGCTAGAGGTACAGGGGATGATCAGGGTCTGGGTTTTGTACGACGTGCAGGAAACATATTGAAAGATGAGGGTCACGATGTTCAGGTTCTCAATAACCTTGGTGTTAATGGACTGAGAACGGATGCGCTATTGACGAAACTCGATGAGCAAGGCGTGCGTTACGTGCTGAAACAGTCTAATTTTATTCTCATTTCAATTGGTGCAAATGACCTGTTCCAGGGAGGACAAGTTCTGCAAGGGGAAAATCCACCGACGGCAGAATCTCTCTCAGCCGCTTTACCAGAAACGTCCAAACGCCTTCAAGAAATATTGAAGAAAGTAAAAGAGATTAATCCTACTGCGCAGATTGCATACCTTGGTCTCTATAATCCGTTTGGTGATGTGAAGGAGCTGGAGAAGCCCGGCAATGCAGTAGTTTCGGCATGGAACGATGCAGCTTCAGAAATCCTGAACAACGAGGACAACATGACGCTTGTTCCTACATTTGATCTATTTGAAAATCATCTGGGCGAATATTTATCATCCGATCATTTCCATCCTAATGGACCAGGCTATGAACAAATTGCAGTTCGGATTGCACAGGAATATCAAGCAGAGACACCGGCAGAGGGGAGCGCAAAATAAATGGCAGAGCAGCAATACGATTCAGTATTATCCGTACAACATCTGAAGAAAAAGATTGGACGTAAGTGGATTATTAAGGACGTTACGTTTGACGTTAAACCAGGTGAGATTTTTGGATTTCTGGGACCCAATGGAGCCGGCAAAACAACGACAATTCGTATGCTTGTGGATCTGATCAAACCAACTGAAGGCAAAATTAAAGTCTGTGGTTATGATGTGAACCGAGATCCAGAGAGAGCACTGAAGTACGTGGGCTCCATCGTTGAGAATCCGGAGGTATATACATATTTGACCGGGTGGGAGAACTTGGAGCATTTCGCTCGCATGCAACCTGGTGTGGATCATGAGCGCATTCAGGAAGTTGTTGATATTGTTCGTCTCGATCAGCGTATTCACGACAAAGTTAGAACGTATTCTCTAGGGATGCGTCAGCGTCTCGGAATTGCTCAAGCACTGCTTGGACGTCCGCGTCTGCTCATTTTGGATGAGCCAACCAATGGACTTGACCCTAAGGGGATCAAGGAATTACGTATCTTTATCAAGCAGCTTGCTAATGAAGGGATGGCGGTCTTTGTCAGCAGTCACTTGTTAAGTGAAATACAGCTTCTCTGTGACCGTGTAGCCATAATTAGTGCTGGACGTGTACTTACGGTTGGGGGCGTTCATGAATTGATTGAGGACCATTCGAAGTTAGCGATATGGCATCTCACACCCTTGGAACAAGGAAAACAAATACTGCTGGGTGCAGGAATTACGTTGGTCGATCGACCTGGCGATGTGATGGATGATACCCTTGTTGCAGGACTTGGTTCCAACGCTGTTGTTGCCGAAATGCCTGAAGAGCAGATCCCTGATCTGGTGCAGCAAATGGTTCAAGCTGGGATTCAAGTCGAAGGCGTACAGCGTATTCAGCCAACACTGGAACAACTATTCTTAAAAATGACAGAAGGTGAATCCATTGAGTAATATTATGCCGTTAATTCGCAACGAAACGATTAAAATGGTAAAGAAAAAACGCCTTTATATTATTTTTATCGTTCTGGCCGTTTTGGTGCCGATGTTTACGTATGCACAGATGAAATCTTCGCAAAATAATCAAGACAAGTTTAACGGCGATTGGCGACTTGAGTTACAACAGGCCATTACCGATAATCAGAACTCGCTTGGCAGTGATCGGGTGCCTGAGGAATTTAAGAAATATAGAACAGTATATATCCAGCAGATGCAATATTATCTGGAAAATGACATCAATCCGAAAGAACCGGGTGGTGTAACCTTTACGAGAGAGTTCATGAATAATGCAGTTGGTTTATTTATTCCTCTGTTAATCATGGCCATTGCTTCGGATCTAGTGTCGGGAGAACGTACAACAGGAACCATTAAAATGCTCTTGACTCGTCCGGTTAGGCGATGGAAAGTGCTTCTGAGCAAATTGATTACGCTGATCATGTTTGTCTCGATTATCGTGATATCAGCTTATGTGATCTGTTATGCCATATCTGGCGCTGTTTTTGGATATAAAGGATTTACGATGCCGGTCTTCACAGGCTTTAAGATTGTGGGGACAGAAGTGGATATGTCGACTGTGCATGCTGTAGATCAATGGCAGTATATGCTCATGCAGGCAGGATTAATTTGGTTTGTTAGTGTGATCGTAGCCATGCTGGCCTTTATGGTATCGGTTCTTGTGCGAAGTACGGCTGCAAGTATTGTCATTATGATGGCTGCGCTTATCGCAGGAACGATCCTTACGAACATGGCAGCTTCATGGGAAACAGCCAAATATCTCTTCATGGTAAACCTAGAACTTCCTAATTATTTGTCAGGTGGATTACCACCAATTGAAGGAATGAATTTGTCATTTTCCCTTATTGTACTTAGTGTTTGGGGTATTGCTTCACTGATTGTGTCATTCCTTGTCTTTACGAAACGGGATATCTTGAATTAAAATGGACAAGGATAAGAAAACATCTGTTTGCATTTTAGCAATTTTTTTAGTTGGTAGTGAAGAAGGGGGAGCATGAATGGTCGAGCAAATCGATATGTCGGCAGGTTCGACAGGCGGAGGACAAGGGTCTTCAGGCTACGACGCGGACGACATTCAAGTACTTGAAGGACTGGTAGCGGTTCGGAAACGGCCCGGGATGTACATCGGCAGCACCAGTTCTTCGGGTCTGCATCATTTGGTATGGGAGATTGTTGACAATGCTGTCGACGAACATCTCGCCAAATTCTGCTCCAAAATCGATATCACCCTGCATAAGGACGGTTCCATTACGGTTCAGGATAACGGAAGGGGAATTCCGACAGGTATACATAAAACAGGGATTCCTACTCCCCAGGTCGTGTTTACGATTTTGCACGCAGGCGGAAAATTCGGAGGATCAGGATACAAGAAATCTGGTGGACTTCACGGTGTAGGAGCTTCGGTAACGAACGCTTTGTCCGAGTGGCTTGAAGTTGAAATTTTCCGTGATGGCAAGATTCATCGTCAACGATTCGAATATTGGCAAGATAAAAAAGGTGTAGAGCATGTCGGAGAGCCGGTTACAGGTCTTGAAGTATTGGGCAACACCAATCGCACTGGAACGAAGGTTACGTTCAAGCCGGATGTTCGTGTTTTTCAAAATGGTATTCAGTTAAATTACGATACACTTGCGGAGCGTCTGCAAGAGATTGCATTCTTGAACTCTGGTCTAAGGATTGTGCTCAAAGACGAACGCTCAGGAAATCAAGATGAGTACATGTATGAAGGTGGAGCAAGTCAATTTGTCGCATATCTGAACGAAAATAAAGATGTGCTGCATGATGTCATTCATTTTGTTGCGGAGAAGGATGATATCGAAGTTGAAGTGGCGATTCAGTACAACGCTGGTTATACCGAAACGCTGGCGTCATTTGTTAACTCCATACCTACCAGAGGTGGGGGAACACATGAGACCGGATTCAAGACGGCCTATACCCGTGTGATGAATGAATATGCAAGACGGACGAACATGATTAAGGAAAAGGACAAAAACCTAGAAGGTAACGACCTTCGTGAAGGTATGATGTCTGTTATTAGTGTCAAAATGTCTGAGGTTGAGTTCGTCGGTCAAACGAAAGACCAACTCGGAAGCGCATCTGCTCGAAGTGTAGTGGATTCTGTCGTGGCAGAGAACATGCAACGGTTCTTGGAAGAGAACCCACAGGTTGCACAGACACTGATCCGCAAAGCAGTTCAGGCTTCTCGTGCAAGAGAGGCAGCGCGTAAAGCTCGTGACGAGATGCGTTCAGGCAGAAAACGTAGTGAAAGTTCCAATCTGAACGGGAAGTTAACTCCGGCACAATCGAAAGATTTTTCTCGGAATGAGCTGTTCATTGTAGAGGGAGATTCGGCAGGAGGTTCAGCGAAACAAGGGCGGGATTCCAAAATTCAAGCCATTCTTCCGCTCAAAGGGAAGCCGCTAAACCCAGAGAAGGCCAAGCTTGCTGACATATTGAAAAATGAAGAGTATCGTGCAATTACTGCTGCCATTGGAGCAGGTATTGGTACCGAGTTCGCGGTTGAAGACAGCAATTATTCCAAAATCATCATTATGACAGATGCCGATACAGACGGTGCGCATATTCAAGTATTGTTGCTAACGTTCTTTTATCGCTACATGAAACCTTTGATTGATGAGGGTAAAGTGTACATTGCTCAGCCGCCGCTATACAAAATCACTAGCAAATCTGGCAAAATGTCAACCGTTCGTTATGCTTGGACGGATGAACAATTGGCTAATTACATGAAAGAATTAGGTAAAAACGTCGAACTTCAGCGTTACAAAGGATTGGGTGAGATGAACCCTGATCAATTATGGGAAACGACAATGAATCCAGAGTCGCGTGCATTGCTCAAAGTCGAGATTGTGGATGCGGCAAAAGCAGAGCGACGGGTATCCACACTTATGGGTGACAAAGTAGACCCACGTAAACGCTGGATTGTAGAGAACGTTGACTTTACAGAGTACGAAGAATAGAAGGTGCTTGGAATGAGTCTATCAGAACAATTTATGCCGGCCTTTCTCGAAGAGGTCGTAGGTGACCGTTTCGGTCGCTACTCCAAATACATTATTCAGGATCGGGCGATCCCCGATGTGCGTGATGGTTTAAAACCCGTGCAACGGCGTATTTTGTATGCCATGTATGACTCGGGTAATACGCCTGAGAAGCCGTATCGTAAGTCTGCCAAAACCGTTGGGGACGTTATGGGTAATTACCACCCTCATGGTGACTCCTCCATCTATGATGGTATGGTGCGGATGGCACAGCCATGGAAAATGGGCCATATGCTGGTGGACGGTCATGGTAACTGGGGCTCGCAGGATGATGATCCGGCTGCAGCGATGCGTTACACAGAAGCACGTTTGTCACCGATTGCGATGGAGATGTTACGTGATATTGAGAAACGTACCGTCTTGTTCAAGGATAACTTTGATAACACAGCTAAAGAACCCGTTGTATTGCCCTCACGCTATCCGAACTTGTTGGTTAATGGCGTAAGCGGGATTTCTTCTGGCTTTGCAACGGAGATCCCAACGCATAATCTGCGGGAGGTCATTGACGCAAGTATTGCTGTGATGGAGAAACCTTCGATTGAGCTAGAAGAGATCATGATGTTCATGAAGGGTCCGGACTTTCCAACAGGTGGACTGATAATGGGCGGTGACGGCATTTTGGATGCGTACCGCACGGGTAAAGGACGTATCTATATTCGTTCCAAAACGGATATCGAGAACATGCGTGGTGGTAGACAACAAATTGTCATTACGGAGATTCCTTATCAAGTCGTGAAGTCTCGCCTAGTCACAGCGATGGAGAACATCCGTCTGGAGAAAAAGGTCGAAGGCATCGCTGAGGTACGTGACGAGAGTGGGCGTGAAGGCCTACGTATCGTAATCGAGTTGAAAAAAGAAGCGGATGCACAGGGTATTCTGGCATATTTGCTCAAAAAAACCGATTTACAGGTAACCTATAACTTTAATATGGTGGCGATCGTTAATAAAGCGCCGCAACAGTTGGGCTTAAAAGCGATTCTGGAAGCTTATATTGCCCACCAGCGTGAAGTTGTGACGTTCCGTACCCAGTATGAGCTGGAGAAAGCGGAAGACCGTGCACATGTGCTAGAGGGGCTTGTTAAAGCACTGAATATTTTGGATGAAGTGATCGCTGCGATCAAAGCATCAAAAAACCGCCAAGATGCTCAGAATAATCTAATGTGGATGTTTGGATTTTCCGAGCGCCAAGCGGATTCAATACTCACCCTGCAATTATACCGTTTGACTAATCTGGAGATCACTTCGCTCGAGAAAGAACTTGGCGAATTGATGAAAAAGATTGCACAGCTACGTGCTATTCTAGATAGTGACCGCAAGCTAATCGGAGTAATTCGTAAGGAATTGTTGGAGATTCGAGAGAAATACGGTATTGATCGTCGCTCTGCAATCCAAGGCGAAGTCGAAGAGCTTAAAGTTAATTTGGAAGTGCTGGTTAACGCGGAAGATGTATTTGTGACTTTATCCAAAGAAGGATACATTAAACGCACAGGCATGCAGTCCTTTTCAAGATCTGGTGGGGAACGTAACGGTAGCGGTGTAAAAGAAGGAGACTATATATCACAAGTCCTTGAAGTAAATACACTTGAGAACCTACTGGTATTCACAAAGAAAGGACAATACTTCCTTCTGCCTGTTCATCAGGTGCCAGAGTTCAAATGGAAAGATCCAGGGACAGCTATTGTCAATGTGATTCCACTTGCCAAAGATGATCGGATATCCACTGTGCTTGCAGTGAAGTCCTTTGAGGAGCCCAATCATAGCCTGGTGTTTGTGACACGTAAAGGCCAGGTGAAGCGTACCGAATTGAAAGAGTATGTAACGAAACGTTCGGGTGCTGTGGCTGCGTGCAAAGTAGGTAAGGATGATGAGGTATTATCGGTTCATTTAAGCACGAGTGACAAAGAAATTATGCTGATTACCAAAGAAGCGATGGCTATTCGTTTCCGTGAGGATGAAGTTAATCCGATGGGACGGGTATCCGGTGGTGTACGCGGGATTCAGCTAAAAGATACAGACGAAGTGGTTGCTGCTTTATGGGTAGAGGGCGATGAAGGTGAAATTGCTGTGTTGTCTGATCTAGGCTATGGCAAACGTTCATTATTGCTCGATTATGCATTACAGAGCCGCGGAGGCAAAGGTCTTGCAACATTTGAGTTTAAGGAAGGCAAGCGGGTTAAACCGAACGGTAGCCGTATTGCAGCAGCCTTCTATTGTCGTGAAAAACGAAGCTTTAATCTAATGACGAAGGAAGGGCATACTCATGCGATTTCTTCGGAAGGTGTACCGATCACAGAGCGTAAGCATATCGGTAAGTTACTTGTACATGTAGATAAGCAAGATGAAATTATGGAATTGCTCGGAGACTTTACGGAAGATGCTTCTGGCTCATAAATTTCAAAATAGTTATAATTGAAGACTCTTCACAGTGCAGCTAATCCTGTCATGTGAGGAGTCTTTTTTTGTTGCTATGAGGCGGATTACAAGAGAGCTTTTATGCGAAGTTTAACAACCTTCGTCGATTACGGTCGATCGCTAGGAAATTGAAAAAACCCAGCAGGAATGCGGCTTTTGAGGGCGAAAACTTAAGCAGGTGAAGTGATAACCGGATGCAGAGAGGAGCGTTATAACATGTATAATTCCGATTTTGCGAAGTGCTGGTCAAGGTTAACAAAGGACTATAAATTGCATATGGATCAGGAATTAGCCCCCTCCCTAACTGAAGCTCAGTTGGCAGTATTGGAGGTTCTTGAGGATCACCAGAGAATGAAACCATCTGATTTGATTCCTTTTTTGGCGACAACGCCTGCGGCAGTGACGATGTTGCTTGATCGAATGGAGAAGAATGGTCTAATTCGTAGAGATCGAGATAATCAAGACAGACGGATCGTCTGGGTTTCTTTATCAGATAAAGGACAGAAGGAAACAGAGCGAGGCATTGCTATTCGCAATGACTTCATGAATTCGGTGCTTAGTAATATTTCAATGCACAATCAACAACTACTAGTGTACCTGCTTGGCAAGATGACAACGCCTAAGAGTAAAGAGCCTGTATTAACGAGTTCAGGTTAAACTAAGGCAATGTATCTAAAAAATGATATTAAGGTTCGTATATATCTGATGACGTATCCAGCGAATTAATGTATCCCTCGGGCATACTCCTGGTTTTTGAAGCCGGGAATATGCTTTTTTGGTTGAATTTAATATGAATTTCTTTAACAGAATAACAATGGATTCATATGATATGGCTTGTCAGAAAATAAATTGACAATAAAAACGTTATATCGTAATATTACGATATAACGTTTTAGGAGGGGTTATCTTGGAGTTGCCTGCTTTTGATCGGAATCAATTAAAACAGTTTGATGAACCAGCTGAGTTTCTTAAGGCACTTTCTCACCCGGTGCGTTTATGTATTGTTCGTGGTTTGATGCGCAAAAAGAAATGTAACGTTTCATATATGCAGGAGTGTTTGGATCTTCCACAATCGACGGTATCACAGCATTTGCAAAAGCTTCGCAGTGCAGGAATCGTTGCTACCGAGCGAAATGGTCTTGAAGTGAATTACGTACTTGCTGATGTACGTGTGGAGCAGTTAATTAGGATTTTATTCGAAAAGGATGAATGCGAAGATGAGTAAACGTAAAAAAGTGTTAATCGTGGGAGGTGTCGCAGGGGGTGCATCTGCTGCTGCACGCCTCCGGCGTCTTGACGAATATGCAGAGATCATTATGTTTGAAAAAGGGCCTTATATCTCATTTGCTAACTGCGGCTTGCCTTATTACATTGGAGGTTCAATTGAAGAGCGTGCACGACTACTCGTACAGACACCGAAAGGTATGGAGGAACGATTCAACATTGAAGTGCGAACACAAAGCGAGGTTATAGCTGTTGATTCAAGTAAACGCACTGTGCAAGTACACAGTGCTGAACGTGGTCTATACGAGGAAAGTTATGATGAATTAATTTTGTCGCCTGGTGCCCGTCCGCTTGTGCCAGATCTGCCGGGTAAAGAGAACCCGTTGATCTACACCGTGCGGAACATTCCGGATATTGATCGAATCAAAGAACAAATTAGTTCTTATAACAACCAAAGTTCGATTGTTATTGGCGGAGGGTTTATAGGTGTAGAAATGGCTGAGAATTTGAAGGAAGCTGGACTCGATGTAACTTTGATTGAAGGCAATGATCAATTGTTAACACCGTTTGATCCTGAACTTGCTGCTACGCTGGCGCAAGAGATGGAGCAGCATGGAGTAAATCTCATATTCTCGCAGCGAGTTCAAGGCTTCCGGACGCTGGATCGAGGTATCGGCGTGGAATTGTCCGATGGCACTATATTATCTGCTGATCTGGTTATTCTGGCGATCGGCGTTACACCAGACACTTCATTTTTACAGGACAGTGGCGTGGCTCTCGGTTCGCGTGGGCACATCCTTGTTAATGAAAAGATGGAGAGCAGTATTCCGCATATTTATGCCGTGGGTGATGCCATTGAAGTGAAGGATTACATTCATGGTACACAGACAGCAATCCCCCTTGCGGGTCCTGCGAACAAACAAGGACGCATTGTAGCGGATCAGATTGCAGGTCTCCCAACAACTTATAAAGGGACTCAAGGAACGTCGATCATCAAAGTATTTGGGTTAACGGGTGCATCTACCGGCAGCAATGAGAAAACGCTCAAACGAATGCAGAAGGACTATCGTACCGTGATCGTACATCCAGCCTCCCATGCTTCCTATTATCCAGGTTCCAGTGCAGTGACATTGAAATTGCTCTTCTCTTCGGATGGCAAAATTCTAGGTGCACAAGCTGTTGGTTATGAGGGGGTGGACAAACGAATTGATGATATTTCGGTGGCGATTCACTTCGGAGGAAATGTACGAGATTTGACGGAACTTGAATTGAGCTATGCACCGCCATATTCTTCTGCGAAAGACCCGGTAAACATGGTCGGGTATGCTGCTGAAAACATGATTGAAGGTCGATTAGACTCATTCACGTATGCTCAGCTGGCAGAGCGCAATCCTGTTAAGTCTGTATTGTTAGACGTTCGAAGTGACCTAGAATACCGTAACGGGAATATTCCAGGTTCATTGTCCATTCCGGTGGATGAGCTGCGTCAACGGCTGGATGAGCTGGATGTTTCCAAAGAAATTTGGGTTTATTGCCAAGTAGGCCTTCGTGGTTATACCGCCACACAAATTCTACGCCAGCATGGCTATCAGGTGAAAAACTTGAGCGGGGGGTACAAAACCTATCGTCAGGTACAATTCAAACCTGCAACCGTCTTAAGAGGTGGCGTCGACGGGGACAACGGAAGTAACAATAGTAGCGACATTAATCGCAATGAGATAAATAAAGCACAGGAAGGGCAAGGGAGAATTCCGATGGATGACGAAACCAAGCAAGGATCACAAGTAAATTCATCAGATGAACTTCGCATCGATAACGAATTGAACGTATGTGGTTTGAGTTGCCCTGGACCTTTAATCGAGGTTAAACAAAAAATGGATCAGCTGGCAGACGGACAAACACTCCGAGTGAAAGCCTCCGACCCAGGATTCTATGAGGATGTGAAAGCATGGGCTACAATGTCCGGGTCTGACGTTCTTAAGCTGGAGCGGGACAAGGGCGGGGTGATTGAGGCAGTTTTAGCCAAGAATACTTCACCTGTCACAAGCCATTCACAGCAACTTGATAATGCCAGTACTATGGTGGTATTCAGCGGTGAACTCGATAAGGCTATTGCCTCATTCATTATTGCCAATGGGGCAGCAGCAAGCGGACGGAAAGTAACGATGTTTTTCACCTTCTGGGGCTTAAATATCATTCGCAAGCACGAGATGTTGAAAGCACCTGCTAAAACAGGTATGGCCCGTATGTTTGATATGATGCTGCCAAGCAACAGCCTCAAGCTGGGACTCTCCAAGATGAATATGTTTGGGGCAGGTTCGAAGATGATACGGGGCCTGATGAAAAAAAATAATGTCGCTTCGCTGGAGCAACTTATGGAGTCTGCTATTGCACAAGGGGTAGAGATCGTGGCTTGTCAGATGTCGATGGATCTGATGGGCATTCAGCATGAGGAATTAATTGATCAGGCTGTCATTGGTGGCGTTGGTTATTATCTCGGACAAGCAGATCAGGCGAACCATAATTTGTTTATCTAAAAGTATAATCCGAATCTTAAACTCAATCTTATTCTCGAAATTACTAACCTCTATTTCACCTCAAGTGGAATAGAGGTTTTTGGTGATCATGACGATTAGAACAACGTTACAGATCAAGACTACGGCTGCATAATCTCATCGTTCAGGGAAAAGCTACAATCAAACTGATTAGCTCCTACCGGGCTTGCTTATATATTTTATATATCAAATATAATATGTTCTAATATTATAAAAATCATATGTAAAGAGTTGACTATGTAAATATTTTTGTTATAATAAGTAATTGTTCCCCTGATATTTCGTGTGCGAAATATTATATTCCAAAAGTAAACGGGTGAAACAATGACTGATACGTATGAAGTATTCTATATTATTAATTCGTTCCGCCAGGTGAATCAAATGCTCTTCCGAGCATTCTGGAATGAAAACAAGCAGATCGAATTGACCTCTATTCAGTTTATGGTATTGTCCATTCTGAAGGAGCGTCCTTCAATCGGAGTCAACGAAGTGGCAGAACTTTGCCATATGGGAAGTAGCTCTATGAGCGCCGTGATCGAACGTCTTGTCAAAGGTGAATACCTCATCCGAACTCGTTCGCATGCTGACCGCCGATCCGTCATGTTGCAGATTACGGATAAAGGGGAGAAGGCGCAGCAGGAGACACATCACCTATGGATGGAAAGAGTATCGCCTATTCTGGATATTCCGAAGGAAGATCTTGATCATCTGCTAAGAATCCATACTCAAATGATTGAAAAGTTAGAAGGAAGAGAGATGAACAACCAATGAGTACAACCGCTACAGCGCCATCCGTAGGGATGGACAACATCAAGAAAGGGCCAATTGTTGCCGCTTTGTTAATCGGTGCTTTTGTAGCCTTCTTGAATCAAACCCTGATGAACGTAGCTCTTCCTAAGATCATGGAAGACCTCGCGATTAACGCGAATAAGGCCCAATGGCTTACAACTGGATATATGCTCGTCAATGGTGTACTGATTCCCGTTACGGCATATCTCATTGCCAAATTTTCTACACGTCAGATTTTTATTACGGCTATGACGCTTTTTACATTAGGAACACTGGTCTGTGGGATTAGTCCTACCTTCGCAATCCTCATGGTCGGTCGTGTTATTCAAGCAGCTGGCGCAGGTATCCTAATGCCGCTGATGACTGTTGTTTTCCTGACAATCTTCCCAATTGAGAAACGTGGTCAAGCCATGGGTACAATGGGGATTGCGATGATTTTGGCTCCAGCGATCGGGCCTACATTGTCAGGTTACGTGGTAGAGCACTATTCCTGGAGACTGTTGTTCTACATCATTCTGCCATTCTCTATTATTGCAACAGGGATCGGTATTGCATTTGTCAAAAATGTAACACGTCAATCTAAACCGAAATTGGATTACCCAGGCGTCATCCTATCCACACTTGGATTCGGTAGCTTGTTGTATGGTTTCAGTGATGCAGGTACAGATGGATGGGGCAGTGCAATTGTTATCAGTTGCCTGATTGTAGGTGCACTTTCCCTCATTCTATTCGTTATTCGTCAATTGACAACAGATCATCCGCTTCTAGAGTTCCGTATTTTCAAATACAACATGTACACCCTAACAACGATTATTAATATGCTTGTAACGATGGCTATGTTTGCAGGTATGATCCTGTTACCTATTTTCTTACAAAACATTCGTGGCTTCTCACCGATTGAATCAGGGCTCCTAATGATGCCAGGCGCGATCTTGATGGGGATTATGTCCCCGATTACAGGTCGGATCTTTGATAAAGTAGGGGCACGCTGGTTGTCTGTCGCAGGTCTTGCGATTACAGCGATTACAACATGGGGACTTAGTCGTTTAGCTATCGATACAACATATGGTTATATGATGTTTATCTACACAGCGCGTATGTTTGGGATGTCCATGCTGATGATGCCAATTCAGACAGCTGGTCTGAACCAACTGCCTCAGCGTCTCAATGCACATGGTACGGCAATGTCTAACACACTTCGTACTGTAGCAGGTGCGATTGGTACGGCGATCTTGGTCACTATAATGAGTAGTAAGCTGAAGTCTCATCTGGCAGATACACTTGCTCAAGGACAGATTAACCCGGATGACCAAGCGGCAATGCTGCGTGCGACCGCAGACGCTACGATCTATGGTGTTAACTATGCCTTTACGGTAGCGACTGGTATGACGATTGTGGCCATGCTGATGGCGTTCTTTATTCGCAAAACAAAGCCGGCTGTCGAACCGACACCAAAGGAATCGTCAGAAGTTAACGCAACAGCGTAATGCACCCTGTTTCACGTAAAATTAAAACGTACAAAAAACAGAGCCTAGACAGATTAATCATCTGTTTAGGCTCTGTTTTGCTTATTCACGCTCAGGTTGGTAACCAAATAGCTCAAGATCAATGGTTCCATCGAGCTTGAATTCAACACCTTCGCTGATCAGCTCGGTTTCTTGAATCAGCCGTGAATGTTCATCTGGAATTGCAATTTCACCTTTGGCGTTCACGACTCGGTGCCATGGGAGACGTTCCTTCCGGCTCATGGAGTGCAAAATACGTACAACCTGTCTTGCAGCTCGTGGGCTTCCTGCATGAGCAGCAATTTGTCCATAGGTCATGACTTTGCCTTCGGGAATAGAAGATATGATAGAGACGACATTTTGTGTGAATGGTGTCATAAGAATGAAGTTTCCTTTCACATAAGAATAAAACCGTGTACCCATGTCTAAGATGGATACACGGTTATTGTACTAATTCTGAAAAGCCTGCTCGTACACATGGACTGGCCATTCAGCCCAAGGAAATTCCCGCGGAGGAAGTGATTTTAGCGTAATCTCTTCTTTGGTTACTGGATGGGGAAATCCTGCAATAGTAGACCAGAGGGCGATCTGCTGCCCTGGTTTATTCACTCCTGCGCCATACTTTTGATCTCCGAACAGAGGGCAATGGATGGCTTGCATCTGTACCCGAATCTGATGAGATCTGCCTGTATGCAGTTCAACACGCACAAGGCTGTATCGGTCATTCTGGCCGAGCACTTGGTAGTCTAATACGGCATCTTTACCGCCAGGTGTGCCTGGGGGCACAACGGTAACCGTATTTGTGCGGGCATCCTTCAGCAACGTATGCTTCAACGTACCACGCTGAGCTGGTGGCTTGCCATGAACAACAGCTGTATATATTTTGCGGAAATCTCGTCCTCGAACAGTCTCAGACAAACGAGAAGCCCCTTTAGATGTTTTGGCAAAAATCATCGCTCCACCGACAGGCCGATCAAGTCGATGAACGAGACCGAGATACACATTGCCTGGTTTGTTGTAGCGTTCCTTCAGATCCTGTTTAAGCAGTGTGAGCAGATCTGGATCTCCAGAGGCATCCTCCTGTGTTGGAACGTTCACAGGTTTAACAATTCCAAGCAAGTGATTATCCTCAAACAAAATAGGTATATCTACCGTACTGTGTGAATGATCAGACATGACTAGGACTCCCAGCGGCCCAAGATGCCGCAAGGCAGATCAAGACCACTACGTGTAATCGGCAAGCCAATCTCACCTGCGGTAATGTTGCCTCCATATTGAGCGGACATCGTCATCGTAAGCATGTTACGCAACACCGTTGGAGAGATACCAGTGGTGTATGAGTTAATAAGCAAGAACAACGGATTATCCGACAAAATGTTCATGCAGGACTTAAGGAACGGGTACAAGTTCTGTTCCAGTTTCCAAGTCTCTCCATTGGGTCCTCGACCATAGGAAGGGGGGTCCATAATAATCGCATCGTAACGGTTACCACGACGTTCTTCCCGTTGTACGAATTTGAATACATCATCTGTAATGAAGCGAACAGGGCGATCTGCCAGCCCAGATAACTGCACATTTTCCTTAGCCCATTGTACCATGCCTTTAGCTGCATCTACGTGCACAACAGAAGCGCCAGCATAGGCAGCAGCAACTGTTGCTCCGCCTGTGTATGCAAACAGGTTCAATACGGAGATCGGGCGACCTGCGTTCTTAATTTTATCCATCATCCAGCTCCAGTTAGCGGCTTGTTCAGGAAACAGACCGGTATGCTTAAAGCTAGTTGGTTTAATATGAAACTTAAGATTCTCATAACCGATTGTCCAGCGTTCTGGAATCGGCTTTTTCATATCCCAGTTGCCGCCACCAGAAGAACTACGATGATAATGACCATGCACCTGACGCCATTCATTTGTTTCTTGTTTAAGTGGCCAGATAATCTGTGGATCGGGTCTACGCAAAATGACATCGCCCCAACGCTCCAGCTTCTCGCCGCCTCCTGTATCAATTACTTCATAATCCTTCCATTGATTAGCTACGTACATATTCATTTATCCATCCTTCAAAAGTCATTTGGATACTATTGTACAACAAAAATAGACATATACGCCAGTTAGGGGGCGCAAGACCTATAAGGAAACAAGCTTGTGAAGTGGGTTGCTCCATACCACGATGTATAGTTTCATACCGATATGCCTTTTAGTGTTGTTTTTGAGTTAGCTCCGTATACTAAAATTGATTACATTGGAAAAATTAATTTGACAATGATAATCATTATCACATATGATTTTGATAATTCAAACGTTACTTCATTCGAGAATCAATATCCATGATTAAATAAAGTGAGGGAATAATAGATGGCTAAATTGTTAGTGGCTTATGCAAGTATGACAGGGAATACAGAAGAGATTGCTGAATTAATTGTGGAAGGAATCAAGCAGTGCGGTCATGAGGCTGATCTCAAGTCTGTAACTGATTGTAATGCAGCGGATGTGCTGGATTATGATGGATTTCTAATTGGGGTATATACCTGGGGAGACGGAGAGCTACCCGATGAGTTTCTAGATTTCTATGAAGAGCTGGATGAGTTAGATCTGACCGGCAAAAGAGCAGCAGTATTTGGTAGTGGTGATACTTCCTATGAGCAGTACTGCGGAGCGGTTGATTTAGCAGCAGAGAAGTTACAGGAGCGTGGGGCGGAAGTATATCCAGAGATGCTTAAAATCGAATATAGTCCGCTTGAGCAGGAAAAGGATACTTGCCGTGACTTTGGCAAAAAATTCATTGCTGCTGGATTACAGGTGTCCTAGAGAAGATGTTAAAACAACATGTTCAAGCAGGCGTTCCATTGGGGGTGTCAGGAACCTCAACACGACTGCTTGAAGATTACAAATTAGAGGAGATGCTGCGCAGCCCACACCGGTTCATTCGCCCAGAACCGGAGATCACGCAGGCATCTCAACTCCTATGGAGACATCGAGTCCAGTACGCAGTCAGTCACGCAGTGAATGCCTTTTACAGTATGGATCCGGATGTGCGTAAGGAAGTGCCTGTACAGTACATGCTGGAGAAGTGGTGGCCTAAGAAAACAACGGGATTTGACTCAGTGCTCCATTACTGGGAAGTGAAAAATAAAGTCATTGATGAGTTATCACGTATCATTCGAACCAATGAAGACCTGCAGCATCCTTCAATTTTGTTCGAACAGTGGAAAACCAAGATACCTTCTTTATCTATGGAATTGTCGATGATCTTTCACGCCGCTTGGCAGCCTGAAGGCTGGGACTCGCTGTTAATCCAGAAATATATGGTTGTATATGACCCTAATGTCGTTGAAGCTTTTCAGCACATGGCAAGTGTGTTTAGTTATGAGGCCTTTGGCAAACTGCCTGGCATGATTGAAGTATATTGTTTGTTGGAAGGACGTAAAGTCCGTTTTATGCCTGGGCGCCAGTCCCTTGCTCGTTCTATGGATTACATTCATTTGATTCGAGACAGTGTACCGCAAGCTGAAGACGTAGAATCAGATCAATTCAGTGCACGTGACAAAGCTCGCATCCATGAAGAAGCTGATCGACGTAGAAATGAATTAGATACGAAGAAAACCTGGTTAATGTAGAGAAGCTAAAGTGTGATGAAGGAGGATTGATACCATGTCTAGCCATACGAAACATGTGATGGGTAATGTGAGAAGTCAAGCTGGAAGCTGTGAATTTAGTCCACTCCCAGTACCCCAAGCGGTCATTGGACAACTGTTGGATGAAGCAGATCCGTCATTATATGTAATGAGTTCAGAGCCGTGGCGCTTTATGTTGTTCGCTGGGGAAGGCCGCCAGTTATACTTGGAGGCAGTTAGACAGAGCTATCCTCCTCACTTGGCTGATCGTTATGGGGATTGGGCTACGTATCAGTACACTGAGGCGATCCCAGCACATCTAGTCGTCGTAGCCCCATCTGCTGCCAGAGAGGATCAATCGTTACCAGCGAAGGCATGGAGTAGACGATTCTCATTACTGGCAGCAGAAAAAGGATTGCATGCTGTGTGGAAGATGAACGATTATCAACATCATCCTGTGTTTATGAATCTGATGGGTCTAACCCCCGAAGAGAAAGTGTTGGGTGTGTTTCACATCGGGTACGGAGACCAGCCAGCGTTCAGGCATGTTGACTATGGCAGACCCGCTTCTGAGCTTATGACGGTGTACGATCATCTCGTTTAAATGATGCAAACGTTACAGATGTCGTCATTCTGCGCCTGCGAGGAAGCTGCGAACGAGTTCACGGTAAGTTTGATCCTTGGAGTAGGTGGCATATAGCCGATTCGATACCGTTATCGAATTGCCGAAGAAGAACCGTTCAAACTGAGTCTGTCTTCCACCGAAGGAACCTGAGCCCAGCTCCCAGATCAGACGGAACAGTGCAGTGCGTTCTAGGGGTGTCGAATCTGGACCCTTAAGATACGTATTGAGGTGAGAAGCTACATCGGATTGGAACTCCTCTTCTTGTGGGATCATAATCATACCGCTAGATGCTAGTAACTGCATCGTATCGATCATGTCAGGATAGAGTTTCGGATACAAGATGTTCGCTGCCATCAGAGGTTTGGGAGCAGGTAGTAAGAATCCTCTACCATCGGGTATGGCATTGGTTTCTGCTGCAATCGCTAACGCCTTTAACGTTTCAAGTCCTGCTAATATACGAGCTGTTTTTTCAATAACATGAGCTTCAGAGACCTGATCCAGTGTCTCCGTAAGTAACTGTATTGTTCCCAAAATAAATTCTGTCTTGGCAATATAGCGACACAATACCTGATGTCCTGCGTAGATGTGGAAATGACTTCCGCTGAATAAACGTGAGGACATTTCTTCATCTCCGGCGAAGAAGACTCGTTCATGAGGCACCAATACATGGTCAAAAATAACGATGTTATCCATCTCTTCATATCTGGAGCTAAGCGGATAATTGTAACGTGAATCTGCAGCATACGTATCTCGGCAGATCATACTGATGCCTGGCAGATCATTAGGGACGGCAAAGGCGAAGGCAAAGGGATTCTCATCATCGAATGGTGCAGGAGAAGGGGAAGGATATACGAAAATCTCATCACAAGTGGCACCCTGGGTCGCCATCATGAATGCACCATTAATGATCAAGCCATCAGGTGTTCGATCTACGATCTTAGCCGCAATGGCATCTTCGGTTGCGTCCATTTGTCCGGATATTTTGCTGGCATGGGGCTGAATGAATGCATGAGAGAGTGTAATATCATTGTCGCGGCAATAAGCATAGTAGTTTTTTAAATTCTCAGCATATTGTGGTGATAAGTCGCTCAGTAGGTCTGCGGCTGTGTAAAACGCCATGATTGCAGTATTCATGTAATCCGGAGAGCGACCTAAGAAGCCATGATGCATATTAGACCATAGATTGATGGAGATACGGCGTCTCTCAAGATCATCCACGCTTTTGGGTGGCAGAAAGGAAAGGCCTACTGGTTTGCCATCGACTGGGGAGGAATAGGTCATCTTAGCCGCAAGCAACGGGTCGTACTGCATATCATACATTTTGGCCTGAGTATCCATTAAACCAGCAAAAGCAAGATGGTCTGAACGGTTTCCGGTCACTAGGTTTCCTTTGTACCATACAGGTACTGTTTGGGCATTGATACGTTCAACATACTGTTTGCCATTTTTAACGGGCATCGTTATTCACCTCTTGGATCTAATCGTTCATGGGCATACGCACTGCTCTGGTAGTTTACGTGTGAAGAATGTCCAGTGTGCATCCGAGAGCGATAAGGGAATAACGTTTTTTTGTAAGAAGGGCTTGATAATAATTATCATTCTTGTTACAATACAAAAAGAAAAAGGAACCGGTTAGGGCTCCTTTAACTTCAAATCATAAGTTACTTATTTTACTTCAAAAGTTTTACAGTCTGTTTCCGCAGACTCAACTGCTTTTTTGGAGCTGTGGCTTACGATATAAATGGAGCTTGCATTACATTTGTTCTCTTGAGCCCAGTGCACACATGAATTTACTTCGCACAATACGTCTTTTGCCATGATTAATAACCTCGCTTTGTAGTGGGATTACATTCGTTGGTATAAGACATAACCAGATTTTACAAGTTGCCGCTTGCTAATCTGTAATTTATTGCTCTCTGATACTAGAGGGCTTTTTTGCGTTACACACAACGATGCACATTTAGAATAGCAAATAATGTCTCGGCTTGCAACAGGACAAGACTACTTGGGTGCTTTTTATCCCGAAAATCTCTACAGTGTTGGCAAAAAGGAGTTTGTGTGGTATCTTTTAATAGTAATTATTACGAATAAAAAACAAGCAAGAGATCATACTTATTTATAGATCATCAACAATTTTAATGAATACCGCTTGATTAGCGTTGAAGGAGAGTTAGCGTAATGAGTAAAACCAATCATATAAATCGTATCCCACGAGCAAAAGGTATTGATATGGCTGCATTCTATTCACCCAAGGAATGTGCACGTAAAGCCAAACATATTGTATTTTCGGCAGAGAACGAACGCATCATTGAAGAGTTTCTAACGATTCTTGGGATGAAGGATCGTTTTGCAGAACACGAGGTTCCGATTCCGAATAAATTAGTCATGTTTGGGCCGCCAGGCACAGGTAAAACGTTAACCGCATCGTATGTAGCAGATCGTCTGAACTTGCCATTAGTGCTTGTACGTCTGGATGCGATCATTCATAGTCACCTCGGGGAAACGAGTACCAATGTGCGTAAATTGTTTGAATATGCGAGAGTGAATCCTTGCGTGCTCTTCTTGGATGAGTTCGATGCGATTGCGCGCACAAGAGAAAGTAACGATGAGGTTAAAGAGATGGCTAGAGTTGTGAATACGTTGTTGCAATGCCTAGATGAGTTCGAAGGAGACAGTATATGTATTGCTGCAACTAACCTCGAAACACAATTGGATCATGCGATCTGGCGCAGGTTTGATACCAAAAAGAATTACGCTATGCCAGATGTTCAGAGCAGGCAACTCTATATTAACAAGCTGGTCGGACAGTTTGAACACCAGGCTAATGTGAAACATTATATGTGTCAGCGTTTAGAAGGCTGCAGCTTCGCCGATGTAGAGCAGATTATTCTGAAAGCCAAAAGAAAAGCGATTATAACGAGCAGTCCTTTGCACGAGCAATTGATCTCAGATGCCTATGATGAATATATGCCACGGTTACTAGGAACCTAATGTAAAGACTTCGATCAGATGTTAGAAATAAACGGACAATGGGTAGTTATAATTGAAAATGAGAATGAAATTTAACATTGAGAATAAGATTAAGGATTTCAACTTATCTCGTGTATGAAATGAAAAAAGGAACAATCTGGCGATAGGCCAGTTGTTCCTTTTTGGTGTTTGTTTTTATAAAAAGATAAGCAATAATGTCCCGGCTGCAAAACAGTAATATGAGAAATATTTGAGGTTACCTTTGGCCATAATTCCCATAAACCATCTCATGGAGAAGTAGGTGACGAAAAGGGTTGTAATGAATGCAATCAGATAAGGAATGGCGAGTTGACCCCGGTTTGGATCGTTGGCAATGTCAGATACACCCAGGATGAGTCCGCCGATACTAATTGGGATATAGAGCATAAACGAGAACTTTAAGGCGGTTTCCTGTTTCATACCAACAGCAATGGAAGCAATAACCGTAGCACCAGAACGGCTTATGCCTGGAATGAGCGCAACGGCCTGAGCAAGACCAACCAACAGTGCATCCTTAGTGGAGAGATCCCCGTCCTGCTTGCGTCCACGAAGATTACGAATCAGCCAGAGGGCAACCCCAGTAATTAATAGCGCGATGGCAACGGTGTATACGGACGAGAAAATTTCTTCGATCTGGTCTTTAAACAGAACTGCAGCGATAGCAGCAGGAACTGTACCGATGACTATGTATAAGCAAAACATAAAGTCTGCTTTATATTCTTGTTTTCGCGTTCGCAGATATCCTAATGCACCGATAATTAGTTTTTTAATATCTTCACGGAAAATAAAAACAATCGCGAGTAGAGAAGCCGTGTTGGTCAGAATCTCAAAGGACAATCCGTTCTGCTTCAACCCCATAAGTCGTTGGGCAATGATCAGATGTCCACTAGAGGAAACCGGAATCGGCTCTGTCGCACCTTGTACGATCCCTAATAATAAATACTTTAACCACAATATAATGTCTTCCATCTTGTCCTCCTTGAATACGTATCATTGGAGATGCCAATGATCATCTCTTTTTCTCTGATAAGGATATCCTACTCTATTGATGATAGTTGTTTAGCTTACTGACTTGCAAGTTTCAATTTCGTAAGAAGTTGAAAATAACACTAACAACGACATATGAGATATGCTTGTAAGTTGTTTCATAGCATGATATCATTTGATAATGATTATCAATATCAAATACGAGGTGAATTTATTTTGCGTAAAGGAAAAACTTCTATATGGCTTATGATGGCACTTGCGGTACTGCTCATACTAAGTGCGTGCGGACAATCTGTAGCCACTAATGCTTCAACAGATGAGGGTACTAACGTAACAGCAGAGTCAGAAACAAAGACAGATCAGGATGCAACGTCAGCTGGCTCTACAACTGCAGAAGAGGAGTTAGTCACATTCCAATCCGATGCAGGAGAAGTTCAGGTGCCTAAAGATCCGAAACGAATTGTTGACTTAACTGCGTTCACAACTGGTTATTTTGTTGCTCTGGATGCTCCAATTGTTGGGGCTTTAACCGGTGCAATGAACAATAAGTATATCAACGATCAACTGACAGCAGCAGGAGTTACTGATCTGGGTGAAGTGCCTACACCCGAGCAATTGGTTAGTTTAAAACCTGATTTATTCATCGTATACACAGGTACAGAGGGAATTGATCAATTGGCACTCATTGCACCTGTAGTACAGATTGAATATGGTAAACGTCCTTTCAGAGAGCTGTTACTGGAACTAGGCAAGCTGACCAATAGAGAAGACAAAGCGCAAGCTTGGTTAAGCAATTGGGAAAAGCAGGTCAATGAGTTAAAGCCTAAAGTGAAAGAGGCTGTAGGTGACCGTACCGTTTCCATCCTGAACCCTTATGACAAAGGATTATATGTCTTCGGTCATAATTACGGCCGTGGTGGTGAAATCATCTATGGCGAGTTTGGGCTCAAAGCACCAACCAAGGCTCAGGCGGAAGCAATCGACAGTGGAACAGGATGGGCTTCCATCTCCATGGAGGTTTTACCTGAATATGCGGGAGATATTATCTTCACTAGCCCATGGTCTGGTGATACAAATGATGCTTCGAAAGTCTACGAGCACAACCTATGGAAGAGTCTTCCTGCGGTAAAAGCGAATCATGTGTTCCAACTTGATCCTACCTCGGATACATATAATGATCCGGTAACACTGGAGGGCCAACTGAAGTTTATCGCTGACAACCTATTGTCAGCGAAGTAATCTTTAGAACGAATAAGGATTTAACTAAAAAAGACTTCCGTCTAAGCACGGAAGTCTTTTTAGCATGTAAGTTTAGAGCGTATATTACGTGTAAATGGACTCGGAATGAGAATATAAATTACGCTTAAGTGTTACTTAATAGGTTAGCCCAATCGAGTGAGGCGTGTACTATATTAATTGTTGATAGGATTACCCAGACTAAGCTTGTGTAATTCTTCTGTACCCTCACTTAGTGCACTCTCATAATACGAGCATTTATGGTCAATTACTTCCATCGTCTTCTGTAGTTCTTTGATCTGTGCCTCTACAATCGCTTTTCGCTCCTTGAACATGTCGTATCTTTTTTGCAGAGTGGGGTCTCCTTCAAAGCACCATGTAATAAAATCTTTGATTTCTTTAATCGGCATGCCTGTCGTTTTCAAGCACTGAATGACTTTTAAAAAATCAACATCCGATTGCTTGAACATTCGAGTTCCGTTCGAAGTTCGTTCAACAAAAGGCATGAGTCCTTCTTTATCATAATAACGCAGAGTATACACAGTTAAATCTAACTTTTCGGCAACTTCGCTAATTGAATATGTCATGATCTTTATGTTCCTTTCAACTAGGTATCATACTTTAAGTTAACAATAGGATTATCCGGAATACTACCATGTTACTCAATTAGATGTCAAAGTTAGAATGAAATAAAAAAAGTATTTGACCTAGAGTTAACTAGAGGGCGTATTATAAGCTTGCATTCGAAATCATAGGAGGTTTTTAATTTGATTATAGCTAAAGCCAGAGCTGTTGACGGACCAGACCAACCTTTTCGTTCTACTGAGATTACACGGCGGGAACTTGACACAACCGATGTATTAATTGAAATTAAATATTCTGGAATCTGTCATTCCGATATTCATACTGCACACGGTGACTGGGGTCCTGTGAACTATCCACTTGTGCCTGGACACGAGATTGCTGGTGTTGTAACGGATGTAGGTACAGGTGTATCCAAATATAAAGTGGGTGACCGTGTAGGTGTTGGGTGCATGGTAGACTCATGTGGCGAGTGTGACAATTGCCGCAAAGGTGAAGAGCAATACTGTCTCAAAGGAAATATTCCTACCTATGCTGGGGTAGACAAATATGGCGAGCCTACGCAAGGTGGTTATTCTACACATATTGTTGTAACAGAGGACTTCGTTGTTCGGATCCCTGATAACATTGCACTTGATGCCGCTGCACCATTGCTGTGCGCAGGGATTACGACGTATTCACCACTACATCACTGGGGAGCTGGCCCAGGCAAAAAAGTAGCGGTTGTAGGTATGGGTGGACTTGGTCATATGGCAGTTAAAATTGCACATGCGATGGGTGCAGAAGTAACCGTTCTATCTCAAACGTTGAGTAAAAAGGAAGATGGTTTGCAATTTGGTGCAGCCCATTATTATGCGACAAGTGAACCAGAAACGTTCCAAACACTTGCTGCAAGCTTTGATCTGATCATTAACACAGTGAGTGCTAGCATCGACATTAATGCATATATTTCTCTCCTCACATTGGATGGTACACTTGTAAACGTAGGAGCTCCTGCAGAGCCACTACCGGTTCAAGCATTTTCTCTCATTGGTCACCGCCGTTCGTTCGCGGGTTCAATGATTGGTGGTATTCGCGAGACACAAGAAATGCTCGACTTCTGTGCAAAACATAATATCGCTCCCAACATTGAAGTTATTTCGGCTGACCAGATTGACGAAGCTTACAAACGTGTACTCGCTTCAGATGTGAAATATCGCTTTGTTATTGATACGAGCACGATTTAATAGAGTTATTCAGAGGAACAAACACACTATTCGCCATATTTATTTAAGTTACGTATTTCAGCACGCCATTGAGTAAATTGACTAAGAAGCAGTTAACCTTCGTGGTTACTGCTTTTTGTCTTTTCAAGAAGACAAGCTTGGAAGAGAGGACTGAGATAAACAGCTGTTTAGTAGCATATGACATGGATTATACTAAAAGACAAGCAATAGCAATCACTTGTTTGTTCAAAAGGCAATTGAAAGCTTCCCATTCATGATAGAATGAAATTGGAGTGCAATGGAGCGATTTTTTAATTTAGGGGAGGAATATGGTGGAGACTTTTGTAGAATATTTAGCAAGCATTGATAACCCGGAGCATAAAGAACGAACGGAAGAGGTTTTGAAATGGATTACGGAGAAATTTCCAAGTTTGAAACCCAAAATTGCTTGGAATCAGCCGATGTTTACCGACCATGAGACTTTTATTATCGGTTTTAGCGTGTCGAAGCAGCATCTGGCTGTTGCTCCCGAGAAAGTCGTCATTGATCAGTTCTCAGAAGAGATCGTTCAGGCGGGTTATGAGCATACCAATCAGCTCATTCGTATGAAGTGGAAAATGCCGATTGATTTTTCATTACTTGAAAGAATTATTGAGTTTAACATTAAAGATAAGGCAAATTGCACTACTTTTTGGCGCAAATAGTCAGAGAAGTTAGAGAATTTTGCACAATTTAAACTCATGAAGTAAATAAAACGCGCACCGATGGGTCATCGGTGCGCGTTGGTAGTTTGTCACTCGCTTCATGTACTCTACAGGTGAGACAAGCAGGTGTTAACTTTTGATGTAACTATAAATGGAAGCTAAGCTTTAACCGGTGAAGGATACGTTTGTTCTTTAGTAACATGTTTAGGCATCTTCCAGCGTGGCAGTCTTAATGTGAACTTACTTCCATCAGGCGTGCTGGAGGTAAGAGACAGCTCACCGTTTTGGGCGTTGGCCAGCAGTCTGCTGTAGGTCAGACCGAGACCCAAGCCACGATTTCTACGTTTTTTAATCTCGCCCCTGTAGAAGCGTTCAAATATTTTGGATTGATCAGCTTCCGATATACCGGTGCCATAATCCTGTACATCGATAAATAGATTGTCTTCTTCTACCCGCAGTTCAATGTCGAATTTGGCTGTTTGACCCGAAGGAGTAGCTTGGAGCCCATTATTCAGTAGATTAACGATAATTTGCTGAATTCGCAGTGTATCACCAATGGTGTATAGTGGGCCAGCGGGCGCATGTAATTCTACCTCAGGTGTCTTATCTTCATACGCAATCTTCCACTGATAGATGATCTCGCCTACTAATAATTTCAGATCCGTCCGTTCCTTGCGAACAGCAACGCTTCCGGCAGACATGGCATTGTAATCGAGTAGATCTGCAATCATCCGCTCCATTCGTTCCGATTCCTTCAAAGCGATATCCAAAAATTCTTTTCCTTCCTGCGGACTGACCACGTCGTCGCGTACCGCCATAACGAGCCCTTTAATGGAAGTGACAGGGGTCTTCAGTTCATGACTCACACCTGCCAATGAAAGGGTACGCCATTCCTCAAGTTGTCTTAGACGTGTCGCCATATCTCGGAAAGAGCTCACGAGTTCAGTGATCTCACGCTCCCGTGTATTGATATCGAGACTCACGTCGTAATTCCCACCACGAATTTGTTCAGCTGCATAAGCAACTTGCCGAATAGGTCGGGACAACTTATTAGAGAGCAGATAGATCGTAAACCATCCACATAGAATTAATCCGCCGAGAATTAAAAGAACAAGCCACATCGTCTCTGGACCAAATGTGAGAGATTGCTTCGATTGCATCACCCATACTTTTCCAAGGGATTGATCGCCTTCATTAATACTGACGGTTACTCCTGCATATTTGTTGTTTCTTGGTTCACGAAAGTCGTCAGACAGTCGATAAAATACCTCTTCTTGTGTCATTTTTGGCTGAGAAAAGATCAATTGATTGTTATTATCCAACACCATGACACAGAAATAATGATCTGTATTAAATAGTTTCTCCCTCTTAGTTACCATGGTGTCTAGATCGGGTGGTACATGAAGCTTATTATTGTCAATGGTCACTCGATCAGCAATTTCCAGCCCTAATAACTCTGCAGTTTTTAGACTTTTCTCAATAGAGGTTGTACGAATCCAGTATAGTGCTCCTGCGACAATTATAGTGAAACCAATGCACAAGATTAGAAAATAACGAAGTGTCCAGTGGGACAAAATGGATGTTGAACGTCTCGGCCCTTTCCGTCTCAGTTTGCGATCCAAAATTGATACCCCATTCCTCGCAACGTCCGAATTTCTCCAGTCTCTGGCAACCAGTGAGAGAGTGCCTGACGTAGTCGTTTAATTGATAAATCTACAGCACGATCACTGCCATCATAGTCCATACCCCACACTTGTTCGATCA
Source organism: Paenibacillus sp. ACRSA (assembly GCF_022346845.1). Taxonomy (NCBI): domain Bacteria; kingdom Bacillati; phylum Bacillota; class Bacilli; order Caryophanales; family Paenibacillaceae; genus Paenibacillus; species Paenibacillus sp. ACRSA. The sequence continues at coordinate 126,112 of NZ_JAKRNP010000001.1, read as the reverse complement.
GATGATCTCTTGTAAATGTACGGTTCGGATACTCAGATAGAAATATAAGTAATGATAGGTCGCGTGGCGTGAGTGCAACCTCAGCGCCGTTAAGCAATACCTGTTTGGCAGCGAGATCAATAACAAGATTGCCGTAACAGCGTTTATCTTCACCACCCGAAGTATAATGAGGGTTACGTCGCAGGACAGCATTAACTCTGGCAACGACCTCTTCCGGAACAAATGGTTTGCTCATATAATCGTCAGCACCGGCATTTAATCCGTTGAGACGATCTCGAATGTCATCCAGTGCGGTTAGCATGATCACAGGACAAGCACTTTTTTCACGAATAATGCGCAGCAGATCCCATCCGTCCATTCCAGGTAGCATTACATCAAGTAATACAAGGGAAGGATTCACGGAATCGAAAAGAGTAAGTGCAGTGGGGCCATCTGCTGCATGATGCACCTCGAATTCTGCTTTTCTCAGATAAGCAGCCAGTACCCGAGCAATGGCTTGCTCATCTTCGACGATGAGTATGGATTTCAAGAAAAGCGGTCTCCTTTCACTTCAGAAGCTTGTGTACTGATTTTACATGAGCAAGAGCATAATGCCAATCCTGTATTAGAGGATTCGAAAAAAATGGGTACATGTTCATTTTTGACTTCTTCCTGACACATTGGGCTGATATTATCCATATCAACAAGTAAACTAACCAATAATGTACTGGAGGAAAAATAAATGAACAAGAAAACAAAAACATGGATTATTACAGGGGTAGCTGCAGTGGCTATTATCGGAGGTGGAGGATACTATCTCACCAATAGTTACCTTGGCAATAACGTTGAAATTGAGCAAGTGCTTCCTGCTAGTACAGCTGCATCGACAACAACAGTAGATAGCACAGGAACAGTTGTGGCAAATGATGTTGTAGGCGCAGAGCAATTGAATGGAGATTGGAACATCAGCGAAGGCTCCAAAGTATATTTCTCTGTAACAACATCACAGGAAACCGTCAATTTTGTGGACGAGCAGGTATCTGGTAAGTGGACAATCAATGTAGATGATGCTTCTCAGATGAAAGCAGAAGGACAAATCGAGATGGACGGTATCGACTCTGGTAATGGTCAACGTGACGGACATGTGAAGCAAGCAGACTTCTTCGATATTGCTACATACCCTCAAGCAACGTTTACAGCTACTTCATTTGAAGGTTTACCTGCAGAATGGCCAGTGGGGCAGACGGTTGATGTGAAAATGAATGGAACATTGACTGTAAAAGGTGTTGAAAAAGAAGTCACTTTTGATGCAAAAGCTGCGTATGACAATGATCAGGTGTTGTTGTCTGCGACTTCGATGGTAACGTTTGAAGACTTTGGTATGGAAAACCCTCACTCCGTTGTTCTCTCAACAGAGAATGACATTAAGCTACAGTTGGAGTTGAAACTCACGAAATAAGAAAATGCATCAATGGCACTAAAGCGAATCTGTTCTGTTCTACCTCAGGGTAGCGGAACAGATTTTTTTGCTGTCTTTTATTTTAACGAGGTGACTAGGATGTTTGGAACCAGTCATGATACACAATTTGTTAAAATAACTGCTGTTTCCTTTGGATTATACCGTGTCGTCTAATTACATGAAGCGCTTACAATTAAAAAGGTTAAACGCATTCATTGATCGATTGATAACGATAAAAAGGGGGAGATCAAGAGTGAACAAGAGGTACATAAGTGGTTGCCTTGTATTGCTACTGTTATTTTGCGAGCTAGGCTTATTGGTTCAGCCGGCAGAAGCGGCATCGAAGGTTAACGTAGCATTGAATAAAGAGGTAACTGTAAGCACCGAATACTTGGAATGGGGCAGTAATAAAGATCATTTAGTAGATGGGAAAATGGATACACATTGGAGTGCAAAAGAAAAAGCTACGGAAGAGGCTCCTCAATGGATTCAGATTGATCTGGACGGAGAGTTTCATTTAAACGGGGCCGAGATTGTATTGAAAGAACAAAAGAAGATTCATCTTGATGTTGAGGTATCACTGGATGGGCAGAATTGGGAGCAAGTAGCCACTCATAGAGAGGATACAACAGAGCAGCAGCTCCATTTTGACTTTCAAACCGATCTAGTTCGATATGTAAAAGTGACTATTCCATTTTATGATCAACAGGGGGCATGGCCAACGCTGTCCGAGATTCGTATTTTTGGACAACAAGAAGGACGTGAGCCAGAAAATATTACAGCTTATGATGCCGTGAATATCACGACAATCATTGGTGGTGCGCCTGTCTTGCCTACCGAGGTTCGGGCACAGTATGGTGCGGATCAATCAGGTCATGTAGCTGTAGTATGGGATCATATTGATCCTGAACAATATAAGTCGGCTAACACATTCAGTGTAAACGGTCATGTGGAAGGTGCGACAATTCACCCCACCGCTTCGGTAACAGTACAAGGATATCAAGATGATTTTATCAGAGGTGTCGATATCTCCACGTTAACGGCAATTGAAGACAAACAGGGTAAATTTCTCGACAATAACGGTACAGAAAGGGACTTACTAGATATTCTTAAAGACCGTGGTGTGAATTATGTCCGTATTCGCTTGTGGAATGATCCACAAAAATCAGGAGGTTATAACGATAAAGAAGATGTCATCCGTTTAGCCAAGCGAGTGAAAGAAAAGGGGATGAAAATCCTGCTTGATTTCCATTACTCTGATGAGTGGGCGCATCCGGGTCAACAGCTACGTCCCAAAGCATGGGAAGACTACTCCTTCGATGAGTTGAAACAGGCTGTATACGATTATACGTATGAGGTTGTTGGTGAAATGAAGGAAGAAGGTGCCATGCCAGACATGGTGCAGATTGGTAACGAGATTAACAGCGGTGTACTTAATGGATATGTGAGTACAGTGAATCAGACGGAAAATGTGGCTCTGCTAAAGCGTGGTATTGATGCTGTACGTGACCTCGAAGGAGATCAGCACGTTCAGATTATGATCCATCTCGCTGAAGGTGGACAAGCGGATATGTTCGATACCTACTTCGGTGAATTGAAGAAAGGGAACCTGGATTATGATGTTATCGGTCTCTCTTATTATCCGTTCTGGCACGGTACGTTCGCAGATGTACAGGAAACGATGAACCGAGTATCCCAGAAATACAAAAAAGATGTCGTTATTGCTGAAACATCGTATCCATTTTCCTTCAAAAATGGTGATGCCCATGGCAATATTATCGGTGGCCCGGACAAATTAAATGTCGGAGGTGCGACATTCCCAGCAACAGTGCAAGGTCAATATGACGCTATTGCTGGCATTATGGATTTAATTGCTGAAGTGCCGGAAGGACGTGGGGCTGGGTTCTTCTATTGGGAGCCAGCATGGATTCCTGCTGGGGTAGGTTGGATCGCTTCCGAAGGGGATGCATGGGAAAATCAAGCGATGTTCGACTACGATGAATTCCCCGGGAACGGCGGATACTCCCTAGAAGGACGTGCTTTGCCATCCCTTGACGTGTATAAACGCGGAATGCAGAATGCTCCTGCAGATCGTCAGAATTTATCGGCTGCAATTAAACGTGCACAAGGTTTGGTAGCCGCAGATTTCGAAGAACAGAGCTGGCTATTGCTTGCGCCGGCAATTGAAGCTGCTGAGTCTGTATACCGTAAGGCATATACATCAGCAGGTGTAACGCAAGAAGAGACTAATACTGCAACCGAGTCTCTTAAACAAGTCATGAATTCAATGGAAGTAATCCCTGCGAATCGAGCGTTGCTCGAAGCTAAGGTAACCGAAGCGCAGACATACAAGGAATCGGATTGGTCAGCGGTCACATGGGGGGGTGTTACTAAAGCGCTTGCACATGCGACTCAGGTTCTGTCTGATCCTAGAGCGACTCAGACTGACGTAGATGTGGCGGAGAAACGTTTACATGAGGCCATCAGCGGATTATCTGATGTGGACAAAACCAAATTAACGTTGCTAATTGGTGAGATGCAGCAGCAGAATGCCTCATCTTATACCCATCGAAGCTGGAAGACGCTAATGGATGCGTTACAGGCTGCAATCGTTGTGAGAGATAACCAGAGTGCAGTGCAATCTGAGGTTAATCAAGCTTTGGAAACATTGCAGCAGGCCAATCAAAGTCTTGTTCGCCTGCAAGCTCTAGCAACTCATAAGACAGCGACGGCTTCTTCAAGTGCTGGAACAGGTGGGGGACAAGCGAATTCACCAGAAGGAGCGATTGATGGCAATACAACCACGTCATGGGGAACAAATGATAGCATAGATTCAGGTGTCTGGTGGGAAGTAGATTTGGGAGAGGTTGCGTCTGTACGTACTGTTGAAATGTCGATGTGGAGTGGCGGCATTAAATATAAAATTGAAGTCTCTAAAGACCGCAACGAATATGTAAAAGTCGTGGACACAACAAGTGATGTTATTGTTTCAACAGGGCCAAGACACGTTCTACCTGATCAGACACAAGCACGTTATATTAAGGTTACGATAACAGCGGGACCAGAATGGGTAGGGTTCATGGATTTTGAAGCATATGGTACGTTCCCAGCGGATAAATCTGCTCTTGAAACAACCGTGAATTCAGTAGCCAAACTGCAACAAAATGATTATACGCTAGCAAGCTGGAATGAGTTCAGCAAGGCGCTTGTGCACGCGAAGTCTATTAACCAAGATGAAGAAGCGTCCGTGCAAGATGTTAGCGCTGCTAATGAAGAGTTACAGGCTGCGATGCATAAACTCGAACGGCAAGACTCTACTCCTGGCTCTGGGCAGCCTTCGCAGCCGACTCAACCATCACAGCCAAGCGAACCGTCACAACCATCCAGTTCAGGAGCGGTTCCATCAACGGGAAATTCCAATGGTGTGACACCGGCTGATACGCATAATCGACCTGAGAAAGGTGCGGTTACTGTAGATGGTATCTCAACAGGTAATGGAAACTATGCAATTCGTCCGACTGCACAGCAATTAAACGAAGCCGTTCAATCGATGGAGGCAGGAGCGCAGCAATTAAAGCTCATTGCTAAACTACCTGACAACTCCAAAGTCGTATCGTTCCAATTAAACACGAATCAACTTGCAGAATGGTTGCGTTCACAGGCTGTTACATCACTAGAACTAATCGTAGGACGGACTTCAATTCGCATTCCACTGAAATCTATTCCGTTACAAGGTGAAGAAACGGCCGGAACCTTTGATGTCGAGGTGTCTGAAGGATCAAATATAGCGTTAACGGAATCACAAAAAGCAGCCATCGGTAACCGATCCATCCTTAACGTTAATGTATTGATGAATGGGGAGCCAATGGTCTGGACAGATAGACCGATTGAAGTTGTCATGGCCAATGAAGGCGAGCTTCAAGGAAGTGATACTGTTCGAATTGTACAATCGATCTCGTCGAATGGTGAGATGAAGCCGGTAACGTACTCTGTAGCGAATGACAACAACGAAACCATCGCGTTCAAGCCTACACAATCCGGAAGCTTTGTCATTACTGAAGTTCAAGTTCCGTTAAATGACTTGCAAAATCACAATTGGGCGAAATCAGAAGTGCAGAATCTCTATGGTAAAGGGATTATCAAAGGCATGAATGCCACGAGCTTTGTTCCAGACGGTAATCTGACACGTGCACAATTTTTGCAAATGATTATTAAAGGAATGGGAGATTCACGCCTGCCAGAAGCAAGTGTGCAGACTCCAACAGATGTGAAGGAAGGTCAATGGTATGCTGATGCGGTGCGTATCGGTTTGCAGATGAATATAATCCAAGGCCGAGCAGATGGTACCTTTGGCGCGAATGAGTCTGTTTCTAGAGAAGATATGGCGGTTATGCTGAATCGCGCATTGCAATCTTTGAAGCAAGAAGCAAATACAGCAGCTCCAGTGGCTCAAAAAGAGAGTACATTTGAAGATCATACAGCCATTGCTGGGTATGCAAGAGAAGCTGTGGCGTCAATGCAGCAACTTGGACTATTAAATGGCATGTCAGATGGTACGTTTGCGCCTAAACAAACGGCTAATCGTGCTCAAGGAGCTGTTGCGGTCGCGAGATTGATGGAACAGCTTTATGCAGAACAATAACATGTAAGCAGGAGAGATCGGGTCATAAGACTCGATCTTTTTTGTTTTGAAATTTAATTCCTTGTGAGCCTTCGTGCCATCGCAAAAAAGAAACTAAAATTCATTATTGTCATATTGACATTAACGAGCTTGTTTGTTATCATTTCGATAATATCATAATGACTATATTGAGAGATGGGGAATGAACCATGTTCGGATTTCGATTTGTAAAATTTCAGCCAAGTGAATATGTGATGAAAGTGAAGAACGGTCAGGTACAGCGTCAAGGCGTAGGTTTATCCTTCACCTATTATGAACCGACCACTTCGGTTGTCGTTTTACCTGTATCCTCTGTAGAAGTGCCTTTTATGTTCGAAGAAATAACTGCAGATTATCAGACCGTAACGGTTCAGGGACAACTTAGCTACCGTATTGTGGACTACATGAAAATTACACAAAGCCTAAATTATACGTATAACTTACGGAAAAATCAGTACATCTCCGATGATCCTGGTAAGCTAGATCAACGTGTAATCACGATTGCCAAGGTCTTGACCAAGAAGCATCTGGAACAAATGCCATTGAAGGAAGCCATTCAATCTAGCGAACGGCTTGTAACGAGTATGAAACGTGAGGTTGCTCAGAGCCAAGAGCTGGAGAAGCTGGGCGTAGAGCTAATGAGTTTATCGATTCTGGCGATTTTGCCTAACAAAGAAACGATGCGTGCGCTGGAAGCGCAGGCTCGGGAAGAAATTTTGCGTCAAGCTGATGAAGCATTGTATGTGCGTCGTAATGCGTCCATCGAGCAGGAGCGTAAGGTGAAGGAAAACGAACTGAATACGGAAATCGCAGTTGAATCCAAAAAGCGGCAAATTCGAGAAACGCAATTGCAGGCAGAACGCTCCATCAAACAAAAGCAAAATGAGATGGAGCAGGAGCAGCTCCAATTCAATACAGCGATGGAAGAACGAAAACAACAGCTAATTGAGCTGACGATTGCTAATCGGAATGCAGAAGCAGATGCCAAAGCTTATGAGATGGCAGCTGTGATGAAGTCGTTGCAGGATGTAGAACCGACCGTTCTGCAGGCCATGGCGAATATGGGGATGAATTCGGATAAACTCATTGCAATTGCATTCCAGGAACTGGCGGAGAATGCAGGTAAGATCGGACAACTGAATATCTCACCTGATCTGCTGCAAGGTTTGATGTCTAACTCGAATAGAGAGCAAGGGGGGAGAGGGCGATGAGACGATCAGCAACTGAAAAGTCAGCATCCATGCCAGTGACGGAAGAGCATCGACTAACGGAACACAAAATTGTTTTGATCAAACGACGAACACGACTAGAGGAGTTAATCGTTCGTTATAATACGGTGCAGCAGGCACAGTTCTATATTGAACGTCTAGGAGCAGACTTTAATGATTATATTGCGGAGGATGCTCGTTATCGGGAATCCGTAAAGCAAGCGCAACAAATTCTTGGTTCTCTCGGAAGAGTTCAAACGATAGATCGGGAGCATGTGCCCAATTTTATATTTGGTAAACAGGATATTATCGTTGTTGTTGGTCAGGACGGTCTTGTTGCAAATACACTTAAATATGTATCAGAACAGCCGCTTATTGGGGTTAACCCTGATCCCATGCGCTGGGATGGGGTGTTGCTTCCTTTTACAGTAGAGGATCTGCGCTTTATTATTCCTGATGTGATTCACAGACGGCGTTCATTGAAAGAAGTCACCATAGCCAAAGTTGAGCTGAATGATGGTCAGTATCTCTATGGCGTTAACGATCTGTTTATAGGTCGGAAGACACATGTCTCTGCTCGTTATGAAGTGCAATTCGGTTCAGTCGTAGAACGGCAATCCTCCAGTGGAGTTATCGTATCTACAGGAATGGGCTCTACGGGTTGGTTCAAAAGTGTGCTGGCAGGTGCAACCGGCATTGTAAACTCGAAAGCTTGGCAGCGTATGAATACCAACGATGATACGACGACTACACATTGGGAGCAAAAAGGGATGGAGCATTTTGGTTGGGACGCACCCTACCTTTACTTCACTGTACGCGAACCATTTCCTAGCCGTACAACGGCTGCCAATGTCGTATTTGGACAGATCCATGCGAACCAACCCTTACGAATGGTTTCCCAGATGCCAGAAGACGGAGTTATATTCAGCGATGGGGTTGAACAGGATTTTCTTGAATTTAATTCAGGTGTGGAGGCGACCATTAATCTTGCGGATAAACGAGGACAGCTCGTCGTATAATTTCTCAATTCTGCAATTCTATATACCTCCACTAAAGTCAGACTTATATATCTTGATCGTCAGTTCACATAGCCTGGAATTTCTTGATTTAGATCAAGGAGTTTCGGGCTATGGCAAGTTATGATGGATGTAATCACAGATTACAGAGGAGGATGTAAGAATATGAGTATTACATCATTGCAAGACGTAAAAGAATTTAGTACAGATCGCTTTACGAAACGGGTGTTATTCCGGCATGATGGTGGTGTCACATTTGTACTTCATTTCTTGCCAGGTCAGCAGCTTCCGGTGCACAAGCACCCAGGAACAGATGTTATCTTACTGGTGGTTGAAGGTACAGGAACGATTATTCTGGATGGCGCTGAACAAGAGGTTAAACAAGAGGATGTGATCTGTTGCGATGGAGAGGTGGAATTTTCCTTCCATAATACAGGTAACACTGAAACTCGTTTGTTTGTTACACTCAATAAAGTACCTAGCGAATCCTACGCGCAAAATATATAGGAAGCACGCGTTAACACGTTAAGAGGATGGGTATTACACCTGTATATCGTAGTGAGTCACCAAGCATTTAATCACGTATAAACAACTAACTTAATCATCACAGATCAACAAAAAGCGTACTTATGTCTCTGGCAGGAACAGAGCTTAAGTACGTTTCTTTGTAATATGATTACATCAGTCAATGTCAGAAATATCCCAACATTTCTTTTGCTTCATTAGACATGAGCTGTGGTGACCATTGAGGCTCCCATACAACTTGTACATCGATATCGGTCTTGCCAGAATTTTGTTGTAACACCCACTTCACGGCACCTACAATCGTATCATGCAGTGGACAGCCAGGTGTGGTCAAAGTCATTCGTACATACACACGTTCAGGCTCTTCACGTACTTCATATACAAGCCCGAGATCTACAATGTTCACGCCTAACTCAGGGTCATATACTTCCTTCAGGCATTCTAATAAATGGGTTGTTTGTTCCATGGTTATCGCTCTCCAATCCTCCAAATTAACGTTTAAATACCAAAGCAATATTTGCAATATAAGCAATGGAAATCAGGGATAGTATGGTTCCTCCGACCATCATTACTTCTGCCAGATTTATTAAAATTCCACTCACCAGCAATAGACTGCCGCCCACCATGGCGATGATTCCCCATTGTACGTAGCGTTCACTCAGCATGCCGGCCATAAGGGGTACTCCAGGTCTGCCAGCTTGCTTTCCATATTTATGTGTCCACCATAGAAACGGTACGATTTTGGAAGCATAACCTAATATCGTGAGTGAAACCCAGCCTCCGAGATATACCCATCCAGATAGGAGCACTACCCGTGGATGGAGCAACAGATCGGTTCCTTGTGCGGAATAGATAAGCAATGCCACGACATATACGGCAAAAGCACGACTTACATACACTGACCAGCGTATACCTGGTCCTGGATTTTTTTTGTGTCGTTTCTCCTGAATCTGTTCTAAGTGATATACATAGCAGATCATTGCTGCACTTAGAAGCAAGAGTGCGAACCAGAGTAACCCGTCTTTGATACCTGTTAAGAATGCGATGACACCTGTGATTACCGCTGCGTTCCACAAGTACAAGACGACCTTTTGCAGCCGTATGGAGTAATTATGGGATAGGTAAAACATAGGTAACATTTTATAGCTGAATCCAGTAATCAACATGCCGAACCATCCGAGGGTTCCCATCCAAATATGTGCTCCAAACAATCGCTCATGGAGACCATTCCATTGTCCAAAAGCAAAATTCAATCCCATCAGCATACCGGAAAGCCCGGTCAGAACGAGATACAGACAAGAACAGGCGGCACTAATCGTTACCGGGTTCCACTGAGAAGCACGGAAGAGTGTTACCGCCATATTCCATCCGAACAATAAAATACCGATCAAGGCTAGCGTAGCTGAACCGGCAATCCAATGAACATCTCCACGGATGAAACCATATAACATACCAGTAAGCCCGATGGTGAAGAAGAAGTAGTGACAGTAGCCCAGTAGCAGACTGTAGATATTAGATTGCAGAATTACGTGAATCAATTGATAGATCGCACCCATAGCAAGCATGGTTGCCCACCCCAGAACAAAGAGGTGAGCGTGAAACCAGCCTTCAGGACCTCTTAATTCATCACCAAGCCAGCCTGTTAGCGAGAGCAGGGAGAAGGCGTGATACATAACAAATCCGAAGATGCCCGTGATGATAAAAAGAAACGGCAACCTGGACATGGCTTTCGCCTCCTTACCCTTTTTCAATTCTGACTTTCGCCGTACCGTCCGCTTGATCCTCAATCGTATATGGACAACCTAGATTGTTTAACTCTTCTATTAAGAACACGGGAACGCGATCGTTGTGAATGAGAACAACATCTCCAGGCTTGCAACGCTCGAGTGCAGCAAGCGTGCGCATCATCGGTTGAGGCGGTTCTAATCCGCGATTATCAAGCATTATGGTTGCAGCCTTTGGCTGTTCGTCACCTTCCAATGCAACGGCAACTGCTTCAGGTCGTCCTTGACATGCTTCTTCATCTGATGCTGGCGACACATCAAGAGTAGTCTCATCATGCTCAAGCTGCTGCGCAGATAATGCTTTTGCGCCCTTTTTGTTTTTCTTGTGAACGAAAGTAGTGACCCAGTGATCCGAGCCCTTTCGTTCAGAGGAGTTGGAGTATCCTTTCAATTTGAGAATGCCAAGTAGCGGCGTTGGCTTAAATGGAGCATGAAGTACAAACACATCCTCAGGTTGAAGGCCTTTTACCGTATCCATAATGAGTTGGAAGGGCTCCAGCTTTTTACTTAAATGAGGCCGGACATCCAATTCAACAATATTGACATCAGTTGGAGACATGTGCGTTCACATCCGATCCCGTACCAGCTAGATTGGCCTGTTCGAGCAAATGTTGTGATGACTCATAGAGAGCAGCCATTCCGCCGTACAGCGCATAAAAGAATGACTCCGGCGCATCCAGAGAGAAGGACAGATATGCCTTAGGATCCATACCTAACAATCGCTCAAAAAGCCTTGCACTATCATAAGCGTAAAAACAAAAGTGTGTATATTCAAAGACTGGCATTTTTTCATAAATCGTAATGATCTCTTGTGCATATTCCGCTTGATTCTGTTGCGCCATCTGAATCATGGTCGTCGCATCTTCCAGCCGAAGCGTGATGCGAAGTGTAGTGTCATTTATGATATCAACTTGCGGCATGGCTGCTCATCTCCAATCTATCGTTTGCTAATCTTGACCTGGAACGTGGTAGGTCCTTGTTCAATGTACTCCCAATCAAAGCCTTCAGGGTGTGTAGATTGGAACTGGAAGCGCAAAGGTTTCGGATCGTGATCGTTAATGAGTAGCATCGCCTCTTCCGGTTGCAATTGATCGAAAGTTTCGAAAATGATTTTATGTTTCAGATGAGGTGGGTACTCAGTAGCATTAATAGTAGCTGCATATGTGTTCATGGTTCATTCCTCCAAGTGGGTTAGTGTGGTGCTGCAATTTGATTATAGAAAATGAAAAGAAGGGGCTGTGTGAGCAGGCTCACATTTCCTATTGTCATAATCTTGCCTTATTTAAAAGAGAATCCTGTTTGGAAAGGGGTTGCGGCGATTTTATAAATGTGCAGGTGTGCGTTATGTTTCACTTCTTGTGATATTTTGCACAGTTAGGCGAGCGAGACATCCTTATATTTAGCACCAAGATGACAATTGATGAGAGGAAGCAAGTTCCCTCCTTCAGCTTAATAAAGACAGCACCCTAGAGAAGGGAGGTACGTGTATGGAATCAAAATTAATGGATCCGTTTGGCAGAGTTCATGACTACTTGCGGATTTCGGTTACAGATCGTTGTAATCTGCGCTGTGTGTATTGCATGCCAGAAGAAGGGATGCAGTTTGAACCGACGGAACGAATCCTGTCTTATGAAGAAATCACGTCGATCGTCAAGGCGCTTGCTCCACTGGGTATTCGGAAATTGCGTTTGACTGGGGGAGAACCTCTGGTTCGTAAGGGGCTGGATCAACTTATTGCGATGTTATCCGCTATTCCAGGGATTGAAGATATCGCATTGACAACCAATGGCATCTATCTGGCAGCTTATGCAGATCGACTCAAGTCAGCGGGATTAACTCGGGTCAACATTAGCTTGGATTCGCTCAAGCCGGAGCGATTCGCGCGTATTACACGAGGCGGCAAGGTAGATCGTGTGCTGGAAGGTATCAAAGCCAGCCAAAAGGCTGGCTTTCAGCCGATCAAGCTAAATGTTGTACTGATGAAAGGTGTAAATGACGATGAGGTTGAGGACTTTCTGCGCATGACACTGGAGGCTCCGATTGATATTCGATTTATTGAGTACATGCCCATCGGTGATAGTGGGAGTAGCTGGAAGTCAAGTTATATGCCGCTTGAACATGTGCTGAAGACTTGTGGAGACAAGTGGAACTACGAAAGCTGTGGTGATGTGTACGGCAATGGTCCGGCAGATAGTTACCGAATCGCTGGAGCAGCTGGAACGTTTGGTCTGATTCATCCGGTCAGCAGTCATTTCTGTGGAAGCTGCAACAGGCTCAGGTTAACAGCCGACGGCAACATTAAACCGTGTCTGTACTGGTCGGATGAGTACAATGTTCGCCCGCTCGTTGGCGACGACAAGGCGGTACAGGATCTGTTTTACAAGGCGCTCGGCTCTAAACCTGAAACTCATGACATGGTAAAAGCCTTAAAAGGGCAGCAGATTGACGGAACACCTACGCTGCGGCATATGTCGCAGATCGGAGGATAGCAAGAGAAGCTTCGAATTCAGTTTAGGTTACGGACTCAATTTCAGGTGCGAAATCGCATCAACAGGTCACATTTGTGGGAGGACAACAATGAGCAGCAAAAGCATGCCCTGGATGGGCAAACTGAAGTATTTTGCCAAACGTGAAAAAAACGCGGAAGGCTGGAGTGAGATGTCCCCGGTAAACCGGGACTGGGAAGACGTGTATCGTCGACGCTGGCAGCATGATAAAGTGGTGCGTTCCACACACGGCGTTAACTGCACGGGTTCATGTAGTTGGCAGATTTATGTGAAAGACGGCATTGTGACATGGGAAACGCAGGCGACAGATTATCCATCTACCGGGCCGGATATGCCTGATTTTGAACCGCGTGGATGTCCGCGTGGAGCAAGCTTCTCATGGTATCTATACAGCCCATTACGGGTGAAGCACCCTTACGTGCGTGGTGCGCTTCTGGAAATGTGGCGTGAGGCGCTGAAAACTCATGGTGATCCCATACAGGCGTGGTCAAGTATTTCGAATGATCCAGTCAAAGTGAAAAGATACAAGTCGGTACGCGGTAAAGGCGGACTGGTTCGTGCTTCATGGGGCGAAGTGACACAAATTATTGCTGCTTCCGTGATTCATACGATCAAAGATTACGGCCCTGACCGTATCATTGGTTTCTCGCCAATTCCAGCGATGTCCATGGTCAGTTATGCTGCCGGATCACGTTTCTTATCTTTGGTAGGTTCACCATTGCTTAGTTTCTATGACTGGTACGCGGATCTGCCGCCGGCATCCCCGCAAATCTGGGGAGATCAGACGGACGTGCCGGAGAGCAGTGATTGGTATAACTCTGGATACATTTTAGTTTGGGGTTCTAACCTGCCAATGACACGTACACCGGATGCTCACTTCCTCGCAGAAGCACGTTATAAGGGAACAAAAGTAGTATCCATCAGTCCGGATTATGCGGAATATGTGAAGTTTGCAGATACATGGATGTCCGTGAAACAAGGAACAGATGGCGCTCTTGCAATGGCTATGGGGCACATCATTCTGAAAGAATTTTATCTGGATCATCCTACAGATTACTTCATGTCCTATGCGAAGCAATATACGGACTTCCCGAATTTGTTGATTGTCGAAGAGAAGGATGGCGTAAACATTGCAGGCCGATTCTTGCTTGGTGAAGACCTGGGCATCCAAGGCAACAATATGGCATGGAAAACCCTTGTATACGATGAAAACTCCGGCACTTATGCTATTCCAAAAGGGAGTATGGGCTTCCGTTGGGGTGAAGAAGGTACGTGGAATCTCAAAATGGAACAGGTGGATACCGGCGAGCCGATCGATCCAAGACTATCCATGCTCGGAGTGCATCATGATCTCGTAACCGTGCATCTGCCTTACTTCGATGATGAAGGAAGTCATGTAATGGAGCGTCAAATCCCAGTGCGCCGCATCTGGGTTGAAGATCGTTGGATTACCGTTACGTCGGTATACGATCTCGTGCTGGCGAAGTATGGTGTTGATCGTGAAATGACACGTTCAGCAGACTCTACTGAAATCGTAACAGGAGTCGTTCTGGAAGCTGAAGAGGACAAACCATTTACACCAGCTTGGCAAGAGAAAATTACCCGAGTTGACCGGGATACCGTCGTTCAAATCGCACGTGAGTTTGCACAAAATGCAGTTGATACGCAAGGCCGCTCCATGATTATTATGGGTGCCGGGATCAACCATTGGTACAACTCCGATGTCATCTATCGTGCCATTATCAACCTGCTTCTGATGACAGGCTGTCAGGGGGTTAACGGGGGTGGCTGGGCTCACTATGTAGGTCAAGAGAAGCTGCGTCCTGCGGAAGGCTGGCAGACGATTGCCTTTGCTCGTGACTGGGCTGGACCTGCACGTCTGCAGAACGGAACATCGTTCTTCTACTTTGCAACAGATCAATGGAGATACGAGGAAACTCAAGTCGGAGAGCTAACCTCTGCACTTGAAGGTGATCCGCGATTCCAGCACGTTGCCGACTATAATGTCATGGCTGCACGCATGGGCTGGCTTCCATCTTATCCACAATTTAACCGTAACTCGATTGATTTGCATCAGGATGCACTAGATGCTGGGGCAACAACGAAGGAAGAGATCGGCGCATATGTGGCAACGGAATTACAAAATAAAAATCTTAAATTCTCGATTGAGCAGCCGGATGATCCAGCGAACTTCCCACGTGTGCTGTTTGTCTGGAGAGCAAACCTGATCTCAAGCTCAGGCAAAGGACATGAGTACTTCCTCAAGCATTTGCTTGGTGCAACAAACGGATTGCTTAATGATGATGATCATGGACTTCGTCCAGAGCATGTGGAGTGGGTAGATGAGGCTCCTGAAGGCAAGCTTGATCTTATGGTCAATATGGATTTCCGCATGGCAGGTACAGCAATGTATTCAGA
Source organism: Paenibacillus sp. ACRSA (assembly GCF_022346845.1). Taxonomy (NCBI): domain Bacteria; kingdom Bacillati; phylum Bacillota; class Bacilli; order Caryophanales; family Paenibacillaceae; genus Paenibacillus; species Paenibacillus sp. ACRSA. The sequence goes on along the minus strand of NZ_JAKRNP010000001.1, from coordinate 110,556 downwards.
TATCGTACTGCCAGCAGCAACATGGTATGAAAAAAGCGATTTGAGCAGTACGGATATGCACCCGTTTGTGCATCCGTTCAACCCGGCGGTAGCTACGCAGTGGGAATCCCGCTCTGACTGGGATACGTTCAAGGAGATTGCACGTGTGTTCTCCGAAATGGCAGAACAGCAGTTCGATGGTCCGCAGAAGGAGATTCTGGCTACACCACTACTGCATGATTCACCGGATGAGCTGGCTCAGCCGTATGGTGAGATTAAAGACTGGAGCGCAGGTGAATGTGAAGCCATTCCAGGTAAAACGATGCCGCACATTCAGGTGGTTGAACGTGACTATGCTGCGGTCTATAACAAAATGATCAGTCTCGGGCCTAATGTGAAGGATAAACCGATTGGTACGAAAGGGATCTCATGGTCTGCGAGTGAAGAGTACGAGAAACTCAAAGGTATCCTGGGTGTCAACCGTAAAGATGGTGTTGGACAAGGATGTCCAGATATTAGCTCAGATCGAAATGTTGCGGAGGCGATCCTGACATTGTCCACAACCACGAACGGTAAAATGGCTGTGCGAGCGTGGGAATCACTGGAGAAAAAAACCGCGTTGCATCTAAAAGATCTGGCTGAAGAACGATCTGAGGAATGCTTTACCTTTGACGAGATTACTTCCAAACCGAAAACGGTCATTACCTCGCCTGCATTCAGCGGATCGGAAAAAGGCGGACGCCGGTATTCACCGTTCACGACCAACGTAGAACGATTGATTCCATGGCGTACATTAACGGGCAGACAGCAGTTCTACATCGACCATGCGATGCTGCGCGAGTTCGGTGAAACACTGGCTACCTTCAAACCCGTGCTGAAACATACACCGTTCCATCCAAACAGTAAGCGTCCGATTGAGGGCGGCAAGGAAATCGTGCTGAACTACATGACTCCGCATAACAAGTGGTCCATCCACAGTATGTACTATGATGCACAGCCGATGTTGACCTTGTTCCGAGGTGGCCCAACGATCTGGATGAACCATGAGGATGCTGAGGAAGCGGGTCTAGTGGATAACGACTGGATCGAATGTTTCAACCGTAACGGGGTCGTTGTGGCAAGAGCAGTAGTTACACATCGTATTCCTCGCGGAGTAGCCTTTATGTATCACGCCCAGGATCGCCACATTAACGTTCCGGGGACGAAAATTTCACAGACACGCGGCGGTACACATAACAGTCCGACTCGTATTCACGTGAAGCCAACACATATGATCGGTGGATATGCTCAGTTAAGTTATGGCTTCAACTATTATGGCCCGACAGGCAACCAGCGTGACCTGAATGTCATCATTAGAAAACTGCAGGAGGTGGATTGGCTTGAAGATTAAAGCACAAGTCAGTATGGTCATGAATCTGGACAAATGTATCGGCTGCCATACATGTAGCGTAACATGCAAAAACACCTGGACGAATCGTCCAGGTGCAGAGTACATGTATTTTAACAATGTCGAAACAAAACCAGGTGTCGGTTATCCAAAACAATGGGAGGATCAGGAGCGTTACCGCGGCGGCTGGGAGATGAAAAATGGCAAGCTGGAACTGAAATCTGGTACACGTGCAAGACGTTTGCTTAACATTTTTCATAACCCGGATCAGCCAACGATTGACGACTACTATGAGCCTTGGACCTATGATTACGAAAAATTGACCAATAGTCCGGAGAAGAAACACCAACCCGTTGCAAGACCAAAATCCCAAATTACCGGAGAGTATATGAATCTCGAATGGGGTCCGAACTGGGAAGATGATCTCGCCGGTGCCCATATAACAGGGATGGAAGACCCGAACATGAAGGGTGTCGAGGAATCTATCAAAATGGATTTTGAACAGGTATTTATGATGTACCTGCCGCGGATCTGTGAACACTGTCTGAACCCGTCCTGTGTCTCTTCCTGTCCATCAGGAGCCATGTACAAACGGGAGGAGGACGGCATTGTGCTTGTAGACCAGAATGCTTGCCGAGCATGGAGATTCTGTGTGTCGAGCTGCCCGTACAAAAAAGTATATTTCAACTGGCAGACGAACAAAGCTGAGAAATGTACACTGTGCTTCCCACGTATTGAAGCGGGTCTACCAACGATCTGCTCTGAAACTTGCGTTGGACGTATCCGTTATATCGGCCTGATGCTCTATGATGCAGACCGTATTGAAGCAGCGGCTTCAGTAGAGAATGAAAAGGATCTGTATGAATCACAAATGGATGTTTTCCTAGATCCGAATGATCCTGAAGTTATTCGTGAAGCACGTGCAGCAGGCATACCGGAGGACTGGATTATTGCAGCGCAGCAGTCTCCAATCTATAAAATGGTTATTGACTGGAAAATCGCACTTCCACTTCACCCTGAATACCGCACGATGCCGATGGTATGGTACATTCCGCCGCTGAGTCCGATCACTAACCGGGTAGAAGGCCAAGGAAGTTCGCTTGATGCTAATGATATCTTCCCAGCTATTGATAACATGCGTATTCCAGTTGAATACTTGGCGAACCTGCTTACTGCTGGAGATACAGGACGTATTCGTGAAGTACTACGCAAAATGGCTGTGATGCGGATTCACATGCGTAACCAGCAAACTGGTAAAGCGAGTGAGTCCGAATTGCTGGATCTGGTTGGCATGAGTGCGCAGGAAGTTGAAGATATGTATCGTTTACTGGCTATTGCGAAATACGATGACCGCTTTGTGATTCCACCAGCTCACCGTGAGGAAGTGGCAGATCTATTCAGTGAACAAGGAAGCTGTGGCCTTGACTTTGCAGGCGGCCCAGGTTCTTGCGGCGTATTCTCATAGGAGAGGAGACAACAACGATGACAAGTGATACAAATACAGAAACTATCGTGAAACAGGTTTATGAACCGGAAATGAGAAGAATGGTCTGTAAACTGATCTCCTATCTGCTGCAATACCCTGATACCGAGTGGAGAGAGGGACTACCTGGGGTGCAAGAAGCCGTTCTTTCGATCTCTGAGGAAGAAGTGAAGCGGATCGTGTTAACCTTCACGAGAGATGCACAGGCTGTAGATGCCATTGGGTGGCAGGATTCTTATGTACGTGCGTTTGATTTTGATAAAAAATCAAATCTTTATCTCACCTATGCTTTGCACGGTGATGAGCGAGATCGCGGACCGGCACTTATTGATTTGAAGCGTAGATATGAAGCGGCTGGTTTCTATATGGAAGCCAGCGAGCTGCCGGATTATTTACCAATGGTGCTTGAATTCATTGCCGAGGCTCCGGAGAAAGATGCAATCGGAGTTCTGGATACCTGCCATAAAGCGCTGGTCACGATGACCGAAAGTATCGCAGGACAAAACAGTCCATACGGACCGCTCCTTACGCTCATGTTACAGGTGATGCCCGAGCCGTCTGTTTCGGACGTACCTGAACCAAGCAAAGAAGAACAGAAACAACCGCTGGGCGGTCTGAACGAGATCGTTGAGCTGATGAGGAGGGGCAATCGGTGAGTACACTGGAATTAATGTTATGGGGTGCTCTCCCGTACATGGTCATTGTGTTTTGTATCACGGCGACCATCTGGAGATATGTAACCAATCCATTTAGCTGGACATCCAAATCTAGTGAAATGCTGGAGAAACGTATGCTACGATGGGGAAGTTTACTCTTTCACATCGGCATTTTCGCCGTCATCTGTGGACATATTGCGGGACTGCTTGTACCGATTGAATTTTATCATTGGATCGGTTTAAGTGACGAAGCGTACCATATGGGCGCTGTGTTCGGCGGATTACCGGCTGGTATTATCGCATTTACCGGATTGGTTATTCTGCTGGTACGCCGGTACACAGCTCGCAGAGTACGGGCAACAAGCAGCGTCGGGGATTGGGTGGCACTGGCTATGTTAATCATTGTCATTGTAACCGGCATTCTGGCAACATCGGCTAATGCGGTTAATCATAGTGGATTTGATTATCGTACAACTATTAATCCATGGATTCGTGGTCTGCTCGTATTCCAGCCTGATCCGACTCTGATGCAGACGGTGCCAATGAACTTTAAGGTTCATATCTTGCTCACATTTGTACTGTACAGTGTATTTCCATTCACACGTCTGGTGCACATGCTGAGCATGCCACTCGGATATCTGAGACGTAGCTATGTGCTGTATCGCAGAAGAGACGGAGCCGTGTATCCGAATCAGGAACAACAAAAGGAAAGGGCGATGTAAATGCAGCAAAAAGGAAAAATCCAACTGCCCTTGCAAACGACAAGTCTTGTTCTTGGCTTTATGGTATGGGTAATCTTGTCATCCCTCATGCCGTTTATCAAAGAGGATATCGCGCTTACTTCTTCCCAGCTTGCTTGGGCGACAGCTATTCCTGTCTTGATCGGATCGATTGCTCGTATTCCAATTGGTTATTGGACGAACCGGTACGGGGCACGTAACATTTTCATGATCAGCTTTGTGTTATTACTTGCTCCGGTATGGTGGGTCAGTCGTGCAACATCATTCAGTGATCTGGTTATTGGTGGCTTCTTCCTCGGGATTGGTGGAGCCGTGTTCTCTGTCGGAGTAACCTCGCTACCAAAGTATTATCCGAAAGAACGTCATGGTTTTGTTAACGGGATCTATGGAATTGGTAACCTCGGAACGGCGTTGTCTGCATTCGGGGCACCGTTAATCGCAGATCGTGTGGGATGGTCTACGACGGTATTGCTATACAGTATTTTGCTACTCGGGATGGCGGCACTGAATTTTGTTCTTGGGGACAAAAAGGAAACACGTGTTAATGTTCCCCTGATGCAGCAGTTAAAGGCGGTATCGCGAAACAATAAACTGTGGCTGCTATGTTTGTTCTATTTTCTAACGTTTGGTTCATTTGTTGCATTTACAGTATATCTGCCTAACTTCCTCGTTACCAACTTCCAGATGGATAAGGTTGATGCGGGACTTCGCACAGCTGGGTTCATCTTGGTGGCAACGATTATGCGTCCGGTTGGCGGATGGCTAGGTGACAAGTTTAACCCATTCAAAATATTGATGTTTGTTTTCGGCGGATTGACCGTTGCCGCGATTGTATTATCGTTCGCGCCATCCTTCTATATCTATACGGTTGGCTGTCTAACTGTCGCGCTCTGCGCGGGAACAGGTAACGGTACAATTTTCAAATTAGTGCCGATGTATTTCGTCAAACAAGCAGGTATCGCTAACGGGATGATCTCAGCAATGGGTGGTTTGGGCGGCTTCTTCCCTCCATTGATGCTGACGTTGCTGTACAGTATGACGGGTCATTACGCAATTGGATTTATGGCGCTGTCCCAGATTGCACTGGTAAGTCTCGTGCTGGTTATCTGGATGTTCTATCAAGAGAAGCTCCAACTGTCTGCTAGCATTTTGGAGAATACCATTGAAGCGATTCTGGTGACGGATACGAACAGTGTTATTCGTTCTGTGAACCCAGCCTTTACGGCGGTTACAGGCTACACGGCTGAAGAAGCAGTAGGACAGAAGCCAAGCATGCTGAAGTCTGGCAAGCAGGATAAGAAGTTTTATGACCAGTTATGGCAGGAACTTCGTGAAAAAGGATACTGGCAGGGCGAGATCTGGAATCGCAAGAAAAATGGTGAGCTTTATCAGGAATGGCTTAGTATTACAGCAATCCGTAATGAAGCAGGGGAAGTCAAATATTACGCGGGTATGTTCAGTGATATGAGTAAACCTGATCTAACGATTGCCTAAGCAATTCATGGTTAAGAGACAGAGTTATTGAAAAAAGTGATCCAACATACAGCAAGAGACCTTAACTTGATTTACAGTAGTTAAGGTCTCTTTTTGCACAAGCGACAGTTTCAATACACAGAGGAACCGATTATCTTCCCTGATGAATTTGGCTTAACGCTGAGCTGTGATTGTGCATAACAGCAAGAAGAAGCAAGATGCAGAGAGCCATCTTGCCGTTATGCTCAAGCGTCTCGCTGTTCTTTTAAAGCTTGCAGGTTGTGAATGATGATGCGGCTACGATCAACCTCAAGTAACTCATCTTTTGCGAGCTGGTTCAGCAGTCGATTGGCTGTCTCCCTTGTCGTTCCGATCGAATTAGCAAACTCCTGGTGTGTCATGGGCAGATTGATGACGATCTTATCCGCTTGCTGCTGACCATGCTGCTCCGCAAGCATGAGAAGAAAGGAGAGCACACGATTACGCACATCCTGACCGGAAAGCACTTGTAATTTATCTTGTAATTCGCGTATTTTATCGCCGAGTACACGCATGATTTTGATGGCAATTGCAGGTGTGCTTAGCATGAGCCGTTCAAAGTGTCTGACGGGTATCGCCAGCAGGCTTGACGGTGTGATCGCAACAGCGGTAGCGGGATAGGGATGCGCGTTGAAAAATCCGGTATGAGGAAACATATCCCCTGTTTTTAGAAAGGATACGATCTGTTCATGTCCGTTCTCATCCGTTTTGTAAGCTTTGACAATACCGGTACGAATGAAGAACACGGCTTCTTTTTCACTGCCTTCACTAAAGATCACTGTCTTTTTGTTGATGCTTCGGGATATAGCAATTTCTTCAACCTGTTTTAACTCTTCGGGGCTCAGATCCTGAAAAATAGGGAATTGCTGCAGAAATTCTGCTGCGTTCTCTTTATTTACCCTGGTCATACAAGTTCATCCTCTCTGTGAAGCTTTTTGTATTGATAAACCTGATAGGAGGTCGTGATTGAATTGAAAAGCAATGGAAGTACAAACGCTAAACCAATCGTAATTCCCCATGAACATGGTGGGTGGGCGATGGTCAGCGTACCTTTTCTCGTTGGTGTGGCAGCAAGCAGCCCCCAGTGGCTTCATCTGCCGCTGTTCTTTGCCTGGCTTGGCTTGTATCTGACCGCTTATCCTTTGCTGCAATCGCTCAAAAGAAACGCGAATCGGCAGCTCTTATATAAATGGGCAGCCATATACGGCACAATAGCCTTAGTCTGTCTCATTCCGGCCGTCATTGGTCAATCATCGCTGTTATGGTTTGGCCCCATGTTGGTGGGACTGCTCTTGGTTAACATCTGGCATGTGAGACATAAGGCCGAAAGGTCATTGACCAATGATCTATGTGCAATGCTGGTCTTCTCTCTGGGCGGAGCGGCAGCTTATCTGATTGGCAGCGGTGAATGGGACTACGGCATGGCCATCGTTGTGTTGTTTTCCTTTTTACATTTTACAGGAAGTACGTTCTTTGTGAAATCCGTCTTTCGGGAACGCAGCAATCCGCGCTGGATCAGGTTGTCACGTCTTGTCCATGTTGTACTGCTGTTCATTCCGGCTGCAGTTGGGTATCCATGGATGGGGCTGGCCTATGTCTATTCCGCTGTGCGAGCATTTCGATATGCAGGTAAAACCATGCGTCCCATGAAGGTGGGGATCATCGAAATTATTGGAGCGGTACAGTTCCTGCTCTGGTTCATCCTGCTGTGAATCACATCATTTTATCATAACGTGATTTAAGTGCACATCAGGTGATATAGGTCACACCGTCATTGGATTGTTATTTAAAAATGAAGTCCACACGTTCCGTAGTTTGTTTTTGATCTGGCAGCAAGGGTTAATGGGAGATAAAACAATCTGGAACAAGAGAGGGGCGAGCCCGGATGTGGACTGCATTGATGTGGGGCGGCATCTCCGCCTCAGCGGTTGTGATCGGTGCACTTGCAGCATTATTTATGAAGATTCCGAAAAGGGTCATCGGCTGGATTATGGCCTTTGGGACGGGCACGCTGATTGGTGCTGCTACGTTTGAGCTTCTTGGAGACGCATTAAACGATGGAGGTATACTGCCAACGGCTATCGGTTTTACCACAGGAGCCTTGGTATATACCCTGTTTGATGTGCTTATCTCGGCCAAGGGTGGGTCAGATCGTAAACGTTCCAGCAAGAAAGATTCAAGTCAGCAAAGCGGACTGGGGATTTTTGCCGGTACGGTGATGGATGCGATTCCCGAATCGATCATGCTGGGTGCCAGTTTGCTGGCAGGTAATGGTGTCAGTGTGGTGCTGGTGGTATCTATTTTTGTCAGCAATATTCCTGAAGGATTATCCAGTACGGCGGGGCTGAAGAACAGCAAGTATAGCAAAGGCAAAATTCTATTGATGTGGCTCGGTGTACTGCTAATCTCTGCACTTGCCGCTTTGGGCGGGTATCTGTTTATGGAACAGCTTCCGAAGGAGATGGGGGCAGCAATCGGTGCTTTTGCTGGAGGAGGTATTATAGCCATGCTCTGCTCAACGATGATGCCTGAGGCTTTTGAAGAAGGAGGCCCTATTGTAGGGTTGATCGCATCGATGGGATTGCTTGTGTCCTTGTTGTTGGGTATATAACTCTGTAAATGCTCAGTTTCCGTCAAACTCTAATACGTTAAATCAACTAAAAAAAAGAGTATCCTCTCAGAATCATTCTGAGTTTTGGATACTCTTTTTGCAGGTTAATTCAGATCGAAGCTAACGGGAAATTAGTGACCAGAGCAGCTTCCGCCGCAGCCACAAGCTTCTTTGCCGAGTTCTTTCGATTCAGGCAAGCGGTTCAATTCAACAGACTTTGTAAAATAGTTGCTGATCTGCTGATGCAATTGACTGAATTCACGTTGTGCATAGATAAATCGACGAATGAGAGGGTTATCGTACAGCGCACGCTCTTCCTCTTCATACACCTTAATCTCGGAATCCAACAATTCGATATTTTGCCGTTCTTTTTCTTCCAATGCTTGATGTTTCTCCATAAAACGTTCATATTGGGTTGTCGCTTGTTCATCCGCGGCAAACTCATCAATCATGTCACGCATTTCTTTGTAGCCCTCGTCCTGCAGTAGAAGTGAGCATAGCTCTTGCATTTTGTGCATAATAAGCTGTTTATCTAATTTTACAACAGTATTTATACTCATGTGGTCAACCTCCTGATCTTTTCTTAACTGTATAATGGAATGTAACAGCATACTGTGACGTTACTCACATTCCATGTGAAATAGATTACTTGTTTGAATCGCAAATCTTCTATTATTCAGTGTAGTAACTTCTCCTTGAGCTGTTCTAATTGAAGGATGAGAATGCAGTTTCCTGTAACCTGCAAGAGCCCTTGTGTCTGCATAACGGTAAGCTTACGACTAAGCGTCTCGGGAGTAATCCCGAGCAGCAGAGCCATATCTTTTTTGAAGACAGGCAAACGAATCTCATGCTGTGCATGATTCCGACTATGAAAATACAACAGCAGCTTGGCGATCTTCTGTTCAGTTGTCAGCGCGCTAAGAGAAATGTTCCATTCATCTGTATCACGCAGCAGCTCAGAGACAGCAAGTAGAAAATGATAAGCAAGCTTTGGATCATGTTCGAGCAATTGATCAAAGTCATGTTTGTTCATCGAGCAGATGGAAGAGGGCTCTAGAACCTCCGCATTTGCAGGATGTGGTTTCTGGTGAAGCAGGGCATCTTGTCCGAAGAAATCTCCGGGGAAAAGGAAACGAACAATATGCTCTTTGCCATTCTCCGTGTATTTAGATAGTTTCACACACCCCTGATGAACCACATATAGCGTATCTGAACGCTCACCTTCCTGGACGATATAATCCCCTTTGTTATATTGCCGAGAGTGAAGTAGAGAAAGCAGCAATTCGGAATCCGCCGGGTCAAGATGTTGGAACAGGGATACTTTGGAGAAACAGGCATCCTGATCTTCGTGTGCACATATCATTTTGTGAAACACCTCGATTGGTTTAGAATGGGTTCGAAATGTCTTGCTTCAATGTGTCATCGCTGGTCCACCATGGTCTGTACCGTCCTTCGTCACACGGAGAACCCCAGATGCCCCTTTGGCAACATGGTTGAATTGGTGCGTTACAATAGGATAATCGCCTTCTTCGGTTACCGTAAATTCGACGACAGCACCTCCGCTGGCGGGTAGCATAACGGTCTGTATGCCGTATTGAATATTGCGTGGATTGCCGTCTGTGTAGACACGATCCATAATGGTACCGACAATATGGAAGGATGAGACTTCGTTTGGCCCAACATTACTTACATAGATTCGAACTGTATCACCAACTTGGGCTAGTAAAGGCTGTTCTTTTAGCCCATAGTCATTGCCATTAAATACAACATAATTAGGTTCTGCATTCATAAAAGCATCATAGTCGTGTTCTTTGTACCACTCGCTCTGAACCAAGGTATATTCCCGATCTACCAGATGATCAGAAGGATATCCCGCCTTCGGTTCAACAATAATCATGCCATACATGCCGTTCGCAATATGAGCGAGAACGGGTTGCGTTCCGCAGTGATACATGAATACACCAGGGGAGGATGTAGGATATGTGAATGTTCCTGCCTCACCGGGCATTACATCAATAAATTTGCTGCTCGGTGCAGCATGCACAGCATGAAAATCCATGGAATGAGGCATGCTGGCATCTTTATTTTTCAAAGTGAAAATTAGTGTATCTCCTTCAGTTACTCGTAGGACTGGGCCAGGTACGGTTCCGTTGAATGTCCAAGCATTGTACATAACGCCTTTGGAAATTTCGATATCGGTGACTTGAGCAGTCATCTCAATGTATACGTTCGTCCCTTCGCGTCTAATTATTGGATCGACAGGTTCTTGACTGATTCGAGTTGTCGTTTCTACAGTGTGATGATCAGGCTTGACGGAGTCTGAACTACAGTGGGCGAGAGTAGCTGTGAAAATGACAAATACCAACGACAATTTCATTACATGGAGTATAGAGAACATGGGAACACGACCTTATCTTAGGATGTGTCTCAAAACGCTCTGAAGTGCATCTTTCACCACCTTTTCGCCCCGTGCCGCGTCAGTTCTCCTTGACGTGCCTCGGCACGCCTGCAGAAACCTTCCTTGCTTGGAACAAAAATCCGGCGAAATCTGCGTCCTTCGGAGTTCTCAGACGCATTCTAGTGATTTAATTCACAAAATTTGAAGTATTATCTTTCTTTTATATATAGATTACATAAATGCAATCAGGACGGGTGTGATACGAAACACACTTGAGTCATAGAAAGAGAAAAAGTTGAAATAGAAGAGGGCGTTTCTTGTACTACGTAGCTGAGTTACATATAATTTAGAATGAGAATTGGTGAAAGGTGGAAGTGAAATGAAACGTTTCGAAGATGAAGGTGCATATAAGTACAATTTTTATTATCTACTTCATCGGGGGAAGCAGATCGACGTTAAATGTAAGGAATGTGGTGGGCATGCGGTTATTTCTAAGTCAGATGATCGGTTGGTGTGGGCGTGTTCCAATTGTTATGCTCAAGGTGCGGAAGAACCAAACTATCGTTATGATGCCAAGGGAAGTTGTGTCTTATGTGAACGATGGTTCAATGTGCAAGTCACGGATGAGAAAAGAACACCTCATCAATCAGCGCATGTGGAATGCCCACATTGTGGTAAAGTCAATCAAGCTCTGTTGTATCGTCGAGAGACACATCGAGGGTATTATCCAGAAATTCGGGAAGGGCGAGAATCGATCTTTGGTATGGAGCTGTACTTTCTCGATCAGGTAAGAGGCAAGCACGTCTGGGCAGTCAATCGCGAGCATTTGAATTATCTCATTGCTTATGTCTCTGCAGATTTGCGAGTGAAACCTGCCAATTCGCCTATGAAAACGGCCTCGCATGCGATCCCTGCTTATATGAAAAATGCTAAGAATCGAGAGCAGGTTGTTCGAACACTAACGAAGCTGCAGTATAAAACAGGATAACTTGCAAGAGATATTGTGGTGGAGGTTTACTAATGAAAAAAAGAGTATCACTGTCTATTTTTGTTTTTATTTTTGCTATGTTATGTATTCCAGCATTTTTTATCATGCAAAGTTATGGTGTTTTTCAGAAAGAGAAAGTGCTGTCAGATTATGCCTTAGCTATTGAAGTGAACGGCAAATCTTATGCAACTTGGCCACTAATTAATGGTTATGCTGCGATGGACAAAGCTGAGGAGAACCGTCAATTTTACTATCGTATTGATGCAAGTGGTCTTCAAAATTTGTTTCAATTAGCCTACCAAGAATATGAGATTGAGCCGAATGATACAAACCCTTATTTGGCGGGACAAATAAACTATTCATCTGACGCAATGAATTATGTCAATGAAGAGCAGCAATATCTCAATGCCAATGACTTCATACCTATAGTGAAGGTGTTCAATCACGATGGTCAACTGATCTATACATATGAAAAAACAGGCAAAGGCGATGGCAAACTGGTTCAGTCCATTATTCATCAAGGCATGACCCGATCGAACGGCAATGGAAGCAGTAAGGCAGCCCGTGACCCGTATCTTAATATAACGGCGTTGTTCCGGGATCAACTTCATATTGATGTTCAATTAACAGTGGATGAGGAACGTAAGATTGTTTCCATTCGTATGCATAAACCGGAGGCGAGATCATGAATGAATTAGGAGTACAACAAGGGCCAGCCTATCTCGAGGGGTTGGTACTGACTTTGAAGAAGGAACAAGCTCATGAAGTTGAGTGGAATGGAAAAGTCCAAACGCCAGATGGTCATGACAAGTTTCATATTTTTTATTATGGTGACTTGATCGATGATGATCTGATAAGTTGGCATGATTCGACACCATTACTTGTATATGCAGAGCATACTGTAACTGGAGAACGTTATCTGTTATTTGATGCTGCCAAACATGGATATGATGCCATGCTATGTGAGACGTATGCTGAGGATAAACTTATAAATAGGCCTTTGCGTCCTTATCTGGACGTAGAAGGAGAGGATATTTTTGAAGTGTACTTAACCGCCTACTATAATGTTCCATATGATGATGAGTTTGGGGAAGATGTTCATGAAGATGGAACCTATGAACTGATTACGGGAGAACACATGAATTTTGAGTTAGTCAAGCGTAATGGATATGATGCGTTTGCCATTCAAATTACAAACCGCAAAGGGGTCTCAACGGAGATTGTTCAGGAAGAATTGGCATGAGGAACGTTATTACGTGAATAGCATGATCTGATGATAGGGAGATGTATCATATGTACATTGTATCTCAAGCAATGAAGCCTTTATCTGCTGAAGAACTGAATCATTTCGAAGAACAACATAACATCTCATTACCTTCATCCTATCGCAGATGGCTTGAGCAATATGGAGAGGGTACTTACACTGGCTGGATGAATATACAGCGACCCGATCAAGACGTGCTAGCTCCTTTTGTTGAGTATGACTTCTGGATTCATACGGAAGAGACACCAATAAGTCAGCACCAACTGCAGGAATGCGTTAGTATCGGAAGTTCAGTGGATGGAGACTTCTTGGCAGTTCACCCTCAGGTCGAGGGATTGCTTTGGCTTCCGCGTCATGATGAACATATCACGTTGTGGGCTTGTGAGGGTGCAGAATTAAGTGAGCTGTTGGATCGTATATACTGTGGTTATTATGAACAAGACAAGCCATTAACTCCGCATTATTATGAACCATGGAATGAATTACGGCACCACACATTTTATCATCTTGAGGATGGTGAGCAAGGTAATTCCTTATTGGAATTGGCGCAATGCTGTAAAAAGGAGTTCAAATGGAATGCTGTAGTGGAGAATGAGCATAGATGTATGTTATTTATGGCATCTATTGGTGGTTATCTGCGCTTTAATTATGCCTATGGTAGAGAAGTTGCTATGTTCTATGAAGAAACAGGTGCGGTAGGTGAGGGTAGAGACCACGAGCTGCATTTGTTCTTAATTGCACATCATTGTCGCCCTATTCCTATAGGCGGAGTGGAGGAATGATCATTTGAATTGGTTAGATGAGAAGATTGCACAGCAGTGGCGTCAAGAAGGTAGACGATATGCACAACTTGTAAATGAATTTGTACGCAAAAGTACGGCTGGTGAGAATCCAGATGAATCTGAGCTTGAGAATGATGATCGATCCAGTCTTAGTACTGAAGTCTGGGAGATGGTAAAACAGGCTAATGCGCAAGGGGATGTGCTACGTCTACGATCTGAATTGCCTCCTGCTTCATGGCCTATGAGTGAACAATTTCAGTCTGTGATGCAGGCCGTGCAAGTTGTTGGATTTATTGCGCAAGATGGCATTGTATTTAATATTGGGGCTCATACGCAGAACGGCGTTGTATACACCGCAGATTCACAAGGACTAGTTGCATCTCCTCATTATCATTTTGCGGGATGCTCCCCGAATGGCATTGATTATGCATTAGCGGATGAAGCAGTTATTCGAATCATTCGAAGCCCTGATCGTCAGCTACAAGGCCAAGAGCTTGCTATGTATCGTTGGGAAGATATTCAGTCTAGCCTTCATAACGCGCTGCCTCAGATCGAGTCACTGGCGGATTGCGAATATCCTGAACGTTCACTTATAGAGCTAATTCCATTCAACGAGGGACAATCTCTTCTTATTTTGTCCACATATGGTGTTCATCTCATTGAACAATCTCAAGTATCCCTGCTGCATCCTGATCCGTCGGAGATTCAAGAATATGAATTGGAAGATACTCAAATCGACATGGGTCATGCGGCAGTTTCAGAGGATGGTCGCTGGATTGCCTTTGGCAGTCAGGTAAGTAACCACATGCTCCTGGATCGGCAACAGAATCATACGTATTCGTTATATCCGGAATTGAGTTACCCGCATCATGCTATCTTCACCAAAGATAATCGTAGCGTTTGGTTTAATTCATGTCACTTTTATAATGGTGTTACGATCCAGATTAAACTGGACGAGGTAGAGGTCAATGAGAAGAAAGAAGATTGGCCTATTATGGATGAAAATGCACGTGTGTATGCCTCTGCGGAGACTCACCAAGGCATTGTGATTGGAGATGCATATGGTTATCTGCGTTGTGTGGATAATCAGGGACAGGAAGTATGGCGTCATTTTGTAGGTGGTACGATCTCGTCCATCGTGGTATCGCCTGATCAATCCAAGCTTGCAGTAGGTACATACAGTGGCATGCTGCATATCCTTGATTTAACTTCAAAAGCAATGGACGAATACGGCATTGGCACAGGCACGATTCGTGAACGCGAGCGGTATGTGTTATGGCGAGGAGAAGAACCGCTGCGCTGGTAGGACGAAGAAGGAGGACTTCTGTTGAAATTAGATGTACATTCTAGGATCGACGGGTTAATGGATGCTTTGCATCAATTGTTAGATGTTAAAGTGGTGGATGAAGAGATTAATGAATTGTACCAACAGTATAAACAGATCGATGGTGCCTCCAAGCAGAGTTTGGAGGCATTTGAAGCGGATTTTAGTATTAAGTTTCCTGCGGATTTTCGTGCATTTTATAAACGTAAAAATGGCAGTGGTTACGGATTTCATATGTTGTATCCTGGGGATGCAGAGGAACAGCGGAGTATTCCATTTTATCTAATGTCCTTGGATGAAATTCGTGAGACCAAACAATACTTTTGTGAAGTGGATGAAAAGTTGGAGGAATTTTACTCTGAGGAAGAGATTCGCAAGCTTGACCCTGAGATCAAACCGTTTTTATTCCATAAACAATGGATACCCTTTGCAACGATGGCAGATGGTTCACTGTACATCATGCTGGATTTTGATCCCACCGAGAAGGGTAAGTATGGTCAGATTATTATGTATGTGCATGATCCGGATTTTGTCTATTATCTTCACGAATCATTCGAAGAACTGTTTGAAGCTTCCAATCGCAATCTCAATGTGAAGGAAGAAATTGATTATTAACGAACAAGACAGGAGCTACATCGTGTAGCAGCCCCTGTCTGTGAGCGATCGGTTATTTTACCACTGGAAGAAGCGGTGACCGTGAAATCCTCCGCCCGATCCTCCACCATGAGGACCCCCTGGGTAGCCACCGCCTGGTCCCCCACCATGAGGACCCCCTGGGTAGCCGCCGCCTGGTCCTCCACCGTGAGGACCACCCGGATAGCCGCCACCTGGATAACCACCGTGCCACCATGGGCCGCCTCCGATTGGATAAGGGAGCGGAATGGGGAAGAAGGGTGGGTACGGATAAGGATATGGATAAGGTGGCGGCGGAGTTGGTGGATAATAAGGATAAGGATACCCTGTAGGTGCAGGGTACTGAACAGAGCGTGGATCGTATGCCATGTTTTGTGCCTCCCAATACTCAAATGATGATATCAGCCTATGCCTGAGTGCATGCTCATGACACTAAATAAATTTCAGTACGAGCAAAAAAAATGGAGGAGGAATTGAATGACAACTGTATCCCTATATACCGATCCAAGAGAAACTACCTATGATCAAATCATTGATGAATTAATAGAGAAGACCGATCGCTTCTTGATCGTAGATCGAGGGTATGCAATAGATGATCCTCCTAAACGGGTTGCTCAAGTTTTAGAACAATTGGAGCCCTATCTAATTGAAGTTTTCACATTGAATGAGGCCATGGTAAGAGAGCGTTCCATGCACAATAGTAAGATAGATAGTCATGCGATGTACTCCAGCGGCAGTTATTACATATATTCATGCTCCCCAGAATCTGGGCAGGTACTTAAGCAAGAGGCTACTCGATTTGGAGATTGGTTGTATCCGTCATTACCTGATGATCTCTGTTTTCTTAAAGAAGATGGTAGCGATTACTTCTATACCGTAGCACATGAGGGAATGTATGGCATGGGAATTACGGAGGAAGAAGCGAGCGAGTTAATGGAGCGCATACCTGGATTATTTTGCAAATTACAAAGGCATGAGCAGTTTGATTGCTTCCTAGATGACGCCATTCAACACCAGACGGATCGTCTAAATATTACCGGTTATCTATTATCCGAAATTCCAGATCGCATTCGTGAGCTCAGACAATTGAAGGAACTCGAAGTTTTTGAACAACATGTGAGTGAGCTGCCCCCGGCATTCTTCGAACTGACCGCACTAGAGAAGTTGACCATTATGACGGCAGATCTGAAGGGCATCCCGCAAGATATTGGGAAGCTTACTCAGCTCAAGGAGCTTACCATTTATGGTGGCAGTGCATTTCATGTCGAACCTGGATGGAAGCCCAAGCCTAAGGATGAACTGGAGCTAAGACATTTACCTGCTGAGATTGGTAATCTGACAGAGTTAGTGAGTTTGAGCATAGGTTATTCAGGTATTCGGGAGCTGCCTCCAGAGCTTGAGAATCTCAAGAAGCTGAAGTGGCTAAATATCACCAATAGTCTGATTGAAGGAACCCCTGACGTTGTGTCTCGGATGCACTGGTTAGAACATGTGAGCTTGAGTGGACATTCTCTCGGTCTGAGTGAGGAAGCTCTGCTGACAGAAGAAGAAATAGAGTAACATAACTACCCTCTGATAGACGTGTTCTATTCAGAGGGTTTTGTCGTTTCTATTCAACGGAGAGAATTGGGCTCACGAATATAGGCTGATGACATAAGCTGGCGTATAGGTTTTCACCTAACCGTAGAATGAAGGGCAGGCGTTAAATGTTGGCAACCTCTAATATGGATTACACGTCACCGAACACTGAATTCACTTATGATGTAAACCGAAATTTACTATTTAAGAAAGACGAACAAAATTATATTAATTCCCTCTCCATTCAACAGTTAAATACCCTCGGGAATACCTCATTGTTAGATATTTTTCTCAGTACGGGCAATGTGGTGGAGCCTCATATTCATCAGAACGCAACTGAACTGGTCTATTGTATTCGCGGGGCAGCCGTTGTCTCCCTCATCAATCCATTTACGAACGAATTGTTGAATTTTCCGATTACTCCCGGTCAAGTGGCGAATGTACCGCAAGGCTGGTGGCACTACGAAGTTGCGACTGTAGATGATACACACTTACTGGCGATCTTTGATGCACCTGTGCCTGAAGCTATTTTTGGCTCAGATATTCTACGCCTTACACCTCCGAGTGTACTTGCTCATACGTATTGTCTAGATGAGGCACAAGTCCAGGCAACCTTGGCTCCAATCCAGAAGACCGTATTTATTGGCCCACCCGCAGATTGCGTAGGTGATGTCTCTACCTCTTCCAACCCTGTATGCCAACCGAACAACCAACCAAACAACCCACCCCACGTAAATGTCCAGCCTTATGTCCAATTACAGACTTCCCTTCAGGGAGAGCATTCGTACGGAGATGCTGTGAACCCAGCATATGAACATCTGCCCCATGCGTCTTATATGTTGCCGACTTCGAACTATACGCCATATACGATGCAACGGCAGTTGATAGGTAATGGTTGGAGGTACTGACGTAAGAGCTGAAGTGAGAACCAAAGTAACATTCGCTTAGTTTCGATAAGTGAATGTTACTTATGTTGGACAAGTTGTGTCACAAAAGTGCGTGCATTGATTGTTATATAAGTGTAGTTCAAGGAGGTGAGCTTTTTGGCAAGAGTAGTGAATGACCAGCAAACCAAGGTAGAATTGGCGATTGAATCAGTAAAGGTTGGAGATCGGCAAGCCTATGAAATAATCATTCATCAATTCGAGCGACCGATGTACACGTATTGTTACTATATT
Source organism: Paenibacillus sp. ACRSA (assembly GCF_022346845.1). Classification (NCBI taxonomy): domain Bacteria; kingdom Bacillati; phylum Bacillota; class Bacilli; order Caryophanales; family Paenibacillaceae; genus Paenibacillus; species Paenibacillus sp. ACRSA. Next base: position 92,043 of record NZ_JAKRNP010000001.1, on the reverse strand, counting down.
TTGAAAAATCACGCGGAAACCGAAGATGCGGTGCAGGAAATTTTTATCCGTGCTTATGAGCATCTGCACCAATATCGAAAACAAACTACTTTTTCTGCATGGTTGTACAAGCTGGCTTATCACCATCTCATGAATATTAAAAAAAAGCAGAGCCGTTGGTTGAATTTAATCCATCGTCACAAGGAGCAAGAATTGGTTGTTGAAGTTTCGCATTATGCGAGCATGATTGATGAGCTGCTTACTTATCTGACACCCGAAGAACGGCACATTTTATTACTTCGCGCTGTGGAGCAATATAGCTTCGAAGAAATCAGCGACATTATGGATATCAAATCAGCAACACTTCGCAAAAAATATGAACGGCTCAGACACAAGCTGTTGGATCATGAGCCTAAGGGAGAGGTAGCCAGTGGCGCATTCATCAGATAAAACGGAACGCAATGAATTGAATGAACTTGAACAGTGGATTCGGCAATCTGGTGTATCTGGACCTAGCATGAGTGATCGAATTATGAACAGGATCGGTGAAAGAGAATTGAAAAGACAACTATGGAGGGTGAAATGTATGAGAAAAACGATTGTTGCTGCAACAACCGTGGTTGTACTGGGAGCAGGAATTGCGGGAACAGGATTCATATCTCCGGTGATGGCTTCCACGTTACAGCATATTCCACTCGTTGGCAGTATATTTTCTGGCATGACTGAGGAAGGATTGAAGACAGCACTGGAACAGGGAGTTGTAACCAGCCCTAATGTAAGCTTGACTCACGATGGAGTGACTCTTCAAGTAACTGACCTATTATTTGATGGCACTCGGTTATCATTTGCGATTGAGAGAAAGGGAGATCAGATGCCTGCTCAAGTGTTCTCACCTTATATCCCGATGGATGCACAAACTATAAACGATGACAATGAGTGGGTTAAATCTCATCAAGTTCCTAACGAACAACAAACGAGAGGTTATGTAGCGACCCCAGTTGTTCTTATCAATGGCGAGCCAATCCAATTTGACGAGTCTTCGATCGGAGATGATCCATTTCGTACGAATGTGTTAATGGCTGAGTATACCAAAGGATTATCGCTACCTGACTCATTTGAATTGACAATTAGAACATCGGTGACTCAGATAAGCGAACCATTTGAATTTAAAATTCCAGTTGAAATTGACAAAAATCTGCTAGTAATCAAGCCAGAAGCAACTCAATCAAACGGGCAGTTTAGTTATACAGTCTCAAGCCTGGAGTTTACATCGGCTACCACGCGTTTAGTACTCGACAGTTAGGGCGAAGTACCTGCAACTGCGGAGCAATCGGGCGAGTATGCACCAACGATGATGTATTATGACCTTGTGGATGATGAAGGTAACATCATTAATCAGAAAAGGTTGAGTTTCTTCCACAGTATACCTAAGTCCCAATATCATGTGAATGAGCTGTACGATGCCCTTGAACGTCTGCCGAAGTTTATCACGATCAAACCCTATACCTTCACGGTTAAACCTGCTGATTGGAGTATCGTTGGTGAGTCCAAAGGGGCTGATGGTAAAGTGGTATATGAGAATAAAACGTATATCCAAGATCTAGAGATGACCATACCGGTTCAGCCTTAATATAAAAATAATATGAGAATCTTGTCACAGATTTAGCTCTTCATTTGTCTTCAGGTTGTACACCAATTTACGGAGGCGAATGACATGGAATTAAGATTGAACTATAGAAAAGTGAACCCAAGTGCGTATAAAGCGATGATGGCACTTGAACAGTATGTATCTGGTCAAATAGAGGACAAAGTTTTATACGAGTTGCTAAAAATCCGAGTGTCTCAAATGAATGGTTGTTCCTTTTGCCTAGATATGCACGCTAAAGACCTGTTAAAATTGGGGGATTATGCAGATCATATTCTGCTCTTAAGTGTATGGCGCGAAGTGCCTTTGTTTACAGAAAAAGAACGTGTTATGCTGGAGCTTGCTGAAACGGTGACTGAGATTTCTCATCTAGGTGTGCCAACAGAGCTGATTAATAAAGTCCGAGAACACTTCAGTGAAGCAGAACTAGTGGATCTCATCATGGCAATAAATACAATTAATAGCTGGAACCGAATTGCAATTACAACCGGAATGTACCCAGGATGTTTTAATTAAAACGAGATACTTGAATATTGAAACCATCCGCCAGAGGAGGCCGTTCATATGAATTCCAATCCACTCCCCAATGAACCAGAAGTGTCCTCTCTGGAAGTTGGTGAACTGTATTCACGTTACAAATCATATGCATTCGCAGTCGCGTATCGTATGCTTGGCAGTGTTGTTGAGGCCGAAGACATTGTGCAGGATTGTTTCACTGGCCTTCAAAGTCAACCTTCCGCGGTAATTCATAATCCCAAGTCGTATATAGCCAAACTCGTGGTGAATCGGAGCTTAAATGTGTTGAATTCTGCTCGCAATCAACGCGAAAGTTATATTGGAGAATGGTTACCCGAACCACTTTCGGATCTGGGAACCGGCTTAGAAATGGCAGTGGAGCAGAAAGAGATGATCTCATACGCATACCTCGTTATGTTAGAGTGTCTTTCGCCAATAGAGCGTGCGGTTTTTGTACTTCGTGAGGCATTCCAGTACGACTATCAGACCATTGCAGATTGGCTTGGTAAAAGTGAAAGCAACTGCCGTCAGATTTTCAGCCGTGCGAAGCGAAATTTACCACAGGATCTATCCTCTGTGATGAGAGTACAGACAACGAACAAGGCTCAAGAGCAGATGGTTGCACGTTTTACTACTGCTTTTCTCAATTATGATGTTCATGCAATGATGGAAATGCTCGCTGAAGAGCCTGTGTTTACTGCGGATGGCGGTGGACGTGTGCATACAGTCATGAGATCGATGAAGGTTTACAAAGGTGTACTGGCACTGCTCACTTCGCGCAGAGTGCTGACTCGTTTACGTTCACGACAATGGGTTCCCGCACGAATAAATGGAGAGCTACAGTTAGCTTTACTGGACGATGGACAAATAACAGAAGTGCTGTGTCTGGAGCTTGACTCGAATGGAGAACGGATTAGGGGAGTGTACCTGATGGTGAATCCGGACAAGCTGAGGTCGATTGTTGTGAAGGTGCATGAAATATAGCATGGTAGCATATTGCCTTGGAAGTTCGTATGTGAACTCGAAGAAAGCGGCAACTTACTCATTGGAGTGGAGTTTATGCCGCTTTTTTTTGTACATCAAACCATGCCTAGTTAATCTGGAGAATATCGATTCAGAATGGATTCTATCGTAGCTTGGATGTCAGGCGTAAGCCTGTCATTATGTTGTTCCAGAAGAGACAGCACCTGCTCTAAACTATCGAGTATCGCGCTAGTAGCGTTAGGTTCCCGTTTCGCCAAAGCTTTGTCATATGCCTGTTTCACTTCGGGGATTAATGTGCGGATCTCATCCTCCGTGAACCAGTCGTAAGCTGGTGTATTATCACTTCCATAGAATAAATAGTGTACGTCGAAATATAACAATTGCTCTACCGTTGTCGTGCGGCTGGATTGTGGGTATGAATTCAAAAAGGCCTCCATTGCTAATGTGCGCTGGATGAGTTCGCCCCAAGGGATGATGAGGGCAGCATCTGAGGTGGTAGCCTGATTCGATTCGGCAGCCATGATATTAATATATGCAGCGATGTCGGAAGTTACGTAAGGTTGAAGTTTTTTGTAAGCTTCATAATTAATAATCGGATAATAAATGCCTTCACTAGTCTCGAGTTTGTAACCGAGATCAGAAGCTTCCTGTAATAACTTACGGGTCGCTGGGTCTTTGATCTCTTTGAGCAAGCTGCTGTAAGTCAGTTTCTTATCATATCCTATATTTTCATGCGCTTCTGAGATAGCCGTTTGCACAGGCACAGTGTATATTTTCTCATCGATTTCCGCCAATTTAATATTCTGAACCGATTCCAGTTGCATCGTCATCAAGGTAGCCTGCCTTGTATTAACCTCATGTACATGATTTAGCAGATATTTACGTGCCTGAATTAGACTGGCTGATGACTTCACGGCATTTTTCCAATACTTCTGGAACTGATGGTATACTGCTTTGGAATCTGGGACGGGTGCTGCCCATGCGGCTTGTGGAGTAGACAGTACTGCACCCACCGTGGTACATCCTAAAGTTAGCGCAAGAATACCCAGTTTAATTGAAGCGTTTAATTTCATTCTAATACCTCCGATGATGAAAATTGTGTAAACGAATAACAAGATTTTTGTGTATGGAAACCTTAGGGGGAGCAAATCTTCAAGCAGTGCTTAAGGTTTTCTCTGATTAAACCAGTTTTTGGTAAACCAATCAAGTGCGTACTCTTTATACCTGCGATCTCGTTTCTGAAAAGAGACAAAAGAGCAGCCCTCGGACAACCTTAGAGGTTGTGTGGACTGCTCTTTCGTTATTTGTACTATTATTTTTTGATTATTTAATTATTTATCTATTTATTGGAGTGGTGCGTTGTTACTACGAGGCATCTGTGGAGCCCCACTTGCAGGTACATAAGTTTGAAGCATCTGCTGCGTATCGTTTGCATTAAGTTGTGGCACTTGATAGTAACCACGTTGGTTCTGATACATAAAAATCTCATAAGCCATTTCAACAAATTGCTGTACCTGAGATGCAACTACGCGTCGTACCGTTGGGTTAGTAATTTCAGAGGAAGACATCGCCAGCAATGAAGCATGAGATTTAATTAGACCTAACATGTGACTACTAATTCCAGCATCTTTCACATCTGCGAGGGACTGACTGGGTTTCTTCGGTGCAGACGGCTTAAGTCCATACACAGGCGGAGTCATATTAGGAATCATATAGGTCGCTGTCTCTTGGGAAGGTTTGTGTCCTGTAGCAAAGCATTCTGCGGTCAAGTTGTACTGTGACAACATAAAGTTGTACTGGCGATCCAAAATATCGAGCAATTCGGTATCCAATACAAATGTTCTGAAGATCATGTACTGATCTAAAACATTAATAGCACAGGTTAACACTTCATGCACATCAAACAATTCATGTCCGCCATGGTTCAATGGAGGGATAAACCCTGGGTTAGCATGATTTGTAGGATTAATTTGATTTTGATTCATGTGAATTTAATTCTCCTTTGGGAAATGGTATGATTCTATTATGTTTATTTCCATCCAAATTATGTATTGTAGGAGGAATCATAATCATTGTTGGAAGAGTTATGAAATTTTAGTTGAATGTCAAGTGGAGGAAGATCATTGAGAGAACTGAACTACATCAAAATATTTATTTATCTAAGTATAGTTACTGTTGTGACGGTAGGTTTGCATTACGCTACTGCAGCTTGGCTTGATCAGAGATATTTTCGGTTTTTGATCTGGAATCTATTTTTGGGCTGGATTCCGTTTATCTTCTCCTATGTAGCATATGTGTTCAGCTATGTGAAATGGAAAGGTACGACCTGGCTTGCCATTGCAAGTGGTCTATTATGGCTGTTATTTTCCCGAATTCATCCTATATCGTAACAGACCTCGTTCACCTGACGGCACGAAGCTCGCGATATTATGGTGGTAATGGTCTGAACTTCACGTATTGGTACGACTTGATTGTGGTGCTCATGTTTGTCTGGGTTGGACTATTGCTTGGATTCCTCTCCATGTATCAGCTACAGGAAGTGATCTATAAGAGAGTTGGGCGGATGGCTTCTTGGATCTTTGTATTGGCAGGGTGTGCGTTGGGAAGCTATGGTGTACTCCTTGGACGAGTATACAGATTAAACAGTTGGGATGCGTTAACGAACCGTTCCGCACTCATCGCATTGATGCAAGAAAGTGTAAGCCGTCCATCCCTAGCCTTCTGTATGTTCTTTGGCGTGTTTATTCTGACCATCTATGCAACACTGTATTATCTGATTAACACAAGAACTACACGACAGAGTAGTTGAATGAATGAGATGCAGTTGGAGTGTGAAAAGAATGATTGGAGGATGATGAAATGACTAGTATAACGGATGTAGCACGCAAGGTAGAGGAAGTCATGGAGGAAAAAGATTTTTCCGGTGTAGTGTTATTACAGCAAAACGGGAAAACACTCTTCTCGAAGGCTCGCGGATATGCCAATCGTAGCGAACAGATCTCGAATACAAGTGATACTCGATTCGGAATCGCCTCTGGATGTAAAGTTTTTACCGCGGTAAGTATATGTCAGTTAATCGAGCAGGGGAAATTCTCCTACGAGAGTCGACTAGTAGATATACTTAACATTGAATTTCCTTTGTGGGATAAAGAGATTACAGTTCATCAGTTATTGACCCATACTGCGGGCATTCCTGATTACTTCGATGAAGAAGTCATGGAGGATTTCGCGGAGCTATGGCAGGAACGGCCGGTCTATATGATGCAACAATTACGTGACTTTTTGCCAATGTTCCAGAACTTAGCGATGAAATCTGCACCGGGCGAACGCTTCCACTATAATAATGCCGGTTATATTGTGCTAGGACTCATTGTTGAACAACAATCCGGACAATCCTTCACTAAATATGTGGAGTCACATATTTTCAAACCAAGCGGCATGAAGGATTCTGGTTATTTTCGGACGGATCAGTTACCTCCTAACACGGCGATTGGTTATGTTGATCAGGAAGAAGGTACGTGGAATACGAACATTTTCTCGATCCCGATCCAAGGTGGGTCTGATGGCGGGGCGTATGTTACAGCGCAGGATATGATTCATTTCTGGAATACGTTGTTAGGATACAAGTTATTAACGGAGGAGAGTACTCGGAAACTTCTCATTCCGTATTCGCATCAAGAGGATGAAGAATATTACGGACGGGGAATCTGGATTGATCAGAAAGGGGAAGACATCTTCAAGTATCATGTCATGGGATTCGATCCCGGGGTGTCATTCATGTCTTCTGTGTACCCGGCACAAGGCATTCAACTCGTTGTATTATCAAATCAAGAGTGGGGACCCTACCCAGTCACGCTCGCTATTGAAGAATCACTTTTAGTTTGATGGAGAGCATAATAGGAGCTGAAATCATTTAATTGTAAAACGTATATATATCATACTTAGCAGAAGAGCCCTCAACCCGTAGGTCATTTCTAACGAGATTGAGGGTTCTTTGTATGGTATGGTAAGTAACATTTGAAACAGTCTCTATAGATAACGCAACAATTGAGGAGCAATCAACCTTGGAAAAACATCCAAAGGAGGTTTCTCCTTTTTGCGTTTATCGTTGGTCAGCACCACAACCAATTCAAGCTCAGGCACGATATATACGAATTGACCGCCAAATCCTCGAGCGTAATAGTAGTTCAACGATGGTGATGTAAGGTCTGAAGAAGCCATTGCTGTCGTTGATTGTATGTCTGTAGGAAGCACATCCTCGATGAACCGAGCAGACTCTGCCGAACAGGTATCTACCCACCAATGCCAGGCATAATATCCGTGATTAGGAGGGGAGACCGCGATCGCAGGTGTAGTAGAGCGGTTTACTAGATCATGCGTGATCAAGGTTGTCCCATTCCACTGACCTTTCTGCAGGAACAATTGACCGAACTTAAGTAAATCCACGGGAAGCATTTTAAGACCGAAGCCACCGGTGTGCACGCCTTGAGGATCACTTTCCCATTCATAGTCAGTAATCTCCAGTGGGTCAAATAAATAACTCTCTGCAAATGTATTAACGCTCATACCGGTTTGCTGCATTAGAATCGCTGATAAGATCTGGGATACGCCAGAATTATATTCCATGTGTGTACCTGGTGTATGGCTTAAGGTCTGTTCCAATGCAAAATGAACCCAATGATTCGTTCGTGTCATACGTGGAAACGAATTTTGTCCTCCGAACTCATCCCAGTTGAACCCAGCAGTCATCGTTAGTAATTGCTCAAGCGTGATCTGTGGTTTTCTGGCATCTGCGTCAGTCTGAACTTCTGGGAAAAAAAACGAGAGCGGGGTTGATGCGTCCGGAATCTTACCTTGATCCATTGCCATGCAGACGAGTGCGGAGAGCACACTCTTTGTGCAGGAATTAATTTTGGCCTTACGCGTCTTCGCTTCTTCGTTACGATAATGCTGATAGATCAATTCTCCCTGTACACTGACGAGACAGCTTCTCAGGTCTAGTGCAGGAATGATTGAATGTAACATGTCATGTATAGATGAAAGATTCATAGTGTCCTCTCTATCGCTTGGTTTTAGTCATAATCAATGATATCGAATAGGAATGTCCATTATCTTAGCATAGGATTGAAGCGAAGCTCAATAAGGAGGACCTTTTCAACGCATAGCATCATCAGATTAAACTTCAGCTGATCCTCCACGAATCAATGCTCCGCCATCCTCAGGCATGATCATCAACCTGGACTGGAGACTGATTTCAATTCTCCTTCTTATTGATACACTGGAAAATAACTACAAATGGAACGAGGTGGTTCAGCGAATAAACGTAGAAGTTACATATCCTGCCCCAAACGAGTATCTACGTGAAATCAGGCAAAGGAGAAATGAACAATCATGCTAGCACGGATGCTGCAAAATGAATTTAGACGAAAAAAAGGAATTACGCTGACTTTATTTATTTTTGTTCTATTGGCGGCCATATTAGTCGCTTCCGGCACCCGAATGATCATCGAGTTAACCCATTCAATTGAACATCTATTTACGCAATCCAAAACTCCGCATGTGGTGCAGATGCATTCAGGGGAATTGGACAGGTACAAGGTTAACGAGTGGACGCAAGCAAATGAACTCGTGGATCAATATCAGATTGTAGACATGATTAATATCGATGGTTCCCATGTTTACTTTGGAGCAGAGTCCGAGAAGGGCAGCATTATGGATATGGATTTTGTTGTTCAAAATAAGGACTTTGATTATTTACTTAATATGAACAATGAAAAGGTTCAGGTGAATGACGGGGAGATTGCGGTCCCGGTGTATTACCTACAGGAGAAACAGCTACAACTTGGAGACCATGTCGTTATTCAAGACGGTACGTTCAACCGATCCTTCCGAATCGTAGATTTTGTTCGAGATGCACAGATGAATCCTTCAATAATTCATTCCAAACGGTTTGTGATTAGCACTCATGACTTTCAAATGCTTCAACAAAATACTGGAGAGACGGAGTTTCTCATTGAATTTCGACTTCTAGATCCGAGTAAAACGAACGAATTCATTCAGACTTATCAACATGCAGGTCTACCCAATTCAGGGCCACTAGTCACCTATAGTTTGTTTCAATTGCTGAATGCACTGACAGACGGGGTTGTTGCAGCAGTAATTATCATGGTCAGTTTAATTCTAATTGTGATCGCAATCTGTTGTATACGGTTCACGATGCTGGCTACGATCGAAGAAGATTATCGGGAGATCAGCGTTATGAAAGCGATCGGCATATCTGGACGTGATATTCGAACGTTATATTTAAGCAAATATGTCGTTATAGCGGGTCTGGCATGTATTGTGGGTTACCTATCCTCGATATTTGTGAATAGGCTGTTCACGTCCAATATCATGCTGTACATGGGAACAGCTCCCACAACATGGTTGAATGAAGCAATTTCCTTATTCGCCGTCGCTGCTATTTTTGCTATTGTCCTAGGATGCTGCATCTTAGTGCTCCGTCGTTTCAATCAGATCTCTGCGATTGAGGGGCTGCGGTCAGGAAGCCTTGGTGATATGAATATTTCCACAATGAAGCTAAGTTTATCTACTAGCCGGTGGTCACGTTCTGTTCCCATTTTCCTGGCGTTACAAGATGTGATTCAGCGTAAACGGATGTTCCAACTGATATTGCTGGTATTTACAGTTAGCACAATAATCATTATTGTCCCTGTTAATTTCCTGAATACCTTGCGGGCACCTAGCTTTATTTCATATATGGGTGTCGGCCAGAGTGACATTCGTATTGATCTGCGTTATTCCGAAGATGTAGAGCAGCGATACACGGAATTACTCGAACATGTGCGGACGGACAACGATGTGTTGCAATATTCACCCCTTGTAACAAGTCAATTCAACGTACGTAACAATGAAGGAGGCTATGACCATTTAAGCGTCGAGACAGGAGACTTCAATATTTTTCCCTTGTCTTACCTAAGTGGCTCGGCTCCCAAAACTGATAATGAGATTGCGTTATCTGATACCAACAGTCGTGAGATGGACAAAAAGGTAGGCGATCCTCTTGTGCTTATAGTAGAAGGTCGGGAGAAAACAGTGATTGTCAGCGGAGTATATCAGGATGTCACGAACGGTGGGAAGACCGCAAAAGCACTACTGCCGTATGACAAGGATCGTGTGCTCTGGTATGTGGTTAATTTGGATCTAAAGGATGAAAGTCAGATCACGGATAAGATTGCTGCGTATGAGCAGGCATTTGCACCGGCAAAGGTCACCGATTTACAGGGGTATTTACATCAAACACTTGGTGGCACCATTGATCAGTTAAAACGACTGACGATAGCTGGACTTATTGTGTCTGTGTTGGTCTCTATTCTCATTACATCGTTATTCCTCAGAATGCTTGTTGCCAAGGATCACGGAGATATTGCCATCTTACGAAGCTTGGGCTTCGCTCTCTCTAACATAAAACTAAAATATGTCACGATTACACTCATCGTATTAAGCATCGGCGTAATTGCGGGAACAGTTCTAGCAAATACGGCTGGGCCATGGATCATCAGTGCCATTATGTCCTCATTCGGAGCCTCCCATATTGAGTTTGTCATCAATCCATGGCAAGCGTACATCCTATGTCCGTTATTGTTGGCGAGTGCCATCACCATAGCTGCTCTGCTCAGTATTCAATCCATCCGAGAAGCCAGCATTGTCCAAATGATTGTTGAATAAGGAGAATGAATATGACAGTGATATTGGAAGCCAGACATGTGAATAAGTCGCATATGGTTCATCAGCACGAGGAACACCAGATTCTTAAAGATATTAATCTGCAAGTAAGACAAGGTGAGTTTGTCACCATTATGGGTCCTTCGGGTTCTGGCAAATCTACACTTCTATACAATATCAGCGGTATGGATCAGGTTAGTGAAGGAAGTGTTTATTTTGCAGGAGAGAAAATCTCTGCGTTACCTGAGAAAAAATTAGCGAAGCTGCGGTTAAATAAGATGGGATTCATTTTCCAGCATAGTCATCTGTTGAAAAACTTGAACTTGCTCGACAATGTTGTCTTATCGGCTTATTTAGCTAAGAACAGGAGTAAAGAGGTTATTCGTGCTAGAGCGCTCAGATTAATGAAACAAATGGGAGTAGATGAGCTGGCTAGTCATAATATTACACAGGCTTCGGGAGGACAATTGCAGCGTATCTCGATCTGTCGAGCGTTAATTAACAATCCAGATATTTTGTTTGGCGATGAGCCAACAGGAGCGCTGAACTCAAGGACAACTGCTGAGATCATGGATATCCTGGACGATATTAATGCTGCGGGAACAACGATTTTAATTGTGACTCATGATGTTAAGGTAGCAGTCAGATCCCAGAGAGTATTATTTATGCTGGATGGTACACTCGTAGCTGAGTGTAACATTGGAAAATATAACAAGCAGCAGGACATCAAAGCAAGAGAGTCGGTACTGTCTGAATGGCTCACGGAACAAGGGTTCTAAATGAACATAAACATGACTACAATAGACCGACAGTCGGTCTACTGTAATTGGAGGTTGTGCACGTGAGGATCATTAAGAATCCTGAAGAACGTCGGAATGAAATATTGGACGCAGCCGAGGCTTTATTTATTTCAAAAGGCTATACCAAAACAACAATCATTGATATTTTACAGGCGGTGAACATCGCCAAAGGTACGTTTTATCATTATTTTCAATCCAAAGAAGAGGTTATGAATGCCGTTGTGATGCGCTTTATCGCCGTTGGTGTAAATGCAGCGAAGCGAATATCCGAAGACGATTCTTTAGATGCACATACGAAGATTTTTAACATTATTACAGCTCAAGGACAGGATGTAGCCAACAAGGAACAATTCATCGAAGAATTACACCAAGTCCACAACGTAGAGATGCATCAGAAAAGTCTAGTGGAAACGATTCTGCAGCTCAGTCCGATCTTGACAGAAGTGATTGAACAAGGCATTCGGGAAGGGGTGTTTCATACACAGGCGCCAAGAGAAGTGGTTGAATTTTTGCTGGTCTCTTCACAGTTTTTATTGGATCAAGGCATATTTCAGTGGACAGAGGAGGAACTGCAACGCAAAGTCGAAGCGTTTATGTATATTCTGGAATGCACACTTGGTGCAGAAAAAGGAAGTTTCTCGTATATCATCGAGAGATATCGCCCGAATGAATCAAAATAGTGGAGGAGTAATCCTATGGAACTCACCGAACATCAATCATTTGGTAAATTTCTAATTGTATGGTATGGGCAGCTGATCTCGACAATTGGCATTGGTCTAACGGCATTTTCGCTTGGTGTGTACGCTTTTGAACAAACGAGTACAGCGACTGCGGTAGCTCTAATTACATTGTTCACCTTTTTACCCAATATCGTATTGCGTCCAATCGGAGGTGTGCTTGCGGATCGTTATGATCGTCGCACGATGATGATTATTGGAGACTTAGGGTCTGCGATAGGGATACTCTTTATTCTATCTATGATCATAATAGGAAGTATCGAGCTGTGGCACATTTATGTTGGCGTTGCATTCAGTTCTGTATTCTCCGCTATTCAAAGTCCTGCTTATAAGGCTTCGGCTACCGATCTGTTGACGAAAGAGCAATTTTCCAGAGGCAGTGGCTTGTTACAGCTTGCTGAATCCTCCAAATTTTTGTTATCACCGATTATTGCAGGCATTTTACTTACCATCACTTCGATTGAAGTTATTTTAATCATTAATATGTTAACCTTCCTTATAGCCATTCTAGCGGTACTTGTCATTCGCAGAAGTGCCAGAGTGGATCGAACGGGTAGGGAGAAGAAGCCTTGGTTCACAGATCTTATCGAAGGCTGGGTCGAAGTGACCACGAACAAGGGTGTGCTGGTGCTCGTCATTATTATTTCGATTGTTACGTTCTATCTTGGATTCTTGGAAACACTCATCGGACCAATGATATTATCGTTCTCGGATGTAAGGACGCTAGGAATGTTCCAATCCATTAGTGCAATCGGAATGCTGATTAGTAGCCTGTGTATTGGTATTTTTACAATGACGAAGAAATATGCCAGCGTATTAGTTGTTGGCTTAGCTATGTCTGGTATTTCTTTTTCACTCATGGGTGTATCCACCAATCTTTCTTTTATTATCTTTGCCGGATTCTTATTCCTAGCTTCCCTTCCTTTTGTCAATATGAGTGCTGATGTGCTGGTGCGTAATAACATTGCTAATGAAAAGCAGGGCAGAGTATGGGGCATTATCGGAATTCTATCGCAACTCGGATTTATCGTTTCTTATAGTCTTGCGGGTTTCCTGGCAGATCATGTGTTCAACCCGTTGCTTATTGAAGGGGGAGCTCTCTCTTCGACCGTAGGTTCTATTATTGGTGTTGGTCCTGGCAGAGGCATTGCTTTGTTATTTATTATTGGGGGAGTGTTTGTGGTCATTATGGCCGCTATCACTTCTCGGTTAAAGCCGATTAAGCTCCTAGAGAAAGGTATGGAGATGGTACCGGCGGAGCCTGTAGGTTTAATGCAGGATTGAAGACATCGTAGATGGATTATTGGTTTGCTCAAAAGGCAAGCTACTGAATTGGTTTTGTTGTAACCATTCAATCACTAGAGATAACGTGATAAACTTGTGAGAGAGATTATGGAAATTTTCACTTCGCTTGTAGGAGGTTACACCCGTGTTCAAAATCGGAAATCAAGGAACGTTCAAAACATTGCCGGATCAAGCTTTGGCCATTTACCAAGGAGATACCGCTGCAGTAGAAGATTTCATTAAGCAGGGCATGGATCTGGAAACTGAGATTGTACTTAGTCAATATACCGCTATGACACCCATCGATTTCGCTCTAATCTGCAATCAGCCGGCAGTGGTCAGGTTGTTGGTCTCGCATGGTGTTAACCTGAATGCCAAAAATAATCCGGCGATACTGAAGGCCGTGAGATGTTGTGGGGAAGAGATGGTTCGGTATTTGTACGAGAATGGTGCGAAATTAAACGGACTTAACCGTGTAAAATCAAGCGCGTATGATGAAGCTTATTACGGTAACAAAAAGAACATCCCCCTCCTTCATGAACTTGGATTAGATATTCACAAATTTGGTGGGAAGACCTTACGCAAAGCGGTAGCTGATCACGATATGAAGACCCTCGAGTATTTGCTGCGTGAAGGGGTAGACATCAACTATAATGAGCCAGATATGGTCTATCCGTACAAAGCGACGCCTCTCACGGTAGCGGCACGATCTAATAACATGAAGATGGTTCGATATTTGGTAGAACAGGGCGCGGATGTTACGATCCAGGAGAAGGACGGTGAACGAGCATACACCATTGCGCTTAGTCAAAAAAATGAAGAAATGGCCGAGTATCTGAAATCTCTCGAACCAAAGGAGTTCCATGACATCAGCAATAAATTGTTGGCGTTGAAGCCATACAAGTTGCCGAAGGAATTAATCACTTTTCTATCCGAAGCACCACGGCGGATTGAAATTGCTGAGAACGAGTCCAACGTTCAATATGTTGAAATATTTAATCTGGTCGATACGGTTGAGATGAAAATGGGTAGACAGAAGCTGCTACGGATCTCATCTGAATTGGATCAATACTCGCACTTAATGATGGTATGGCATCCTAGCCAGAAGTGTCTTGGATTCTATGATATTGAACACCAAGAGTACGAGAATGTTGCTGCGCTTGATGCATTTTTAGCTGATCCTGGAATTTCAATTGCGAACTACATGAATCAGCTCTGATCGATTCTAATATGTTTCGTGCTCCAACTACGCTGACGAAGAGATTAAGAAAAGTCTGGTTCCATGAACCAGACTTTTTTCGATTTACAAATGGTTGAATATTTAGAACTTGGAAATCGGATGAGTTCCATTTTTATAGGTTTTAAAATCGCTATACGCAACATAAAGTACACAATGAGATGAATGTGCAGAAGGAGGAAACGGCATGATTGATCCTATATTACAGGCCCCGAACGTACAGTTAGCAGGGGATTCTACAGCCGTATTGAACTACAAGCGGGATCCACGAAATTATGTAACTCAGTTGTTTGGAGAACAGCTACCTACCATCAAAAATGGTTTCTTCAACGTACACATGAGCAAAGGTATTATTGTACAGCCCCACTGGCACACGAATACAACAGAGATGATTGTGCTAATTAGCGGAGAGGTAACAACCTCCGTATTTGACCCATTTACCCGTAAACGAATCAGTTACCATCTAACACCCGGGCAAGTGGCGATTTTTCCCAAAGGGTGGTTTCACTGGTTTGTGGCAGATACAGATGATGTGCATTTGCTCACTATTTTTGATGTGCCAACGCCTGACATTGTGCTTGGTGCGGATTTCCTTGCAGCAACACCGCCTGAGGTGGCGCATCGCGCGTATTGTATCGACGAGGAAGCCTATGCCAAAGCTGTCGCCTCCATTCAAAATGATGCAATCCTTGGTCCACCGATCGGTTGTGTAGATCCGGCTTACGATCAGACTGGTCAACCATCCAAAACATTAAAATCAGACAAATCATCGAAAGCATAATTCTCACAGAATTGCATCGTAGTACATAGACTCGTGAGCTGGAGCACCTTCCAGAACCGGGTCTTTTTCTTGAGTTTTATCATGTAGAGCTGGTTCAGAAACGCTATACATGGTCTTAAGTAAATCCATTAACACGTACATAATTCTCTGTTAAAATAGTTTGCATATATCATTTGTTGTCCAATTATATACTTAATCAACATAGAAAGTGGAGGGCTAAACTATGGCAATGAAAGAGG
Source organism: Paenibacillus sp. ACRSA (assembly GCF_022346845.1). Lineage (NCBI taxonomy): Bacteria > Bacillati > Bacillota > Bacilli > Caryophanales > Paenibacillaceae > Paenibacillus > Paenibacillus sp. ACRSA. The sequence continues at coordinate 76,116 of NZ_JAKRNP010000001.1, read as the reverse complement.
CAGAAATGCTTGAAATCGCTGCGAAATATGCACCAGTTCTAATGTTTGATCTGAATGAACCGTTTTATCCTGACTTTGTAGGGGTTTCAGTGTTGGAACGTCCGGGGGCATCTCCATCATTTAGAAGAGAGATTGATTTTCCTGTGGAGGCTGTGCAATGCGTTATTGAATATGCCATCTGGTGGGATTATGAGATTGGACATTTGTATGAAATGGAGCATGTATGGATCTATGTTGGTCATGATGGCGAAGTCGTGGATTGTGAAGCCAGTTTTCATGGTAAAGTACTCCGAGGCATGTTGAAGGATCGAATTAATATGGTGGATAATCAGGTGATTCTGTACTCACAGCCGGGCAAGCATGCATTTTCACCTTTACCGGTCGTATTTGAGCTGTTGCCAGACTTATATAGTGCAGCAGGAGCGAAGGCTGGGTGTGATGGTTTGTTAGTCAATGAGTTATTCCAGGACTATTTTGAAACGAATGCAGAGATCGATGCCCGTGTGCGGAATTATCTATTAAGTAAATCGTTTATACCCACCATGGTGTTTGAAGAATATCCATTGAAGCTGGAAACATTCATGTCATGGGACAGGCTGTTTACACTAATCCCACAGCGAATCGAGAGCCGATTAAAAGAACTGGAATATTTGTTTGAACAATCCTCGTCCTCTTCATCTTAGTTGAGTAATTAAGTTCATTTCATATATACCCATAACATATAAGAACAGAGAATCAAACTCTTTAGAAGAGTTTGATTTTTTTGTCATCTATGAAGATATAATCTCAATTGGAAGTAATTTGAAATTTTAACCTGAATCCAAAGTCACAGAAATGCAAAACCGCTGATTTGCACATAGGTTTTGCTTTTTGAGTGTATGTAGGTCTTTGTACTTGGTATAAGTTATTCTAAATACCTTACATTAGAGTGGATTACAGATATATTAAAAATGTTAATGAATTTAATAGTTGTTTAGATTTTCGTAATCGCGAACGATTAGCATCAAATAATATGAATATTTAGATTTTATTTTACAAAAAGAAAGGTGCTATAGAATCATTTATTTTTTTCGTATTAGTGAAATATTTAATAAATGCAAATCTTCTATTCACATTTTTGATAGTAATGTCGAAATAAATCGTAAGTTGTCTAGAGCGTTGCCCGGGGGAAGGGGTTACAGACGCAAATAAATACATAACTGGACACGAAGATGCCTAGGAGGAGATTAGATGAAGTGGTTCGGTAATTTGAAAACAGCAACAAAGATTATTTCAGCATTCTTAATTGTGTCCATGATTTTGGCAGCACTCGGGATTTATTCAGTGATTACATTGAGAAGTACGAACGAACGGATGCAAGAAATGTATAATAACAATCTTATGTCTGTAAAAGAACTATCAGCAGCACAAGTAGATTATCAGCGTATGCGTGTGGGTGTGCGTGACCTCAACACTGAATCAATTGATGCTGAACAAACAAGAATTATGGATAACATCGCCTCAATTCGTCAAACGCTGGATGATCACATCAACAATTACCGCGCTTTAGTTACTACCTCACAAGAAAGCGATCTACTTCGAAACTTTGATACACAGTATCCTAATTATTTAACCTTGTTCGACCAAGGAACACAGATAGCTTTAAGTGACAACAACGCTGAATTCACAAGATTTCTAAGAGAAACCTTAAAACCTCCTGGTGATGGTGTGGTACAAGTACTCCAAGATTTGATGAATATTAATATAAGTCTAGCTGAAGAAGCGAATTCAAAATCAGAAGCGGCTTATTCCGCCTCCTTTATGGTAACAATCATTTTAGTTGTTCTGGCAGTGACGTTTAGTATTTTAATCGGATACATTATTTCACGTTCCATTTCCAAACCGTTATTGTCCATGGTGGAATTGGCAAGGGAAGTGTCTAACGGTAATCTGACCCTTAAGTCAGATGTTTCAAGCCGAGATGAAGTAGGTCAACTAGCCCAAGCCCTGAATCGTATGGTCGATAATTTGAAAACATTGATTGACAGCATTGTTATGAACTCTCAAAGTGTTGCGGCATCATCCGAGCAAATCTCAGCAAGTACACAAGAAATTGCAAGCACAAGCACAAGTCAATCGAGCGAAGCAGCGAATATTTCTGAACTGTTCAAGGAACTTTCGCTTGCTATTAACTCTGTTGCAGCAAGTGCTGAAGAAGCAGCAGAGCTGTCTAATGATACCGTGAAAACAGCCCGTGAAGGTGGACATGTCGTGCAAACTTCACTGGAAGGCATGCAGGCTGTAAATGTTAAAATGTCACAGTTAGAAGAAGATTCTCGCAAAATTGGTGACATCATTGAAGTAATCGACGATATTGCAGAGCAGACGAATCTACTTGCGCTGAACGCAGCTATTGAAGCGGCACGGGCAGGGGAGCAAGGCCGTGGGTTTGCTGTTGTAGCCGATGAAGTACGTAAACTTGCAGAACGAAGCGGCGAAGCAACAAAAGAGATCACGAACATTATTAAAGTGATGCAAGAAAACACAAGACAGAGTGTACGCGCTGTAGCGGATAGCGTAGAGCAGTCCTCTATGACAGGGCAGGCATTTGATCAAATTATTGAAATGGTCAATAATTCTTCACACAAAGTGAACGAAATTGCAGCTGCATGCGAAGAGGAAGCGGCACAGGCGGCAGAAGTGATGAGTTCTGTTGAATCGATCTCGGCATCGAGTGAAGAGTCCGCTGCGGCTTCAGAAGAAACGGCTGCAACATGTCAATCACTAGCACACCTGGCTGAAGAGCTGGCTCATTCCGCATCTGCATTTAAGACTCAATAATCAAACCAAACAGAGGTGACCAGATGTCTTCACTTCAGCAAGAGCAATACATCGAACTATCCGTTGGGGCTGAAACCTGCGCGATCCGAATCGAAGAGATTCATGAAATTATTAAAATGCTCAGTATCACCGACATTCCTTATAGCCGTCCGGAGGTAAAAGGAGTAGTCAATCTTAGAGGCAAGGTTGTATGCGTAGTGAGTTTACGCAATCTGTTAGGAATGCCTGACGAGCCGGATACAAGATCAACACGAATTATTGTTGTCCGTTATCAGGATGAATATGTGGGACTTATCGTAGACAAAGTCAACAAAGTAACTACGTATAATGAGATTCATCCTCCGACAAGTGGACATGCTGCCCGAAGCCGAGAAGCCGTCTTTCTTGGTGTTGGGCAACGTGAAGACCAACTCGTGGGCATTTTGAAATTAGAAGAAATATTGGGCGGATAGGGAGGGGAATATGAAATGATGGATTTATCTGCCTACCGCGACATCTTCATAGAGGAATTAAATGATCAGTTGGAGCGCATGGATCAATCGTTGTTGGAACTGGAACGTTCTCCATCGGTTGGGCTTGTTCAGACGCTTTTCCGAGCAGCGCACACGATTAAAGGATCGGCCTCAACCATGGACTTCAGGGAGCTTAGTGATCTAACCCATGAGGTGGAGTTTGCACTAGAGTGGATTCGCGACAAGAAGCCTGAGATCAATTCGGTGCTTATCGATACGTTGTTCCGTTCTCTAGATGCAATGAAAGTGCTACGGGATCAGTATGTTAGTGGCCAGCCATTTCAGAATTTTAAGAGCGTGGTTGCGGAGATCCAATCCCTTATTCAGAAGCCTGTCATTATGGAGTCAGTAAAGGCTCCTGCGCTTAAGAAGTCGGAATGGTTGGTTGCACAGGAGGCTGTGGATGCGGGGCATCAGCTTTTCTCCATCCGAATTACGTTGGAAACGGCATGTGTGATGAAGGCTGCAAGGTACTTTATTGTGAGACAGCGGATAGAAGAACAAGGTGGCAGGATCATTGCAGCATCTCTGGCAGATCAAGTAGCAAGTGGGGAAGACGATGATCGGTATGCCAATTTTGTTATCGTAGCAGCCATTGCTGGCAACCCACAGGTGATCCAACTGGAGCTGTCTAACGAGTCCGATGTGCACATTGTGGTTGTAGAGGAGTATGTTAAAGATGTGGCCGTCGTTCATAACGAACCGGTTGCTGTTCAGGAGAAGGCTGAAGCAGGCGCTGTTGAACCATCTACGGAAAAATCGCTCTCGGACGACCGTAACAAGGGTACGCAACCAACCGTAAGGGTAAATGTTGAACGTCTGGATCATTTGATGAATCTGGTCGGAGAACTTCTGATTGACCAGACCTCACTAGCTGACCTCAGTGGTGAAGGGGCGCGTAGTGCCCCCTCCCCGTTAATGCAGAGCATTGGCGGTGTCTCGGATCATATGGGAAGAGTGATCAAGGAGCTGCAAGAAGGTGTAATGAAGACTCGTATGCTGCCTATTGATCAGCTATTCAGTCGTTTTCCACGTCTCGTTCGAGATCTATCTCAGAAGCTGGGTAAAGAATTGGAACTGATTATTCAAGGCGGAGAGACAGAGCTTGATCGGATGATTATCGAGGAATTGAGTGACCCATTGATTCACTTGATTCGAAACAGTGCAGATCATGGCATTGAGAGTCGAGAGATTCGGGAGCAACAAGGTAAACCCACCAAAGGACGTATCACACTCACTTCGTTTCACGAAGAAAACCATGTCGTTATCCGATATTCGGATGATGGTAAAGGCATTGACGGTGAACGAATTAAAGCTTCTGCCCTGAGTAAAGGGCTAATTACAGAAGAACAAGCCTCACATCTGACGGAGCAGGAGGCAGTGCATCTGATCTTCGAGCCAGGATTCTCTACCGCTTCCTCTGTGAGCGAGGTCTCGGGTCGTGGAGTGGGAATGGACATTGTGAGAAGCCAGATCGGTCGATTGAACGGTATTATTGACATTGACACGGAGCCTGGTAGGGGGACAACATTCACCATTCGTTTACCTCTCACACTAGCCATTATCAAAGGCTTGCTTGTTAAAGTTTCGGGTCGTGTACTGATCATTCCAATGTATAATATTGCAGAGATTGTTCGCATCGATCCGGAAGATATTCAAACGATACAAGGCCAGCTAGCTATCTTGAATCATGGGCGTATCGTGCCGTTCCATTGGTTACGGGATAAACTGAATTATCCGCCTACCAACCGGGAGTCCAAGACGATTCCTCTTATTATCGTTCGCTCGGTGGATAAAACGGCGGCGTTTGCTGTAGACGAAATCATGGGCAACCAAGAGGTTGTTATCAAGAGTCTAGGATCGTACTTAGGAGCAATGAATCATCTGTCTGGTGCAACAATTCTGGGCAATGGACGAGTTGCTGTCATCCTTGATGCATCGTATTTGGTTAGCCATTAGTCAAGAAAATTGTCTAAACTAGATCGAAATATTAATGAGATATCTATGAGAACAACAAAAGAGTGCTTTATTATCCTGCTGCTTAGGATGATAGAGCACTCTTTTGCTATATGTGTTTGTCTATGACTAAGTTACGATTTGAAGATTAGATCCATGAAGCGGTTCGTTACCAGAGAAGTAGGCATATTACGCTTTGTCATAATTCCGACGTGGGAAGGTGGCAAGGACACATCCAGCTGAATTTCAAACAAAGAACCTTCTTCTAACTCCTTCGATATGAACTCCCTAGTTACATAAGAGATCCCTAATCCCCGCCTTGCTAGTTCAATGAGTAGATCAACACTACCTACTTCGATTTCAGGTTTAAGTGTATAGCCATAGGAATTAAACAATTCCGTAATGGCCATCCTTACCCGGCTATTCCGAGAGAAGAGGATTAACTGATGTTCAAGTAGTGTCTCCAGAGACAACACTTTGTCTTTGAGTTCAGCATAACGTTCCCCCGCGACGAAACAATCCTTGAGTTGAATACTTTCTCTGACTTCAAGCTGAGGATCCACGATTGGCATACGGACAACGCCTAAGTCGATCTTACCCTCTTTCAGGAACGTGATAACCTCTGGTGTGGTTCCGTGGCTTAAGTGTAGCTTGATATTTGGATACAGCACGTGAAATTCTTCGAGATAAGACAACATGTAATGTTTAAACAGGGAATCACTACCGCCAATTCTAAGCTCACCGCTATCCAGACTTTTTAACGCAGCCATCTTTTCTTCTGCCAAAGAAATCAAAATCTGTGACTGCTCGATGTAAGAGTAAAGGCTTATGCCTTCTTGTGTCAGCGCAACCCCTTTTGAATTACGATAAAACAATGTTAAACCAAAGCTTTCTTCCAGCTGCTTAATCGCATGACTGACGCTTGGTTGCGTAATGTATAACACTTTTGCAGCTTGCGTTAAACTTCCTGTCTTGGCAGCCCAATAAAACACTTTATATAATTCATAATTTGTTGTCATAGATATGGTCTATAGCTCCTGTGAAATATATTAATTACTTGTATGGCTATGAAACGTATTATAGTGTAACTACAGCAAAGAAACCAGAGTTACTTGGAAGGAGATAGTGAGATGGAACCAACATCTTTAATTTTGTTTGGTGCTACTGGCGATTTAGCCAAAAGAAAAATATATCCTGCACTATATAATTTATACATTGAGCAGAAGCTTCCAGAATCTTTCTCCTTGATTGGTTTAGGTCGTAGAGAATGGTCTGATGAATTCTTTCAGGCGCAAGTGGAAAAGTCGCTTCATGAGTTTTCCAGACGCCAAGCTGATCCTGCACGAGTGAAGTCATTCGTAAAAGCTTTTCGCTACAGTGTATTGAATATAAGCCATAAGGAAGATTATATAAAGTTGTTAGATCTCGTTCAGGAGAGAGAAGCTGAGCTTAGCATTCCTTCTAACCGTTTGTTTTACCTTTCCGTTGGACCGGAATTTTTTGAGCCTATTGCGCAGAATATTCAAGAAAGCGGGTTAGGCTCAACAGAAGGCTGGAAACGGCTTGTTATTGAGAAGCCATTCGGACATGATCTCCAGTCTGCTCGTGATCTTAACCACAACCTGAGTGAATCTTTCACTGAAGAAGAAATTTATCGGATTGACCATTATCTGGGTAAACCGATGGTACAACGCCTAGAGACGCTGCATCAAAGTAATCCAATCATGAAGGCGTTGTGGAACAATCGCTATATCTCGAATGTGCAGATTACGGCAAACGAGACAGTAGGTGTAGAGGAACGGGCATCCTACTATGATCATGTAGGTGCAGTACGTGACATGTTCCAGAATCACATGCTGCAATTGCTGATGATGATGGCGATCCAACTTCCTCACAACAGCACACCGGAAAAAGTAGGCTTGAAGAAAAAGCATATTATGGAATCCATCTTGCCTTTGCAAAAACAAACGGTTGGAGCAAGCGTGATCCGTGGACAATATGCAGAGGGAAGCATCCAAGGTAAAACTGTTAATGCTTATACTGCTGAACCAGGTGTCGCTGAGAACACAATGAACGACACGTTCATTGCTGCAAAGTTACAAATTGATGATTTCTTCTGGCGTGGTGTTCCATTCTACATCCGTACGGGTAAAAGAATGAAGGAGAAATCCACACGCATCGTCATTGAATTCAAAGAACCATCTGGTCAAGCTCATGGAGTCAAGAGCAACGGCTCCAAACCTAATCTGCTTGTCATTGAGATGAGTCCTGATCAAAGTATGACACTGCAACTGAATGCAAGTGATCCGCAGAATAAGGGAGACTTTAAACCGGTGCACATTGATCTTTCGCCTGATCGCGAAGATCTAGCTGAAGCGTATGAGAACTTGATTCACGATGCACTGCATGGTGACCCAACATTCTTCGCACACTGGGATGAAGTTGAACTGTCCTGGGCTTGGGTGCAACCAATCTTGGATGCTTTTGCTGAAAATTTATTGCCTCTTCACTTATATCCTGCAGGAAGCTACGGTCCAGCAGAATCGGATGCCATGCTTGCGGCTGAAGGTCACCATTGGTGGTTTGACGAGCCGGCTGATCAGGGTGCATCATCAGTAACAGAGGTTCCTTTGGCAGTGAATGGCAACCTGTAATACCTAACACCATGTATTCAACCAACGGGCCACTTCAATAGAATAGATTGGATTGGCTCTGTTGGACACTAAAAAAACATCTTATGGAGGGAATTAACCATGAAATTTTTCATCGATACAGCAAATTTAGAGGATATCAAAAAAGCGTATAAAATTGGTGTACTTTCAGGCGTAACAACTAACCCATCTTTGGTTGCCAAAGAAGGCATTAAGTTTGAGGATCGCATTGAAGAGATCTTGCGTGAAGTCCCACAGGTAGAGTCCGTATCTGCTGAGGTTACACCAGATGCACTCACTGCAGAAGAGATGATTGCACAAGCCAATGAATTGATCAAAATCAACAATAACGACAAAAACATAACGATTAAATTGCCGATGACACTCGCAGGTCTGGAAGCTTGCCGTTATCTGACTGAAAAAGGTGTAAAAACTAACGTTACCCTGATTTTCACTGTTAACCAAGCACTTCTTGCGGCACGTGCCGGTGCAACTTACGTATCCCCGTTCTTGGGACGTCTGGATGATATCTCAGAAGATGGAGTTCAGTTGGTTGCCAAAGTTGCTGAGCTGTTCCGTACACATAACTTGGATGCACAGATCATTGCGGCATCCGTAAGACATCCGGATCACGTTACGCGTGTAGCTATGGCTGGTGCTCATATTGCTACAGTTCCTTTCTCTGTCATTGAGCAGATTTCCAAACACCCATTGACAGATCAAGGTATGGAGAAATTCGCAGCAGACTGGAAAAAAACAGTTCAATAAGGTCTGACGAGAATTGAGATAAAAATATAAAACATGGACTTTGGGAGGACATAATGAGTAAACAACAGATTGGTGTTATTGGATTGGCAGTAATGGGTAAAAACTTGGCTTTTAATATCGAGAGTAAAGGGTTTTCCGTATCGGTATTTAACCGTTCACCTGAGAAAACGCATGACCTCTTGAAAGAAGCTGAGGGGAAAAACCTAATCGGTACGTTTTCAATTGAAGAGTTTGTAGCTTCTTTGGAATCCCCGCGCAAAATCTTGATTATGGTTCAAGCAGGTAAAGCAACAGATGCAACGATTGAACAATTGCTTCCTTACCTAGACCAAGGAGACATTATCATTGATGGTGGTAATGCATACTTCCCTGATACGCAACGCCGCAGCAAAGAGCTGGAGGAAAAAGGATTCCGCTTTATTGGCGCAGGTGTATCCGGTGGTGAAGAAGGCGCATTGAAAGGTCCAGCAATTATGCCTGGTGGACAAGAGAGTGCTTATGCCTTAGTTGAACCTATCTTGACAGCAATCTCGGCTAAAGTTGGCGACGATGCTTGCAGCACATATATCGGACCAGACGGTGCAGGACACTATGTCAAAATGGTGCACAATGGTATCGAATACGGGGATATGCAGTTGATTGGTGAAGCATACCACTTGCTCAAATCCGTATTGAATGTCTCTGTAGAAGAGTTGCACGAGATCTTCACAGAATGGAACCAAGGTGAGCTGGATAGCTACTTGATTGAGATTACAGCAGACATCTTCTCCAAATACGATTCAGAAACCGGCAAACCAATGGTAGACGTGATCTTGGATGCAGCTGGACAAAAAGGAACAGGTAAATGGACAAGCCAAAGTGCGCTTGATCTCGGCGTACCATTGTCCATGATTACCGAATCCGTATTCTCCCGTTTCTTGTCTGCGATGAAAGACGAGCGCGTAGCAGCAAGCAAAATTCTGAATGGCCCTGCGACAGAAGCGTTCTCTGGCGACAAAAAAGCATTCATTGAAAATGTGCGTAAAGCACTGTTCGCAAGTAAAATCGTATCCTATGCTCAAGGCTTCGCTCAGATGCGTGCTGCATCCGATGAGTACGGCTGGGATCTGAAATACGGTAGCATCGCTATGATCTTCCGTGGTGGCTGCATCATCCGTTCACAGTTCCTGCAAAACATCAAAGAAGCATACGATAAAGATGCAGCGCTCAAAAACCTGCTCTTAGATCCATACTTCCAAAACATCGTTGAATCTTACCAAGGCGCATGGCGTGAAGTCGTAGCTGCTGCTGTACAACAAGGAATTCCGGTTCCTGGCTTCTCCAGCGCACTGTCCTACTACGATAGCTACCGTACAGAACGTTTGCCTGCAAACCTGTTGCAAGCACAACGTGACTACTTCGGTGCACACACGTTCCAACGCGTGGACAAAGAAGGTTCATTCCACTTCCAATGGATGGACACTAACGAGTAATTATATGATATAGATGGAACTTAAAATGAATAAACTCCATTTATGGACAAATGACATCCTTGTTCCTCATGAGTGTAGACTCATGAAGGAACAAGGGTGTTTTTTTACCAAAACGTAAACAGCTATCACAGCCGATTGAAGAAATGGATGGATCGCTTCAATGGTGTTGTAACAACGTATTTGCAGAATTACTTGGCGTGGATTCGTTACTTAGACAGCAAGGAATATGAGAATACCGCATCGAATAAGAAAATATGTTGGTCAAATCGTGCCTGTTTACTGTGATCGACACGAACACCAAACTTCGACTTTCTGCTTATTCTTGTTTAGCTAACGGGCAGTTATGCGTAACTTTCAGGGAATGTAAACATCTAAATAACGTAAGGAACGAGGAGGTAGACAATTGGTGGGAGGAACGAATGTATGGGATGCGGAGTGGGAGGTTAACGAAGAGCAGGCGCGGACGCTGATCGGCAGACAATTTCCCCAGCTATCATCGAAGCAAGTGAAGCGATTGGGCTGGGGCTGGGACAATACGGTTTTTCTCATCGGTGACGAGTACGTGTTCCGGTTTCCAAGAAGAACGATTGCAGTTGGCTCGATTCGTATGGAAGGGAAGCTGCTGCCGAAGCTGGAAGCATATATGACCATCCCCTATCCGAAACCTTTGTTTTATGGCGAAGCAAGTGACGAATACCCGGCACCATTTCTTGGCTATGCCTACGTGCCAGGAGATTTCCCAATCGCTTTGACGGAAGAACGACGGGCTTTATCGGCAGAGACTCTGGCGAAATTTTTGCGGAGATTGCATGAGTTTCCGGTGCAGGCGGCGCTGAAGTGCGGAGTTCAGCAAGATCATCGAAACTTGACGGACATAGCATCGCGCAAAGTGAAATTGGTGGGCTTTCTATCGAAGGTGGTTGAACACTTGTCGCCGGAGGAGTCCGGTGTAATCGAAGCGTATATTAGCAGGCTGCAAAAGGACCGTGTCGAGGCGGTGAATGCACTGCTACATGGCGATCTTCATTTCAAAAATATGCTTGTGAATGAGAACGGGATCGTTTCCGGCATCATCGATTGGGGCGATCTGAGCGTAGGTCATCCGGCTTGCGATTTGAGCGTTGCTTATAGCTTTTTACCACCTTACGCTCGCGGCGTGTTTTTCGAAACGTACGGAGGAGCGGACGAGGAAACAAAGCTGCTGGCGCGGCTGATCGCGGTATACATCCCCATACTGATCTTAATGCAAGCGGTCGATGACGGGAATGAAGCGATTGCAGCAGAGGCGAAATCCAACATCATGCGGGCACTGTCGGATTAGGCTCATTATTTCGTTGCGGCTATACGGCTATGGCTATCGGCACCATTTTGTCGTTTAAAGTCCGTGATAAGGTACAATCCGCCTTCTCTGATGCCGCTTGATGTTGAGGAACACGAAATTCAACAGAGTAAGTCGTTGCGTTAACGGGACACGATAGCAATAAACCGCCTTTTCAAAAAGGAGGTTTTCTTATGGCCTAATATCAACATTAGAATTAACATAGCCTATGATTAAAAACGTGATTGGAGAATGTTTGAATTTAAGTATCATCAAATTGTAATAAAATGTACGCAACTACTTGAGGTAAATAGATGCGTCGACCCCTTTAACTACGTTATACTCATGTATAGAGGTGAAATTTGTCTCTTTGATTCAAATAACAACTTATACTTAATTTGACGTGGGGGTTAAGCTTGGCATGTTTGTACTTGTAGGTATATTGTTTTTGCTTGTATATGGTTTATTAGTGTTCTACATAGGATGGAGCGGTTGGAGCTGGATGAAGCCTGTTGTGGCAGCCAGATTCCGTTTGCTGTACATCATTGTACTGGTGTTCCTGTCACTGTCGTTTATTTTGGCGAGAATGTTTGGTAACATTTCATTTTTGAGCATTATTGGTTCATACTGGCTCGCGATCTTCTCTTTGTTATTAATCATTTTGCCTGTTGCTCATTTAGTACTTTGGTTACTCCGTTTAACTCGTATTCCAAGACATCACGCACACAAATGGGGTGGTGTGGTTACGCTGATCTTGCTGCTGTCTACACTAGGATACGGGATATTTAATGCGTATAGTCCAGTCGTTAGACAGTATAATATCCAGGTGGATAAAAAGGTTGAGGGTATGGACAAGCTCAAGATCGTGATGGCAGCAGATATGCACTTTGGACTGTTATCAGGCCCAGCTCATGCGAAGCGTATGGTAGAGGAAATTAATGCGCTCCAGCCGGATCTGGTGTTATACCCTGGTGACATTATTGATGACAATCTGGACATGTATCTCAATAGTGGGATTGCAGATATTATTCGTGACATCAAAGCGCCTTATGGGGTCTACGCTTCCTTGGGGAACCATGATAAGTTTGATGGCCCGATTGAAGATCTCATTGCGGCGTTGGAGAAGAGTGATATGCAAGTATTATACGATGATAAGATTATGTTAGATGATAAGATCACGCTTATTGGACGTAAAGACCGAACAGAGAAGGATCGTGCTGAAGTAGCAACATTGATGCAGGATACGGATCTTAGTAAGCCGGTCATCATGTTAGATCACCAGCCTTATGATCTGGATATTGCCGAGCAGAACAAGGTTGACTTGGTCGTATCCGGTCACACGCATCGAGGACAGATTGCGCCGGCACAGTTCATCACAGCAGCAATCTACGAGAATGATTGGGGTTATCTGCAAAAGGGTGACATGCATTCCATTGTGACCTCTGGATATGGTTTCTGGGGACCGCCAATTCGGACAAGCAGTCGCTCTGAGATTGTTGAGATTAATGTAACGTTTAAGCCATAATACCAAGCCCTTCATTAGAAGGGCTTTTTTGTTGATGTTTACATGTTCCTAATTCTTGGCAGGCCTTTAACACTGTGGCTCGCTTAAAGATTGATGAATTCTACCCGTTTGTTCTTGCGCCAAAGTGTAAATATTAATAAAAGGACATGCCTCTTCAAAGTGATACGAGAAGTAAATGTTATATGTAAGAAAGTCAAGGAAGACAGACAGTGGCAGGAATTTCTGTTGACACCGTTTTCAGCTTGTGATAAATTATATCCGAGGCTTGTTACCGGTAAAGCGGGCAAAACCACTATGGAAATGATTTGATTATTTCTGTTTTGGTTTTGCCCTTTTTTATGTCTCAAAATAAAGCAGGTGGGTCCATTATGATTATCAAACAGATATTTAATAACAATATCGTCAGCACAGTGGATGATAAAAATCAGGAATTGCTGATCCTCGGCCGGGGTATCGGATTTAAGTTTAAAGCTGGCGATGAGATTGACGAAGAGCGAATTGAAAAGGTGTTTCGTCTTCAGGATACATCGATTTATGAGAGATTCAAATCCATTGTGGCTGAAGTGCCTATTGAAATTCTGCAGGCAACGGATGATATCGTGACGCTTGCGCGGACGCAGCTTAATAAAACGATCAGTGACGGAATTTACGTCTCCCTGTCAGATCATATTCATTTTGCCGTTCAGCGGATGGAAAACGGCATGATTACGCGTAATCCACTCTCGTGGGAAGTACAGCATTTCTATAAGGCAGAGTACGATGTGGCTAGAGAAGCGTTAACTCTGCTTAAGGAACGACTGGATATCGAGTTTCCTAAGGATGAAATCTGCAATATCGCTTTGCATTTCATTAATGCAGAAGTGAATGATTCAATGAATGATGTGACCCACCTGATGCAGCTGCTTCAGGAGATCATGAATATTATCAAATATCACTTTAATGTAGAATTGGATGAAGATAGTGTTAACTATTTCCGGTTCATCACACATTTGAAATATTTCTGTCAGCGGGTCATTACACATTCGTCACATGATGACGCGGAAGAGTATTTGTACGAGGTCGTTCGGAAAAACTATCCGGAAACCTTCAAATGTATTGGTAAGATCGAAGCTTTTATCCATAAGAACTATCAGTATGACATGACGCATTCAGAGCAGTTATATCTGACGCTCCACTTGGAGCGGTTGATGAAGACCAAGCGAGATAGATAAATAACACACATCTATTGCACCATACAACAATTGAATATGACTGGGCTTGTTACTGTTCAATCAGGCAATACCCGAATGAAATGACGTCAGAAGTCTGCGTTGTATTCGTTCGGGTATTTTTTATTGCAAAAATGAGGAGGAGCTCCATATGAAACATCAGGAAACGGCACAGGGAATCATTAAAGCCGTCGGGGGTACAGACAATATTAACTCGGTATATCATTGCGTCACACGGTTACGTTTTGATCTGAAAGATAACGACAAAGTGGATAATGGTTCACTAAAGCAATTAGATAAAGTCATGGGCACAAATATCTCTGGTGATCAGTTCCAAGTAATCATTGGTAACGACGTATCTAAAGTATTCGATGCAATGGTCAAGGATCATCCAGCCATTGGGCAAAGTTCAGAGACGAAACAGCCTAAGCCAGACAAGAATAAAAATATCATTCTTAATATTTTTGAGACCATTGCGGGTGTATTTGCGCCGATGCTGCCAGCTATTACAGCAGCGGGTATGCTCAAAGGATTGCTTGCCCTATTTGTATCTGTGGGCTGGATGACAGCGGGAACAGATGTATATCGGATTCTCTCAGCTATTGGTGATGGGGTATTCCACTACTTACCGCTACTCATCGCAGTAAGTGCTGCTCGTAAATTCGGTAGTAACCCGTTTGTAGCGATCGCGTTAGGTACGGCACTAATGTATCCAGATATGAGCAAATTGCTTGATGGAAGTCAATCCGTTGCATTTCTCGGTATTCCAGTAACTGCTGTAAGTTATGCTTCATCGGTTATTCCGATCTTACTTGCGGTATGGCTGATGTCCTATGTAGAGAAGTGGGTTGACCGCATCATTCCAGCGGCATTGAAATTGTTGCTTGTACCTCTGATTACCTTGCTTGTGATGGTTCCAGTAACGTTAATTGCGATTGGCCCTCTGGGTACATTTGTAGGTAACGGCTTGTCCGGCGGCATTAACTGGCTACTGAATGAAGGTGGTCTGATCGCGGGTATTGTGCTGGGCGGCGCGATGGCGTTGATCATCATGACAGGAATGCACTACGCGTTAGTGCCAATCATCTTGAGTAACATTGCAACATTGGGCTTCGATAAGTTCTTGCCACTGACGTTCATCTCTAACATGGGTCAGGCAGGCGCAACATTGGGTGTATTTTTCCGTGCGAAGGACAAAAAACTTAAAACCGTTGCGTTGTCCACAAGCTTCACTGCTCTCATGGGTGTAACAGAGCCTGCAATGTACGGCGTAAACATGAAATACAAAAAACCTTTTGCTGCAGCGATGATTGGTAGCGCAGTGGGGGGTGGATTTGCACTCGCGTTTGGTGCTAAAGCATATGTCCTTGCAGGTAACGGTGGTCTTCCAGGACTTCCTTCGTTGATCGGACAAACCTTCTGGTATTCACTAGGTGGTATGGCGCTAGCGTTTATTGTAGGAACGATCATGTCTGTCGTATTCGGAATTAAGGAGGAAGAAGGCGATGCTGAAGCGTTGGCCCAATTCTCTCCAAGCGCCACAGCGTCACCCAAAGCTACACCTGCCAATAACGCATCTGTAGACGTGGACGACATGGGTGCTCCAGCACCTACAGGTAATGCAACAGCAGTTGCACCGATGACAGGAAAAGCAATCCCACTGCAAGAGGTAAATGATCCGACCTTCGGAGACGAATTGATGGGCAAAGGTGTTGCTTTCGTGCCTTCGATCGGTGAACTCGTATCTCCAGTCACTGGAACAGTAATGAATGTGTTCAAAACAAAACATGCCATTGTTGTACGCAGTGATGATGGTATGGAACTACTGATTCATGTCGGAATCAACACCGTGAAACTGCGTGGACAGTATTTTGAATCCCATGTTACATCAGGCACACGTGTGCAAGCGGGAGATCTTATGCTTACGTTTGAACTTGATGAAATTGCGAAGGAATATGACATTACTACAGCAATGGTAGTTACCAATACAGCCGATTATCGTACAGTTCAACCTGTGCAATTAGGCGACATTCAGATGGGTCAGGATGTATTAAAAGCAGAACTGTAAAAGAGAAGAGGGGGATAACGATGAGCAATCGACAAGGTTTTCCAGAAGGTTTTTTGTGGGGTGGCGCTATAGCAGCTAACCAAGCAGAAGGAGGATTCGACGCAGGAGGCAAAGGCTTCTCTACGGCAGATATGGTTCCTTATTTTGAAAAAAAGGATTATACGAACCTAAGAGAGCTTATGCATGTAACCAGTGCAACGGTTGAAAAGGCCATGGCTCACCACAGCGCGGAAGGGTATCCGAAGCGTTACGGAATCGATTTTTACCACCGCTTTAGAGAGGATATCGCGTTATTCGCTGAACTTGGCTTCAAGACATTCCGGTTGTCCATCAACTGGCCGCGTATCTTCCCTAATGGTGATGAAACTGAGCCGAATGAAGCGGGATTACGTTTCTATGATGAAGTCTTTGATGAGCTGCGCAAATATGATATCGAACCACTCGTGACGCTCTCACACTATGAGATGCCGATGGGGCTTGTATTGAAGTACAACGGTTGGGCAGGCCGCGAGGTGATCGAACATTTTGTGAGATATGCAGAGACAGTCATGACACGGTATCAAGACAAGGTGAAATACTGGTTAACGTTTAATGAGATTAATACAACCATTATTGAGCCGTTCACTGGCGGTGGTATTATCGAGGATCGTGTGGAGAACACCATGCAGGCTTCATACCAAGCGCTCCATCATCAGTTTGTTGCCAGCAGTCTGGTTACGGAGAAAGCACGTCAGATTAATTCGAATTTCCAAATTGGCTGTATGTTAGCTCGTATGATTCACTATCCAGCTACTTCGAAGCCGGAAGATGTTCTACAAGCACAGGTGGACAATCAATTGAATTTACTGCATACAGATGTTCAGGTTCGTGGTAGTTATCCCGCGTATATGGATCGTTATTGGGCAGAGAACGGAATTTCTGTTGTAATGGAACCAGGAGACAAGGAGATTCTACGTGCGCATACCGTTGACTTTATCTCGTTTAGCTACTATACATCGCTAGTGTCGGCAGTGAATCCCGAAGATTATGGGGTGACTGGAGGCAATCTGTATAGCACGATCAAGAATCCGAATCTGGAACGTACAGAGTGGGGCTGGCAGCTTGATCCCATCGGACTACGTATTGCACTGAAGGAGCTGTATGATCGCTACCAATTGCCGTTATTCGTTGTAGAAAATGGTCTCGGAGCGAAGGATACGCTTGAAGCTGATGGTTCCATTAACGATGATTATCGGATCGATTACCTGAGAAGACACATTACTCAGATGAAAGAGGCCGTAATGGATGGGGTAAACCTTATGGGGTACACCAACTGGGGCGCCATTGACATCATCAGTGCTTCCACATCAGAAATGTCCAAACGATATGGCGTAATCTATGTGGATCAGGACGATCATGGAAAGGGTACACTGAATCGTTTGAAGAAAAAAAGCTTTGCATGGTATCAGAAAGTGATTGCTTCAAATGGTGAAGATTTAGCGTAATATGCTGGGCGGTTCTTGCATGTCGATGTTGCGGCGCAAGAGCCGCCTTTTAGTTATAGCTGAAAAACAATAGCCTCCTTAAATGTATGGTGATATACTGTGTTCGTATCGGGGGGAGATCTAGATGAATAAACCAATTATTGCAGTCGACATGGACGACACCATATGTCAGCTCGTGAAACGCGCCATATATCATAACAACATTAACTTCCCAACACATCCGCTGCGATATGAGGATATGCTTCATTGGGACACCACTCACTTGCGCCACCCAGAGAGTACCCATGATGTTTTCTATGGTCGCCCGGGTCTGTTCGAAGAGTTGGAGCTGTATGACGAATATGTGGTCGAAGAGATGGAGAGGTTGAACCAAGCTTATGATCTGATTATCGTGACTGCGGCAGAACCGAGAACAGTGGTAGAGAAGTGGAACTGGCTTCAAAAGCATATGCCTTTTATTACGACAGACCAATTTATTACATGCAAAAGAAAATACCTACTTGGCTTCGATCTGCTAATCGATGATGGTGCTCATAATTTGATTGCTGCACATGACCTAGGGAGAAAAGTTCTCTGTATTCCTCATCCATGGAATGTGAAAGAACGGGAGCAGTATGGGTTTCCGTTGATGTCCACATGGCATGGGGCGAAGGGATACATCGATAGAATGCTTGAAACCGTAAACGCCTGATAAACCGTTCTATAAAAAGCTGTTTAAGAAGTCCACTTTTGGTAACGGTGAATGTTTGGCGACATCTCGTCTGCTTGATATGCAACATCGAATCTCATGAATTATGAACTCGCCCTGAGCGTCTTAAGCTCTTGGTTAGTCTGATGTATAGCTTTTGCGATACATATGCGGTGTTGTTCCCGTGATTCTTTTGAAGACGCCGTGAAAAGTATCTACATCCCTGTAGCCGACGAGTTCGGCGATCAGGCTGACATTATGTTGTGAACTCTTTAGGAGTTCACAACTTTTTTGTATACGCAGATGTTGAAGGTAAGAACCAAAAGTCTGGCCTGTGTGCTTCAGAAACAACCGTCCAAGGTGCTTCTCACTCCAACTGGATGTACGGACGAGATCACGTAGACGGATCCGTTCATGAATATGGTGATTCAGGTACATGAGGATGTGTTCAAAGTCATCTGTATTCGAATACGATTGCATATAATCCTGTTGGTATTGTCGATAAGTCGTCACAACCAGTTGGCTGACCAAAGTATATAACATCGTGGAAGAGCCAGTGTCTAGAAGAGATGATTCTTTATATAATCTAATCATAATTTCTTCGATCTGCTGAGTATGATCAACCACACGTACATAAGACATCTCATTGAGTTCTAGATGCTTGAGGTGATCGCATATCGCTTGCTCCTGAATGATTGTACTGAGCGTTGAGGTCAGTTCAGCATTAAACAGGCAGTTATATATAATAAGTGGTGTCACTGAGAGGTTTGGACTGGATGGCCGAAATACATGAGGAATACCAATTGGGATAACAAACAGCATACCCTTGTGCACTGGAATGACATCTTCTCCAATATGATGAAAGCCTTTTCCTTCCGCGACATAACAATACTCTACGAAGTCATGTGCATGGAACGGGGCATCAAAATTCTCCGAGCATCGATTCACATATAATTTAAGATTGTTGTTTAAAAAGGTTTCACTTTTAAATAGCTCAATCGCTGATTTCATATGTAACAACCTCAATTCATGACCGAATTACCGGGTGAATTTGTCCGAATCACCGGGTATGATCTCTCATAGGATCGATATAATTATAGCGTAAGACAGAATATGAAACCACGATGGAAAGGGATGTTTCTCTTATGTTGACGGTTCATCATCTTCGCTGTGAGTATAAAATAAATCCAATCGGTCTGGATGTGAGGTCGCCAAGATTAAGCTGGCATCTTCAATCAGATCAGCGAAACTGTGTTCAGGTCGCCTATCAGATTCAATTATATCTACAAGATTCGCATGAGCAGATCGTGTGGGACTCCGGTAAGGTGATCTCCAACCAATCCATACATGTTGAATTAGATGGCTGGCTCCCAGCGGCGCGAACAAGGTATGTTTACCGGATTAAAGCCTGGGATAACTTCGAGAACGAATCAGACTGGTCAGATAGCGCGTTCTTCGAGATGGGGCTAATGGATAGTTCGGATGCTTGGCGAGCAGCATGGATCTCGTCACCATCACCAGCAGAAGAGGAAAAGGATGAATCATGCCCGCGTCTACGCACGTCGTTTCAACTGAGTAAGCCTGTAACTAAAGCAAGAATTTACGTCACAGCCCTTGGGTTATATGAGCTTCACCTGAATAATAAACGTGTGGGAGAAGCGTATTTCACGCCGGGATGGACGAGTTATAGTAAGCGATTACAATATCAGACGTACGATATTACGGACTCTTTAGAGATTGGTGATAATACACTCGGCGCCTACTTAGGTGATGGGTGGTATAAAGGATATTTGGGATGGAAGAATGAACAACAATTTTATGGCAAAAGGACAGCCTTGTTACTTGAACTTCACATAGAGTATTCAGACGGATCAGAGGAGTATATCGTGACAAATGAACACTGGCAGTCATCTTCAAGTGCTATTCAGATGTCTGATATTTATATGGGTGAGACGTATGATGCTCGGCTGGAATCTGCTTGGACAGATCTTGATCCGTCTTCCTGGTCGCCGGTAGAAGTTCTGGATCATCCGAAAGATATCATCGTTGCTCAAGAAAATGTACCCGTTACACAAGTTGAGCATCTTCAACCTATAGCTATACTTACTACACCGCAGGGTGACCGTGTGCTTGATATGGGTCAGAACATGGTGGGATGGATGAAATTCACGATTCAAGGTGAGTCAGGTCGTGAAGTTGAATTGTTACATGCTGAAATATTGGACCATGACGGTAACTTCTACACGGATAATCTGAGGGCTGCCAAGCAGCGAATTCAATATACCCTAAAGGGAGGGGAGGCAGAGACGTATGAGCCCCATTTTACATTTCAGGGCTTCCGTTATGTGAAATTGATTGGTTTTCCAGAGCACATTAATCTGCAAGATTTTACAGGGGTTGTCCTTCATTCTAATATGGAGCAGACCGGTGAATTCAAGTGTTCTAGCCCACTTGTGAATCAACTACATCACAACATTTTGTGGGGGCAAAAAGGGAATTTCCTCGATGTGCCGACAGATTGTCCACAGCGTGACGAACGTCTTGGGTGGACGGGAGATGCGCAGATGTTTATCCGAACAGCGTCCTACCTCATGAACACGGCACCGTTTTTCACAAAGTGGCTTCGTGATCTAGGAGCAGACCAGCGTGAAGATGGCGGTATACCTTTTTTTGTGCCTAATCCGAGTAGTGATATTTTCTCCAATGAAATGCAAGATACAGGGCACTCATCTGCAGCTTGGGGTGATGCGGCAGTGATCTGTCCATGGATACTGTATGAAATGTACGGTGATAAACGACTGTTAGCTGAGCAATATGGAAGTATGAAACGTTGGGTTAGCTATATTTATCATCAAGGTGAGAAGCCTTATCTTTGGAATACGGGTTTCCACTTTGGAGATTGGCTGGCTCTCGATTCCAAACCAGATAGCTACATTGGAGCGACTGATTCAGATTATGTAGCCACAGCCTTTTATGCCTATTCTGTTTCTTTAACTAGAAAAGCAGCCTTGGCATTGGGACAGAATGAAGAAGCAGCGCATTATGGTGAACTGCATGATCATATTGTTAAGGCATTTCGTAAAGAATTCGTGACACCTTCGGGTCGTATTGCGGTACCGACTCAGACAGCTGTGGTGCTGGCATTGCACTTTGATCTATTGGAGGAATCGGGAAGAAAACGAGCGATTGAACAACTCGGCAAACTGATTGCTGAAGCGAATAATCATCTGACCACGGGATTTGTAGGCACGCCTTATCTGAATCCTGTACTTAGCGAGACAGGACAACATGAACTAGCTTACACATTATTATTTCATGAGGATTATCCATCCTGGTTATATCAGGTCACTCAAGGTGCCACTACGATCTGGGAGCACTGGGATGGGGTCAAGGATGATGGCCGGATGTGGAGTGCTGACATGAATTCATTCAATCACTATGCATACGGTTCTATTGGCGAGTGGTTGTATCGTTATGTGGCAGGTATACGTGCAGACGAGGAACGTCCTGGATTCCAAGCCATCCATATCGAACCACAACCAGGGCCAGGGCTAGATTGGGTAGAAGCTAGTGTGGAGACGATGTATGGCAAAGTGGTTTCCAGCTGGAAACGACAAGAACAGGGTGAGATACAGCTCCGTGTAGTTGTTCCAGTGAACACGACAGCAACAGTCGTGCTTCCCAATGCAGTATCTGATACAGTCCTGTTTGATGACGTAGCGCTGGATCAGGCTTCAGACGTAAATGAATTTCAATTAAAAGCAGATCAGCTCCAAGTGATGTTGGGATCAGGAAGTTATATATTTCAGTATAAAATGCAGTTAACGGAAGCATAACGATCAAGTATCATAAAATAAATGTTGAACGTTGTTATTTGTTGTTATAAAAAGTCGAAAAATGATATGTATAACCATTGTATTAGCCTCGCTCGCTGATTAGAATGAAGCATGGAATCTGGATTGCGGCCGGAACCTATCTTCTTTTATATCAGGCATAAGCGAGGTTTTTTATGTATGAACCAATCTGTTAATCGGCCCAAGCACATTGGCTATCTGGATTTCTATCGTGCCATTGATATTATTGCAGTAGTTGCGATTCATGCTACTTCTACAGCAGTTACGCATTATGCGAAGGATACTTTCCAGCAAGAGTTTTATTATTTTTGGAATCAATTTTTCCAATTTGCAGTACCGGCATTTCTATTTCTGTCATCGCTCGTTCTGTTCTACAATTATCATTCTAAGGCGAAAGAGCGTGGCTGGATTCCAGCTTTTTACAAGAAACGTTTGCTGTATATTTTTGTTCCTTATCTCGTATGGTCATTCATTTACTTTGTTGTGAAGCAGGTTATCGCAGGGAAACAACCTGTCGATCATCTGGAGCGGTTTGGCGAGCAATTGCTGACGGGGACGGCACATACACATCTGTACTTTTTTCTAATTATTATGCAATTTTATGTGGTCTTTCCTATATTGTTGTCTTTAACGAAGCATGCTGTCTTCACCAAATACTTGCTACTATTCTTCATTGCCGCACAGGCGGTATTTTATATGATTCATCTTCAAGTTCATTTTGAACGTTTGGGCAGTATGTTGCCAAGTTATTTCATCGTCATTGGATTTGGAGCTTGGATCGGTCTGAATTTCGAGAAAGCTCTTCGAATATTACATTCGTTTCGGTTTGTTGTACTGGCGGCACTCATTGCCGGAGGCGTCATTTCCATCTATGGTAGTTCATATGTGAAAATGATACTTAAAGACATGCCGTTTGTTACATATGCACTATTGTTTGTATTTCGTAACCTGTTTACGTTGTCGGCATGCTTATTGTTAATGCTGATCTGTGAACAATTAGGGACTCGTAAAACAAAACATTCAAACCCGCTCAAGGTCAGAGCAGTTTTGAATTCACTGGGGACTGTCGCCTTTGGTGTGTTTCTCATACATCCAATGGTATTGTTATTCTGGAGACGTGAGTTCACTACAATATTTGTCTCACATTTCAGTATCAGCATTATATTGTCATACCTTGCAGCTCTAGGACTATCATGGTTGCTTGCGCTTGGCATTCGAAAAGTGAACTGGGGATGGATATTGATCGGTCGCTAGATATTAAATATCATGCAAGCATAGATGAACGATAGAGATTTCAAGCTTCCTTTATTACGAGGATTGCTCGAAATCTCTTTTTTATTTCATTGGGAGCATGTATGATGGGTTAATGTTGTAATTTCAATATTTTGGAATTGGTGAGAGGGTTGCTCAATCAGATCCATCTGCACATAGGATTGCATATTTGGAAGATGGATTACAGATTAACATACCACCACTGTCTAACGATGATCAGTTACAAATTCATTTTAATGTAGCATGGGGGAGTGCTGAGGAAGATAACATTGGTCATTGGCTTGTTGTAGACCTTGCTTCCGGAGCAAATTTTGTTGAACTCAGGGGTTACGCTGAAGGGAAATTAATAAAGGGAGTGAGAAGTTTGTATATGCTTTTGGTACTTATTGTAGCATCAGTGCTTGCTGTGTTAGTTCCGTTTGGACCAATTCTGTTAATAGGCATAGCAGTAGCATTGGTGGCGGAGAACTACCGTCAAACGGTGAAAATGCGAGAGGATATTCTGGCGATTAAGAACCATCTGGGACTGATGAACAAAAAAGAAGCTGAACAGTATGAGATAGAACGTCAGAATAAAGATGTAAGTCAGTTAAGTCCTGATGAGATGAAAAGTATCAATCAGGAGATTGAAGCAGAGCTTGAGCAGAATCGCAAAAAGAACAAATGAGCGTTAGCTGTTATAGAGGGTGTTCAAAATCGCACTTATAGATGGACATGCAGCAGCTATATGGACAGTGAAAATAAAAATGTAACACCGTAAGCATGATCATGCTCATTCTGGCTATATTATGATTAAAGATCACTCCGACACGATGCTTTCTAATTTAAAGATCGGGTTCTGATCATCCATCATGACAATAATGATGCGTAAGCCCTAGAAGAGATAATAGAAGAATATTAACTTTTTGTTGCACTATGTAGAATTTTGTAATAATATGAGGGAAGCGCGTACAACATATCGGGTTGTAACTGTTGAATCAGGCAAAGCCGTATACCTTGAGAAAAGGGATTGGTTTGTCTTTTTCTGTATATTGGAGTGATAAAGTGAAAATCGAGAAGGTGCTGAACAATAATGCTGTAGTTGCAATGAATGACGAGCAGGAAGTTATTATCATTGGCCGGGGGATTGCTTACCAGAAGCGGGCGGGTGATATTGTTTCCGAGCAGCATATCGATAAGATATTTACTTTACAGAATGAAGATATTCAGGAAAACTTTAAGGCATTAATCTCAAGCATTCCTCTGGAATACATGAAAGTGTCGGAGGAAATCATCGCATATGCCAAATTAAAACTTGGTAAAAAATTGAATGAGAGCATTTATCTTCATCTCACAGATCATATCCACTTTGCCATTGAGCGGTATCGCAAGAACCTGCCTATTCGTAACGGATTAATCTGGGAAACTAAACAGTTGTACAAGGAAGAGTACGAAATTGGATTGGAAGCACTCAATATGATCTGTGATCAGTTTGGTGTAATTCTTCCCGAGGACGAAGCCGGTTTTATGGCACTGCACTTTGTAAATGCTGCGTTGAACGAAGAAATGCCGAATATCAAGAGTATGACGCAGGTGATGCAAGAAATTTTGACGATCATCAAGTATCATTTCAAGATTGATTTTGATGAGAACTCATTGACTTTTTATCGCTTTGTTACACACTTGAAATTTTTTGCCCAACGTTTGGTGAAGGGAAAACATTACAAGAGCAACAATGATGATGAATTGTTCCTGATGATTCAGAAAAAGTATCCTGCAGCGCATAAGTGTTCCGAGAAGATTAAGAAATTCATTGAAAGCAACTACACGTATCAACTGACTGACGAAGAAATCATGTACTTAACAATTCATATTGAGAGAGTTGTGAACGCAACTTCTGAATAATCCCATAGATCAGCTTGCAGGGTTGCAACCACAAGGGCAAAACCTGAACGATTGAATGCAGAACACTACCCCTATAAGGGAAATGTTTTGACATTCAGATGTTCAGGTTTTTTTTATTCTCTCCAATATACCTCGAATCCGTGTTTAATCAGAAAGGAAGAACATAATACATGAAACACGAGCAACTAGCCAAAGACATTCTAACTGGCGTTGGTGGCAAACAAAATATTAATAGTGTTGTACACTGCGCGACCAGACTACGATTCAAATTGAAAAATGACAATAATGCCCAAACGGACGAGCTCAAGAACCTCGACGGTGTTATCACAGTTATGCAAAGCGGAGGACAATATCAGGTCGTCGTAGGTAACGAAGTATCTGATGTCTACAAAGCATTGCTTCAAGTTGGGAATATGAGTGCTGATGAACCCGTGAGTGCAAGTGATGATGGTGAATTATCTGGCAAAAAGGAAAGCTTGCTTGGTCGTTTTATTGATTTGATCTCAGGTGTATTTACGCCAATTCTAGGTTTGCTTGCTGCAACAGGGATGATCAAAGGTTTCCTGTCGATGTTTACTTCACTCGAATGGATTGATCCTGCTTCCGGTACGTATCAATTGTTGAACGCGGCAGGTGACTGTCTGTTCTACTTCTTCCCAATCTTCTTGGGATACACAGCTATGAAAAAATTCGGTGGATCACCATTCCTTGGTATGGCATTTGGTGCATCACTGGTGTATCCGACGTTATCCGGTTTAAGTACTGGAGATCCATTGTATACGTTGTTTACAGGCACGTTGTTTGAATCACCGATTCATATTACGTTCTTAGGTATTCCGGTTATTTTGATGAGCTATTCTACATCCGTAATTCCAGTTATTATCGCTGCTTATTTTGGTTCCAAAGTAGAAGCGTTCTTCAAGAAAATTATTCCTTCTGTGGTGAGAACGTTCCTTACGCCATTCTTCACGATTCTCATCGTTGTACCCGTAACGTTCCTATTGATTGGTCCAATCGCTACTTGGGCAAGTCAGTTAATCGGCGCAGGTGTAACAGGTATCTATGACCTGAGTCCTTTGGTAACAGGTATTGTTGTTGGTGGATTGTGGCAAGTGTTGGTTATCTTCGGTCTTCACTGGGGAATTGTGCCGATCATGCTCCTTAATCTGTCCACATTAAAAGCAGACCCTATTTTGGCTATGATGTTTGCTGCTTCATTTGCACAAATTGGCGCGGTTCTTGGTGTCATGTTGAAAACGAAAAATACTAAACTTAAATCATTGGGTGTACCTGCCTTTGTATCAGGGATCTTCGGTGTAACCGAGCCGGCAATTTATGGTCTTACGTTACCACTGAAAAAACCATTTATTATGAGCTGTATTGCTTCAGCAGCAGCGGGTGGTATCGTTGGTTTCGCTGGCTCCAAACTATTTGTATTCGCTTCAGGGATTTTCGGTATTCCTGCTCTAATTAGCCCAACAGAAGGAATTAACTATGAATTCTGGATGGCTATGATTGCTACTGTAGTTGCCTTTGTACTAGCCTTTGTATTGGTATATGTTATTGGGTTCAAAGATCCTGCTAACCCAGAGGCTGCTAAACAGACTCCAGAGCCAGTAAAAGAAGAGAAGACTGCTCTTGAGCCTAATCCGAACAATCGTTACGAAATTTCCAGCCCAATGACAGGTGAAGTTGTTCCACTGCAACAAATTAATGATGCTACATTCGCGGGTGAACATATGGGTAAAGGGATTGCCGTTCGTCCAACAAGTGGTAGAGTAGTATCCCCTATTAATGGGGTGGTGCAGACGATTTACCGTACTAAACATGCGATTGGACTTGTGGATGATCAAGGTGTAGAGATTCTGATTCATATTGGTCAAGATACGGTACAGCTCAAAGGTCAGCATTTCACAGCACACGTGAAAGATGGAGACCGTGTGAGTGTAGGCGACCTGATTGTTGAATTCGATCTGCAAGCCATTGTTGAAGCAGGATATGAGATTGTCACGCCTATTATCGTAACGAACACAGCGGACTATCTTGATGTGGTAGGTACGACTGCTCAGAACGTGCAAGAGAAGGATAAATTGATCACAGTAATTGGTTAAATCTAGTTTATTGTGCAATCATTTATTGGAAAAAAGGATATAACTCAAAGACAACTTCGAACTATTCGAAGTTGTCTTTTTCTTTTCCAGATACCGGGAAATAAATATTAGAATTTTTTAAAAATAACTGTTGCAAATGTAGTTCAGATGTACTATTATGAATTCAAGAAGTAAGCGCATACATCAATCGGATTGTAACTGTTCAATCAGGCAATTCCGACCAACCTTGGTCAGTGAAGATTGATCGCAACTTACTTTAGTTATTAAGATAACTAAATACCAATGTGTACAGCCTTACAGGGTTGCAACCGTTAAGGGCAAAACCTGAATTGCTGAATAACACGACTTATTTCCGGATGATCCGGTACGTTGTGTATGTTCAGTAGTTCAGGTTTTCTTTGTTTCACAGGCATGGATGAGACACACTTAGAGGGGGAAATACAATGAGTAACTACGATCAATTGGCCAAGGATATTCTGTCACGTGTAGGGGGTCGGGAGAACGTAAATAGCGTATTCCATTGCGTAACAAGATTGCGGTTTAAACTGAAAAATGAAAGCGTAGCCAAAACGGAAGAACTTAAAAATCTGCCAGGTGTTATTACCGTAATGCAGAGTGGTGGACAATATCAAGTTGTCATCGGCAATGAAGTGCCGGATGTATATAAAGCTGTAGTCAAAGCAGGGAATTTCCCAAGTGAGGGGCAGTTTGAAGAGACAGAAGATAACTCCGGGAAGAAAGTTGGTTTGTTCAGCCGCTTTATCGATATGATCTCAGGTGTGTTTACTCCGTTGCTTGGTCTATTGGCAGCAACAGGGATGATTAAAGGTTTTAATGAAATGTTCATAGCTTTTGGCTGGATCACACAAGAATCTGGAACATATCAATTATTGAAAGCCACAGGAGATAGCTTATTCTACTTCTTCCCGATATTCTTGGGTTACACAGCAATTAAGAAATTTGGTGGTTCACCGTTCCTAGGGATGGCCATTGGTGGCTCACTCGTGTATCCTACGTTAGCTGGTTTGAAAGCAGGAGATCCACTATACACGTTATTCACGGGCACGCTGTTTGAATCACCAATCCACATTACATTCTTAGGTATGCCGGTTATCTTGATGGAGTATTCTTCATCCGTTATTCCGATCATTATTGCAACTTTTGTAGCTGTGAAAATCGAAAGATTCTTCAAAAACGTTATTCCAAAAGTAGTAAGCACGTTCCTAGTACCATTCTTCACCTTGCTCGTTATCGTACCAGCAACTTTCTTAGTTATCGGTCCTATCTCTACGTGGGCAGGTCAATTAATTGGTGCAGGAGCTACTAGTATTTACGAATTAAGTCCGATTGTCACAGGTTTAGTTATCGGTGGTTTATGGCAAGTGTTTGTATTGTTTGGTCTTCACTGGGGATTGGTTCCGGTTCTATTGCTTAACATCAGTACGTTAGGTGCAGACCCAGTTGTAGCAATGTCATTTGCAGCTTCATTTGCTCAAACGGGTGCTGTTCTTGCTGTATTGCTCAAAACTAAGAATACAAAATTAAAAACACTTAGTATTCCAGCATTTATTTCCGGGATCTTTGGTGTAACTGAACCTGCAATCTATGGCGTTACACTTCCATTGAAAAAGCCATTTATCATGAGCTGTATTGCTGGAGGTATCGGAGGGGCGTTACTTGGATATGCAGGATCGAAGTTCTACATGCTAGGAGGACTTGGCGTATTTGGTTACCCAGCCTTCATCAATAAAGAAGCAGGATTAGACTTTTCATTCTACATGGCAATCGTTGCAACATTGGTAGCATTCGTCCTTGGTTTCATCCTGACGTATGTTGTTGGTTTCAAAGATCCAGAAGAAAAAGTAGCTGCTCCAGCACCAGTACTTGATCCAAACCCAAACAGCAGATATGAAATCATGAGCCCGATGGCTGGTGAAGTCGTTCAACTGAAAGAAATCAATGATGTAACGTTTGCAGGAGAGCACATGGGTAAAGGAATTGCAATTCGACCAACAAGTGGTAGAGTCGTATCTCCAATTACAGGTGTGGTACAAACGGTATATCGAACTAAACATGCGATTGGTCTTGTAACCGACGATGGTGTAGAGATGCTCATTCATATCGGACAGGATACAGTGCAATTGAAAGGTCAACATTTCACCGCACATGTGAAAGATGGGGATCGCGTTAATGTAGGTGATCTGATTATGGAATTCGATCTACAAGCAATTAAAGATGCAGGATATGAGATCGTGACACCGATTATTATCACAAACACTTCAAGTTATCTGGATGTGGTAGGAACCAAAGAAGCTTCCGTTCACGAAAAAGATAAATTGATCACTGTATTAAATTAAGCGAAATTTAACAAGAAAATTTCAATAAGAAATGGGAGGGTTACTCAATGTATGAGAAGTTGACAACCTTCCCAGAGAATTTTCTCTGGGGAGGAGCAACAGCAGCGAACCAACTGGAAGGTGCTTATCTCGAAGATGGCAAGGGTTTGACTACTGTAGATTTGATACCAACCGGAGCCAATCGAATGAATATTGCGCTGGGTAATCTGAGTTCTTTTGTACCTCAAACTGGGGAGTTTTATCCTTCACATGAAGCGATTGATTTTTATCATCGTTACAAGGAAGATATCGCTTTATTTGCCGAAATGGGATTCAAGTGTCTCAGGCTCTCCATTGCCTGGGCAAGAATTTTCCCGAATGGGGATGAGGCCGAGCCGAACGAAGCAGGGTTACAGTTCTACGATAATGTATTTGATGAACTGTTGAAATATAACATCGAACCTGTTGTGACGATCTGCCATTTCGATGTGCCGGTTCATCTGGTCGAAACGTATGGTGGATGGACAAACCGTAAGATGGTCGGTTTCTTTGAGAAATATGCGAAGACGTTATTTAACCGGTATAAGAGTAAAGTGAAGTACTGGATGACTTTTAATGAAATTAATATGTTGTTGCATCTGCCATATATCGGTGCCGGAATTGTACTTAAGGAAGGTCAGGACAAAGAACAGCTGTTATATCAAGCAGCTCACCATGAATTGGTTGCAAGCGCACTCGCTGTTAAAGCTTGTCATGAGATTATTCCAGGTGCACAGATTGGCTGTATGCTCGCGGCAGGTATGGTGTATCCTTACACGTCCAACCCGGATGATGTATGGAAAGCGATGGAGTTAGATCGAGAATCCTTCTTCTTCATCGATGTGCAATCGAAGGGAGCATACCCAGGATATACGAAACGATTCTTCAGAGAACATAACATTCAGATTGAGATGCAACCGGAAGATGCAGATATTCTTCAACAAAACACGGTAGATTATATCGGGTTCAGCTATTACGCGAGCCGTTGTACAAGTGCTGATCCAGAAGTGCTGAAGAATTCAACCGAAGGTAACGTCTTTGGTTCTGTGAAGAACCCTTATCTTCAAGCTTCAGAGTGGGGATGGACGATTGATCCCAAAGGGCTTCGTATTACATGTAATCAGCTACACGACCGTTACGGCAAGCCACTCTTTATTGTCGAAAATGGACTCGGTGCCACGGATGTATTATCGGACAACGATACCGTAGAAGATGATTATCGGATTGAATATCTGAACAGCCACTTCGCAGAGATGGCAGAAGCCATTCAGGATGGCGTTGAAATTCTCGGTTATACAAGCTGGGGACCAATTGACTTGGTCAGCGCAGGTACTGGCGAAATGAAGAAGCGTTACGGATACATTTATGTCGATCGGAACAATGATGGTTCCGGTACACTGCGAAGAGTGAAAAAGAAAAGCTTCCATTGGTACAAAGAGGTTATTGCTAATAATGGCGCACAATATTTCTAATGTAATCTTCTGGTGATATCTAAAATAAACAAAGAGCAATCTCGTTATAACGGGATTGTTCTTTGTTTATATAGCTTAAATATGACCGTTAACTTCTACAAACGTAGTGAATTAAGGTACCTGAAGGCTCTGGTAGGCGTTCAACCGTCCATACTGCCAGTAAACGCCTGAACCCGATACAGGATCGGAGGCGAAGCAGAGTGCATCGCGTATCTGTGCGTTTGTTTTACCTTTGGCAGCGAGTAGGGCAGCTACTCCGGCTACGTGCGGAGCCGCCATTGATGTTCCGCTAAGATAAGCATAAGAGCTACCCAAATATGTGGATAAGATGGTGTCACCCGGTGCAGCCATATCGACCCAGGGGCCATAGTTGGAGAAGTTAGATTTTAGATCAGAAGGGTCGGTCGAAGCAACCGCAATGACGTTAGGATAGGATGCAGGCACGATTGGATATGAAGTGTTGTCATTGCCTGCTGCAGCGATAATAACGGCACCTCGATCCCAAGCATACTGTACGGCAGCTTGAAGGAATGCTTCACCCATCGGACCACCCAAACTTAGATTGATCACTTGAACACCATTGTTGGCTGCAAAGACAAGCCCGTTACCGACATTGCCCATCGTTCCTTGTCCGTTGTTATCCAGTACGCGAAGTGGAACGATGGAGGCTAGTGGTGCAACGCCAGCAATCCCGACACCATTATTGGTGATGGATGCAGCAATACCAGCTACGTGGGTACCATGACCGTTGCCATCTTCGGGAATATTATCATAGTCAACATAGTCGTAACCGGGGAGAAGCTTGGTGGCAAGTTCAGGGTGATTCAGTTGTACGCCTGTATCGATGATGGCGATTTTGATCGTGCTGTTGCTCTGGCTTACATCCCAGGCAGCAGGAGCATTGATTTTTGGCAGATTGTACTGGTAAGGGAAGAAAGGGTCGTTAGGCGTGAAAGAGGCGTTAACGTAATAGTTGGGTTCGGCATGCTCAATCAGTTCATGATCCTTGTAATGTTTGAGCATACGATGCATGTTTTTGCGAGATTCCAGGCGGTACCAGCCCATATCTTCATACGTCTCAGCAACGTTACATCTACCTTTTCGGTGAAGTGTATGCATCTCGTCGGGGGTTGTCCCCTCTCTAAATTTGACTAAGAGCTGCTTGGGAGCGTGAGGATGAAACTTACCTTCTGCCATATGATCCACATAACGATAAACGAACCAGTTTATCATCATAATCGATACTGCACTGATGCTGATCCATAACCACATGGACGATGCCCCCTCTAATTTGGATTGTGATACGACTTATCGTATGCAGAGTCTATTAGATGGCGTGGGTGCTCTATCAATTTGGTTAGATGTGCAGATAGATTGATAGGATGACGGGAATTCGGTAAGATGGATGGAAGAGCAGATCGGCACGAACAGCATTAAGAGAAGTGCCAGCAATGAGCTCCAAATACAGAGATAAGGAACGTGGAATGTTTTGACACAATTTCTGAATAAACCGACAGTAGCGCCTGTTCAGGTGCACCAGATTCAGGAAGCCATTGATTTTGCCATGCGAGTACGTCGTGAAGTGTTTACAATGTTGGATCACACGAGATTACCTCTAGATTTTGAGCAATTCAGTGCACATTATATGGAGTCCAAAGATGCTATTTTCTTGGTAGCTACGGTGGGTGAAGGTCAGATCGTTGGTTCGATCGGAATGCTGCCATATGATGATCGGATTGAAGCGATACAGGGGCGATATCCCCAGGAGTCCGCAGCCGAGATCGTAAAATGTTATGTCGATCCTGCATATCGCAGATATGGTATTGGTTCGATGATGTTGCAAGCTTTGGAACACAGGGTGAGTGACATGAGGTACACAACGCTGTACTTACATACACATCGCTTTTTGCCTGGTGCTGTAGATTTCTGGAATCGTCAAGGGTTTACCATTATTACGGAACAGAACGATGACTGGCAGACTGTACATATGGATAAGCCAGCAGGCAAGATCTGAAGGCCTTAACGTTTACGTAATTTCTTTAATAACCTAATATCACGAGTTGGGGGAGTTATTTATGTATACGAGTCTAATTGAGAAACTGGAGCATACCCAAGTTTTACGTTGGTTTCCGAATCGTCAGGTTCAAGAGAGCTGGATTGTTGAAGTTGAACAGGAGCTTGGTTTTACATTACCACCTTCCTATCGCTGGTGGCTGCTGAATTATGGTGTAGCTCTCCTAAGTGGGACAGGAATTCTTACGATATCTCCTCCCGAACACCGAGAATACGCCGATACGGATATTTTGTATATGTATCGTCTTGCTGATGAAGATGCGAAGCGAGAAGGGAAAGTGGAGCTTTTTGTCCCGGATGAGGATGAAATATATTATTTCGATGTTCGAACAGCAGATGAAAGTGGGGAATACAAGGTAATGAGGCTTGACTATTTAAATGGAGAACCTGAAGTGTATGCAGATTCTTTTGCTGCATTTTTGGAGAGGTTAATCGACGAACGAACGCCAAGGTAACTCATTATCGTATTAATAGACTATAGACTCACACAATGAGGGATAACGAGATGAAGAGAACGAAGCAGAACACAGTGAAACCTAAAATGGTGTTTATTGATATTGATGGTACATCGGTAAATGACGAAGGGAACATTCCTTTATCAGCGCGACAGGCTTGTCAACAGGCACGCGAGAATGGGCATTTGCTCTATCTTTGTACAGGTCGTTCCAAGGCTGAGGTCTATGATGCGATCTGGGAAGTAGGGTTTGATGGCTTGATTGGTGCAGGCGGTGGCTATGTGGAATTTGGCGAACAGGTGTTATATCACAAAAAAGCTACAGTCGAAGCTGTACGTCAGATGGTTGATTTTTTCAACGAACATGACATTGATTTCTTTCTGGAATCAAACTCCGCACTGTATGGCAGCCGTAATTTGCAAGCTCACCTCGAGCGCCGCATATATGGCGATATAGACAATGATCCATCAGCCCGAGCCAAAAAAGAGCAGCAGCCTCATCCATTTATTGCAGGGATCACCTATGGTGACACAGATCTATATAAGCAGGACGTCAACAAGGTTTGTTTTCTGGAGAGTCTTTCAGTACCGTTTGAACGCATTAAACAGGAGTTTGATGGAAAGTTTGGAGTCATTCAATGCACCGTGCCGATCTTTGGTGAAGGCAGTGGAGAACTCACGATACTGGGTGTGCACAAGGCTTCAGCGATCGCTGATCTGATTGAACATGTAGGGATAAGCCGAGAAGACACCATTGCGATTGGTGATGGAATGAATGATGTTGAGATGTTAGAATTCTGTCACGTAGGTGTTGCGATGGGCAATGCGAAGCCTGGATTAAAAGCGATTGCAGATGACGTCACGGGAACGGTCGAAGAGGACGGATTATACCATTTTTTTGTGAAGTACGGATTAATTGAGGAATAGCTCCTGCGTAGTGAGTGTGTAGAGGACAAAGACAGTTGGAGTCTCTATGCACTCGTGTATGGTGAAAGGACGGTTGATGAATGTCGGATCTGATGAAAATGGAATTCGAAATTACGGCCTTTGGATTAGAAGGTCATGAGGGGTATTCCGAGTCCTATCGCCAAAATGAGATTGTTCGCACTAAACTGGTATCCAGAGACACCACTTTAGGAGAAGTCGAAGAGGTCATTAAGGAACTGATGGCAGAGATCCGTCAGGAGTTCAATCAGCCACCAGAATACGTTAATGCCAAAGTCGTTCTAAGGGTGAAAAGCGAGAATGGAG
Source organism: Paenibacillus sp. ACRSA (assembly GCF_022346845.1). Classification (NCBI taxonomy): domain Bacteria; kingdom Bacillati; phylum Bacillota; class Bacilli; order Caryophanales; family Paenibacillaceae; genus Paenibacillus; species Paenibacillus sp. ACRSA. Next base: position 40,900 of record NZ_JAKRNP010000001.1, on the reverse strand, counting down.
AATTGAAGTATCTAGGGTGAATTCATTAATTGGACATCATCCGAACAATTGCAACTAATGCGCCAACCATTGCTCCTACAATGATAATACTAGCTATCGTGAATATGAGCGTAAACTTTTTGCCATTCATATATATCCCTCCCTGTTGTGATTTTAACTTATTTTGATCATTAGAGATGAATTTTAGTTATTAAAACTATAGCACGAAGAACAGATCTAGGAACAGTGAAAACATAATAAAGAACAACATAACCGATTCATTTCTTCATCATTTCGACACCACTGTCCGATATATATGATGTACGTTCAAAAGCCTAAAGACGAAAGGAGTGGGAATATGGATATTGCAGCATTGTCTGTAGTCATGAGTCAAGCATCGGTTAAACAATCCGCAGGCTTGCAAGTGATGTCGATGTCTAAAGATATGGTGCAACAGCAAGGTCAGCAGATGACTGAGATGTTGAAATCAGCAGCTCCACATCCCAATCTGGGAGGAACATTGGATATCTCCGTATAAACGATACTCCAGTGTATGGTTTACTCCATTTATCAACCTGCAGCAAGCAAGCCCAAACAGCTCCAATTCGTGTGAATTGAGGCCGTTTGGGTTGTTTTTCATTTTAATTATAAGATTAAACGGTAAATTTGAGTATTAAATCTAGCGAGTTTTCAGACACGATTTAAGCAGTCTGAACAAAGAAAATTCCTGCTAGTGGAGCTTCGGTTGACGAGTTATCTTTGCGCAACAACAAGTAGCCATTGGCATCGGTAAGACCTAATATATCTTGATAAGGTGCAGGGAAATCACCCGAATAAATCTGACATACGATACCGTATTGGTCTAATAGATGTATAATTCCGTGCAACCCATTCGGTGGACTAGCGGTGAGAAATGAGAATGCAGGAAAATCATGCTCGCCTAGTTCAACTTCCGAGAAAGTGACTCCGCACAACGGTATGCATGAATTAGGGCTGGCGGACATTATAGAGGAGTGGGTTACTGAGACATATGTATAGCCTCCCAATATGTTTTCATTCCACTCCAGCTCATCACCTGTATATGTTACTTGATCTAGAAAATAATCCGTTGCCGAATAGGTGGAGAATACCGAGATGAACGTATCTGCTGGCAAAGAGGCAGTAGGTACATGCTTGGCAAGTTGATTACAATCGATCGAAAAGAGATGAATTAAAGGGTCACCCTCTGGATTAAGGGGCCACTCTTGGACGTATGCTTTGTCACCGCCAATCCATATTCCTGAATCTTCATTGGCATGATTGAGTTCAAATGTCATTTTTGTGACTTGGTTCATCATCAAGCTCCTTAATTGTGAGTACTGTGGCTTCAATGTCTTGCTTGCAGTGGAAAGTGAATATATCGGTTGGCTTAAGATTTATCTTGGATGGCATATCCGAAGAGCTGCTTCGCATGATTCCAATCGACACCGAGTTTTCCTCTCCAGCCTGCCCATGGCATTTCCATGTCTGAACGGCCGCTGGTATTGTTTAATTGTAACCCCGCAAGGTGAAGATCTTCGACATTTGTCCAATGGTTTGGACTGAGACTCAGCTTCTGATTGGGTAGAATCCCTACCATGGCGAGAGATTGCAGTATGCCACGCCGGATTCCAGGTGTACCTTTGATTAACTTATTCGAGGTGAGACGCTTCTCATATTTGCCCGGAGATTCATCATCGGTTGCCTCATCTAGGCTGATTAGCAGTTGGTTAAAAATGGTGATATCGTCTGCTGTTGGTGTAATCGGTGTATTCTTCAGCAGGTGTATGATTTCATACAGATCCACATAAGCACCACGGCTAGTGCCTCCATAATAATTCCCCAAGTGGATCGCGTAACGAATCCAGGCGATGTTCTCCCAGCCCTTGTCGCTGTGGCTAAACCCGCAGACTTTGCACATGAGAAACTTCTCAGCTTCTTCGTATGTATGAGGAGTGGTATGAATCATCATATGGTAGCTTGCAAGTGCCGAAATGCCCCTCGGATAACTGCCACCTACTCCCGCAATAAAAGCATCGGTAATTGTGCGCCAGGAGAGGCTCTCATTTTGTTGTAGAGCAATCAGCTTGTCTATGATTACATCATGTTCAATCTGTACGATGTCATTCACAATCCAATGATGAACTTGTAATAGTTCTTGTTCTGCAGCAGTCAGTGTATCAACCTGGTACAATGTAACTTCACGTTCGCGGTCGTACACTCCATTAGAGTAATGATATAATTTCTTCAAAGTCCTAAGTAACTTCTTGTCCATAAAATCTCCTCTCAATGAATATTAGGTTAGCGTGCTTATCCATAAGGATGGATTGTATTGTTTCTCTAAATTATATAAGGATAAGACATGAATGGAAATCAGTACAAGGTACTAAAAGAGGTTCTCAAAAAGTCCGTTTCAATTACAAAGGATGGTGGAACATGAGAATTAACAAATACATCAGTGAGACGGGTTACTGCTCACGCAGAGAAACCGATCGCTTGATTGCTGCTGGACGCATCACGATCAATGGAGAAGTCTGTGTAAAGGGTGCTGATGTAGAGACAGGTGATATTGTGCTCATCGATGGACTAGAAATACCTAGGGAAGAACGTGAACGTGTATACATAGCACTGAATAAGCCTATTGGCATTGTATGTACAGCTGCCGATAGCGTTGCGGGCAATATCATTGACTATGTTAATTATCCCTCACGAATTTTTGCTGTCGGTAGACTCGACAAAGCCTCAGAGGGCTTAATTTTATTAACCAATGATGGAGATATCGTTAACAAAATGATGCGCGCTGAGCATAATCACGAGAAGGAGTATATCGTAACCGTCGATGAGCCTCTAACTGAAGAGTTTATCCATGCGATGTCGGCGGGTGTTGAGATTCTAAATGTCGTTACCAAGCCTTGCGAGGTGTATCGTCAGGATGAATTTGTTTTTCGCATCATATTGACACAAGGGCTTAACTTACAGATCCGACGCATGTGCAAAGCACTAGGGTACAGAGTTATGAAGCTGGAACGGGTACGCATTATGAATATTACGTTGGATCATCTGGAAAGAGGGAAATGGAGATATCTGGAACCAGCAGAACTGGACAAACTTCTTTCCCTGTTACAATGATCGATTAGTGGATTTCACAGCTTCACTACTTGAAATGTCCACATGACCTGTACCTCTTTTTTCGGATAAGTAAGATCCAAGCAAGGTTAGCACAACCCCCAGGATGGTGACCCAAGTCATCGCTTCGTCCAGAATGAGTGCAGATGCAACGACTGTAATTACTGGCACAAGATAAATATATATGCTCGTTTTCACGGCACCAAGTATCCGTACAGCTCGGTTCCAAGTGACAAAGCAGAGTGCAGAGGCTCCTATACCCAGAAACAGGATGTTGGCAAGATTGTTCATGTCGGCGAACCGCATGAGCCTAAGATCAAAATCAAACATAAACAAGGTTGGCAGCATGAATACCAAGCCATAGAAGAAGACTTTGCGTGTTGCACCGATGGTATGATAGGGTAAAGCGCCGATTTTGCGCATGAGAACGGAATAGACTGCCCAGACCATAGGGGCGAGAAAGGCGAGAACATCTCCAATCGGATTCAGCTTCAGCACAAAACTACCATTCAGGCTAATGAGTATGATGCCAGATAGTGCAATTGCGAACCCTAGCACAAAGGAGCGATTCAGACGCTCTCCATGAAGGAAAAAGTGTGCAAGTACAGCTGTGAAAAATGGAGCGATGCTCACAATGATCCCTACATTTGATGCAAGTGTGTATGTTAAGGCAATATTTTCGATGAGAAAATAAAGCGTTACCCCGCACAAACCTGCGGCTGCAAATAGCATTTCTTCTCTTAATGAGACCAAGGGTATACGCTTGGAATACAGCAGCAACAAAACAACATACCCGATGACGAAACGAAAGAACAATACCTCCACAGGAGTGAAATCGATCAGCAGGAGTTTGGTAGAGACAAATGTTGTTCCCCAGACCAGTATTGTAAATAGTGCAAGCATATGTCCAGTTGAAAGCTGACGTTCATGTGTCATCATATGCTATCTTTCGCAGCGCTGGCGCTAGCTTCATGATTAAAAATGCGTTTATACTGCCGAGGGGTGAGCCCAATCAGTTTTTTGAAAAAATTCGTAAAGTGGCTCTGGTCACTGAAGCCTGTCCGCATAGCAACTTCAATGGGGAGTGCGCCTTGTTCAAGTAGCTTCTTGGCATGACTAATGCGAATTGTTTCCAGGTAGCGATAGGGCGAAATGCCTTTTTGGGTTGTGAATAAGCGTAACAAATGATATTTGCTCAGACCTGTCATCTCGACAAACTGATCTAGCATAATCGGCTCCATATAATGAGTTTCCAAGTACTCGCAGACACGTCGGATTTCGGTGGTGAGATCCTGTGACGCTACTGGAGGCAGCGCAACTGCATGATCTTTTATCAATTGATCCAATAGCATTAACAAGGCTTCTTCCTTATGGAAATCGGATTGACCTTCCAAGATCATCAAATGTAATTCATGTAATGACGTGCAGAGTTCACTCTGATACAGCACTGGTTCTGTAAACCGAGGAAGGTAGTCATGTCCGGTAATTTCCTGCACATATTTTCTCATCACCTCAGGTTGGATGTTGATGCATCGATAGTCCAAAGTTCTACCATCTATCCCTTCACAGGCATGAGGATCCTGCGGATTGAAAATAATTACATCACCACTGTTCAGCATATATTCTTTGTTATTACAGGCGAGATAACGTTTGCCTTCCTCAATAAAACCAATGACGTAATAGTCATGAAAATGATTCGGGAATTTCTGCATAATACCTTCGAACTGATAGGCTTCCAATTGTAGATCTGTATCATAAACGACGGTTCGCACTTCACGTGTCATATGGTGCACCTTCCTTCTAGTAAGTTATTGATAGTATAAAGGGAGAAGAAGGAATTTTCTTGAATGATATTGCTGTTTGCATTACAATTTGAGCATCTTAGATTGTAAACGATTAACCACTAACATGCTATTCTTGAAGGCAGACAAAGGAGGAAAATAACGTGTTCGAACATTTGGTTATTTTCAAGTTTAACGATCAGACCACACTAGCTAAGCAACAGGAGTTTGTAGATCATTTGTTGGCGCTAAAGGAGAGGATTCCAGGGATTGTTGAATTGACAGCAGGTATTAACCAAACGGAAGAGACAGACCGAATTCAAGGTTATACGATTGGATTAAGAGTAACATTTGAAGATCAGCAGGCATTGCGCGCCTACGGACCACATCCTGATCATCAAGCATTCGTAGCATCCTTGAATGGATGGATTGAGAATGTTATCGTATCAGACTATCCGTTGCCCCTTAAATAATTGACGGGAAGTAAAAGTGAAATTAAAAGGGAAGATCAATTGAATCAGCTACAGCTAGTTTATGGTTTAGACTATGGATTAGCTGTTTTTGTATTGTCGTTTGATAAGTTGGAATCGTTCACTTATTGATAATTGTGATTGGACGATAGTCAGGTTCATCTTTATACTATTTATCAGAGTTAACAGCTCTGTATTTAAGGGATAAGCATGCAATATTGAACTAAATATGCTAAAGTTTCTACAAGAACATGAGTGTCATGTTCACTATCAATGAATTTTCATGCGACTACATAAATGAGCATTGCTTGAGTAGGCAACAATAGTACAACAAGAACCTTGTTTTCAAGGAAAAGGAGTGTAGTGATATCATGCCAACAGCAAAGCTTGCGACAGGCTGGAATTTTGATAATAGTTATGGACGATTGCCACAGACGTTTTATACGAAGCAGGGAGCGGGACCTGTGCAATCCCCTCACTTGATCATTTTTAATGATAAAGTTGCAAGGAAACTTGGTTTAAATACAGAAGAGCTGAACAGTGATGAAGGGGCGGCCATTTTTGCGGGTAACCTCATACCCGAAGGAGCCGAGCCTTTGGCTCAAGCGTATGCGGGTCATCAATTCGGAAATTTCAATATGCTGGGTGATGGACGTGCACTACTCCTAGGTGAACAGATTACTCCAGAAGGGGAACGCGTAGATATTCAATTAAAAGGATCTGGGAGAACGCCATATTCTCGCGGAGGGGATGGACGTGCGGCTGTTGGGCCGATGGCTCGTGAATATATTATTAGTGAAGCCATGCACGCCTTAGGCATTCCTACAACGCGAATTCTCGCTGTTGTTTCAACAGGAGAGGCCATCATTCGTGAAACGGAGCGGCCAGGAGCTATCCTGACCCGTGTGGCTTCCAGTCATCTACGTGTAGGTACATTCCAGTATGCAGCAAGGTGGGGAACCGTAGAGGAATTACGGGCTTTGGCGGATTACACGCTGGAGCGTCACTATTCGCACATTAAGCTAGATGAGCATCGCTACCGCTCTCTGCTTGAGGAAGTAATCAAACGCCAGGCATCGCTGGTGGCTCAGTGGCAACTGGTTGGTTTTATACATGGGGTCATGAACACGGATAATATGACCTTAAGCGGTGAAACGATCGATTATGGGCCATGTGCTTTTATGGATGTATACAAACCTGGGACTGTGTTCAGCTCAATAGATACTCAGGGACGCTATGCGTATGGCAATCAGCCTTACATTGCGGGATGGAACCTAACGCGCTTAGCGGAGTCGCTATTGCCGTTATTACATGAGGATGAGGATCAGGCTGTTCAAATTGCCCAAGATGTCATCTCCCAATACTCTGACTTGTATCATCAAGCGTGGTTGTCTGGCATGAGAGCCAAACTTGGATTGTTTAATGCGGAGTCTGAGGACGAAACATTGGTGAAGGATCTCTTGGAAACGCTGGAGCAGGCCGGAGCAGATTACACCAATACCTTCTTGGCTCTTACTTTCGATAAGACTCCTCATTCTAATCTCGCTGACCTTGCTCAATTCAAGGAGTGGCATACACGCTGGCAGGCAAGGTTGGAGAGACAGCCTCAATCTAGAGAAGAAGTACGACAGCAGATGAGCAATCATAATCCAGCGGTCATTCCACGGAATCATCGAGTGGAGGAAGCATTGGAGCATGCGGAAAATCACGGGGATCTCAGTTTGGTGGAGAAATTAGTTGAGGTGCTGTCGAATCCATTCGACCATTCGATTGAACGTTCAGAGTACACCGAAGTCCCTACCACATGTGACCCATCCTATCGGACATTCTGCGGTACTTAAACCTACATGATAATATGTAACCGTCGTACTATACCACTATACTTAGCGATTATTCGTAAAATTGAAAAAAATTAAGGCTGCCTAAGGGCAGCTTTTTTAATGGAATAGTGTAAGGATGAAGGTTAAAATATATATAGTGAATCAATGTCGAGGGCAAGCCTTGAATAGTGGAAGGCAATCCCGTATTAAATCGGCAACCTATAGGAGTGTGAATATGTCACAGTTGCTGAACAACCAAGAAATTGCAGATGCACTAACTGAATTACTCAAGCGCACATCTTTACCTCCGGATCAGTTAGCGCGTAATATTAATCGTTTATTTGAAGCATTTAAATGGGAGGGTGTGCCTTATGTAGAAGTGGGAAAAACCGCTTACATAGTTACAATCTATGAGCGGGGAATGCCTATGTTGAAGAAGCGATTGAAGCAAACAGACGAAGTTATATACTGGCTACTGGAGGATATTATTTTTACGATTGCGCATGTTGAACTTATGAAACGGCATGGAGTTGACAATGTACATACACATTTGAAGTATACGGAGGCTGTCTATGCAGAACTGAACTCGGATGTTAAGACAGCCTTCCAACAGATTGGCGGAGTCTATCTACATTGGCATGAAAGTGGCAAGAGGCGGGAGCTTGAACAGAGTTAAAGAGCATAACTTTTTATCTACGAGTGTAAAATATGGACGAACGCTGTTTTCGAAGTATCTATGCAAGAAAATTTTCTTGAGAATATTGCTGGTCAGTAACTATAGATTCGCAAAGCATGTAAGGTAGAAGTTACTTGGTCTTGCATTGGCTCAAAGGTTCCGCTATACTGGCTATAATCTAATACATGAACTACGATGATAGAGCGCAGTAGCGGCTTTGTCCCTGTTACAGAAAGTCAGGGGTTGATGGAACCTGATACATACAAGGGCTGCGAATTACACTCTGGAGTATCTTGGGTAATGCCAAGCGGGATGGCGAACGATATTTCGCCAAAAGCGGTACAGACAGGTTTGGTTTCAATGTCTGTGCAAGTTGGGTGGTACCACGGTTAAGAATCGTCCCTATGTCAACAGATGACAAGGAGGCGATTTTTTTGTGTCCAAAAAAGCTGCCCAGATGTGTTTCTTGCTGACTCACGTATCTCATGAGCTGAGGATTATGAAACTGGAGAAGGAGTTGTATTTTCGTGAATATTATTGATGAATTAGAATGGCGCGAAGCGATTAATCAACAGACGGATGAGGAAGGACTGCGTGAGCTAATTGGGTCGAAGTCGGTCTCCTTGTACTGTGGTGTCGATCCTACAGGAGACAGTATGCACATCGGGCATTTGATTCCTTTTATGATGCTCAAGCGTTTCCAGCAGGCAGGACATCGTCCAGTCATTTTGATTGGCGGGGCGACAGGTACGATTGGTGACCCAAGTGGACGTCAGTCCGAGCGTTCTTTGCAGACATTGGAGCAAGTTCAAGATAATGTGAATGCATTGACAGCTCAGTTGAAAAAACTTTTTGTGACCGAAGGCGACAATCAGGTACGCATGGTAAATAACTATGATTGGACACACCAGATCAATGTCATTGAATTTTTGCGTGACTACGGTAAGAACTTTAACCTGAATACGATGCTTGCGAAAGACGTCGTAGCGAGCAGACTTGAAGATGGAATTTCATTCACTGAATTCTCCTACCAGATTCTCCAATCACTCGATTACCTGCACCTGTACAAGAATGAAGACGTACAATTGCAGATCGGCGGCTCTGATCAATGGGGAAACATCACGAGTGGTCTTGATCTCATTCGTAAAAAAGAAGGCTCTGAGGCAAAAGCGTACGGTCTGACGATTCCGCTTATGCTCAAAGCAGACGGCACTAAATTCGGTAAATCAGCAGGTGGTTCAATCTGGCTGGATCCGAACAAAACGACACCATTTGAGTTCTACCAGTTCTGGGCGAACACGGATGATCGTGATGTCGTGAAATACTTGAAATACTTCACGTTCTTGAGTAAAGAGGAGATTGATGCCTTGGCACAAAAGGTGGAGACAGAGCCGCATAAACGTGAAGCACAAAAGGCACTCGCTGAAGAAATGACGAGATTCGTTCATGGTGAGGACATGCTGGAGCAGGCTAAACGGATTACAGCAGCCTTGTTCAGTGGAGATATTCGCTCCTTGACGGCAGATGAGATTGAGCAGGGCTTCAAAGAAATGCCTACCTTTGAAACGGAAGGCGAAGCCAAAAATATCGTTGACTGGTTGGTGGATCTTGGTTTAGAGCCATCGAAACGTCAAGCGCGCGAGGATATTACGAAAGGTGCCATCTCCATGAACGGTGAGAAAGTAACAGAGCTGGAATTTACCGTTTCTGCAGAGCATGCCATCGGTGGAAAGTTCATCATTATCCGTAAAGGGAAGAAGAACTACAGCCTGGTGAAATTGAAGTAAAAAGCGAAAGCAATACAAAACCGCCCCCCTTTGATTAGATCAAAGGAGGGCGGTTTTACTAGTGCTTCAAGCTCAATTAGTGTTGATTTACAATCGCTGTAATCTCTTCATCAAGATCCAGTCGTACATCCTCACGATAAGCTCGAATATTATATTCACTGTTGAGATAACGCAGAATCGCTTCAATCATGTTGGATTCAACCAAAAATTGACTTCGGCCTTGAATCCAAACTTCAGCGGAGTATCCTGTGTCTTCCTCCCAGCTCAATTCAACGTTAACATCAGTTGGTCGTACACCTTTACGTTCTGCCATGTGAAGGCAGATCGCATTCACGATTTCATCCATGCTCAGAACCATAGAGATTAGTACCGTCCGTTTCTGTTACGGTCATCATCACGATCATCACGGCGATTATAACGTCCGTCTGCCGCTGGTTTACGGTTCGTAAGTTTTCTGAAGAGTGTCATTGCAAGCATAACAATCAACATGATTGCAGCAACGTTTACGAGCAATCCGAGGATGTTACCCAGAGCTCCCATACCACCGAACAATCCACCGAACATCATACCAGCCAAACCACCAAGCATCATACCCTTCATGAAACCGCCGCCACCGCCGAAGAATCCACCACCACGGTTCGTTGCAGCTGCGCCTGTACCTGAGTTATTGCTGTTCGATTGACTTACATTGTTATTGGAATCCGATTTCTTAGGAGTATTGCTATAACTTTTCGTACCTGATTTAAAACCGCCGCCACGTCTTGCATCGGCTGAATCTGGGTTAACCACACCAACTGTTGCAAACAGTAATGTAAATGCCATGAATACCATCATAAGATGTTTAATACCGAATTTTTTCTTCATTGTAAAGATCGTAACCCCCCGATTAATGTTGTTGGATTTCTCCATAAAATACAGCCTTACTCAAGTAATACGGTTAACTCGCGGAAACGTTTCAAATTCTTTTTAATTTTCCGAAATGACTGGAATTGGATCCTGAATCGCTGCTTGACCATCTAGTAACTGAGTGACCCAATTACACCATTCAAGGCCGGTTTGAGCGTTCATTAAACCCTTCTGCACGAGAATATAGCTCCCGAACTCTCGACTTCCCACACGTAAATTATCCTGAGGGATGCGAGATTTCAAATCTTCAAAATATCGTATTCGCTCGTTAAACCAGTTTTTACGCTCATTGAGGATGCGTCTCATGCTTCCGTCCTCTGCAATACCGACACACAATATGCGAAGATTGAATTCATCGCGTGTAACGGGTGCAGTAACGGGTGTGATCATCCATCCAAGCAGTTTTTCAATACCTTTGTCCGTGACTGCGTACATTTTTTTGTCCGGTTTGTCAGACTGTTGCACCCAGCGGGAAGATAATAACTCATCGTTTTCCATCTTGGACAGGAGGGGATAGATCTGACTATGCTTAGCCTGCCAGTGAGGCTGAATCTTCAGCATCAGATCATAACCTGACGACTCCTCGCGGGTAAGCAGCCCGAGCAATCCGTAGGAAAGTATGTTCATGCACATGTCTCCTTAATATTAGGGCTGAGCCAGAGAAAACAATACAATTGTAATCTTTGACCGCTTTCATAAAAGTGTACACTGAAACTGTATGGTTTGACAACCTGACAGCTAAACTGCCTTAATTTAGACAAAAAAAGAGTGCGAACCTGGAAGGTTCGCACCCAAAAGCATATGAGAGAGATGTCTACACGCTATACCCATCAGCGACAAGGTCAAGTTTACCCGTATGTGGGTCAATCACCAAGCCGTGGACAGGTGCGTTAGGTGGAAGGAGTGGATGTTTCTTAATCACTTCCACAGTATGTTTTACCCCTTCTTCAACACTGTCAAACCCGCGCAGCCACTTGGTCAGACGGATGCCAGAGTTTTCAAGTGTAGTCAATACTTCCTCTGATACGCCGCGCTCCAGCATATGACCAATCATCGTTTCTGCATGTAGGGAAGCCATACCACATTCCTTATGACCAACAACCACAACTTCATCGGCTCCAAGCTCATAGAGAGCGACAAGCACACTACGCATAACACTACCAAAAGGTTGGGAAATGATCGCGCCTGCATTTTTGATGATCTTTACATCGCCATTTTTTAAATTCATGGCTTTGGGCAGCAATTCAACCAACCGGGTATCCATACAAGTGATGATGACCATTTTTTTGGTTGGAAACTTCCCAGCCGTATACTTTTCGTATTCTTTTGACTCGACAAATGTTTGGTTGTAATCCAGTATCTCTTGAATGTTATTCATATCCATTGCCTCCTGTGATTAAATACGATGAGCACGGCCAATTACATTACGTGTAGCTTGTCCTAACCTAAGCCGTATTGCTTCAATCATTTTTTATGATTACCGTCAGCATCTATCATTATGGCTCCATTTTAAAAGCATAATTCAATTTGCCTCTGTTAAAAGTTGATTATAGCCATTTCAAAAAGTATCATCAATAGGGGGAACTATTAAATTTTAAGAGGTGAGCGTAACAATGGATCAACAAACACTAGAACATCTGGAATCTTTTCGTCTTTTAGTTCGCAAAATCAAAAGTTATCATGAAGCCATTGGATTGCTTCACTGGGATTTGCGCACAGGTGCGCCTAAGAAAGGTGTTCCGACGCGATCCGAAACCCTAGGTATGTTGTCTACCGAAGCTTTCAAGCTGCAAACTTCTTCTGAAATGAAATCATACCTAGATACATTGACCCAGGCTGACGTATTGCAACAGCTTGAGGATCTTGATCGCCGCCAGGTGGAGGATTGCAAGAAGGAATACGATCGTAGTCAGTCCGTTCCTCCTGAAAAAGTTCAGGCCTACACTGTGCTGACGGCTAAATCAGAAACAGCATGGGAAGACGCTAAACATAACAGCGATTTTGCTGGATTTTCTCCATATCTGACTGACATTGTTAAACTCAAACAGGAGTTTATTGATTACTGGGGTGTCAAGGATACACGTTATGATACGTTGCTGGATATGTACGAGCCTGATCTTACAGTAGAGAAGGTCGATGCGGTGTTCGCTCGTCTTAAAGACCGCTTAGTTCCTTTACAGGAGAAGATCAATGCATCGGATCACAAACCTGACACTGCTTTCCTGAACCAGTTGTTTGATACAGAACAACAAGAGAAGTTCAGTCTATTTATTTTGGAACAGATGGGATATGACTTTGAAGCGGGTCGCTTGGACGAGAGTGTTCATCCATTTGCTACAGGTCTTAACCCAGGTGATGTACGGATCACTACGAACTATTTACAGGATGATGTGGCGAGTGCTGTCTTCAGTTCATTGCATGAAGGTGGACATGCCTTGTATGAACAAAATATTGATGACAGCCTGGCAGGCACACTACTTGCAGAAGGAACGTCGATGGGGATTCACGAATCTCAGTCACGCCTTTGGGAGAATATGATTGGCCGCAGCCGTCCGTTCTGGTCGCGCTATTACAAGGATCTGCAGCAACATTTCCCACAGCTTAGCGAAGTTGAGCTGGAGGATTTCTATCGCGCGATTAACCGTGTAGAGAGCTCGTTAATTCGGATTGACGCAGATGAGCTGACTTATAACCTACATATTATTATCCGGTATGAAATTGAGAAAATGCTGTTCAATGAAGGGCTTGCAGTGAAGGATCTACCGGAAACGTGGAATGAAAAGTACAAGGAGTATCTTGGTATTGCACCGCCGAATGATGGTGAAGGAGTGCTTCAGGATGTTCACTGGTCAGGTGGAGATTTCGGTTATTTTGCATCGTATTCTCTCGGCAACATGTATGCTGCACAAATTCTACATACGTTGCGTAAAGAGATGCCCGAATTTGATGCCCATATCGCAGAAGGCAATCTTATTCCAATCAAGGAATGGTTGACGGACAAAATTTATCGTTATGGTAGAACACGTACACCTTCTGAATTAATCATGGCAGTAACAGGAGAAGAATTGAATCCAGATTATTTGGCTGATTATTTGGAAGAGAAATACGCTGAAATATATAAGCTGTAATTTAGAGGCAATAACCATATTTAATCTGAAAGAGCGGGGCGAACGAGCCTCGCTCTTCTTTTGTGTGCAACTTCTTAACCTTTTGCTGGGCTTCTGCATATGGTTAGTAGAGAAACAATGTAAGCCCGAAAAGGAGGGGAATATGATGAAATACACGCCCTGGTTCATTCGAGCGATTGTAATTTTGCTCATTGTCATCGTTGCACTCACCAGCTGTAACCAAGAAAAAAAGGAGTCCAAAATTACAATAGGTGAGGTTACGCGCTCAGTCTTCTATGCACCAGAATATGTCGCTGTGGCTCAAGGTTTTTTTGAAGAACAAGGGCTTGAGGTGGATATTCAAACGACAGCTGGCGGTGATAAAACGATGGCGGCATTGCTTGCTGGCTCTGTTGACATCGCCTTGGTGGGAGCAGAAACGTCCATCTATGTGTATCAGCAGGGAGCTGAGGATCGAGTCATTAACTTTGCACAGCTTACCCAGACCGACGGAACGTTTCTCTTTGCTCGGAATACAGAGGATACCTTTGACTGGGATCAATTAAGACAGAGCATATTCTTGGGACAAAGAAAAGGCGGTATGCCGCAAATGGCAGGAGAGTTTGCATTAAGCAAACATGGAATCAATGCACATCAGGATCTCGAACTGATACAAAATGTGGATTTTGCTAATATCGCGTCTGCCTTTGCATCGGGTACGGGAGATTATGTGCAGCTGTTTGAACCACAGGCATCTATCTTTGAACAAGAGGGACGCGGAAAAGTCGTAGCATCATTCGGAACGGAGAGTGGGAAGCTGCCCTACACCGTGTTCATGACCAAACAAAGCTTTATTAATGATAATCAAGAAGTGGTCCAGAAGTTTACCAATGGGTTGCACAAAGCACAGCTGTGGGTTGATTCTCATACCGCAGAAGAGATTGCCGAGGTCATTCTTCCATTCTTCAAAGATATTGATCCAGCGATCCTGATCAGCAGTGTGAATCGGTACAAGGAACAAGGTACGTATGCGACTGATCCGATTATTGATGAGAATGAGTGGAACAATCTACTGGATGTGATGAGTGCGGCAGGCGAACTGAAGCAACGTGTTGATGCAGAAGTGATTGTGGATAATGCGTTTGCAGAACAAGCTGCGGCGTCGAAGTAAGAAGGTGTTCAGGAAAGGAAGTGATCGTTAATGCCTGAATCCGAAACGGTAATCCGATTGGAAGGGATCTCGCAAGTGTATGTTAGTGAACGTGAAGCTTCCTTGGTGATTGAAAATCTAAGCCTTCATGTGAATCAAGGAGAATTTGTCAGTTTAGTCGGCCCAAGTGGATGTGGCAAAACGACCTTACTGTCGATCATCGCGGGGCTACTTACGCCGACAGCAGGCGAGGTTAGCGTCAAAGGAAGACTGGTTGAAGGCCCGTCTTCCCAAGTCGGTTATATGCTGCAACAGGACTATCTGTTCCCCTGGAGAACTATTTTGGACAATGCACTGATTGGACTTGAGCTTACAGGCAGACTCGACGACCGAAGTCGAATTCGAACGCGTGAACTGCTGGCAGACATGGGGCTTGCGGGAACGGAGAATCAGTACCCTTCCGAATTGTCTGGTGGCATGCGGCAGAGAGTTGCTCTTATACGCACACTTGCGACTGACCCAGGATTATTGCTGTTGGATGAACCGTTCTCAGCGCTGGATTACCAGACCAAGCTGCAGTTGGAAGATCTGGTATCTGATATTTTGAAGGACTCAGGGAAGACGGCAGTGCTTGTAACCCATGATCTATCGGAAGCTATTGCTGTAAGTGATCGAATTATTGTGCTTGATCGCAATCCGGGTCGCATACGTAAGGAATTTGTTGTTCCAGCATCGATACGGGAGGCTCAGCCTTTTTTTGCTCGGGAGCAGGAAGGATTCAACGAACTTTTTCAAGCTTTATGGAGTGAGCTTGAACAGTCCGGAGGAGGTGAGAATATCGAGTGAATCAGGCAAAACGAAAGCAGGAAAACCGCGAGGTCTGGATGAAAGAGTTATATCAAAACCACATCCAGCAGGTAGCGAGATGGCGTCGTCAGGTGCTTGCGGTACAGTTATCCCTGCTGGTAGGTATGTTTCTCTTATGGGAACTTGCTGGAAGGATGCGTTGGATTGATGTATTGCTGTTTAGTTATCCGAGTAAAATATTCAGTCAAATCGGCAAGGATGTTGCGAGTGGGGAAATTTGGGTGCATGTTGGGGTTACTGTAGGGGAGACAGCAGTCGGTTTTTTGCTGGGGACACTCGTGGGAACATTACTTGCTGTCCTGATCTGGTGGTCTCCTTTTCTCTGCAAGGTGCTTGATCCGTATATGGTTGTGTTCAACAGTATGCCGAAGGTAGCGCTGGGTCCGATTTTTATTGTGATGTTTGGTGCTGGCTTTACAGCCATCGTAATGACGACGTTATCTATTACAGTCATTATTACGACGCTTGTCGTGTACAACAGTTTTAATGAGGTGGATCGCAATTATATTAAAGTGATTCGCACATTTGGTGGGGATCGCACTGAAATTTTTACCAAAGTTGTTCTGCCTGCGTCGTTTCCTGCCATCGTGTCTACGCTCAAAGTGAATGTTGGCATGGCATGGGTTGGTGTAATCGTAGGTGAATTTTTGGTTGCAAAACAGGGTCTAGGTTATCTGATTATCTATGGATTCCAGGTGTTTAATTTCACGTTAGTACTCTCCAGCTTATTAATTATTGCTGTTGTCGCCACTGGGATGTACCAACTGGTGGTATACGTTGAACGTAAATTAATTGCAGGCCGTAGATCATTATAGTGACGTTGAAAAAGATTTTTTGGACTTTGAAATGATATGTATACAATTTCACAAGAGGTGTCACGTTGCCCGAACAGACAAAATCAAGTACCATACAATTACGATATTCCGCGCAGTCCGGAATACAGATGACGATTGAAATAGAGAGCCTGATGGTTCCGTCGCATGGATTAGCCAGCGTCCTCTTGGGGGCGCATTGTTATGACCGGCATGCCTGTGCATGTCGGTTGATGTCGTTTGTCATTTCAATCATAACCGTATCATGCATCATTCCTTGTTTTTATTTTGGGAGATCAATGGATTGTTGCAAGTTGTGTAATACTAGCATTATCGTTTGTATCGTTATGTATGCCATCGGTGGGATCTGTTGTATCAGAGGATTGAACGCGTACCAGCGGACAAGCGTGCAAAGCGTTGAATTCCGGAGGGAGACGAGCTGGCTATGAATTTTTTTCAGCTTAGAGGAGATGGAATGTTAAATGGGCTTTAGGGTAATAAAAACCGCAATCGCAGCACTAATGGCTGTACTGATTGCGGACTGGTGCGGACTACCTGGTCCGACATCGGCAGGATTGCTTGCCATCCTAGGTGTGGATGTAACCAGAAAAAAAAGTATCCGCACAATATCAGCGCGTTTCTTCGCGTCAGTCGTGGGACTACTGTTCGCCAGTGTACTTTTTCATTTTCTCGGTTTTCATTATTGGGTGTTGGCGGTATACATATTAATTGCATTTCCGGTCATTGTTCGAGCCGGATTCAAAGAAGGCATTGTGACAGGGTCTGTCGTGGTGTTCCGTGTATTCAGCGGTGGAGAAATGGATGTACACATTATCTTGGTGCAAGTCGCGCTGCTATTAATTGGTCTGGGTTCTGCCATGATTGTTAATCTGGCTTATATGCCTGCTGCAGACCCACAGATGTTACGTGTTCGTAAAAGAATCGATGAACTGTTCTCAGTCATTTTCAAAGAATTTGCAGCTACACTTCGTAATCCGAATGAAGTATGGGCAGGTAAAGAGCTTATTGAAGCAGATAAAGCCGTTCTCGGTGGTATTGAAGCTGCGAAGCGCTCACTCGAAAATCAAGTGATCCATCCTAATGAGGAATGGAGCGTATACTTCTATATGCGGAAAACGCAGCTGGATTCGATCCAGCATATGATGCATCTAGTATCTCAGATATATCAGAAGATGCCTCATGCCGAGATGGTCTCAGAGCTGTTCGATCAGCTGAGTCAGGATGTGCTGACAGAGTCATACACTGGACGAACCGAAAAACTTCTTGCAGATGTGCAAGAAGAATTCAGACGTATGGAGCTGCCAGATACAAGGGAAGAATTCGAGATTCGTTCTGCAATTCTCCAGCTATGCCGCGAACTCGCGCTGTATCTTAAGATCGCGAAGAAGGACAAAGCGCCGTCACCGATTTCGGATCGTTCTCAATCTACAAATGAATAATAGAAAATAGTTGTCACCCTAGACGGATGCCCTGCATACACTTGTAGTGAATGATTGTATGGAGGAGGTTTAAAGATGTCATTGAGTCATAAACATCAATGTAGAGAGATCATCACGAAGGCGATCTGCGGCAAAGGTCGTAAGTTCTCTACCGTAACACATACCGTGACTCCGCCAAATGGTCCGACCAGTATTTTGGGGGCTTGGATTATCAACCACCAATATGAAGCCGTATCAGCGGGAGATGGGATTGAAGTTATTGGTACTTACGATATCAACATTTGGTATTCCTATGACAAAAACTCGCAGACGGATGTAGCCAAAGAAACGGTGTCGTATGTAGAACATGTGCCTCTGTCTTACCTGGATCCTAAGCACCGGGCTTCCACGGTAGAGGTATCTGCGGAATCAACGCAGGAACCAAGTTGTGTGGAAGCCACAGTATCAGCAGGTGGAGGCAGCGTAATTATCCGGGTGGAACGGGAATTCGCTGTTGAGCTAATCGCTGAAACTAAGGTTTGTGTGAAAGTTTGCACGGATGGTTGTGGAGATTATGAGGATAAGGACTACGACTACGGCAGCAGCGATGGAGATTATGATGATCTCGATCCCGATCTGCTGGACGATGAGCTGTAAGTTCATCGTGCCTGTTGTTCAACTTTAAGAGGTAGTTCAAAAAGTCCGCTTTTGATTACGAAGGATGCCTGGCGGCATCTCAGCTTCGAATATGGGGTTCAGCCGAAATGTCCGTTGCTCACGTAGCCTGATCTACGCTCCGCTACTCCATTTCTAGCTTCACCCCATCTTCTCGGTACTGAAAACCGACCTTTTGAACATTCGCTTTAAGGTATCATATGCGCCGGAAGCGGCAACGAAGAGGGCGTAAGCCCTCTTTTTTTTATTTTATTATGGATGGCAGAATGAGTCTGGCCATGTGAAGTAAATGTTGAATGAAAGTGTACTATTCGGCGCGATTGAAATTTTTATAAAACCAGTTGAAGGGAGGGTACAGGATGAATGTAATGGAGGAAGCGGAGGAGGCTGTAAGGCGATACCAAGGGATGCTCTCTGGTGAACGAATTAGGCGGCTGGAACAAGTAGGCGTTGAAGTAGCTTCGTCACAAGAAAAGCTTAGGCTTAAGTCTGGACTACGCGTTCGTTATGAGGTGGAGGTATGTTGTCTTCAGGCTATTAAAATCAAACGAAGAGATACAAGTGGTATGAACAGTACGCAGGAAAGTATGCTAGATCGTGATGCAACATCAACGCTGTTCAAACGGATCGAAAGATTAGCAGTCAAAACATTGTATACGCTTGGATTAGATCATGGCTCTGTAAGGCTCGAGGCCTCAGGTAAGACTGGTTGTGCGGTAATCTCGATTGATCCCCGTCCATGGAGAGGAATGACGGATCTGACAACGCTGTACCGTGCAGGTTGGAACGAGCTTCAGACAGCGCTGGATGAAGAACGTCGTCATCAGGTCGTTCCGGTGCTCGGGATGGATCCTGAATTCCTGCTTGTACAGATGCCAGAATCCAAAATCGTTCCTGCCTCCCGATTTCTAGAGCGCTCAGGGCTTGCTGGGTGTGATTCGGTGACAATCGGTGGTCGACGGATCTATCCTGTTGCTGAGCTGCGACCATCTCCAAGCGCAGAGCCACGTGAACTGCTGACCCATTTACTTCGAGCCTTTAATCTAGCCTCGCGCAGCATAACGGATCACTCGTTGATATGGCAGGCAGGAGGAATGCCACAGCGAGGTCTGCCACTTGGCGGGCATATCCACTTCAGCGGGGTTACGCTAAGCGGGCAGTTGTTACGCGCTTTGGATAATTACTTAGCGCTGCCACTTGCTTTTTTACAGGATCCTCGGGGAGATGGGCGGCGACCACGCTACGGAGTTCTTGGGGATTTTCGCGTAAAGTCCTATGGTGGATTTGAGTATCGCACACTTCCAAGCTTCTTGGTGTCTCCATTAGTTGCCAAAGGGGTCGTTGCGCTAGCCCGTCTCATCTCAGGTAACTTTTTGAATCTACGTCAGCGCCCCTTGGCACAAGCTCATGTTCACACGGCTTTTTACGAGGGAGACCGGGATGTGATGCAGAGGTATATTCCTACGCTTCTGGATGACCTGACAAGGCTATCCGGATACGAAAAGGTAGACCGATACGCAGCGCCCCTCATTCGTCAGTTGAGAGAAGGCAACACATGGGATGAGAGTCGTGATATACGCAAACTCTGGAATATTCGAGCAAGTCATGAAGAATGAATACTTTTTTGTTATAATAAGATTCGATCAGGTTTGGATATAGCTACGGAAGATAGGCAGGCAAGCAACCTGCAGGGAAATGGCGCAAGCCATAACACGAGGCGGAGGCATGATTAGGTGCTTTACCGCCTTATTGTTCCTTATAAAGGTCGTTCAAAAATGCACCAAAAGAACACGTTGTAAGGATCGATGCCACCCTGACAGTAAAAGCAAACGGATGGAGGATATTCATGGCTCAGTATACGCCAATGATTCAACAATACTTGCAAGTTAAAGCTGAAGCACAGGATGCTTTTCTTTTTTTTAGATTAGGTGATTTCTATGAAATGTTCTTCGATGATGCAGTTAATGCAGCTCGTGAGCTTGAAATAACATTAACCGCGCGAAATGGGGGTGCGGAAGATAAAATCCCGATGTGTGGTGTGCCTTATCATTCGGCTGACAATTACATACAGCGTTTGATTGAAAAAGGATATAAAGTAGCGATCTGTGAACAAATGGAAGATCCAACCGTAACAAAAGGAATGGTTCGCCGTGAGATTGTGCGTGTCATTACTCCTGGTACAGTTATGGAAGGTAAAACCCTCGGAGACAAATCGAATAACTATATGGTGTGTTTAACGGGAAATGCCAATACACTGGCTCTGGCGGCGTGTGACTTGTCCACAGGAGAGTTGTATGTCACATCTGTTCCGTACTCTGCAGAGTGGCTTAAGGACGAGATCGGTATCTATGAACCATCGGAATTTGTGGGGGATGCTGCCTTGCTCGATGTCGTTGCAGCCCAATCGTCACCGATCGGTCGTCCGGTGGTATATACGCCATGGGTGAAGAGCAAGGGAGATCTAGTGCGTCATCAATTCGGTGAGGCGGTATGGGCACGGCTGGAGCCAGAGCGTCAAGAATGTATTGCACGTCTCTTCTCTTATCTAAGTGAAACGCAGAAGCGTTCTCTTGGTCAGCTTACTCAAATCTCGACGTATGAGCCAGAGCATTACATGATCCTCGATCCGTTCACTAGACGTAATCTGGAGCTGGTTGAAACGGTAAGGGAACGGTCCAAAAAAGGTTCCTTGCTGTGGCTATTAGATCGAACGGAAACGTCGATGGGTGCACGTATGTTACGGAGATGGGTTGATAAGCCCTTGCTGCAAAAAGGCAAAATTAATGAGCGTCTTGAAGCGGTTGATACGCTATACAATCAGTTTATTTTACGTGAAGACCTTCGTGCGGAGCTTAAGGATATCTATGATCTAGAGCGTCTAGTGGGGCGAATTGCATTTGGCAATGCCAACGGACGAGATCTGAATGCACTGAAGCAATCGCTGTACAAAGTACCGCGCTTGCGCCAGCACTGTGCAGATTCACCGTCTGTTACTCTTCAACAAATTGCACAGGTGATGGACGATTGTGAGGATCTGCGTGATATCATCGGGCAAGCAATTGAGGATGAGCCACCCGTATCCGTACGAGACGGTGGATTAATTAGAGCAGGTTATCATGAACGGCTGGACGAGCTACGAGAAGCTTCTGTGAATGGCAAGCAATGGATTGCGGAATTGGAAGCGAGAGAGCGTGAGGCTACTGGCATTCGTTCTCTTAAGATCGGATATAACAAGGTATTTGGCTATTATATTGAGATTACCAAATCGAATCTGGCTGCTCTTCCAGAAGGACGTTATGAGCGGAAGCAGACCCTTGCTAATGCGGAGCGTTATATCACACCAGAATTGAAAGAGAAAGAAACCTTAATCCTCGAAGCACAGGATAAGATGGTTGATATTGAGTATGCTCTATTTACGGAACTTCGGGACAAGCTGAATTTAGAAATTGCCAGATTGCAGAAGCTAGCTGAACAGGTCGCAGAGATTGATGTGTATCAATCGTTCGCAGCGATCAGTGCTGAACGTAGTTTCGTTAAGCCTACAATCACGGATGGATACAATCTTGTTGTTGAGCAAGGACGACATCCGGTGGTTGAGGCTGTTATGCGAGATGGGGCGTTTATCGCCAACCAAACTGCAATGAAGAAGGATGAGGCTCGGATTCTGTTGATCACCGGCCCCAATATGGCTGGTAAGAGTACGTATATGAGACAGGTAGCACTCATATCAATTCTAGCGCAGATTGGTTGCTTCGTTCCTGCTGGACAGGCAGAAGTACCGATTATGGATCGGATTTTCACTCGAATTGGTGCTGCTGATGATCTGATCGGTGGTCAGAGTACGTTCATGGTGGAAATGGCTGATATTCAGGTTATGACCGAAAAAGCTACACCGCGGAGTTTGATTATTATTGACGAGTTGGGACGAGGCACATCCACGAGCGAAGGTATGGCCATTGCCCAATCCGTTATTGAATATGTACATGACGTGATTGGATGTAAGGCACTTGTGTCAACACACTTCCATGAACTTGCTCATCTGGAGGAGAGCTTAGACAAGCTGGCGAACTACTCCATGGCTGTTCAAGAAAGTGGCGACAAAGTCAATTTCCTGCGTAAACTCATTGCTGGTGCCGCAAGCAGCAGCTACGGAATCTATTGTGCACGTTTGGCAGGATTGCCGGATAGCATTATCGAGCGAGCCAATGGACTGCTGCATGGGTTTGAGCATGCTGCCGCCCAGGTGGCCGTAGGGAGTGAGACTGTAGTCAAGCTCATTGAGCGTGAGGTCTTCTCCAGGGAGGACACAGCACGGATCGATACTACTTCGATCATCCGTGAGGAAAACGTATCTTTGGAGCCAAACGAACCTATCGAGCAGTCTAATCAACGAGCTGAGCAGGAGATCAGAAAAGGCAATAAGGGGCAATCTAGTCATAAGTCTCCTGAGGTTGTACAACTGTCTATTTTCGGGGATGAAGAGCCGAGTACAGCTCAGGCTCCAGTCGTTCCGGAGATGGATCAATCGACGAAAGAATTCATTCACCATATGAAAGACATTGATGTGATGAATATGACGCCACTTCAGGCAATGCAAGTATTGAACGAGCTCAAATTAAAGGCGCAGCAGTTATCCTGAGAATACGGGAGGGGAGAAACCTGTGGCGAAAATACATGTACTGGATGAACATATTGCCAACCAGATAGCAGCAGGTGAGGTTGTTGAGCGCCCTGCATCCGTGGTAAAAGAGTTACTGGAAAATGCGGTGGATGCTGGAGCTACCAGAATTGAGGTTGCAGTAGAGGAAGGTGGACTTCTCAGCATCCGCGTCAAGGATAATGGCTCAGGCATAGAACCTGATGATCTAGAGACTGCCTTTTACCGTCATGCTACAAGCAAAATCACCCATGGGCGTGATCTATTTCAGATTACCAGCCTAGGGTTCCGCGGCGAGGCTTTACCAAGTATAGCGGCAGTTTCTAAGGTTGATGTACTGACAGCCAGTGGGGATGACGGTCGAGGACGTCGCATCATCATTGAGGGTGGTAAGCTTACTTCACATGAGGATGCGACATCACCACAAGGCACGGAATTTATTGTGAAGGAGTTATTTTATAACACACCGGCGCGATTAAAATATATGAAAACCATTCAGACTGAATTGGGGCATATTTCAGACGTGTTATATCGTATGGCGATGTCTCATCCTCATATCTCATTTACACTGCGGCACAATGCCAACGTGTTACTGCAAACGTTAGGTAATGGGGACCTGCTGCAGGTCGTTGCCGCTATTTATGGAACGAGTGCAGCCAAGGCAATGTTGCCGATTGAAGGAGAGAATCTAGACTATCGCGTGAGTGGATTAATCAGTCTGCCGGAGTGGACTCGTGCTAATCGTGGTGGGATGTCAACAATAGTGAATGGTCGCTTTATTCGAAATTATGGTCTCAATCAGGCGATTCTTAAGGCGTACCATACCTTACTACCCATTAATCGTTTCCCACTCGTCGTTATTCAACTTGAGATGCATCCATCACTAGTGGATGTGAACGTGCATCCAGCCAAGCTTGAGGTACGCTTCAGTAAAGAAGCCGAGTTATACGAATTTGTGGAAGCGACGGTGCGAGGTATATTACGACAGGAAGTTCTTATTCCCCAGGTCAAGAAGCAACAGATCAGACGTGGGGATGATAGCTCTTTTATTCAGGAACAGTTCCTTTTTCCAAGAGGGCCGGTTAAGGAATATGGAGACTCTGAAGGGCATAATGGGCAAGCAACCGCAGGAGATGCACCAGAAAACGAATTGAAGCATGGATCAGGAAAAGGATCGGAGATTATTTCAAAGCATATCTCGGGGTCAATCCTTCCTTCAGAAGAGGATGATCTAGATGCTCCTGCTGATGTTCAACCTGGCGAGGTTGCTGAACTTGTCAACCAGTTGGCACCATTGCCTGAGGCACCACCTGAACATGAAGCTTCATATGATCCATATGCTTCATTAAGTCCGAAACGTGCTGTGCTGGAGCAAGACAGCGAAAAGGACAAACGAGACAATGCTTCTAGTTCACAACCGTTACAAAATGATAAATTATCTGTGAATCAACATCGCTCTACAGATTATTCTGTTAGAGAATCACGTTCATCCTACAGTCCGAGTAACGCTGCAAAGGGAGAACGGAGCTGGAAGGGCTCCAGTCTGCCGGATACGGCGAAACTGGCCTCTGCGATTCAATCCAATGCGTCGATGCCTGCATTCCCCGATCTTAGTCTGATTGGGCAGCATCATGGCACGTATCTCATTGCGCAGAACGAAGATGGACTCTATCTGATCGATCAACACGCTGCACATGAACGAGTGAATTACGAGTATTATTATGAGAAATTTGGAAATCCAGCAACAGCTTCACAGGAGTTGTTGTTACCAATAACGCTGGAGTTTACGCCATCGGAGACGGAAAAGCTGAAAACAAGACTAGCCTGGTTTGAACAGGCAGGTGTTTATTTAGAGCACTTTGGCGGACAGACTTTTCGAGTGCGCTCGCATCCGTTTTGGTTTCCTAAAGGGGATGAAAAGGACATCATTGAGGAAATGTCTGAATGGGTACTTAGTGAGCGAAGCATTGATGTGGCTAAAATGAGAGAAGCTGCTTCAATTATGTGTTCGTGTAAGGCTTCCATTAAGGCGAATCAAAAGCTGACCAATCAGGAAGCGGAAGTCTTGATTCAGCGGTTGGGTTCGTGCAGGCAACCGTACACGTGTCCACATGGTAGACCGATTGTGGTTTCATTTTCAACCTATGATCTGGAAAAACTATTCAAACGGGTGATGTAATCATTTAGGAGGAAGTTATGTATATTACAACCGGTGACACGGAGGCCACTTCTCTCGTGGAACGGGCACGTAAGCTTGCACAATCAACAGGCGGAACATACGTGCCACGCAACAGAACATCGTTGACAAGAATGTTAGAACGGTACGGAGTCAATGAGATTCTTGTTGTACTGAAAGGTAGAGCGCGTTTATTTCGCAAGGACGCACCCCAACTGGAGTTTCATCCAAGTATGGGGTTTGTTCGTGCGAAGCGTGTGCTTAGAGGAGAGCCTGACCCTATGCTAGATGCAGGCTTAGTATGTGAAGGAGATACCATTCTAGATTGCACAGCAGGCTTAGGTACGGATGCGATGGTTTTCTCTGTTGCTGCTGGCAAAAGTGGACGTGTGATTGCATGCGAAAGCTCACCAGCCCTTTACGTATTGTTAATGGAAGGGATGTCTCATTATGAGAGTAATCAGCCTGCAGTAGATGAAGCATTCAGACGTATTGAGCTCCATCATGCCAATCATCTGGATTTACTGCGCTCGCTGCCTGACCGAAGCTGTGATACGATTTACTTTGATCCGATGTTTCGTGAGCCATTGATGGACTCCAGTGCCATCCAGCCTCTACGAGAGTATGCAAACGCAAATGCTTTAGCGGAAGAGAGTATTGTTGAAGCGAAGCGAGTGGCACGTAAGCGGATCGTTATGAAGGAAAAGCGCGGCAGCGTTGAGTTTACGAGGCTTGGATTTGAGGTACTGGATCGAGCTAATGCAAAAACACTGTACGGAGTGATTAATGTTGAAAGTGGAAGCTAAGCCGAAATTGCTTGTATTGGTTGGTCCAACAGCAGTAGGCAAAACAAGAATGAGCATTGAGCTTGCCAAAGCGTTTCATTGTGAGATTATTTCGGGAGATTCCATGCAGGTATATCGCGAAATGGATATTGGCACGGCTAAAATTACCCAAGACGAGATGCAGGGCATCCCTCATCATCTGATTGATATACATGAACCGGAGTATCCTTACTCCGTGGCAGAGTTTCAAGAGAGCGCTACACGATTAATTGGAGAAATTCAAGAACGTGGTAAACTCCCGTTTATTGTAGGTGGAACCGGACTATACGTCGAGTCGGTATGTTATGGATTTCAGTTCTCGGATAGCGGCTCCGACGAAGCGTTTCGCGAAGAGCAATTTCGTTATGCAGAGCAACATGGGCCTCAGGCGCTTCACGATAAACTAAGAGCAGTCGATCCTGTGAGTGCAGATCGTTTGCACATGAATGACCAGCGAAGAATCGTGCGGGCGTTGGAGATCCATCATTTAACGGGTGAGAAATGGTCAGATCAGCTTGCTGCTCAAAAGAAAGAGTCACCATACGATCTAAGCATCATTGGACTCACGATGGATCGTGCGAAGCTGTACAGCCGAGTAGAGGAACGAATCGACCTAATGATTGAGCAGGGCTTAGTCGATGAAGTGAAATCCTTGTTAGATCGTGGTGTTGCCAGAGGGCATATTTCCATGCAAGGGCTTGGCTACAAGGAAATTGCTGCATATCTACAAGGGGAAGTAAGTTGGGAAGCGGCTGTGGAATGGTTGAAAAGGGACACACGTCGATTCGCTAAACGTCAATTGTCCTGGTTCCGTCACATGAAAGATATCGAGTGGGTCGATGTGACAGATACTGAACATTTTGCAGGTAATCTTGAGCAAGTATCTGGATTAATTAGACAGAAATTCAGTTGAATTATAACAGAATACTTAGTATTACAACTTTTGTACCTCTCTCTTTTTAATAAAAAGAGGGAGGTTTTATTATTTTTATGATTATGAAGTTGATATGCTCTTGGGACATACTTAAGACTACTCATTGATGATCGAAGAAAGCGAGATTATAGTTCGCAGAATCAGCATGCAACAAATTTGAGAGAAGAACAGTGGGATCGAGAAGAAAAGCGTTAACAAACGAAGGATTTGTCCCTCTTTTGTAAAACTGGCAAGCGGTGTATAATGGATAAGTCTTCTAGTTATTCATGTGCTGATGAGAAGGTGCAAAATAGCAGACAAGGGGTTTTTGTGGATTATATGAAACTGTTCATGATATAATAGCACGAAAGCTACTCAGCGATATTGAATATTACTTAATCACGAATTCAAATGAACCAATGGGGGTACGGCTAATGAACAAGTCCATCAACATCCAAGATACGTTCTTGAACCAACTGCGGAAAGAAAACATTCCTGCTACGGTCTATCTGACCAACGGCTTCCAAATCCGCGGAACGATCAAGGCATTTGACAATTTTACGATCGTCATTGACAGCGACGGACGCCAGCAAATGGTCTACAAGCACGCCATCTCCACGTTCACGCCGCAACGCAGCGTATCGCTGATGCAGCAAGACAACAACGGCGAAGCTTAAAAAATTACGAAACCTTTTTATCAACCATTTCGTCTACATGTATAGGAATTGAAGCAGAGCAACCTGAATAAGGGTTGTTCTTTTCATTCCGGGCAAAATAAGTTTAATATAAGCTTAGCCAACAGACGAATAGAAATTACGCAACCGAAAGGGAGTCAGGAGGTAACATGCCAAACGATCCGTTGTCGAGGTCTAATAATCGCAATAGCAATAATAAGTCAACCAAAAAAGCGAAACCAAAGACCTCTAAAAAGAAAAAAATTACGGGTAAACGCGTTGGATGGACACTGTTTTTCACAATGGCAATCGCCATTTTCTGTGCACTAGGTGGGTATTTGTTCATTATGGTGAGTGGGCAGAAATTGCTCGACGCCAATATGGACAAAACTACGATTAATGAAACGTCCAAGGTGTATGACCGCAATGGTCAACTCATGGGCGAATTGTCCATCAAGAAATTAGAACCGGTGGATAGTGATGCTATTCCGAAATTATTGAAAGAAGCCTTTGTTGCGACAGAAGATAAACGGTTTTATGAACATCAAGGTGTAGATATCTGGTCGATCGGACGTGCCGCGGTAAAAGATGTTATGGCTCGTTCAATGGTTGAGGGCGGAAGTACGCTGACCCAACAATTGGCCAAAAACATGTTTTTGTCTCGTGACAAAACATTCTTCCGGAAAGCAACGGAAGTATCCATCGCAATGGCGCTGGAGCGCAAATATACAAAAGACGAAATTTTGACGATGTATCTGAACCGAATTTTCTTCGGTCATCAGCGTTATGGAATTCAAGCAGCATCCGAATTTTATTTTGGTGTGAAGAAGCTGGATGAACTAGAATTGTGGCAAATTGCAACGCTGGCTGCGATGCCTAAAGGGCCTTCAGCGTACAATCCACTGAGTAACCCTAACGATTCCAAAGCGCGTCGTGCTGTTGTTCTGCAGCTCATGTATGAGCAAGGTTACATCAGTAAAGCTGAGATGGACAAAGCGAAGGCAGTCGATTACGACTATACGCCACCAGAGAAAGAGAAGAAGTATCAGCCATTCATCGACTACGTTCTTCGTGAAGCAGAGCGAGTAACTGGCAAAACAGAAGATGATCTCAATATTGGTGGATACAAAATTTACACAACGATGGACGCTCAGGCTCAAACTGCAATGGAAACAGCCTTTGCAGATGATAGCTTATTTGAAGAAAGCAAGGATGATCAGAAGGTTCAAGGCTCGATGGTTATTATGAACCATGAAAATGGCAGTCTTGTTGCACTACTAGGTGGACGGGATTATCAGACTAAGGGTTATAGCCGGGTAACACAGAGCCGCAGGCAGCCAGGTTCAGCCTTTAAACCGATCGTTTCCTATGCACCAGCGCTAGAGACAGGCGATTATAATGCTAACTCAGCTCTAAGTAATGCGAAGCAATGCTTCGGTAATTACTGTCCGAATAACCTACACGGATATTCTTCGACGATTAGTATGACGGATGCAATTACTAAATCAGAGAACATTCCGGCTGTATGGCTGTTGGACAAAATTGGTGTGAACACGGGCATAAACTTTGCCAAAAGTGTTGGTATTCAAATGGCAGATGACGATAAGAACCTTGCGATCGCACTAGGTGGTCTGAGCAAAGGTACGAATACACTGGAAATGGCTCAGGCATATAGCGCCTTTGCAAATCTGGGTGAGTACCAACAGGCTTATTCAATTAAAGAGGTCGTAGACAGCACGGATAAACCGATCTACAAGCATGATAAATCAGACACAACTCGTGTCATGAGTGAACAGAATGCGTATCAATTGACTCAAATGCTGCAAAATGTAGTTAATGATGGTACTGGACGTTCTGCACGCTTAGATCGACCGGTAGCAGGTAAAACAGGTACTGTTCAAAGTGGAATCGCGGGCAATAGTGCGAACCGTGACGTATGGTTTGTTGGATATACGCCAGAATGGACGGCCGCCGTATGGATGGGTTACGACAACCCTGATGCGACGCACATGCTCAAGAACAGTAGTAAACTTTCAGCTGCTTTCTTCGCTAAAGTTATGAGTGATGCGTTAAAAGGTGTACCGGTTAAGGAGTTCAAGGCGCCGGAAGGCGGACAGACACCTATTCCGGAGCCAGAACCGGAACAACCGCAACTGTCGGTGAGTGGTTTGAGCGGATCGTATGATCCTACATCACAAATTGTTTCACTCAACTGGACAGGAACAGGGGATGAGAATACACAGTATCGGATCTACCGGAAGGAAACATCTGAAGCACAGTTTACACATCTTATTGATTCCATTGGAGCAACCAGTACGCAGGATCTAAGTGCTCTTCCGGGACTAACCTACGAGTACTATGTGACTGCTTATGATTTGGCTACAGGTGTTGAAACTGCTCCTACCAATACCATTTCTCTCATGATTGAAGCGCAGGAAGCGATACCAGATGAAACTGAGCCAGATCCGGATCCAGGATTGGATCCAGGCACAGAGCAACCAGGAGTAGACAATCCGGATGATGGATCAAATGGAAACGTTAATCCTGGGGACAACAATGGTAACGGTAATCAGAATGGTAACAACGGAAACAATGGAAATGGTAACAACGGAAACAATGGAAATGGTAACAACGGTAATAACGGTAATAACGGAAATAATGGCAATGGAAATGGTGGATCGGAGCAAGGCGGCGGTCAACCAGGAGATGGAGGTACTCCTCCGGATCAAGGCACAACTGACCCTGGTAACACTGGTGATGATTCTACAGGTGGGACCGTTACGTCGCCAGGTGAAGTAGTGAGTCCTGATCCTGGTAGTGACGGTACAAACCAACAGCCTGATGCGCCAGCTAGTACTCAATCAGGAACTGATGGATAGTTCGATACGCTGATTCCAATCTTCCATGCATAAGAATCTGCTTCCCGATTAACTCGGGAGGTAGGTTCTTTTTTTTATTTTCTTTCAAATGAAAGGTAACGATTATGGTGGGTGAAAGCTTAATTTTGAGTGTATAACTCAAATATGGTAAGCTGTAACTATTCGTAATACGCCTGCGCAAAGCCGAATAAGAGCCGGTTGCTCGAAGCTCGGTGATGGGGTGTATGCATTGTTCACCAATAATAGAGCAGGTCACGACCTGTGGTCGGCAAAGAGGGGTTCGTATGAAACGGAAATTCGGGGATCGCGCAAACTGGCGCCGGATTACGAACCGACAATTTACATGCCGGTTTGTTCAATCCAAAATATTTACAGGATACATTACGTTGTATACGATACAGGATCTGAAAGAACCTCTGTGGAAAACCTATGGGGGAAGCACATTTTGTATCGCAGATAAAGGTTATTCTTGGTTACAGTATTATCCCAAAGGAGAGCACTTTGTCGTCACAGCGATGTTTGATGATCAGGAGCGTATCGTAGAATGGTATATTGACACGTGCCGCAGTCAAGGCATAACGGATCAAGGCGTACCGTGGTTTGATGATTTATACTTGGATGTTGTCGTATTAAAGGACGGAGAGGTATTTTTGCTGGACGAGGATGAGCTCGAAGATGCATTGTCTCGTAAGCACATTACAACCGGAGACTACGACTTGGCAAACAAGACTGCTAAGGAATTGCTTCACGCAATTGATGCGCATGTATTTCCGTATTTTCAATTGTCATTGAAGCACCGACAAACGTTGTTCGAAAATGGAGAGTTTAGAAAGAACGTTCAGATTTAATGTTTTACAATGCTTTAACAATGAAAGATCAGGGCGTGGTTTCATTTTGAATGGAGCCATGCCTCTTTCGTATGCTTTTGGCAATGAAAATAAGTGTATAATCTTCCGTCAGATAACTTGGAATTGGTTGCATGAGGTAATCGAGTAATCGCATATACTGTCTTAACGAGGTGATTACTGTGGACGAGAGCGCCAGAAAAATAACTGTAAACGATTCTCGCATTAATATTGTTTTCAAAAGCCAAGATCTCTTAGAGCTCACATCCGAGCAAGCGGAAGACATGGCATTAATCAGTAATCATTATGAATCGGCAGCGGATATATTTCGTGATATGCGAGAAATGATTGGGTTAGAAAAAGTTAAAGATCTGATTTACGAAATCTACGCGCTGATTCAGGTGAAGAAATTTCGGGATGAGCAGGGATTGAAAAGTAGCAAGCAGGTTTATCATATGATTTTTAAAGGCAATCCAGGAACGGGTAAAACTACAGTTGCGCGAATCATTTCTAAGATGTTGAATCGGATGGGCGTTTTAAGTAAAGGACATCTTGTTGAGGTAGAACGAGCAGATTTAGTTGGTGAATATATTGGGCATACTGCATTAAAAACAAGAGAATTAGTGAAAAAAGCTATGGGTGGCATTCTATTTATAGATGAGGCATACAGTCTTGCCCGTGGCGGGGAGAAGGATTTTGGAAAAGAGGCCATTGATTGTCTTGTTAAGGTGATGGAAGATAAAAGTGAGGATCTAATTATTATTCTCGCGGGGTATCCGAATGAAATGGGAGATTTTTTAGAAATTAACACGGGTCTGCCTTCAAGATTCCCTATACAAATTAGCTTCGATGATTATTCTACAGATGAATTGATGCTGATTGCGATGAAGATGGCTACGGAGAAGGACTACAATATTACGTCTGATGCCATGATCAAATTAAAAGAACTGATTCAATATGAAAAAGACATTCGTAATCATTTTAGCAACGCCAGATATGTTAGGAATGTGATTGAAAAGGCGATTAGGCATCAAGCGGTTAGACTCATGGGCAGACCCGGTAACATTTCCAAACAAAATCTGATGGATCTATTAGCGAGAGATATCTCCTCCAAAACGATGGAAACGAGCCTGAACAATCATATTATTTTCCAATAATACTGCCTAGAATATTTGAAGTTTCTGCTAAAGTAAGCGATAATATAATTTTGGATCAGCCGACCGGTTCAACCGGTTCGGCTTAAAGTATGCGATGCCAAAACGTCCTGTGAAAGTGGGACGAGTTGATGTGGATATAAGGAGTGAGTTGACTAATGACAAGTGGAACACATGATACAGATCAAGTTAAAAAAGACCGCGCTATATTGGTTAGTTTGATTACAGATGAAGTTAAACGATCTGGAATTAATCCGGAGTATTCCTTGGAAGAGCTTGTAAAGCTCGCTGAGACGGCTGGAGTAGAAGTATTAAGTGTGCTCTCTCAAAATCGGGAGACACGGGATACAAAATGGTTCATTGGTAAAGGAAAAGTGGAAGAGCTTCGTGCAGCAGCAGAGGAACTAGGAGCTACCACGGCAATTTTTGACCAGGAGTTGTCTGGGGCTCAGGTTCGTAACCTGGAAGAAGCGTTGGATCTCAAAATTATTGACCGTACACAATTGATTCTAGACATATTCGCCCAACGTGCCAATACACGTGAAGGTATCATTCAAGTTGAATTGGCACAGTTAAGTTATCTGTTACCTCGCTTGTCGGGTCACGGTAAAAACTTATCACGGCTTGGCGGTGGAATCGGGACACGGGGACCAGGTGAGAGCAAGCTCGAGACGGATCGCCGTCATATCCGTGGTCGTATAGATGATCTTAAACGTCATCTGGAAGAAGTAACAAGGCACCGTAAATTGCACCGTGAGCGCCGTAAGAAAACAGGTATCGTGCAAGTTGCTCTTGTTGGCTATACCAATGCAGGAAAATCCACGTTGCTCAAACAATTAACTTCGGCAGATGTATATATTCAAGATCAATTGTTTGCTACCTTAGATCCGACATCTCGTACAATGGAACTACCAAGTGGCAAAGAGATTGTACTTACCGATACGGTTGGATTTATCCAAAACCTTCCGCATGATCTGATTGCAGCGTTCCGTGCAACGTTGGAAGAGGTCAATGAAGCGGATCTCATTCTTCACGTTGTTGATGCTTCCTCGGCAATGCGTGATGATCAGATGAGAACGGTAGCCACTATCCTACAACAGCTTGGTTCAGGAGACAAGCCACAACTGGTTCTGTACAATAAAAAAGATGCATGTACACCTGAGCAACTAGAAATGTTACCTCTGGATAAGGACCACATCAAAGTGAGTGCGCTGGACGAAGCAGATCTTCTGAAAATACGTGAACGTATCCAAGAAGAATTGACAGGTGAAACCAAAAAGTTCCGTATTCCTGCGGAACGTGGCGATCTTACCTCGGTGTTATATAAAGTCGGAGATGTAGTAGAAACTACATTTGAAGAGAATGATGTTATTTATCAAGTGGAATTGCAGACAGGTGAATATGAGAAATACGGATATTTACTCGAAGACTTCATTGAATCGTAATATTCGTGACATGTTCATGTGATAAGTTGACACAATATATGCGATTAAAAGTCAGATTCGAGCAATGAAGGGGAATGAAGTACGATGGCAAGTTTTGATTCAACAATTGTTGAACTTCAACAACAAGTGGAAATTCAGATCGAGCAACAATTGAAAAAGATAGATCAAATTACGGATCATAATCAATGGAAAGTGATTGATGCTTTTCAGCGTAGAAAAGTAAGTGATTTTCACTTCGCAGGTTCTACAGGCTATGCTTATAATGATCGTGGCCGTGAAGTGTTGGACGAGGTATATGCGGACGTATTCGGCGCAGAGGCTGCGTTGGTACGTCCTCATTTTGCGTCAGGTACACACACCATTGCGACAGCTCTATTTGGAGTATTACGACCAGGAGACGAGTTATTGTACATCACAGGTAAGCCTTATGATACATTGCACAAAGTTATTGGTAAGCCAGGTGATGGCACGGGCTCTCTTCAAGACTTTGGAATTGGATATCAAGAGACGGCATTACTTGACGATGGTCGTGTCGATTGGGAAGCAGTAGAGAAGTGCATTACACCAGCGACTAAAGTGATCGGCATCCAACGTTCGCGTGGCTATGACTGGCGCTCTTCCTTCTGCATCGACGAGATCGCAGAGATGGTAGCAAGAGTGAAAGCGATCAAGGCAGATGTTATTGTATTTGTCGATAACTGTTACGGTGAATTCACGGAACAACTTGAACCAACCCAAGTGGGTGTAGACCTTATGGCAGGTTCGCTGATCAAGAACCCTGGGGGAGGAATTGCTGAGACTGGTGGATACATATGTGGAAAAGAGGAATATGTTAGACTTGCAGCATATCGTCTCACCGCACCTGGCATTGGTGGTGAAGTCGGTGCCATGTTGGGAACGACTCGGGCAATCTATCAGGGACTTTACATGGCGCCTACTATTGTTGGACAAGCCATTAAAGGCAGTACCTTTGCAGCAGCAATGTTTGCAGCATCTGGTTTTGTGACTAAGCCGGCATGGAATGAACCGCGTACGGATCTGATTCAGGCAGTACAATTCAGTTCTGCAGAGCATTTAATTGCTTTTGTACAAGGGATTCAGCGCGCTGCAGCAGTAGATAGTCATGTGGTGCCGGAACCATGGGATATGCCAGGATATGAACATCCTGTCATTATGGCGGCAGGTACATTTATTCAAGGCGGAAGCTTGGAATTATCGGCGGATGCACCGATTCGTGAGCCTTTTATTGGCTATATGCAAGGTGGATTAACATACTCCCACGTTAAATATGGCGTTTTAATGGCATTACAAGCGATGAAAGATCGCAAATTATTGTGAGTTTATCTAACACGTCATTGACACTTGGTAACATCTAAATGTACAATAAGGTCAAGAATAGATGACTGGAAGGTTGATGAACATGGGTGACGAAATTCGCAGAAATATGGCCTTATTCCCGATAGGTATCGTAATGAAACTGACGGATCTGTCCGCACGGCAGATTCGTTATTATGAGCAGCACAGCTTGATTGTTCCTGCGAGAACATCAGGTAATCAGCGTTTATTCTCATTCAATGACGTTGAGCGTTTGCTCGAAATCAAGGCTCTGATTGAAAAAGGCGTGAACATTGCAGGTATCAAGCAAGTGATGAATCCAGTATCTAAAGAATCCGAAGAAGCGACTGTAATTACACCCGATACGGAAGTGAAGCGCAGAGAGTTATCGGATACACAACTGCATCGTTTGTTGAAACAACAATTGGTGTCAGGTAAGAGACCTGGACAAGTATCTCTCATTCAGGGAGAGCTTTCCCGTTTTTTTAATAAAAAGTAAGTTCATATAACCGGGAGGGTGAGAGGAATTCATTCAATTGGCAAGCATGACGCCTTGACCCGTGGAACTTTCTAATGTACAAATATAACAAGCAAGCCAAATACGCAGATAAGAAAGGGAGAGGAATCATGAGTTATACAAAAGAAGACATTCTCCGCATCTCCAAAGAAGAAAACGTACGATTCGTTCGATTGCAATTCACCGACTTGCTGGGGGCGATCAAAAACGTTGAGATTCCTGTAAGCCAGTTGACGAAGGCTTTGGATAACAAAATGATGTTTGATGGTTCTTCCATCGAAGGTTATGTTCGTATCGAAGAATCCGACATGTACCTCTATCCGGATCTTGACTCTTGGCTTATTTTCCCATGGGTATCCGACAATCGCGTTGCGCGTTTAATCTGTGACGTATATCTGCCAGATGGGAACCCATTCCCAGGTGATCCACGTGGCATCTTGAAACGAAACCTGAAGGAAGCCGAAGAAATGGGATTCACTTCCTTCAACGTTGGTCCTGAACCAGAATTCTTCTTGTTCAAGACGGATGAAAAAGGAAACCCAACGAACGAACTGAATGACCAAGGTGGGTATTTCGACCTTGCGCCAACAGATCTTGGCGAAAACTGTCGTCGCGACATCGTAATTACACTTGAAGAAATGGGCTTTGAGATCGAAGCATCTCACCACGAGGTAGCGCCAGGTCAACACGAGATCGACTTCAAATATGCGGATGCATTGAAAGCGGCAGACCAGATTCAAACGTTCAAACTCGTTGTTAAAACGATTGCGCGTCAGCATGGATTACATGCTACATTTATGCCAAAACCATTGTTCGGTATGAACGGTTCCGGTATGCACTGTAACCAATCCTTGTTCCGAGGCAATGAAAACGCATTTGTTGACGAGTCGGACGAACTGGGCTTGAGCAAAACTGCACGTCATTTCATGGCTGGAACTCTGAAGCATGCTCGTGCGTTTGCAGCAATCACTAACCCGACTGTGAACTCCTACAAACGTCTTGTACCAGGTTACGAAGCACCATGTTACGTAGCATGGTCTGCAAGTAACCGTAGTCCAATGATCCGTATTCCAGCTTCACGTGGTCTGAGTACACGTGTTGAAGTTCGTAACCCGGATCCGGCAGCTAACCCTTACCTGGCTTTGGCTGTGTTATTGAAAGCAGGTCTGGACGGCATCAAACGTGAGCTTTCCTTACCAGCTCCAATTGACCGTAACATTTACATCATGTCAGAAGAAGAGCGCGTGGAAGAAGGTATTCCTAGCTTGCCAGCTGACCTGAAAGAAGCATTGAATGAATTGATCCGCAGCGAAGTCATCTGTGACGCTCTTGGCGACCACGCCCTGGCTCACTTTTACGAGCTGAAAGAAATTGAGTGGGACATGTACCGCACACAAGTCCACCAATGGGAACGCGATCAATATATCACATTGTACTAATCCCTGAATCCCTTACGCCACATGGCGTGAGGGGTTTTCTTTTTTTGTGGGGAAAAGTTTTTTTTGTGGAGTGAAAGCCAGTGTCCCCCGAATATCCCCTCGAATGCCCACAAACTTCTGATCTTAGAGCGAACCATAATGAGTCAAACCGTGAAAATAATCGAATAGACTACTAAAAATCGATAGATTAGAGATAAGTTAGAACTTAGAGCTAATACAGAGATCAAGTATAGTGATTATGTATTTAAGAGAGTTAGTGTATCAAATGTTACATAAATAATTGTAAAAATATAGTATTATTGTATTTGTGATACATAAAAAATACTAGGAGATGATCTTGTGGCTTTGAAAAAAATATTAACTGCTTCTGTTTTGTCTCTTTCCCTCTTGGCAATCTCTGTACCAGTAATGGCAAGTCAAGCCTCTGATATTACCATTATGAATAAACAAAAGAATGTGACGATATATCAAGATTTTCCTTCGTCTGCTGACATTCCGGCGACCAAATTTTGTTCTGATGCAGATGGTTATTACGGGATGCTCAGAAGAACTAATATTGTTCAAGTTAGCCCATCACATGTGAGAGCCTACTATTCAGGAACTGTTGTACAAGATCTGGGGTAAAAGGGATAACCCGCTAACCTAAATGGTTTGCGGGTTATTGTTTATACTATGTGTTAATTAACATGCCTGGTCAAACGACTGGGTATTTTGTTGTTGCTGAATTTGTCTTTATGTAAGACAAGTTAATCTTTGAACTCCAAACTAGCCGACCCGAGTCTGGAAATATTGGAAAATAAAATAGCCATTTCGTTCGGGGACAAATCAAAGTCCCGTTGTATCCAAAGCTGTAACGAACCAATATATGCTGAAGCTAAATAGGAGAATAAATACAGTTGTTTCACAGGAATGTCAGTTGGTTTGAGATGACGATGCTTCATTAAGTAAGTGGATTGAAATTGAATTTTTATAAGATCGGACATTTGCTTCGCGAATCCAGTTGAATCAACTGAACCCATGAAAATTCGAAAGAAACGTTCGTGTAGCTGGACAAATTCAAAGGGACGGATAAATCCGACAGGTGGATTAACAAATGGCTCTCGTCCTCCGTTATGATATCCGAGTTTCTTAATGATACTGTGGTATTCCTCTAAAATTTCATTCTTAAGTTGTTCCAGAAAATCGTTCATGTCCTGATATTGCACATAAAATGTACCCCTATTTAATCTTGCTCGATCAGTAAGCTCTTTAACCGTAATATTCTCCAGTGGTTTATGAGATGCCATATCAAACAGCGCTTCCCTTAGAATTTCGCGCGTGCGTAAACTTCGACGATCCATTTTTGCGTTCATGAATTCCTCCTGCAATACAAAAAAATCAGTGTTTATTAATCACAATGATGCTGAGTGTTGATTATTGAACATATCGACAGTTGATGGTCATTACAAATGATTACTATGACATTATAATGGCTCAAGACAAAAATATTCAACACGATGTTCAATATGGGGGTAGGAAACATGAATAAAGCGATACCTAATAAAGAGAACAGAGCACTTATCCTTGCTCTCCTGGCTATCATTCCAGGCATGATGATGGTTATGATCAATAGCACAGCTATGAATGTGGCTATTCCGAGTTTAAGTGAGGGATTTAATGTACCCTTTGAAACCCTTCAATGGGTCATTACTGGATACATGCTCGCAATGTCAGTGACTATTCCATTGGCCGGTTGGTTTTCGGATAGATTTGGTTCGGGTAGAGCTTTTCTTTATACTGTTATTTTGTTTATTTTAGGGTCGTTATTATGTGCTATGGCTCAGGATATTAATCAATTAATTTTCTACAGAATTGTCCAAGGTCTGGGGGGAGGTATGATCCAACCTATGGGTATGGCAATGATCTTTCGTTTGGCGCCAGTAGATCGAAAAGGCCAAGTGATGGGGATGTTAGGTATACCCATGTTAATAGCGCCTGCCTCAGGGCCTATACTTTCCGGATGGTTGCTTGAATTTATTAGTTGGCACTGGATCTTCTGGATTAACCTTCCGATAGGCATCATCACGATTGGGCTCATCTTGTGTTTTCTATTAAAAGAAGATACGGTACAAAAGATAGAAACAAACAACAAAAGGCTAGATGTTGGGGGACTATTCTTAGCCCCACTATCATTTGTATTACTGGCGTTAAGCATCAATTTGAATTTGGATACCTGGGCTGTGTGGGGAATGGGATTGATCGGTGTTTTCCTGTTAGTGTGGCTGTGGTTACATGAAACGAGACATCCTAATCCTTTGCTAGAGCTTCGTGCTTTCCGAGAAACACGTTTCCGTAGAGGAATGATTGTGAGTTGGATACAATACATCGCACTGAATGGTTCCATTGTGTTCATTCCTCAATATTTACAACACTTCAAGGGGTATAGCCCTCTTGATGCTGGAATTGCAATGAGCATGTTGGCAGTAACTTCAGGTCTTCTCATGCCAGTCGGAGGAAGATTATTCGACCGTGTTGGGATTCGACCGCTCACAAGCTCGGGATTAGGAATCATAGGGGTGTCACTAATTATACTTTCGCAAGTTTCTGCTGAGGCAAATGGTTTGTACATTGGAAGCATCATTGGTTTACTTGGCATTGGAATGGGGCTGTGTATGATGTCGTTGAATACGTATATTTTGCAGTCGGCTCCATCTGAATCCGTCAGTCGTGTAACACCATTAACATCAGCCAGCGCTAACCTTGTCATTCCTCTCTCGATTGCTGGATTAGGGCAATTTCTTACCCTCCGATCAAGAATGTCAGGTATAGAAAGCTCAGGGCAACTCATCACAGAAACGATGACTGCATACTCAGACACATTTTTGTTAGCCTCAATTGTTGCGATAGGTGGATCACTCTTCAGTCTCCTACTTAAGTCAGACCCTAAAAAACGATACTCGGATTTTATCTTGTCGCCATCTGGCGACTTTTTTATGTTTTATTTGCAATTGCCTCTTTTATAATGAATCTATATCGTAATATTTAATAAAGTTTACTCAAAGTATTCTGTAGGTTATATTTTTATATGTCATAATAAATATAACTATATGTCTTGGGGGATATCATGAAATTTATTTTACCATTAGTGTTAGTCATTGTAGTTGTAATAGGTATCATAGTAGGTCTACAATCATCTACTTCCGATAAAAAATCAAATCGTGACGAGCCATTCAATACAAATTCACATATCCTGCATATCATTAAGAATGAGGCTCTTGCAGGCACTTCATCCATCAAGCTGATTAATATCCCAGCAGAATTTAATTATGTGACGAATTGTCAAGCCAAGTGCGACAGTTCCTTTGAAAAAGATTCGTGAGCGGTTTTCCATCCCAAACATTTACGGGGTCTGTTATTGATTAAATCGAGTGAACGGGCAAGCTCGTCATC